>JBBDYB010000022.1:1684-58383 GCA_040901965.1 Gemmatimonadales bacterium | reverse complement strand
ACGCTCCGCAATCAGCGACGTCAGGGTCTGCCCTAGACAATCACTCTCATAGAACGTGAATTGGACTGACCTTTCTAGCATAACAACCCCGGGACATCCTCGCTACCTAACCCGCGTCACCGAGACTCGCCGGCGCTGAATAGACGGCGGGCGCGTTGCCGTCTAACACTCATCAGCGACTGTCGGCGGGGCTACGAACGCCCAGCCCGCCCCGCCGGAGCACGTGGGTGTAGATCATCGTGGTACGAACATCGCGATGACCCAGCAGCTCCTGCACGGTACGAATGTCGTAGCCCGCTTCCAGGAGATGGGTCGCGAACGAGTGACGAAGCGTGTGGCAACTCGCGGACTTGTCGATCCCCGCCGCCCGTTTGGGGTGCCGAAACGCCCGCTGGATGACCGACTCATGCAGATGATGCCGCCGCCGCTCGGCGCTCGCACGGTCCATATACGGGCGCGTCGCCGGAAACACCCACTGCCAGCCCCACTCGCGACCCGCCCCGGGATACTTATGCCCCAGCGCCCCGGGTAGCTCGACCCACCCCGCCCCCGCCGCCATATCCCGCTCGTGTTGCCGCCGCACCTCAGCCAAATGGTGCAGCAACGGACGCTTGAGACGCTCGGGCAACATGGTGACGCGGTCGCGATCGCCCTTGCCCCCGCGCACCATGATCTCGTTGGCCGCGAAATCGATATCCTTGACCCGCAACCGCAACGCCTCCAGTAGGCGAACCCCCGTACCGTACAGAACCGCACCGATCAGCCAACAGATGCCCGGCAAACGCTGAAGGACCGCGCGAACCTCCTCCCGGGTGAGCACCACCGGCATCCGCTCCGGCCGCTTGGCGCGCACGAGCGCCGAGAGCCAGCCCACCCGCAACCCCAACACCTCGCCGTAGAGGAACACGAGCGCGGACAGCGCCTGATTCTGCGTGGATGCACTGACGCCCCGGTCCACCGCGAGACTGGACAGGAACCGCGTGACGTCGCGTTCCCCCAACTCGCGCGGATGGCGCTGGCCACAGAAACGGATGAACCGTCGCACCCACCAGACGTACGCCTCCTCCGTCCGACGACTGTAATGCCGCAGCCGTAACGCCTCCCGCACCCGCGCGAGCAACTTCATACCGCATGGTACGACGGTCAGTCAGGTATCGTCGTGACCCGAAAAACGCGGTTACTCGACTCGTCCCCTGACCCATCTTGCCGCCGCTCGCTGCATCAGCGCCTGCCCATGCCAACAGCACAACACCGGCGCATCGCCCGGCACCTGGGCCGCCAGCCGCGGGTGCGCGAACAGAATCACCAGCGCCGCACCGGGGACCAGCCGCTCGAGCTGCGCCAGCGATCGTGGCCCCAAGTCCCCCCTGCCCTTCCACGACCGCGGCTCGGCATACACAAGGACGACTCGGCTGACCCCGGGGCGGCGCCCCGGGGTGAGCCGAACCCCAGCAGCTCGTAGCGTCGCGTGGAAAACATCCCGCGGCGGAATCGTGTACGGCCCGCCCACATCGTCGTCCACGATCGAGATCGCAAACGGTGGCTTGAGGTCGGGCGCAGTGCCGCGCACGAGATGCACCGACCGGTCTGCCAACCCATCCGCAAACCGCTGGTGCTCGGCGAGCATCGCCTCATCCATCATCCCCAGATCGCCGGTCCGCATCTCCCACTGCCGCAGCGCCGCCTCGTAGCGCACCACGGCCGCCGCCGCCCGATCCGCGGGCACGGCGTCGAGCGCGCGCACGACCGCCGCCCAGTCCGTCGGATAGAGCAGCACGTCGCAGCCCGCGGTCACCGCCGCCACCGCCGCCGGCCCCTCGCTCTGCGCCGCGGTCGCGCCCGCCATGATGAACGCATCCGTCACGATCAGGCCCTGAAACCCGAGCACATCACGGAGATGGCCCAGGATCCGCGGCGAGAACGTCGCCGCCGCGCCGCTCGGGTCCCAAATCGGATAGGAGACGTGCGCGGGCATCATCGACCCAACGCCGGCCTGCACCGCCGCAGCGAACGGCTGCGCATCCACCCGCTGCAGCTCCTCGGCCGGCGTGGCGACGACGGGAAGTCCCTCATGTGAATCCGTGGTCGTGCGCCCATGCCCCGGGTAGTGCTTGGCGCATGCCAGCACGCCGTGCTCCTGGCACCCCCGGATCCAGGCCGCGGCGTGCGCCCCCACCCGCTCGGCGTCGGCGCCAAACGCCCGCGTCTGGACGATAGGATTCCGCGGCTCGAGGTCGAGATCGCACACCGGCGCGAACGCCCACGTAAGCCCCACCGCGCGCGCCTCGGTGCCGGTGATCGAGCCGGCCGCGTAGGTCGCATCGAGGTCATTGAGGTAGCCGAGCGCCGCCGGAGGCGGCAGGTCGGTGAGCCCGCGAAACTGCTGGCCGGGGCCGCGCTCCAGGTCGGCGGCGAACAGCAGGGGGCGGCCCGCCCGCTGCTTCACGTCGCGGATGAGCGCCTGAACGGCGTCTCGCGTCCCGCCGAAAAGAATGAAGCCACCCACGCCGGCGGCGAGGGAGACGTCAATCTTGTCGCGCTCGTGCGCGAACGACGCCCGCCGCGATCGCAGCGCGGGAAAGACGAGCCGCGCGCGTGTCATGCCGGCGTGATGTGTCCGAGGATGCGCGGGCCGCGAGCGCCGGTGGCCGCCGCCAGATTCCCGGGCCGGCCCAACACCGTCTGATGGCCGAGAAAGGCGAAGGCCACCGCTTCCTTCGCTTCACCGTCGAAGAAAAGCTGGTCGAACAGCACGACTGGACGGGGTTGGACGCGCGCGGCGAGCCGCTCGACCAGCGCGGGGTTCTTTGCCCCACCACCCGAAATGACGAGCTCGTCGCTGTGGTTTGCGACGGCGCGCGCAATGGTCTCGACGGTGAGGGCCGTGGCGGTCGCCACGGCGTCGTTGTCGGATCCGCCCGCCGCCTTGACGCGCTCCAGCAACCGCTCCGCATACTCGATCCCGAAGCGCTCACGGCCCGTGCTCTTGGGCGGCGCCTGCGCAAAGTACGGATCGGCGAGCAACTCCTCGAGCAGCTTGGCGTTGGGCCGCCCGCGCCGCGCCCGCTCGCCATCGCGGTCGAACTCCGCGTCCGCATCCACGCGCCGCGTCACGGCGTTGATGACCGCCACACCAGGACCGGTGTCGAACGCGAACGCCCCATTGATGTCTCCGCGCCGCGGCACCCAGGTGACGTTCGCCATGCCCCCGATGTTGAGGAGCCACCGGCCCTGCGCTTCGTGGCCAAACAGCATCACGTCCACGAGCGGCACCAGCGGCGCCCCCTGGCCCCCCGCGGCCACGTCGCGCGCGCGGAAGTCGCTCACGACGCGGACGCCGATCCGCTCGGCGAGCACGGCCGCGTCGCCGAGCTGGAGCGTCGCGCGGCCCGGCTCGTGCCAGATCGTCTGGCCGTGAGAGGCGACGAAGGAAAGGTCCCGGGGGGAAACGCGCGCCTGTGCGAGCAGGGCGAGGACGGCGCCCGCAAACCGCTCGCCCAGCGCCACGTGGAGGAACGCAAGGTCCTTGGGGCTGCCGCGGGCCATCGCGTCAATGATCGCCCCCCGCTCGGCGGCGCTATAGGGCTCCTGCCGGAAGGCGACGAGGGTCGCGGCCGGCGGATCCGCGTTGAGCCGAACCAGCGCCGTGGACACGCCGTCGAGCGATGTGCCCGACATCACGCCGACCGCGAGCGTGTCGTTCACGGGCGCGGCGTCACGGGCGGCGGGTCGCCCGCCGCCGGCCGCACGAACCCGCCGGCCGCATCGAGCAGCCGACGCGCTTCATCCTGATCCACGCCGCGGCGCACCATCACGATCGCCAGCTTGACGCTGCCGCCGGCGCGCTCGATGGCGGCGCGCGCCTCGCCCCGGCTCACGCCGCAACACTCCATCACGATCCGCTCGCCGCGATCCTCGAGCTTCGCGCTCCACGCCATCAGATCCACCATCAGATTGCCGTACACCTTGCCGAGCCGGATCATGGCGCCGGTGCTGATCGTGTTGAGGACAAGTTTGGTGGCCGTCCCCGCCTTGAGCCGGGTCGAGCCCGTAAGCGCCTCCGGCCCCACGACCGGCTGGATGACCACGTCGCACGTCTCCTCCAGCACGGCGGGAGGAGTCGCGCACGTCACGAGGCCGGTGCGCGCGCCCAGCGTCTGCGCGCGCGCGAGCGCGGCGCGCACGTACGGCGTCGTCCCGCTCGCCGCGATGCCTACCACCACGTCCTTGTCCGTCACCGCCACCGTGTCCATCGCCGCCGCGCCCGCATTCACGTCGTCCTCCGCCCCCTCGACGCTTTTGACGAGCGCGCCATATCCTCCGGCGATCACGCCGATGACCATCGCGGGCGGCGTCCCGAACGTGGGCGGGCATTCGGCGGCATCGAGCACCCCCAGCCGTCCCGACGTCCCCGCCCCGACGTACACGAGCCGGCCGCCTCGACGGAACGCATCCACCACCACGTCAATCGCACGGGCTAGGCGCTCCCGCTCGCCGCGCACCGCCCCCGCGACGGTGGCGTCCTCGGCGTTCATCAGGTCCACGATCTCGAGGCTCGAGGCGACGTCAATGCGCTCGGTGCGCGGGTTGCGTTGCTCGGTGGGACGGGGGTCGTGGAAGTCGCGGGTTGTCATCGAGGGGGATAATATTACGAATGCGCACGACGTTCGCTCTGATCCTCGCCGCACTCGCCGAGGCCTGCGGCGGCACCCGCGCTCCCGAGTCGCCCTCTCCCGACGTTCGCGCCGCCCGTCCCGCCGTCATTCGCGGGGCGCGCGATATTCCCGCGACGTGGACGCTCGAGCCGGCACCCGTGACGGCGCCGAACGCCATGGTCGTCACGGCGCATCCGCTCGCGTCCCAAGTGGGCGTGGACATTTTGCGGCAGGGCGGCAACGCGATCGACGCCGCCGTCGCCGTCGGCTTCGCGCTGGCAGTCGTGCTGCCCGACGCCGGCAACATCGGTGGGGGCGGGTTCATCGTGCACCGCAGCGCGGCCGGCGCCGTGCAGGCGCTCGATTATCGCGAGATGGCGCCCGGCGGTGCCAGTCGCGACATGTACCTCGACTCGGCGGGCAACGTCACCGAGCTGGGCCTGACGGGGCATCTCGCCTCCGGCGTGCCCGGCAGTGTGGCCGGGCTGTACGAAGCGTGGAAGCAGCACGGGTCGCTTCCCTGGGGCACGCTCGTCGCGCCAGCGGTCCGGCTCGCGGGCGACGGTCATTTAATAGATGAAGAGCGGCACGAAGACATCCTCGCCGACACGGCGCGCCTGGCGCTGTTTCCGGCCTCGGCGAGCCAGTTCCTGCCCGGCGGTCAGCCGCCGGCCGTGGGCGCGCTGTGGACCCAGCCCGACCTCGCCCGCACCCTACAGCTGATCAGCGACTCGGGACCAAGCGTCTTCTACCAGGGCCAGATCGCCGATTTGATCGTCGCCGAAATGCAGCGGGGCGCCGGGGGGGCGGGGGGGGCGGGGGAAGCGGGGGGGGGGCTGATCACGAAAAGCGACTTGCGCCGCTACCAGCCCAAATGGCGGACGCCGATTCAGCTGTCCTACCGCGGCTACACGATCTACTCGATGCCCCCCGCCAGCTCGGGCGGCGTCACCATGGGCGAGATCCTCAATATCATGGAGGGCTACGACACCCTCCCCGCGTTCGGCACCGCGCCGTACGTGCACCTCCTCACGGAAGCCATGCGCCGGGCGTTCATGGACCGCAACCGCTGGCTCGGCGATCCCGACTTCGTGCGCATGCCGCTCGAACGGCTGCTCTCCAAATCTTACGCGGCCCAGCTCCGCGGGCAGATCGATCCGGGCCACGCGACCCCCACCCCAGTTCAGGCGGCCAGCGGCAGCGGTGGAATGCACACGACGCACTATTCGATCGTGGACGCGCAGGGCAATGCCGCGTCGGTGACCACCACCTTGAACGATGGATTCGGGAGCGCGGTCACCGTGACGGGCGGCGGATTCCTCTTGAACAACGAGATGGACGACTTCACCTCAGCGCCCGGCAAGCCGAACATGTACGGGCTGGTCCAGGGTGAGGCCAACGCGATTGCTCCAGGCAAGCGGATGCTGTCGGCCATGACGCCGTCCATCGTGCTGGACCGGAGCGGGCAGCTGTTCATGGTGGTCGGCACGCCGGGGGGGCCCACGATCATCACGACGGTCGCGCAGGTGGTCCTCAACGTGCTGGACCAGGGAATGACGTTGGAGGAGGCGGTCGCGGCGCCGCGGACGCATCATCAGGCGCTGCCGGATACCATTCGCTTCGAGCGTGACGGCTTCAGCGACCAGACGGTGAACGCCCTGCGCGAGCTGGGACACGCCGTACTGGCGCGTCGCCGCACGCGGTTTAGCGAAGGCACGAGCGGCATCGTGGCGGCGATACAACGAACCGCCGGCGGGTGGGTCGGTGTGGCCGACCCACGGTACGCCGGCGGTGCGTTAGGCTACTGAACCCTGCGAAAGCTGGTTACTGGCTGGCTGTGGTGACCGTCAACGGCTCGCTCACCGTGACCAGGATATGCGCCCCATCGGGCAGGACGATATCGACGTCCTTGGTTTCCGCGGCGTACCCGGCGCCCGCCATGCCACCGACAACGGCGCCGATGACGGTACCCTTGGTGTTCTTGGATAGGACTTGGCCCACGGCGGCACCGGCAGCCGCACCCACCGCGACTCTGCCGGCGTCGTTGGCGTCAACGGGCCGATTGCGGCGCTCGGCCTGTACTTCATCGATCGTGGCGATGATCGGATAGGTCTTGCCGTTCGCTTCGACGGTGGATAGCGCCAGCGTCAGGGTGCCCGGAGTGCGCCGGTTGGGCGCGGGCTTTACGGCGGTCACGAGGCCGTTCACAGTGGAGCCGGCGTCGATCACGACATTGCCTGACGGGTCGCGCACGTCTTCGACGATTTTCGCAGTGAAGGTGTCCCCCGCCTTGTTCTTGCGGGAGCTGAGCTCGTCATTGATCGTCATGTCGATCCGCGTCCCTGACGGGACGGTATAGGAGACAGGGGTTGCCGCCGACCGGTCCCGCTCCTGCACGGCTTCGTCGGGTTGGCCGGCTTGCCCGCCCTTGGGCGAACAGGCACCCACAGCAGCGACAGTCGCCAGCATGGCGACGGCGATCCAGTTGTTCCGGGTCATAGCATTCCTCTCGTGTCTTGAGTGATGAACAGCATCGTACCAAAGCAAGCTGACTGCCCGGGGACGCGGTATTCGTCGCAAGACGCCATTCTTAAGGAGGACAGTGCTTCGTTCCTTGGAATGACATGTCGCCAATTCGCAGCTACCATGGAGCGCTAAAATGCGTCGAGCGTTGGACCCTTCACTCGCGGATGTCTGCATCGTCGGCTCGGGAGCCGGCGGCGGCATGGCCGCCTACGTCCTCACCCGCGCCGGCCTCAACGTCACCCTGCTCGAGGCGGGGGGGCCGTGGGACAACGCCACGGACTCAGCCATGTTCACCTGGCCGTACGACTCCCCGCGGCGCGGCGCGTCCACCAAGGACAGGCCGTTCGGGGAGTGGGATGCTTGTATCGGCGGATGGGAGATCCCGGGCGAGCCGTACACCGTCGCTCAGGGAGACAGGTTTCGCTGGTGGCGCGCCCGCATGGTCGGCGGCCGCACCAACCATTGGGGCCGAATCTCGCTGCGCTTTGGTCCGCGGGACTTCAAGTCCAAATCGCATGATGGGCTGGGCGATGACTGGCCCATCAGCTATGACGACGTCCGCCCCTATTACGACCGGCTCGAGCAACTGGTCGGGGTGTTTGGAAGCAAGGAAGGACTGCCCAACGCCCCGGACAGCCTGTTTCTCCCGGCTCCCCGGCCCCGCTGCTATGAGCTGCTGGTGCAGCAGGCGGCGCGCCGGCTCAACATCACCTGCGTTGCGTCCCGGCTCTCCATTCTCACCCGGCCGCTGCCCGGACGCGCGGCGTGCCACTACTGCGGCCAGTGCGACCGCGGCTGCCGCACCAACTCGAACTTCTCCTCGACCAACGTCCTCATCGCACCGGCGCTCAAGACCGGCAAGCTCACGCTCGTCACCCATGCCATGGTGCGCGAAATCACGCTCGATCGGGCGGGGCGCGCCAGCGGCGTCACCTACATCAACACGACCGACGGCAGCGAGCACCACAGCGCCGCCCGCGTGGTCGTCCTGGCCGCCAGCGCCTGTGAAACGGCCCGGCTGCTCCTCAATTCCAAGTCGACGGCGTTCCCCGATGGCTTGGCGAACGGCAGCGGCACGGTGGGGCGCTATCTGACCGATACGACCGGCACCGATGTTTCTGGGTTCATTCCCAAGATGATGGATCACGTCCCCCACAACCACGACGGGGTGGGCGGACTGCACGTCTACATGCCCTGGTGGCTCGAAGACAAGAAGCTCGACTTCCCGCGCGGCTACCACATCGAGGTCTGGGGCGGCGCCGGGATGCCGGGATACGGCTTCATGGGCGGGATCCACCGCTACCCGCCCGGCGGCGGCTATGGGAAGCAGTTGAAGCAGGATTATCGCCGCTACTACGGTGCGTACGTGGGCTTCTCGGGCCGCGGCGAGATGATCCCCAACGACGGCAGCTATTGCGAGATCGATCCCAACATGGTGGACCGCTGGGGCATTCCGGTGCTCCGCTTCCACTGGAAGTGGACCGATCACGAGTACCTGCAGGTGAAGCATATGCAGGAGACGTTCCGCGCCATCGTCGCGGAGATGGGCGGCGAGGTGTACTCCCCGATGCCCACGCGCGCGGATGGCTACGGCATCGCGGCCGGTGGCGTCATCATCCACGAGCTGGGCGGTGCGCGTATGGGCGCCGACCCCAAAACCTCGGTGGTGAATGCCAATTGCCAGACGCACGAGGTCAAGAATCTGTTCGTCGCCGACGGTGCCCCGTTCACGTCGCAGGCCGACAAAAACCCCACCTGGACGATCATGGCGCTGTCTTGGCGCACGAGCGACTACATCGTGAACCAACTCAAGACGAGGGCTCTATGAAGCGGCGCGAAGCACTGGGGGCGTTGGCGAGCGCAGCCCTCACGACGGCGTTTCGGTGGACTCCTGGCGAGGCCGAGAAAGCTGCGCAATGGGCGCGTGCAGCTGTTGCCGCGCAAACCTCCTTCGAGCCGAAGTTCTTCACGCCACACGAATGGCAAACCGTACGCGTGCTGGTGGATATCGTCATTCCGCGCGATGAGCGCTCAGGCAGCGCGACCGATGCCGGTGTCCCGGAGTTCATGGATTTCATGCTGATCGAGCGCAGCGACGGCCAGATCCCGATGCGAGGCGGGCTGGCGTGGCTGGACGCGGAGTGCCGGGAGCGCTCCGGCAAGGCGTTCGTCACTGCCGCGGACAACGAGCGCGCCGGCGTCCTCGACGACATCGCCTGGCCGAAGCGGGCCAAACCGCAGTTCAGTCAGGGCGTCGCCTTCTTCAACATGTTCCGCGATCTGACCGCGTCCGGTTTCTGGTCGAGCAAGATGGGGATCACCGACCTCGACTACCGCGGCAATGAGTTCGTGCGCGAGTGGACCGGCTGCCCGCCGGCGGCGCTCCAAAAACTCGGCGTCCATTACGAGGACTGAATGGCCAAGCGACTGGGCATCGGGATGGTGGGAAGCGGGTTCAACGCGAAGTTCCATCTGCAGGCGTTCGTGGGCGTGCGGGATGCCGACATTCTTGGCGTGTGGAGCCCCAATGCGAACAACGCGGCCGCCACCGCGGCGCTCGCAACGTCCCTCGGCGTGGGCGTCGCGCGCCCGTTCCCTTCGCTCGCGGCGATGGTGGAAGACCCCGCCATCGACGCGATCTGGCTGAGCGGACCCAACTACGCCCGCGTCGCGAACGTGGAAGAGATCGTCAGCACGATCGAGCGCGGCAGGGGCAAGCTCATCGGCATCGCCTGCGAGAAGCCGCTGGCGCGCAACGTGACCGAAGCGAAGCGTGTGCTGGAGCTGGTCAAGAAGGTCGGCCTGGCCCACGGCTATCTCGAAAACCAGCTGTTTGCGCCGCAGCTCGAGGCCGGCCGCGCGCTGCTGTGGGCGCGCGGCGCCAAGCTCACCGGGCGTCCCTACCTCGCGCGCGCCGCCGAAGAGCACAGCGGGCCACATATGCCGTGGTTCTGGCGGGGCGAGATGCAAGGCGGGGGCGTCCTCAACGACATGATGTGCCACTCGGCGCTGGTGGTGCAGCATCTCCTCACCGAGCCCGGGAAGCCCGCGACCTCCGTGCGTCCGGCGCGCATCACCGCCCACATCGCCAGCCTCAAGTGGACGCGGCCGGAATATGCCAAGAAGCTCACCGAGAGCATGGGGAGTGAGGTGGATTATGCCAAGGCGCCATCGGAAGACTTCGCGAGTCTGGTGATCGAATTCGCGACCGACGACGGCCATCGCGTGCTCGGCGAGGCGACGACGTCCTGGAGCTTCGTCGGCGCCGGCCTGCGGTTGTCGGCCGAGCTGCTCGGGCCCGAGTACTCGATGGCGTGGAACTCGCTGGACAGCGGCCTCAAGCTGTTCTTTAGCCGAGAGGTCCGCGGGCGGGCGGGCGAGGACCTGGTCGAGAAACAGCAAGCCGAAATCGGCCTCATGCCGGTCGTGGTGAACGAAGCGGCGGCCTATGGCTACGAGGCGGAAGACCGGCACATGGTCCACGCATTTCTCAACCGCCAGACGCCCGCGCTCACCTTCGACGATGGACTGGCCGTGGTCCGCGTCCTGATGGCGGCGTACATGAGCGCCGAGCAGGGCCGCACGCTCGACTTTCCCCCGCCGGGGGTGGATACGTTCGTTCCCGCGGTCGCGAAGGGGACCTGGAAGCCGTGATTGCGACGCTGGCGCTGGCCGTGTTGATGCAGGCCCAGCAATGGCCGGTTCATTCCCTGGACCGGCCCCGCCCGCCCGTCGTGCAGCCCGGGCGCGAAGCGCCGCCAGCACCGCCGCCGAGCGATGCCGTCGTGCTGTTCGACGGATCCGGTCTGGCGCAGTGGCGCACGGAGGACGGCCAGTCCGCGAAATGGATCGTCGCCAACGGGTATGTAGAGGTCGCGCCCGGGACGGGCTCGCTCGTGAGCGCCCGGGGGTTCGGGGACATCCAGCTGCACATCGAGTGGGCGACTCCCACGCCGCCCAGGGGGGAAGGACAGGAGCGCGCGAATAGCGGCGTGTTTCTGATGGGTATGTACGAAGTGCAGGTGCTCGATTCGTACCAGAACGACACGTATGCCGACGGACTGGCGGGCGCGATGTATGGTCAGCATCCGCCGCTCGTGAATGCGTCGCGGCCGCCGGGCGTGTGGCAAACGTACGACATTGTGTTCCGGCGCCCGCGGTTCGGGCAGGATGGATCCGTGCAGCGGCCGGCACGCATCACGGTGTTCCACAACGGCGTGCTCATCCAGGATGCCGTCGAGCTGATGGGGCGCACGGCGCACGCGCGGCGCGCGACGTACAGCCCGCACGCCGATCGGCTGCCCCTCAGTCTACAGGATCACGGCAATCCGACGCGATACCGCAACATTTGGCTGCGCGAGCTGGCGGAGGAGCCTTAGCCCGCGGGCTCCTCGACGCGTGGCCGGAACAACACGGCGAACAAGACCAATACCGCGGCCGCAAATCCCGCCGGAAACATCCAGAATTGCGACCACTGTTCGAGCGTCAGGCTCGTGGCGCCGCCGAGGAACCGGTTGTACACGTTGCCGGCCACCTGCGCGCCGATGAGCATGCCGATGCCGTAGGTGACCAGCACGAGCAATCCCTGCGCTTGGCCGCGCACCGCTGGCGTGGACTTCTTGTCTACGTAGATCTGGCCGGTGACGAAGAAGAAATCGTAGCAGACGCCGTGCAGCAGGATACCGATGACGATCAGCCAGAAAACCGCGCCCGGGGCCGCGAGCGCAAAGAGGACATAGCGCAGCACCCAGGCACCCATGCCCACCAACAGCATGCGCTTCACGCCCAGCCGGACAAACATGAGCGGCATCAGCAGCATGAAGAGGACCTCGGACATCTGACCGAGCGTCTGCGTCGCGGCGATCTTGGTGACGCCCGCGCTGCCGAGGAAGATCTGCGTGAAGTTGTAGTAGGCCGCGAGCGGGATGCACAGCAGCAGTGAGGCGGCGATGAACACGTAGAAGGGGCGGTCGCCGAGCTTCGCCAGCGCGTCGAGGCCGACGATGCTGCGCAGCGAGACGCGCTGCCCCGCGCCCGGCGGGGGCGTGTGCGGCAGCGCGAAGCTGTAGAGCCCGAGCAGCACGCTCGCGCCTGCGGCCGTGTACAGTGGCAGCGCCGTGCGTTCCGGGACGTCCGCTACCAGGCCACCCAGCACCAGACTGATGAACAGCCCGGCCACGATCCACCCGATGGTGCCGAACACCCGGATGAGTGGGAACTGCTGCTCCTGGGACTGGATGTGGTGAAACGCCAGGCTGTTTACGAGACCCAGGGTAGGCATGTAGCAGAGGTTGTAGAGCAGCAGGAGCAAAATGAATATGGAAGGCGAGCCCGTGGCACTCGGCACCGCGAAGAGCACTAAGCCGCCCAGTAGATGCAGGAGGCCCAGCACCTTCTCCGTCGCGAAATAGCGGTCTGCCACGAGCCCCAGGAAAAACGGCGCGACGATGGCCGCGATCGGGTTGACCGTATAGGGCCAGTGCGTCAGCGTCGCCATCCCGTGGTTCGTCATGTACACGGCGATCGTCGTGTACCATGCCCCCCAGATGAAAAACTGGAGGAACATCATGGCCGACAGCTTGGCGCGGATCACCGCGTCAGAGCGCCGATACCGCAAGCTCCTTCGTCAGCCTGACGATGATATGCGCCCCCGCCGGCAACACGATGTCGGAGTCCTTGGTCTCCGATGCCACACCCGCGCCCGCGATACCGCCGACGACACCGCCGATGATCGTGCCCTTCTTGTTCCCGCCGATGACGCGGCCGAGGACCGCGCCGGCCACCGCGCCCGCGCCGACTTTGGCGGCGTCGCCCGAGGTGACGCCACGGCCTTTGTGGGTGGTTTCAAGCGAGTCGATGGTCGCCTCGATGGGGTAGGTGTTCCCCCGTACGGTGACGCTCGTAACGCTCAACGTCAAGGTGCCCGGAGTGCGCGGATTGGGGGCCGGTTTCACATCCGTGATGCTCCCGTTCACCGTCGAGCCCGCCGGAATCACCACTTCACCCGCGGCGTTCCTGACGTCCTCGACGATGCGCGCGCTGAACGGGTCACCGACCTTGGCCGTCTTCGAGGTAATCGTGTCGGTTGCCGCGGCATCGAACCGCGCGCCGGAGGTGAGGCGCAGCGTGGCCCGCGCAGGAGTCGTCGGCCGCGCCGCGGCGGGAGGAGCGGGCGGCGGCGGCGGGCGGCGGGCCGGCGGCTGCGTCCGCGGCGGAGCGGGGGCGGGGTCAGGCATGTCGCGCATCGCCGCCGTGGATTCGGCGGGCGCCAAGGTGAGATCGCGGGCGGTCGAGTCGGTGGATTGGCCGGCCTGCTGCTCCTTCTGGCAGGCGGCAAGTCCAAGAACGACCAAACTCGTCAAGGCAATACGATTCATAAGAGCCTCTCTGTGAACGGCGAATGGTCAGCAATGGGTACCCGCCTGGTGGCGGCAGGTTCTACAGCCGCCGCCGCAAGAATTCCGGCGTCAGGCCCCGCAGATACCCCGCGAGCAGCGTGAAATTGTCGGTTACGAGCAGAATGCCCAGCACGATCAGCATCGCGCCCGCGATGCGGTCCACCCACACGATATACGGCCGGAACCGTTGGAACCACACCAGGAATTTGTCCAGGGCCAGCGCCGTGAGGAGAAACGGCACCGCCAGGCCCAACGCGTAGACCGCGAGCAGCGTGATGCCCCGGCCCAATTCGCTCTGTGTCGCGGCGAGCGTGAGAATCCCGCCGAGGATCGGCCCGATACAGGGAGTCCATGCCGCGCCGAACGTGAAGCCCACGACGCCCGAGCCGAAATAGCCGAGCGGTTTGCGGGACAGCTCGATGCGGCGTTCGCGCATCAGAAACGCCGGGCGCAGGATCCCCAGCAGATAGAGCCCGAACAGGATGACCAGGATGCCGCCGGCGCGCCCCAGCCAGTGCTGGTAGTCCCGCAGCAGGCTCCCCAGCGCGGAAGCGGCGGCGCCCAGCAGCACGAAGACGAGCGTGAAGCCGGCGACGAACCAGAGGCCGTGCAGCAGCGCGGTGCGGCGGCGCTCCCCCCCTCCCGCCTGCAGCTCGTCTGCCGACATGCCTGTCAGGAACCCGACGTAGCTCGGGATCAGCGGCAGGACGCAGGGTGACAGAAAGCTCAGCAGTCCGGCGGTGAATGCGACGGCGAGCGAGACCTCCGTCCCGGTCACGCTACCCGCAGAACGCGACGGCCGACACGACCGTCGTCCAGCGCGCATCGGGGCCGCACTCGGCGGTGGAGGTGACGTTCATCGTGCGAACGATCTCGCCCGACAGCAGCCACTGCTCGCGGCGCTCGTCCCACGCCTTGTCGGGATCGAACGGGACGCCGAGCACCGTGCCCAACATGGAGGCCGCGAGATCCTCGGCGTACTCGCCCGCGACGACCTCGTTTTGTCCGTAGCTGTGGTGCTCGGAGATGTATCCGTGGTGTGAGGCGTCGGCCGGCAGGGCCAGCCCGATCGAGGCCGCCACCAACCGGCTCGGCTCGTTGGTGGCCGACTCGGCCACCACAGTGAACACGATCTGGCCGGGCTTGAGCATGCTCAGCCCCTCCTCCCGGTCCACCAGCTCGCAGTGCGGTGGAAAGATCGAGCTCACGCGCACGAGATTGAAATTCGCAAGATGCGCATCCCGCAGCGCCATCTCGAAGCTCGTGAGTTTTTCCTTGTGCCGACCAACGCCCTTGGTGAGGAACGCCTTGGTCGGGATGAACATTCGTGAGTCGATCAACGAGAGTTACCTCGCGCGCGCTAGAGGGTTCGACTGCTGACAGCTCCGGCACAGTCCGTAAATTTCCAGCCGGTGGTGGTGGGGCCGGAACTCCACCTCCTCCGCGAGCAGGGCGATCATCCGCTCGAGCCGGTCGTTCGAGAACTCCGTCACCGCCCCGCACGAGGAGCAGATGCAGTGCTCGTGCGGCTGTCCCCCCCCTTCGCCGCCGCGGGCCCCCGGCTCGTACCGCTTGAACCCGTCGCCGAAGTCGTGCTCCTTCACGAGCCCGCTCCGCACCAGCAGGTCGAGCGTGCGGTACACCGTCGCCGTGCCCACGGTGTGGCCGCGGCCCGCGACCCACGCCGCGATCTCCTCGGCGGAGAGGTGGGCGCCGGACACGAAGATGGCTTCCGCAACGGCGAGCCGCTGCTGCGTCACCGGCAGATTGTGATCGAGCAAATGGCGCCGGAACGCCTCCAGCAGCCGCTCGCCGTCAACCTTCATACCACGCTCCGGGGCCCAGCTCGAGGGGCGGCTCCGTCTCGCCGCCCCGGTCCACCGCGGCCTGCATGACCTGCGCCAGCACTGCCGCGGGACTCAGTCCCACTTCTACCACTTCGACCTTCGACTGCCCGCGCTCTTTGCCGCGCACGATCAGCATGTACTGCGCCGTATAGACCCGCAACCGCCCTTCGGGCGATGCGCTCTTGCGCGTCACCACCGCCGTCCCCCACTCCCGACCCTCCCGCTTGATCGGCCGGAACAGGTAGATGGTCTCGATCTCGGCGGGTGGCACCTGCGCCTCCACCGCCGCGGCCACCTTGGCCCATCCCGGCCCCTGCCCCGGCGTCCCTACCGGGAACGGGGCGCGGGCGTCGGAGCCTGAGGGGGGCGGGGGGCCGTTGGGGCCGCTGGGGCCTGCTGCCATCGCTCCACGTAGAAGCGCAGGACGTGCATGAAGTCCTGCGCGTTGGTGACGACGCCGTACGCCTGGTGCGTGCCGCGGTCGCGCAGCTTGTTCACGACGAACTCGGTCTGATCCACGCACACCGTGGTCAGTGGCCGCACGTCCTCGGGATTGGGGGCGTCCACGAACGCCGGCAGCATGTTGCCGACCGCGATCGCATGGAGCGCGGTCGCCACGAACACCGCGAACGTCGCGACGGCGGTATAGGCGCGCATCGCATCCTGTGCGGCGAGCGTGTCGGAAATGACGTCCGGCAACGGCCCGTCGTCCCGGATCGATCCCGCCAGCACGTAGGGGATCTTGTGCGTGACGAGGGCGTGCATGATGCCGCTCGTCGCGATCCCCTGCCGCACCGCGGCGTCGATCGAGCCCGCGCGCCGGACGGCGTTGATCGCGCGCATGTGCAGCGCGTGGCCGCCTTCGACGCCCTCGCCGGAGCTCGACATCCCGAGCGTCGTGCCGAAGATCGCCGCCTCGAGATCGTGCACCGCGACGGCGTTGCCGCCGAGCAGCGCCCCGACGTAGCCGTGCTCGATGAACCAGATCATGTCTTCGCGGGCGCGCGCGTGCACGAGCGCCGGACCGATCACCCACAGGATCTTACCGCCGCGCTCCTTCTCCTCACCGAGCAGCTGAGCCAGCACGCTGTAGTCCACGGGCCGCTCGCGCGATACCTCGGTCTGCATGAAGCGGAACTCGTTGGCGCTGTGCCGGCCGCCGAGGAAGCCCTCGGCATGGACGTAGATCCCTTCGCTCCCGTCCTCGGTGGCCGCGATCGCGACATTGTCGCCACGGCGCACGCGCCGCGGCTCGAGCACGACGAGATCATCGGGCTGGGAATACACGATCACGCAATCCATGCGGGGCAGCCGCGGCCGCCGCCAACCGCCCGGCAGCTTCACGTACGTGGGCAGGTTCGTGGTCGAAAAAAAACCGTCGGGGAGGACCCCGTCGGCCGGTGCGGGCGTGAACCGCGCGTCGGGCGCGCCCGAGAGCGGCGGCGCGGTGAAGTTCGGTGGTCGGTACTGAAACCGGGGGCGACTCACAGGCCGGTGAAAATACCCGGAATGAAAGCGCTTTCACAAGAGCGAAACCGGGTCGCGATCCACCGTCACCGCGCGATGCGCCTTCGTCCGCCACGCGCGCACGACGCGGCCCAACACCCGCGGCTCGTCTGGGGGGGCCTTCGCCAGCACATGCCAGCGCCACTTCCCCTTGAGGCGCATGATGGGGCACGGCGCGGGGCCGAGCACGGTCAGCGCCCCGTCGAGACGCTCCGTGGACGCGCGCCGCAGCCACCCCGCCACCCGCTCGGCGAGCGCGCCGGTGCGCGCTTGATCCCGCCCCGTCACCACGAACCGCACCAGCCCGGCGCGCGGCGGGTACGGCGGATTCGGGGGCGCCCGCAGCGGCAGCTCGGCGGCGGCGAAAGCCGCCACGGAATGCGCCGCGGCGGCGCGAATCGCGTGGTGATCCGGCGCGCGCGTCTGGACGTACACCCGCCCACCCCGAGGGCCACGGCCTGTCCGTCCCGCCACCTGCGCCACGAGCTGGAACGTCCGCTCGCCGGCCCGGAAGTCGGGGAAGTGGAGTCCCGTGTCGGCGTCCACTACCCCCACGACGGTCACGTTCGGAAAGTCCAGCCCCTTGGCGATCATCTGCGTACCCAGCAGGATGTCCACGTCCCCCCGCCCCACGCGCTCCAGAATGTGGTGGTGCGCCCACTTGCTCGTGGTCGTGTCGAGGTCCATCCGCGCGATGCGCGCGCCGGGAAACCGCGACCCCACGAAATGCTCCAGCTGCTGGGTGCCCAAGCCGCGGAGCCGCTGCGTCGCGTGGCCGCAGACACGGCAAGTCTCCGGGATGGGCTCTTCGTGGCCGCAATAGTGGCAGCGCATGGCCGGCGGAGTGTGGTGCACCGTGAGGGCGATCGCGCACTGCGGGCAGCCCGGGACGTTGCCGCACGCCGGACACTGCACGAAGGTCGCGAAGCCGCGGCGGTTGAGCAGCAGAATCGCCTGCTCGCCGCGCTCGAGTGCCCCGGTAACGGCGGTGTCCAAGGCTTCGCTCCACGGGATCGCGCCCGCTTCGGGCACGCGCGGCGCCGTCCGCAGGTCGATCACATCCACCGGCGGGAGGGGCCGCGCGCCGATCCGGTCCGGGAGCGCCAACGTCGCGACGCGGCCCTGTGCGGCCAGGTCGAGGGTCTCAAGCGACGGGGTCGCGCTCCCGAGAATCAGCCGCGCCCCCTCGAGCTGCGCCCGGACCGCCGCCGCGTCGCGCGCGTGATAGCGCGGCACCGAGCCTTGCTTGTAGCTCGGCTCATGTTCCTCATCCACCACAATCGCGCCCAGCCGCTGCACGGGCGCGAATACGGCGGAGCGCGGGCCCACCGCCACCAGGCGTTCGCCGCGGCGCAGCGCGCGCCAGGCGTCGGCCCGCTCGCCGTCGGAGAGTCCGGAATGCAGGACCGCCACCTGGTCCCCAAACACCCCCCGCACCCGCGCCACGGTCTGGGGCGTGAGCGCGATCTCAGGCACGAGCAGGATCGCCCCCTTCCCCGACGCCACGACGCCTCGAAGCACGTCCAGATAGACCAGCGTCTTGCCCGAGCCGGTCACGCCGTGCAGCAGGACAGGCGTGGCGACCGGCGTTGCCGCGATCCCGGCCACGACGTCGCGCTGATCGTCGGTCAGGTCAGGCGGCGGAGGAGATGATAGGCCGGCAAACGGGTCGCGCGTCTCCGGTACGAGCTCGAAGCGCGCGAGCCCCTGTTTCACCAGCCCCTCGAGCACGCCGGCCGACAGCTTGAGCTGCGTCACGAGGTGGGAGACCGGCGCCGAGCCCCCCAGCGCCTCGACCGCCTCGTAAGCAGTGCGCCGCTTGGGCGCGCGCTTGAAGCGGCGCTCCCGCTCGAGCAGCGAATCCATGCCCCCCCCCGGGCCGGTCAGCACGAGGAGCCGCTCGGCGGCCGGCGCCGGTCCTTCAGGTCGTGCGACGCTCCACAGAGGGCCGGGAAGGATCGCGCGCAGCGCGAGGCCCAACGGCGCGCCGTAGTAGTCCGACATCCAGCGGCCGAGCTCAAGCAACGCCGGTGACAGCGCCGGTTGCTCGTCCGGTGCTGCAGCAAGCGGTTTGACATCGACGCCGGCTGACGGCTGATGGCTATCGACTGCCGTTACGATGCCCACGACGCTGCGGCGGCGCAGCGGCACCACGACCCGCGCCCCGGGGACCACACGGTCCGCCAACGCGTCGGGTATCTGGTAGGTGTAAGCGCGGGCGACGGGCACGGGGAGCACGACGGCGGCGTAGCGCGCCGGCCTCCCCCCCCCGGTCACCGGGGGGGTCATCGCCGCCGGACGCCGAGGCCCGGCTCGGTGGGGAGGCGGATCTGTCCGCCCTCGATCGTCGCGCCCGCAAAGGGATCGTCCACGGTGAGCGCGGCGCCGTCCAGGTCGGCCGCGTCCACCAGCGGCGTGAAATGCGCCGCCGCTGTGATGCCCAGCGACGTCTCGATCATGCAGCCGACCATGACCAGCATGCCGTGGGCCCGCGCGGTGGCGATCATGCGCAGTGCCTCACGCAGCGAGCCGCACTTGGCGAGCTTGATGTTGATGCCGTCGGCGCGGCCCACGAGTCGGGGAATGTCGGCGGCGACGAGGCAGCTCTCGTCCACGACGATGGGCAGGTGCTTGCTGGCGTGGCGGTGCACCTCGGCGAGCCCCTCGAGATCCTCGGGCGCGAGCGGCTGCTCGAGGAACTCGACGCCGTATTCCTTCAGGACGGGAATCATTTGCTTCGCCCGCGCGACGGTCCATCCGGCGTTCGCGTCCACGCGCAGCGGCTTGTCGGTCGCGTCGCGGACCGTCTTGAGGATTTCCTCGTCGCGGTCGGTACCCAGCTTCACCTTGAGGATGGGATACGATTTCGCCTCGCGGACCTTGGCGCGCATCTTTTCCGGCGTGTCGAGCCCGATGGTGAAGGACGAAATCGGCGCTTTCTTGGGATCGAGGCCCCACAGGCGCCACAGGGGCTGGCCGAGCCGCTTGCCCACCAGATCGTGCAGCGCCGCGGAGAGCGCCGCGCGGGCGGAGCCGTTCTTCGGCACCACCTGGGCCCAGCGGGCTTCGGCGGCCTCGAGGTCGAACGGATCGCTCGGCAGATGGGTGGACAGGCGATCGAGCGCCGCGAGCACTGTCTCCAGCGACTCGCCGTAGAACGAGGAGGGATCGGCTTCGCCCCATCCTTCCCGGCCGTCGCTGTCCACGATGCGCACCCAGGCGCGCTTGTACCCGTTCGTCGAGCCGCGGGCGATGACAAAAGGGTGACGGGTGGTAATGGAGCACTGCTCGACGAGCAGCTTCAAAGCCATCTGTTTTTCTTCAACCACCACACCACGACGCCCGAGACGACGAGCATGGACGCTAATGCGACGACGAAACCCAGAGGATGGTCGGTGAGCGGGAGGTGCTGGAAGTTCATGCCATAAATCCCGCCCACGACGATCAGCGGCAGCGCGATCGTCGCGACGATCGACAACTGCTTCATGACCTTGTTCATCCGGTTCGACGTCTGGGACAGATAGGTCTCGAGCACGCCGGCCAGCAAGTCGCGCACGGTGTCCACGGACTCGACGATCCGAATCGTGTGGTCGTATACGTCCCGGTAGTAGAGCTGGGTGTCGGCGCGGATGTGGGTGCAGGGGCGGTTCGTCAGAATGTTGAGGACTTCCCGCAGCGGGCCGACGTGGCGGCGTAGGGTGAAGGCCGCCCGCTTGGCCTTGAAGATCTCATGGATCAGCATCTCGTCGAACCGCTCGAAGAGCCGCTCTTCGAGTCCGTCCACGAGAGCGTTCAGCTGCTCGACCAGGGGGAAGTAGGCGTCCACCGACTGGTCGATGATGTTGTGCATCGTCATCTCGACGCCGCGCGCCAGCAGCTCCGGATTACGCATCACCCGGTCCCGGACCGTACCGCAGCTCTTGGATGGTAGCGCGTGCACGGTGACGAGGAAGTTCTTGCCGAGGAAGAAGTACATATTCGACGTCGCGAGGTCGAAGGGGTCGGGCGTTCCCTCGTCGAAGCGGAGGACCGCCATGACGACGAACACGTACCGGTCGTACTCCTCGAGCTTGACGCGGGTGCCGGGCGACAGCGTGTCTTCGATGGACAGCGGATGGAACTCGAACACTTTTTCGAGCAGCGCGTGCTGATGCATGTTCGTGCTGTCGAGGTCCACCCACAGCTCGCCCTCGCCGGCTTGCAGCACCTCGCGGATGCGCGCGGGGGAGATGTCCTGCTCGAGCGTGCCGTCGGGCCGCCGGTAAATGCTGGTGGGCCAGTGCTTCGACGCCTGCGACGGTTGCTGCGGTGTGGTGGTGACGGTCACGCTTGAAGTATAGGACCGGCCGGGGGTCAGGCAAGCGCGCGCACGTGCGCGACGACGCCCGCGGCCAGCAGATCGAGCCGGTAGCCGCCCTCCAGCACGCCGACCACCGGGCGCGACCCCATGCGCTCGCGCAGCGCCACGGTCCAGTGGGCGACATCGTCGGGCTCGAGCGTGAATTCGCCGAGCGGATCGCCCGCCAGCGAGTCGAAGCCGGCGGACACGAGCAGGATGTCGGGCTGCCATTTGTCGAGCGCGGCATCCACCGCGGCGAGCAAGTCCCGGACGTACACCGCGCGCGGCAGCCCGCCGGGCCGCGGCACGTTGAAGACGTTGCCCACGCCGCGCTCCTCGGCGGCGCCCGTGCCCGGATACCAGGGATACTGATGCATGGAGACGAACCGGATGGAGGGATCCCGCTCGACGAGCGCCTGGGTCCCGTTGCCGTGATGCACGTCCCAATCCACGATCAGCACCCGCGCGCACCCCAACGCCTGCGCGTGGCGGGCCGCGAGCGCCACGTTATTGAGGAAGCAGAACCCCATGGCACGCTCCGCGAGGGCGTGATGCCCGGGTGGGCGGGTGGCGCCGAACGCGGTCCCGCCCCCTCTCGCGAGCCCCTGCTCCACCGCGGCCAGCGCGATCCCCGCGGCGGCGAGCGCGCTCTCCCAAGTCCGCGGCCCCATGATCGTGTCCGGGTCGAGCGCGGCCTCTCCCCCGCCGCGGGCGTTGATCGCCTCGAGGTGATCCAGATACCGGGGCGGATGCACGCGCTCGAGCGCGGCCCGGTCCGCGGGGCCGGCCTCGACCCACCGGAGCTGCGGCGCGAGATCGGGCGCGCGCAGCGCGTCGAGCACCGCGGCGATGCGTTGCGGGCGCTCCGGATGGCCCGCGCCAGCGTAGTGATGCGCGCACGCGGGACTCCACACGACGCTGGTGCTCACTTAGTTGCGGAGGTGCGTCTGCAGCAAATCGCGGATCGACTCGGCTTCCCGCTTCATCTCGCGGCGCGCCTCGGCCAGCTCCGCCAGCGTGCGGCGATAGCGCCGCCAGGCGACGATCACGAATCCGGATCCCACCGCGCAGAGCCCGGCGGCGATGAAGAGGAGGGGGCGGTGAGTGGCGGCCGCGGCGATCGCGAACAGAATCGCGTCGAGCAGGAGAAACCCGACCGCGAACGTCGCGAGGGCCCGGCTGGGCGGGGGCGGTTTCACCGCACCGGCTGGCGGCGCGCGGGAAGGACGATGAACGGGGCGTTCGGCCCGGCGCCGAGCGCGCCGAGCGTCACGGATTCATCGACCCCCGCGCCGCGGAATTTCACGATGTAGTCCCGCTCATCCACGTCGGCGCGCTTCAGCGCCGCCCGCAGCGCGTCGCGCTTGAGCTGCGCGACGGTGGTGCCCGCGTCCACCGGCACCACCACCTGATCCCACACGGGCGTCACCATCACGCGCACCGCGTACCGCTCGCCCGCCGCAGCGGGTGTGGGCGCGGCGGCCGTCATGCGACCTCGATGGCCGAGGCCAGCGGCAGGGTCGAGAAGCAGCGGTCCACTGCCTGGTCAAAGAAGAGCGTGGATGCACGGACGCGCGTGACCCCACTCGGCGTGTCTTCCCTCGCGCTGATGACGACTTCCTCCCCACCCTGACCGCGCAGCACCACGAAGTTCGGCCCACGCTGCTCCACGAAAGCCGCCATATGGGGTATGCGCTCGGCGAAAAACTTCGCGGCGCGGTCCAGCACCTCCGCCGGCGGGAGCGTGACGCTCGTCGTGTGGGTCACGGGGGGGGAAGGGAGGTTCGCAGAATCGTGATGCCGGTGGGCTGCCGCGGGACCGCGATGCCGGCTACGCGGGCGCGCGTCGTCAGATCGATCACGTCCACGGCCCCCGGATCGGCTCCGACGCTCTCCGCCGAGATGAACGCCCAGCGGCCATCCGGCGCGTAGGCGACGCCGTGCGGCAGCGGCTTCGACGTGGCGATCCGGGCAGCCTCGGTCAGCGTGTGCGCGTCCACCAGCGACACACTCTGGGCCTTCTTGTTCGTCACGAGCACCCAGCGTCCGTCCGCCGACGGCTCGACATTGTAGGCGCCCGCCCCCACGGGGATCTCCTTGACCAACTCGAGCGTCGCCGCATCGAGCACCTGGAGTGTGTTGCGATGGTTGCAGGCGACGTAGAGCCGCCGGTCGTCGGGCGACACGGACACGAATGTCGGCGAGCAATCACGGCCGGCGCCCTCCGTAGGCTGCGGCGCCGACGCGGGCGCCACCCCGTGGATCGCGCCCGTCCCTGCCATGGAGTGCCCCATGCCCTCGCCCGTCTTGTGGCGGCGCCGGATACGGAACGATTGCCGGTCGATCTCCAAGATTTCGTCCGAGTTCATGCACGACACATAGACCCGCGTGCCGGCGTGATTGACCTTCACCCCGTGCGGCATATCGCAGGCGGGGAGGTTCGTGAGCGGCGTCATCGTGGCGGTCTGAACGATCGTGACGACGTTGACTCGGGGGTGGTCGCCGTGGAAGTCCGAGTTCGCGACGAACGCCAGGGCGCCATCCGGAGTCAGGGCGATGGTGGTCGGGAACATCTCGACCTCGGCGCGGCCCACCAGCGAGTCCGTCCCGGCCGCGAGCTTCCACAGGGAGCCGTACGGAGTGCCGTGCGCGATGGTCACGTACCAGGCCGAGCCGTCCGGCGCCGCGGTCACATTGTGCGGCCCGTCGATGTCCGCCGGCATGACGCCGACCGGGACGACCTTGGTCGCCGTGAGTGACGAAC
The DNA here is from genome assembly GCA_040901965.1 of Gemmatimonadales bacterium. GTDB lineage: Bacteria > Gemmatimonadota > Gemmatimonadetes > Gemmatimonadales > GWC2-71-9 > 20CM-2-65-7. The sequence goes on along the minus strand of JBBDYB010000022.1, from coordinate 34,348 downwards.
CGTCCCAGACAAGCTGGGTGATGATGTCGCCCGACTCGCTGGCGACCAGGATCCGGTAGCCCGGGGGTGGGGGAGGAGCGGTCAGGGCCAGGCCGCTGAGAACGGCTATCGCGGAAAGCAGGCGCATCGGAATGAAGATAGACGGGCTACGGGGGCCCGCAAAGTCACCGTCACTGCGTCAGCGGGCGGCGAGGCGGCGTTCCGGCAGGCAGCTTTCCGTGGCGGTGAGGATCTCCTGCAGCACTTCTATCTCCACGGGCTTCGTCAGATGATGATCGAACCCGGCGTCCTGCGACAGGCGGCGATGCTCGTCCTGGCCCCACCCCGTCAGCGCCACCAGCACCATGGTCTTGCCGCGCGGCTGCTCCCGGATGCGCTTCGCGACCTCGTAGCCGTTGAGCTTCGGGAGGCCGATGTCCAGGATGACGACGTCAGGGAGGAATGTCGTCGCGGCGGCCACGGCCTCGAAGCCATCGTGGGCCGTCGCTACCTCGTGACCCATCATCCGGAGCAGCATCGACAGGCTGTCGGCGGAATCCTGGTTGTCGTCCACGACCAGCACCCGACAGCGCACGAGCGGATGGGCCTTGGCGCCCGCGCCGGGGGCGTGGCGCGGCAGCCGCGCGTGCGTTCGCATGGCGACCGGCAACCGGATCGTGAACTCGGCTCCCGTGCCGGGGCCCTGGCTGTGCGCCGCGACCGTTCCCCCGTGCAGCTCCACGAGACGCTCCACCAGCGCCAATCCGACGCCGAGTCCTCCTTGCGTGCGATCGAAAGGCACCCCCGCCTGCATGAACATGTCGAAGATCTGCGGCAGCATCTCCGGTGCGATCCCGATCCCGTTGTCCTTCACGCGGATGACGGCGGCGTCGCCTTCCCGGCCGGCGCCCACGGAGATCCGGCCGCCGGAGTCGGTGTACTTCGCCGCGTTGTCCAGCAGGTTGGCCACGACCTGGGTCAGCCGTGTCGGATCGCCGTCCACGTACAGCGGCTCGTCGGGCAGCGTGACTTTGAGACGGTGGCCGGCTTTGTCGATGGCGGTGCCACTCGCTTCGACGGCGCTCTTGAGCACACCCGCGATGTCCACGCGCTCGCGGCGCAGCTCGATCGTGCCGCGTGTAATGCGGGACACGTCGAGCAGGTCCTCGACCAACCGGCTCATGTGCTCGGCCTGCCGCTCGATGATGTTCGTGGCCCACTGGAGCTCGGAGGGGGATGGAGTTTTGGCCCCCAGGACCTTCACGGCGTGACGAATCGGACCCAGGGGGTTGCGGAGCTCATGGGCGAGCAGCGCCAGGAACTCGTCCTTGCGGCGGTCCGCATCCTGGAGCATGCGTGCGGTCTTTTTTTGCAGGCGGATGTCGCGCGCCACCTTCGAGGCGCCCACCACCTTCCCATCGGCATCGCGGATGGGCGAGATCGTGAGGGAGAGGTCGATCAGCGCGCCGTCCTTGGTCTGGCGGACGGTCTCATAGTGCTGGACGCGGTCGCCGCGGCGCAGCTGCTCGAGGATCAGTTGCTCTTCTTCCAGCCGGTCGTCCGGGATGAGAATCTTGACTGATTTCCCGATCGCTTCCTCGGCCGTGTAGCCGAACATGCGGTAGGCCGCGTCATTCCACGACGTGATGATGCCCTCGAGCGTCTTGCTGACGATCGCGTCTTCCGACGACTCGACGATGGCGGCGAGCAGTGCCTGCGCGCTCGGGGAACTGGGTTCCCCTCCCGTTGCTGGAATCACATTCTCCGCCCGTCCCGGCGCCTTCGCTGCCAAGCACGATGAGTGGCAATACAGCGGTTCGCCCCCCTTCCGGTCGCCCGGAAGCGGGGTGCGGAGAGTCACCGGCTCGCTAGGACTGTTCAAAATCGGCTGGCCACACAAACAACATTGGTGGTCCATCGCGCGACCATCTCCCCTGCGAGGCGTCAGCAATCGCAATTAGCGTGCCTTCTCTGGACGTGTGAAAAGGCACGAGACGCCTGTTGATTAGGCACCCCAGCGCCTGACGTGTCAAGGAATGGGACTTCCTTACTTTCGAGGGACCTCCTCCACAACGATGCTTAGGCGTGATCCGCGACGGTCGTAACGCCGCTCTGGCGGGCGCAGTGCGCGCAGCAGTAGAACGTGCCGTCAGCCTCGATGCCGTGGCCGATGATCTTGCACCCACAGTGGTCGCACGCAGGGGCGAGCTTGTGGATCGCGCACTCAAAACGGTCGAACGTGTAGGAGGTTCCGTCGCGGATAATATCATAGGCGAGATAGTATTCGTTCCCGCAGACTTCACATTTAGCCAGGCAGGTAGGAACCCAGTCGCTCGAAAACGTTCCCCGGCTTGGACTTAGACCTTTCACTCCCGGAGGACTAGGCCGTCGGTTTCGGGGCGGAGGGATGCGCGTCGGGATCCCGGCGCGCCAGGTTGTTGGGCGGCGGGGGCGCACCCTTGCAGTACTCGGCGTAGACGCGCGTCAGCTCGGCGCCGAGCAATATGACCTGGGCGGAATAGTATACCCACGTGAGCAGCACGATGATCGAACCGGCGGCGCCATAGCTCGACGCGACGCTCGAGCGCCCGAGGTACAGGCCGATGAGGTATTTGCCGATCGTGAACAGGATCGCGGTCACGAACGCACCGGTCCACACGTCCCGCCAGGCCAGGCGCACGTCGGGCAGGAAGCGATAGATCATCGCGAACAGAACGGTGATGACGCCGAGGGAGAGCACGACATTGAGCACCTGCCAAAGCGCGGGTCCCCCGATCTCGCTGCGCTGAATGCGGGCCGAGACGGCGGCCAAGGCCGCGCTGACCAGCAACGACACGAGCAGCAGAAACCCGATCGACACCACGAGTCCAAACGACCGCAGCCGGTTTATCAGGAGTCGCTTGACGCCGGATTTCTTCGGGTCGGTCTTGACGCGGAAGATGGTGTTCAGCGCCTGCTGCAGCTCCAGAAAGGCGCCGCTGGCCGCGAGCAGCAGGGTGGCCGTCCCGACGATGACGGCGAGCGTGCCCGATTGATCCTTGTGCGCGCCTTCGAGCAGCGCCTGCACCGCCTTCGCGCCCGCCGTCCCGATGAGCTGGTCGAGCTGCGCGACGATCTCGCCGCGCACCGCTTCGGCCCCGAAGATCGATCCGGCAATCGCGATCGCGATGATGAGAATCGGCGCGATCGCGAACAGGGTGTAGTAGGCGAGCGAGGCACCCAGCCGAGGGACGTTGTCGCTGGACCAGCCCTTGATCGCCGCCCAGAACAGCTTGAGCGCGGTCGGCACCCGGAGCTTCTTACGGTTCATGACGCATCGAGTCGGGGCCGCGCCGCCGGACGCCCAGGCGGCGCGGCGTGCCCGGGCGCGGCGTCTGCTGCGTCCTGCTCTGATGCTGGGCCAGCAACGCGTTCAGGGCGTTGAGGTCCACCGGCTTGATGAGATGGCTGTCGAAACCCGCGTCCCGGGAGCGGCGCCGGTCCTCGGTTCGTCCGTAGCCCGTCAGCGCCACGAGGAGGATGCGCTCCGAGTCCGGCTCGCGCCGGAGACGCCTCGCCACTTCGTTCCCATCCATGCCTGGAAGCCCGATGTCCAACAGCACCACTTCCGGCCGGAACGCAGCCGCCGCCTCGAGGCCCGCCGGTCCGTCGTATGCCACGCGCACGTCATGGCCCAGGAGCCGCAACAACGTTGCCAGGCTATCAGCCGAATCGTGATGGTCGTCAACGAGGAGGATCCGGATGCTGGGCGTTTCACTCTTGCGCCGCTCTGTTTTCGCCCGCCGCCCCGCCGCCGGCTCTCCGGCGCCGCTGCGCCGATCGCCCAAGGCGGGCACGCGCACGATGAACTCACTCCCCTGCCCCAGTCCGCCGCTGTGCGCCTCGACCTGGCCGCCGTGCAGCTCCACCAGACGCTTCACCAAGGTGAGCCCAATGCCCAGACCTTGACGCGAGCGGTCCCCCGCGGGATCAGCTTGCACGAACATTTCAAACACCCGGGACAGCATGCCGGCGGCGATTCCGATGCCGGTGTCGCGCACCGAGATCACGGCGTCGGACGCGTCCCGGCGGGCGGTGAGCCACACGGTGCCGCCCGCGTCGGTGTACTTGGCCGCGTTGTTGAGCAGGTTGGAGACTACCTGTGTGAGCCGCAGCGGGTCGGCGTCGAGCAGCACCGTCTCGGCCGGCTCGCTGATCTTGAGCTCGTGGCCGGCGGCCTCGATGAGGGGACCGCTCGATTCGAGCGCGCTGCGCAGGATGTCGCTCAGGCTCACTTGCTCTTTGCGCAGCTCGATCCGCCCCTCGTTGATACGCGACAGCTCGAGCAGATCGTCCACCAGCCGGATGACATTGCCGACCTGACGCTCCATCGTGTCCGTGACGCGCAACCGCGTATCCGGGTCCTCACCGGCCAGCCGCAGCACGTGCAGCGCGTTGCGGATCGGCGCCAGCGGGTTGCGCAGCTCGTGGGAGAGGGTCGCGAGGAACTCATCCTTCTGGCGGTCGGATTGCCGCAACGCCTCCAGCCGGTCCCGCAGCTCGTACTGACGCACCCGGGCCGTGACCGCCGTGCGCAGGGCGCTTACGAGCGTCACCACACGCACCGGCTGATCGAGGACCGTCACGTTGCAGAGCGCGTTCATCGCCCAGACGGCGGTGGGCGAATCTGCGCCGCGGGGTGAGAGCAGAATCACGGGGATATCGGACCATGCCGGCTGGGCGCGCAGCGCCGCCGCGAGCCGTTCCGGCTCACCGCGGCCCAGCGTTTCATCGGTGAGGAGGATCGCCCCGGCCCCCTGGTCCAGCTCTCGGCAGAGCTCGTCCAAATCCGCGCACGTCTGGGCCGTGAGTCCGGCGTCGGCCAGGATGGCGCGGCTCAGCTCGGCGTCGCGCGCCGTGGGCGCGAGGAGGAGCAGCCGCTCGCTCATTGCCCGCGCTGCTCCCTCGCTGGTCCTTCGCCGACCAGCCTGGGCGTCCCGCTCAAGACGCCGATCACGTCGCGGATCGGCTCGCCGATCCCGATGGTCCCCTTCTCGAGCCGCATCTGCCGGATCGTCCGTTCATGCGCGCCCGTCCGCTTCTTGATCACCGAGATCGAGATGTTCACCTCGCCCGCGGCCTCGAAGAACCGCAACAGCACGACGGTGTCCGCCAGATAACTGGCATCGATGGGGGAATCCATCTGACCGGCGACGAGCCCATGCTGCGCCATGAGCATGATCGTCGTCACGCCCTGGCGACCGAGATAGCTCAGCAGCTCGTGCAGATGGAGCGCGAGCAGCTTCTCGCTCGGCATCGCCTGCAAGTAGCCGTTCAGACTATCGATGACGATGATCCGCGTCTGTTGCTGCTCGACGGTAACCCGCACCAGATGCGCAAACTCGCCGGGCGACAGCTCCGCGGGATCGATCTGGCGCACGGCTATCCGGCCTGATTCAATCAGCGGCTTCACATCGAAGCCCAAGCCCGCCGACCGTTCGGTGAACGTGGCGATGCTCTCGTCGAACAGAAAAATCGCCGCATGGTCGCCGCGCGACGCAGCCGCACGCGCATACTGCGCCGCGAGCGACGATTTCCCGGTCCCCGCGGGGCCGAGGAACAAACTGCTCGTCCCGCGCGCCAACCCGCCGCCGAGCAGCTGATCGAGCGCGGCGAGCCCGCTCCTGATCGATTCCCGCGGATAGGACGTGGCGTGCTCCGCGGCGACGAGCCGGGGGTACACCTCGAGGCCGCCGCGGCGAATGCGGCAGTCGTGGTACCCCTCGCGCACTTCCCGGCCGCGCATCTTCAACACCTGCACGCGCCGCCGGAATCCACCGTACTCGGTTGCCTCCCGCTCGAGCGTAATGATCCCCGAGGCAATGCTCGCGATCGCCGTGTCCGCGTTGTCCGAGCGCGGATCGTCAACCATAAGCATCGTGCAATCGTGCTCCCCGAAAAAACGCCTCAGGGCGAGAATCTGGCGGCGGTACCGCAGCGGGGACTGGGCGAGCATGCGGAGCTCTCCCACGGAATCGAGGACCACGCGGGTCGGCTTGATCCGCTCCGCGGCGGTCAGGACAGCGCGCGTCGTTTCGGTGAGCTCCACCTCGGAGGGGTGGAACATGGTGTAGTGCGCATCCGGGGAGAGGCTTTCGCCGGACGCAATCAGCTCGATAATCTCGATGCCGCTGATATCCCACCCGTGCGACGCCGCCATGGTCCGCAAATCGGCCGCCGATTCGGACAACGTCACCATCAACACCCGCTCACCCGCCCTCACCCCGGCCATCAGAAACTGCAGGCAGAACGTGGTCTTGCCGGCGCCGGTGTCGCCCTCGATGGCGTAGAGGCCACCGGCGGCCAGCCCGCCGTGCAGGATGTCGTCTAAACCCTCGATACCGCTCGAGAGCAGGGCGCGGGTTGGGGTCGTTTTGTCGCGGTTCGACTTTGTCGCCATAGGGAGGGCTAGGCTTGCAAGTCCGTGTCCATCGCCGCAACGGCAATGCTGACAGGCGCCTGCCAAGACGGGCGCGCCCGCTCGTCAAAACGGCAAGAAAAACGCCTCAATAAGTGGCATGGGCATCCGGGCCTCGGACATCGAGGCCCCGTTTTTCATGGCAGCAGGTCGCGAGGGATGGGGTTGTCCGGGCGTTCGTCATCCCAGATCGCGGCGGCGATCCACCACCGCTGACCATCCCAGAACATCTCGATGCTGTTGACACCGCGGCCCTGCACCGGACCGCCTTCGGTCGCCCGGAACTCGTAGGTGCTGAAGACGTGGGCGATGTTCCCGAAGCGGCGCATGACGCGGTGGATCTCGCGCTCGAAGAAGCCGTCCCGGACGAACGGCGCATCCACCCGCCGGACGAACGCGGCGTGATCCATCACGTCCGCCACGGGACGGCCGTCACGCACGCTCATCGCGACGAACCGAACCCCGGGGATATAGAGGCTGCTGTCGCGGCGCCATTGCCGCGGCTGTCCCGCGGGCCCCGAGATTACCTCATAGAACGCCCGCACGATCCCATCCACCGTTGCCACGTCCTCGGCCCGCGCGGGAGGAGGAGGTGGTGGCGCTGGGGGAGCTTGCGCCATCCCGAGTGCGGGGAGCGCGAGGCAAGCGAACAGAGCGATCCAGCCGTAGGAGTGGCGCATTCGCTACACCGGCGGCGTTCCGGCGCGGCGACCGGCGAACAGCAATGCGATGCCGGCCACGAGCGCCACAGCGCCGACCCAGGGCGGAATGAAGCCCCGCTCTTCCGTTTCGATCGTCGCCACGCCCAAGTCCACCTTGTCCTTGTCCTTCACGTACGACACGCCCTTCAGCACCAGGACTATCGCTCCGAAAACGATCAAGAGGATTCCGATGATACCGGCCGGACGCATGGTCCCTCCTTCGTGGGTTTATAGCCACCAACACACCACCTCAAGCGAGCCCCCGTTGCCGGAGCATCAGGCGCCGCGCGGCGGCGACGCTCACCCCCACCCCCGCCCCCACCCCCTTGCGCCCACCGCTCATTCGGGGCGCTCGGGCCAGTGCGTGTCCGGCCGGGCCGGCGCTGACTGGTCGGCGCCCAACCGGTCGCCGCGAATGTCGGCGTAGATGAAGTTCTCGGGTGCCACCGGAGCGTCGGCCAGGCGCCGCAGCAGCGCCAGCTGGCCCACGTGCGTCATCACGTCGGCAAACGGGCCCTGGAGCAGCTGCTCCGGAGTGATGTCACGCAACGGCGCATCGCGCGCGAGCAGGTCGCCCACGGCCTGCACATTGCCGTGAAACCGGGCGATCTCTTCCTCGAACGTGGGCAGCGGGGGTGGCGTGACGGAGTACGAACCGCCGAGAAAGAGCGTGCGGGCATAGCCCATGAGACTGGCCATGTGCCGCACCAGCTCGACGGGCGTGCGCGTCCGGCGTCCCGCGGAAAAATGGGGGAAATGGTCAGGCGCCCCACGCAGCGCCTTCTGCGTCCGATAGGCGATGGCGGCGAGGAAATGACGCAACAGCACGCGATCGCGGTTCACGCTGTCAAAGATGCGGCCGTTCACCCCGAAAGGAAGTCACGGATCGGCGCGGCCGCGGAGCGCGACGGCGATGGCGGCCCCAGCGAGGACGACCGCCGCGACGGTTCCCGCCGCGACGTAGAAGACGCCGGCGCGCGCGAAGAACGCGACCAGCGAGAACATGAGGCTGAAGGCGGCGAGATAGACCAGCGGGTGCCGTCCGGTCGGGGAGGGCCTGCGTCTGATGGGGAAGGTCGGCCGCATCAACAGAATATATTGCGGACGCGCCGAGCCGAGAGCTAATCCTTAATCGCCACCAAAGACGCATTGCGAGCGCCCCCGCACACCCTCGATACTGCGGCGGGAGGGCTCAATGAGAAAACCTGATTTCAGCGATGTTATCAGCGGCAGCTCGTCGACGGCGCCCGGCGCCGCCCGGGAATCCGCCGCACCGCAACGCACCTACGTGGTCGTGGCGGGCGACAGTCTGTCGAAGATCGCCACACGCGAGTTTGGCGACGCCCAAGAGTGGCGACGGATCTACGAAGCGAACCGCGACATCATCAAGGACCCAGACCTCATCTACCCCGGTCAAATGCTGCGGCTGCCGTAGCGTGGGCTAGAGCAGCGCGCGCAGGACGGCTTCGACCTCGGAGTTCGGCACTGCGCGCGCTCCCAGCGCCCGCGCCTCCCGCAGCGCCTCGGGCTGTACATGGGAGCCGAACGCGAGGACCGGAACTCCCCGCCCCACCAGCTCGCGGATCCTTTCTTCGATTCCCGTCCCACCCAACTCGAGCACCGCAAGGTCATACGGCTCATCCTGCGTCACCTCGCCGCCCCCCGCCTGGACGAGCGTCCGGAGCTTCGATCGGAAGAAGAGATCCCGCGTGAGCACGAGCACGCGCTTACCCATCGACCGGCTCCACCCGCACGATCCCCTCCGTCACCTTGGGGCGCCGCCACAAATCGAATAGCGAGCCGCGCCTGGGAAGCACCAGCACCGCGTCGCCAGGCGGCGGCTCGGCGAGGCCGTCGAGCGCCAGGAACGCCGGAGTGCGCACGCCGGCGATGGGCGCGCGATAGCGCCGCCCGTGCCACACCAGCTCGGCGCCGCCCTCGAGAAACACGTCGTCATCCACCTTCCAGACGCCGTCCGCGATGCGCTCACCCGACCGGTAGAACACGGGGTCGAACGGCATCCCCTCGTGCCGCGCGAAGTTCTGGTCGCCGGCCCAATCGTAGGCTTCGAGCGCCGTCACGTTCGCGCGCCACTCGAGATGGTGCCGCAGCTCGTGCGTGAGCGTCTCCCAGGCCTCGGTGCGCCAGTCAAAGTCGCCTCCCCCGGCGAGGCGGGCCAAGGCCTGAAACGAGCCGTGATAGAGGACAATGCGCGATTGGAGATCGGCCCCCGAGCCGCTCCACTCGAGGGGAATGCACTCGCCCAGCGTGTAGATGTCGGCCCGGACGGGATCGGGCACCGTCTTGGGACTGACTTCGACACCCACCACACCGCCCGCGAACTCGGGGGGGATGTCGCGCTCCATACGCGCGACGATGGCGCGGAAGTCGTCGAGCCTCAACCCTCGAGCTTTTCCTTCAGGTATGTCACCAGCTGCGCGCTCGCCACGCGATCCTGCTTGAGTGTGTCCCGGTCCCGAACCGTGACGGTCTGGTCTTTCGTCGATTGGCCGTCGATCGTGATGCCGAACGGCGTGCCGGCCTCGTCCTGCCGCCGGTAGCGGCGGCCGATCGAGCCGCCGTCGTCGTAGAAGACGTTGAAGTGGCGGCGTAAGTCGTCGTGAATCGTGTGCGCCAGCTCCGGCATGCCGTCCTTGTTCACGAGCGGAAACACCGCCGCCTTGAGCGGCGCCAGCGAAGGCTTGAGCTTGAGGACGACGCGCTGCTCCCCCCCCCCCCCCCTCGGCCGCCTCCTCGCCCTGCACCGCTTCCTCTCGATAGGCGTCGCACAGCACGACCAGCGTGGTACGGTCGGCCCCGGCCGAGGTCTCGACGACGTAGGGGAGGAACCGCTCGTTCGTCTTCGGGTCCAGGTAGTCGAGCTTCTTGCCCGCGTGCTTCTGGTGATTCGACAAGTCGAAGTCGGTGCGGTTGTGGACGCCCTCGAACTCGTGCCAACCGAATGGGAATTCATACTGGATGTCATAGGCGTCCGTGGCGTAGTGTGCCAGCTCGTCCTTGTCGTGCTGATGCCAGCGCAGCTTCTCGGAGCGGACGCCGAGGCCCTCGACCCACTTCATCCGTTCCGCGCGCCATGTCTCGAACCATTCGGTCTCGCTCCCCGGCTTCACGAAGAACTGCATCTCCATCTGCTCGAACTCGCGCGTCCGAAAGATGAAGTTCCCGGGCGTGATCTCGTTGCGGAACGCCTTGCCGATCTGGGCGATGCCGAAGGGGATCTTCTGGCGAGAGGACTGCAGCACGTTCAGATAGTTGACGTAGATCCCCTGGGCCGTCTCGGGCCGCAAGTAGATCACGGCGGCCTGCTCCTCGACGGGGCCCATGAACGTCTTGAACATCAGGTTAAACTGGCGCGGCGCGGTCAGCGTGCCCTTCGAGCCGCACACGGGACACTGCGCATCGGGCTGGCCCGGCGTGCCCTTGATCTTGGGATCGTCGGCGCGGAAGCGGTTCTTGCATTGCTTGCAGTCGACGAGTGGGTCGGTGAACCCGGACACATGGCCGGACGCCTCCCAGACCTTGGGGTGCATCAAGATGGCGGCGTCGAGGCCCTCGATGTCGTGGCGCTCGTGCACCATCGACCGCCACCAGCGTTCTTTGATGTTTTTCTTCAGCTCGACGCCCAGCGGCCCGTAGTCCCAGACGGAGCCAAGGCCGCCGTAGATCTCGGAAGACTGAAACACGAAGCCGCGCCGCTTGGCGAGCGACACGAGCTTTTCCATCGTCTTGTCGGCGGTAAGAGAGGGGGGCGGCATAAGGAGCCGGAAGTTAAATGTGCAGAGCCTCGCGCGCGACCTGCTCGGCCATCTGTGCAAGGGCCGGGCCGTCGAGATGACGCCCGTCGGCCCCCACGGCGTGCACGCCGATCAGCCCCTCGACCCGCCCCGCCACCACGGCCACCTTCTTCTTCGCCGCCTGGGCGCGCCGCACGACCTCCCCCGGCGCCTTGCCCACGAGCGACGTCCGATCGAAGACGCCCTCGGCGGTGAGGACGAGGTCGGCCTTGGCCAGCGCCGCGTCGAATCCCACGCGCTCGAGCACCCACTCCGCGCCAGGTACCAGCTCGGCGCCGGCAAAGAAGGCGAGCCCCGCGCCCAGGCCGCCCGCCGCCCCGCCCATCGGCATCATCCCCAGCTCGGGCCTGCCTGCCTGCGCCCACAGCTCCGCCAACCGGGACAGCCCAGCGGCGAGTCGCGGAATTTCTTCCGGCCGCGCGCCCTTCTGCGGGCCGAAGACCGGCACTGCTCCGTCCGCGCCGAGCAGCGCGGTCGCAACATCGGCCAAGGCCAGAACGCGGGCCGCGAGCCCCCACCCCCGTCCCATCGTGGCGAGGTCCGCCAGTGAGCCGCCCCCCTCGTCGAGCGGCCGGCCGGCCGCATCCTCGAATGTCCACCCGAGGCCACGCGCGGCGCCGGTGCCGCCCTCCACGGTTGCGCTGCCGCCGAGACCGACCACGACCATCTTCGCCCCGCGATCGGCTGCCGTCCAAATCAACTCGCCCACGCCGCGGGTCGTCGTGCGCAGCGGGTCGCGCTCTTCAGGCTCGACGAGCGCCAATCCGCACGCCGTCGCGCTCTCGAGAATCGCTGTTTCGCCGTCGATCCACCCCAGCTCGGCCGACACGGACTCGCCGACGGGGCCCGTGACCTGCAGCCGCTCGCGCAGCGCCCCGGGCGGGAGCACGACGTCCAGCAATCCGTTCCCCCCATCGGCGACGGGGCATTCGAGCACCATCGCGTCCGGGAACGCGCGGCGCACACCGGTGGCGAGCGCCTCAACGACTTGCCGCGGGCCGAGCGTGCCCTTGAAGGCGGCGGGGGCGATGAGAACGACCGGCCGAGACATGACGCCAACATAGGGGCGAGCCCAACGGCGCACCAATCGGCGCTTTTGTTGGTACCGCACAACGCCACTAATCGTGCATTCCGCAACACATGTGTCGACACGCTGGATGGTGGGGGCGATTGGTGTGACTCAAGTTACAGGAGGGCACTCTTCTTGCCTCAGTTTGACCACGGATTCTCTGCTCAGGGCAAACCGTCGGTGACGGCGGGGCGCAAAGCCAAGGGGTCTCGGTCGTCATGAGACAGCCCGGCTGCCAGAGGCGTCGGTCGCGCCAGCCCGAGAGCGAGAAGGAGTTCGCTTCGCTCACATCGGGTTCTAGGGCGCACGATGTGTGGCAGGCGATCACCCCCTGGGGAAACTCAGGGGGTCTTTCTTTTCTAATTCACCTCGATGATCTGATCCCTTCTCGTTCCCACACTCACGTATCGTACCGGCGCCCCCGCCAAGTCTTGGAGGCGATCTACGTACGCGCGCGCGGCGGAAGGCAGATCCGCGAGCCGCCGCACCTCCGTCAGCTCTTTTTGCCACCCCGGCACCGTTTCATAGACGGGCTCCACTCTTCCAATCGACTCGACATCGGCCGGCATGCTGTCGATCGATTCGCCGTCGAGTCGATAGCCGACGGCGATCGGGATCTCCGCGAATGTATCCAGCACGTCGAGCTTCGTGACCGCCAGCCCCGTCAGGCCGTTGATGCGCACGGCGTAGCGGACGACCACCGCGTCGAACCAACCGCAGCGGCGCGGCCGGCCTGTGGTGGCCCCGAATTCGCCGCCCAGATCGCGGATCCGCTGCGCGACCTCGGGCGCGGCCTCGGTGGGCAGCGGGCCGTTGCCGACGCGCGTCGTGTACGCCTTGACCACGCCGAGCACGGCGTCGATCGCCGTCGGCCCAATACCCACGCCCACCGCCGCGCCGCCCGCCGTCGTGTTGGATGAGGTGACGTACGGATAGGTCCCGTGATCCACGTCGAGCAGCGCTCCTTGGGCGCCTTCCAGCAGCACAGCCTCGCCCCGCTGGAGCGCCTCCCACACCACGCGCCCGGCGTCTACGGCCAGCGGCAGGAGCCGCGGCGCCAGGCGTTCGAGCAAGCGCACGTGCTCCTCAGCGTTGGCCCGCTCCCCTCCCCCCCCCCCGCTTGCCCGGCTCCCGGTGAGCAGCTCCAACATCTGATTGGCAGCCTCGACGCGTGCCCGCACCAGCTCCTGCGCCCGCTCGAGATTGCGCAGATCGCCGACCCGAATCCCGCGGCGCCCATACTTGTCCTCGTAGGTCGGGCCAATGCCCCGCCCCGTCGTGCCAATCTTGTCTTTCTTCTCGCGGGCGCGGTCCAGCAGCTTGTGATAGGGCAGCGTCAAATGTGCCCGGTCGGAGACATGCAGCTTCTGCTCGGTCCGCACGCCTCGCGCCTCGAGAGCATCGAGCTCGGCGAACAGCTGCTCGGGATCGAGCACGACGCCGTTGCCGACCACGCATACCGCGCCCTGCAGGATTCCAGAGGGGATCTGATGGAGGACGAATTCGCCGGCCCCGGTGTCCACGGTGTGCCCGGCATTCGCCCCGCCCTGGTAGCGCACCACGAGATCGGCGCGCTCGGCCAGGACGTCCACGATCTTCCCCTTGCCTTCGTCACCCCATTGGGCACCGACCACCACGACGCACTGCGACTTCGGTCCGAACACTCGAGCTCCCCTTTCCTTCCGCGCAACAAAAAAGCCCCCGGTGGGGGCTCTGGAGTATCCTCTGAAGGAAGCTATGCCGTCGTGAGGGCCCGCGCCACCCCCTCGGCGACGTAGCGGGCGCCCGCGAGCGTGAGCCGGTCGGCGGTGTCGCGCGACGTGTGGACGATCCGCATGGTCGTCCAGTCGCCTTGCATGATCGTCACGCATTCCGACGCGGTGGGCACCAGCGCGATGCCGTCCACCAACACCGGCAACCAGCGAGCCCGCGCCGCGCCGAGCTCGGCGGCTACGGCCAGCCCAACGGGGCCCGGACGGTGCAGAAACGCCGCCGGTTTCCCCCGGTCGTCGAGACCGTCGAAGTTCACGACGGCGGTGTCGCGAAGCATTGCGGCCCGGTCGGCCGCGAGGGCGCGCGCGCCCAGGAGCCCGAGCTCTTCGGCGTCCGAAAAGATCGCCCCGGCACGCACGTGCGCCGGCAGCAGGTCGAGCAGCATGAGCACGCCCACGAGGGCGCTGGCGTTGTCCACGGCGCCTGCCGACTGGTCCGTCACCCGGTTCCCAGCGAGTACGATGGCCCCTAAGACGGCGAGGGCGAGTGCGGGGAGGACGGGCCACCCGGCGGCCAGCGCGAAGCCGACGCCTGCAGCGCCGACGGCCAGGGCGGCGGCGCCGGCGAGCCGGAGCGCCATCGAGATCGGCTGGCCCTTCGAGTCGTAATGCGCCACGAGCCAGACAGACGGTCGGACGGTGGGACGGTCGGACGGCCGCGACGCGATGAGATTGACGCCATGGACCACCGAGGGGGTCCCGAACAACACCCGCGAGGGACGCCCTGAGAACTCATGCTCCTCGACGCTGTAGCCGCGCGCCGCGAGCTCCCGCTTCAGTACCTCCCGAACACGGCGGTGATTTGGTGTTCCCACGAGCCGCGGGACTGCCAGCTCGCGGAGCAGCGTGGCGTAGTCAGTCACCGCGCACGAGCGCCGTGACGCGCTCGCGATCCGCGGCCGGCACGGGCGCGAGCGGCGGCCGCACGGGGCCCCCGTACAATCCCACGGCGTCCATCGCCGCCTTCACGCCCGCGGGTCCGAGCTTGCCGACGATTTCCTTGTCGAGTGGTGCCAGCCGTTCCTGCATGCCCCCCGCGGCGACGCGGTCGCCGCTGTGAAACGCGGCCACCAAGCTCATGCACAAGCGGCCCGCGAAGCACGCGACGCCGACTACGCCGCCCTGGCACCCGAGCTCGAGCCCGGGATAGAGCAGCGACGCCGATCCGGCGAGCACGGTCCAGCTGGGCACCGCCTCGCGGTAGGCCCCGAGGTTCTTGAGGTCGCCTGAGGAGTCCTTGACGCCGACGATGCGCTCGTGACCTGAGAGCTGGTGCAGCAGCTCCGGCGCAAGCGACAGATGCGTGTACTTGGGGATGTTGTAGATCAACACCGGGACCGGACTCGCGTCGGCCACGGCGCGGAAGTGGGCGGCGAGACTCGCGGGCGTGTGCGCGGCGGCGAAATAGCCGGGCGGGCGCACCAGCACGGCGTCGGCGCCTGCGGCGGCCGCGCCCTGCGTCAGCGCGATCGTCTGTCGGGTCGATTCGGCCCCGGTGCCGGCGATGAGCCGGGCGCCGTCGGTGATGGCCTCGCGCGCCCACGCGACCAGCCGCCGCTGCTCGTCGGGATCGAGGAGCGGAGCTTCACCCGTGGATCCGGCGACCACGATCCCGTCCAACCCATCCAGGAGGAGGCGGGAGATGTTCTGCCGGAGGTGCAGCGGCGCAACGTCACCCGTCGCGGGATCGAACGGCGTCGGAATCGGCGCGTAGATCCCCGCGAACGCTTGTTTCGTGGCGCTCACGGCGGCAGCATGCTCGACAGGTCGTCGGTAAGGCCGTCGGGTTTGCCGGGATCGGTCGCCGCCGGAGCGGGCGCGGCCGCAGGGGCGGCGGGGGCGGCGGGGGCGGCGGGGGCGGCGCTCTGGGCCGGCGGCGTGACGCGCGAGCGCCGCCGCAGCGTGCGCACCTGGAGCTGGAAGTCCGACGGGTTGGATGACGCCGTGAGGGCGGTCTCGTACGTCACGACATCCTCGGCGACGAGGTCCATGAGGTGCTGATCGAAGGTCTGCATCCCGTACTGCTCGCGGGACTCCCTGATGTAGTCGTGCAGCGCCGGCGTGCGGTCCTTCTCGCGGATCATGTCGCGGGCGGTGCCGGTCGCCAGCAGGACTTCGAGCGCCGCGGCGCGGCCGTGCCCGTCGGCGCGCGGCAACAGCCGCTGCGACACCACGGCGTGCAACGCTTCCGACAGCCGCAGCCGCGCGATTTCCTGCTCCTCGGGAGGGAACATCGAGATGATCCGGTTCACCGTCGTGACCGCGTCCGGCGTATGGAGCGTGGACACCAGCAGATGCCCCGTTTCCGCCGCCTTCATCGCCGTGTCCATCGTCTCGGAATCGCGCATTTCCCCAATCAGAATCACGTCCGGATCCTGGCGCAGCGCCGCCCGCAGGCCCTGCCGGAAGTCGTCGGTGTCCACGCCGATCTCGCGCTGCGTCACCGAGCAGTTGATGTCGCGGTGCAGGAACTCGATCGGGTTCTCCAGCGTGAGGATGTGGCGGTGCTGGGTTTGATTGATGTGGTTGATGATCGCCGCCATCGTGGAGCTCTTGCCCGATCCCGTCACACCGGTCACCAGGATCATCCCCCGCTCCGCCCCGGCCACCTCGGTCAACACCGCTGGCAACTTCAGGGACTCGAACGTGGGGACGTCGAACGGGATCACGCGCATCACGACCATGAACGAGGAGCGCTGCCGCAGAATGTTGACGCGGAACCGGCCGACGCCCGGCATGCCCCACGAACAGTCGTAGTCGCGCAGCTTGTCGATGCGGGCGCGGTCGTCGTCGTTGGCGATGAGCCGCAGCGCGATCGCCTTGGTCTGGTCAGGGGTGAGGCGCTGCTTGGTGAGCGGGACGAGTTTGCCGTCAATGCGCGCCCGGAAGACGTCGCCCGCCTTGATGTGGAGATCCGAGGCCCCTCGGTCCACCGCCGCCTTGATGATCTTTTCCATTCAGTACCCGGCTTCCAGGTCCACGACGTTGGTGAGGGGCGCACCTGCAAGATAGCGCCGGATGTTGTCCACGATCAGGCCCGTCTCCCGCTCCCAGAAACGCGTAGAAACGGCGCTGACATGCGGGCTCACGAGCACGCGCGGGTGACCCCAGAAGGGGTGGCCCGCGGGGAGGGGCTCCACGCCGAACACGTCGAGCGCCGCGCCGCGCAGCCGCCCTGCATTGAGCAGGTCGAGCAGGGCGCCCTCGTCGAGCAGCGAGCCGCGCGACACGTTCACAACCACGGCATCCTGCGGCAGCCTCTCGAGCACGCGCCGATCCACGACGCCGACCGTGGCGACCGTGTGCGGCGCCGCGATGATCAGGCAATCGCTCTCGGCCGCGAGCCGGGGCAGCTCGTCCAGGCCACCCACCCAGCGCACGCCGGGCGGCCCGCCCCGCTCCGGGCGGCGCCGCACCGCGGCGACCGTCATACCCAGGGCCAGCGCGCGCCGCGACACGGCGGCCCCGATCCCCCCGAGACCCAGGATGCCGACGCGGAGCTCGGAGAACTCACGGACAGCGACGCTCAAGTCGGTGAATTCATCCTGCGCGACTCGGCCCTCGGCCTGCGCCCGGACCGCGCGATCGAGCCCGCGCGCGAAATAGCCGATCGCGGCGATCACCCAGTCGGCCATCGGCTCCGCGTGCACGCCGGCCGAATTCGTCAGCACGATGCCCGTGCCCGCGAGGGTGCCGAGGATCGAACCGACACCCGCCGCCCCGCTGTGGACCCAGCGGAGCGTGCCCCGTCCGGCCGCCACGACGCCTGCCGGAACGCCGAAGCCCAGATACACCTCGGCCCTCTGCGCAGCGGCGATCGCCTCGGCCGAGCCCGAGCCGCCGTCGCCGTCGGAGTCGGCGGGGGTAGGGACCTGCACCACGTCCCAGCCGGCGCCGAGGGCCGTTCGGACTGCCGCCACGCTCGCGCCGGGAATCCGCCAGACCGGGCGGCGCGACGCAAGGTCCACGACGAGCCGCCGGTTCACTCTCCGGTCGAAACGGTGCGCACGCTCGGGTGATGGAGCAGGGCGATCATCACCTGGTCGTGAAGCCGTTTGGAGCCCCGGAACTCGTACTCGATCACGAGGTCCACGTTCTCACGCCGGCTTGTGTGACTGACGATTTCCAGGCCGGTGCGGCGAATCACGGTCTCGAGCTCCTCCAGCGGCGCTCCGTCGGGACGCGCGTGCACGGTGATCCGGCTCTTGCTGGAATGTTTTTCGACCACGATCTCGAGACGGCCCAGGCCCGCGAGCACCACGAGCACGATCAGCGTCGAGAGCAGCGCCTCGGGGTAGTGGCCCGCCCCGAGCGCCACGCCGATGGCCGCCACGACCCAGATCGTCGCCGCACTGGTGAGTCCCACCACCGCGCCGCGCGCGTGCAGGATCGTACCGGCCCCGATGAAACCGACCCCGGTAACGATCTGGCCTGCGACCCGGGACGCGTCGGTGCCGGCCGGAACCATCGCCAGCGACAGCTGCGTGTACAGCGCCGACCCGATGCAGATGAGGATGTTGGTGCGCAGCCCCGCCGGTTTGCCGCCCAGCTCGCGCTCCAAACCGATCGCGCCGCCCAGCAGCGTCGCGAGCCCGAGCTGCAGCATCAGCTCCAGACGGAAGATCTCGATCACCCGTTGCCAGAGCTCGGCCATCAGTCCTCTCCCGCTTTGAGGAAGCCCATGCGGTCGCGTACCTCCGTAATCGTGCGCCGGGCCAGCGCGCGCGCCCGGCTCGCGCCGGCACGCAACCGCTCGAGCAGCCGCGCCGGCTCGCGCCTGAGAGCGTCGGCCCGCTCGCGCATGGGAGTGAGCGCGGCTATCATATTGTCCGCCAACACCCGCTTGCAATCGAGGCAACCCCAGCCGGCGGTCCGGCACTTGTGGGCCACCTCGGCCACGGTCTCCGGCGGGGAGAACCCCTGGTGGATCGTGAAGATGTTGCAGATATCGGGGTTGCCGGGATCCTTCCGGGTCACGCGAGCCGGATCGGTGGCGGCGGGCCGCAGCTTCTCCCAGATCGTCTCGGGCGCATCGAACAAGCCGATCGTGTTGCCCAGGCTCTTGGACATCTTGGCTTTTCCATCGAGCCCCAGCACGCGTTTCGTCTTGGTCAGCAGCGGTTGGGGCTCGGGGAAGTAGCCCCCCCCCTCGCCATAGCGGGCGTTCCAGCGGCGCGCGATCTCGCGCATCAGCTCGAGATGCTGGATCTGATCCTCGCCGACCGGCACGAGACTGGCCTTGTACAGCAGCACGTCGGCGGCCTGGAGGATCGGGTAGGCGAGCAGTCCCGCGGGGACGCTTTCCTGGCGCTGCGACTTGTCCTTGAACTGGGTCTGCCGCTCGAGCTCGCCGAGCGGGGTAATCGTCGTGAGCAGCCAGTTGAGCTCGGTGTGCTCGGCGACGTGGGACTGCACGAAGGTGATGGACTTTTCCGGATCGAGTCCCACGGCGAACAAGCTCACCGCCATGTCGAGCGTCAGCGACGCGAGATTTGCTGGGTCGTAGGGCTGTGTGATGGCGTGCAGGTCCACGATCGAGAACAGGCAATCGTGCTGGCTTTGCAGCTGCACCCAGTTCTGGACGGCACCCAGGTAGTTGCCGACGTGCAGCTCGCCGGAAGGCTGGATGCCGCTGAAGACGCGCGCCATGGGGGTCACGGGGTCACAAAGTGCGAGATTACAACGACTTAGTCAAGGTTGCGGAGCAGGCGGCGGCGCGCGCGGCCGCCTACATCCGTACCGCGGTGCGCCCCCCCCCGCGCGCGTGGACGGAGAAGGGCCAGCACGACTATATGACCGAGGTGGATCGCGCCGCGGAATCGCTGATCGCCGAGACGCTGGACCGGGAGACGCCCGGCAGCGTGCTGGTGGGCGAGGAGCTGTCGCCCGGGCGTCCGCCGCGCGGCGACCTCGTCTGGGTCATCGATCCCCTGGACGGCACGACGAACTTCCTGCACGGCTATCAACAGTACGCCGTGAGCATCGGCTGCGTCGCCGACGGGAAACTGGCCGCCGGCGTGATTCATGATGTCTGCCGCGACCGCGTCTACCGCGCGGTGCGGGGCGGCGGCGCGTGGGAGGGAGACACGCGCTTGAGTGTCTCGGCGGTCACCGAGCCGCGGCTGGCGCTGGTCGGGACCGGTTTCCCGTTCAAGAACCTGGAGCGACTCCATCATTACCTGGCACAATTCGCGTCTGTCTTGGGAGCAGCCAGCGGTATCCGCCGCGCCGGCTCAGCGGCGCTCGATCTCGCCGATATCGCCGCCGGGCGGCTCGATGGCTTCTGGGAGCTGGTGCTCGCGCCATGGGATGTGGCGGCAGGGACCCTGCTCGTCCGCGAAGCGGGCGGCATCGTGACGCGGCTGGACGGCGGTTCGGACGTGCTGGGCCATGGGCCTATTGTTGCCGGGAATGCCGCGATGCACCACTGGCTCATTGAGCTCTTGA
Organism: Gemmatimonadales bacterium; assembly: GCA_040901965.1. GTDB lineage: Bacteria > Gemmatimonadota > Gemmatimonadetes > Gemmatimonadales > GWC2-71-9 > 20CM-2-65-7. Next base: position 14,108 of record JBBDYB010000022.1, on the reverse strand, counting down.
GGAAAGCCTGATGGCAGCGGCGCTGGTCGAATGCGTGCCGAACTTCTCCGAGGGGCGCGATCGGGCCACGATCGAGCAGCTGCGCACGGCGATCGTCGCCGTACCGGGCGTGAAGCTGCTCGACGTGCAGACGGACGCATCGCACAACCGGTCGGTGTTTACCTTCGTCGCGCCGCCCGCTGCGGCGCTCGAGGCGGCGTTTGCCGCGATGCTGGTCGCTCGAGACCGGATCGACCTGACCAAGCACACGGGTGAGCACCCGCGCATGGGCGCCACGGACGTGGTGCCGTTCGTGCCGGTCGCGGGGGTCACGATGGACGAGTGCGTGGCGCTCGCGCGCCAGCTCGGCGAGCGGGTAGGGCGCGAGCTCGGGATCCCCGTGTTTCTGTACGCCAAGGCGGCCGCGCGGCCCGAGCGCGAGCGGCTGCCCGACATCCGCAAGGGCGAGTTCGAGGGCCTGCGGGAGCGGATCGGCAAAGATGCCGGAGCCGATCCCGACTTCGGACCCAAGCGAATTCATCCCACCGCCGGGGCGACGGCGATCGGCGCGCGGCCGTTTCTCGTGGCGTACAACATCTACCTCGACACGGCCGATGTAGGGATCGCCAAGGACATCGCCAAGCAGATCCGCACGTCGAGCGGCGGACTCCCCGCCGTGCAGGCGAGCGGCTTCGAGGTGGACGGGCTCGCCCAGGTCTCCATGAACCTGCTCGACATCGACGTCACGCCGCTCGCCACCGTGTTCCTGGCCGTGAAGGGGGCAGCGAGCGAGCGCGGCGTGGGCGTGAAGAAGAGCGAAATCGTGGGCCTGATCCCGGAGCGCGCGATCATCGGGGCGGCGGGAGCAGCGCTGAATCTTCCCGATCCCGCCGATCACCTGCTCGAGGCAAAGATCCGCGAGGCGCAAGGGCCGTCGCTGGACGGCTGGCTGGACGAGCTGGCGGGCGGCGCGCCGTCGCCGGGCGGCGGCAGCGCCGCAGCCCTTGCGGGAGCCTTGGCCGCCGCCCTCGTCGCGATGGTGGCGCGTCTCACGGTCGGACGAAAGGCGTATGCTGCCGTCGACAACCGGGCACGCGAGATTCTCGTCGAAGCCGAGCAGCTGCGGCAGGAGTTGCGGCGGCTGGTGGACGAAGATGCCGCCGCATACGAAATGGTTAGCATAGCTTACAAAATCCCCAAAGCAGACCCCCACCGCGCCCGCGCCATCGACGATGCCCTAATCGCGGCAACCCGTACCCCGGGCGATGTCGCACGCCGTGCGGGGCGCGTCCTGGTGTTGGCGGTGGAGATCGAGAAAATCGGCAACAAAAACGCGGCGAGCGACGCGCGGGTGGCGGGATTGCTGGCACGCACCGCGATCGAGGGAGCGGTCGAGAATGTCAAGGTGAATGTCGCGAGCATGACGGACCGGGAACGGGCGGACAAGCTGCTCAATCCGACCGGCGAAGCGACGATCCTGGGGCTCGGCTAACCCCGGGGCGCCGCCCCGGGGTCAGCCGTGGTCAGGATTCTGGGCGCGCTGCCGTTCTCCCCGATCGCCACGGTGTGCTCGAAGTGCGCTGAGAGGGACCCGTCCTGGGTGACGACGGTCCATTTGTCGTCGAGGGTCCGGATGGCGGAGCCGCCCAGGTTGATCATCGGCTCGATCGCGATCGTCATGCCCGGCACGAGGCGCGGGCCGCGCTTCGGTTTGCCGTAGTTCGGCACCTGCGGCTCCTCATGGAACGCGGCGCCGATGCCGTGCCCCACCAACTCCCGCACCACCGAATACCCCGCCCCTTCCGCCACCCGCTGGACGGCGTGGCCGATATCCCCGACGTGATTTCCGGCGCGCGCCTGCGCCACGCCGGCCGCGAGCGCCTCCTGGGTCACCTCGAGCAGGCGCGCCACCTCCTGCTTGATGTCGCCCACGGGGAACGTCGCGGCGGAATCCGCATGCAACCCCTCGAGCCACACGCCGACGTCCACGCTGAGAATGTCGCCGTCATGCAGGACCCGCTTGGGTGACGGAATGCCGTGAACGATCTCGTGATTGATGGACGTGCAGAGCGTGGCGGGGAAATCGTATAACCCTTTGAACGAGGGCTGCGCCCCCGGATGACTGCGGATGAAGGTTTCGGCGAGGCGATCCAGCTCTTCGGTGGTGACGTCGGGACGGACATGGCGTCCCACCAGGGCGAGGGTCTCGGCGACGATGCGGCCCGCGGCCGCCATCGTCTCGATCTCCCGCGCCGACTTGATGGTGATCATCGTCCGATGATCCGCTTGATCTCCTCGGTAATCTGGTCGACCGTCCCGGTGCCGGGGACCCGGTGCACGATGCCCCGCTGGGCGTAGTGCGCGATGAGGGGCGCGGTGTCGCGCTGGTAGATCTGGAGGCGCGTGGCGATGGCCTCGGGCGTGTCGTCCGTCCGGCCCTCGATCTGGGCCCGCTGGCGCATGCGCCGTACCAGCTCGTCCTCGGTGACGTCGAGCAGCAGGATGTGGTTCAACCGCTGGCCCCGCTCGGCCAGCGTCCTGTCCACGAGCTCCGCCTGAGCGGCGGTGCGCGGAAAGCCGTCGAAGATCGCGCCGTCCTTCGCCTCGGGGCGCGCCAGCTCGTCTTTGATCATGCCGAGGACGACGCTGTCCGGCACGAGCTTGCCGGCGTCGTAATACTTCTTGGCCTCCACGCCAAGGGGCGTGCCGGCCTTCATGGCGGCGCGGAGGATGTCCCCGGTCGTGATTTTGGGCAGGCCGAGGCGCTCGGCGAGGATCTTCCCCTGGGTCCCCTTGCCGGAGCCCGGCGCGCCCAGGATCAGGATGTACACTAGCGGCGGAAGCTGACCCGCGAGGTCCCGCCGCCGGGGCCGCCACCCTTCATGAAGCCGTCGTACTGGCGGAGCAGGAGGTGCTGCTGCACCTGCTGCACGGTATCCAGCGCCACGCCCACGACGATCAGGAGCGCCGTCCCGCCGAAGCCGAACGGCATGTTCAGCGTGTTGGACACGACGATCGGCAGCAGCGCCACGAACGTGAGGAACAAGGCGCCGGGAAGCGTGATCCGCGTCAGCACGTCATCGATGTAATCCGCCGTGGCCGCGCCCGGCTTCACCCCGGGGATGAATCCGCCTTGCTTCTTGAGGTTCTCGGCCAGGTCCACCGGATTGAAGATGATGGACGTGTAGAAGTAGGCGAAGAACACGATCAGCACGGCGCTGGTGAGGATGTACCACACCGAGTTCGTGTTGAAGACCTCGGCGAACTGCGTCAGCCACTCCACGCCGCTGAACGTCGCGATTGTGCCCGGGACGATGATCAGCGACTGCGCGAAGATGATCGGCATCACGCCCGCGCTATTGATGCGGAGCGGGATGAACGTCTTCTGGCCTTCGCGGATCCTGCCCCGGCCCATGACCTTGCGCGGGATCTGGATCGGGATACGGCGCGCGGCGACCGTCACGGCCACCGTGCCCGCGACCACCAGCACCATCATCAGCAGCACGATCAGCAACACCGGGAAGCTCAGCGTGCCGGTCCGCAGCGCTTCAATCGTGTTGAGGCTCTCGGGAAGGAACCGCTCGATGATCGAAAAGAAGATCAGCAAGCTCATGCCGTTCCCGATCCCGCGCTCGGTGATCTGCTCGCCCAGCCACATGACGAAGATGCCGCCCGTGGTGAGCATCAGCACCGTCGTCATCCGGAAGGCCAGGCCGGGATTGGCGACGGCTCCGGGGAGCTGCTCGGTGAAGATGGCGAAGCCGTACGCCTGAAAGAGGCACAGCAGCACGGTGAGATACCGGGTCCACTGCGTGAGTTTCTTCTTGCCCTCTTCGTCGCGCTGCATCTTCTCGATGACGGGGAACACCGGCCCCGCCAGCTGGAACACGATGCTGGCCGAGATGTAGGGCATGATGCCCAGCGCAAACACCGTCGCGCGGGAGAACCCGCCGCCCGCGAACAGGTCGTAGAGCTGGAACAGCGTGCCCTGTCCGGCGTTTTGGAGAAAGTCGGCGAGCGCGTCAACGTTGACGCCCGGAGTCGCGATGTGCGCCCCGATGCGGTAGATGACGAGGCACAGGAGCGTGAACAGGAGCTTGTCCTTCAGCTCCGGGACCTTGAACAGATTGGGAATCGGTGCCGTCACGGCGTCAGGCCTCGATCGTCCCGCCAGCCTGCTCGATCTTCGCCTTCGCGCTCGCGGAGACCGCCACGCCCTTCACGACGAACTTACGCCCCCCTACCTCGCCCGTGCCGAGCAGCTTGATCGGATGGTCGGGCCGGCGCACCAGCCCCGCCCCGAACAGCGTCTCGGGCGTGACCTCCACGCCCTCGGCCAGGAGCACGAGGTGGCGCACGTTTACCACCTGCGCGTCCTGCTTGAACGGGTTCGTGAAGCCGCGTTTGGGAATGCGGCGGATGAGCGGCATCTGCCCGCCCTCGAAGCCGGGGCGGATTTTTTTCCCGGCGCGCGCCGTCTGGCCCTTGCCACCCCGCCCCGCCGTCTTGCCGATCCCCGAGCCGGGGCCGCGTCCCTTGCGGATGCGCGCCCGATGCGAGCCCTTGGGGGGCTGGAGGTCGTGGAGCGCGAGGCGCGGCGCCGGCGCGTCCGGCTTCGCCTTGGGCTTTCGCTTCGCCCTCGTCTTCGTGGCGGGCATCTACTTCTTCCCTTCCTTCTCAGGGGTTACCTGCACGAGGTGCCGCACTTGCCGGAGCATGCCGCGCACCGCGGGATGATCCGCCTGCACGACCTCGTCCTGATGATGCTTCAGTCCCAGCGCCTCGAGCGTGCGCTTCATGCGGTACGAGTGGCCGCTGCCCGAGCGTACCTGCTTGATGCGGAGCTTGCCCTTGCCCGGCGGCGGCAACACCGGGTCACGGCCGGTTTTCCGCTTCCGGTATTTCCTGGTCGGCGGCAGCCTACCCACGGGTGACCCCCGCCCCCGCCCCTGCCGTATCCTGGCGAGCCTTGTAATGAATGGCTTCCAGCTCGACACCCCGCTCCTTGGCGACGCGCCGCGCGGTGGTCAGCCGCTTGAGGCCGTCCATCGTGGCGCGCACCATGTTGTGCGGATTGGTGGAGCCCAGGCTCTTGGTGAGGATGTCGCGGATGCCGGCGCACTCGAGCACCGCGCGCACGGGGCCGCCGGCGATCACGCCCGTTCCGGATGCCGCGGGCTTCAAGAGCACGCGTCCGGCGCCGTGCTTCCCCACGATTTCGTGCGGGATCGTCCCGCCCGTGAGGGGCACCTCGGACATGCGGCGCCGCGCCGCCTCGACGGCCTTGCGCACGGCTTCGCTGACTTCGTTCGCCTTGCCGGTGGCGATGCCCACCTGGCCTTTGCCGTCGCCCACCGCGACGAGCGCATTGAAGCTGAAGCGCCGGCCGCCCTTCACGACTTTCGCGACGCGATTGATGGCGACGACGTTTTCCACTATCCCGTCGCTCTCGCGCTGCCGATCGCCTTCCCGCCGGTCGCCGCCACGTCCACGGCCCCGTCCGCCCCCCCCCCCGCCCCCGCGACCGCTTCCCCGCCCGCCGCCGCGTCCACCGCGGGGCGGGTGCTGTTCCGTCGCCGGCGGCGCCGCGGCCGTGGGGGCCTGAGCCGCGGGGGAGGGTGCTTCCAGCGAGGGGGGGGGCGCCGGCACCGCGTCGGGCGCCGTGTCTTTTTCGTCCGCCATTAGAACTCCAATCCGCCTTTGCGGGCGCCGTCGGCTACGGCCTTCACGCGCCCGTGGTACTGGTAACCGCCGCGGTCAAACACGACTTTCGCGATGCCTTTTTCCTTGGCCTTCACCGCGATCAGCCTGCCGACGGCAAAGCTGCGCGCCACTTTGCCCTTGCCCTCGACCTGCACGCCCTCGGAGGTATCCGCGACGCCGGCGAGCGTGACGCCGCGCTGGTCGTCCACGAGCTGGGCGTAGATGTGCTTCGAGGAGCGGAACACGACCAGCCGCGGCCGCTCCGGCGTCCCCTGGACCTTCTTGCGGACGCGGAGATGGCGGCGATAGCGCTGGTGCGCCGCAGTCTTGATCTTGTGAATGGATCGCATGGCTTATTTCGCCGCCTGGGCCGTTTTGCCCGCCTTGCGCCGGACCTGCTCGCCTACGTAGCGGATGCCCTTGCCCTTGTAGGGCTCCGGCGGCCGCACGTTGCGCAGCTCCGCGGCCACCTGGCCCACGAGTTCCTTGTCGATGCCCTCGACCTTCACGAGGACGTTGTTGGTCACCGTGATCTTGATTCCTTTGGGCGCGTGGTAGGGGACCGGATGTGAGAACCCCACCACGAGCTGGACGCCGAACGGCTTGGGCTCGGCCTTGTACCCGACGCCCTGGATCTCCAGGGACTTCGCGAAGCCCGCCGTCACGCCCTCCACCATGTTGGCGACCAGCGTGCGGGTGAGGCCGTGCAGCGCCCTGTGCCGGGCGTCATCAGACGGGCGCTTCACGACGATGGCGTTGTCCTCGATGCTGATCGCCAGGTCCGGGTGCAGCGAGCGGCTGATCTCGCCCTTTGGGCCCTTCACCGTGATGCGGTGGCCGCCGCCGTCGATCTGCGCCGTGACGCCCTGGGCCAGCGGGACGGGCTTCCTGCCGATGCGCGACATCGCCCCCCCTTTACCAGACCACCGCGAGGAGCTCGCCGCCCACGCGGGCGGTGCGGGCTTCGCGGTCGGTCATGAGGCCCTGCGGCGTGCTGAGGATCGCCATCCCCAGGCCGTTCTTGATCCGGGGAATCTCGCGCGCCTTCACGTAGCGCCGCAGCCCGGGCGACGATACCCGCTGCAGCTCGCGGATGACGGGCGCGTCGTTGTGGTACTTGAGGTACAGCCGCAGCAGCCCGTGACGGCCATCGTCCAGCACCTTGAAGTCCTGAACGTAGTGGTTGTCCCGGAGAATCGTTGCGATCGCGACCTTCAGCTTCGACACCGGCATGTCGACCCGGCGGTGGCCCGCCATACAGGCGTTGCGCACCCGGGTGAGCATGTCGGCGACGGGATCAATGACGCTCATCTCGTGTCCTTTACCAACTGGCTTTGCGCACGCCGGGAATTTCCCCGCGCAGCGCGAGCTCACGGAAACAGATGCGGCACAACTTGAACTTGCGCAGCGTGCCCCGGCTCCGCCCGCAGCGCTGGCACCGGTAGTAGCCCCGCACCTTGAACTTCGGCGGCCGTTTCACCTTTTCGATCCAGCACTTCTTCGCCATGAGGTCTCCTAGGCTGCCGCGACGGGGGCTTCGCCCCGGAAGGGCATGCCCAGCTCTCGTAGGAGGGCCAGCGCGGTATCGTCGCGCCCGGCGCTCGTCACGAACGTGATGTCCATCCCGTGGATCCGCTCGACTTTGTCGTAGTCGACCTCGGGGAAAATCATCTGCTCCTTGATGCCCAGCGTGTAGTTCCCCCGCCCGTCGAAGCTCTTCGTCGGCAGGCCGCGGAAGTCGCGCATCCGCGGCACCGCGATCGAGATGAAGCGGTCGAGGAACTCGTACATGCGGCCGCCGCGCAGCGTCACGGCGGCGCCGATCGCCTGCCCTTCGCGCAGATTGAAGTTCGCGATCGACTTCTTGGCGCGCGTCACCACCGGGTGCTGGCCGCTGATGGCGGCGAGCTCGGCGACCGCCGCGTCGAGCCCCTTGGGGTTCTTGACCGCGTCTCCCATCCCCACGTTCAACACGATCTTCTTGAGCCGCGGGATCTGGTGCACGTTCTTGAACGCGAACTGCTGCTGCAGCTTGCCGCGCACCTGCTGCTCGTACATGTCCATCAGGCGCGCGCGCGGCGCCGGCTCGACCGGCTCCGCGGGCGCGGCGGGAGCCCCGGCCTCGGCCTTAGGCTCGCCCTTGGGCGGCTTGGGCTTCTTGGCCTGCTTCTCCTGCTTGGGCTGCTGCGGCTGCTCCGCTTTTGGCTGCTTCTCTGTTTCGTCCGACATGCTACCTCACTCCCCGGGGCATGGCCCCGGGGCTTCTCTTTGTTTACCGGACGCGTGGGATTGGCTGACCCGATTTCACCGCGATCCGCTCCACCGTCCCGTCCTTGTCCAGGCGCCGGCGCACCCGCGTGGGCGCCCCCGACTTGGGGTCGAGGAGCATCACGTTCGAGGCCGCGATGGGGGCCGGGAACTCGATGATCCCGCTCTCGCCTTGCGGCGTCGTGGCGCGCTTGTGCTTCTTCACGATGTTCACCCCTTCCACGACCACCCGGAACTTCTTGGGGTAGACGTGGAGGACCTTCCCTTCCTTGCCGCGGTGCTCGCCGCTGATGACGCGCACCGTGTCGCCCTTGGCGACGTGGAGCTTGTGGCGCTTGGGCTCCATCCCGCGCACCCGCCGCGACTTCTTGTAGACGAGCGGCTTCATATCAGATGACCTCCGGCGCGAGCGACACGATCTTCATGAACTTCTTTTCCCGCAGCTCGCGTCCGACGGGCCCGAAGATGCGCGTGGCCCGGGGCTCGCCCTCGTCGTTGATCAGGACGGCGGCGTTCTCGTCGAACCGGATGTAGGAGCCGTCCTTGCGGCGCGTCTCCTTGGCCGTCCGCACGATCACCGCCTTCACCACTTCGCCCTTCTTGATCTGGCCCGTGGGGATGGCGTCCTTGATCGTGACGACCACGACGTCGCCCAGCCCCGCGTAGCGGCGCTTGGACCCGCCGAGCACGCGGATCACGAGGGCGCGCCGCGCCCCCGAATTGTCCGCGATCTTGAGAATCGATTCCTGCTGCACCATGGCTGTCTCCGCCTACTTCGCGCGCTCGAGAATTTCGACCACGCGCCAGCGCTTGCGCTTGGACAGCGGCCGCGTCTCCGCGATCCGCACCGTGTCGCCCATCTTGGCGCCGTGCTCGTCGTGCGCGGCGACCGTCTTGGTGCGGTTGATCTGCTTGCCGTAGAAGCCGTGCGCAAAGCGACGCGTCATCGAGACCGTCACGGTCTTCTGCATCTTGTCGCTCACCACGACGCCCGTCCGGACCTTGCGGCGCGTCCTCTCCGTCCCGCCCGTCATGCCGACGCCCTTTCTTTCAGAATGGTCTGGATCCGTGCGATGTCGCGGCGGATCGCGCGCAGCTGGAGCGGGTTCGACAGAGCCTCGGTCGCCCGGCGGAACTCCAGCCGGAATCGCTCCTCCGTCAGCGCCGCCAGCTTCTGCGACAGCTCGTCGGTCTTGAGCTCGCGCAGCTCCTCGGGTCGATTCTTCGCCGGCATGCTAACGCTCCTCCCGCCTCACGAACCTTGACTTGACCGGCAGCTTGGCCGCCGCGAGCTCCAGCGCGGCCTTCGCCAGATGCTCTTCGATGCCCTCGAGCTCGAACATGATCCGGCCCGGCTTCACCACGGCCACCCAGCCCTCCGGGTTGCCCTTGCCCTTCCCCATCCGCGTCTCGGCGGGCTTCTTAGTGATCGGCTTGTCGGGGAACAGCCGGATCCACACCTTGCCGCCGCGCTTCATCTCGCGCGTCAGCGCGACGCGCGCGGCCTCGATCTGCCGGTTGGAGATCCAGCCCGGCTCGAGCGACATCAGGCCGTAATGGCCGAACGCGACGGTATTGCCGCGCGTGGCCATCCCGTTGGTGCGGCCCTTAAACCGCTTGCGAAACTTGACGCGCTTCGGTGCGAGCATGGATCAGACGCCCGTCGAGTAGGTGCGGCCGTGCAGATCCTCGGTGCGCTCGCCCTTGAAGATCCACACCTTCACGCCGATGGTGCCGAACGTCGTCTTCGCCGTCGAGGTCGCGTAATCGATGTCGGCCCGGAGCGTGTGCAGCGGCACCCGCCCCTCATGGTAGCCCTCGGTCCGCGCGATCTCGGCGCCGCCCAGCCGGCCCGCCGTCTTGATCTTGATCCCCTGCGCGCCCATGCGCATCGCGCTCTGCACCGCGCGCTTCATCGCGCGGCGGAACGAGATGCGCTGCGTCAGCTGGTGCGCCACGCTGTCGCCCACGAGCTGGGCATCGAGCTCGGGACGCTTGATCTCCTCAACGTTGATTCCGACTTCCTTCCCCGTGAGCTGGGCCAGCTCGTCGCGCAGCTTGTCCACCTCCGCGCCGCGCTTGCCGATCACGACACCGGGCCGGCCGGTATGCACCGTCACGGTCACCTTCCCCGGCTTGCGCTCGATGTGCACGTCGGCAATGGCGGCATGGCTGAGCCGCTGCTTCAGGTACTTCCGGATGAGCTCGTCTTCCTTGAGGAGCTCGGGGAAATTGCGGCGCGCGAAATAGCGGGACCGCCATTGCTTGACGATTCCCAGCCGAAACCCATAGGGATGTGTTTTCTGACCCACTTACTTGCTCGCTTTCTTTTTCTTGCCCGGCGTTTTCTTCTTGGCCTTGGTGCCCGCCGCTTTGGCCGCCGCCCGCGGCTTGGCCTTGGTCTTCGCTTCGGCTTTGGGGGCCGCCGCCGCGGGCTTGGCCTCGCGGGCGGGGGCCGCCGGGACATCGGCGCCGGTCACGCGAATCTCCACGTGGCTGGTCCGTTTCAGGATCGGCGTGCCGCGGCCCATCGCCGCCATCGTAAACCGCTTCAGGGTCGTGCCCTCGTTCACCACGGCGTAGGTGACGCGCAAGGTGTCCGCGTCGAACGGCGCGTTCTGGCGCTGCGCCGCCTGCTGCGCGTTCGCCACCGCCGACTTCAGCACCTTATGGATCTGCCGCGCGGCGCGCTTCTTCGAGAAGCGCAGGATCGCGTCCGCGTCGGGCACGGCTTGGCCGCGGATCAGGTCGATGACCAGCCGCATCTTCCGCGCCGACTGGCGCACCGCGTACTGAATCGCTCGGGCTTCCATCCGTTACTCCTTGGCCGGCTCTGCGGGGGCGGCTTCGGCTTCCCGCTCGGCTGCCGACCCCTTGGCGCTGTGGCCGCGGAACAGCCGTGTCGCGGCGAACTCCCCCAGCTTGTGACCCACCATGTTCTCGGTGATGTACACAGGGATGAACTTGTTCCCGTTGTGCACCGCGAGCGTGTGGCCGACGAAGTCGGGCGTAATCGTGCTGCGCCGCGACCACGTCTTGAACACCTTCTTCTCGTTGCGCTCGTTCAAGGCCTGAATCTTGACGAGGAGCGACGCCTCGACGTAGGGGCCCTTCTTGACGCTGCGTCCCATTACTGCGTCGCCTTCCCGCGCTTGCGACCGCGCACGATGAGTTTCGTGGACCGTTTCTTTTTATGGCGCGTCTTCTTGCCTTCGACCTTGCCCCACGGCGACGCGGGGGGCCGGCCGCCGGACGACTTGCCCTCGCCGCCGCCGAGCGGGTGATCCACGGGATTCATGGCCACGCCACGCACCCGGGGATTCCGTCCCAACCAGCGGCTCTTGCCCGCCTTGCCGATGGACAGCAGCTCATGCTCGGCATTGCCCACTTCGCCGATCGTGGCGAGACACTCGCCGCGGATCATGCGCATCTCGGTCGAGCGGAGCCGCAGGGTGACGTAGTTGCCTTCCTTCGCGACGACCTGCGCGCTCGTCCCCGCGCCGCGGCACAGCTGCCCGCCCTTGCCGATCTTGAGCTCCACGTTGTGCACCGCGGTGCCGAGCGGGATCTCGAACAGCGGGATGGCGTTCCCGATGCGGATGTCCGAGCCGGGCCCGGAGACGACCGTGTCGCCCACGCTCAGGCCTTTGGGCGCCAGGACGTAGCGCTTCTCGCCGTCCGTGTAATGCAGCAGCGCGATGCGGGCCGTCCGATTGGGGTCGTACTCGATCGCGGCCACGCGCGCCGGAATGGCGAACTTGTCGCGCCGGAAATCGATGCGCCGGTACTGCCGCTTGTGGCCGCCCCCCTGCCAGCGGTTGGTGATGTGGCCCTTGTTGTTGCGCCCGCCCGTCCGCTTGAGCGGCTCGAGCAGCGACTTCTCGGGCTCCGTCTTCGTGATTTCCGCGAAGTCGGACACCGAGCGAAACCGCGTGGCCGGCGTCATCGGCCGGAACTGTCGGATTCCCATATCAGCCCTCGAATACCTCGATGGCGTCGCCCTCTTTGAGGGTGACGATCGCTTTCTTCCAGGACGGCCGCCGGCCGGCGTAGCGTCCATAGGTGCGCCGCTTGGCGCGCATCACCATCGTGCGGACGCCGGTGACGGACACCTTGAACAGCGACTCGATCGCCGCCTTGATCTGCGGCTTGGTGGCCTCGAGATGCACGCGGAACGCGTACTCCTTGCGGGCGCCGTACGCGGCCGACGACTTCTCGGTGACGACGGGACGCACGATTGTCGCATGCAGGTCAGGCATCGCTCGCGTCCTCCTCCTTACCCGGCGCGCCGCCCTGCAGCGCGCCCAGCTCCACCACCACCGCTTGCGCCCAGAGGATTTCGTACGCCGTTGCGTCGGCGAACCGCATCACATGCACGTCGGGGATGTTGCGACCCGAGAGGTACACGTTGTGCCTGCTGGCGGCGTGGGGGGGGGGGGGGGGGGGGGGGGGGGGGGGGGGGGGGGGGGGGGGG
>JBBDYB010000022.1:0-1674 GCA_040901965.1 Gemmatimonadales bacterium | reverse complement strand
GCGGCCCCCCCCCCCACCCCCCCCCCCCCCCCCCCGTCACCCACTGTGAGCACCAGAATCTTCTTTCCTGTCACGCCCAGCTTGCCGAACAGCGCCGCGAGGTCCTTGGTCTTCGGCTTTTCGTAAGCGAGGGCATCCACGACCAGCAACGCGCCCTCGCGCGCGCGCGCGTTCAGCGCCGACTTCTTGGCGAGCTGGCGCATCTTCTTGGGGATGCCCAGCCGGTAGCTGCGCGGGTGCGGCCCGAACACGATGCCGCCATGGCGCCAGTGGGGCGCGCGCGTCGAGCCCTGCCGGGCGCGGCCGGTGCCCTTCTGCCGCCACGGCTTCTGGTTGCCGCCCGAGACCTCGCTCCGCGTCTTGGTGTCGTGCGTACCCTGCCGCTGGTTCGACAGGTACGTGATCACCGCGCGGTGCAGGAGGTCTTCGTTGACCGTCCCGTCGAACAGCGCCGCCGGCAGCGTCACGGCCTTCTTGCTCGCCCCGGCGGCGGAGAAATGCGGAGCCTCAATCATGGCGGCTCGGGCCTCCCTGCTTGCGGACGGTGACCAGGCCGTTCATCGGCCCCGGCACCGATCCGCGCACGAACAAGAGATTGCGCTCGGCATCGATCTTCACGACGCGGAGGCCGAGCTCCGTGAAGTTGCGCGCGCCCATGTGCCCGGGCATGCGCTTGCCCTTGATGATGCGCGACGGGTCGGTGCCCGGCGCGATCGATCCCGGCTTGCGGTGCCGCGTGTTGCCGTGCGTCGCCGGACCGCCGCTGAAGTGGTGGCGGTGCACGACGCCCTGGAAGCCGCGGCCCTTGGTCACGCCCCGGATCTTCACCCGGTCGCCCTCGGCGAAAATCGCGACGGTCACCGCGCTGCCCGCCGCCGGCGCCTCGCCGCTCACGCTGAAGCGGCGGATCACGCGGGGCGCGATCTCCACCCCGGCCTTCTTCACGTGGCCGGCCAGCGCCTTGGGCGTGCGCTTGGCCTTTTTCGCGCCGAAACCCAGCTCGGCCCGGCCATCCGCGACGGCGATGACCGCGCACGGCCCCGCCTCGATCACGGTGACGGGCACGTGCGAGCCCGTCGCGTCGAAGACGCGCGTCATTCCCAGTTTTCGGCCGATCAGTCCGTTCATAAGTCCTCAAGTACCGATGGCTGATAGCCGACGGCCCCGGGCCGTCAGCCTTCGGCCATCAGTTACTCAACTTTGATCTCCACATCCACCCCCGCAGGCAGATCCAGTTTCGTCAGCGCGTCCACCGTCTGCGACCGCGAATCGAGAATGTCGATCAAACGTTTGTGTGTCTTGAGCTCGAATTGCTCGCGGCTCTTCTTGTCGATATGCGGGCTGCGGAGCACCGTCCACAGCTGCCGCTTGGTGGGCAGCGGGATGGGTCCCGAGACCTGCGCGCCGGTCTTCTCGGCCGTGCGCACGATGTCGGCCGCCGCCTGATCGATCAGGGCGTGGTCGAATGCTTTGAGCCGGATGCGAATCTTGCCCGCCATGTTGAGTCCTCAGCCTTCAGCCATCGGCCATCAGCAAACTGCTGACGGCTGACGGCCGATGGCTATTTCAGGATTTTGGTGACCACGCCGGCGCCCACCGTCCGGCCCCCCTCGCGGATCGCGAACCGCAGCTGCTCCTCCATCGCGATCGGCGTGATCAACTCGATCGTCATCT
>JBBDYB010000021.1:4277-11941 GCA_040901965.1 Gemmatimonadales bacterium | reverse complement strand
CCGATCCCACCCGGCGGATCAGAGCACTTTCGAACTCATGACTACAGTCCACTAGGACCTGCCTTTTTCGGTCCTAAGTCGTTATCTTACTGGCGCAGAGAACCGCGAGCTGGCATCCTTCCGGATAGTCCCGCTCAGGAGCGGGCTCCGGCGCTGAACACACGCCCGGCCTCATTCCCCAGGTTCATAATCGAAGGCGTCGTTGCGACGTGGTGACACTCGGTCACCCGCAGCGCGCGTGTGTGCAGTAAAGGAGTATCATGCCATTCACCGCTTTGGGCCTAGCGCCCGAGCTCGTTCGCGCCGTCGCCGATGAAGGCTACGCGCAACCCACCCCAATTCAGTCGGAAGCGATTCCGCTGGCCCTCGCGGGCCGCGATCTGATCGGTTCCGCACAAACCGGCACTGGAAAGACCGCGGCGTTCGTCCTGCCGATCCTGCAGCGGCTGTCGCCCGGGGCGCGCGGCGTCCTCCGTGCCTTGATCCTCGTGCCGACGCGCGAGCTCGCCGAGCAGGTGGCCGCTTCCGTCCGCGCCTACGGCCGCCATACGCACCTCAAGGGCGCCGCCGTCTACGGCGGCGTGGGGATGGAGCCTCAGACCCGCGCGCTCCGGCACGGGGCTGACATCGTTGTCGCGACGCCGGGCCGGCTGCTCGACCATATGGAGCGCGGTCACGTGGACTTCACGCAGCTCGAAGTGCTCGTGCTCGACGAAGCCGACCGCATGCTCGACATGGGGTTCGCCCCCGACGTGCGCCGCATCCTCAACGCGCTGCCCGACGAGCGGCAGACGATGCTCTTCTCGGCGACGATCTCGCTCGAGGTGGACGCGCTGGCGCGGCGCGCCATGAACGGCCATGCCTCGGTGGAAATCGGCCGGCGGGCGCAGCCGGCGGACGGCATCGAGCACGTGATCGTCGCGGTGGACAAGCTGAACAAGCGCGGCGCCCTCGGCTCGATCCTGAGAGCCAAGCCCGCCGGTCAGACGCTGATCTTCACGCGGACCAAATACGGCGCCGATAAGCTCGTGACGTTCCTGCGGCGCGAAGGCATCCTGGCGAACGCGCTGCACGGCGACAAGGCGCAGAGCCACCGCCAGCGCACACTCGACCAGTTCCGTTCCGGCGCGGCCGAGATCCTGGTGGCCACAGACATCGCCGCGCGCGGCATCGATGTGGACGGCATCCGCATGGTCGTCAACTTCGACGTGCCGACCGATCCCGAGGTGTACGTGCATCGCGTCGGCCGGACGGCGCGCGCGGGCGCACAGGGCCTGGCGCTGACGCTGATCTCTCCCGATGAATGGCTGTTGATGGCGGACGTCGAGCGGCTGATCGGGCAGATATTCCCGCGGGAAGTGATCCCGGGGTTCGAGCCCTCGGTACCGCCGCTGCAGCCGCGCTCGCAGGCGGCGGAGGCGGCCCGCCCGGAGCGCTCGATGCGGCCCCGGCGCGGCGGCCGGCGGCGCTAGCCTAGGTCTTCAGGTTCCGCACGAAGTTCGCGATCGGCACCGCGGGCAGCGTCAGCAGGTGGACGGTGCCCCGCGACGCCAACTCCACCGACACCCGGGCGATCGTCTCGGTATCGGGGCATTCCATGATGCTGACGAAGTCGTAGGGGCCGAGCACGGCGTACTGCGCCGTGACTTTGGCCCCGAACTTTTCGATCTCCTTGTTCACTTCCTGCAGCCGCTTGGGATTGGCCTTGAGCGCCTTGGCGCCCTCGTCCGTCAGGTTCGACAGCATGATGTAGGTGGGCATGGCGGGCGCCTCCCGACGCCTCAGGTCCGTTTCTCGATGGGCACGTAATCGCGCTGCGGCGGGCCGATGTACACCTGCCGGGGCCGGGCGATCTTCTGCTCCTTGTCGAGCAGCATTTCCTGCCATTGCGCCAGCCAGCCGGGCGTGCGGCCGATGGCGAACAGCACCGGGAACATGTCCATCGGGAACTTCATCGCCTGGTAGATGATCCCCGAGTAGAAGTCCACGTTGGGATACAGCTTGCGCGTCACGAAATACTCGTCCTGCAGCGCAATGCGCTCCAGCTCGAGCGCGATGTCGATGAGCGGATTCTTGCCCGTCACGTCGAATACCTGCTCGGCCGTCTGCTTGATGATCTTCGCCCGCGGGTCGTAGTTCTTGTAGATCCGGTGGCCGAAGCCCATGAGCCGGACCTCGCCCTTCTTGACGCGCTGGATGAACGCGGGAATCGCGTCGATCGACCCGATCTCGCGCAGCATGCGCAGCACCTCTTCGTTGGCGCCGCCGTGCAGCGGCCCGTACAGCGCCGCGGCGGCGGCCGCCATGCACGAGTACGGGTCCGCGTGCGCCGATCCCACCGACCGCATCGCGCTCGTGGAGCAGTTTTGCTCGTGATCGGCGTGCAGGATGAACAGGACGTCCAGGGCCCGCTCCAACACCGGGTGCGGCGCGTATTTCACCTCGGTCGTCTTGAACATCATGTTCAAGAAGTTGCCGGTGTAGCTCAGATCGTTGTCCGGGTACGCGTACGGCATGCCGACGGAATGCCGGTGCGCGAACGCCGCCAGGGTCGGGGTCTTGGCGATCAGGCGGAAGATCTGGTTGCCGCGCGACGTTTCATCCGCGATCCGCTTGGCGTCGGGATAGAACGTGGACAGCGCCGCCACCGCGCTCACGAACATGCCCATCGGATGCGCGTCGTGGTGGAAGCCGTCGATGAACTTCTTGATGTTCTCGTGGATGATCGTGTGATGGGTGACGTGGTACACCCAGGAGTCGAGCTCCGCCGCCACGGGCAGCTCGCCGTGAAGCAGCAGGTACGCCGTCTCGAGGAAGGTGCTCTTCTCGGCGAGCTGCTCGATGGGGTAGCCGCGGTAGCGGAGAATCCCCTTGTCGCCGTCGATGTAGCTGATGGCGCTGCGGCACGACGCCGTGTTCATGAACGCCGGGTCGTAGCTCATCAGCCCAAAGTCGTCGGGCGACGCCTTGATCTGCCGCAGGTCGGCCGCCCGAACGGTCGCGTCCTGGATGGGGAGCTCGTAGGTCTTGCCCGTGCGGTTGTCAACGACGGTGAGGGTGTCCTTCGCCACTCCCGAATCCTGGTTTGAGTGCGGGGAAAGATAACGCTGGCGGGGAAGGGCTGCCGTTCCTATCTTGGCGTCTCGTGAATCAGCCCCCGCCGTCCCGCCCCAGTCTGTATCCCACGCGCTCCAGCGCGGGCGCCCTGCTGGGCCAGCAGCTCGCCGGCCGCGGCTATCAGGCGTGCGTGCTCCTGGGCATCACGCCCGAAGGCGTGGAGATCGCGGCGCATGCCGCGAAGGCCATGGGCGCCCAGTTCGACGTGATCGTCGCCTCGTTCATCAAGCTGGGCGCGAATCTCGCGCCCATCGGCGCGATGGCCGAGTCGGCGCCCGCGGAAATGGATCCCGATTTCCAGCCGGGGATGAACCTGCTCGAGAAGTTGCAGGCGGCGATCGACGAATCGCGCGCGCGGGTCAGGCAGGACCTCGTGCTCTACCGCACGCAGCGTCCCGTGAAGAGCCTCCAGGGACGCACGGCCATCATTGTGGACGGGCAGATCGTGTATCCGTGGAAGGTGCTGGCCGCGGCGAAGGCGGCGGAGCAGCTCGGCGCGCGGGAGGTGGTGGTCGCGGCGCCGGTTGCGGCCCAGCCCGCGGCCGACCGGATCCGGGCGCGTCAGTATCCGCTGGTGTGTCCGAGCGTGATCATGGAGGCCGAAGGCCATCCCGCTCCGTATGGCGACGCGGGAGCCGACGCGCCGGAGCGCCTGAAGAGCATCATGATCGCCCACCAGGCAGCGTGAGCTGCTAGCTGGCTAGTCGCTCAGCTCGACAATATCCCGTTCCAGCCAGCGATGCTCGCCCTCCAGGATCTCCTGGGCGAGCCGGTACGTGGGGACGTCCTCGTTGCGCCGCAGCCCGGCGAACTTCGCGCGCACCCGGCGGCGCGCTTGGCGGCAGAAGAGATCGGCGAGGCGCACGGCGCGCTGGCCCCCCTCTGGAGAGCGGTCGCGCTCCAGCAGCCGCTGCGCGCGGGCGCACGTCGCCGCCATGGCGAACAGCTCGGCGCCCACGTCCACGAGGCGGAACAGCACCGACTGCCGCAGCTCCAGCTTCGGGCCGAAACGCACCATCGAATGGAATACGCCGCGCGCGAGTTTCCGGGCGCTCCGCTCGACGAAGCGCACGTGGCGCGCGAGCCGGCCGAACTCCGCATAGCGGGGCCAGAATCCCCAGCCGAGCCAGCGCGAGGGATACCACCAGCCGTAGAACGCCGCTGAGCGCGCGAGGCCGGCGAGCCGCTCGCCGAAGGTCTTGCCCGGCATGACGACGTCGCCCGCGACCTGGAGGTGCTTGTCCACGGCTTCGCGCGCGATGAAGAGATGCATGATCTCCGACGAGCCCTCGAAGATCAGGTTGATGCGGAAGTCGCGGAGCATGCGCTCGACCGGGACGGGCGGCTCCCCGCGCGCGCGCAGCGAGTCGGCGGTCTCGTAGCCGCGGCCGCCGCGGATCTGCACGGTGTCGTCGATGATCCGCCAGCCGGCTTCCGAGTTGTACAGCTTGGCGATCGCCGCCTCGAGGCGGATGTCGTAGCCGCCGCGTTCCGCCATCGCGCCGCACAGCTCGGCCACCGCCTCCATCGCCAGCGTGTTCGCGGCCATCGTGCCGAGCTTCTGCGCGATCGCGTCGTGTTGGCCGATCGGCCGGCCCCATTGCACGCGCTCTGCCGCCCAGCGGCGCGCGATTTCCAGGCACCGCTTTCCCGCGGCGACCGACGAGATCGGCAGCGTGAGCCGCCCGGTGTTGAGCGTGATCAGGGCGAGCTTCAGGCCTTTGCCCTCGCCCCAGAGCACGTTCTCCTTGGGCACGCGGACGTTCGTGAACCGCATCACGCCGTTGTACAGGGCCTTGAGTCCCATGAAGTGGCAGCGGTGCACGACCTCCACGCCCGGCCAGTCGGACTCCACGATGAACGCCGTGATCTGCTTTTTTTCTTTTCCCCGCACGAGCTTCGACGGCGTGCGCGCCATCACCACCATCAGCTCGGCCTTGGTGCCGTTCGTGCACCACAGTTTCTCGCCGTTCAGGATCCAGGCTTCGCCGTCGTCGCTGGGAAGCGCGCTCGTTTCCATCGCCGCCGGGTCGGAGCCGACCGCGGCTTCGGTGAGGGCGAACGCCGAGATCGCGCCCTTCGCGAGGCGCGGGAAGTACTTCTGCTTCTGCGCTTCCGTGCCGAACATCTTGAGGGGCTGCGGGACGCCGATCGACTGATGGGCCGACAGCAGCGCGGTCAGGGAGCCGTCCACGGAGGAGACGAGCTCGATCGCCTTCATGTAGGAGAGCTGCGAGAGGCCGAGGCCGCCGTATTCGCGGGGAATCTTGATGCCGAACGCTCCGAGCTGCTTCAGCCCCTCAATCACCGCGTCGGGGATTTCGCCTTCCCGGTCGATGCGATCCGAATCCACCTGCTCGCGGAGGAACCGCTCGAGTTTGTCCAGGAAGGGCTTGGCACGCGCGACTTCTGCGGGATCCTGCTCGGGGTAGGGATGGATGAGATCCATCCGCAGCTTGCCGAGGAACAGGTCGCGCACGAAGCTGGGCGCCGCCCACTCCTGTTCGCGCGCGGCCTCGGCGACGTCACGGGCTTCGTCCGCACTGACCGGGGCGGGGCGCTGGGGTTTGACAGCGGTGGTCGTCATGCCCGTAATCTAGCAGGGGCGTCCCCCCGAGGGACGGCGGTGAGGCGCGGCGACAGTATCAGCGCTGCCGCGGCGCCCCCTGCGAGTCCACCGAGATGCGCAAAGTTGTCGATGTACGGGGTCAGGAAACCGGTTAGGATCTGCCACCCCGCCCAGATCGCGAGTACGAACCCGATGCGTTTGTCCCGCAGGTAAAACCGGTCCTGGTGCCGGTACAGCACCACCACGACCGCGGCGAGCACCCCGAAAATCGCCCCGGAGGCGCCCACCGACGGCCCCGGCCCCATCGCCATGCTGAGCGCGGCTCCCGCGATGCCGCTGCCGAAGTACACGAGTGCGGTGCGGCCCACGCCGAACGCGTGCTCGCACGCCATGCCGACGATGAACAGCACGACCATGTTGCCGATCAAGTGGTCCGGGCCGCCGTGCAGGAACATCGCGGTGATCGTGCGCCACCACTCGCCGGCGAGGACGCGCTCGCGCACCAACGCGCCCATTTCGAGGATGGATGGGGCGTTCGCAACGGTCGCGCCCGCCTCGATCAACGCCTTGCGATCGGCGAGACTGGCGAACGCACCCGTCATCACCTCCCAGGCGAATATCGCGATGTTCGCAATGATCAGCGTCGACACCAGCGGCGGCAGCCGCCGCATGCCACGCTCGAAATCGATCCGTCCCTGCCGGTCCCGCCCCCCCCCACCACCTGGTGCACCCGTCGCCGGACGCGCAGGCGCGAGCATGTCCGGCGTAATGGTGATCGGTGTTTCGCGGGGCGGATCGTCCATCACCGGCGCTCTCCGGTGTCCAACATCACCCCGAGCGCCAGCGCGATGCGCCGGTCCATCGAGCGCTGCGGATCGCCGGTCATGTCCAGGACGTAGCGATCGAGGATCGTGAACTTGCGCTTGAACTCGCCGATCACGTCTTCGGTCCCGGCCGGCAGAATGATGAAGTTCGTGCGCAACAGCCCGAACAAGGGACCGAGAAAGCGCCGCAACAGCGACAGGATGACGGAGTCTTCCTTGGCAACGTAGAGGAGATCGCCGTCCGGGGCGTACACGTACCACCGCTTCCGGATCAGGTTGTAGAGCCAGTTCTTCGCGAGGCGCGCGAGCGGCTTGCTCCGGACGTCCCGGACCGTGTAGGTCATCGTGAGCGGCTGGAATTTCTTGTCCTGGAGGATGTCCAGCAGGCGGGCGCGCTTGGACTGGTCGCGGTAGAACGTCACGTGACGCTTCGCCGACAGCGCGATGCCCAGCGCGGGGGCGCCGATGAAGATCGCCAGCATGCCGATCAGGCTCGTGACACCTCGAGCAGCGCCCTGTGCGGGCAGCATCTCGACGAGGGTTACCAGGAGCGCGACGCCGCCGAACCAGACGATGACCGCCGCGAGCAACGCGCCGAAATTGCGGAGGAAATGCGCGGGCCGCTCGACGAAGATGATGTTATTGCCCTGCTCGTCGCCCACGTCGTACTTCGCGGAGATCTTGAGCAGCTGCTGGCGGAGCAGGAAGATATCCCGGTCGAACACGGGGTCGGCTTGGGCTTGGGCCGCCGCCGCGGCGCTGGCGGCGCGCGTCTCACGGCCGCACTGCGGGCACTTCACCAGCCTGCCCGCGAACTCTTCCTTGAGGTCGTACGACGTTCCGCATTCGCACGTCACGCGCACCGATGAGGTCGTTGCCGCCATGGAGGCCTCCGTACGTGATGGGGAAGGGCGTTCGCCAAGCTTACCGTCCACCCGCGAGCCGGGCTAGATTTGCCGGCCCGCTCACCGGAGTCTGTGTCATGCGTCACCAATATGGGGATTTCGGTTGACGGAGACCGCATCCCATGCGCGCCATCACGGAACTGCTGCGGGACCAGTTCGTTATGAGGGGTGGCACCGTGTACCTTTTCGGATAGTGAGACTCCCCGGACTCGCGCTCGGTCTCGCGCTCTTCCTTAGTATCGGCGCCGC
>JBBDYB010000021.1:0-4177 GCA_040901965.1 Gemmatimonadales bacterium | reverse complement strand
CGCCGCGCTGGCGGGCGCCCTGCGGCAGCTCGGCAGCAACAAGCGCGTCCTGATGATCGGCGCGCATCCCGACGATGAGGACACGCAGCTCCTGGTCCTGCTGTCGCGCGGCTTGGGGGCGCAGGCCGCGTACCTCTCCCTCACGCGCGGCGAAGGCGGGCAGAACCTGATCGGGCCCGAGCTCGGGCCCGAGCTCGGCATCATCCGCACCGAGGAGCTGCTCGCCGCGCGCGAGCTCGACGGCGCGCGCCAGTTCTTCACCCGCGCGTACGATTTCGGCTTCTCCAAGTCCGCCGACGAAACGTTCCGGTTTTGGCCGCGCGATGCGATCCTCAAGGACGTCCTCGACGTCATCCGGCGGTTCCGTCCCCAGATCATCGTCTCCGTTTTTTCGGGCACCCCGGCGGATGGGCACGGCCACCATCAGGTGGCCGGCATCATCGCGCGGCAGGCGTTCGATCTGCTGCGCGATTCGGCGGGCGGCCCGGTGAAGTTGTTTCGGTCCACGCGCGGCGACACGGCCGCGACCACCCTCGCGCTCCCCGTGGGGACGCTCGATCCGATCCTCGGCTACTCCTACTACCAGATCGCGATGGCGAGCCGCAGCCGCCACCGCTCTCAGGACATGGGCCAGCTGCAGCGGCCGGGCCCGAGCACCGCGCGGGTGGCGCTGGTCGCCGCGAAGCCGGGCGGGAGCGGTGGCAGCGGCGAGGCGTCGTTGTTCGCGGGCGTGGACACCACCGTGCGCGTGCCCGGCTACGCGGCGTTGATTGATTCGGCGCGCGCGGCGCTCACGCCCTGGCGGCCCGCCGCCGCGCTCCCGTATCTCACCCGGGCGCTCCGTCTCCTCGGTGCCGCCGACCCGGCGCAGCGCGCCTTGCTCGAGCGCGCGGTCGCGTCGGCGGCCGGCCTCGCGATTGATGGAACCGCCGACGACGGCATCGTCACCCAGGGCCAACGGCTCCAGGTCGAGGTCGCGGTCTGGAATGCCGGCGACAGCGTGGTACGGGTGGACAGCGTAGCGGTGGGGGCGCCGGCCGGTTGGGTGGTGGAGCGGCTCGACGTCGGGGCTCCCAGCGTTGCGCCGGGCGCGGTGAGCAGCCGCCGCTTCGTCGTCACGGTGGCGCGCGACGCGGAGCGCTCGCAGCCGTACTTCCTGCGCCGGCCGCTCACGAGCCGGGGCGGACTCTATGATTGGTCCGGCGTGCCGCCCGACGTGCGCGGCCTCCCGTTCGAGCCGCCGCCCGTCGCCGCGCGGGTGCGGCTGATCGTGGGCGGGGAGCCGGTGACGCTGATGCGCGAGGTCGTCTATCGCTACCGCGACCAGGCGATCGGCGAGATCCGGCGGCCGTTGTTCGTGACGCGCGACCTGGATGTTGCGGTCGCGCCCGAAGAAGTCCTCTGGCCGATCGACGGAGCGGGGCGGACGCCGCGCCGCTTCACGATCACCGTCACGA
This sequence comes from Gemmatimonadales bacterium, assembly GCA_040901965.1. GTDB lineage: Bacteria > Gemmatimonadota > Gemmatimonadetes > Gemmatimonadales > GWC2-71-9 > 20CM-2-65-7. The sequence continues at coordinate 2,720 of JBBDYB010000021.1, read as the reverse complement.
GCCGCGCGCGCGGCGGGCCGGCCATCGCGCGGACCCAGGTCGCGCCGCCCCCCCCCCCGGGGTGGCCGCCCGTCCCGGCGGAGAGCCTGGCCTTCGGACGCGAGGATGAGGCGAAGAGCGCCGTGGTGGCGCTCGCGCCGCCTCCCCCGGAGACGCTTGCGCCGGGCGCGTACGAGCTGCGCGCGGCAGCGACAGGCGGCGACGGACGCCGCCACGATGGCTGGCTGGAGATCATCGACTACCCGCACATCCGGCCGCGCGCGCTGGCGCACCCGTCGGTGGCGAAGATTCGGGCGGCGCGGATCGCGCTGCCGGCGCTGTCGCGCGTCGGGTACGTGCGCGGCGCCGCGGACCGGGTTCCCGAAGCGCTGCAGGCCGTCGGCGTGCCGCTGGAGCTGCTGGGACCCGATTCGCTGGCGCGCGGCGATCTGTCACGCTACGACGCGATCGTGATCGGCAGTCGCGCGTACGAGACCGAGCCGGCGCTCGTCGCCAACAACGGCCGCCTTCTCGACTATGTCCGAAACGGCGGGCTGCTGATCGTGCAGTACCAGCAGTATCCGTTCGTCGAGGGGGGCTTCGCGCCCTTCCCGCTGCGCATCGCGCGCCCGCACGATCGGGTCACCGACGAGACGGCACCCGTGACGCCGCTCGATCCCTCCCATCCCGTCTTCCATTATCCCAATGAGATCGGGCCGGAGGACTGGCGCGAATGGGTGCAGGAGCGGGGCCTGTACTTCGCGCGCGATTGGGATTCGACGTACGTGGCGGTGCTCGAGACGCACGATCCCCGGGGGGGGGTGGGGGGGGGCCCGCCGCTTGCTCCTGCTGAGCTGAAGGGCGGGCTGTTAATCGCACCGGTCGGCCGGGGGACGTACGTATACACGGGGCTGAGCTTTTTCCGGCAGCTTCCGGCCGGTGTTCCGGGAGCGTATCGACTGTTTGCGAACCTGTTGGGACTGCGGAGACACAATGTGCCGTAAGCTGGCCCTCCTTTCCCTCGTCCTCGTCACCGCCTGCTCGCACGACTCCCGCACTCCCCTCGTCGTCTATTCTCCGCATGGCCGTGATCTGTTGACCTTGTTCGAGCGCCGCTTCGAGGCGGCGCATCCCGACGTGGACGTGCGCTGGCTCGACATGGGGTCGCAGGAGGTGTATGACCGCGTGCGCTCGGAGCGCGCGAACCCGCAGGCGGACGTGTGGTTCGGCGGCCCGTCGCTGATCTTCGCCCTCGCCGCGCGCGACTCGCTGCTCGCCTGCTGGCGGCCCAGCTGGGCGGAGGCGATCGCCCCACGCGCGCGCGGCGCCGGCGACTGCTACGTCGCCGCATATGAAACACCGGCGGCGATTCTCTATGCCGAGAAGGTGGTGCCCCCCGACTCGGCGCCTCAGGACTGGGACGACCTGCTGGACCCCAAATGGAAAGGGAAGCTCATCATCCGCGACCCGCTGGCGAGCGGCACGATGCGCGCCGTATTCGGACTCATCATCCTCCGCGGGCTCAAGGCGACGGGCGACACCGCCGCCGGGTTCGCGTGGCTGCGCCGGCTCGACGGGCAAGCAAAGGAGTACGTGCAGAACCCCGCGCTCGTGAGCGAGAAGATCGCCCGCCAGGAAGCGCTGGTGACGGTATGGGATCTGCCCGACGTACTGATCAGCCGCCGCCGGGGCATGCCGGTGGGCTACGTCTTTCCGAAGAGCGGAACGGTGGCGATCGAGGACGGCATCGGGATCGTGCGCAACGGCAAACATGCCGACGTGGCGCGCACGTTCGTCGAGTTCGTGGGCAGCGTCGAGATGCAGCTCGCCGCCGCGCGCGAGGTGTACCGCCTCCCGGCGCGGCTCGATCTTCCGGCCGACTCGCTGCCGGATTGGGTGCGTGACGTGCGCCGCCAGATGGTGGTGGCCGACGTAGACTGGAACCTCCTTGCCGAGCGCGGGCCCCAGTGGATGCGGTGGTGGGACCAGCACGTGCGCGGCACGGGGGGAGGGCGTTGACCGGCTTCCTCGCCGTCCGGGCGCTCAAGAAGCAGTGGGCCCACCAGGTGACGGTGGGGCCTATCACGGTGGACATCGCGCGCGGTGAGATCCTCGCCCTGCTCGGCCCTTCAGGAAGCGGCAAAACCACGATGTTGCGGCTGCTCGCCGGTTTCGAAACGGCCGACGGCGGCAGCATCGCCGTGGAGAAAGAAGACGTCACCGCCGTACCTCCCGCCCGGCGCCGCTTCGGGATGGTCTTCCAACATTACGCCCTGTTTCCGCATCTCGACGTAGGGGACAACGTGGGCTTTGGGTTGCCGAAGTCGGCGGATCGCGACGCCACGGTCGCCGCGGCGCTCGCGCTCGTCGACCTGGCCGGGTTCGAGCGCCGCAAGGTCCACGAGCTGTCGGGTGGCCAGCAACAACGCGTGGCGCTGGCCCGCGCCCTCGCTCCCGAGCCGCGGGTGCTGCTGCTGGACGAGCCGTTGTCGAATCTCGATCCGGCGCTGCGCGAGCGCACACGACGGGAGCTGCGCCAGGTCATCAAGCGCGTCGGGATCACCACGGTGTTCGTCACCCACGAGCAGGAGGAAGCATTCGACCTCGGCGAGCGCATCGCCGTGATCAACGCGGGGCGCCTGGAGCAGACAGGCGCGCCCGAGGAGTTGTACGAGCGTCCCGTGAATCTCTTCGTGGCGACGTTCGTGGGGCGCGCCAACGTCTTTCGCGGCCGGGCCGCG
>JBBDYB010000020.1:0-81590 GCA_040901965.1 Gemmatimonadales bacterium | reverse complement strand
CCGATCCCACCCGGCGGATCAGAGCACTTTCGAACTCATGACTACAGTCCACTAGCCGCCATGAATGTGAGTAGACTGTGGGATTAGAAGGCGTAGTGTATAGGGTAGGTGACGCTAGGCTGGTCAGTCCAATTACCGTTAGACGGCGGCGCGAATCTCTTGAAGAGTCTTTTCGTTGCGGAAATGACGTGGATTGCCGCACATCTGACATGAGCACGGCGTCCGAGTGTGTGCCAGACGCCCTGTCGCGCGGGGATCGCCGGCTGCGTAACCACCGTAGTACTGGGCGACGCGCCGCTTGATACGCTTTTCATGATGGCGTCGGAGCGCTCGAGATCGCATGGCCGAGAATCTCGTGCACGAGCCGCCGTCTAACAAGCGGCTGAAGCAGACGCCGCACGTAGGGGTATTTGATTTTTCACCAGTGCGGCGCTGCTTAGCCGCACCCCGTTAGGCCGCGCTAATGTGCGCACCGTTTCTACGCCAATGGATGCGCCCACCCATTGCGTACTTCGTCCTTGCAGGCACACTCGTGCCCTTGGCCCTGACGCGGGCGCAAGTCCCTACCACCGTCCGGGTCGCTGTTGGATTCGGAGTCGATACGGCCCGGGAACCTAACCATGAGATCTTCGAACTCTGGCGCACCTACCTCTCCAATCGTCCGGACTCGGTTCGACCGACGTTGCTTTGGTCTCGATCAGAACAGGAGCAGTGGCCTCAGTTCGACTTAGTGCGGAACTATGTATACCAAGGATTCTCCAAATTCACCGTCGTAGATCTGGCCCCCGCGAACGGCTTAGACAGTACCTATCTGATCCGCACCCTCGTCGCGAGCGTTTCAGATTCCCTTCAGGATGTACAGCCACTGGCCCTCTATCGGGTGTACGCAATTCGTGAACAAGGGCGGTGGGTGCTCGCGAATGCCCTCCCACGACTGACACGCGACTGGAACCGCGAAACGATCGGCCGCATCACGTTCGTGTTCCCCCGCACGCGCGCTTTCGACCGCGCCCGCGCCCAGAGAGCCGCTGCCTTTGTCGATTCCCTCGCCCGAGCGTTTGAGGTACGACCCCCGGCAGCCATCCGCTACTACTTCACGGATGACTTGAGGGAGACGTTACGCGTAGCCGGTCTCGAGTTCTTTCCCCTTGGCGCCGATACCGTCGGCGGCAGGGCCAACGTCCCCAACCAGCTTGTTTTCATCGGCTCGTCGAGCAACGGCGAGGGGTATCGGCATGAACTCGCCCACGTCGTCCTCGCGCCCTTCTTGGCTCCATTCAAAGCCGCAGGGCTCGTCCAAGAAGGGCTGATGACCTGGACGGGCGGTTCTGCGGGGCTCGAGTTCGAAGAACTGATCCCCGCCTTGAAACGCTATCTCGATGCCCATCCTGATCTGACCCTCGAGAGCATCATGACCAACCCGCCGCTGCGCGAGGGAACCCTAGACGTCGGTTATGATGGGCTCGCCGTGCTCTGCGAGATGGTCCACAGGGCGGGCGGTCTCGCTGCCATTCGTGCCCTGGCAAATGCGGGGGCTGAACCACGGCTCGTGCTCAGCACCGCCGCACAGCTCCTGAACGTCTCGCCAGCCGAGGTCGATGCGCTCTGGCGTAGTCGAATCGCCGTCTTCTCACGATAGCCGGATTGACGCGTGGCACCCGCCAGGACCGACCGTTCGCGATTACGCAGCGCGGCCTAGCAAGCGCTTGAAGCTCGCGGCGCGCGTAGATTAGGGAATGAATCTTTCTTCAGCGCGTGCAGCTTACGCGCGGTCCGTTAGGCGGCAGGACGATTCTCAGGGAGGCTTCCGTGCCGAGTCTTAAGGGCCCACTCCGCAGGTCACGGTCGGATCGCATGATCGCCGGCGTCGTCGGGGGGCTTGCCAAGTACTTTGGTATCGATCCTACCTTAGGTCGGGTTCTCTACGTCGTCGGCTCCGTGGTTTCAGCCGCGTTTCCCGGCATACTAGTCTATGTTCTGCTGTGGGCGATCGTCCCTGAGGGCGACTAGGATGGCGGACGAAGCTGCCGGCTAACACGCGCCCCAGATCATGCACCATCAGCTCGAGGTATGGTCCGGTGGGCAGAGCGGCGTTGATCGCGCGGCGCTCGACGTAGCAATAGAACTTGGGCTTCCGATCGGCGGGTGGGTGCCGCGGGGCCGTTTCGCCGAGGACGGTGGTCTACCGGCACGCTACGAGCAGCTTCGCGAGACGGATTCCGCGGACTACGCTGTGCGTACCCGGTTGAACGTTCAGGACGCAGATGCCACACTGGTTCTCAGACTGGGGATCGCCACAGGTGGCACACTGGCCACACTGGATGCCGCTCGGCGCCTGCAGCGTCCATTGCTGGACATCGATCTCGAGCGACACGAGGCGGCGGACGCCGCGGCGGCGGTGCGTTCTTGGCTCGACAGTCTCTTCGCGACGCGGTCCTCGATTCGGATGAACGTCGCGGGACCCCGCGCGAGCCAGGCCCCCATGGTGTATCAACTGACCCAACGGGCCCTTCGCCTGGCACTCGCCTCCTATGCGGCCGTCTGACACGCCTGACGATCACGGCACGTAGATTAAGGAATGAACCTTTCACTAGTGCGCTGCAGCCTGAGCGCGGTTCCGTTAGATCGAGCGTGAGCTATGGGAAAAAGTAAGAATCCTCGCAAGCGTAAGGATCCGAACATGGAGCAGGATCCTGTTGGTGAACAGAACCTCGAACGGCGGACGGAGGAGAAGGCGGAACCTACCGCCGTGGCTGCAACTCCGCCGCTACCGACACGCCAGCCGCAGTCCCCGCTGCGGCATCCTCCGCCTGTGCTGGTTCAGCTTTTTGAAGGAGTTCGGCGTGTGGCAGGAGTTCTGATTGACATAGCGGATGCCGCGGCCGCCGAGATCAACAAGACGTTCCGTCGGGTCTAGCCACGCATGTCGCTTGAGACCTCACGTCTGATTCTGCTGCCGTGCGACCCGGACCAGCTCCTTGCCCTGATCGAGCAGCCGACGCGCTTTGAACAGCTGATGGGGTTTCCCGCCGCCGATGGCTTACGTGCGTTTTTCGTGTCAGGCGACGTCTCGCCGCAGTGGCTCGCCGCACTACGGAGTGCCTCTGGGCCAGACCCGTGGCGCCACGGGTTCTTCGTTGTCGATCGCGAGCAGCGGTGCGTGATTGGGAGTGCGGGATTCAAGGGCCCCCCGGACGCCGGCGGCGTGGCCGAGATCGCCTACGGAATCGTGCCGAGCTCCGAAGGCCGGGGTTACGCCACCGAGGCAGCCATGGCGCTCGTGGACTTCGCCTTCGGGACTGGCGCGGTGCGGTTGGTTCGCGCGCACACACTGCCTGTAGCGAACGCTTCCACGCGGGTTCTGCTAAAGTGCGGCTTTCGCCATATTGACAGCGTCGTTGATCCGGAGGACGGTCCCGTGTGGCGATGGGAACGGCGGAAGGGGGAGGACAATGGATAAGGAACCTAAGCCCAAACCACGTCCCATCGATCTTCCCAGGCCGCCTAAACCGAAGCCGCCTGAGCCCTGGGAGCCGGCACGTGTTCCACGATCCCCAGAGCCCCCGAAGCCCCCGGAGCCTGTGGGCTGAGCTGACTGCTCGACGATCTTCGGAGATGTCTCACGGCTAGTGTGCTCAGGGAGGCGCTATGGAGAAATCGGGTCGGGCTTGGCAGTGGTATGGTTACGCCGTGTGCCTCACCGCTGTGATCACCGGTCTTATCTGTATCTCGGGACTGATTGACAATGCATTCGATCTTGCCAGCCCGCTTGCTGGCGAGCGCGCGGAGGGCTCGCTGAGCTCCTTCGAAGCCTACAAGGCAACGCGTGAGCGGCGCGCGCCTCCCGCAGACCAACGTCAGGCGGTGGACACGATCTCTGAGGAATCGCTTCGAGCTCGATATGAGGCGTTGCGCGCCGATCGATTAGCGCAGCGCACGTTCCAAGCAAAGAAGGGATTGGTCACGAGTCTCGTCCTGCTCATTGTCGCTGTGGCGCTCTTTACGACTCACTGGCGGTGGCTCCGACGCGCGCCCGAAACGGACACCAGCGCCCGAGCTGCCTAGGGAGGAGCCCATGCAACACCGACCACTCATGCTCGCTTTGGCCATCTGCTGCAGCCCCGGCGCGCCCGCTGGTGCACAAGATCCCCGTCCTCCTACTCCCGACACGAGCCGCAGCCGCCTGCAGAGATGGCGCACGACTCCGCGCATCACCGTCGAACATCGCGCGTATCTTGCGGCCGTTCGTCCCCTCAGTCTGGCTGTGAGATGATGGCGGTGGCATCCTCCTCGGCGTCGAAGCACAATGCCAAACGGGCCGGCGTCCAGGTGCGTGGCTACCTCGCCTCCTTACCGCCCGCTGCGCGAAGGAGCCTCCAGAAGCTCCGCGCGGCCATTCGCGCCGCGGCGCCCGGCGCCGTTGACGCCTTCAGTTATGGAATTCCCGCCTTCAAGCTCGATGGACGGCTGCTCGTGTGGTACGCCGCCTGGAAACACCACAGCAGCCTCTACCCGATCAGCGCGGCGTTCGGGCGCGCACATGGGGTCGACCTCCAGGGCTACGAGACTTCGAAAGGGACGATCCGATTTCCACTGACGAAGCCTCCCCCATCGGCTCTCGTGAGGCGACTCGTGAAAGCCCGTATCGCGGAGTTACAGCGGCCCGGCGCGCATAGATTAGGGCATGAACCCGGAGCTACCCATGGACAGCGACGACCGTCCCCGCGGCCACGTACTCTCCCGACGTGAAGTAGTCGCCCTCATCGGCGCGGCCGGATACGCCGTGCTGTTCCCGTATCGGCCCGCCCGCGCTCAATCGCCCGGCGCCTGCGTCGTACGGCCCCAGCAGACCGAAGGCCCGTACTTTGTCGATGAGGTTCTGCAACGGGCCGATTTGCGAAGCGACCCGGCCGACGGCAGCGTCAAAACTGGGATGCCGTTGGACCTGGCGATCGTGGTGTCCACCCTCGCGGCTGATCGCTGCCAGCCGCTGCCCGGGGTTCAGGTGGACGTCTGGCACTGCGACCACCTCGGGGTCTACTCCGACGTGCAGGACCCGAGCTTCAACACGGTGGGGAAGAAGTTCTTGCGGGGATATCAGCGAACCGACGCGCAGGGCCGCGCCCGTTTCACCACCATTTACCCGGGCTGGTATCAGGGCCGGACCGTCCACATCCATTTCAAGCTCCGCTCGCCGGCCACACAGCGGCCCGGCTTCGAATTCACGTCGCAGCTGTACTTCGACGACGCGGTCACGGATCGGGTCTTCGGGACAGCTCCGTACGCGGAACGGCCGGCTCGAAGCACCCGAAACGACGGAGACCGGATCTACCGTCGCGGGGGCCAACAACTGTTGGTGGGGTTGGCACCGCAGGGAGAGGGCTACGCCGGCACCTTCCAAGTCGCCCTCCAGGGAGTCTAGGCAGCCCCGCTTCGCCGTTCACTAGGATCCGCCGTTGCGCCCGTTCTCGGGATGGGCCGCCTCTCGGCGGCGCCGCCGGTCCGTGAGCGCGATATGGAGGAGCAGCACCAGCCCGCCGCCCGCAGCCGCCAGAAAGAACAGCATCGCCAGCCCCGGATAACCGAAGATCGTGAACGACGTGGGGATGCGCATCAGCATCGCCGCCCCCACGATCAGCGCCGCGAGCACCAGCCCGAACGTGATGCGGTTCGCGACCGTCTGTAACCCCATGATGAATCCCGCGGCGTCGATGCCGGTGTCGATCTTCAAGCCGAACTTGTTGCTGGCCGTGGCATCGAGGATCTTGTTGACGCGCGCCGGCAGGCGCGTGACGAGGTCCTTCATCTCGAGCAACCCGGCGTACACGTTGCCCGGCGAGACGGTCTTCAGCATCCGGTGGCGCATGATCTTCGACGCGTTGCGCTGGATCGAGGCGCTCGGGTCGAACTCCGGCGCGAGGATCCGGCCGATGCCGTCCAGATTGAGCAGCGCCTTGCCGAGGACCGTCAATTCCGGCGGCATCCGGATGCCCGTCTCCCCCGCATGCTTCGCCATCTCCAGGAACACTTTGCCCACCTGCAGCTCGCCGAGCGTGGCATCGTGGGTTTGGGCCACCACCTCGTCCACGCGGCGCCGGAATTCCTTTTCGTGGAAGTCCTCGGTGGTTTCACCGATCTTGATGGCGACGTCCGCCACCTCATCTCCGCGTCCCTCGCTGATCGCCAGCACCATCTGGAGCAGCTGCTCCTGGAGCCGGGGGGCGATCCGCGCTACCATGCCGAGATCGAGCAGTGCGAGCCGGCAATCGCCCGTTATGAACACGTTACCGGGATGCGGGTCCGCATGGAAGAACCCGTCCACGAAGATCTGCTTCAGGTACGCGCGGAACAGCTCCTCGGCCAGCGCCTCGCCGTCGATCTCCACCAGGGCCACGGGGCTCATGCTGTTGATCTTGCGGCCGGTGATGTAGTCCATGGTGAGCACGCGGGCCGTGGTGTAGTCGGGCACGGGCCGGGGCACGACGATCAGCGCAAGGTCGGCCAGATTATCGGCGAGCGTCGTCAGGTTGCCCGCCTCGCGGCGGTAGTCCAGCTCGGCGAGCAGCGTCTTGCGGAACTCCTCGACCATCAGGCTGAACTGGAACCGCTTGCCGATCTTGGTGCGGCGGTCCAAAACCTGGGCGATCTCCGCGAGCGCTTCGAGGTCCTCCAGCACCTGTTGGCGGATTCCGGGCCGTTGGACCTTGACCACGACGGGCCGGCCGTCGCGCAGCGTCGCGCGGTGCACCTGGCCCAACGAGGCCGCCGCCAGCGGCGCCGGCGAGAACCCGGCAAAGGCCTTGGAAATCCGGACGCCCAATTCCTCCGTGACGATCATTTCCACTTCTTCGTAGGGGAACGGCGCCACGTCATCCTGCAGCCGGGCGAGGGCCTCGATGTACGGGGCGGGCAGCAGGTCGGGACGGGTGGACAGCAGCTGTCCCAACTTGATGAACGTCGGCCCCATCGCTTCCAGATCAGCCGCCAACTCCTCGGCCTTGGGCTCGGTGCGCGCGACGCCCCTGCCTTTCGCCGGCTCTAGATCGTCGTCCCAGCCGGCCTCCCTGACTACGTCCGAGCGCCCGTACTTGATTAGCAGGACGGCGATGTCCTTGTAACGCTTCACATGCGCGAGTTTCAGGGAGTTGCCCATACGATTCAATCCGACGGAGACAATGGATGAGGAAACTACGCGCCGGCCCTCCGCGCTTGCATCGGTCGTTGGGATGAAATGCTCCTGGTGTCAGCGGTCGAGCCGGAACACCCGGGCATCATCGTTGGGCCGCCCGAGGCAGAGGTCGCGCAGGATGTCGGCCGCGATGACGCCAAACGTGATCCCGTTCCCCCGGTACCCCAAAGCGAAGAGCGCCTGGGGACAGGACTCGCTTGGCCCGATGAACGGCAGGCCGTCGGGGGTAACGGCGAACGTTCCGGCCCAGGAGAAGGCCGTTTCCGTGGCGACGGACGGCAGGAGCGTCGCGAGGCGCTTCTCGAGGCGCCGGGTCCGATCGGGGATGAGCCGGTCGCGCCAGGTGGCGTTCTTGAATGGCGCGTCCGCCCCGCCGATCAGGATGCGGCGGTCCTCCGTGGTTCTCAGGTAGTAGTACGGACGGGACGTTTCCCAGACGAGACACTCGTCCTGCCAGGGACCGAGATCGTCCAGCGGCTCCGTCGCGAGAGCGTACGTGCTGTGCAGGGCGACGATCTCCGGGCGCAGTGGCTCCGGCGTTTCGTAGCCCATGGCGTAGACGACCCAGCGCGCCCGGATTTCGCCGTGATCCGTCGCGATCCGGACGCCGCTCCCGCTCCTCTCGACGGCCCGCGCCCGCGTGCGGCTGAGAAGACAGGCACCACCAGCGGCCGCGCGCAGCAATAGCGCGCGGGTGAGCCGGATGGGATCAATGACCCCCGCGGAGCTGGTGCGCAACGCCCCATGGCAGGGAAACCCGTACCTCTGCTCGACGCGCTCACGGCTCCAATACTCGGCGTCCAGCCCATGGCGTTGCCGGACCTCCACTTCCTGCTGAAGGCGGCGGGCATGACGCCGGTGGGTGGCGAGGTATAGGCTCGGCCGCTGGACGAAGCCGGTGGGCACAGAGAGTGAGGCGGCGATCCGGCCCAGGGCACTGACGGAAGCCGCGCTGAGCCGGTAGGCGCGGACGGCGTCCGGCTTGCCGATCTTGTCGATCAGCGCGGTGAGGTCCACGTCGATTTCGTAGGTCAGCAGGGCGGTACTCGCCGCCGTGCTGCCCGACGCCGGCGCGCGGCGGTCCAACACGACGACCGAGAGGCGCTCGGACGTGAGGGCGTCGGCGATGAGCGCGCCGGTGACGCCGGCTCCCACGATGGCGACGTCGAACTCGCGCTCGGCGAATGCGGGGGAGGGCGAGTGGTTCATCTCTTCCAGTCCGTTCCGAACGAGCCAGAACGGCGCGCCTGAGTGGAGTCGCACGATCCCTTGTTGTACTACTCGACACGGCCATCGCTACCGCTCCGGAGAACTAGCTCCGCGGTAGGAACCCATCCGGCCGATAGTGTGGCTGAGCGCTGCTTCGTAGCTTGCCGCCAACCTCTTACGCAGGAGCAGGGATCATGCCGCTCGACACGATGCACGACCTAATGCTGGATCAACTGAAGGATATCTACAGCGCCGAACAGCAGCTCACGAAGGCGATCCCTAAGATGGCCAAGAAGGCCTCGAACGAGGAGCTGGTCGGAGCGTTCCGCGATCACCTCGCCGAGACCGAGCAGCAGGTTCGCCGCCTGGACCAGATCTTCACGAAGCTCGACGAATCCCCGGAAAACAAGAAATGCAAGGGAATGGCTGGGCTCATCGAGGAGGCGGAAGAGATCCTCGAGGAAGACGGTGACGCTGCGGTGATCGATGCCGCGCTCATCGCCGCCGCCCAGCGCGTCGAGCATTACGAGATCTCGGCCTACGGGGCGGTCAAGGCGGTCGCCGCCTTGCTGGGCCATGCCGATCTCGTCAGGCTGCTCGACGAGAGCCAGGAAGAAGAAACGGCCGCTGACAAGAAGCTCTCGTTGATTGCCACCACGGACGTGAACGCTCGCGCCGCGGGCACCGACCCGAGCATGGCGGCTAAGGCACTCTAAGCGTTCAGTTGCGGGAAGCATGTGACGCACGCCGTCGTAAAAGTAGAGATCGAAGACCCGGGGCCGGGCGCCCATCACGTCCGGCCCCTTTTCCCTCCCACCGCCTGCTCATCCCGCTGCTCGCCGGCATCTTCGCGGTGCTCGGCATCGCTGGACTGCGGTTTGCCAGCAGCCTGCTGGTCCCCATCGTGGTCGCGGTGTTGCTGACCCTGCTGCTGGGCCCACTCGTGCGCGGGATGCGCAGGTACGGCGTCGCCGAGGGCGTCGGCGCGGCCATGATCGTGTTCGGGACGATGAGCCTGTTCGGCATTGCGACCGTGGTGCTCGCCGGGCTGGCCGGGCAGTGGCTGCGGCGAGCGCCCGAAACCCTACGCCAGGTGGAGTGGATCGCGCGGGCGATCCTGCACGATCCGCGGATCCTCATCCTCGACGAGGCCACGAGCAGCGTGGACACGGAAACGGAGCGGGAGATTCAGCAGGCGCTCGAGCGTCTGGTGTCGGGACGCACCGTGTTCGCGATCGCGCACCGGCTGTCGACGCTGCGGAAGGCGTCGCGGCTGTTCGTGGTCGAGGACGGCCGCCTGGTGGAAAGCGGCACCCATGCGGAACTGTTGGCGAAACCGGAAGGCAAATACCGGCGCCTGTACGAGCTGCAACTGCAGCTGCAATGAGGGAGGAAACCATGACCCTGGCATTTTCCGAACGGATGGCTCCCGCGCCGGCGCCCGAGCTCACGCTCGAGTGGCGCGCCGACGGGTCGCTGTGGGCGGCGCGCGACGGGGAAGAGCGGCCGGTGTGGGTGCGGCGCTGTTTCCCCTGGTCGGAGTCCGCGCGCTATTTGTCGCTGCGGGATGGCGATGACGAGGAGTTCGTCCTGGTGCGGGATCCCGCGGAGCTCGATCCGGTCTCCCGCCAGGCCCTCGAAGGGGCCCTGGCGGTGGCGGGGTTCGTGTTCGAGGTCACCCGGGTGCTGGAAATCGAGGAGGAGGTCGAGATCCGCCACTGGCGGGTGGACACGCGGCAGGGCTCGCGCGCGTTCCAGACCCGGCTGGACGACTGGCCGCGCACGTTGCCGCACGGCGGTCTGCTGATCCGCGACCTCACCGGCGACCTGTACCACCTGGCACAACCGGCGGCGCTCGACCGCGAGAGCCGGGCCTTGCTGTGGGCATTCGTGGACTAAGATGGAACGATGGAAGGATGGAAAGAGGGAACGATGAACGTGTGAAGGGTGTCACGTTCCAACTTTCCCTCTTCCCATCGTTCTATCTCTTGATCGAATCCACCGGCAGCGGCGTCACCGGTCCGATCTCGGTCAGCGCCTTGTCGAACGAACTCGGCTTGCCGACGACGACGATCACGAGCTTGTCGGGGTGCAGGTAGCGCTGGGAGGCCTGCCGCACCTGTTGGGGGGTCACGGCCTGGATCCCCCGCAGGTAGATATCGAACCAGTTGGCCGGCAGCCCGTCCACCGCATACGCAAGCTGCCGCGCCACGATCTGGGCCGAGTTCTCGAACTGGAACACGAAGCTGTTCACTTCATTGTCCTGCGCCAGCTTCACGTCCTGGGCAGTGACCGGCTCGGTGGCCAGGGAGCCGATGACGGAGCGCATCAGGCTGATCCCCGCCACGGTCTTCTCGGCGCGGACCTGGGCGCCCGCGATGAACTGATCCTCCCGCTTCGTGTCCGCTCCCCAGTTGCTGAACACGCTGTACGCGAAGCCCGAATCGCTGCGCACCCGGGACAGCAGCCGCGACGTGAAGCCGCTCCCACCCAGCAGGAAGTTCGCGACCTGCGAGGCGAAGTAGTCGGGAGTATCGGCGATCCGCATACCGCCCCGGTGCCCCATGCGGATGTTGGTTTGATTCACGTCCTTCTCGGTGAGGACGACTTTGGGGCCCTCGGCGAATACTAGCGGCGGCACGTCGCGCAGCCCGGGCTTGCACGGCGCCCAGCCGCGGAACAGCCGCTCGAGCGAGGTGATGATCTGCCGCTCCTGGAAGTCGCCGGCCACGCCGATCACAAAGTTCTGCGGGCAGTACAGCCGTTCCTGCACCCAGCGGAATCGCTCCGATGTGAAGCCGGCGATCTCCCCCGGCGTCACCAGGCTCCGGCCCAGGGGATGGTCGCCGAGGAGCACCTGATTCCAGGCGCGGTTCAGAACCGAGCCCGGCGTGTCGTTGCGGCGACGCCAGCTCTCCTGCTGCTGCGCCGCGGTAATGCGCACGCGGGAAGTGTCGTTCCGCGGCGTTCTCATCATCTCGAAGCCGAGGTTCAGGACCTGGTCCGTATAGCGCGACAGCCCGGACATGCTCGCGTTGCTCTGCTCGTGGTCCGTCGAGAAGGCGATGTTCAAGGCATAGAACTCGATCAGCTTGTCCACGGAGTCGGGGGTCAGCCGCGTCGTGCCCCCCGTCCGCAGCAGGCCGTCGGCTTGCCAGCCCACACCCCACAGCGAGTCCGGGAGGTTGGCCACCCCGACGCGGGACACGAGCTGCACGTGGATCAGGGGAAGCGTGTGGTCCTCGAGCAGGTAGACCACGACCTTGTTCGACAGCGTCACGCGCTTGGGCTGCGGGGGATTGAACCGCAGCGGCGCGATCTGCAAGCCCTGAATCTCGGCGCGGGGATCGGCGGGCCGCTGCTGAGCGCCGGCGGAGCCCGGGAGGTTCCCCAGGACCAGCGCTGCGAGAGCGAAGCGGGCGCGCATCAGTCGTTCCCTCCCGAAGCGGGCTTGGGAGCTGGGGGGGCTGCCAGCCGCACCAATGTGGCGACGGTCCGGTTGGTCGGCGTGAAGTACGTCTTCGCAACCCGCTGCACGTCGGCGGCGGTCACGCGCGCCACGGCTGCCTGATCGCGGAAGGTCTGGCGCCAGTCGTACCACAGTGCCTCGCTGCTCGAGAGCTGGAACGCGAGGCCGAAGTTCGACTGCAGTCGCTGGATGCTGCTGGCCTCCGTCTGATTCCGCACGCGTCGCAGCTCCTCGTCGGTCGGCGGCTCCCGCTGGAGACGCTCCAGCTCCTCGTATACCGCCCGCTCGATCGCTTCCGTGGTGTGCGGCGCGATCGGCACGCCCTGGAACGTAAACAGCCGCGGGTACAGGCTGCCGGGAAACTGGAACGACTGGATCGTCGTGGCGACGCGGTCGCGGATCACCAGCCGTTGGAACAGTCGCGATGTGCGCCCGCCGGTCAGAATCTGCGACAGCACCTGCAACGCGGGCGCGTCGGGATGGCGGAGGCTGGGCACGTGATAGCCGATGAGGATCTGGGGGTTCGCGTCGAACTCCACGCTGATGCGGCGTTCTCCGCGCTGGGGCGGCTCCTGGGTCACGACCGGACGGTGGGGCTGGCCGGGGGGGATATCGGCGAAATAGCGCGTCGCCCACGTCCTCATCGAGTCCACGTTGATGTCACCCACGATGGCGACGACCGCGTTGTTGGGTCCGTAGTAACGGCGGAAGTACTCGAGTGCCGCCGCGCGACTGACCGCCTGGATCTCACTGGCGTGCCCGACGACCGGCCGGCCGTATGGGTGGGCGCGGTAGGCCACCATCAGATACTCCTCGAGCAGCATCCCGAACGGCTGCGTCTCGGTGCGCAGCCGCCGCTCCTCCATAACCACGTCGCGCTCGGAGTAGAACTCCCGCAGCACGGGGTTTTTGAGCCGGTCGCTCTCCAGAATGAACCAGAGCTTGACCCGATTGGCGGGCAGCGAAAAGAAGTAGTTGGTGACGTCGTTCGACGTGCTGGCGTTCAATCCGACCGCGCCGTTCTCCGTGAGGATGCGGTCGAGCTCGTTCGTGACGACGAAGCCGCGCGCGGAGTCCTCGAGCTGCTTGAGCCGCCCGCGCAGGCGACGCAGCTCCGCGGTGTCCGCCATGGCCCCCTTGCGGAACTCCGCCGTAAACGAGTCGGCGACCGCGTCGATCAGCGGGAACAGCGCTTCCTCGGCGGCCAGGTTCTTGGTGCCGATCGAGCGGCTGCCCTTGAAGAGCATGTGCTCGAACAGGTGCGCCGTGCCGGAGATTCCGGTCCACTCGTCCACGCCGCCGGCGCGGAAGTGGGTGACGAACGACACCGTGGGCGCGCCCGGGCGCTGCAGAAAGAGGAACGTCATGCCGTTCAGCAGGACGTGCTTCACCACGGGCAGGCGCTCGCCTGGCGTGGGTTCCTGCGCGACGAGGGGCGCCGCGGCGGCAAGCGCAGCGAGCATCAGAAGAATGCGACGCATATGCAGAAGAGCCTCGATGGCGTGAGACGGGAAACATACCCGCCGTGGCGGGACGGGGGCTAGGTGTTCAACGCTGGCAATACGGGCAGAACGTAGTAGCGCGGAGGTCGATCGTGTGCGTCAGGACGAGCCGCTTGCCGCACCGCATGCACGGCTGGCGCTGGCGTCCGTACACGCGCAGTTCGAATTGAAACCGTCCGCGCGCTCCGGTGCCGGTGCGATAGTCACGGACGGTCGTGCCGGAGGCTTCCACCGCCCGGTTCAAGACGCCCACGACCGCCGCGTGCAGCCGTGCGAACTCATCGAGCGAAAGCCGGTGGGTGGGCTTCGACGGATCAATCCCCGCTTCGAACAGGGCCTCGTTGGCGTAGATGTTGCCCACCCCCGCGATGCGGCGCTGATCCATGATCGCCTTCTTGACGGCGACGCGCGTCCTCCGGAGGCGCTCGGCGAATACGAACGGCGTGAACGTATCCTCCAGCGGCTCCGGCCCGATGCGCCCGGTGTAGGCGCCCCACCCCTTCTCGTCCAGGAGCCAGATCGTCCCCAGACGCCGCACATCGCGATAGACGAAGCGGCGGCCATCATCGAGCGTGCAGATGAGGACGGCGTACTTCGCCTCGTCGCGGGTCAGCGGCCGCTCGTGCACCACGAGTGAGCCCGTCATCCGGGGCTGGACGATCAAGCGGTGTCCGCTCGCCAATCGGAACACCGCGTGCTTTGCGCGGCGCCTGACTTCGTCTATGGTATTGCGGCGCAGCGTCGTGATCAGCCGGGGTTTGGAGACCCGGCGCAGCACGTCTGTCTTGTTGAGCTGGACGCGCGCGATGCGGTAGCCCTCGAGACGCGGGGCGAGCTCGCGGACGATCGTTTCGACTTCAGGCAGCTCCGGCACGTCTCCCCCGGAGCTCACGCCAGGCGATGTCCCGCCGCCAGGTCTTCCCCTCGAACGTGATCCGCTCGGCCGCGGCCGCGCTGGCGCGCGCGGCCGCCGATACGTCGGCGCCCAGCCCGGTCACGCTGAAGACCCGGCCTCCCGCGGTCCGCAGCCTGCCGTCCGGGTCGCGAAACGTCCCGGCGTGAAAGACGACCACGTCGTCGCCCCAGCTTCCGGGAGGAGGGAGGTCAATGGCCACGCCTTTTTCCGGGCGGTCCGGATAGCCGCGCGCCGCGAGGACCGTAGTGACGGCGGCACGCTCCAGGCCAAGCACGCGGCGACTCGATTCCGGGCGCCACGTCCTCGTGGCGATCGCGGCGAGATGCTCGGTGAACCCGGGCGCCAGCGCGGGGAGGAGTGCTTGCGTCTCGGGATCGCCGAAGCGGGCGTTGAACTCGAGCACGGAGGGCACGCCGTCCGGGGTCAGCATCAGGCCGGCGTAGAGCACGCCTTCGTACGGAGCGCCCTGGGCGGCCATTTCCCGCAGCACGGGCTCGAAGACCTCGGTGCGCACGCGCGCGAGCAGCACGTCGGTCGCGATGGCCACTGGACAGTAGGCGCCCATGCCCCCGGTGTTGGGACCGGTATCGCCCTCGCCCAGCCGTTTGTGATCCTGTGCCGGCGGCAGCATCACCAGCCGTTCGCCGTCGGTCAGCGCCAGCACGGAGAGCTCTTCACCCTCGAGGAATTCTTCGACCAGAATCTCCTTGCCGGCGTCGCCCAGCGCCCCTTCGAGCATGGCGCGCGCGACGGCCGCCGCCTCCTCGCGCGTGTCGCAGACGACCGCACCCTTGCCGGCGGCCAGCCCCGATGCCTTCACGACCAGGGGCTGCGCCTGGTGGCGGATGTAATCGAGCGCGGCATCGAGCGCGACGAAACTCGCGCCGGCGGGGGTCGTCACGCCGGCGCGCCGCATGACTTCCTTGGCGAACGCTTTCGACGATTCCAGCCGCGCGGCGGCAGCCGTGGGGCCGAACACCGCGCGGCCGGCATCACGCAGCCGATCGGCCAGCCCGGCCGCGAGTGGCGCCTCGGGGCCGATGATCGTGAGGTCGATGTCGTGTTGCGCGACGGCGGCGACGAGGTCGGCGACCGCCGTCGCGGCGATGGGGAGGTTGGTGGCGAGTGTGGCGGTGCCGGGGTTGCCGGGCGCGGCAAACAGATTCCAGTCGGGGGAGGAGGGGGGGCCGGGGGGGCCGGGGGGGCCGGGGGGGCCGGGGGGGGCGTCGCGGCGCAGTGCCCAGCAGAGCGCGTGCTCGCGCCCGCCTCCCCCGACAACCAGTACTCTCACCGCTTCTTGAACGCCTCCGTGAACGCCTGGGCGGCCCGCTTGGCGGAATCCACCACGTCGTTCACGACGGCCTTGGCTTCCTTCATGTAGTGCTCGCGCGCTTCCTCGATGTCCTGGTCGATCGGCCGCTTCTCGGCGTCGGGGCCGCGGCGCGTATACTCGCCACGCAGGATACGCTCGTAATTCCCGCCTTCGATCCAGCGCTGCAGCTCGGCGGCGCGCAGTGTGTTGAACGGATGCGTCCGGTCGAGCGTGTTGAGGATTTGGAAAATGCGGTCGAGCGCCCCGCCCGTTTCCTCGTACTCTTTGGCCTGCACGAGAAAGGCGTTCAGGTCCATTTCCGTCATGTTGCCGCCGCCCGCCATCTTGAGGAACATCCGTAGCGCGGGGATGGGGTCTTGGACCGCCAGGAGTCCGGCCCGATCGGACGACAGCTCGCTCTTGCGATACCACTCGAGCAGCGCGATGCGGACCGGCAGCAGCGCGATCCCCGCCAGGAAGGGCAGGGTGGCAAAGCTGACGTTCAGAATGATGATCAGGATCGTGCGATAGAGCGCGTGCCCGCTCATGACGTGTCCCAGCTCGTGGCCGAGCAGGGCGCGCATCTCGTCGTCGTCGAGCAGCTTCAGGGCGCCGGAGTTGATGACGATGAAGGGCTTCTCCATCCCGAACGCGCCCGCGTTCACGAACGGTGTTTGCGAGACGAACAGCTCCGGCCGGGGCTCCCAATCGAGCGTGGTGAGCACCTCGGTATAGAGCTCGTTCAAGCGCGGGAACTGCGTGGGCCCGACGCGCACGGCGTCGGCCTGAAACAGCAGCCGCACGCCGCGCTCGCCGATGAAGCCGTAGATCTTCTTGACGACTTCGTCAAATCCTGGCACCGCGCGCAGCGACTGCAGCGCGGCGCGGTCCGCGGGATGCTCCCATGACACCGGAGCGATCTGGGTCAGCGCCTTGCGCGGCCGCGCCGCGGGAAGGTTGTTCGTGGGCTCGGTCATGCATGTCTCCTGATTGGATTCCCACACCTACGGCGTGGCGAATCCCATGTTTCGGGTAGGGGCGCAGCATGCTGCGCCCCTACAATGTTGGCGTCAATCATCAGCCAATGCCTGGTCCAGGTCGGCGATCAGGTCCTCGACGTCTTCGATTCCCACGGACAGCCGCACCAGGCTGTCGGTCAAACCCATCCGCCGCCGCATCTCGGGCGGCACGCTGGCGTGCGTCATCGACGCGGGATGGCCGATGAGGCTCTCCACGCCGCCCAGCGACTCCGCGAGCGCGAAGATCTTGGTGCGCTCGACGAAGCGGCGGGCGAACCCCACGTCGCCGAGCTCGATGCTGATCATGCCGCCGAAGCCGGTCATCTGGCGGCGCGCCAGCTCGTGCTGCGGGTGCGACGGCAGGCCGGGATAGTAGATCCGCTGCACGCGCGGATGCTTGTCGAGCCAGTCGGCGATGCGGCGGCCATTGGCGTCGTGCTGGCGCATCCGCAGCGCCAGCGTCTTGGTGCCGCGCAGCGCCAGCCAGCAATCGAACGGGCCGGGGACGGCGCCCGCCGAATTCTGGATGAAGCCCAGCCGCTCGGCGACGTCGTCGCGGGTCGCGACCAGCATCCCGCCGACCATGTCGGAGTGGCCGTTCAAGTACTTGGTCGTCGAATGGAGCACGATATCCGCGCCGAGCTGGAGCGGCTGCTGGAAGTAGGGGGTCGCGAACGTGTTGTCCACGACGAACAGCGCGCCGGCTTTTTTCGCGATCGCGGCCGTCGCCGCCAGGTCGCACAGCCGCATCATCGGGTTGGTGGGCGTCTCCGCGTACACGATCTTGGTCTGCGGCGTGACCGCCGCGGCGACCGCGGCCGTGTCGCCGCCGTCCACGAACGTGAATTTCAGGCCGAGTCGCGCCCAGATGTGCGTCATCTGGCGATGCGAGCCGCCGTACACGTTCTCGCCGCTGACGACGTGGTCCCCGGAGGACAGCAGCTTCATGACCGCATCGAGGGCCGCGAGCCCCGATCCGAACGCCAAACCGTGCAGGCCGCCCTCGAGCGCGGCGACATTGCGCTCCAGCGCCTCGCGTGTCGGATTGCGGGTGCGCGCATACTCGTATCCCTTGTGGCGCCCGAGCCCATCCTGGATGTACGTGGACGTCTGATAGATGGGCGCCATCACCGCCCCGCTAAGGGGATCCCCTACGTGTCCCGCATGCACCGCGCGCGTAGAAAAGCGGTGCGCGAGATCCTGATCGGCGATGCGCGTCATGGCCGGAACGTACCGACGCCTTCCGCCAGGGGCAAGCGACGGATACGTTAGCGGCCATGCCTTCGTTCAACGGTATGCGCTGTCTCGTTGTGGACGACGAGCCGCGCCTGCGGCGCGTGCTGGTGCGCCTGCTCGAAGGGGAGGGCTTCACCTGCGCCGAAGCCGGCTCCGGGGTCGAGGCGCTCACGGAGCTCCAGCGCACGCCCGTCCCGCTCGTCATCTCCGACCTGCGCATGCCGGAGATGGACGGCGTGACGCTGCTCCGGGAGATTGTGACGCGCTGGCCCGACACGGCGGTGATCGTGGTGACGGCGGTCGCGGAGGTCGAAAGCGCCGTCGCTTGCCTCCAGATGGGCGCGCTCGACTACGTCGCCAAGCCCTTTCACCTCGACGAAGTGCGCGCGCGCGTGTCGCAGGCCCTCGACAAGCGCCGCCTGCTCATCGAGAACCGCAGCTACCAGCTCCGCCTCGAGGAGCGGGTGGAAGCGCAGGCGCGGCGGATCGAGGAGCTGTTCCTCGAGGGGGTGCACGCGCTGGTGTACGCGCTCGAAGCCAAGGACGCCTACACCCGCGGCCATTCGATGCGCGTCGCCAACTACTCGGTCGAAACCGCGCGGGCGCTGGGGCTCGATAGCGATCTCGTGGACACGATCGCGCTGGGCGCCGAGTTGCACGACGTCGGCAAGATCGGCGTCAGCGAAAGCGTGCTGCACAAGGCGGGGAAGCTCACCGACGCCGAATACCGCCACATCATGGAGCACACCGTGATCGGCGCCCGCATCCTCGGCCCGCTGATGCGGGACGCCCCCGGGGCCCTGGCCATCGTGCGCTCGCATCACGAGCGGCTCGACGGCACCGGCTTTCCGGACGGCCTCAAAGGAGACGTCATTCCGCTGGAGGCCCGCTTGGTCAGCGTGGCGGATGCCTTCGACGCCATGACCAGCGTCCGGCCCTACCGCCCCTCGCTCTCCGTGAAGCACGCCATGCGCGAGCTGGAAGAAGGAAGGGGCGTCCAGTTCGATGCCGCTATCGTGGACGCGTTCCGGCGCGCCTTCGCCGAGCAGTCGTCCCTCCCGATCCCCACGCCCCAGCTGCAGCCGCTGCGCCTGCCCTCCCGTGCCATGGAAGCACGTCGCGCCTGACCCAAAGGGCGCGTCCGATTGACGCGCTCCCCCTCATTCCCTACGTTGCCGCCATGTCCGACACCCTGATGGTCAGCGTGTCGGGGGTTCGGGGTCTCGTCGGCACAGATCTCACTCCCGAAGTCGTGGCCCGCTGGGCCGCCGCGTTCGGCGTGTGGGCTGGGGACGGAAAGCGGCCGTCCGGCCGTCGGGCCGTCCGGCCGTCGGTCGTGGTGGGCCGGGATGCCCGCACCTCGGGGCCGATGTTCGCGAGTGCAGCACAGGCTGGCCTCATGTCAGTTGGCTGCCGTGTGATCGATGTCGGCCTAGTCCCTACGCCGACGGTGCAGCTGGCGGTCGAGCACCATCGTGCCGCAGGCGGGATCATCGTCACGGCCAGTCACAATCCCATCGAGTGGAACGCGCTCAAGTTCGTCGGTCCCGATGGCATCTTTCTTGATGAAGGATCCGGCACGCGGGTACGCGAACTGGCCGCAGGGCATTCCCTGCAACGAGCCAACTATAATGCGATCGGTGGCTTGGAGACGGATTCGGATGCAATCCACCGTCACCTCGCCGCCGTGCTCGCGCTTCCCGGTGTGGATGTGCGCGCGATCCGGCGCCGCCGGTTCCGGGTCGCGCTCGATACCGTGCGGGGGGCGGGCGGGGCAGTCATGCCCGAGCTGCTCGAGCGGCTGGGTTGCCGGGTGGCGGCGATCAATCTGGAGACGGACGGCCTGTTCCCGCGTCCTCCGGAGCCCATCCCCGAGCATCTGAAGGCGCTTGGCCGACTGGTTCGGCGGCACAAGGCGGACGTTGGGATCGCCGTGGATCCGGATGTCGATCGCCTGGCGATTGTGGATGAACGCGGGCGCGCGATCGGCGAAGACTACACGTTGGCCTTCGCGATTCGGGCCGTTCTAGGACGGCCGGCCGGCCGGACGGCCAGACGGCCGGTGGTCTGTAATCTCTCGACGTCGCTCGTCGTTGAAGATGCGGCACGAGAGTTCGGAACCCGGGTGGTACGCGCTCCCGTCGGCGAGGCGCACGTGGCGAGAAAGATTCTCAAGCTCGGCGCCGCGATCGGGGGCGAGGGGAACGGCGGCGTGATGTATTCGGCCCTGCACGTCGGGCGGGACGCGCCGCTGGCTGCGACCCTGGTGTTGGCGCTGCTGGCGCGCGACCCGGGGGGGGGGGGAGCGACCGTGAGCGAACTGGTGGAGCGGGCGCCGCGTTACACGATCGTGAAGGCGAAGGTGCCGCGCGGTCCGCGGTTGGAGCCGGTGTACGCGGGGCTGCGGCGGCGCTTTCCCGACGCCGCGGTGGACACGCAGGACGGCCTGCGACTCGCGTGGCCGGACCGGTGGCTGCACGTCCGGCCTTCGGGGACCGAGCCGATTATCCGGCTGATCGCGGAGGCGCCCTCGGGTGCCGAGGCAGAACGATTGATAGAGGAAGGGCGGCGACTATGTGCGGCATCGTAGGGTACACCGGCAAACGGGCAGCGGCCCCGCTGGTGCTCGAGGGGCTGAAGCGCCTCGAGTACCGCGGTTACGACTCGGCGGGTCTGGCCGTCGTGAACGGCGGCCTCGAGATCTTCCGGGCGCCGGGCAAGATTGCGGTGCTCGAGCGCGAGCTCGGCGCCAATCTGCCGGCCGGCACCACGGCGATCGCGCACACGCGCTGGGCCACGCACGGCGCGCCCAGCGTGGCGAACGCCCACCCGCACGCCGATTGCGGCGGCACCCTCGCCCTCGTGCACAACGGCATCATCGAGAACGCGGGCACGCTGCGCCAGGCGCTCGCGAAACGCGGCCACGTATTCCGCTCCCAGACCGATACCGAAGTCCTCTCGCACCTCATCGAGGAGCTGCACACGAAAGGCAGCCCGCTGGTAGATGCGACGGCCGCCGCGCTGCGGCAGGTGGAAGGGGCGTACGGCATCGCGGTGATCTCGAGTCGCGAGCCCGGCACGATCGTCGCGGCCCGGCGCGGATCGCCGCTGCTCGTGGCCATCGGCAACGGCGAGAACTTCGTGGCGTCCGATGCGTCCGCCGTGCTCGCGCATACCCGCTCCGTCGTCTATCTCGACGACGGCGAGATCGCCGAGGTGACGCCCACCGACTACCGCATCATGGATCTGGCGGCGGCGGAAAAGGAGAAGACCGTCACGCAAGTGGAATGGGATCTCGCGAAGATCGAACGCGGCGGGTACCCCCACTTCATGCTCAAGGAGATCCTCGAGCAGCCGGAGAGCGTGCGCAACACGATGCGTGGACGCCTCCTGGAGGAGGAAGGCACGGTCCGGTTCGGCGGCCTCAACATCACCGACGACGAGCTGCTCAAGGTGCAGCGCATCGTGATCACCGCCTGCGGCACCTCGTGGCATTCGGCGCTGATCGGCGAGTACATGATGGAGGAGCTGGCCCGCATCCCGACCGAGGTCGAGTACGCCTCCGAGTTCCGCTACCGCAATCCGATCGTGGATGAGCGCACGCTCGTCATCGGGATCTCGCAGTCGGGCGAGACGGCCGACACGCTGGCGGCGCTGCGCGAGGCGAAACGGCGCGGCGCCCGCACGCTGGGGCTGATCAACGTGGTGGGCAGCACGATCGCCCGCGAAGTCGATGGCGGCATTTACCTCCATGCGGGGCCCGAGATCGGCGTCGCGAGCACGAAGGCGTTCACGAGCCAGATCGTCGCGCTGGCGCTGCTGACGCTCAAAATGGGCCGGTTACGGGCGCTGTCGATCCTGCAGGGACGGGAAGTGGTGCGGGCGCTGGCCAAGCTGCCGGAGCTGGTGGGCCGGGTGCTGGCGAAGGCGCCGCAGATCGAGCAGCTCGCCGACCGCCTGGTGCGCGCGCAGAACGTGCTGTACCTGGGCCGCGGCTACAATTTCCCGGTGGCGCTCGAAGGAGCCCTGAAGCTCAAGGAAATCTCCTACATCCACGCCGAGGGCTATCCGGCGGCCGAGATGAAGCACGGGCCGATCGCGCTGATCGACGAGCTCATGCCCGTCGTGTTCATCGCGCCCAAGGATGCGGTGCACCAAAAGGTCGTGAGCAACATCGAAGAAGTGAAAGCCCGGGGCGGGCGCGTGATCGCGATCGTCACCGAAGGCGACACCGCGCTCGACCAGCTCGCCGACCACCGCATCGAGATTCCCGAGACGCTCGATCTGCTCACGCCAGTACTAAGCGTGTTACCGCTCCAGCTCCTCGCTTACTACATCGCGGTCCGGAGAGGGTGCAACGTCGATCAGCCCCGTAACCTGGCAAAGAGTGTGACGGTCGAGTGAGGGTCGTCCTCCAACGCGTCTCCCGCGCCGAAGTGCGAGTTGCAAGCCGGGTCATCGGCAGTATCGGGCCCGGCTTTCTCGTGCTCGCGGGTTTCGCGCCCACGGACACGGACGCGTCCCTGGAGTGGATGGCGGAGAAGATTCTCGGGTTGCGTCTCTTCGGCGACGCCGAGGGCAAGATGAACCGCGATCTGGCCGACGTGCAGGGTGCCGTGCTCGTCGTGCCGCAGTTCACCCTGTACGGCGACGCCAGCAAGGGGCGTCGGCCGAGCTTCATCGGAGCCGCAGCCCCCGAGGTTGCCATTCCGCTCTACGACAAATTCGTCGCGCTCCTGAGGGAGCAGGGAGCGGGGAGCGGGATCGCCGTGGAAACCGGCGAATTCGGCGCGATGATGGAAGTCGAGCTGGTCAACGACGGCCCGGTGACGTTGATTCTCGAGAAGTGAATCCTCCCCCCATCGTGCTCGCCTCCGGCTCGCCGCGCCGGAAGCAGCTGCTCGAAATGCTGCGCATTCCGTTCCGCGTGATCCCCCCCGACGTAGACGAACACGTGCTCCCGGGGGAGCCGCCGAATGCCTACGTGACCCGGCTGTCGCGCGCCAAGGCTCAGGCGGTCGTCTCCCGCGCCCCAGGCGATCTCGTCTTGGCTGCAGATACGACGGTAGTGATAGAGAATGAGATACTTGGGAAACCTGGTTCGCCGCAAGATGCGGTGCGCATGTTGGAGCGCCTCCAGGGACGGACCCATGAAGTCCTGACGGCGGTGGCCGTGGCGCGGGATGGGGAGCTGGCGCAGGCGCTGGACGTGTCGCGGGTAACGTTCCGGCCGGTCGATCGCGCCACCCTCGAGGCCTACGTCGCCACGGGCGAGCCGCTCGACAAGGCGGGCGCCTACGCGATTCAGGGATTGGGGGCGCCGCTCATCGAGCGGGTGGAAGGCGACTTCTTCGGCGTGATGGGACTGCCGCTGCGGCTCGCGCTCGACCTGCTGGCGCGGTTCGGCCGGCCTTATCGTTTCTGAGAAGCTCGGCGGGATCCTAATTTGGTCGCCAGCGCGCTCCTGCATCGAGAGCAGAATCGTTCGTGAGAACGCGCTCCGTGCCCGTTCCATCAGCGTTCATCAGGCAGATCTCCAACGACGTGTTCCGATTGCACGTCCAGACGATCATCGTGCCGTCGCTTGACCACGCTGGCCTGGAATCACCCCGGGTGTTGGTTGTAAGCCGCACGACATTCGACCCGTCCGAGTCCATTAGGTAGATCTCTAGTGATCCCAACGTGTCGTGCCGGTTTGAGGAAAATGCAATTCGCAGGCCATCCGGAGACCAACTCCCATGCTCGTCCGCCCCGAGATTGTTCGTCAGGTTGGACTGTCCTGAACCATCCGCATTCATGAGGTAGAGCTCGCGATTACCATCACGGTTTGATTCGAAAAGGATCTTGGTTCCATCGGGAGACCATTCAGGCGAGAAGTCCCAGAGTTCATGACTGGTCAATCGACTGTGTTCTCCACCGCTGACGCTCATGATCCAGATGTCGAAGTTGCCGTCGCGCTTCGACCAGTACGCTATTCGTTGACCGTCAGGCGACCAGCTTGGTGAACCGTCCCCGGAGTCGTGAGTCGTCAGACGCGTGAGATTCCCGCCGTCAGCGTCGATTGCGTAAATGTCGGTATAGCCGCTGCGCCACGACGTGAACGCAATCCGCTTGCCGTCAGGCGACCACGCGGGCTCCAGGTCGGCCCACTGGCTACTGGTCAACCTCACGATGTGCCCGCCCGCGGTATCCATCGTGAAAATGCTGACTATATCCGGTCTGGACGACTCACGATTGCTGTAAAAGGCGATGGGCCGATCGACTGACGGTCCGGTGGTGTGGGTGCAGGTCTGCGATCCCACAAGAAGACCGCCGAGGAGCATGAGGCGGTGCAGGCGAGAAGACGGCATCAATCGCACCATGACTCCTTAAGTCTACCGTTTCACCCGATAGACCGGAACCTTCTTCGCCTTTCCTTTGACCTGAATCGGCTCGAGCGCCTCGACCTTGGGGGGCTTTTTGAGCTGCTTGTAGAAACTCTCGGTGATCAGGATCTCGTTCAGGCCCGCGGACGAGCACAGTCGGCTCGCCGTGTTCACCGCGTCACCGATCACCGTGTACTCGAGGCGGCGGTTGGAGCCGATGTTGCCGGCGAACACTTCTCCAAAGTTGATGCCGATGCCGATGGCGATCGGCGGGCGCCCCGATTCCTTCCACTTGGCATTCATCTTTTCGAGCGTCTCGATCTGATCGAGGGCGCACTGCATCGCGCGATCGGCGTCGTCCTCGTGCGCGATGGGGGCGCCCCACAACGCCATGATCGCGTCGCCCATGAACTTGTCGAGCGTGCCCGAATGCTCGAAGACGATGTCCACCATCTCGGTGAAATAGTCCGTGAGCAGCCCGGCGATCTCATCCGGATTCATCGTCTCGGACATCGGCGTAAAGCCGCGGATGTCCGAAAAGAACACGACCACGGGCCGCTTGGTGCCGCCCAAGGCCACCTCTCCCTCCTGTTGCGCGATCTGGGAGGCGAGGTTGGGCGCGAAGTAGCGCTGGAAGTTCGACACCACGACCGCTTCACGGCGCAGCCGGTCGGAGAGCTGCGAGTTCTCGATAGCGACGGCGGTGAGGCCGCCGAACGCGATGAGGAACTCGAGGTCCTCGTCGGCGAACGAGTGCGTCGCGGTGAGGTTGTCCACGTAGAGGATGCCGAGGACCTTCTGATCCGATCCCATGAGGGGCGTGCACATGGCGCTGCGCACGCTCTGGATGAGGATGGACTTTCCCTTGAAGCGCTCGTCGGCGGCGGCATTGTCCGACAGGATGGCGACCCGCTCTTCCACGGCCTTGCGGGCGATGGACTGGGGCACGTGCTTGGCGGCGCTCGCGTCGCCGGTGCGGCTCTTCGAGATCCGGGGCACGAGCTCGTTCGACTTCCCGTCCAGGAGCAGAATCGACACCCGGTCCACGTTCATGATTTGGAACGTGAAGTCCACCACCTTATCGAGCAGGCGGTCGAGCTCCTGCTGCTTCGACAGCTCCTTGGACACCTCCAGCAGCAGCGACAGCTTCTTTTCGCGCCGCTCCTCCAGGGTCTGCGCCCTGACCTTGAGATGGGACGCGCCCTGGCCCTTGTCCATCACGATGGCCGGGACGCCGCCGGAGGGATTCACCGGCAGCTGGCGCACGATCGTGCCTCCCGCGACGCCCGGTTTGGGGCTCGTGAAGTCGGGGGGCGGGGGCACGACCTGGGGCCGGGGCAGCGGCGCGGTCACCTCGCGCACGCGGAACGCGACCTTGCCGAACGTGACCACGTCGTTGGCGCCCGCTTCGGCCTCGGTGATCTTGGCGCCGTTGAGGAACGTGCCGTTGGAGGAGCCCAGGTCCGTGACGCGGACGCCGCTTTCGGTCAGCGCGATCTCGGCGTGACGCCGGGAAATCGTGGGATCGTAGATGGGAACGTCGCTGGTCACGGCGCGCCCCACGACGAGGGTGCGCCCGAGTTGCAGGTCTATCGTCTGATCGCCGGCGGTACTGGTCAGTTTGAACACAGGCGAAAAATATAGGCCGGTCCGGCCTAATCACCAGCTTTCGCCAGGGCGAGCGCGCGCAGCACGGCTTGCGCCTTGGCTTCGGTCTCCGCGAACTCGCGGGCGGGATCCGAGTCGGCGACGATCCCCGCGCCGGCCTGCACGGCGACCCGGTCCTTGAGCACCAGCGCGGCCCGAATGGCGATCGCCGTGTCGAGACTCGTCGCGCCCCAGCCAACGTAGCCCACCGCCCCCGCGTAGGGGCCGCGCCGCTCCGGCTCCAGCTCGTCGATGATCTCCATCGCGCGCACCTTGGGCGCTCCCGTGACCGTGCCGGCGGGAAAGCAAGCCCGGAAGACGTCGAGCGCGTCGTGTCCGGGACTGAGGTGCCCGCGCACCTCGCTCACGAGGTGTTGGACGTGCGAATACCGCTCGATCTCGAGCGACTCGGTGACCCGGACCGAGCCGTAGCGCGCCACGCGGCCGACGTCGTTGCGTCCCAGGTCCACGAGCATGCGATGCTCGGCGAGCTCCTTCGCGTCCGCGCGCAGCGACGCCGCCAACGCGTCGTCTTCCGCCGGCGTGGCCCCGCGCGGGCGCGTCCCCGCGATCGGCCGGACGGTCACTTCGTCGCCCTCGACCCGCACCAGCACTTCGGGAGAGCTCCCGACGAACGTGACATCGTCGAGCGCGAGATGAAACAGATACGGCGCGGGGTTCAGGGCGCGCAGGTAGCGGTACAGCAGCAGCGGGTCGACCGCGCCCGCCACAACCTGGCGCCGGGACAGGACGGCCTGAAAGACGTCGCCGGCCGCGATGTACTCCCGAATCTTCGCGACGTCGCGTTCGAACGCCGCGCGCGGGTAGCGCGACTCCGGTCGCAGTGCGCCTCCCCCTCCCCGTGGCCTGTCGAGTGAGAGGGGAGCGAGCGTGTGCGTCGCTCCCAGCCGGCCGATCAGCACGTCGAGCCGCTCCTGCGCGACGTCGTACAAGCGCAGGCGTTGGGCGGCGGACGATCCCGCGGGCACCTCGACGTTGGCGACCACGATGGCGCGGCCGAACAGGTTGTCGAGGATGACCAACGAGTCGGCGATCATGACGACGGCGTCCGGTACGCCCAGCGTGTCGAGCGGCGGGGCCGGGAGCCGCTCCACCGTGCGCACGAGATCGTAGCCGAGGTACCCGACGGCGCCGCCCGTGAAGCGCGGCAAGCCCGGCCCGGGGGCGCGGGGGGGGGGGGCAGCCGGAAGGGCGCGCATGCGGTTGGCGAGGTGGCCGATCGGATCCAGCGTCTGGCCCGCGGGCTCCCAACCCGCGGCGGGCGTCCAGCGCTCCACGTGCGCCCCACGGTACCGCCAAGCCTCGCGCGGCTCGGTGCCGAGGAATGTGTACCGCGCCCAGCGCTCACCGCCGACGAGCGATTCGAGAAGGAACGCAAAGGGGGGACGCGCGATCTTGGCGAATACCGCAACCGGGGTATCGGCGTCGGTCACGAGTTCCCGCATGACGGGAACGATCCCGCCGCTCTTAGCCCGCTCCAGGAATGCGTCGCGCGAGTCCATCATCTAGATTTCGCGCCCATGCGCTGGCCTGCTGCACTGCTGCTGCTCGTTCTGCCTGGACAAGCGCCCGCCCAGGATTGGAACAGCGATTCGGTCCTGGCGCTGGCGCGGCGCGCGACCGAGCGGCGCGAGCGCGCCGCCGGCGACACCACGCTGCGCGACTACAAGGCCCAGGCTCACGGATTTGTCTTTTTCCTCGGGCAGTTCGGGGAAGGCCTCACCGAGCCGCCGCGTCTCGTGAAAGCCGACCAGCTGGAGCTGGAAGTGTACTGGAAGGCGCCGCAGCTCAGCAAGCAGCGCATCATCGGCTGGCGCGACCGCGCCGAGCTCCCCACCGACATCAACTACCACCGCGATCACCTCGGCATCGTCCAGAACAATTTCGGGCGCGTGATCCGCCTCGGCGATGGCGACGAAGTGCGCGATGTGCCGCACCCGCTGACGCCGGGCGGGCTGGAGATTTACGACTTCGCATTGGGCGACACCGTGACCATTCTGCTGCCGCAGCGCGCCGTGCGGGTGGTGGAGCTGCGGGTCCGCCCCAAAACCTTTGCCGAGCCCCGGATCGTGGGCACGCTGTTCGTGGATGTCGGGACGGCGGATCTCGTGCGCCAGGCGTTCAACTTCACCCCCCGCGCCTACCTCGATCCGGATCTCGAAGATGTGAGCATCGTGCTGGACAATGCGCTGTGGGAGGGCCGCTTCTGGTTGCCGTACCGGCAGGAGATCGAGATTCGCCGCCGCGCGACCTGGCTCGACATCCCCGCCCGCGGGATCATCCGCGGCCGCTGGGAGATCGACGGCTACGTGTTCAACGTGGGTTTGGCCGACCAGTGGTTTGCGGGCGAGGAGATCACGATGCTGCCCAAGGCGCAGCGCGACTCGTTCCCCTGGGCCGGCCCCCTCGCGGCCGCCATCCAGGACATCGCGGAGCCGGTGCGCCAGGGTGATCTCCAGGCCGTGCGCGCGGAAGTCAGCCGGATCGCGGGACGGCGGGCGCTCACGGGACTCAAGCGCCAGCGCCTCGGCGCGCGGGGCCTGAGCGACCTGTTGCGGGCCAATCGGGTCGAGGGGCTCGCGGTCGGCGGGGGGCTCGTCTGGCGGGCCCCGGGCGACGGCTTCGAAGTCCGCGCGCTCGCGAGCTACGGGTTTTCCGATCGCCGCGGCAAGGGGCTTGTGGCGGTCACGTCGGCCGACGGCCTGGAGCTTGCGGCGTACCGCCAGGTGCGCGACGTGGCGGATGCGCCGGTGATCGCGCCGCTCCTCAATTCGATCGCGTCCCAGGAATTCGGGGACGACTACGGGGATTACTATCGCGCCACGGGCGTGCGGCTCGCGCTGCGCCGCAGTTTGGGAAGGGGCGCGCGGGGCGAATGGCGGCTCGTCATCGCGCGCGACCGAATCGCCTCGCTCACCGTCCGAGCGACCCCGGCGACAGGCACCTTCCGGCCCAATCCGCCGATGCGGGACGGGGACTATCTCACGGGGTCGCTGACGGTGCGGCGCCGCAGCGAGGGGTTCGCGGTGCGGCGGGACGTCGCCGCCGAGCTGACGGTCGAGGCCGGCGAGCAGTACGCGCGCGTCAACGGCGCCGGACATCTCCTCGTGCCGGTCGGCGGCAGCCGCCTCCTGGCCCGCCTCCAGCTGGGCCTGGGAAGTGCCGGGCTGCCGCCGCACCGCGCGTTCGTGATGGGTGGGCGCGGCACGCTGCTTGGCGACGACTTCCGCCGTTGGGGTGGACGGCGCGCCGCGCGCGTGCACCTCGAATGGCGTGCGCCCGTTCCGTTTGTGCGGCTGGCTGCCGGGCCGGCCCGCACGCCGGGCACGATCACGCTGGCGCCCTATGCCACGGCCGGATGGACCGACGGACCAATTCTTGGGACGCCGTGGCGCGCCACGCCGGGCGCGCGCGTGACCCTCGGGCTCGGCGCCGAGTGGCTGGGCGTGTTCCGCCTCGAGGCTGGATACGGTGTCGAGACACGCCGTGTCCACATCGCCTTCGACATAGCGCGCGATTTTTGGGACATCCTGTGAAAAACTAGGCATCTAGGCGCCTAGACGCCTAGGCTTAGACTGGACTGGGGCGCTCGCGGGACTAGGTTTGGAGCAGCCTCATATGCCGGTGACCGCGTTTCCCGACGAATGGCTGGCCCAGTCGCTTGAGGGCCTGATCCCCCCCGAGCTCCTGGTGGAGTTGCGGGGCAAGGCGGAGTCCGGCCGGACGCTGTGGGAGACCATCGTCGCGCAGAAAATCGCGACGGACGCCCAGATCATCGAGAAGCTCTCCCATCGCTTCCGCCTCAAAATCGCCGACACGACCCTGATCGACCCGGCCGTCCGCGACGGTGTGCCCGAGCAGCTGGCGCGCCGCTATCGCGTGCTGCCGCTGCGCCTCACCGATTCCTTCCTCGAGCTCGCGACCGCGAACCCGTTCGACCTGGACGCCGAGAAGGCGTTGGCGTTCGCCACGGCGCGCGAGATCCGGCTGCTGCTGCTCGCGCCCTCCAAGATCAGCGAGAAGCTGGACGAGATGTACCGGTCGGACAAAGCGCTGGGCAAGCTGCTCGAGGGCATGGAAGGGGCCGCGGACCTCGTGCAGCTCGCCGACACGGCGCCCGACGAGCTCAACGTCTCGGAAGCGGACGCCAGCCAGAAGCCGGTCGTGCGTCTCGTGGACATGATCATCTCCGAGGGGATTCTGTCGCGGGCGAGCGACATCCACGTCGAGCCGGAGGAAGGCGGGGTCGCGGTGCGCTACCGCATCGACGGCGTGCTGCGGCAGGTGATGAAAATCCCCCGTCAGGCCGGACTGCCGCTGATCTCGCGGATCAAGATCATGTCGTCGCTGGATATCGCCGACCGGTTGCGTCCGCAGGACGGCCGGGCCCGCGTGGCGGTGAACGGCCAGCCGATCGACCTGCGGGTCTCGACGCTTCCGGCGCAGCTCGGCGAGAAGGTCGTGATCCGCATTCTGGACTCGCGCGCCACGGTCAAGTCGCTGGATTCGCTCGGCCTGAATCCGGGGGAGGCCGATGCCATCAAGCGACTGCTCGAGAACCACGAGGGCATCATCCTGGTCACGGGACCCACCGGCTCCGGCAAAACCACGACGCTCTACTCCGCGATCAATCAGATCAAGAGCGAGGGCGTCAACATCGTGACCGTCGAGGACCCGGTCGAATACCGGATGCAGGGCATTGTGCAGGTGCAGGTCCAGGAGAAGGCGGGCCTCACCTTCGCGGCGGCGTTGCGCTCGATTCTCCGTCAGGACCCCAACGTCGTACTCGTGGGCGAAATCCGCGACAAGGAGACGGCGCAGATCGCCGTGCAGGCGTCGCTCACAGGGCACCTGGTGCTGTCCACGCTGCACACCAACGACGCGTCCAACGCCGTCACGCGGCTCGTGGACATCGGCGTCGAAGCGTACAAGATCGCCGCGTCGCTGCGCGGCGTGGTGGCGCAGCGGCTGATGCGGAAGCTCTGCCCGACGTGCAAGGAAGTCTGGATGGAGGCGCCCCCCGAGCGGCTGCGGCGCTGGATTCCCGCCGGCACGCCGCTGTACCGCGCCGCGGGCTGTCCCGACTGCGCGATGACCGGATACCGGGGCCGGTTCTCGATCCTCGAGATCCTCACGATGAATGCGGAGCTGGAGCGGCGCATCGCCGCGGGCGAGGCCGCCGACCGCATCGCCGACGCCGCGCGACGCGGGGGAATGAAGGGGCTGTGGGACAGCGGGCTCGCGCACGTCACGCGCGGGGAGTCCACGATCGATGAGCTGACGCGGGTGGTGGACATTCCGGCCGAAGATGACGCCGGCGAGCCCGAACCCGTAAGACAGTCAGGCAAGGGCCAGGCGCTGCGATTCACGCCCGGTCCCGGGACGGTGGCCGTCCCCGCCGAGCCGGTCTCCACGCATTTCGATCTGCTGGAGGAGGCCGCCGCGCCGCGCCGCTCGGGCGCGCACGGCCAGCCCGCCTGCAAGGTGCTGCTCGTGGACGACGAGGACAGCCTGCGCAAGGTCATGAAGGACCTGCTCGAGCGCGACGGCTACGCCGTCACCGAAGCGCGCGATGGGGTCCAGGCGCTCGATCAGGTGGACCGCGTGGGTCCCGACATCATCGTCCTCGATCTCAATCTCCCGGGCCTGGACGGGTACGGCGTGTTGTCCCACCTGCGGTCGCGGCCCGCCACCGCCAACATTCCCGTCATCGTGCTGACCGCGAAGGGCGACGAAGACAACGAGGTCCGCGTCTTCGAGCTCGGCGCCGACGACTTCCTCACCAAACCGTTCCGCGCCCGCGCGCTGTCGGCGCGCCTCGAAGCGGTCCTCGGCCGACGCCGCTAGCCGGCCCCCTCCCGCCGTGACCGGCGTGCGCGTGGCCTTCGTGGACACCTACGCCCTGCGCGGCGGGGTGGGCGGCGCCCGGCTCGAAGTGCTGGCGCTGCGCCGGGGGGCGAATGGCCGCTGTCCGGGATCGTGGGAGACGGTGCATGGCACGATCGAGCCCGGAGAAACGCCGGTGCAGGCGTCGCTGCGGGAATTGCACGAGGAAGCGGGCCTCACGCCGCAACGCTTGTACAATCTGAGCCGCACCGAGGCCTTCTATCAGCATCGCACCGACGAGGTGGCGCTGATTCCGGTGTTCGCGGCGTTCGTCGCAGCGGACGCGGAGCCGCGGCTCTCGCCGGAGCATGATCGCGCGGAGTGGTTGACGCCCGCTGCGGCCGCGGAACGCTTCGCCTGGCCCCGCGAGCGCAGAGCACTGGAGGACATTTTGTCAATAGTGGGGGGTGGGGATGCGGGCTTGCTGGAAGATGTGCTGAGGGTAAGCTAGTAGCCGGGCTCCCTTGTGAATCCTGTCTATCATCGGATCTACCGCGTCGTCCGTCACATTCCCAAAGGACGGGTGGCGACGTACGGCATCGTGGCGCGGTTGGCGGGCCGCCCCGGAGCGGCGCGCACGGTCGGATGGGCCCTCTCCGCACTTCCCGAAGACAACGACGTCCCGTGGTGGCGCGTCATCAACGCGGCGGGCCGGATCTCATTGTCGAGCCAGGATCACAGCGCCGTCTTGCAACGGGCACTGTTGCTGCGGGAAGGCGTGCGGTTCGCGCCGGGTGGCGCGGTGAATCTCGGGACCTTCGGGTGGCCGGCGGAGGCCTATGACAGCGCCGTGGCCGCCCACAAGCGCGCCGCTTCGTCGCGGAGATCACGCAGGTCGAAAGGCTTGCGCACGTAACGCACCCCGAGACGCGTCAGCGTCTCCTGCGTCGCCGGCCGCACGTCCCCCGTGGCGACGATAATGCGGTCCCGCAGCGCCGGCAGCCTCGCAATCAACTCCTCAGCCAACAGCGTGCCTCGTTTTCCCGGTGCGGTGGCGCGCGCGTCGGCGATCACCAGGTCGAACCCGCCCCGCTCCGCCAGGTCCAACGCATGTTGTGGATCGCCCGCGACTTCGACGGCATGACCGTCGCGCGCGAACAGCGCCTTGATCGTGCGCTGTACCGCCGGATCGCCGTCCACGAGCAGGATCGTCCGCTTGATGAAGGGCGGCGGCACCTCGGGGGAGGATCGCTTCGCGGGAATCGGCGTCTCGGCCGGACGAGGCGCGTCGGCCGGCGCGGGGGGCAGGTCCACCCGAAACGCCGCGCCCCCCACGGATGCCGCGGGCTGCTCCACGGTGATGTGCCCGCCGTGGCTCTCGACGATCGAATAGGTGATTGACAGGCCGAGCCCCGTCCCCTTACCCGGCTCCTTGGTCGTGAAGAACGGCGTGAAGACGCTCTGGACGACGTCGTCCGGAATCCCCGGCCCGGTGTCCGCGACCCGCAAGTGCACCTGGCTATCGACCCACGTGGAGACGGTGATCCGCCGCGGGCGCTCGCGAGGATTGTCGGCCACGGCCTGTGCCGCGTTCGACACCAGGTTGAGCACGACCTGCTGCAGGCCGTGGCGATCCCCCAGCACCGAGGGCAGCGCGCCGCTCAGCTCGCGGGTCACGGCGACGTCCTTAAGCTTCAAGTCGTAGCCCATCAGAGAGAGCGTCCGCCGGATCACGTCGTTCAGGTCCACCGGCACCCGCTCCGCCGACCCCTGGTGCGCGAAGGTGAGGAGGTTGCGGACGATCCGCCCCGCCCGCTGAGCCTGCTCCTGGATCACCTGGAGGTGGCCGCGATCCTTTTTCCCCAGCTCCTTTTGCTCGAGCAGGAATTCCGACAGCCCGGCGATGGACGTGAGCGGATTGTTCAGCTCGTGTGCGACGCCCGATACGAGCTGGCCGACCGCCGCGAGTTTCTCGCTTTGCACGAGCTGCGTCTCCAGCGCCTGCTGTTCGGTCACGTCCTCGATCAGCACCACGATACTCTGCTCTGGTGTTGCCCCCGGGATGAGCGCGGCGTTGACCCGGACCGTTCGCTGCAGCTGGTCGGAGCGGGCGACGAGTGGGGCGGGGTGGTCACCGCGGCGGGCGGCGTCGAGCACCTCCAACAGCGCGTGTGACTTGCCGAGCAGCGCGGCACCAAGATGCGTTCCGATGACCTTGGGCAGCGAGGCGCCGAGCAGGCTCGCGAGCGCGCGGTTCGCCCGGCGGACGCGGCCCTCGTCGTCTACCACGGCGATCCCCTCGCTCAAGGCGTCGAACGCGGTTTCCCACTGTTCCTTGGCGCGGCGCACCATCTCGAAGAAGCGCGCATTCGCGATCACCACCGCCGCGTGCGTCGCGAGGGTGGACAGCAGGCGGATGTCCTCGGGTACGAACACGCCCTCGCGCGGATCGGCGATCACCAGCGTCCCGATCACGACGCCGTGCGAGCGCAGGGGAACCGCCGCCGCGGCTGCGGCTTGGACATCGCCGACAATAGGGGTGGGCTCGGGCCCGGAGTTCCGCACCAGCTCCAGGTGATCGCGTCCGGTGGAGCGGGCCACCAGGCCGACGTCGTTCGCGGGGATTTTGCGGCCACGCAGCGCGGTGAGCGTGCCCTCGGCGGCCGCGACGTGCAGGGGATCGCCGGGGCCCTCGCCGACGAGCGCCAACAGGGCGCCCTGGGCGTCGAGAAAGCGGACGGCGTACCGCACCACCTGCTCCACGATCCGGTCCAGCTCCAGCGAGTCGGAGAGCACGTAGGACAGCTCCTGCAGCGAGAACAGCTCCGAGAGCCGCCGGTTCAGCTCCTCCGCGGCGCGCCGGCGCTCGAATTCCGAACGCAGCAAGCGCCTTCGCAGGCGCCACAA
Organism: Gemmatimonadales bacterium; assembly: GCA_040901965.1. Classification (GTDB taxonomy): domain Bacteria; phylum Gemmatimonadota; class Gemmatimonadetes; order Gemmatimonadales; family GWC2-71-9; genus 20CM-2-65-7. The sequence goes on along the minus strand of JBBDYB010000020.1, from coordinate 46,972 downwards.
CACCACAGCCACGCCGAGGAGCAGCAGGGCCAGGGCAGTGAACAGCAGTGGGTGTGGTCGCAAAGCATCCATGCGGGCGCCAGTATATATGAAACTTGACAGTCAAAAACCCGACAAATATATTCAAGTATAGCATTTGAGAATCATTCTCATCTTGTTTCCGCCACCCATATGCTTCGGGAGCAACGTCGTGATATCGCGACCAGCCGTCCTCGCTCTGCTGGCCTCAGTGCTTTGTTCCACCCTCCCCGCGCAGACCCCCGACACGCTTACCGATTCGTCGGCGCTGCGCCTTCCCGCGATCCAGGTGATTGGACGAAGTGATGGGCTGACGCGCGTTCCGGGTTCGGGGCTCGTGTTGGGCCGCTTCGCCTTGGAAGCGACACGGCCCGTCACGCTCACCGAGGTTCTGCGCAAGGCCTCGGGGCTCAATGTGCGGGACGAAGAGGGCCTCGCGCTGCGCCCCAACATCGGCATCCGCGGGCTCACGCCGACGCGCTCCACGACCGTGCTTCTCCTCGAAGACGGGATTCCCTTCACGTTGGCGCCGTACGGCGACAACGCCTCCTACTATCATCCTGCGTTCGAGCGATTCGATCGCATCGAAGTCCTGAAAGGCTCCGGCCAGATCGCCTTCGGGCCGCGCACCGTCGGGGGCGTCATCAACTACGTGACACCGCCGATCCCGGAACGCCCCACGGGCCGCGTTGACCTGGCCGGAGGGGGGCGCGGCTACGCGAACACTCGTGTGCGGTTCGGCGGGACGTGGAGCGGCGCCGGGTTGCTGGTCGACGCGGGCCGCAAGCACGCCGACGGCGCTCGGGAGAATGTCGGCTCGACCCTTCTCGATGCAACCCTCAAAACATCGCTCCCTATCGGCGCGAGGCAGTCGCTCGTGTTGAAAGGTGGATTCCATCGCGAGCGTTCGCGCGTGACCTATTCGGGACTCACGGAGGCGGAGTGGGCCGCCGCGCCGTACCAGAACCCGTTCCGCAACGACTCGATGCGCCTCGATCGGGTCGGCTTCGCCGCGACCCACCGCGCGGATCTGGCTCCGGCCCTAACCCTGACCACTGCGGCGTACGCCTACGGGATCACGCGCCATTGGTGGCGCCAGTCGAGCAACTCCGCGGAGCGCCCGAACGACGCCTCCGACCCGAGCTGCGGCGGGATGGCCAATCTATACACCACCTGCGGCAACCAGGGCCGTTTGCGCAGCTACCAGGTGATGGGCGTCGAACCGCGACTCCGCGCCGACTTCGCGGGCGGGCGACAGCAGCTCGATGTCGGCATCCGGCTCCACCACGAGGTGCAGGATCGCCAGCAGGTCAATGGCGCGTTCCCCACCGCTCGCACCGCCGGCCCTGCCACGGATGTCAACTCCGGAATCGTCGAAGACAACCTCCGGAGCAATAACGCCCTATCCGCGTTCGCCCAGCATCGCGTACTAGTCGGCCGCTGGAGCGTCAGCGGCGGGCTGCGCGTGGAGCACGTGCAGTTCGACCGGGTCAACCGCCGGCCCACCACGGCCGATCCGGAGGGCGTGCGTGGCACGACCTTTCTCACGGAGCTGATTCCCGGCCTGGGCCTGACCTACTTGATGCGCGAGGGCGTGACGTTCTTCACGGGGGCGCATCGTGGATTCGCGCCGCCGCGCACGGAAGACATCATCAGCAACAGCACCGGCGCGGTGGTCGAGCTCGACGCCGAGCATAGCTGGAACTACGAAGCAGGTTTCCGTGCCCGTCCGGCATCGGGGATTTCGCTGGAGGCCACGGCCTTCCTGATGGCATTCGGCAATCAGATCATTCCCGCCAGTGTGGCGGGAGGCACTGGGGCGACGCTCACGAGCGCCGGACGCACCCTCCACGAGGGAATCGAGCTCGCGGTCGAGACGAGCGCTCGCCAACGCTGGGGGTGGCGCCACGATGTGACGCTGACCCTCGCCTACACCTGGCTCCCGGTGGCTGAATTCCGGGGAGAGCGGTACGCGTTCGTGGGCACCGGGGGCTCGGACGTGGTGGGCAAGGTCTACGCCGACCAGGATGCCACGGAGTCGCGGACCAGGGTTCCGGTCACCGGGCGCCGCCTTCCCTACGCGCCCCGCCACCTGCTTTCGGCGGCCGTGGGGTGGGTCGCACCCGCCGGGCTCGATGTCCGCCTCGAGGCCGTGTACATCGCGGAACAGTTCGGTGATCCGGTGAACACCAGCATAACCGTTGCCGACGGCCAGCAGGGACCGGTGCCAGGCGTAACCCTATGGAATGTCACTGCCGGCTGGTTCGTCCCACGGCTCCGCGCCACGCTGTTCGGGTCGGTCAAGAACGTGTTCGATGAACTCTATATCGCGGACCGAACCCGGGGGCTCCTCCCTGGCACGGGACGCTGGGTCCAGCTGGGCGCGAGCCGCAGCTTCTAGCTGGTGCGCGGCCGCACGGTTGCCGCGTGGGCGCTCGCTGCTGCGTGCGCCGGCCCCAGTTCCCCTCCCGCCGTCGCGCGCGCCTGGCCCGTGATGGGCACGATGCTGTCGGCCGCGGCGTGGGGGCCGGACACCATCGAACTCGGTCGCGCGCTCGACGCCGTACGCGATTCGGTCGAACGGATCGACGGGTTTCTTGGTGGCCGAGGGGGGGGGCGCGTCGCCGCGGTCGATTCGCTGCGGCGCGACGTCCGTCAGCGCACGGGCGTCTCGCTTGCGGCCCACGACGTAGCCGCCGGATACGCTCTCGACCGCGCGGCGCTGGCGCTTGTCAGCGTGGCCGACAGCGCCATCCTCGATCTGGACGGCCAGTTTCTGTGGGTCGGACCTCCGCCTCGTCCCACGCGCCGCGCCGTCGGCATTCCCGATCCCTACAACTCCTTGCGCCCGCTGGCGACCGTCGAGCTGTGGAGCGGCTCGGTGCGCAGCACGTCGCCGCCGCGGGGACAGCAGGGCCGCGCGCGCGCGGTGACGGTCCTCGCGCCTACCGCCATCGCGGCGGACGCATGGTCGCTGGCGTTTCTGGTTGTCGGGTGTGACAGCGCGCTGGCGCTGGCGCCGCGGCTCGAGCACTGGCGCGTGAGCGTCGTCTGCGCCGATGCAGCGGGGGTCCGCTGGACGGCGGACCTCGACAAACGGGTGCTGCTGCCTACGGGGGCGGGGGAGGGACCTGCGCCCGCGCCGTGACGCGCGCCCGCTCCTGCTCGAGCAAACGCAGGGCCCGGCTCCACGCCTCGCTCGCCATTCCCTGATAACTGATGGAGAGCGTTTCCCGGAAGCTGATACCGGGCTCGAACAGGTATACGGCGACGGCCTGCTGGCGGGCGCCGAGCTGGTAGGAGCCCCAGGTCGGCGAGAGCGGGACGATGCCGATGGGACGGAACTGCCGGCCCCGGCTCGTGATGTTCACCTCTTCCGGGTTGAATCGCGCCTCGGGCACGAGGCCGAAAAAGGTCACCATGACCAGGGTCGGGTTGTCGATACCGGCGCGCTGCGCCGCCGCGGTGATATCGTTGCGGCGGTTCTGGATCAGCTGCGAGAGCGACCGGTAGGTGTCGGGCGCCAGAAGACGGATGACCTGCTCGTCCAACGGTAGAACCTGGATTTCCAGTGTGCCCGTCGCGAAGCGCACGACGATATCGTCACGCTTGAGCGTGCCGTAGCCGGGGGGGACCGTGTCTTGGGCGGTTAGGCGGTTGGGCGGTTGGGCGGCTAGAAGGCAAACGAATGCCGCAGTTCTAACCGCCCAACCGCTCAACCGCCGAACCGCCAACCTCGTCATTCCACCGCCTTTGTAATCAATCCCGCAATCGCTTCCCGCAACTCCGTAATTCCATCACCGGTCTGCGCGCTCGTCACGATCAACTGATCTTCAGGCAGGCCAAGATCGTCGCGCAGCTCGCGTTCCCTGGTGCGGCGTTTTGAGGGCGTAAGCTTGTCGCCTTTGGTCAGGGCCGCGAGGACGCGCGTCTCATCCTCCACGAGCACGTCCTGCATCGCGCGGTCATCGGCCGAGGGCGGGTGGCGAATGTCGAGCAGCCAGACGACGCCGCTCAGTCGGTCGCGCCGCAGCGCGTGTTTCACCAGGCCGCGGAACGCCGCCCGCTGCGCCTTGCCCGCCCGCGCATAGCCATACCCTGGTAGATCGAGAAAGTAGTGCGAGTCCCCGATCCGGAATACGTTGAACGCGCGGGTCTTGCCCGGCGTGCCCGATATCTTGGCAATCCGCTGTCCCACCAAGGCATTCAGGAGACTCGATTTCCCGACGTTGGACCGGCCGACGAAGGCTATCTCAGGGAGCGGGGGGTCGAGCGGCGCATCAGCGCGGGGAAATGAGCCGATGTAGTAGGGGCGCAGCATGCTGCGCCCCTACTAGGCTTCTTTCTTCTGGCGGGGGCGCTCGGTGACGAGCAGCGGCGCGCGGCCCGACGTGACGCACTCGGCATTGATCGCCACTTCGCGCACGTCATCGCGGCTCGGCAGCTCGAACATGATCTCCGTCATCATCTCTTCGAGGATGGCGCGCAGGCCGCGGGCGCCGGTGCCGCGCTTCATCGCCTTCGCGGCGATCGCCCGCAGCGCTTCTTTCTCGATCGTCAGACGCACGTCCTCGAGATCGAACAGCTTCTGGTACTGCTTGGCCAGCGCGTTCTTCGGCTCGGTGAGGATCTTGACCAACGCATCCTCATCGAGTGCGTCGAGCGGCACCGTGACCGGGAGGCGGCCGACCAGCTCGGGAATGAGGCCGTAGCGCAGCAGGTCGTCCGGCTCGACGTCCACGAAGGGGTTCTTCTTCAGCTTCTCGGCAACGCCCTTCTCGACCTCTTCCTTGGTGAAGCCGATCTGCCGGCGGCCCGTGCGGACCTCGATGATCTTCTCGAGGCCGTCGAAGGCGCCGCCGCAGATGAACAGGATGTCCTTGGTGTTGACCTGGATGTATTCCTGCTGCGGGTGCTTGCGGCCGCCCTGGGGCGGCACGCTCGCCACCGTGCCTTCGAGGATCTTGAGCAGCGCCTGCTGCACGCCCTCGCCCGATACGTCGCGGGTGATGCTCGGATTCTCCGACTTGCGGGCGATCTTGTCGATCTCGTCGATGTAGACGATGCCGCGCTCGGCCTCGGACACGTTGAAGTCCGCCGACTGGAGCAGCCGCACCAGAATGTTCTCGACGTCCTCGCCGACGTAGCCCGCTTCGGTAAGCGTGGTGGCGTCCGCGATGGTGAACGGCACGTCCAGGATGCGCGCTAACGTCTGCGCCAGCAGCGTCTTGCCCACGCCGGTGGGGCCGATGAGGAGGATGTTGCTCTTGTCGAGCTCCACCTCGTTCTCGCGGCCCGAGTGGGAATTGATGCGCTTGTAGTGGTTATAGACGGCGACGGCGAGGGTCTTCTTGGCGCGTTCCTGGCCGATCACGTATTGGTCCAGCACGTCCTTGATCTCGGCCGGCGTGGGGACCTGCGTGATCGCTTCGGCGACTTCGCGCTCTTCATCCTCCGCCAGGATCTCGTTGCACAGCGTGATGCACTCGTTGCAGATGTACACCGACGGCCCGGAGATGAATTTCCGGACGGAATCCTTGGATTTACCGCAGAACGAGCAGCGGAGATGCTTGTCGTGAGACATCGTCTCTTAGTATGGGAAGGCCGTCCCGCCGGCGCAAGGGATCACTTCTTCGCCTTCCCGTCTTCCTTGATTTCTTCGAAGTTGGAGATGACGTGATCGATGAGGCCGTACTCCTTGGCTTCCTCGGCCGACATGAAGCGATCGCGGTCCATGTCCTTCTCGATCTGCTCCACGTCTTTCCCGGTGTGCTTGGCGTATAGCTCGTTGAGCTTCCGCCGGAGGAACAGGATCTCGCGCGCCTGAATCTCGATGTCGGAGGCGGTGCCCTGCGTGCCGCCCGACGGCTGGTGCATCATGATGCGCGCGTGCGGCAACGCCGAGCGCTTGCCTTTGCGGCCGGCCGTGAGCAGGAACGAGCCCATCGAGGCGGCCATCCCCATGCAGATCGTGTTCACCGGCGCCCGCAGGAACTGCATCGTGTCGTAGATCGCCATGCCCGACGACACCAGCCCTCCGGGGGAGTTCACATAGAGGTAGATGTCGCGGTCCGGGTTGTCGGCGTCGAGGAACAGGAGCTGCGCGATGATGATATTGGCGACGTCGTCGCTGATGGACGTGCCGAGGAACACGATCCGGTCCATCAGCAACCGGCTGAAGATGTCATAGGTGCGCTCGCCACGGCTCGAGCGCTCGATGATGTAGGGCGGATAAATCTGATTCCTGGTCACGTCTGCTCCACGGTGGACTGCGACAGGAGATAGGCGAACACCTTCTCCTCGGTAAGGCTCCGCGCGACGTCGCGGAGCCGCTTGGCCTTCTCCAGCGAGGCGTAGAGCTGCGCCGCCGGCATGCCGCGCCGCGCCGCGAGCTCCTGGATGCGCTGATCCAGCTCGGCTTCCGTCGCCCGCAGCTGCTGCGCCTCCACGACATGATCGAGCACCAGATCGCGCCGCACCTGCGACTCGGCGATGGGCCGGAACTCCTCCGCGAACTGCGGCCAGCGCTCTTCCGGCACGCCGTACGCCTGCGCGTACGCGCCCAACGCCCGCTCGACCAGCGGCCGCGGCGCCGTCACGCTGTTCGCCTCCACGATCTGCTCGATCAGCTGGGCACGCATGCGCGCATCGGCCTCGCGCTCGGCTTCCTTGGTCAGGTCCGCGGTGACCGCGGCGCGCAGCGCCTCCAGCGACTCGAAGTCTCCCACTTCGCGCGCGAAGGCGTCGTCCAGGGCGGGCAGCTCCTGCCGCTTCACCTCGCGCAGCGTCACCCGGATATCCCGGGTCTGCCCCCGCTTGGCTTCCTCGGGGAAATCGTCGGGAAAGCGCACGGTGGCGTCCACCGATTCGCCCGGCAGGAGGCCCATGATGCGCTCCTCCACGTCGGGGATGGCCCGGCCTTCGCCCAGCACGAGCTGGTAGGGTTGCGGGTCCTTCACCTCGTTGTTCTCGCGCGTCGCGATGGTGACGTCCACGAGATCCTTGGGCTTGGGCTTCTCACCGGCGACCGGGGTCCAGGGCGCGCGCTGCTCGCGCAGCGTGTTCAACTGGGCGTCCACCTGTGCCGCGCTGACGGTCGGGACGGTCCGCGTCAACTTGAAGTTGCCGAGGCGCTCGAGCTTGAGGTCGGGCTTCACCTCGACGTGGAACTCGAACGTGACGGGCGCGCCTGCCTCCCACTTCAGGTTGTGGATGTGGGGATCGGCGATCGGCTTGAGCTTTTCCTGCTCCTGGGCCACGCGCCAGCTCTCCTGCACCAGCTCCTGTAGCGCCTGCTGGCGGATGTCTTCGGCGAACTTCTTGCGTACGACGGCCGCGGGCGCCTTGCCCTGGCGGAAGCCCGGCAGGCGCGCCCGCTGCTGGTAGACGCGGGTCGCCCGCTCCTCGGCGGCCTGGACGTCGGCGGGCGGGACGGTTACCGCCAACGAGGTCTCCCCCGGCTCGGCGTGCTTCTTTGTCACTACGATGTCCGGCATACGGCTGAAAGCTAATCGGATTTCAGGGGCAGCGCCCCGTCAGCCATCCCCCGCTGAACCCCGCCCGGCACAGCCCGCGCACGATATGGGAATTGGCGCGCATCACTCGCCAGACCATGCCGGTACGATAGTTCTCGATCATCGCCAGAATCGGCCCCTGATCGATCCCGAGGTAGTCGACGTCGAACCAGCCGAGGACGGGATCCACCGTGCCGGTCTGTTGGCTGTCGGCGGCCGTGAACGTCGGGTTGAAGGCGTCGAGGAACCCGTACTGCTGAAAGAGCTTGTCGCCATATGTCCGCCGCATGGCGAGCAATGCCGGAATCGTGACCTCGGGTGCGAACGGGACCGCGCCGCCCACGGCGGTGGGGCAGATCGTCCCGTCGTCGCGGATGTCGCCCAGCGCGGCGCCGCGCGCCCAGTAGCTGTGGAACTCGCGGGAGCGCCCGTCGATCGTGAAAGTCTTGTTCGCCGGGCCGTCGCACGCCGTCAGGCCCCACACGTCGGCGGTGTAGCCGCGCCAAGCGCCGGGATTGGCGACGGCGTAGGCACGCTGGGAGAGAGTGGCGCGGCGCGAGTTCTCGAAGTAGTCGATCCCCCGGCCACGCATGTACCCGTCCTGAATGCCGCGGAAGTCAATCCAGACGTGCGAGTACGCGTGCCCGAAGAGGGGCGCGAACTGGACGAAGTCCTGCCCGTAGAAGGTGCCCCAGTCGTAGCCGCTCACCCAGGCCGTCCATGTGGTGGAGTCTACGGGATGCGTGGGAGAGGCGAGGGCGAGGATGTTAAGGATCATCGCCTCGTTGTAACCGATCCAGTCGGCGTTGATGAACCCGGTTTCGGGGTGCCATCCCATGCTGATGGCGGGCGGCCGCGCCATGGCCCAGGGCCAGTCCATGCGGAAGTAGATCGAGTCCGCGAGCCTGCGGATCTCGGCCTCGGCCGAGTCGGCCCGGTCGAAGTAGCCTTGAGCGAACAGGATGCCGGCGAGCAGCAGCGAGGTGTCGATGGTGGAGAGCTCGACGGTCTGGAAGCGGTGGCCGGTCCCCATGTCGAGGAAGTGATAGAAGAAGCCCCGATAGCCGGTGGTGTTCGGTCCCGCGGAATCCTGGGGCGCGGTCCAGAAGAAGCGCAGCGTCGCGAGCGTGCGATCCGCGGCCTGGGCGCGCGTGATCCAGTTGCGCTCGACGCCGATCGGGTAGGCGGTGAGCGCGAAGCCCACCGCGGCGATGCTCGAGAACGAGGGCGTAGGCCAGCGATCGGGTGTGAGACCGTTCCCTGGTGGGGTCAGGTTCCAGAACCAGTCGAACGTGCGGCGTTGCAGCGTGTCGAGGAAGGCGGCGGTATCGGGCGTGACGCCCGGGCCCCCGGAGTTCCCAGAACAGCCTCCGAGGGCCAGGGCGGCGAGCGCCGCGGCCATGCGGGTGCGACGAATCAGAAGCTGTACTCGGCGCCGATCTGGAGGCGGCGCGGGTCGCCGATCACTTGTCGGGCGTCCCCGAAAGTGGCGTCCGACCTATTGAACGTGGAAAAATCGCCGAGGTTCTGCCAATTGAAGGCGTTGAACAGATCGACGACTACTGCAACTTGCCCTCTGCCGAAGGCTGGGAAGTCCTTGCGAAGGCGTAGATCGACATTCTGGAACGTTGGCGTCTCGAAGTCGCCGGGCTCGAAGGGATTGCTCGGGCCTCCGAACCGATCGCCGATGTCCTGTCTGACGCCGCTCCCAAAAGTCGCGAGACCTCCAAACTGAATGCCATACGCGAAGGGCAGGTCCACAATCCAGTGGGCCACAAGCCGGTGGCGCTCGTCGTTACGAACCTGGCGCGGGTAATCCACGGGATTGGGGAAACTGAAATCGTCGTTGAATCCCTGGGTCTCGCGCTCGGCATACGTATATGCGATCCCTGCGCCCCAACCGATGCCTCCGCCGCTCGAAAGGCGATACGGGCGCTCGATTTTTGCCTGTAGAGCGTCGTACCACGTCTTGCCTGCGTTGTCGGCAAGCAGGATCGTGCCGAAGCCAGGGATGCCGTTGACTACGAAACACCCTGGCACGCTGAACGACCGTTCGGGGCAAGTGAAGTTCATGTTCGCGAAGTAGAACGTGAACACGTTCGAGCTGCGGATACCGGTGTACGCGGCCTCGACCGCAATCGTTCCCAACTGCCTGCGCACGCCCAAACTGTATTGCTGCGACCGCGGCGGGCGGAGGTCGTTGGGAATCAGCTTGACTTCCGGTGCCCCAGCCTGAGGGTTGGCGATCCGCAAAGAATCGAGAGCTTCACGACCGGCGAGGTACCGGCTGTCCCAATCCACCCGGCCGGACGTCGTGTCGCCCGGGGTCCGGAATCGAATGAGGATGTTCGGCTGTTGCAGCGCAAACTGCTCTTCGACCGCTTGATCAAAGAGCGTGCGGTCATAGAAGATGCCGTATCCTCCGAATAGCACTGTGCGATTCTCGTTGTCGAGCGAGAACGAGAATCCGAGGCGCGGCTGTATCGCTCCCATGAACCGAGGCCGCTGGGTGCCATTCGTGAAATAGCGGTCCGGGTCGAGCGGCATGAAGAGTCGGCTGGCGTACTTGGTCAGCGAATCCACGATCGCCTGTGGTGTCGCGTAATTGTAGTTCAGCATGTGCGTCTCATAGTCCCACCGGACGCCGAGGTTCAGCGTCAGCCGGGGCGTCGGGCTCCAATCGTCCTGCAAATAGATCCCGAACTGCGTGTTGTCGGTCAAGAAGTTGGGGTTGCCCGCGCGGAACTCAACACGATCGGGAATGGCAAAGCTGTCTGGTGCGGTTGAGCTCCCTCCCTGCGGGAATTGCTCGTAGACGAATCGGGGGATCACCCCGTTCTGTTTCAGGATGCGATAAGAGAGAAAATCAACGCTCACTCCCACTTTGACGACGTGCTCGCCGGCCCACCGCAGCCCCGTGTAGGTCAGGTCATTACGTAGCGCGAGCCGCTTCTGACTGAAGTCCTGAATCGTGATGTCGGGGCCGAGCTGCACGCAGCATCCGAAACCGAAGAAGCGATTGATCTGTTCCGACCCCGGTACAGGACGAGGGTTGTCTCTCGCCCGCTGATAGCTGACGCTGGCCTCTTCCAGCCACGCACCGCGAGCATGCGTAAACTTCAGCACCCCGGTGCTGACGTCATTTCGGAACTGCACGCCCGACTCACGCGGACGAAGTCCCCCAAAGTCTCGGATGTCCGTTTCGTGGCGGCTGTTGACGCTGAGCTCGAAGGACGACCCCGGCGCCGCTGCAAAACTGAGCTTGCCGAACAGCATCGTGGACCGGAACGGCGAAGTGAAGAAGCCATTTCGCGAGGCGAAATCGATCGAGTCCAGCGCCGGAAAGCCGGTCGGGGGAACGATGTTCACCCGGTTCGAGCGGTCCTGGTAATTCCCCTCGTACGAGCCGAAGAAGAAGAGCCGGTTCGCGACGAGAGGGCCGCCGACACTGAGGCCTGCCAGGCTGCGCTTGTAGTCGGGTTCACGGAAGGTGGTCGGGTTAGTGGCCTTGTCGGCGATTTGAAACGTGTCGAGAGCGACGAACCCGCGGTTCTGATAACTGAAGAACGCATTGCCCGTCCAGGTGTTGCCGCCGGACCTCGTGGTGGCCGTAATGATGGCGCTTGAGGCCTTCTGATATTCGGCCTTGTAGTTCTGCGTGAGAATCCGGAACTCTCGGACAGCGTTGCGGGGAAAGAAATTACCGCGGCTACGGTCCTGCCCGACGACGCCGCCACGCAATAAGTCGTTCTTGTAGCTGGCCCCGTCGATGAACACGTTGATCTGTTCCGCGGCCTGAGCTCCGGCTGCGAGGCGGCGGCCGGTTCCGTTTAGACGGTCGTTCTGGATCACCGTTCCTGGCGCCAACGTCGCGAGATCGAGGAAGTTCCGGCTCGACGACGGCAGATCGTTGATCTGTTGCGGTGTCACGTTCGTCGCGACCTCAGAGGTGCGCATCTCGATCGCTGATGCCGCTTCCACCGTCACCGCCTCGAGCTCGACCGCCCCCGCTTGGAGGGAAAAATCGACGAGTAGCGTGGAGCCCACCTGAACGACGACTTGACGCCGCTGCGGCGCACTACCGATGGCGCGCGCGGAGATTTCGTAGTTGCCCGGCGTGAGCCCAATGAGGATATAGGCGCCATCCGTACGAGTACTCGCCGACCGGGACACGCCCGTCTCCACGTTGCGCGCCTGAATGTCGGCGGTCGCGACGGGCTGGCCATCCTGACCCCGGACATAGCCGCGAATCGTGCCGGTCGTGGTTTGCGCCGACAGGGAGTTTGCAAAGAGCGCTACGGCGGCGATGAGCAGTGCGGCGATGAGCAGTAGGGTAAGACGCATCGGACAGCCTCCGTGTTTGACGTGACGAACTTGATGTACATTCTCGTGCAGTCTCGGGATGGACGGAAGTACCCCGTTTTGGGTCCCCGACTTGCGAGCGTTCCCTCATGCGCCATACCTTCGGCTCGGCCGTTTTCGCGCTCCTGCTCGTCTTCGCCCGCCCGTCCCACGCCGCCGCACAGCGACACCTGGACTCCCTGCTCGCCCGCATGACCCTCGAGGAAAAGCTGGGCCAGCTGCACCTGCCGTCCGCCGACCAGCGCGCCAGCCCGGCGCAGCTCGCCCTCGTGCGGCGCGGTTTGGTGGGTGGGTTCCTGAACGTCGTAGGAATGGAGGCCGCGCGTGAAGCCCAGCGGGCGGCAGTGACCGAGTCGCGCCTCAAGATCCCGCTGCTCCTGGGTCTGGACGTCATCCACGGCTATCGCACGATCTTCCCGATCCCCCTGGCCGAAGCGAGCAGCTTCAACCCGGAGCTCGTCGAGTCCGCCGCGCGGCTCGCCGGCCGTGAGGCCCGCGCGAACGGGATCAACTGGACGTTCGCGCCGATGGTGGACATCGCCCGCGATCCCCGCTGGGGCCGCATCGCCGAGGGCTCGGGCGAAGACCCCTACCTCGGGTCCATCATGGGGGCGGCGCGGGTGCGCGGCTTCCAGGAATCGATTCTCGCTACCGTCAAACACTTCGCCGCATACGGGGGCGCCGAAGCAGGCCGCGAATACAACACGGTGGACGTCTCCGAACGCACGCTGCGCGAGATCTACCTCCCGCCCTTCAAGGCGGCGCTGGACGCCGGCGCAGCGAGCATCATGACAGCGTTCAACGAGATCAGCGGCGTGCCGAGCTCGGCGTATCCCTGGCTGACCGACACGCTGCTGCGCCGCGAATGGCGGTTCGACGGGTTGGTAGTCAGCGATTGGACGTCGATCGCGGAGCTCATGCAGCACGGAGTGGCGGGCTCACGCGCCGAGGCGGGACGGCTCGCCCTCGCGGCGGGCGTGGATATGGACATGGTGAGCGGGATCTACCTCGACTCGCTCGCGCCCCTGGTGCGCGCGAATCGGGTACCGATGGCGCTCGTGGATAGTGCTGTCATGCGCGTGCTACGCGCCAAGGCCCGGCTTGGGCTGTTCGCCGACCCGTATCGTGAGATCGCCAACCCCAATGCGGGCGAGGCGCGGGCCCTGGCGCGGCGAGTGGCGCACGAGTCCATGGTGCTCTTGAAGAATGACCGTGCGCTGCTCCCCCTCCCGATCGGGCGGGAAGCAAGAACGATCGCCGTGATCGGCCCGCTCGCCGATAACAAGCTCGAGCCGCTGGGTCCGTGGCACGCGCAGGGCCGCGCCGAGGACGTCGTGACCGTCCTGGCGGGGATCCGGGGCGCCGTCCCCGCGGGCGTGGAAGTGGCGTACGCGCCGGGGTGCGGGATCGAAGACACCTCCACTGCGGGCTTCGCCGCCGCCGTGGCCGCCGCCCGCCGCGCCGGCGTCGCCATCATGGTGCTCGGCGAGCGGCACGACATGAGCGGCGAGGCGGCGAGCCGCAGCTCGCTCGGCCTGCCGGGCGTGCAACAACAGCTGCTCGAGGCGATCCACGCGACCGGGACGCCGGTCGTGTTGGTCCTGATGAACGGCCGGCCGCTGATTCTCGAGTGGGCGGCGGAGCGGATTCCGGCGATCCTCGAGACGTGGTTCCTGGGCGTCGAGGCGGGACCTGCGATCGCCGACGTGCTGTTCGGTGTCGTGAACCCGAGCGGCCGGCTCCCGGTCACCATTCCGCGCGCGCTGGGGCAGATCCCGCTGTACTACAACCACAAGCACACCGGGCGGCCGCCCTCGGCCGAGAAGTACACGTCCAAGTACATCGACGTGCCGGTTACGCCGCGCTACCCGTTCGGGTTCGGGTTGTCCTACACGACGTTCGCGTATCGCGATCTGAAGCTCGCGGCGCGGCTCCGCCAAGCGGATACGCTGCGCGTGTCGGTCACGGTCACGAATACGGGGTCGCGCGCCGGCACGACGGTGGTGCAGCTCTACGTGCGCGACGAAGTGGCCAGCGTCACGCGGCCGGTGCGGGAGCTCAAGGGATTCCAGCGCGTTGCACTCGCGCCCGGTGAGTCCCGCGCCGTTGACCTGCGCGTGGCGGTCTCGGGTCTCGCCTTCTGGGGGCCGAATCGGCGCTTCGTCGTGGAGCCTGGGAGCTTCCAGGTGTTCGTCGGACCCAACTCGGCCGAGGGTGTCGAGGGCCGTTTTGAAGTGGTAAATTAGCCCGATGCGTTACGAGGTCTTCAAGCAGCGCTTGGTCGACGCGGTGTTGAACATGCCGGGCGACACCTCCAGTGAACTGCGACGCGCCGTCATGGAGCGTGGGAAGGTTCCTGCTCCGCTTGCCCCGTATGTGGACAAGGTTGCCCAGCACGCCTACAAGGTGACCGACGAGGACGTTGCCGCGCTGCGGCTGGCCGGCCATTCCGACGATGCCCTGTTCGAGGTGACGGTCTCCGCGGCGGTCGGCGCCGCGCTGGAGCGTCTGGAGCGGGGCATGGCGGCGCTGCGCGGGGCGCCGGACTGATGCGGCTGCGCGCGGTCGAGCACCGCCATCGCCTGCCGGAGCGTCTGAAGCTGATGCTCATCCGGCTGTTGAGCGGGCGCCGCGTGCCCGATGTGGTCAAGACCATTCTCTATCGGCCCGAGTTTTGGGGTCGTCCTATGTGCGAGTGGACGCAGGCCGTCATGCGCGGTCCTTCGGAATGGAGCGTCGGAGAGCGGGAGCTGTTCGCCGCGTTCACCTCGCGCCTGAACCAGTGCGTCTTCTGAACGGGGGCTCACGGCGCGGTCGCGTCGCTGGCCCTCAAGAACGACGAGATTGTGAAGGCAGTCCTCGATGATTGGCGCACCGCGCCGATCGATGCGAAACTGCGCGCGCAATTGGGCTTTCTCGAGACGTTGACGCTCCGCCCCGATGCGGTGCGTCCCCGCGACATCGAGCCCCTGCGCGCCGCCGGTCTATCCGATGCAGCGATCGAAGACGCGATTCAGGTTTGCACGCTGTTCAACATCTACGATCGTCTTGCGGACTCGCTGGGATGGTATCTCCCCGACCCGCAGGGCTACGCGGCGTCGGCGCAGAACCTCATGAAGCGAGGCTATCTCATTTGATGACCTGCAAACGGTCATCGTTGCGCGCGACGAGCATCACGCGATCCCCGTTCGCCCGCGTGAGCAGTGCCATCCGCCGCACCTGGCCGGTGATCTCGAGCCCGCTCTGCTCCATATCCACGGCCGCGAAGTTGCCGTCCCCATCGCCGCGTAACAGCAAGCCGTAGCTCGCGTCGTAGCGGCCCTGCACCGGCGTGACTCCGTAGAAGTTGCCGGCGAGAATCAGGTCGGTCCTGCCATCGCCATCGAAATCTCCAGCCAGCGATGCATACACCGGCGCGAACTGGGCTTCGACCGGCAGCGGCCGCAGCTCGAACGTTCCATCGCCGCGGTTCAGCGCGACGGCGTTGGCGAATGTGCGGGCCTCGAGCACGCGCGCCTGTTGCAACGCCTTCCGCGGGATGATGTCCTCGATCCGGCTTGCGCCGAAAGACGCGTAGGTTGGGTAGCGGGGGCGCAGGGCCGGCATCACCTGGATCAGCGCGTCGCGGCCCGCGAGCGGATAGCTGACGCGATGCCGGTACGACGTGAGGATCGCCGTGATGGCGTTTGTGCGAAAGAAATCGCCGAGATACAGGCGGGCGGGCTCGCGGGAGGAAGCGCGGATAAAGGAGTTCAAACCGAGGTTCCCGAGCACGAGATCCAGGCGGCCGTCGCCGTTCAGGTCTACCGACTGAATGCGGTTCCACCAGCCGTTCGTGGCCGCGAGCCCTGCTTCGGTCGTGCGATCCACGAAGCGTCCGTTCTCCTGGTGAAAGACGCGCACCGGCATCCACTCGCCGACGACGATCAGGTCGAGCTTGCCGTCTCCATCGTAGTCGAGCCAGGAGGCAGCGGTGACCATCCCGGCGTCCGCGAGCGCGGGGGCCTTTGCGGCAGTGACATCCCGGAAATGACCGGCGCCATCGCCCTCTAGTAGATAGCTCCGCGGCGTCGCCCCGTACTGCCGCGTGACGACGCGGCTGCCCACGAACAGATCCACGTGCCCGTCCCCGTTGAAGTCAGCCGGGACGACGCACGACCCGTTATGAAAGAAATCGGGGAGCGCGCCCTGCGCGCGCCGAAAGTTGCCGCGACCGTCGTTCAGATACAGCCGGTCGCGCAGCGGCTCTCCTTCCCAGAACTCGTTGCCCCCGCTCACCACGTACAAATCGCGATCGCCGTCTTCGTCGGCGTCGAAGAACGCCGCATCGACATCTTCGTGCAGGCTGTCGGCGGCCAACGCCGGCTGGGCGGCGAGGTGGAAACGGCCATCGGTGCGCTGCAGCCACAGCTCGCCGGCTTGCCACTTGGCGCCGCCCACAAAGAAATCGTCCAGGCCATCGCCGTTCGCGTCGGCGACGGCCAGCGCCGGCCCTTCGGTCGAGAGCAGATGGGGCATGAGCGGCTCGCGGCCGTAATCGAAGAACTTGTTCTCGTCGTGCTTGTACGTGATGCCAACGCGAGCGGTCACATCGGAGAACAGGGGGCTGGGGGTTCGGGGTCGGGGATTGGGGAACCGCCCAGCCGCATCGGCCTGCTCGAGGGTGATCATTCGATCGGCCGTCACGTCCGTGAGGACCTGATAGCGGCGATCGGGCCATACCACGATGAGGGAGTCCACGCGGCGCGTGGAGCCGAGCCCGAAGTGCGCGCGCGGATCGACAGACGATTGAAAGCCGCGTGTCGGCATCACCTCCACCATCTGGCGGCCCCCCCCGTGCGCGTCGGCGATTATGACCTTCGCCCCCACTCCAGCCGTGTTGAGGCCTTCACCCCGTAGCGCGACGGTGAGGGAGTGATTCGCCACCGCACTGTCCAGATTGCGCGCACGGTTGCGGTAGATCGCCGCCGGCGCGTTGAGATTGTTCACGATCAGATCGAGCGCGCCGTCGTTGTCGAGGTCGGCGTAGGCGGCCCCATTCGAGAACCCTCGCGCACCGAGGCCCCACACGGCTGCCAGATTCGTAAACGTCAGGTCGCCGTTGTTGCGAAACACGTAGTTGGCGATCGGCACGTGCGGCATCTTGGCGAGGTTGGGTGGGCCGCTGTCCAATGCGGCGATGTAGTCGAGGTCATTGGGGCGCCGGTAGATGCCGTTGGTGACCACGAGATCCTTGAAGCCGTCGTTGTCGAAATCGGCGAACAGCGGCGCCCAGCTCCAGTCGGTGGCCTCGATGCCGGCGAGCTGGCCGATTTCGCTGAAGCGCAACTGTCCTCTCACAATCCCTCGGTTCAGCTGCAGGGTGTTCCGCGCGTACTGTGGGTGATAGCCGGCCGCCAGCTTCAAATCGAACAGGGTGTAGCTCTCCGCGCTCGCCGCGGTCTTGAGGATGTGCTCGCTGTCGGGAAGCATGTCGAGGACGACGATGTCGGGGCGCCCGTCGTTGTTGAAGTCGGCCGCGTCCGCGCCCATCGAGAAGCGGCTGGTGTGGCCCGTCGTCTCGGTGATCGATTCGCGGAATGTGCCGTCGCAGTTATTCAGATAGAGAAAGTCGTTCTCGGGAAAATCGTTGGCGATGTAGATGTCGGGGCAGCCGTCGAGATTCAGATCACTGATCGCGACCCCCAACCCAAAGCCTTCCACGCTTCCGTAGATGCCGGCCTGCTCGCTCACATCCACAAACCGGCTGCCGTCGTTGCGATACAGCCGGTCGCCGGCTGCGGCATCGCGTGCGGTGCGGCTGGTGCTGCGGCTCCCGGCGAGCCGCGACAGGGTGGAGCTATTCAGCAGATAAACGTCCAGATCGCCATCGCCGTCGTAATCGAAGAACGCGGCCTGGGTGCCGTACCCGGCGAAGCCGAGGCCGTAGTCGTCGGTGCGGTCGGTGAAGGTGCCATCGCCGTCGTTGATGTACAGGACGTTGCGGGCCCCCTCCGGCATGCCGGGCTCGTTGACGGCCGACACGTAGATATCGAGGTGGCGGTCGCCGTTCACGTCGGCCATCGTGACGCCGCTCTTCCAACCCAGTGAATCCGTCACGCCGGCGCGGTCGGTGATGTCCTCGAAGCGGAAGCGTCCGAGGTTGCGGTAAAGGCGGTTCCTGCCCACGTTCGACGTGAAGTACAGGTCCACCAGGCCGTCGCCATCAACGTCGCCCGCCGCGACGCCGCCGCCGTTGTAGTAGTACAAGTAATTCACGATGTTCGCCGCGGAGTCCTGAGGCAGCGTGTTCGCGAAACTCACCCCGCTCGCCTCCGGCGGCACACGCTCGAAGAGCGGCCGAGACGCGCGGTCCGTGCAGCTCGTGAGAACGAGAACGAAAGGAAGGAGATTGCTGCGCAAGCGGAGGCAGTATAGCGTCGCGTTGCTGTTGCTTGCAACCGCGGCCTGCCGGGAAAAGCCGATCGACCAGGGCGCGCTGCTCACGGCGCGCACCGTCGGGCTTGCCGATCTGGAGCGGGGGCGTTTGACGGAGGCCGAGCAGGAATTCCGGCAGGTGATCGCCCTCGCTCCCAAGGATCCGCTCGGATACGCGAACCTCGGGCTCACGTACCTACGGGGTGGCCGGTTCGAGGAAGCGCAAGCGCAGCTCAAGCGGGCGCGACGTCTCGACCCGAGAAATCCCGAAATCGCGCTGATCATCGCACAGCTGTATTCCCTGACCGGCCGGCCCGCCGAGGCTAAGCAGGTGCTGGCGGATCTGCCGCCACCACCCGATGCCCGTGTGTTGTACGGGCTCGCGCAGCTCGCCCGCCAGACCGACGGTGACCGGGGGGGGCGCTACGCCGAGCGGCTGGGCCAGGTGCTCGAGAAGACGCCGGCGAATCTCGCCGTGCGCATGCAGCTCGCGGACGTGTGGCTGCGGCTGGGCGAGACCGACAGCACCCTCCGCTATCTGGAAGAGGTCCGACGGCTGCGCCCCGCGCCGCCGCGCGACGCGCAGCCGCACCTCGAAGCATCGATCCAAGCATTGCGGTCCGGCCGCCTGGCCGACGCGCGCGCGGCGTTCGACCGGTTCCGCCGTTCGGTCGAGGTGACCGCGCCCTACCAGGCGGCGCTCGCGGCCGTGAACTGGACCGAGGGACCACTCCCGGGCAATCCCATCCTGACGTTCAGCCCGCTGACGCTCATCACGATGCGCGGCTTCAGACCGCCACCGTCCGCGGCCGACGTGCGCTTCACGGACGCCACGGACGAGAGCGGCTTGCCGGATCTCGGCGCGCCGCCCACCGCGCTTGCGCTTGGCGATTACGATGGGGATGGCGTGGACAACCTGCTGCTCGCCGCCGTTGCTGGAGACGGCCGGCCGATCATACAGCTGTACGCGATGCAGCAAGGCTTCGTGACCGAGGTGACGGCCCGGATGCCGTTGCCACGTCCTGCCGGCGCCATCGCCGCCACGTTTGTCGACTACGACAACGACGGCTGGCTGGATCTGTTCGTCATCGGCACCGACCACCGCGGCTACCTGCTGCGCAACCGCGATGGGCAACGCTTCGAGGACGTGACCGATCGCGCCGGCGTTCGGGATATCAACGGTGCCCGGCGCGCACTGTTCGTCGACCTGGACCATGACGGCGATCTGGACCTGCTGCTCGTGGGGAACGAGTCCCTCGGCGTCTATCGCAACAACGCGGACGGCAGCTTCGCCCTGTTTCCCAACGCGGCCGGCATCCTGCAGGGCGGAACCGACGCGGCGTTCGCGGACTTGGACGACGACGGGCGCACGGATGTATTCGTGGCGAGCACGAGCGGGACGCACGGGGGGGGGCTGTTCCGCAACGATGCCGTCCGTGGGTTCACCCGCACCGCCGACACGATCCACGGACCCGGCCCCGTTGCGATGGGCGACTACGACAATGACGGGGCGATTGACATCTTCGTGGGCGGCAGCGGGCTGTGGCACAACAGCGGCACCGGCGCGTTCACTCGCGACGCGCGCGCGGCGATCCCCCAAGCCTCCACTGCGATCTTCTTCGACTACGACAACGACGGCTGGCTCGATCTGTTGACCGGCGGAGCGGGCGGTGCGTCGCTGCTCCATAACAATCGCGCCGGCCGGTTCGAGGATCGCAGCGCGCTGCTCCCCGCCGGTGTCCGGCGCGGCAATATCGGTCCCATTTTGGTGAGCGACCTGGATGGCGACGGTGACCAGGACATCCTGCTGGGCGACGCCGCGGGTGGGGGGGGTGTCCACTTCCTTCGTAACGACGGAGGCAACTCGCACCTCGGGATGCGGATACAGCTCACGGGGCTCCGCACCGGCAGCAGCAAGAACAACACATTCGGTATCGGCTCCAAGCTCGAGGTGCGGGCCGGCGAGCTCTATCAGACGCGCGTCGTAACCGATCGCGTGACCCTATTCGGGCTTGGCCCGCATCTGAAGGCCGACGTGCTGCGCGTGCAATGGACCAACGGCGTGCCGCAGACGATCTACTTCCCCGGAACCGACGCGGACGTGCTCGAGCTGGAGGCCCTCAAAGGCTCCTGCTCTTTCCTTTATGCATGGGACGGCGAGCAGTTCCGGTTCGTTACCGACGTGATGTGGCGGAGCGCGCTGGGGATGCCGCTGCGGATTATGGGGAAGGGGGGGATGGGATACGCTCCGGCAGGCGCATCGCTGGAGTACGTGCGAATTCCAGGCGAGGCCCTTCAGCCGAAGGGTGGACGCTATGTCATTCAGGTCACCGAAGAGCTGTGGGAGACCGCCTACGTCGACCAGCTTCAGCTGCTTGCGGTCGACCATCCCGATTCGGTGGAAGTGTTCGTCGATGAGCGCTTCCCTCCCAATGCTGGACCGCAGTTGCGGCTCTTTCACGCGGTGCGGCGCCGGCCACCGCTGTCGGCGGTGGACGGCCGGGGCGCGGACGCGCTGGCCGACCTGCGCGAGCATGATTTCCGCTACGTATCGAACCTGACGCCGCTACGCTATCAAGGGCTGACCGAGCCGCACGCGTTGGTCCTCGATTTGGACGAGGAAGCGGGCAAGCCGGGCACGTTCCTGTTCCTGCGCGGCTGGATTTACCCGTCCGACGCCAGCATCAACGTCGCACTTTCACAGCAGCAGCTGCTGCGGGCGGAGATGCCGGTGCTCGAGGTGCGGGACGCGCAGGGTCGCTGGGTTTCGCGCGGCATGATTGGCTTTCCAGCCGGCAAAGACAAGACAGTCGTGATCGATCTCGCCGGCCTCTTCCCGACGCGCGATCACCGCGTGCGCCTGCGCACCAGCATGCAGATCTACTGGGATCAGGCGTTTGTGGCGGAAGACATGGGAGCAGGGAGCAGGGAGCAGGCAGGTCTGGTTCGTATTACGACGCTTGCACCGGAGTCGGCGGATCTACATTTCCGCGGCTTCTCGCGCATGTACCGGCGCGGCGGGCGGTACGGTCCTCACTGGTTTGCTTACGACGACGTCACGCGCGAATCGCCGTGGCGCCCCATCGCGGGCGCGGCGACTCGCTTCGGCGACGTGCGGCCGCTGCTCGAGCGCGCCGACGACCAGTATGTGGTGATGGCGCCGGGAGACGAGACCACCGTCGAGTTCGATGCGTCGCAGGTGGCCGCACCGCCGCCCGGTTGGACGCGCACGTTCCTGCTGTACAGCGACGGCTGGATCAAGGACTCCGACTTGAACACCGCGTACGGCACCACGATCGAGCCCCTCCCCTACCATGCGATCCGGTCATATCCCTACGCGCCCGGCGACGCGTATCCGGCCGATTCCGCGCGGCAGCGCTTCCTGCGCGAGTACAACACGCGGATCATCAAGCGCGGAGCGCGGGAAGAGCGCTGACGAGCGCGTCCCGGCTCAAGCCAAGGACCGCGTGCCGCTTCACGAGGTGGTCCAGGTCGACCGGGTAGAGATTGTGGGCCGCCGGGTTCGCGAAGCCACAGACGTTCCGGGAAGCGATGGACTTCCGCACCCATTTGATGAACTCGTGCCGGTCTCCAGCCGTGCGGATCCGCCACAGCTGGCGGAGACTAGCGCGCGGGAGCGGGCCTAGCCGCGGATCGCCCACACCGAGGAATCCCAACCAGGCGGCGGCTTCCGAGTCGGGCTGCACCACACGCTGGCGCACTTCGGCGTACGAGACGGCCGCGAAATAGATCATCGCATGCGCCGCGAAGAGGTCGAATCGGGCCATCGCTTCGAACGCCCCCGCGACCAGCAGATCGATCTGATCGGCTTCGGCGCTCAACAGCGTCCCGTAGCGCGTCAGATCCCGCTCACTGGGCAGGCCGGTCTCGAAACAGAGGGCCAGCCGTTCGATGGCGCGGAGGCTCCAGGCGATGCCGGTCGAAAACAGCGGATCCACGAAGGAGTAGGCGTGCGGCAGCATCGCCCAGCGCTCGCCGACCGCGCGGGTGAGGCGGTGCTGGATGCGCGGCCGGTAGGCGATCGGCATGAGCGGTGTGGCGTCGCCGAAGAGCGCGCCGATCGTGGGGTAGCGTTGCAACAGCCGGCGCCACATTTCCTCCGGCGTTCCCGGCATCGGGGCAGTGAGCAGGAATCCGGCGCTTGTCACTCCATGGTCGAAGCGCAGCGAGTAGAGCCACCCTTCATCGATAATGTGGTGCACTGCCGCCCAATCGTCGGGGTAGGGGCCGGGCGGCAGCGCGGGCAGCAGGTCGCTCATCAGGCGCACACCGGTGAAGTGGCTGAACAACAGCCTGGAGTTGGTATGCATGCGCCCGAGCGCCGACGGGATCGAGAGCCGGCGCGCCATAAACCCACCGGGTCCCGAGGCGTCTATCACGAAATCGGCGCGCAACGCGTCCAGCCCGGCGGCGGTGAGCTCGACGCGATCGCAATACTCCACGCCGGCCGCGATCGCGGCGCGCACAAAGTGATGGTCCACGTCTGCGCGCAGCCAGTGATTGTCGGCGACCGCGTCGTTGTGGCTCGCGGCGACGAGGAGCCGCTCCGAGCGGAGGCCCTGGTCCGCGAACGGGCGGCTCCGATGGTGGCGATAGAATGTGAAGCCGCGCTTCAGGCCGCGCCGCAGCTCGGGGAAGCGCGCGACCCAGCGGCCGTGCGCCGCGAGATCGTAGCAATCATCCATGCCGTAACGCCGCGCCAGACGCTCGAGGGTGAGGTTGGCGAGCGGCGTGCTCGACTCGCCGATGGCGAACCGTGGATGTGTGCCCCGCTCGAGCAGCACGACGTCGTGCCCCTGGATGGCGAGGACGCGGGCGAGCAGCGATCCGGCGAAGCCGCTGCCGACGACGGCTACGCGCACCGGGAGCAGCGGACGGCAGGTTCGGGGAGGCCGGTGAGGTTCAATCGCGCGAGGCGAGCCACACGCTCTGCACGACACGTCTCGCACGCCGGCAGACGCTCGACGTCCCAAAGATCCGCGGTGACAACAGGCCACCCCCCAAGCGCCAGGCAACGCTCGAGAGCGCTCTCGAGCTGCGTGAGCGTAGGCGGGACGAAATGGCCCAGCGCCTGGAGCCGCTCCAGCTCGCCGTTGCCGCCGCGCACCGGAATCACGGCGATCCGCGCGGCGCCGCGCGCCGCTGCGTACTCGACCGTGCGGACCGTCCATTCAATCGCCTCTTGAGGCGCGATGTACGGGGCACCCAGCAGGACGAATACGCGCAAGTCCATCCCGTGCTCGGTGAGAAACGCGGCGGCGCGGTCGACACGGTCGAGCTCGAGCCGCTTGTTCAGATTGGCGATCGCGACGGGATGAATCGTCTCGAGTCCCACGGCGACCTCGAGCTTGCCGGACAGCAGCGCGGCAAATTCCACCGCCATCGGCCCGATCGTGTTCGCGTGTGATTCGACCGTCACGCCGGCGAACGGCTCGGCCAGCTTCGCCAGGCGGGGAAGATCTTCCGTGGGGACGGCCCGTCGATCGAAGAAATTGCTCGCGTTGTAGAGCTTCAGCCGGTCGGGGAAGGGGGGGGGCGGGGAAATCTCGTCGAGCACGCGCTCGAGCTGGATAGGCAGCGCCCCGGCCGGGGTCGGGCCGTCGAGCGTCCAGCGCCACAGATCGCAGAATGAGCAGGTGAACGGACATTCCGTCCCGGCGAGGAAGACAGTGAGCGCGCGTTCGATCGCGCCGCTCCCGGGCGCGCGCTCCTCCTCCACCACCGCGCCGTGTGCTGTCCAAGGGTCGACGACGGGTTTCGGCGGCCTTAACCCACGAATCCGTTCGTCAGGCGTGGAGTGCGTCGAAGTGGCGGCGATAGCGCGCCTCGTCGGCGGAGAACAACTGGGCGCGGTGGCGGGCGTCGCCGACCCATGCTGGAAGCGGCGTTTGGGATAGACGGGCATCTCCAGCCCCAGCACTGCACGCACCCCACGACTCACGATCTCGCCCTTCAAGGCGTAGAGACGCTCACGTGAGCCGCCCGTCAGCTCCGCGAACGGCACCGCCTCGGCGACCGCAATCACCGCTGGCCGCGTGTACGGGCTGAACGAGACGAACTGGTGACGACGCGCGCACGCATAGCCGCGCACGCAGCCGCGGCTGTAGCCGCCCGAATAGGTGAGCGAGTGCTTGAGCGAGTCCACGCCCCATCCTTCTTGATAGAGCATGCGGTTGTTCACGACACTCCTGATCGTCAGCTCGCTGTTCGCCTCGATCGGGTAATCTTTGAGGTTCTCATCACCGCCGTCGCCGTCCACCAGGAGCTGCCACTCGGGATAGCGTGCCCGAATCGCTTCGAGCAACGCCAGATTGACGGCGGCGCACTCGACATCCAGCGGCTTGTAGTCCTCGATAACCGCCACGGCGCGCAGCGGATCGAGCGCGCTGGAGGAAACGTCGATCGTCTCCCCCAGCATCTCGAGGTTGGTGTGGCGCAGGAACTCGCGTGCCTGCCGCGCATCGTCGCCGTCGCCGTCGAGCGACAGTGTGAACGCCTTGAGCCGCGCGGGCGACTGGCCATCATCGAGCAACAGCTTGTAAAGGCACAAGAGCACCGACCCGCTGTCGATGCCGCCGGAGAACGGGACGCCGATCGGCGCGCGGGCGTCTTGCGCCGCGAGCCAGCGGCGCAGCTCGGTGTACACGGCTTCGATGTAATGCCGGCCAATCACGTCCAGATCGGGCGGCAGCGTGCCCCGCGGTGGGTCGAAGAAGCGGCGGTACGAGGGGTTGGGGTCCGGACAGCCGATCAGCCGCAGTGTAGTCACGTGATGCGCGGGCGCCATGCGCGTGTACGACGGATGGAACTGATCGGCCCAGCCGCGGCGCGCGAGCTCGGCGGCAATCTCGTCAATCCGCTCGGCGACGATGCGGACCGGCCCGTCGGCGGCCTTCGCCAAGAAGTACCGCAGCGGCCGCTCGAGGCTGCGCGCGAGCACGACCCGCTCGCCCTCCTCGGCAACGAGTGCGAAGGAGCCGTCGATCGCGAGTACGCCGACGGGATCAGCCGCGAGCAAGGAGCGACGGGCCTCGGCAAGATCGCCCGACCAGAGGTGCAGGGCGCTGTCAGGAATCAGGTTGATGACTTTCACCGTGGCCTCGATGTTCGCGCCTCGACCGGCCGAATACGGATCGCCTGGCCGCCGCCGGGGGCGAGCGCCACCCGCAGACGCGAGCTCCGTGTGACGGTGCGATGGGTGATCGTGACGGGTAGCGGGTTCGTCAGCCAGTTCGCGCCCGGACCATCCGCATAGATCTCGGCGGTGTAGCGCCTCCCCGGCCGGAGGAATGTGAGCGGCACGTCGAACGTGCGCGCCTGCTCGTCCGTGATGGCGCCGATGAACCAATTCGGCCCGCCCCGCTCCCGACGTGCGACCACGACGTAGTCCCCGATCTTGCCCTCCAGCACGCGCGTCGTGTCCCAGTCCACGGCCACGTCACGGATGAACTGAAACGCCGGCTGGCGCTCATAATTCTCGGGTAGGTCCGCGGCCATCTGCAGCGGTGAGTACAAGACCACGTATAGCGCCAGCTGCTTCGCGAGCGTGGTGCGGATGCGGGGCTCGTCCGGCCGTCGTGGCCGTCCCGTGCCGCGCTCGATCAGGATATCGAAGACGCCGGGCGTGAAGTCCATCGGCCCGGCGAGCAGGCGGGTGAAGAACAGAATGGTCTCGTGCTCGGGCGGATTGCCGCCCTCGCCGCCCCACGCGTTGTATTCCTGTCCCCGCGCGCCTTCGCGGCTCATCATGTTGGGGTACGTCCGCCGCTCGCCCGTGTCGTGAATCGGCTCGTGCACGTCGAGCATGATGTGGTGCTGCGCCGCCTTCTCAATCACGGTGCGGTAGTGCCGCACCATGAACTGACCCCAGTGCGAGTGGCCTTCGCTGGTCAGGTCGGTCACGTATCCCGACTTGATGGCGTTCAGCCCGAGCGACTCGTACAGCGCGAAGGCGCTGTCGATCTGCCGCTCGTAGTTCTGGATGCCGCCCGACGTCTCGTTGTGCACGATCAGTTTGACGCCTTTTTCGCGCGCGTACCGGGCCAGCTCGGGGAGATCGTAGTCGGGGTAGGCGTTTGTGAAGGAAAAGGCGTTGCGGTTCTGGATCCAGTCGCCGTCCCAGCCGACGTTCCAGCCCTCGACCAAGACGCCGCCCATGCCGTTCGCGGCCGCGAAGTCGATATAGCGTTTCGTGTTCGCGGTCGTGGCGCCATGCTTGGGTCCCGAGCTCCAGGTCATCGTGCCGATGTGCATTCCCCACCAGATGCCGACGTACTTCATCGGTTTGATCCACTCGGTGTTCGGGATGACGCTAGGCGGATTGAGGTTCAAGCCGAGCAGCGACGGCGCGAGGTCTGTGGCGCGGTCGGCGATCTGGATCGTGCGCCAGGGCGTCACGAAGGGCGTGCGGCCCCGCACCTTGATGCCGTCCGCATAGGGCGCCAGGTCGGCGCGCAGCGTGCGGTTCTCCATCCGCGGCCCGCGCAGATTCATGCGCGCGTAATCCACGAGGTTCGCCTCGTGGATCACGATGAACGTCTTGCCGTCCTGCGTTTCCATGGTAAGCGGCGTCTGCACGCTGTCGAGTACACTCACGGGGGACGCGGCATACAGCTGCTCCGAGCGGTCGAGGCGCGGCCGGTTGGACGGAATCGACCAGGCGCGGGCGTTGTCCGCGATCGAAAACTCGGTCAGCTCTTCGGTGATCTCGAAGTCGCCAAGATTCGGCTGCTGGGGGAGCTCGTAACGGAAGCCCAGCCCGTCGTTGAACACCCGGAATGCGACGGTGACCTGGCGATTGGGCGCTCGCGTCTCCGCCACCGATACCTTGAGCTCGTTGTGGTGATCGCGCACGCGCGCGACCTCGCCCCACGGCTGGGTCCAGGTCTCGTCGGCCGTTTGCCGGGTCGTGTCCACGATCCGCAAGCTGTCACGCAGCGGCGGCGCGCCTCGGAACTCAAAGCCGAGCAGGGAAGGCGTCAGGAGGGGCCGGCCGTCCCGTTGCACGCTGTAGTACAGCCTGCCCTCGCGGATATCGACCGCCACCTGGTTCCGGCCGTCGGGGGAGGCCACGCGGACCTGGCCCTGGGCGGAGGTGGCGACCGCTAGGAACGCAGCCAGGGCCAGGGACCAACGGGGCTTTACCATGGCTCTCTCCATTCGTGGGTCAGAAGGCTAAGGGGTCACCCGAACCGCGTCGTTCGCCACAGCGCCACGCCGCCCGCGACGAGGAACCCGACGAGCGCGAGCGTGAGCGCCGCGGCCCACTCCCAACCGACCTGGAGCGCGGGCACGCGGGCGAGCGCGGCGGAGGCTACGAAGACCGCTGTGGCGGCGAGGACGAGCAGCCAGTCGAGCGGGCTGTGGCGGGCGCGCGCGGCACCCGCGTCGTCACCGGCCATCCGGGCCGCCACGTAGGCGGGATCCACGCCATACCGAGCGCTCTCCCGGGCCCCCGCCTCCTGCCAACGGCGGTACTCCCGGCTGGGCGTCGAGGCGAACGCGATCGCGCCCGCCCCCGCGGCCATCAACAGCGAGCCCGCAATCACGGCACTGCGGCCCCCGCCGGCCAGCTCGCCGAACACGAGCATCCCCCACAGGAGTCCCCACAGTTGATTGGTGTTTGAGAGCGGGATACCGCGGCTGATGCCGACGTACTTGGCCGCGTACTGCTGGAACAGGTCGCCCACCACCCACACGAAACCGGCGATGAGCAGCCAGAACAGGATTCCTCGGCTGGCGGCGAGCTCGCGCCACACTTGGCCGGGTCCACCCACGAAGGTGAGTGCCAGCACCGTCATCATGACGAGCTCGCCGATCGTGAAGAACGCGATGAACGAGAGCGGATGCATGCCGGTGAGGTACGCCTTGCGGTAGGGGATGTACATCGTACCCCACAAGGCGCCGGCGGTGAGCGCGGCCACGACGCCGCGGACCGCATTGCCCCCCGGCGCGTGAGCGGACGATGTCACGGCAAGCACCGTGGCCCCAGCGAACATGAAGAGCGCGCCACCCAGCACGCCGACCCAGCGAGCCCGTCCGGCATCCCGCAGCTCGTTGAACAGCAGCGTGCCCCAGAGGATGCCGAGCAGGCTGTTCGCGTTCCACAGCGGGAACGCGATGGCGAGGCCGATGTCCTTGATCGCGAAGATCGTCAGCGTGTTGGCCACGGCCCAGAGGCAGCCCCCGAGCGCCGCCCAGACCAGCAAGTGGGGAGCCTGCCGGACGTCGTCCTTGAGGGCGGCGGTGCCGCGCACCAACGCCGGGAGGCTCCAGCGCGCGAGGAATACGCCCAGCACCATCATGAACGAGATCAGCACTGGCGAGACGCCGAGCGTCACGAGCTTCGTCGGCGCCTCGGCGGCGCCCAGCCACGCACCTGCGGCGAACCCGGAGAGGATCCCCACGCGCTGCAGTTGGCGCAGCCGCGCCGGGTCGAGTTCGTTCAGGCGATCCACCAGAGCACCACGAGCCCGGCGGCCAGCACGGCCACGGGGATCCAGAAGTGGACGTCGCCCATCGTGGCGCGCCAGCGGGAGCGAGGTGTGGGGTGCATGGGAGGTAGAAACAGTGGCGGCTAGACGGAGCCTCCGCAACCTCAGGGCTCAACGACGTCGATGGTCTGACCGGCCGTAATGGGGCCGATCACCGTCTGGACTCGACCCGACGGCCAGCGGACTTCGATCCCTGCGGCGTGGTCGGCGTCCGCGAGGCCGAAATAGAGCGGCAGGTCGCTCTGGGAGAGGTATCCCGACTTTCCGTCGCGCACCTTCAGAACACGGCGCCCGTCGGGTAGCACGATGGTGACTCGCGCACCGAGCCCATCGCGGTTGGAGCGCGTGCCGCGCAGCCGGACTTTAAGGAAGTGGACGCGATCGGGATGTCGCTGCGCGAGGTCGCTGACGAGCACCTGGGGGCGCCCGTTGAACTCGTTGGTCACGATGTCGAGATCACCGTCACTGTCCAGGTCGAGCGCGATGGCGGCGCGTGTCCCGAGCGAGCCCATCATGGTCAGTTGGCGCGCCCCATCGAGCCGGCACATGTGAATCGCCTGAGGCTGGGAACAGGCGTCACACAAAGGATTGAGCGCGTCCGCTTCGCCGCAATCGAGGGTGAACCAGACCTGCTGCGTGGCGCCGTGCGGTCGCGGCTCGACCCCCACCACGAACTCGCTCGGCAAAAAGCGGTGTCCTGCCTCGTTAAGCAGGACAGAGTTGATCCCATATCGGAAGGGGAAGTTCATGCCGGCGGCAATGAAGATGTCATCCCAGCCATCGGCGTTGAGGTCGTCTACGCTCGGTCCCCACGGCCAATAGGTTTCGACGCCTACGGAGTCAGACACGTCTTCCAATCGGCCGCTACCCCGGTTCGCGAACAGCTCGTTTCCGAAGATGAAGCGCTCTTTCCCTTCCGGAATCATCCCGGCCGCCACCTTGGAAGAGTCGGCCTTGCGACTCTCGGCGGCCCAGTCGCCGGGGGCGATGTCGACCCACATGTCCGGGTGCATGCTGGTGACGAAGAGGTCGAGCCGACTGTCTCCGTTGAAGTCGAACACCTTCACGCCCATCGAACCCCAGGCGGTTTTCGGGAAGTACTGCGCGGTCGCGTCGCGGAAGCGTTTCCCGCCCTCATTGAGCCACAGGTGATCGCCGCCCTGCATGTCGACGATGTAGAGGTCGGAGAATCGGTCGTCGTTCACGTCGAGCGCCGTGGCGTCGCCGCTCCAACTGCGATCGACCAGCCCGACCTCGCGCGTGACGTCCCTAAACCTGTTGCCGCCCAGATTGCGGTAGAGAATGCTCGCCTCGGCGCGTTCGGGGTAAAGGTGGCCCATGAACGCGTCCTGGAGACCGACATGATAGCCGCCGGGCCCCCGCTGGTTGCTGGTGAACACACCCACATTGGTCACGAAGAGATCGAGCAACCCGTCGCCGTCGTAGTCGAAGAACACCGCGCCGGAGGAGTGGCCGACGTAACCCACGCCAGCCGCTTGGGTGATGTCGCGAAACCTTCCATTCCCGATGTTCTCAAAGAGCCGATTCCCGTGGCGCACCGTCGTGACGAAGAGGTCGGGATCGCCGTCGTTGTCGATGTCGCCGAACGAGCATCCGACCGCGATCGCGTCCGACATTCCGAGCCCCGCCTCATCGGTGAGATTCACAAACCGGCCGGCGCCCTGGTTCTTCCAGAGTTCGTTGGTGCCGAGTTGGGTCGTGAAATAAAGATCGGGCAGACCATCGCCATCGACGTCCGCGGCACACAGTCCGGAGCCGTGGTCGTAGTGCACCAGCTTGTACGCCTTGCCCGCGTCGTCTACGACCCGGTTCTCGAACGTAATTCCGCTGGTCTGCCTCTGGTCCGTGAACCGGAAGTCGTGAACCACCTGCGACCGCGCGGCCAGCTCGGCTTCCTGGCGGCTTCGCTCGACCAGCCACGGCGGCGCCCCGGGCGAACCGCTGCACGAGGCCAGAAGGGCGAGTGCGAGTGCGCAGATGAGCGTTATATTGCGGGCAAAAGGGGGTCCCATGACCTCATTCCCAGCGCGAGTCCTGCCCGCTGCCATGCTCGTCGGAAGCATCACCGCCTGTGCGGGGCACAAGACGCCACCCCAAAGCCGCCCTGCCGATGCGAGCGTGACCTCGGAGGACATTGGACGCGCGCCCGCGCAGCCCATCGAAGAGCAGCTCATGAGCCGGTTCCCGGGCGTCACCGTGACGCGGACTTCCGGCGGCACCGCGATCCGCATCCGCGGCGCCACGTCGCTGCGCGGCGATAACGAGCCGTTGTACGTGGTCGATGGCATCAGAGTCCGGCCGGGGTCGGACGGGAGCCTGGCCGGGCTTAATCCGAATGACATCGCGTCCATTCAGGTCCTCAAGGACGCCGTAAGCATGGTCACGTACGGTGGGGAGGCGGCGAACGGCGTGATCGTGATCAAGACGAAGCGTCCCGGTCAGTGATTCGCCACGCTCGTCCGGACGCGCTGGACCACGAGCTCGCCCACACCGCGCCCCTGGCCGATCCCTTCCTCGATCGCCATGCGGTAGTGGATCCCGCCGTACAGGCGGCTGATGGCCGCCTCGGCGCCCGCTTCCTTGAATGACGTGAAGGACCGGGGCGGCAGGCCGTAGGCGAGCTCGACGCTGTCCGTGAAGGCAAACCCCTCACCGAACACGTCCGTCAGCACCGTGGCCGCGGCGGTCGAAATGCCGCTGTGCCCGCTCGTGTACTCCGGGAACGGCGGCGTCTGCAGGAGCGGCTGCCACCGCTCGTCGAGGTACTGATTGATCACGGTTTCAGGCCGGATCAGGTTGCTGCGGTACTTCTCGTCCCAGACGCTCAAAAACGCGTCGGCCAGGGCAATCGCCATGCGCGCGTAGGCCACGGCCGATCGCATCATGTCGGCGTTGGCTTTGCGCGATGCGACCCCCACGATCCCCATCCAATGCCCGCCCGGTGTGATCTTTTTCGTCGCGAACATCGTGTGGCCCTGCACGTGCATGACGAACGGATTGCAGTCCCAGAACGCGGCGATCGCGCGTTGCTCCTCCGTGAGCGACTTGCCAGTCTCGTATACCTCCAAGACTTGCCGGTAAAACGGGCTCCCCGCTTTCATGTCGAATCGTGGGGGCGGCTTAGGCCGGAACTGGCTCGCCGAATCCAACACGAACGGGCGCATCTGGTTCCAGTTCGGCTCCACCGCATCCATGTAGGCCGGTGGGGTGGGCCGCCAGCGGCCCGCCGCCGCCGTGACGGTGTACTTCGGATAGCCACGGATCTGGAGGTAGTGATCGCCCGCCGCCCAGGCCAGGATGTGCTGCGCGACCGTGTCGCCGTACGCGATGGAGCGTTCGAACACGGGCCCGGAGATTCCCGTGCCGCGAATCCGTTGCTCGAGCGCGGTGCGCAGCGAGTCCATGCGTCCGCGCGAGAACGTCATCGCGCGGCCGACCGTCATGAACGCATGGATGCTCGAGAGGGGCAGGTAGTACTCGGCGCCGGAATCCGGCACCGGTACAGGGGTCAGGCCCTTCAGCTGTCCCGCCAGCGACCGCTGCTGCGGGTACGGGTGACGCAGGGCTTCGTAGGCGGCGATGCTGGCGTAGGCGTACACCCGGCTGGCCTGCGGCGGGTTGAGAATGTCGTACACGATCACGCTGGTCAGATTGTCCACCGCTTCATGCAGCAGGGCCGCATCGGCCGGCCGCGTTCGATTGTCGTCGGACCCCCGAGTGCAGGCAACCGCGAAGAGGGCCGAGAGCAAGAGCAACGGTCGTTTCATGCGCCTATCTCCTCACTGCGGCGCGGAAGAACAGCGGCCGATCGTTGTTCCGCGTCACGACGTACAGGTCGCTGTGTCGCGTCTTGAGGCGCTGGATGTCGCGCGCCTGCCCTGGGACGAAGAACCCGCTCTCCGCCGCTCGCACCGGCGCGAATTGTCCCTTGCCGTCTCCCCGCAGCAACAGCCCGTAGCTCCCGTTCATCCGCCCGATCTCCGGCTTTACGCCGTCGAAATTCCCGGCCACGATCAGGTCCAGATGGCCGTCGCCGTCGAAGTCGGACGGCAGGATGCCGTAGATCGGCGCGATCTGCGCTGCGCGCGGCAGCGGCATGAGCGTGAATGAGCCGTCGCCGTTGTTTTTCGCCAGCGCGGTGGCGAACGTCTCGGCGCGTTTCACGACGGCATCCGCCAACCCGCGCTCCCCGAAGATGTCCTGCGCCGTCTGGCCGGCGTAGTCCGAGTACTTGAGGTAGCGCGCCTTGAGGTAGGGCAGGCCCCGGATGAGGTCGTCGCGCAGCACCAGCGGTAGGCTGACGCCGTCCGTGTAGTAGCACACGATTTGCTCGGCGAATCCGTTCGCGTCGAAATCCTTGACGTACATCGTCGCCGGCTCGGCGGCGCTGGCCTGCAGACGCGTGTTCAATCCCAGGTTGCCCACGACGAAGTCGAGTCGGCCGTCGCCCGTGAAATCGGCGGCCACGATCCGGTTCCACCAGCCGGAGCTGTGCTCGAGGCCCGGCGTCGCCAGGCGCGCGAGCTTCGTGCCGGTATTGCGGAAGATGGTGATCGGCATCCATTCGCCCACCACGACGAGGTCCGTGCGGCGGTCGCCGTCCAGGTCGATCCACAGGGCGTCCGTGACCATGCCGACGTGCGCCAACTCGGGGGCCACCTGCGGCGTGACGTCGGTGAACGCGCCCCTCCCGTCGTTGCGCAGCAGGGAGCTGGGCGGATCGATCCCGTACCGCCACGGCGCGGCGCGGCCGCCGACGAACAGATCGATGTCGCCGTCCCCGTCGAAGTCGGCCGGGGCCACGCGCGAGCCGCTGGCGTAGAGAGGCGGCAGCCGGCCGCTCGTCTTTCGGAACGTGCCGCCCCCCCGGCCGTCGCTCTCGTACAGCCGGTCTTCCAGCGCGGGCGCCTGGTCGGCGTACTCGGTGCCGCCGGTCACCACGTAGAGGTCGGCGTGGCCGTCGCCATTTGCGTCGAAGAACGCGGCGCCCAGATCCTCGGAGATACGGTCCCGGGCGAGCAGCGACTGATTCGTGGCGACGAAGCGTCCGTCCTCCTGCTGTACGTAGATCCCACTCGACGCATCCTTCGCGCCTCCGATGAAAAAATCGTCGAGGCCGTCGCCGTTCACATCGGAGACGGCCAGGAACGGCCCTTCGGTCGACAGCATCTTCGGGATCAGGCGCTCGCGGTCAAAGTCTACGAAGGCGTTCTCGTGGTGGACGAAATCGAGACCGACCCGGTCCGTCACGTCGGTGAAGACGGGCGGACGGGCGGTCGGGCGGACGGGCGGTGCCACGCGGCCGTCCCGTTGCCTGACCGTGATCCGCTGGTTGGCGGCCACGTGCGTCAGGGTGCTCACGCGCCCGTCGGGCCATTCGACGGTCACCGATTGCGCGGTATCGATCGCGCCCAGTCCGAACGTGAGGGTATAGTCGACGCTGGACTGGAATCCGCGCGTGGGAGCGAGCTCCTGCATGGAGAGTCGGTCGCCGAGGCGGACGGTCACCTTGGCCCCCACGGCGAAACGGTTCCGCGCCTCGCCCTCGAGCTGTACTTGCAGGTACCGATTCTGGGGCAGCTGCGTCCGGGCGTTATTGCGGTAGATAAAGGCCTCGTCGTTGACGTTGTTCACCACCAGGTCGAGCGCCCCATCGCCGTCCAGGTCGCCGTAGGCCGCCCCGTTCGAAAAGCTCGGCACATTGACGCCCCAGGCGGCACTCTGGTTGGAGAAGATCAGGTCGCCTTCATTCCGGAATGCGTAGTCGGACAGCTTGGTCGAGCTCATCGCGCCGATGAGCCCCATGAAGTCGACGCGCTTGCCGCGCGTCGCCGCGCGCATCGTCTGGTCGTTCGCGAGGAAGGCGACGTAGTCCTGCGACGTGACGTCCCGGGCGAGGCCGTTCGTCACGAAGATGTCTTTGCGGCCGTCGAGATCGAGGTCCGCGAGGAGGGCGCTCCAGGTCCAGTCGGTCCGGGCGACACCGGCCATCTGCCCGACGTCGCTGAACGAGCCGTTGCCGTTGCTCACCTGCAACATGTTGCGCATGAACTGGTAGTGATACCCGTCCTTCACCTTGGCCTGGTAGACGTCCCAGCCCTCGAACGACGATGTCGTCTTGAGCCGGCGATCGTCCTCGGGGAGCATGTCGGTGGTGTAGATGTCGGGCCAGCCGTCGTCGTTCACGTCGGCGATGTCGAGCCCCATCGAGAAGTAGCTGAGCGAGGGCGCGTCGCGGTCGAGTCCTTCGCTGAAGGTGCCGTCGCGCTTGTTGATGTACAGGTAGTCGCGCTCGAAGAAGTCGTTGGCGACGTAGATGTCGGGCCAGCCGTCGCGATTGACGTCGCTCACGGCGACGCCAAGGCCGAACCCGATCTCGCCCCCGAAGATGCCGGCGCGCGCGCTCACGTCCACGAAGTGCCCGGCGTCGTTGCGGTACAGCTCCGCCCCGCCGAGCGGATCGCGCACGTTGCGCTGATTCCGCAGGCCGAAGCTCGCGACCGGCTTGGGCGAGTTGCGGATCAGGAACAGGTCCAGATCGCCGTCGCGGTCGTAGTCGAGGAAGGCGGCTTGGGTCGAGTAGCCGGTGTCGGCGATGCCGTAGGCCGCCGCCCGCTCGACGAACGTGGGCACGCCGTTGGCGTTCAGCCCCTGGTTGATGTAGAGCTCGTTGGCGCGGTCCTTGCCATCGGTTTTCCCGGCGTGGCAGATGTAGATGTCCAAACGGCCGTCGCCATTGACGTCGGCGAGGGTGACGCCGGTGGTCCAGGCGCGCTTGCCGGTGATGCCGGCTTCGGCGGTCACGTCGCGGAAACGGAAGCCGCCACCGTTCAGGTACAGTCGCGGGCCCCCCTGGTTGGCGGTGAGCACTAGCTCCGGGAGACCGTCGCCGCTCAGGTCGCCGAGCGCGACGCCGCCGCCGTTGTAGAAATTGCGGTACGTGAAGACGTTCCGCTCGCGGCTCTCGGTCAGGCGGTTCTCGAACCGGACGCCGGTCTGACTGGAGGGGAGGCGGGTGAACAGTGTGGGACCGGACGGCGCGCTGCCGGCGCCCGAGCACGCGACGAGGAGCCCGGTGGCGGAGATCAGGAGGGTCCGGAGACGCGGTAGGGGCGCGGCATGCCGCGCCCCTACACGTTCATTGCGCACCACCCAGCTCAATCAGTAGCCCGGGTTCTGCACTAGCAACGGGTTGGCGTCGATCTGCGTCTGCGGAATCGGCATCAGGATGAGGTTGGGCGTCCCCGCCGCCTTGAACTCCCAGGCCTCGATGTAGCGGCCATGCCGGACGAGATCTTGGCGCCGCCTGCCCTCCGTTGCGAGCTCAAACAGGCGCTCCCGCAGCAGTGCCGCGCGGTCGATGGGTCCGACGAGCGGCTCCGGCGGATTGAAGACCCGGGCACGCAGCGTGTTCACCAGAAGGAGCGCAGCGGCGCTCCCCGGCGCCTGCTCGTTCAGCGCCTCGGCCTTGATCAGATGGATCTCGGCGAGGCGGAAATGGGCGTAATCGTTGCCGTTGAGCTGGCCCTCGGGCCGATTGGGATCGGCCGGATACTTGTAGTAGCGGACGCCTTCGCCTTCGGTCGCCGCGGTTATGTCGCCGATCGTCGTCGTGAAGACCAGCGGGTTGCCCTGCCGGTCGTTCACTGGTACGCCGGTTTCGACGTTGGTCTGCGGGCCCGCCAGCCACATCTGCCGACGCTGGTCATCCGCGTCGAAGGCGTTGTAGGTCTGCGCCAGAGTCGCGAACCCGTTCCAGGGCGTGGCGTTGGTCAACTGGTTGTAATGCAGCGCCCGCATAATGAAGTTCAGTCCCACGTCGGGTTTGTTCGTAAACTTCACGACCATGATGTTCTCGGGGGACGTCTGGTTGTCGGCGGTGAAGTTCGAGCGCCAGTTTGCCGCCAGGCTGTACTGCCCGGAATTGATGATGCGATCGGCGGCATCGATCGCGGCTTGGCAGGCGTCCACTCCGCCGCTGACCGTGACGCCGAGGCAGGTGTTGTAGGATGTGGCACTGACGCCGGTGTTCTTCATCCATACGCCGGCGTTGAGATACATGCTCGCCAGGATGGCGTCGGCGGCGCCTTTGGTCAGGCGGCCGTGGAAGGTCGCCGGCCAACTGACGGGCAAGTCCGTACGTGCGTCCAGCAGCTCCGACTCGATGAACTGGAACAGCGAATCGCGTGTGGCGCGGGGCCGCGCCTTGATCTCGGTCGTGGTGGCGATGGGCACGCCGCCGAACATGTCCATCAGCAGGTAGTAATAGAAGCCTCGGAGCGTCCGCAGCTCGGCGACGATCGCCGCCTGATTGGGCACGGTCACCCTCGTCAGCGCGTCGAGCAGCACGTTGGCGCGCGCGATGCCGGTGAAGGAGACGTTCCAGGCCCCGTTCATGAACCCGACCGACGGACTCGACGCCGTCCACGTCTGCCGCTGCAGCTCGAGCCACACGCCGTTGTCGTACCAGTCCGAGCCCCGCGTGGGGACGATTATCTCGTCCGAGCTGACCTCCGTCGCATTCCAGTATTCCTCCAGTGTGCCCCGGAGCTGGGCGTACACCGACGCCAGGCCGCCGAGCACTTCGGCCTCGTTGCGGTAGAAATTCTCGGGCGTAATGGCACTCGAGGGCGTCTCGGTGAGATCGGTGCACCCCTGCATGGGTACCAGCGACAGGAGCAACAGCGCGCACAGCCCCGGACCTCGGATTGATGTCGTCATAGGTGGTCTCCTCTTAGAACGCAATCTGCACGCCTGCCGTCAGGGTGCGTGGCCGTGGATAGCTAAGATAATCAATGCCGAAAGAGGCGAGGCCGACTTCCTGGTGGACTTCGGGGTCGAGGCCGGAATAGCCGGTCAAGAGCACCAAGTTGTCGCCGGACACGTAGATCCGGGCGGATCGGGGCGCGCCCGGCGGCCCGGGGAGCCTGAACGAGTAGCCGACGGTGACATTCTGCAGCCGCACGTACGACGCTCCTTCGACCCAGCGCGACGAGAAAATGGCCGGCTCGCGGATGTCGGTCGGATCGGTTAGGGCGTCACGCAGGAAGTTCTTGCCCTGGAGCGCGTTGCTCTTGGTGGAATAGACGAGCGCGGTGTTGTTGAACACTTCCTGTCCGAACGCGCCCCGCATCTGCACGTTGAGGTCGACCTTGCCGAAGGTCACGGTGCTGTGCAGGCCGAGCGTGAAGTCCGGATAGGCGTTGCCGATGACGGCGTAGTCGGCGGCGAGCGGCGTCGTCGTCTGCCCGTTGACACAGCCCGCGCTGCCTGCCGAACAGGCGAACAGCTGCTTGCCCTGCGCGTTCACCCCGACGAATCGGGGTCCGAAGAACGTGCCCAGCGATTGGCCTGGGATGATGCGCTGGGCGATTTGATCGGACTGACCCTGCCCGCTGACGCGGCCGGTGGGGAGGGACAGGTAGCACGGTTCCACATTCCCTGGCTGCCCGCAGTTTTCGCCGAGATGGACGACTTTATTCCGCTCCATCGCGAAGACCAGCCCCGCTCGCCAGGTCAGATCTGGCCGGCTCATCGCCAGGGCGTCGAGCGACAGCTCGAGGCCCCGATTGCGCACCGCGCCGATGTTTTGGAGCCTGTCGGTCGCGAGCGCCGGCTGTGCGACGGGCACTGAGAGCAGCAGGTCGGACGTATTCTTGACGTAGTACTCGAGACTGCCCGACACGCGATTGTCCAGGAGGCCGTAATCCAAGGCAACGTTGACCTGCGACGTCTTCTCGAACCGCAAGTCGGGGTTGGGATTGCGCACTGGGGCGAACCCGATGACGACCGCATCGCCGAAGACATACTTCGCCCCGCCGCTAGCTTCCAGCGTGATCAACGATGAATAGGGCGGAACGCCGGGGTTGCCCACCACGCCATACCCGGCGCGCAGGCGCAAGTCCGAGAACGGACCCTTGGGTATGAATGTCTCCTCACTCATGTGCCAGGACGCGGAGATACCCGGGAACGTCGCCCACCTATGATCCGCGCCGAACGCGGACCGGCCGTCGCGGCGGACCACGCCCGTCACGAAGTACCGCTGCTTATATCCGTAGCTCGCCCGGGTAATGAAGGAGATCCATCGTTCGTCGGTCCGGAACGACTGCGGGGTCACCTGCACGCTTCCGCTGCTCAGGCTGTTGAAGCCGGTGACATCGGTGAGGAAGCTCCGGGCCTCGGCCCGAAACTCCTCGATCCGGAATTCCGAGAACTCGTACACCCCCACGACGTCGAGGTCGTGCACGCCGGCGAACTGCCGCGTGTAGGTCAGCATACCTTGAAACGTCTTGGACTGGTTGTCGCGATTTATCTGCTGCGCGAGCCCCCCAAACTGGGCTCCTACCGGACTGGATCTGGGGAGATAGATCTGCCGCACGCTCCCCGACTTGTCCACGCCGACGTTGATCCGCCCCGTGAGGCCGGGCAGCAGGTCCACGTCAGCTGATACGTTGCCGAGCGTGCGGTTCGTGGTGCCGAAGTCCTGGATCTGCTCGGCCAGCGCCACCGGGTTGCGCACCGACTGCGAGCCGGCCCCGATCT
The DNA here is from genome assembly GCA_040901965.1 of Gemmatimonadales bacterium. Classification (GTDB taxonomy): domain Bacteria; phylum Gemmatimonadota; class Gemmatimonadetes; order Gemmatimonadales; family GWC2-71-9; genus 20CM-2-65-7. The sequence continues at coordinate 7,584 of JBBDYB010000020.1, read as the reverse complement.
CGTAGTAACGGGTTCCCGTTGAATCGGTGACCGTCACCGGCTGCGTCGGATTGAAGACGGCCACGTTCTGGAACACGCCGCCTTCGAAGCCGCCTGAGTTCTCATAGGCGAGATAGTCGTTGTTCGCCTGCGAGGTCGTCACATTGAGGCCGATGCGAAGGCGATTGTTCAGGGCGAAGTGCGTGGCGCCGAGGCGACCCTGGATGCGCCGGAACCCGCTGCTGAGCGCCACCCCCTGCTGGTTCATGAAGTTCAACGATGCCCGATAACGCGTGATATCGCTGCCGCCGGTGAACGACAGGTTGTGATTGTGGGTGACGGCGGTGCGGTTCACCGCCTTGGCCCAGTTCGTGTTGGCCGTCCCGAGTCCGGTAAGAGACGACGGGGGCAGACCCGTCGTCGTAATGGTCGTATCAACACCTACGACAGTCGTATCCACATTGTAAATCGCCACCTGGCCCTGCACGAACTGGCGGTATTCGTCGCCGGTGAGCACGTCGAAGGACTTGTAAGGCGACGCGGTCGCCACATAGCTGTCGTACGTCATGGACGCCCCGCCCGAGGCGCCCTTTTTCGTCTCGATCAAGATGACGCCGTTGGCGCCGCGGCTGCCGTAGATGGCCGTCGCCGACGCGTCCTTGAGAATCGTGAGCGAGCCGATGTCGGAGGGGTTGAGCAGGTTCAGCGGGCTGCGGGGCAGCGGGGGGCTGCCGCCGATGCCGAAGCCGGCCGCTTCGGATTCCACGTTCGTGATGGGCACGCCGTCGATGACGTAGAGCGGCTCGTTGCTGGCGCTGAGGGACGTCGCGCCGCGGATGCGGATCTGCACACCGGCCCCGGGCTCGCCGTTGTTCGTCGTGATATTGACACCAGCGGCCCGGCCCTGCAGCAGCCCGTTCACGTTCGTGAGCACGCCGACATTGGCCGTGGTGGGGTCGACCGTCGCGACCGAGCCCGTGATCGCCTCGCGGCGCTGCGTGCCGTAGCCGGTCACCACCACCGGTTCGAGAATCGCCGCCTGCGGCTGCAGCGCCAGGTTCGCCGGGGTCGTCCCTCCAGCCGTCACCGTGACCTCCTGCTCCAGCGGCGAGTAGCCGATCCGCGTCACCCGCAGTCGTTGGGCACCCGCGGGTATATCGGTCAGGGTGTAGCCGCCGTCCGATCGGGTCTGCGTTCCGAGTGGTGTTCCCAGGACCCGGATCGAGACGCCGGAAAGGGGCTGCTGCGTGCCGATGTCCGTCACCTGTCCGGTAATCGAGCCGGTGGGGCCTTGCCCGCGGAGCGGGACCGCCCACAACAGGACACCGACGAGCGCCGGAACGGCGTAGCGAGTCAATCGCATCGAATTCTCCTCCGCGGCGGGTCAGCTCAGCGGTACGGGAACCAGTCTGTTCCATCCGAAATGGCCCCCGTGTCCGGCGCTGTCAAGGGTGGCCGGGCGCTGGCCGGGGGGCCCCGAATGGCGTACGATTTCCGCGCCCCCATGCACGTGCTCGCCCTGCTGCTGGCCGCGCAGGCCTCCCAGGCCCCCTACGTGGCCTTTCCCGAGCCCGGCCTCGACGATCCCGCGGCCTACGCGGGGTACACGACGCGCGTGTATCGCGACGCCCGCGGCAATGCCGTGCAGATCTATCTCGACGGCAAGACCGGCCGCGTCGTCCACCTCTGGGCCGACGCGCTGAACGAGAGCATCGGCTTTACGGTGCGGGCAGATACAAATGCGGCGGTCGAAGCGGCGGCGGTCGCCTTTGGTGAAGGGAGAGCGACGGTCGGCGCGACGGGCGGTCGGGGCGGTCGGCGCTGGCTACGCTACTCGCTGACGGCGCCGGGCGGGCGGTCGATCCGGATCGGCCACTTCCTGCTCGGCTCGATGCGCATCGAGCGGGACTTCGGCTACGCGGGACGCCACCGCGATCCCATTGATGCGCCCACATTCGTCGTTCCCGAATTCACGCAGCTCGCCGAGCGGCTCGGCAAGCCGTATCGCGACCGCCTCACTCCGCGCTTCGCGATCAGCCGCACGGCGACGCGCTGGGCGGTCCGCGTGACGCAGCCGAGCCTCGATGGGCGGAACCATCTGTGGCTGACGCTCAGCGGCGATGCGCGCCGCTCCCAGGGCTTGCGCGCGGGCCGTGTCGTCACGGTCCGCCCGCTCGGTGCCGAGCCGGTCGAGCTCACCATCGAGATCGCCACCGATGGCGCGGCGCTGCACCCGCTGAGCCGCGCGGCGATCTTCAACGACCGGTTCCGGCGTTTCGCCGACTCGCTCGGCTCCCCCCGCCTGGAGCGGGAGATCCGCGGGTTCGAGCTGCTCAGCTCACGCGAGAAGCTGATGGCGGGATTGCCGAACTATGCCACGTACTTCGGTCGCGACATGCTGATGACCGCGCTGCTCATGGAGCCGGTCTGGTCCGACACGATGGCAGAGTTCGTGATGGCGGCAGCGCTCGCGAAGCTCGCCCCGGACGGTGAGGTGAGCCACGAGGAGGCGCTCGGCGGCCAGGCGATCCGCGAGCATGCCGCCGAGTATCTGCGGACCGGCGACAGCAGGCTGCTGCGCAATCTCCAGGCGCCGCGCGAGAACTACTGGATGGTGGACGACGATTTTCAGCTGCCGGTCGTCGCGGGCCGCTACTTCGCCGCTGCCGCCGTCCCCGACGTCCGCAAGCGTCGCTTCATCGCGCGCTGGGGCGCGGCGCTCCGCCGGAACCTCGCGTACGTCGGGCGGCAGGCCGCTGCGTACGCGCGCGAGCCCGTGGCCCTGAATCTCGTCGGCTTCCGGCGTGACGACGACGGCTGGTGGCACCCCGGCAGCTGGCGCGACAGCCGCGTGGGCTACGCCGGCGGCCGCTTCGCGTTCGACGTCAACGTCGTCTGGGTACCGGCGGCGCTGCGCGCGATCGGCACGATCGACAGCACGCTGCGTGCGCTGGGGCAGCCGGGGATCGCCGACGCGCCCGCCATCGCGCAGGCGGCCGCTGCCTGGCGCGGCACCGCGCGCCATTTCGCGGTCGCGCTGGCGCCGGCCGAGGTCGAGGCGAGAGTGCGCGCGAAGCTCGCCTCACTGCCCGAGCCGGAGCGAGCACATTGGGAGGCGGTGCTGGCCCGCTCCGGCTTTCCATCCGACACGCTGCGCTTCCCCGCGGTCTCACTCGACAGCGTCGGCCATCCCATCCCGGTGATGAGCACGGACCCGGCCATGTGGCTGCTCCTCGAGCGTCTCGGCACGGAGCGTGAGCGCGAGCTGGTGCGTCCCTTTCTGCTGCCCTACCCGGTGGGGCTGTTCATCGACGGCGTCGGGCCGGTCGCGACGAATGATGCGTACGCCCCCGCCGCCGTCTGGGACATGTTCGAGCGCGACCTCTATCATTCACCGCGCGTCGTCTGGGGGCGGGATGTGAACACGCTGCTCGCGGCGCTGGCCGTGCGCCAGCGCGCCGCGGCGCTCGACTCGATCCGCGACGCCGTGGAGCGTTCGGGCCTCAGGTACGCCGAGTTGTGGAGCTATCGTATCGACGGCCCGAGCCTGCGCCCGATGCGTTACGGCTCGAGCTCCGATGTACAGCTTTGGAGCCTCACCGACCTTGCCGTGCAGTTCCTGCTCGCGCGGCTCTCACCTCCTGGAAGGTGACCCATGGGTTCGATTGCGGCCTTCGACATCGTGATCATCGTCCTGTACTTCGCGTTTCTGCTCGGGATCAGCTGGTGGGCGGCGCTGCGCGAGAAGAAGTTGAGCTCCGACTACTTTCTGGCGAGCCGCGACGTGGGTTGGCTGGCGATCGGCGCCAGCTTGTTCGCGTCGAACATCGGGAGCGAGCACCTCGTCGGATTGGCGGGGACCGGAGCGGCGAGCGGCTTGGCGGTCGGCCACTTCGAGTGGCTGGCCTGCCTCATCCTGCTGCTGTTGGGATGGGTGTTCGTGCCCTTCTATCTGAAGAGCGGCGTGTACACGATGCCCGAGTTCCTGGAGCGCCGCTATAACGCCGCCTCGCGCTGGTATCTCACCACCGTCTCAATCGTCGCGTACGTGCTGACCAAGATCAGCGTCACGCTGTATGCGGGCGCGCTGGTCGTGCGCGAAGTGACGGGGTTCGGCATGTGGACGAGCGCCGCGGCCATCGTCATCGTCACCGGCGCCTATACGATCGCCGGCGGGCTGCGGGCCGTGATCTACACGGAGGTGGCGCAGTCGCTGGTCATGATCCTCGGCTCGCTGCTGCTCACGATCCTCGGCCTGCAGGCGCTCGGCGGCTGGAGCGGGCTGCAAGCGAGCGTGCCACCGGATTTCTTCTCGATGTGGAAGCCCTCCGATCACCCGGCATTCCCTTGGACCGGGATCGTGTTCGGCGCGCCGATTCTCGGTGTCTGGTACTGGTGTACCGACCAGGTCATCGTGCAGCGCGTCCTGGCCGCGCGCGGTATCACCGACGCGCGCCGCGGCGCGATCTTCGCAGGGTACCTGAAGATTCTGCCGGTCTTCATCTTCGTGTTGCCGGGCGTCATCGCCGCAGCCCTGTACACGGACATTCGCACCGGCGCGAGCGATGCGGCGTTCCCCGCGCTCGTCACGCGCCTGCTTCCCATTGGGCTCAAAGGGTTGGTGCTGGCCGGCATGCTCGCGGCGCTGATGAGCTCGCTCGCGTCGGTGTTCAACTCGTGCTCGACGCTGATCACGTGGGACGTGTACCGCAAACTCCGGCCCGCGGCGACCGAGCTGCAGCTCATCACCGTGGGGCGCATCGCCACCGGCCTGCTCGTGATCCTCGGCCTGCTGTGGATCCCCTTCATGAAGTACATCTCGTCGCAGCTCTACATTTATCTCCAAAGCGTGCAGGCGTACATCGCCCCGCCGATCGCCGCTTGCTTCCTGCTCGGCCTGTTCTTCCGCCGCCTGAACGGGACTGGAGCGATGGCGTCGCTGTGTACCGGGTTCGTCTTGGGCGCGCTGCGCCTGATCCTCGAGCTCGCGAACGGACCGGCGAAAACCAATCTGGCGGATGGCAGCGCCTGGGCGTGGTTCGCGGAGATCAATTTCCTGCATTTCGCGGTACTGCTGTTCGCGATCTGCACGTTCGTGCTCGTCGGCATCAGCATGCTCACGCCTGCGCCATCACCCGCACAGATTGCCGGTCTGACGTACGGCGGCGCCGGCCCGGGGACGCCCGCACCTGCTGATACGGATGGCTCGCGCGAAAAGCGGCTCGACATCACGCTATCGATTGTGCTCTGCGGGATTCTGGGAGTGTTGTGGATCATCTTCGCCTGAAGACGGCGTGCGCGGTGCGCGGTGCGCGGTGCGCGGTGGTGCTGCTGCTCGCTGTCGCGGCCGCATGCCGGCCGTCCGGCCGTCCGACCGTCGGGCCGTCCGGCTACGATCCCGCACACGACCTCGGGGCGCTGTTCTCCGCCGTGCAGTTGTCCGGGATCTTCGAGGACTCGAAGACATTCGTGGACGCTCGGCCGCGGTTCACGCCCGCTCAGATCGCGGCCCGTTACGATTCCGCGCGGGCGGCCGCCGGATTCGAGCTGCGGTCGTTTGTCGAGCAGAACTTCGAGCTGCCGCGGCCCGCGGAGGATGGGTATCGGACTACCACAACCCACAGCGTCGAGCAGCACATCGGGGCGCTCTGGCCCGTGCTCACGCGCTCGCCCGACAGCGCGGATGCCCGGTCGTCATTGATTCCGTTGCCAAATCCATACGTCGTCCCGGGCGGCCGGTTCCGGGAGATCTACTACTGGGACTCCTACTTCACGATGCTCGGCCTCGTCGCGAGCGGCCGGACCGACCTGGTGCGCAGTATGCTCGACAACTTCGCGCACCTGATCGTCACCATCGGCCACATCCCGAATGGCAACCGCACCTATTACCTGACACGCAGCCAGCCGCCGTTTTTCGCCGCGATGGTCGGTCTGTACGCGCGTGCGACAGACACCGCACAGGTATTGATCTATCTCGACGCGCTCGAGCGGGAACACGCATTTTGGATGGACGGAGCGGACCAGCTGGCGCCGGGCCAGGTCTACCGCCGGGTCGTGCGGATGCCCGACGGTGTCGTGTTGAACCGGTACTGGGACGACGGAGCGGAGCCGCGGCCCGAGTCCTTCCGCCCCGACTACGAGGTCGCGCAAACGCTTCCCGTAGAGCAGCGCGAGGCGTTTTTTCGAAACGCGCGGGCTACCGCCGAGAGCGGGTGGGACTTTTCCAGCCGCTGGATGCGGGACCCGAAGGATCTGCGGACGCTCGAGACCACGGAGCTGATCCCAGTCGACCTCAACAGCCTTCTGCATGCTGCGGAACGGACCATCGCCGCCCTACGGGTGTTCCGCCGCAACGCCGGGGACGAGGAAGTCGCCGGTCGCTTCAATCGACAGGCAGAAGCGCGCCGGCAGGCAATCCTCACCATGTACGATCCCGACGAGGGATTCTTCTTTGACATTCGCTGGCGGAGCGGCGATCGGGTGCGGGATCGCCCCACCTTGGCGGCCGCCGCGCCGCTGTACTTCGGCATCGCGACATCCGATCAAGGCACTCACGTGGCCGCGCGCCTCGAGCGGGACTTCCTCAAGCCCGGGGGCTTCGTCACGACGTTGATCGCCTCAGGCCAGCAATGGGACGCCCCCAACGGCTGGCCGCCGCTCGAGTGGCTGGCCATCGAGGGGGTACGGCGCTACGGGCGTGCGGACCTCGCAGACCGCGCCGCCAGCCGCTGGTTGGCGCTGAACCGCCGGACCTATCGCGCCACGGGGCGGATGATGGAGAAGTACGACGTCGTGAATCTCGGGCGGCGAGCGGGAGGCGGTGAGTATCCGACGCAGGACGGCTTTGGTTGGACCAACGGTGTTGCGTTGGCACTCTGCGCACAGGCACGAGCGCGGGCGTGCATGGACTAACCCTCTGGATGCGACCGGAGGGACTCGAACCCCCACGGGTTGCCCCACCAGCTCCTAAGGCGAGGCACGCCAGCGCTGGCTGACGTTCGTAGGCGGCTCTGAGCATAGGAGCGCTGACCCGCGCCGCCCCGCGCGCTCGCCATTGGCGCTGTTCTGTCACTGAGGGCAGGTGCGCGATACGGCCCGGAGGATACTTCGCTCGTTCTAAGGACCGGAAGCGCGATAGGGCCATTTCTGAAGACGCGAACCCGCCCGACCGCGAATGAACGCGACTGACGCACCTACGCGGAGGCGGCGTCTGCGAGGGCTCCAGCCCGCAGCCGGGCCAGCCGTTCCCGCAGCGCCTTCCGGTGCTGCTCGATGCGGTACTCGACAGCCCGCGAGCGGTGGCGCACGGCGCCGAGGTGGCCGTAGACCCGCCGTACAAGCGCGTCGCCACCGTGGCCGAGTTCCCTCGCGACCGTGTACACGCTCACAGGGGCGCCTTGATCGAGCGTCTGAAGCCGCGCGGCGCAGTACGCCGTGACACCGGCCACGCGTTTCCCTTGACCCTTGGCATCGAGGCCGAGGCGGCCGGTGCCTAACACGCGCTTGAAGCTGCCGGCGCGCGTAGATTGTGGAATGAGTTTTTCTTCAGCGCGCCGCAGCTTTCTGTGAAGCGGCGTACCCCGTCAAGCCCGGCCACTCGGTCGG
>JBBDYB010000019.1:0-82070 GCA_040901965.1 Gemmatimonadales bacterium | reverse complement strand
CCCCCCCCCCCCCCCCCCCCCCCCCCCCCCCCCCCCCCCCCCCCCCCCCGCTTCCGCGACGACCTCTTCTACCGGCTCAACGTGCTGTCGGTGTACCTGCCGCCGCTGCGCGAGCGCAAGAGCGACATCCCGCTGCTCGTGCGCCGCTTCATCGCCGAGTTCTCGGCGCAGCACGAGCGCCAGTTCAAGGGCATCACGCCCGAGGCGATGCAGATCATCGTGGACGCCGACTGGCCGGGGAACGTGCGCCAGCTCCGCAACCTGATCGAGTCCATGGTCGTGCTCGCGCCCGAGGGGGAGATCCGCGCCAGCGACATCCCGCGCGACATCCGCGAGCGCACGCGCACGCTGCCGGCGCGGATTCCCCAGCCCGCCGCCGGCGGGGGGTCGCGCGAAATCACGGGCCAGGAGCTGGAGTTCATCTTCCGGACGCTCGTCGAGCTGAAGCTCCAGGTCGAGGAGATGCGGCGCCGCATCGACGAGCGGCCGATGGAGCGAGTCGAGGTCATCGAAGTGGGAGGGGGCGGGAGCAGGGAGCAGTCAGCAGGGAGCAGACGCCTGGAACCCGCGGCGGCGGACCCGCTCGATGCCGCGCCCGAGCCCGACCAGCCGGTGATTTACCGGCCCGGGATGACGATGTCCGACGTGGAGCGCGCCGCGATTGACGCGGCGCTGCGCGAAACGCGCGGCAACCGCCGCAAGGCCGCCGAGGTCCTCGGCATCGGCGAACGCACCCTGTATCGGAAATTGAAGGAGTACGCCCTCGCTTGACGGCAGGTGATGTACGTCACATTATAGGCCGACCCTTCCCACAGAGACTCTAGCGCCCTGCCGGAGCTCGCGTCGTGGATTTTAAGATCGACCCCGAGTTGTGTGTCGCATGCCTCGCGTGTGTGCGCGTGTGCCCCTCCGACGCCGTCGCGGTCGAAGAGCAGAAAGTCTGGATCGTGGACGAGGCCTGCACCCGCTGCGGCCTCTGCCTCCCCGCCTGCCCGCACGAAGCGATCATCGCCTTGGGCGATGCCACCCGCGCCCTGGAGTTCGCGCTCGGCCGCCGCGCGGTCTTGATCCTGTCCGTCGAGTCGGCGGCGCACTTTTATCCCGCGACGCCGGAGCAGGTCGTAAACGCCTGTTATGCAGCAGGTTACGCGACGGTGCACCGCGGGATCCTGGGCGACGAGCTGGTGGCCAAGGAGTACATGGCGCTGTTGGCCGAGGACGGTTGGGGTACGGTCATCCGCAGCACCTGTCCCGTCATCGTCGCGACCGTGCGCACGCACTATCCCGAGCTGATTCCCTATCTCGCGCCCGTGGCGACGCCGATCGCCGCCGAGGCGCGCTATCTCAAGGCGCTGTACGGGGCCGAGACGCCGGTCGTGTACGCGGGCGTGTGCCTCACGGAGGGCGGGCCCGACGTGGACGCCGCGGTCACCTTCTCCGAGCTGGAGGGGATCCTGAGGAAGCGCGGCGTGCGGGTGCAGGACCAGCCGCTCTACTACAGCCGCATCCCGGAGGAGCGGCGCCGCTTCTGGAGCACGGCCGGCGGCCTGCCGCTCGACTTACTAAAGGAAGAGCGGCAGTCGAGCCGCCGTTTCCGCAAGGTCCGCGGGATGGGCCAGCTCGAGGGGATCGCCCGGGCGGTGGCGGTGGACCGGATCGATCTCGGCTTCGTGGACATCCTGCCGTGCGAGGGGTGCCTCGACCATCCGCTGCTCGGGCCCAAGGAGGAGCTGTTCCGGCGGCGCGAGATCGTGGGCGCCACGGAGCCGCCGCGCGCGCCGGCGTCGGTGCTCGTCGAGGGGATCGAGATCGAGGTGGGCGCGGCGTTTGCCGTTGAGCTGAACGGCGAGGGGCCATCGATCGAAGCGGTCGAGGAGATTCTCGTGCAGATCGGCCTCGCGCCCAACGGACGGCCCTGGGATTCGGGCGCGTGCGGCTATGCGACGTGCCGCGACTTCGCGGTGGCGGCGGCGCAGGGGCGGACGACCCTCAAGTCGTGTCCCCGCTATCTCGAGCGCCAGGCGACGGTGGCGCAGCAGCAGGCGGCGGTGGACGCGCTCACGGGGCTGGCCTCGTTTCGCGTGCTGCGCGATAGACTGGCCAATGAAGTCGCGCGCTGCCACCGCACCGGCGACCATTTCGCGGTCCTGTTCCTCGATCTGGACAACTTCAAGCAGGTGAACGACCAGTTCGGACATGAGGCGGGGAATGCGGTGCTGCGGGAGACGGCGCGCCAGTGCAGCGCGCACATCCGCCTCACCGACGTGGCGGGCCGTTACGGCGGCGATGAGTTCGTGATCGTGCTGGTGGGGACGGGGGAAGAGGGGGCGCGGGTGGTGGGGGAGAAGGTGCGCGCCGCGGTGCAGCAAGCGGGAACCGGGCTGGGCTATCCGGCGGGGCTCGTGACGGCGAGTATTGGGGTGGCCGAGTACCGGCCGGAGCGGAAAGACGAAGACGTGCTGGTCGCCGCGGATCGCGCGCTCTACCGCGCGAAGGCCGCCGGCCGGAACCAAGTGGCAACGGGAGAGACGACGTGACGCCCTCGAATCCTTCCCCTTCGTCGGAGCAGGAGCCGTTGCCGCTCGGCAGCGGCGGCACGCCGGACCCGTGGGGGATGAAGCGGGTCGAGAACCTGATCACGGCGCTGACCGGGGTGCTGTCGGCGCGGGTGGTGGTGACGCCGCTGGGCGAGGTGAGCGAGGTGCACGTGCTCACGCGCAGCGACGTGCAGCCGAAGCAGACGGTGCGCAACATCGAGTCGGCGCTGATGGCGCAGCTCGGCTTCAAGATCGATCACCGCAAGATCAGCGTGGCGCAGACCGCGGACGTGCGGCCGATCGAGGCGTTGCAGCAGGAGGCGATCACCGAGCGGTCAAAACGGCGGGTGGTCGTGTTCAAAAACCTCGAGGTGCGGCCCTCGGACCGGCCGCAGCGGGTGCAGGTGCGGGTGAAGCTGGCGTTCGGGGAGAAGGAGGCGCAGGCCGACGAGCTGGGAACCGACACGACGCGGAACCGGGTGGAGGCGGCGGCGCGGGCGGCGGCGACCTGTCTCGACGACCTGCTGCCCGACAACTCGATCGCGCTCGAGGGGGCGCAATTGATCGAGGCGTTCGACCGGAAATTCGTGCTGGTGGCGGTGCACGGGCTGGGCGGGCGGGAGGCGCAGCTGCTCACGGGGACGTGTGAGATTCGCGAGTCGGCGGAGCGCAGCGCGGTGCTGGCGGTGCTGGATGCGACCAATCGTTGGGTGGACGCCAGGCGGTAACTCGTTGTGTGGCAGCATATTAGAGCATCTGTAGTGGTACCTCGTTTCGCTTCCCTCCCGTGTGTCGCCCTTAGGGGTTAATCCCTACTAGCGGGCTTCCTGTTTTGATGGTATTTGGGATTCCGTGAGTCCTGCCAGAATCAAGCGCTATTGGGGCACTCAGCGGGTGGCGCGCGTGCTCCAGGTGACGCCGGCGACGGTGGCGAGCTGGATCGATCAGGGGCATTTGAAGGGGCACAAGACGCCTACGGGTCGGCGCCGGGTCGCGTCGGCGGATCTCGCCGAGTTTTTGCGCGCCCACGGGATGACGGTGCCGGCGGATCTGGCGCCGGGGCGCGAGCGGGCGGTGGTGGTGGTGGTGGAGGACGATCCCGCCTACTTGCAGGCGCTGGTGAGGACGCTGCAGCGGGAAACGCCGGACGTGGAGCTGATCACGGCCACGACGGGCGTGGACGGGTTGCTGGAGATCGGGCGGGCGGCGCCGGACCTGGTGATGCTGGATTACCGGCTGCCGGACTTGAACGCGGTGCAGGTGGTGGAGCGGCTGCTGGACACGTCGAAGCGCCTGACGTGCGAGGTGATGATCGTGACGGGCGGGTTGCCGGCGGACGCCGAGGACGAGCTGCGGCGGGTGGGAGTGCGGACCATCGTGAACAAGGCGGACGGGATGGCGGTCGTGGTGGAAGCGATGCAACAGGCGTTACGGGCACGGAAGGTTGCCTGAATGAATACAGAACTTTCGAACAGGGGGCCCCTGGTCACCGCTAGCTAGAGCGGAGCGTAGCGAACAGCTGACGAGCGGAGCGTCGGGTACGCCATAGCGAGGCGTGCCACTCCAACGAGTAGCAGTTCTACTCGCCGAACCTGGTAAGGGGGTGACGCTCGATGTTGCAACTGCTCGCTTTTCTGTTCACGGCAGTCGCGAGGTTGTTTTTCGCCGACGGTATGTTGGCACTCTAGTGGACGACACGGGCCCCCCTCTTCTCCTGTAGCCGGGGTTTATCGGAATGGCTGACCGAGATCACGTCCGAGACAGCTCCGCTGGGCTCTACCTGCTGACAGCTGTGTTGTCAGTAGGCGCGGGTCTCGTCTTGTTCTATCCAGCGTGGGGAGTTCCCCTACCCGAAGACGCCAAATACTGGAATGGTTTGGCCGCGTTTGCGCTGTTGGGAATAGTTTGCGACTCGTCGTTCCTTCCTATTTCCCGTACAAGCTCTGGCAATGTGCGGACGTCGGTCGCATTCATTCCGTTACTTGCGTCTGTTCTACTCTTTGAGCATCCATGGCCGATGCTCATGAGTGGGCTGACCGCGCTCGTGGTAGAAGCATTTGTGCGTCGGAAACCCCTTATACGCGTTTGGTTCAACATTGCCCAGTATATGCTCGCAGTTGGATTAGGTGGTGTCGTGTATCGAGCAATGGGTGGGCCAATAGTCCTGAATCACTTCGCTTTCGGCTTTGTTCCGTTCGTTGCACTTGTGGCTGCGTTCTTCGTCATTAATCAGGGAAGCGTGGCTATTGGTGTTGCGACTCTCAATCGTCTCTCGGTCTGGGAGTCCTGGTCTAAATTGGCGGGCGGGTCACTGCTGTATGACTTTGTTTCCAGTTCTCTAGCCGTGCTTCTCGCGTTCTTGTACACCAAGCTCGAGTTCATCGGATTGGCAATTCTTATCTTGCCTCTGTTTTTTGTGCGCCACATGTATCAGATGAATCTTCAAGTCGAGCGAGTGAATCGAGAGTTGCTTGAGCTAATGGTGAAGTCGATTGAGGCTCGTGATCCTTACACCTCAGGCCATTCTTTGCGCGTGTCGGAATACGCGCGGCAGATCGCACGGGAAATCGGTTTGACGCCCAAACACGTTGATCAGATTGGAACAGCTGCGCTGCTCCACGATGTTGGCAAGATCTATGAGGAATTTGCACCGTTGCTTCGGAAAGAGGGACGCCTTACACCTGAGGAACGAATGCTGATGCAGATCCATCCCGTCCGCAGTGCCGACCTTGCGGGCACAATAGGAGAATTTCGAGGCAAGGTTCAGGCTGACATTCGTAATCATCACGAGAACTACGACGGTACCGGCTATCCGGACGGACTAGCTGCTGAGCAGATTCCAATTGGTGCGCGGATCATCATGGTTGCCGACACTCTTGACGCAATGACCACAGATAGACCGTACAGAAAAGCATTGACTCTGCAACGAGCTTTGGAGGAGTTGGCCAAATATGCGGGGCGTCAATTTGATCCCAAACTGGTAGCCACCGTCACGAAGTCAGCAGGCATTCGGCGTCTCCTTGGCCCACAAACGACAACTGAGACAGCTGCACTTCTCAGTATGGAATCCAGTGGGCGAGCTAGGAGAGCGAATGCCCGAACGGCCTCCTGAACACGGGTTGTCGGACTGATCCAATTGTCCGAGCCGCCGAACTTCCGATTTCGCTTCCGCTCGCCGGTGATAGGAATCCCTGCAGAGTAAGCAATTCCTTCCTTCCCAGTGCGCCGATCAAGTCAAATGTTCCTAATTCATCTCGCGTTTCACTCTTCATGCCACCTTCTTCACGATGCTCAAGCCATGCCTTGGTCGCAATGATGTCCAGATAGTGAAAGACGCAGTTGTTTCTCCAACGTGACGCGAGCGACGACACAATGCTATAAGCCTCCTCTGAGCGGCCGAGTTGCGCCATCCTGAAGGACTTCAACTTCCAGTAGGGCCCTGGCATTGGCACAGCATCCTCCCTACCGCGAACGATTCCTTCCAGTTGCGCGATTAGGTCCAATCCAAGCGCGACATTGCGCTGGATCAAGGCAAATGACGCTGCCTCTAAGTAAAACGTGCAACGGAGCTTCCATCTTCTTTCCGGCACAAGCCACTTCCGAGCTTTTTCAAGGCACTCCATCGCCGCGCTCTCCTGCCCCGTTAGCGCATATGGATCCATCAGATTTGTATATGCAATGAGAAGGCTCGCACTGGAAGAAGCCTCGCCGAATCGGGCACTCAACTGTCCATACCTGATTGACTCCTCATAATGGCCACGGTTCATCTCAAGCGTGCATAGGTTCGAAGCAACAGTACAAACTCGAGCGTCATCGCCAACCTTTCGAACAAGATCCAAAGCAGTCGAATAGGCTGAGTATGCGTCACCGAAGCGTCCCAGGAAGTGGTTTGCAATCCCAATCCCGGAATTAATGAGAGCGAGCTGCGCCCAGTTTGCCCTATTCGAGCTAAGCCGCTCTACGCTCTGGAGGTGGTGAAGGGCTTCGAGAGCATCGCCGAAGAAGAAGCGACAAAAGGCCTTTGTCAGGATGGTCATCGGCATCGTGATTAATCCGGCAATGCCTGCAAATTCTTCGATACCTTTCTCGGCTGCCCGCACGAGATCCGTTAGACCCTCTTCTGTTCCGGCGCGTGCGCACTCGAAAAGTGCTTGCGAAATCAAACTTGGATCTCCTGTGTGTTTGGAAGCCTCCAGCGCGTGCTTCGCCACCTCGCAATACTTCGCTCCTGGCTCGCGGTTCAACGAAAACTCTGCGGAGGCTCTGAGCATAGCGACTTCCGCCTGCTCGTGAAGCGTTAGGCCAACCTCACCAGCGAGGTGCTCAATTATGGGGAGCGCTGGGTCTGCCCTGGATTGCTCTACCAGGGCTCTTGCCAGCAGCAAGCGAATGCGTTTCGTGTTACTTCGATGATCATCGACGTCAACAATGGCACGGAGAATCTCTTCCGCTTCGTGCGGGGCGCCTACCGCGAGAACGGCTTCCGCGCCGTCGAGTGCGAAAGGAACAGCACGCGCTACGTCCCCTCCTCGCAGATAATGCCAAGCAATTTCCAGACTAACCGCTTTGTCGTCTTCAGAGCTTCCTTGCATGAGAAGCTCCGCCACTCTCCGATGTAGGTGCTGACGTGCTACTAAAGCAAGGGCGTAGTATGCCTGTGCTCGAATCAGCTCATTCCGAAACTCGAGATCTCCGCGCACGTCCCGCAGGTAACCTTCGTCTCTCAATCGTGACAAGCTTTCTGCCGCTTGGCCGGGAGAGAGGTCAACCGCTGCGTATAGAGCCACGTCGGTAAGGCGGCGCCCGAGCACTGCAGCGAGATCCAGGGCCGCCCTGATTGAAGGATCCAGTCGGCGAGTTTGCCGTTCAAAGACGGCTCCGATAGCACGCGGGATACCGATCGCCGCCACGGGCTGGGTATCGAGTGCTTCCAGATCATGCAGAAGCGACGCTGATCCATGGACGGCCCACTCCCGAGTGAGCAGCTCGATCGCCAGCGGATTACCACCGCCTGCCTTGAGGATCCGGTCGCCGGGTGGATCCACCTGATCTGCAGTCTTCGCTAGCCGCCACACGAGCTGATGGGCTGCCTCTGCAGGCAACACATCCAGTTCGAGCGCACGCAGTCCCTCGATGGAACTATCCGACGTCAGCGCTTCAGGGGCGCCTGATAGACGCAGCTCGCTCGTTCGGCCTGCGAGAATGATTAGCACACGCGCGTCGGTGAGCTTCCGGGCCACGGAGTGGAGAATCGCGGTGCTCGCATTATCCGCTGCATGTATGTCGTCAACCACCAAGACCACGGGGCTGTCCCCCGCCGTGGCGAGCACGGTTTTGAGAAACGCATCCGCCAGCCGCAACGGGGTGATCTCCGGCGACCACTCCACAGGCTTCGGCACGCCCGGGAAGACCCTGATGATTTCCGTGCTGATACGTGTCAGCTCACTCAACGCCTCAGGGTCGGCTCCCCCGATAGCCCGTTGCGCGGCGAGCTGCTTGACGAGCTCGCCGAGGACGACAAACGGCAACTCACGCTCTGCGTCGTAAGCCTGGGCCCGGGCGACGACAGCGCCATCCATCTGGCAACTCGACGCAAACGCGTTCACGAGCGTTGTCTTGCCAACGCCCGGGTCACTCGTGACCACGACGATGCGCGGTGTCTTGCGCCGTGCCTCGAGCCACGCATCGAACAAGACGCTGAACTCGCGCTCTCGGCCAATCAGCGTCTCCGGCTCGAACCGGCGATCCACACGCTCGGGCGGGGAACCGGCGACTGCCGGCCGCGGGGGCGAACGTCGGCCATCGCGCAACAGGTCCGCCATCCGGAGCAAGTCGGCTCCGGGTTTCGCGCCGAGCTCCTCGGCGAGCTGGGATTCGTACCGCGCGAAGGCCTTGAGCGCGTTGGTCCGATCGCTCGCCCACGCCCTCGCTTCCATGATGCCGCGAATCCCCTCCTCGGCGAGCGGGTCGAGCTCCTGCAACCGACCGGCCCGTTGCTCCACAGTTGGGAAGTCGCCGATGCGACGGGCGGCGTCCATCTGGCGCACGAGGCAGTCGCGCATCTGCGGAATGAGACGCGCGCGATACTCCTCCTTCCACTCCTCGAAAGGACGAGCTGCCGGAATGTCAAAGGCGTCGAGGAACGGGCCGTGGATGGAGACGCTGCCATCGCTGAGGTGATGAGCGTCCACGTCCACCCACCCGGCGGCCAGCGCAACCGTTGCCCGTTGAATCAGCACCGCCTCGCGGGCGATCTTCGCTTTGATGACAGAAAGACCCTGGGCAAGCGAATGATTGGCCAGCCGCGGTGCGGCAGTGGGCCAGAGCAAGTCGGTCAGGTGATCACGCGTGAAGTACCTGCCGGGCTCCAGCGCGAGGCGCATGAGCAAGGCAAGATGCTTGCGCGTGCGAAACCGCACCTGCTCACCGGCGGCAGTGAACAAGGAAGGACCACCCAAACAACGGAGCGAAAAAGCGTGTGGCACGGGGAGACCCGCGTTTTAATGATTCTCTTCTACATTAGGCGCGCGAATCAACGACGTGTCAACACGTTGATTTGTAGTGTGTTTGATGGCTTAGAAGGGGGCTAGGCTGGGGGTGTGTCAACAACTATGTCTGGGTGCGATCCCCAAGGCGGATTACCTCACTCTTGGCACCACCAGGTCCCACACCCGCGACTGGCCGAAATGCAGCGCGATGACCTGCCCGCGCCGGTCGCGCTCAAACCAGACCACGCCATCCCCGCTAAACGCATCCGGATAGATCGGCCGGAACTTGCGCACCGCCCCGGGGCGCGGGCTGACCGTGAGCGTGTCGCCCGCCAGCCCCACCCGGTACGTCACGCCTAACTCCTCACTCCGATAGCTGCCCACGAACGGCGCGAGCTGCGCCGGCGTCGGCGCCCACGGCTTGTCGCCGACGTATTCGTAACGCAGCGTGTCCTGGTCCGCCTCGATGACCCCCCCCACGCCCACGCACCGGCACGGTGTCGCGCAGCACGCGCGATCCGTTGAGCAAGAACAGCGATCCATCCGGCAGCGAGCGGGCCTGCCGCGCCGACTGGCGGCTCACGACCAGCGGCCCCCGCGTACGCGGTTGCCGATACACGCCCACATAGCGCTGGAACTGCACGCTGTCCACCGCCGTGGTATCGAGAGCGCGCCTGGGGAAATCCGCGATCAGGCTGTCCGCGATCTGGTGCACGGATGCGCCGCCGTTCGCATTGCCGGCATTGCACAGCACCGCGATCGACAGGTTACCCGCCGTGGGATAGCGCGCGAGGAACGTCCGATACCCCGCCGTCGCCCCGCCGTGCGATACCTCCGGCACGCCCCGGTGGCTTGTGAACGTCAGCCCGAACGCATACTGGCTCTCTCGGCCCCGGCTGCCGGCCCCCGCGAGGCGCGGCCGTCGCGACAGCGAGTCCACCACCGCGGCGCTGAGCGGCGCGGTACGGTTCGTGAGCGCCTCGTTCCACACGAGCAGGTCGCCCACAGTGGTGAGCAATCCGCCCGGACCCACGACGTTCTCGAACGGCATGTCGAGATGCCAGCCGTCCGCTTCGCGGCTGTACGCCTGCGCGCGCCCCGGCACGACCCGCGTGAAATCGTCGCGCCAGCGCGTATGGCTCATCCCCAGCGGCGCGAACACCCGCTCCGTCATGAAGCGGTTGAACGGCTGCCCGCTCACCCGCTCGACGATCGTGAACAGCAGCCCGTATCCGGAGTTCGTGTACGAGTAGAAGTCGCCCGGCGTGTGATTCAGCGCCCGCTGCCGGGTGACGACGTCGAACAGCTCGGCCTGCGTATGGGCGCGGTGGCCGCGCGGCCAGCCCTGCAGCTCGACCAGCCCGCTCCACTCGCGCAGGCCGCTGGTATGCGTGAGCAGGTGGCGGATCGTGAGGGGCACGCCGTAGTCGGGCAGCTCGGGAACAAATTTGCGCACCGGATCGTCCAGACCGAGCTTGCCGTCCAGCGCCAGCAGCACGACGGCCGTGGCCGTGAACTGCTTGGCGACCGACCCGGTCTCGAAGATCGTCTCGGCCGTGATGGGCCGGCCGCTCTCGAGGTCGGCCATCCCGTAGCCGCGCGTGAGCAGCACAGTGCCGCCCCGCGACACGCCCACCGCGCAGCCCGGGGAGGGGGATCCCGGAGAACTCCAGGACGCGAACACGCGGTCCACGACCGCCGTGAGGTCGGGCTGCTGGGCAGCCACCCCTCCCGGTGCCGCCAGGAGCATCGCTGCGATCAGGATGTAGCGGATCAGCGCCCCCGCCCCGTCGTCCTGCAGATCGGGCACTGACCCATCCGCGGCTCCTTGCCGTAGGCAAGCTGGACTGGGCCGAGCGTGACGGCGGTGTCGGTGAGCGACACCGTGAGCGTCATGCGCCCGTCGGCGATCCGGCCGTGGAAGCGCGCCGGATGGAGGATGCCGAGATCTACGGGATGCGCGGTGATGTTCTGCTCGCCAAAAACCTCGAATCGGCCTTGAGCGTTGGGATTGATCGGCTCGTGAATCCGCCCGTACGTGCAGCCGATGTGCACGTGCGCGCTGGTGTCGTCCGCGATCAGCCCGGCATTCTCACCGCCCCAGGTCCCCTTTACGGCGCCGTTCACGATCCCCGTGGGCCCTGGGTCACACGGGCCCAGCACCGCCGCCGCGGCCACCAACGCGACTACCGCTTTCGTCACCATCATAGGGACCTCCTGCCGCCGCAAAATTGATCACCATCACCGCGCGTCCAGCACCCCCCGCACCTTTGCCGCGAGTCCCGCCGGGGTGAACGGCTTTTGCAGGAAATGCAGCCCCGCTTCGAGCATCCCATGCTGGACGATTGCGTCGTCCGTGTAGCCAGAAACGTACAGTACCTTGGTGTCCGGTTGGGATGCCGCGAGTCGCCGCGCGAGGTCGCGCCCGCTGCCGCCGGGCATGACAACGTCCGCAATCAGCAGATGAATCCTGCCCTGGTACGTCGCCGCCTTGGCCAGGGCCTGCTCCCCATTCTCCGCTTCGAGCACGACGTAACCGAGCCTTTCAAGCACAGTCTTGGTGAGCGGGCGCAGCGTCGCATCGTCCTCGGCCAGCAGGATCGTCTCCGTGCCTGCAACCGACTCCGGCCTGGAGGACGCCGGAGCCTCCTCGATCGGTGCGTCCACGCGGGGGAAGTAGACCTTGAATGTCGTGCCGCGGCCGGGCTCGCTGTAAACCCAGACGTAGCCTCCCGACTGCTTGACGATGCCGTAGGTCGTGGAGAGGCCGAGCCCGGTGCCCTTCCCCCTCTCCTTCGTCGTGAAGAACGGCTCGAACAGCCGTGCCTGGGTCTCCGCATTCATGCCGACGCCGGTATCGCTGACGGCGAGCATGACGTAGCGACCGGGCACCACCGATAGGTGCGAGTTCGCATACAGCTCGCTGAGCTCGGCATTCGCGGTTTCCATCACCAGCCGGCCGCCACTGGGCATCGCGTCGCGGGCATTGACGACGAGGTTCACGAGGACCTGCTGGACCTGACTGGGATCGACCCGGATGTTGCCCACGTCCTGTCCGAGGACGAGGCGTAATTCGACGTCTTCGCCGATCAGGCGCTCCAGCATCTTGTGGAGGTCTTGCACGAGATCGTTCGGGCTCAGCACCATCGGCTCCATCACCTGTTGGCGGCTGAACGCCAGGAGCTGGCGGGTCAATCCCGCCGCACGTTCCGCGGCCTTGCGAATTTCCCGTAGGTCCTCGCGCGTCGAGCTCTCCTCGGGGGCCTGTTCGTAGAGCAGATCGACGTACCCGAAGACCGCTGTCAGGACATTGTTGAAATCGTGGGCGATCCCGCCCGCAAGTCGTCCTACCGCTTCCATTTTCTGGGCTTGCCGCAGCTGTTCCTCCGTCCGTCTGCGCTCCGTCACGTCCTCCGCCATGACGAGCGCGGCCGGTCGCCCTCGCCAGGTGAGGGTATAACGGAAGAGCTCAACCACAATGAGGCTGCCATCCTTTTTTCGATGCCGCCACGGGCCCGACTTGAAATGGTTTGATCGAAGGCCTTCCAGGTCATCGCGCAATTCGACGTGGAGCATCGAAGACGGTGACGGGCCGCGCTTTACAGCGTCAAGGTGCTCGCGCAAGGCCGCGACATCCTCCGGCGGCCGAATGGCCTCGATCGTCATGGACAAGAATTCGTCTCGTGAATAGCCGTAGTGCTGCACGGCAGCGTCGTTCACTTCCAGGAAGCGTAGCGTGTCGAAGTCGAAAACCCACAACGGGAACGGATTCCGCTCGAAGAGCAGCCGATAGCGGGCTTCCGAGTCTGCTAGGCGCCGTTCCGCCTGCCGGTGCTCCTGACGCATCTTGGCGTCGCGTAACTCCCGGCGCAGGACCGGGATCAGTCGGATCGGGTTGTCCTTCAGGATGTAATCGTTGGCGCCAGCCTTCATCGCCTCGACGGCGCGCTCTTCCCCGATTGTCCCCGACACAAAAATGAAGGGCACATCGGGATCGCGCCGGCGCACGATTTGCAAGGCGTCGCTGCCGCGAAAACCGGGCAGTGTGAAGTCGGAAAAAACCACGTCCCAAGGCTGGCGGTCGAGGGCCTGTTCCAGGGCGGCAGGGGAGGTCACCCGGGTCACGCTCGGCTCGTACCCGGCGCGTTCCAGCTCACGGACCAGGAGCGCGGCGTCGGGTTCCGAATCCTCGATCAGTAGTACACGCAGTTCATTCAGCAGCACGACGGCGCTCCCGAGTTCCTTCCGTAAACCATCGCGATCAATCCGAGATCGCGCCAGCCCGGTGCGCCATCGAAAGCGCTGTAGGCGAACGCTGGCAAGCGCAATTTTTGAGGCGCGCGAGGTTGCTACTTTGGCTGCCAGCGCCCTTCTTTTAGTACCTGGTCCACGATGTCCGCCGCCGTCCGCCCCGCCGCCTCAGCAGCAAAATTGATCACCAGCCGGTGCGTCAGCACCGTCGGCGCCACCAGCCGCAGATCATCTTCGTCCGCCATCGGCCGGCCGTCCAAAGCCGCCCGCGCCTTGGCGCCCAGCACCAGATACTGCGACGCCCGCGGCCCCGCCCCCCAGGAGACATACTCGGTAATGAAGGGCGGCGCGGCGCTATTCCCGGGCCGGGTCATCCGCACCAGCGTCACCGCCGCCCGCACCAGCGCCTGCGACACCGGAATGCGCCGCACCAGATGCTGCATCGCCAGCACGTCCTCGGCCGTCAGCGCCGGCCGCACCTCGGCGGTCACGTCGCCCGTCGTCGCCGCCACGATCGCCTCTTCCTCTTCCTGCGACGGATAGTTCACCCGCAGCTCGAACATGAAGCGGTCGAGCTGCGCCTCGGGCAACGGATACGTCCCTTCCTGCTCGATCGGGTTCTGCGTCGCGAGCACAAAGAAAGGAGACGGGAGATGATGGGTCTGCCCGGCGGCGGTGACCTGGTGCTCCTGCATCGCCTGGAGCAGCGCCGCCTGGGTCTTGGGAGGCGTGCGATTGACCTCGTCCGCCAGCACGATGTTGGCGAACACGGGGCCGCGCACGAACCGGAACGCGCGCTTCCCGGTCGAGGCGTCCTCTTCGATGATCTCGGTGCCCGTGATGTCGGACGGCATCAGGTCGGGCGTGAACTGGATGCGCGCGAACTTGAGCTCGAGCGCCTCGGCCACCGTCTGCACCATCAGCGTCTTGGCGAGCCCGGGGACGCCCACGAGCAGCGCGTGGCCGCCGGAGAAGATCGCGGTGAGGATCCCGTCCAGTACGTCGCGCTGGCCCACGATGCGATGGCCCACTTGGGCGAGCAGGTCCGCCCGGGCGGAGGACAAGCGCTCGAGCAGCTCGACGTCGCCGGAGGGAGCAGGGAGCGGGGGGTGCGGGGGGCGCGGAGCAGAGGTCATTGCCAGCGAAGGTAATCACATCGTACCCGTAGGCGCCACATAACGTTGCAGGTCTGACCGTTTGCTTGCGAAAAATTTCACAAGCGCCTAGTTTCCGGGCGCAACATGGCCAGCACGCCGCCGCCCCCGCCAGCGCCGAAAGACGATCGCCCCGAGACGACCCGCGGCTATGGCCAGGGTTACGCGTACTTCGGGATGGCACTCAACTTCACCGTCGCCATCCTGCTGTTCGGCGCGCTCGGGTGGTGGATCGACGGCCTGGTGCACACGCGGCCCCTGTTCGCGATCGTGGGTGCGTTCGTCGGCGGGTTCGCGGGGTTCATGAGCATTTATTACAGAGTCAAGCGCGATACGGCGAAGGCAAGAGAGGAGCGGGGAGCAGGGAGCGGGGAGCAGTGAGGCCGTATGTCCCGCTGGTCGCGCTCGGCCTCGCATTGATCCTCGCGGCGTGGGCACTCGGTGGGAAACCTGCGGCGATCGGCGGCGGCGTGGCACTGATCGCGCAACTGTGGGCGGTGGTGCTGCTCAAACCGGCGATGCGCGCGCCCAACCCGGCGTTCATGGGCCGCTGGCTCGGCGGCATGGGAATCCGGTTCCTGGCGCTGGGCGCGCTGCTCGTCTGGGCCGCGACACACCGCGCCGGCCTCCCACCGCTGCCCGCGGCGCTCGGCTTCCTGGGCGTGCTGTTGCCGCTGCTCTTTTTGGAGACCAGGTTTCTGCGATGATCCAGAAGCCCGATATCGGCGCGATGATCTTCCACCACACGGGCGACAGCCGCGTGCTGGAGCTGCCGTTCGGCCTCGGGGAGTGGCCCCTCCCGGGGCCGTGGATGGTTGGCGGGATCGACCTCTCCCCAACGAAGCACGTCGTCTTCATGATCTTTGCGGCCTTCCTGGTGTTCGTGACGCTGTGGTACGGCGGCCGCCAGGTGGCCCGCCGCCACCGCGAGGGGAAGGCGCCGCACGGCTTCGGCGCCGCGGTCGAGGCGCTGGTCCTCTGGGTGCGGAACGACGTCGCCGTCGCTAACATCGGCCACGACGGGGGGGGCGAAAAATTCGCCCCGTACATCCTCACGCTCTTCTTCTTCATTCTGTACTGCAACCTGCTCGGGCTCCTGCCCTGGGGCGCCGCCGCCACGGGAAACATTGCGGTGACGGCGGCCCTCGCCCTCACGGCCTTCCTGACGATCGAGATCTCGGGATTCGTAGCGCTCGGACCCAAAGGCTACCTCAAGACGATCGTGATGGTGCCGCCCGGCATGACGGGGATCGGCGCGGTGATCATGGCCGTGATCATGACGCCGGTCGAGCTGATCGGGAAGCTCGTCAAGCCGTTTGCGCTCACGCTGCGGCTCTTTGCCAACATGACGGCCGGCCACTTCGTGATTCTCGTGCTGCTCGGCTTGATCTTCGTGTTCGGCACCGCGCCGCCCGCGATCCGCGGCGTCGTGGTGGTGGGAGCCGTGGGGCTTACGCTGTTCATGATGTGCCTCGAGCTGCTGGTCGCGTTTCTGCAGGCCTATATCTTTGCGCTCCTGACGTCGGTCTTCATTGGTCTCATGCGCCACGAGCATTAGACACTTCACTAGAGGGAACACATGCACAACATGCTGATGCTGCTCCAGGCATCGCCGGAGGCTGCGCTGAACAACAACGCCCTGCTCGGCGCGGGGATCGGGATGGGTCTCGCCATCATCGGCGCCGGGCTCGGCATCGGGCGCATCGGCGGCCAGGCGGTCGAAGCGATCGCCCGCCAGCCGGAAGCCTCGGTCGAGATCCGCGGCGCGATGATCCTGACGGCGGCGCTGGTGGAAGGCGCCACGCTCGCCGCGCTGGTCTTCGCCCTACTGTTCAAGCTGGCGTAAATGTCGGTGCTGCTGGCCCTCCTGCAGGAGGGCGCGCATGGTGCGGGCGGAGGAAGCGGAGGGCCGTTCAGTATCAACCCCGGGTTGATCATCTGGACGCTCGTCGTCTTCGGGATCCTGCTGGTGCTGCTGTGGCGGTTCGCGTTTCCGTCCATCCTCAAGTCGGTGGAGGAGCGCGAGCGCCGCATCCAGAAGCAGCTCGAGGACGCGGAGAAGGCGAACGCCGAGGCGCAGCGGCTGCTGGAGGAGCACAAGAAGCAGATCGCGGCGGCGCGCGCCGAGGCGCAGGACATCCTCTCCAAGGCCAAGACGGTCGCGCAGAAGGAGCGGGAGGCGCTGCTCGCCAAGGCGCGCGAGGAGTACGAGGCGCTGCTCGCCCGGGCGCGCAAGGACATCGACGCCGAGAAGGACAAGGCGATCGAGGCGCTGCGGCGCGAGGCGGTGGAGCTGTCGATCGCGGCGGCGTCGCGCGTGATCGAGGCCAACCTCGACACCGAGGCGAACCGCCGGCTCGTCACCGAATTCCTGGAGAGCCTGGAGAAAGAGAAGCAGCGGTGAAGAGCGTCACGATCGCCCGCAACTACGCCGAGGCGCTGTTCGCCGTCGGCCCGAAGTTCGGCGAGATCCTCGACGCCGTCGCCGGCGCGATCCAGGCGGACGAGCGCATTTCCATAGCGCTCGACTCGCCGCGCGTCTCGAAGACGGCCAAGGGCCAGATCCTCGAGCGCGCCCTGAAGGGCGAGGCGCCGCCCGAGTTCATCCGCTTTCTCCAGGCGGTGGTGCGGCGCGGGCGCCAGGGGCTGCTGAGCGAGATCGCGCAGCAGTACCAGGTCCTGCTGGATAAGCAGCTCAACCGCGTGCACGCGGGTATCACGCTGGCCAAGGAGCCCGACGCGCGCACCGAAAAGGAGCTGGTCGAGCGGCTCACGAAGGCGCTGGGGCGAGAGGTGCGCGCCCACTTTCGGGCCGACCCCAGGATCCTGGGCGGGGTAGTGGTACGGGTGGGAGATCGCATTCTGGATGGATCTGTGAGGAGACGTCTGACCGCATTGCAGCGCAGAATGCTCACCGGGGAGTAATTCACCATGAAAGCTCTGCTCGTTTTCGCCGCCGCCACTGCGGCCACCGCCCTCGCCGTCGCGCCGCTCGACATCAAGGAATGGCCCGTCCCGTGGGAGCAAACGCGTCCCCGCGACCCCTACGTGGACCCCACGACCGACCGCATCTGGTTCTGCGGCCAGACGGGCGACTATCTCGCCTACCTGGTGCCCGGGACGGGCGAATTCAAGCGTTACGAGCTCGATCCGCGGACGGGCCCCCACAATCTGATCGTGGACAAGCAGGGCTTCGTCTGGTACGCCGGCAACCTCGCGTCGCACATCGGCCGGCTCGATCCGAAAGACGGTAGCATCAAGAAGTATCCGATGCCCGATTCACTGGTGCGGGACCCGCACACGCTGGTCTTCGACCAGAACGGCGACATCTGGTTCACGGCGCAGGGCGGCAACGCGGTCGGTAAGCTGACCGTGGCCACGGGGAAGGTGCAGGTCAGCCAGGTCCCCACGCCCAACGCGCGGCCGTACGGCATCAAGGTGGATTCCAAGGGCCGGCCCTGGATCGTGCTGTTCAGGACGAACAAGCTCGCGACGGTGGACCCAGCCACAATGCGGATGCGCGAGATCGCGCTGCCGCGCGCCGAGACGCGGCCGCGGCGGCTCGAGATCACGGCGGACGACAAGATCTGGTACGGCGACTACGCGGCGGGGATGCTGGGCCGCTACGATCCAGCCACGGGCAAGGTGGACGAGTGGCCGCTGCCGGGGGGCGCGGACTCGCGGCCGTACGCGACGGCGCTCGACGGCCGGGGGCGTATCTGGGTGGTCCAGACGTCGCGGCCGAACACGTTCGTGGCGTTCGATCCCAAGACGTCGCAGTTCTCGGAGGCGTCGCCGATTCCGAGCGGTGGGGGCACGGTGCGGCATATGGTGTACCACGGGCCCACCAAGACGATCTGGTTCGGGACGGACGCGAACACGATCGGGCGGGCAGTGATCGCGCCGTAATCGCCGAGCTTGCTACGCCCGTTTGACGGTCACGTCGTAGCGCTCGAAGTGGCGATCGGCCGTGAGGATCGTGAGGTCTTCCAGTTGGGCTTGCGCGATGAGAAGGCGGTCGAATGGGTCGCGATGATGCAGGGGGAGCGAGGTGACGTGCAGTCCGTGCCGGTGCGACACGCTCAATGCCGCAGTGGCAGTGCGGTCCATCCATTCCGGGACGATGGTGGCTGGATCGCCCGGCATTTTGAGTTTGCCGAGACGGTACTTGATGGCGATTTCCCACGCGGTCGCCGCGGAGAGATAGCGTTCAGTACCGCTCGCAGAAACGATGCGCCGGGCCGCTGGTGAGAGCCGGTCCGGCGCCTCGGTCATCCACAGCCAGACTTGGGTATCGAGCAAGATCCTCATCCGCCCTCGAACAGCTTCTGCAGGTCCTCGGGCAGGGGGGCGTCGAAGTCATCGGCAATCCACACCTGGCCTTTTGCGAATCCCAGCTCCGGCTTGCCCTTCTTGCGCACCGGCACCAGCCGCGCGACTGGCTCGCCCGCCTTGGCGATCACGACCTCATCGCCCTCTGCCACTTGGGCGAGCAGCCGCGAGAGCTGGGTCTTGGCTTCATGGACGTTATACGTCGTCTTCTTGCGAGTCATGGTGGTCAATTTAGCTAAGTAACTTAGCTAAGTCAAGCGGTACCGGAGGCCGAGCGTCACGCCATAGCGCCAGGTGGCGCGCCGCTCGTATTCCGGCGGCACGTCGGCGGCGTCGAACCAGGATTTTGCCAGCGCGCCCTCCAGCCGGATCGCGCCCGAGAACCGGCCCGCGACAGGCCACTCGTAGGCCACCGCCCCGACCGCGCCGACGCGCGCCCGGATCTCATCGCCGAATTTCCACAGGTGGAGGGCGGGCCCCAGTTCCGCTCGTACCGCTCCGCTCGGCCCGATCCCTGCCACCTGGAAACCCAGCAGCGACGCCGCCTCGAGTACGTGGCCCGAGGTTTTATCGGTCACGGTGAGGCCCCGGCCGGTAAAGGAGAGACCGGCCTTCCCATACGACGCTCGCAGGCTCATGCCGACGCGGCTAAACGCCTTGTCGAGCCGGAGCCCGATCGTTGTCGCGTCGCCGGGGCCCGCATGCGGCGGACCGGTGCCGCTCGTGTCCTGCGCCGATCCGCCGTAGTTAGTGGAAGCGAGTTCCAGGCCAATGCGCCATTGCGCCGCGGCCGGCCGAATGGCGGTTGTTGCGACCAGGACCAGGATGGCCGCCCATGTGCGCATCGGTCTTTCCTCGGATCAGTACATCACCAGGTTAATCCAGCCATTCGTGATCGTGTTTTCGCCCTTCACGAACCAGTTGAAGCCCGGATAGAAATCACCCACGATCCGGTCTTCCACGGCGTTTCCGACAAGCTCGTCGTTACTCTTGAAGAACGAGGCCAATGCCTGCCACACACTGTAGGCAGCCTTTCCGTAGCCGAAGTATTTCCTGAACACCGTGCTGGAGTCGTTCCCGGTCGTGAGCCGGTTGTATAGGCTATCCACCTGGAAAACGAGCTTCTGGAACCGGTCCGGATCCGTCTTGATCTGACACGCGGTATCGTCGTCTTCTACGACAAAGACTCGCACGTTCTGTCCCGGATGAGCGGCATTGTATTGGTCCAGCTGGGTCTTGGAAAAGAGCAGCACGCTTCCCGACCAGTCCAGGTTGTTCTGATCGAACGTGTATGGCCCTCCCGCATGCTCCCCCGCGCACTGGTATGAGATCAGCGAGTCGCTCTGCCCCTTCTGGCCGAGGATCTGTACCTCAAATTCGGGCTTACCCTTCAACCAGCTTTCAAAGTCTTGCACGAAATGGGCTTTGGTCATGTACAGCCCCGGGGATGGCGACGTGGGCGTGACCTCTCCGCCTCCACCGCCCCCGCAATCCTCGAGGCATTCCATCCGCTGCGGAGCCAGAGTGAAGTCCGTCTCGACCGGCACGATCGCGATCACGGGCGTTGCGGGGGGCGTATCGGGATCGAGCAGCCGGCGCCGGCCCTGGGGGTCGAACGCGATCGGCGCCTCGCGGTCGGT
The DNA here is from genome assembly GCA_040901965.1 of Gemmatimonadales bacterium. Classification (GTDB taxonomy): domain Bacteria; phylum Gemmatimonadota; class Gemmatimonadetes; order Gemmatimonadales; family GWC2-71-9; genus 20CM-2-65-7. Next base: position 61,668 of record JBBDYB010000019.1, on the reverse strand, counting down.
CAGCGCCGTCGCCACGAGGACGTTCTCGTCACCGGTCCAGGCCGCGCGGTGCTCGGGAACGGGGAAATAGACCTCGAGCGCGATCGCCGCTTTCGCCGCGTCGGCGAGCGCGGTCTTGCTCGTGGCGTTCTCGGCGGCGATCTGCCGCAGCGCGCGCCCGCCGCTCGCACCCAGGAATGTTTCGAACTGGAGCTTGTGCTCGCGATACGGGGAGGCGTCGAGCTGCGCCTTCAGGTAGGCGCGGAACGCCGGGTTCTTGAGCGCCTTCGCGACCATCCGGGCCAGACCGACGGGCGGACGGCTGGACAGCCCGACGGCCAGTCCCGGGGCTGGCGTCTCGGCGTCAGTGGGGGGGGGCGAGGTCAGGGGCGTTCGGTCGACGCACCCCGCCACGAGGACTGCGCCTGCGAGGGCTGCGATGGTGAGAGTACGGTGCGACATGGGTCCTCCTCCAAAAAGTGGAAGCCCACTGTGGCGCGGTGAGGCTCGGTTACCGGCCTCCTTTCCTTGCGAGCGGGCCCCGAAACACGCGAGATTCCCCCAACCCATGCTCGCATTGCTTCTCTTGCTGGCCACTCCCCACGACTCGACCTACTGGCAACAGCGGGTTGCGTACCAGATCAACGCATCGCTCGCCGAGTCCACCGGCGTCCTCAGCGGCAAGGCGCGCATCCGCTACGTCAACCAGTCGCCCGACACGCTGCGCGACTTCGCGGTCCACCAGTACCTGAACGCCTTCCGCCCCGGCTCCCGCTGGGCCGCGGCCGACTCGGCCGAAGAGCGCGTGCGCTTCCAGCGGCTGCGGGACCCCGACCACGCCTTCGAGCGCATCACCGCGGCCACGCTGATGGGGGAGATGCGCAAGCCGAACTATCCGTACGCCCCCGACTCGACGATTGCCCACTGGACCCTCCCCCGGCCGCTCGCCCCGGGGGATTCGTTTGTCGTGGAGATCGACTGGCAGGCCCGGCCCTCCACGCTGCCGCGGCGCCAGGGGCGGCAAGGCCAGCGCTTCGACTTCGCGCAGTGGTATCCCAAAGTCGTCGTCTACGACAAGTACGGCTGGCAGGACCACCCGCTCTACCCGGCAGGGGAGTTCTACGGCGAGTTCGGGAGCTACGACGTGACTCTCGATCTGGCCGCTGACCAGGTGATTGGCGCAACCGGGGTTCCGGTGGAGGGTGATCCCGGGTGGCAAAAGGCGGCGGTCGGGACGGTCGCTAACGGTGCGATCGACTACCAACGCAATTATTACGGGCGGTCGGGTGCTCAAGGGACGCGCTGCGGGGCGGTGGCGCAGGGACGCAAATGCGTGCGTTTCTACGCAGACTCCGTCCACCACTTCGCGTTCTCGCTCAATCCCGCCTACCGCTACGAAGAAGGCCGCTACGGCGACGTCGTCGTGCGCGTGCTGTACCTGCCCGGCGACAGCGTCACCTGGGGACGCGGCACCGTCGTGCGCCGCACCGAAGCGGCGCTCGCCTGGCTCGACAAACTGTTCGGGAGATTCGCCTGGCCGCAGATCACCAACGTGCACCGCATCGAAGGGGGCGGCACCGAATTCCCGATGCTGGTGATGAACGGCGGCCCCGGCCACGGCTTGATCGTGCACGAGGTGGGACACAACTACACGATGGGGATCCTCGCCAACAACGAGTGGCGCGAGGGCTGGCTCGACGAAGGCTTCACGAGCTTCCAGACGAGCTGGTTCTTCGAGTCACAGGGCCAGGGATCCGCGTACCCGGGCGTCGAGGGCAACATCCTGTTCTGGGACATCGAGCGCTGGAGCGAGCCGGTCTCGATGATCAGCGACCGCTACCGCGACTTCACCACGTACAACACGATGATCTACTCCAAGGCGCAGCTCTTCTACGAGCAGCTGCGCTACGTGGTGGGCGACGACGTGATGCGCCGCATCCTGCGGACCTACTACGCCCGCTGGCGCCTGAAGCACGTGGACGAGCAGGCCTTCCTCTCGGTGGCCGAAGAAGTGTCGCGGATGGACCTGAAATGGCTCTTCGGCCAATGGCTCCATGGGACACCGCTGATCGATTATCGCCTCACAGACGTGCGGCGGCGACGGATGGCTGATGGCCGATGGCTGACGGCTGTTACGATCGACCGGCTGGGCGACGGCTGGATGCCGATCGAAATCGGCGACGGCGACGAGATCTACGCCCGCGCCACCGGCCAGCCGGAGACGGAGCGGATCGAATTCGTCACCGACCACGAGCCCGGCCGCCTCATCCTCGATCCCAACGTCAAGTCGCACGACTGGAACGCCCTCAACAACCGCGAGAAGCGCCCGATCTGGGGCCGCTCGACCCGGCTCGTGGGGCGCGACGATCCCACCCGCGAGGTCGCCCGGCGCGACCGCATCGTGACCGCCATCCTGCCGCTGCTCTGGTACAACGACTACGGCGGGCGGACCGCGGGGCTGCGCGCCCGCGAGAATTACCTGGGGCGCTTCGATAAGAACCTCGCGATCGTCTCCATGGCACTCGGCCCCGCCGTCACACACCGCGTCGGCGGCTACGTCCGCTTCGGCGACCCCGTCGGCAAGCCGCTGCCGCGCACCGAGGCGAGCGTCGCGCTGTGGAATGTCGAGGGCCGGGCCGGGATCGCAATGAAAGGCGACCGCTCGCTGCGCCGCCACCTGGGCTTCGGCGCGGACCGCCACGCCGGCTTCGATGCCATCGGGATGGCGGTCAGTGACCTGGGCTACGTGGACCGCCGGCTGTGGGACCCGGCGGGCACGATCGAAGCGGGGCCCTGGGTCTCCACGACGTCGCGTCGCGGCGGCACGGTGTGGCGTGGGCGGCTGAGCACGCGCGCCGGCATCGTGTATCGCAACCCGGGCATCGGCGCGATATCGGCGAACCGTTACGACGTGGAAGGGTTCGCCCGCGCCACCGTCGAGGGCAGCGTGCGCGCGCCCTTCCCGCTCAAGTCGTCGCTCGGCGTGCGGGTATTCGGCGGCACGTACCTGGCGTCCAACGTCCCGCCGCTGCAGCGGCGCATCATGGTGGCGGGCGCGGACCCCTACGAGACGTTCATGAACCCGCTGCTGCGCAGCCGCGGCGCGCTGTTCGTGCGGCCGGGCTTTCATTATCACGCGCCGGGGAACGCGAACCTGCGCGGCTTCCGCCCCGATCTGGGCGGGCGCTGGGCCGTGGCGATCAACGTCGAGGGCACGAAGACGCTGTTCCGCCGCGACGGGGGGGGCCTGTTCGCCGACGCGGCGCTGGAGGGGTTCGCGGACGCCGGGCTCGTGGACCCGCGCGCGGTGCCGCCGCTGATCGCCAGCAGGTCGTATACCGCGCTGTACGACGCCGGGGTGGGGCTCGTGACGCGCCACCGGATCAACGACCTCGCGTGGACGCTGCGGTTCGAGCTGCCGCTGATCGTGAGCCGGTCCGATTATGCCGCCGACTGGGACGGCACCAGCGTGCGGCGCCTCGCGTTCCGGTGGCAGGTCTCCCTGGAGCCAACATTTTGAACGTGCGCGGTGCGCGGTGAGCGGTGCGCGGGACGGCGTTCCCACCGGCCGGCGGGGGTTCCTCCAGGATACCCTGGGCCGGCTCCTGCACGAGGTGGCCGAGCGAACGGAGCAGCGGGTCGCGCCGAAGCGCTGGTTCCGGCCGCCGGGCGCGGCGCCGGAAGTCGCGTTCGTCGCCGCCTGCACGCGCTGCGGCGATTGCATCGATGTCTGCCCCGTGCACGCGATCCTGAAGACGCCCGCCAACGTCGGCGGGCTTGCGGCCGGCACGCCCTACATCGACCCGGCGGTCCAGGCGTGCATCGTGTGCGCGGACATGCCGTGCGCCGCCGCGTGTGAGACGGGCGCGCTGGTGCTGCCACCGGACGTCGAGGGACGCGGCATCTGGGCGTCGGTGCATATGGGCGTGCTCGAGCTGGATCCGGGGCGCTGTATCACGTTCCAGGGATCCGCGTGCGGCGTGTGCGCCCGGGCCTGTCCGGTCGGCGAGCAGGCGCTGGCGATGGACGAGCGCGGCCATCCGGTGCTCAAGCCCGAGGGCTGCGTCGGTTGCGGCATTTGCGTGACCGCCTGCGTGACACTCCCTTCCTCTCTCAAGCTGAGACTCGCGTGAGCGAGCTTCCGTACCGAGTCGAGAAGCCCTGGGGCCACGAGCTGATCTGGGCGAAGACGGATCGGTACGTGGGCAAGATCTTGCACATCGAACCCGGACATGTGCTGAGTCTCCAGTACCACAATAGGAAAGACGAATCCATTTACGTCCTAAGCGGCGAGATCATCCTGCGGCTCCAGCAAGGCGAGACGCTCATCGAGCGGCGCATGCGCGAAGGAGAGGCGTGCCATATCACGCCGAAGCAGATCCATCAGTTCGAGGCCGTGGTCGCGAGCGACCTGCTCGAGGCGTCCACGCCGGAGATTGACGACGTGGTGCGGCTCAAAGACCGGTACGGGCGCGTGCCCCCCCCCCCCGCCAAGCCGTGAAGGTCATCATCCCGCTCGCGGGGAAGGGGACCCGCCTGCTCCCGCTCACCAAGCGCGTCCCCAAGCCGCTCGTGGAGGTTGCCGGCCGGCCGGTGATGGATTACGTGATGGATGCGCTCCAGCGCGCCGGCAAGCTCGACGAGCTGATCATCATCACGGGCCACCTGAAAGCGCAGGTCGAGCGCTACGTCACCAGCCGCTATGACATTCCGGCGCGGTTCGTCGAGCAGAAGGTGCTCGACGGCACGGCGGGGGCGGTGAACCTGGCGCGGCCGTACGTGGACGGTCCCGTGATCATCATCTTCGTGGACACGCTGTTCGACGCCGATCTGTCCATCGTGAAGACGACTGATGCCGACGGCATCATCTGGGCAAAAGAGGTCGAGGATTACCAGCGCTTCGGCGTCGTCGTGACCGACGGGCGCGGGCACATGACGCGCATCGTGGAAAAGCCGGACACCCCCATCTCCAAGCTCGCCAACATCGGCCTCTACTACATCAGGGATTGGCGGACGCTGTTCGACGGCATCGATCACGTCATGAAGAGCGCGCCGGGGAAGGGTGGTGAGTTCTATCTCACCGATGCTTTCCAGCACATGGTGGACCACGGCCGCAAGATCGCCGTGCGGGAAGTGGCGGGGTGGTACGACTGCGGCAAGGTGGACACGCTGCTCGAGACCAGCCGCCATCTGCTCGAGCACGGGCGAGCGCGCCGCCCCGCGAAGGTGCCCAAGGGCGTCAAGGTGCGGGATCCCGTCTACATCGAGGACGGCGTGATCCTCGAGGACTCCACGATCGGGCCCAACGTTGCCTTGGGCGCCGGGAGCCGGGTGACCGGGAGCACCGTGGCCAACAGCATTTTGGGCCACAACGTGCGGGTTCGGGAAGCGACGGTGCAGGACTCCCTGGTGGGTGATGATCAGGTGATCGAGGGACGGAAGGTGCGGAACGTGGTGATGGACGGGGGGGAAGAAGCTCCCGCCAAATAGCCGTCCGCCCTGAAAGGAGTTCGCTCGTGAAGATGCATGTCGCCCTCAACACGCCGAAGTTCGACGCCTCGGCCGCCGCCTGTTGTGCCGATACGTGCTGCCACGATTGAACGAGATCCTGGAGCTGTTCGCGTACAACGCCTGGGCGAACCGCACGATCCTCGACGCCGCGGCGCAGCTCCCGGACGAGCAGTACTTCCGCGACCTGAAGAGCAGCTACGGCGGGGTGCACGGCACACTGGCCCACATCGTGTGGGCCGAGCACCTGTGGCTGAACCGGTGGCTGGTCCGGCCGAACCCCGCCGTACCTCAGGGAGCGGACTTGCGTACCCTGGATGACGTGCGGGCGCGCTGGGAAGCGGTGGAGGCGGAGCGGGGCACGCTGTTGGCCGGCATGGACGACACGGGGCTCGCGGAGACCCGGGCCGTCAAGTCTTCCAGCGGCGGGGAATACGTCCACACGTTCCGGCAGATGTTCCGCCACCTGATCAACCACTCGTCCTACCATCGCGGCCAGATCGTGACGTTCCTGCGCCAGCTCGGCGCCACGCCGCCCAGCACCGACCTGATCCTGTTCTACCGGCTGTCCTAGCCCACTTCGGCCATGGCGGCGGTCACCAGCAGAGCGCGCACGACCCCGAGCGCGCCCCCTTCATTGTCGTACCACTCCGTGGGCAGATGCGCATCGCCCGCACGCCCGCCCGCGCCCAACGCGACCGCGGGTACGCCGAGCGCGATGGGTACGTTCGCGTCGGTCGAGGCGCAAGCGAGCTCGGATTCCTGACCGACCGCGCGTGTGGCCGACAGGGCGGCCTGCACCAGCGGATGGGTGCGGGGCGTGATGCCCGACGGACGGTCGCCCACCCGCTGTACCCCGATCGACAAGGCCGGCGTGCCGGGCATGCGGTGCCGGTTCTCCTCGGTCAGCGCCTGCTCGAGCAGCGCCCGCACCGTCTCATCGAGGCGGGCGAGCTCGCGCGCGTCCTCGCTGCGCAGATCGAGATCGAGCCAGGCTTCTTGGGGGATTGAGTTCAAGCCACTACCACCCCCAAGGCGCACAATTGCGCAGGTACTGCGCGGTGAGTGCTGTACCGGAAGATCTGCCAGCAGCGCCGTGGCTCTGCCGACGGCATTGGCCGGGTTGGCGACGCCGAACGCGGCCCACGAATGGCCGCCGGGGCCGCGATAGGTCACGCGGTAGCGGCGGGCGCCCAGAGCACGATGCACGATCCGCTCGATACCGGCGCCGTCGAGGGCGATGAATGCAGATGGGCGAATGGGCCCGTCGAACAGATACCTGACCCCACGCAAATCGCCCGATCCTTCCTCCCCCACCGTCGCGGCGAACAGCACCGGTCGGCGGGTCGCCAGACGCGCCCGCGCCAGAGCCTCTGCCACCATCACCAGTGCGGCCAAGCCGCGCGCGTTGTCGGAGATGCCGGGTCCCTCGAGGCGTGTCCCCCGCCGCGATACCGCCACGTCCAAGTCAGGGCCGAAGACCGTATCGAGATGGGCGCTCAATACGACACAACCGTTGTGTAGGGGCGCAGCATGCTGCGCCCCTACAAACCAACCGCGGACATTGCCGACCTCGTCCATCCGCACATCGGTCAAACCCACGTCCCGGAACAGCTCGGCGACGCGCGCGCCGCGCGCCGCTTCCGCGCCTGTGGGCGCGGGGATCGCCGACAGCGCCGCCTGACGGGCGAGCGTCAGCTCGTCGGAGCGCTCGATGTGCGCCCGGGCGGCGCGCACGCGCGGCTCGCCGAGCAGCATGTCGATTGGGTCGGGCATGGCTCACAAACTACGGCCCACGCTTGACCTGGGGGAGGCTCGGCGCGACACTAATCGCATGCAGGAGCGTGACCTGATCTACGATTGGAACAGCGCCGACGGGATCGCGGGCTTCGACTGGGCGCGGGCGCGCGTGGACTTGAACGACGAGACGCTGCGCGACGGCCTGCAGTCGCCCTCCGTCACCGACCCTGCGCTCGACGTCAAGAAACGGCTGCTCCATCTCATGGCGGACCTGGGTATCGTGGCCGCCGACATCGGGTTGCCGGGCGCGGGGCCGCGGGTCGTGGATCAGGTGCGCGCCCTGGCGAAGGAGATTCGCGACCACAAGCTGCCGATCGCCCCCAACTGCGCCGCGCGCACCGTCGTCGCCGACGTCGAGCCCATCGTCCGCGTGTCCGACGAGGTCGGGATCAAGATCGAGGCCGCGACCTTCATCGGCTCCTCGCCCATCCGCCAGTATGCCGAGGACTGGACCCTGGACCGCATCCTCAAGGCCAGCGAGGAGGCGGTGACGTACGCCGTCGCCCACGGGCTGCCCGTCATGTACGTCACGGAAGACACGACGCGGGCGCGCCCCGAGACGCTGAAGGCACTCTACGGCGCGGCCATCGCATGTGGCGCGGGACGCATCTGCCTCGCCGACACGGTGGGCCACGCGACGCCGGACGGCGTCAAAGCGTTGGTGAAATTCGTAAAAGAAGAAATCGTCAAACAACATCGTGTAAAGATCGACTGGCACGGCCATCGGGACCGCGGCATGGGGCTGATCAACTGTCTCGCGGCCATCGAGGCGGGCGTGGACCGCGTCCACGCCACCGCGCTCGGCGTCGGCGAGCGCGTCGGTAACGCCGAGATGGATCTCCTGATCGTCAACCTGAAGCTGCTCGGCGCTCATCGGCACGACATCCGCCGGTTGCCGGAGTACTGCCGGCTGGTGGCGGAGGCGGTCGGCGTTCCCATTCCCGTGAACTATCCGGTGGTCGGCACCGACGCGTTCCGCACCGGCACCGGCGTGCATGCGGCCGCGATCATCAAGGCCAAGAAGAAGGGCCACGCCTGGCTCGCCGACCGCGTGTACAGCTCGGTGCCGGCGGAGGAATTCGGCTTCGAGCAGTGGATCGAGATCTCGCCGGTGTCCGGGCTGTCCAACGTGAAGTACTGGCTGGAGCACCACGGCTACGACCCGGACGACACCGCGGCGTGCCAGAAGCTGTTCGACGCGGCCAAGCGGACGGATCGCGTGTTGTCCGACGACGAGTGTCACCGACTCCTGAAGCAGATCGCATGACGGGCGGGACCTTCCGCGACATCGAGCAGTCGTATTTCGACCTGCACTGGCACATGGATCCCGTCGCCGCCACACAGGCGGGCGTGCCCGGCCACGACGATCGCTATGGCCGGTTCAGTCCCGCCGCTCTCGCTCCTCACCTCGCCGCCCTCAAGTCCATCGCCGCTGCGCTCGAGGAGGCCACCGCCGGCGATCTCGACGAGGAGATCGATCGCACCGCGCTCCTGAATGAGATCCGAGTCACGCTGCATCGGTTCGACAAGCTGTCCCCGCAGACGAAGAGCCCCGAGTTCTGGCTCTCCCATCTGCTCTCCGGGTTGCACCACCTGCTGTTGTCGAGCGACCGCACACCCGCCGAGAAGGCTGTGGCCGCGATCGGACGACTCGAGGATATCCCGTCGTTCCTCGAGGATCTGCGGGCGACATTGCACGAGCCGGTCCGCGTGTTCGTCGAAACGGCGCTGCGCATGAGCGAAGGCGGCCGGCTGCTGGTGCGGGAGATGACGGCGGCACTGGCGGCGCAGGCGCCGATGCAGGCTGCCCGCCTGGCGGCGGCCGCCGAGCAGGCGGGGGCGGCGCTCACGAAGTTCGATCACGACCTCGAGCGTTGGCTCGAGACCGGGACGGATCATTTCGCGATCGGCGACGACGCCTTCAACTTCCTGCTCCACTATCAGCACGCGCTCCGGGATACGGCGCCCGAGCTGTGGCGCTACGGGCTCCGCCTCAAAGAGGAAGTCGAGGCCGACCTGGTGCGGCTCGCTGCCCGCCTGGACGGCGGGGGGGGCGGGGGGGGCCGCCCGTGGCCGGAACTCGTGAACAAGCTGCGCGGGGATCACCCCAGTGCGACGGAGCTGGTGGACGCCTACGCCAAGGAGATGGCGCGCGCCCGGGAGTTCGTGGCGGCGCGCCAGCTCGCGCCCATCCCCGATGCGCCGCTGGGCGTGATCCCAACTCCGGCGTTCATGCGTCCCGTGATTCCGTACGCCGCCTACGACAGTCCGGGCGCCTACACCCGGGACCGCACCGGCTGGTTCTACGTGACCGTCCCGGACGCGCGGCTGCCGCCCGCGCAGCAGGAGCGGATCCTGCGCGATCATTGCCGCTACGAGCTTCCGGCGACGGCACTGCACGAGGGCTATCCCGGGCACCATCTCCACCTCGTGACCGCCAAGGGGTTGCCGTCGCACGTCCGCAAAAACCTGTGGACGCCGCTCACCGTCGAGGGATGGGCGCTGTACTGCGAAGACATGATGGGCGAGGAGGGCTTTTACGCGTCGGAGCAGGAGCTGTTTTTTCAGCGCGTGCATCTGCTGTGGCGCGCCATGCGGATTCTGCTCGACGTCGGCCTGCACACGCGCGGGATGACCCGCGAGCAGGCGGTGGACCAGATGGTGAACGAGCTGCACGTCGAGCGGGGGAACGCCGAGGCCGAGGTGCGCCGCTACTGCGCGTGGCCCGCGTATCAGCTGTGCTATGCGGTGGGCCGGCGCGAGCTGCTGCGCCTGCGGGACGATTTCCGCGCCGCGCGCGGCGGCGACTTCACGCTCCGCGCCTTCCACGACGCCGTACTCCCGTACGGCGGCCTGCCCGTGACGCTGATCCGGTGGGGACTCGGTCTCGGTGAGTAACCGCCTGCCTCGGCAGGTCAAGCTGTTCGGTGCTGTTTCTCTCCTCAATGACTTCGCGAGCGAGATGGTGTACCCGTTGTTGCCGGCGTTCGTCACCGGCGTGCTCGGCGGCGGGGCCGTGGCGCTGGGCGCGCTCGACGGCGCCGCCGACGCGGCCGCCGCAGTCGTCAAGCTCGGGGCGGGCCGCCTCGCCGACCGCCCGGCGCGCCGCGGCCCCCTGATCGTCGGCGGCTACTTCCTCGCCGTCGTCGTGCGGCCCGTGATCGCCGTGACCGCGGCAGCGTGGCAGGTGATCGGGCTGCGGGTCGTGGACCGGCTCGGGAAAGGCTTGCGCACGCCGCCGCGCGACGCGCTGATCGCCGACGTCACGCCGGACGCGATTCGGGGCCGAGCGTTCGGACTGCAGCGCGGGCTCGACCACGTCGGCGCCATCCTGGGGCCGCTCGTCGCCTGGGCGCTGTTGGCTGGCGGTGCGGGCGTGCGCACCGTGATCCTGGCGAGCATCGTGCCGGGGGTCGCGGTGCTGATGCTGGCAGCATGGGCGGTGAAAGACGGCGAAGGTCGGCGAACGGGCCCACCCCCTCCGCCGCCCTCCGCCGCCCTTCGCCGCCCACCCCTCTCAGCTCCCATTGTCGCGATCTCGTTTTTCTATCTCCTCCGCATGCCCGAGACCCTGGTCATCCTGCGCGCGCAGCAGCTCGGCATCGCGGTGGCGCTGGTGCCGCTGCTGTGGGCCGCGGTGCATGTCGTGAAATCGTCGTCCAGTTTTCTGGGGGGCGCCCTCTCCGATCGCATCGGCCCGTCGCGCACGATGTGGCTCGGCTGGGCGAGCTATGTCGCGCTCGCGGCCGGGATGGCGTTCGCGACAGGACCCGGAATGGCCTGGGTCCTGTTCCTTGCGATGGGCGTGGTGGCCGGCCTGACGGAGAGTCCCGAACGGGCGCTGGTGGCGGCCGCGGCGGGAGTGCGGCGGGGCAGTGGGTTCGGCGTCTACCACGCGCTCACGGGGATCGCGGCGTTGGCGGGCGGACTCATCCTCGGCGGGGTGTACCAGCGCGCGAATGGGACGACGGCCTTCTTCGTAAGTGCAGCGGGCGCTTTGGTTTTAGCGATCCTCTGGCCTTTCTGGGCATGGTCGCATAGGGTTCCCCCCCGGTGACCACACCTTCCACGCCCCCGATCAAAGACGCCGTAGCGGCCCCACGCTCGCAGCCACACGGGCGCTACCTCGCGGCCCTCTCGCTTACGGCCTTGGGCGTCGTGTATGGCGACATCGGCACGAGCCCGCTGTACGCGTTGCGGGAAGCCTTTCACGGTCCGCACGCAATGGCGGTGACCTCCGTGAATGTGCTGGGCGTGCTGTCTCTGATCTTCTGGTCGCTGATCCTCATCGTGTCGGTCAAGTATCTCGTCTTCGTGATGCGCGCCGACAACAAAGGCGAGGGCGGCATCCTGGCGCTCATGGCGTTGGTGCAGCGGGGGCGCGTATCGCAAGGGCTCAAACCGCGCCATGTGGTCATTACGATCGGGATCTTCGGCGCGGCGCTCATGTACGGCGATAGCGTGATTACACCGGCGATCTCGGTGGTGAGCGCCGTGGAAGGCCTCGGCGTGGCCGCGCCGGCGCTGCAGGGCTGGATCATCCCGCTCGCAATCGTCATCCTGGCCGGATTGTTCTGGATTCAGAGCCGCGGGACCGCCCAGGTCGGGTCCATGTTCGGGCCGGTGATGGTGCTCTGGTTCATCACGATCGGGGCGCTGGGGTTGGCGGAGATCGTCACGCGGCCCGGCGTCCTGGCGGCGTTGAGCCCGTACTATGCCGTGCAGTTCTTTCTGATCAACGGCTGGGCTGGGTTCCTGGTGCTCGGCGCGGTGTTCCTCGTCGTGACGGGCGGCGAAGCCCTGTACGCGGACATGGGGCATTTCGGCGTGCGCCCGATCCGCATCGTGTGGTTCGCCCTCGTGCTCCCGAGCCTGCTCCTGAACTACTTCGGCCAGGGCGCCCTGCTGCTGCACGACCCGAGTGCCGCGGTGAGTCCCTTCTATCGGCTCGCTCCGTCCTGGGCGCTCTTCCCCCTGATCGCGCTGGCCACCGTCGCGGCTGTTATCGCGTCGCAGGCGGTGATCTCCGGGGCCTTCTCCCTCACGCGCCAGGCGGTGCAGCTCGGCTACTGGCCCCGCATGCAGATCGAGCACACCTCGTCTCGCGAGATGGGCCAGATCTTCGTCCGCGGCGTGAATACGGCGTTGATGGTCACCACCGTGATTCTGGTGCTCGGCTTTGGCTCGTCGAGCCGCCTGGCGGCGGCGTACGGCGTTGCCGTTTCGGGCGAGATGCTGCTCACGACCGTGCTGTTGTACCTCTTGATGCGCGAGGTCTGGGGTTGGAGTTTGGGGCGTGCGGCGCTGGTGTGTGGCCTATTTCTGGGCGTCGAGACGGTGTTCTTCGCCGCCAACGCGCTGAAAATCCCCAGCGGCGGGTGGGTGCCGCTCGCCATCGCCGTCGGGCTGTTCGTGCTGATGACGACCTGGAAACGCGGACGAGAAATCCTCGCCAGGCGGATGAACGAAAAGACCGTACCGCTGAAGCTGCTGCTTGCCGACCTTGCCGCCGAGCCACCGATTCGCGTTCCCGGAACCGCCGTCTTCATGTATGGGAGCCCCGACGGGACGCCGCCGGCGCTCGTGCACAATCTCGCCCACAACAAGGTGCTGCACGAGAAGATCGTGTTCCTCACCGTGATCACGGAGGGAGTACCTCACGTGACACCCGCCGAGCGGGTGATCGTAAAACGTGCCGGCAAGGGGTTCCACAACGTCGTGGCGCGCTACGGGTTCATGGAGAATCCCGACATCAACGAGGTGCTGGCGGCCTGCAAGGCCAACAATCTCGACATCCCGATGGAAGGGACGACGTTCTTCCTGGGCCGGGAGACGCTGATCGCATCGGACCGCCCGGGGATGGCCATCTGGCGGGAGCGGTTGTTTGCGTTCATGACGCGCAACGCCTTGAGGGCTACAGCGTTCTTTAAGATCCCGCCGAATCAGGTCTTTGAGGTCGGAGCACAGGTGGAACTGTAGGGCCTAGGGCCCTGGGGCCTAGGGGGTGAAGCAATGAGATCCGTTACTGCGATGTTGCTCACAGCAATGGTGGCGAGCGCGAGCGTCGGGGCGGCACAGGAGCGTCAGGTTATCCAGATGCCGGGTTCCTTGCCCGGCCTGCCGTTCTCGAGCGCGGTGCGGGTGGGGAATGTCCTCTATCTGTCAGGGCAGATCGGAAACTTGCCCGGCACCCGCGAGCTCGCCGACACCGGCATCGTGGGCCAGACGCGCCAGACGCTCGAGAACATCAAGGCCGTGCTGACGTACGCAGGAAGCTCGCTCGAGCGCGTGTTCAAGTGCACGGTGTTCCTCGTGAACATCGCCGACTTCGAGAAAATGAACGGCGTGTACACGACGTATTTCCCCAAAGACCCACCGGCTCGTTCGACGGTCGCCGGCAGCGGCTTGGCGCTTGGCGCGCGGGTCGAGATCGAGTGCCTGGCGACGGTAAGCCCCTAGTCAGTCGCTTGCGACGAGGCTGCTCGCCACGAACGGCCTATCGCGATAGGCCGATGCCGGGACGGTAGAGCGACCGGATCCGCTGCGCGCGGAAGATGTAGCCAGGGTTGCCCTCGATGTGCCACACCATCGTTCCCGCGGCGTCGTATTCCTCCACCCGTCCTCCATTCCCGAAGGCCACCAGAGTGCGACCGCCGGGCAGGTCCTGCGTGGTGCCGCCCAGCAGCGCAATGGCCGCGGGATTGGGACCGTAGGAGCCGACCAGTCGCGCGGTCCGCAACGCTTCGTCATAGAGGTAGCGCTCAGCCCGGCTGCCGGCGGCGTCGCCGAGATTGTCGAGCAGCACGATGCGCCCCGCCCCCGTGACCCTGAGGCCGTGCTGGCGTGAAAAGCCAGGGGTGGGCGCGTCCTGGAAAGTGAACTGGTTGCGCAGCCCGCCCATGCGCCACACGACCGCGCCGGTCCGGGTGTCGATCTTCGTGATCTCGCTAAGGCTGCGGAACGAGACAAGGAGGTTCCCGTCGGTGTCGAGGTCGAGCGCATTGCCGTGGGTCCAGTTGACGCTCGTAGCTGCATGGCTGGCGGATTCGAGATCCGTGATCGCAAAGTGATCGAACGGATTCCACTCGAACAGCAACACGCCTGCGGCGTTCACGTGCTGCACCACCGTGCCCGTTACCTGGGCGCCGGCAACCCCCCCCGTGGCGGTGAGGTCCATGGTGCGGGTTTCGTCGCACAGGATCCAGTAGGCGCCGTCCGGCTCGGCGATCAGGTCGTGGAACCGGGACTGCAGGCCGCGCGCGCAGCCGAACGTGCGCGTCACGTTGCCCAGGAGATCGACTTCGACCCACGGCGCCACCGCGCCGGGGTCGGCCGTCGGCGGATGCGCAACATACCGGCCGTTGGGCTGGGGCTGGAAGTTGAGCCCCGGCCCGGGTGCGAAGCGGCGGTACCACACCACCCGGCCGGTGTTGTCGATCACCACTCCGTAGGCCCCCGCCGAGAATGCCACGTACCCCGGCGAGGGGTCCGGGCCGCCCGCGACGTAGCGCGGCAGATCGGTGGGGAGTGTATCGGTGATGAAGCCGTGCAGGTTGCCGGGGACGGTCTGGCCGCCACCGAAGGCCACGACGCGCAGCGCGTAGGGCGTTCCCGGAAGGAGGCCAAGGACGGGGACGAGGGCGGAGTTGCCGAGCGCGGGCACGGCCGGGGTGACGCTATCGAGGGTCGGCGCCGAGCCGTAGCGCACGGCGACGCTGTCGGCGAGCCGGACGCGCACCGTCACCACGGCGCTGAGCACGTTGTGCGGGTTGGCGGCCACCGCAACGGCATCGATCACAGGGACCACCGGGGGAGCGAGGCTGCCCGGCTCCCCACTGCACGCGCTCACGAGCGCGATCACCGAGACCGCTTCATGGCGGCGCATCGCCGGCTCAGGGCCGCCAGGCCGGGTGGAACGCGAGGGAGCCGGTGATTTCACGCAGGTCCGTGCCGTTGCTCCGCACCGCCCTGATGGCCCACTCGGAGCAGCCGTAGTAGCTGCAGGGCGCGGCGTTGAACGCAATCCATTGGCCGTCGGGGGACCAGGCCGGATCGGCGTGGTCGTCGCCCCCGGAGGTCAACTGCGTGACCCCCGACCCGTCGGCGTTCATGACGTACAGGTCGCGCTCGCAAGAGTATCCGTAGACGTCGCACGAGGCGACGCGCGAGAACGCGAGCTTGGTGCCATCGGGCGACCACGTGAGCTTCGAGTCCGCCGAAGCGCTGGCGGTGAGTTGAGTGACCGTCGAGCCGTCGCTGCTGTTCATCACGTAGATCGCGAAATCCCCGGCGCGATTGCTCGTGAACGCGATCTTCGTCCCGTCGCGCGACCAGGCGGGGTCGTCGTCGGTGGCCGAGTGATTCGTCAGTCGCTGAAGCCCCGTGCCGTTCGCGTTCATCACGTAGATCTCCGCATTCCCGTCGCGGTCGCTGACGAACGCGATCCTGGTGCCGTCGGGGGACCACGTCGGGCGATAGTCACCGGCGGTATGGTTCGTGAGCCGCGTCTGGCCGGAACCGGTCGCCTGCATCACGTAGATCTCGGGGTTCCCGTCGCGGTCGCTCCGGAACGCGATCTGCGAGCCATCGGGGGACCAATCCGGGGCGTTCTCGTACGCCGTGTTGTTCGTGAGCTGCGCCGGGCCGCCGCCGTTCGATCCAATCGTATGGATCTCGAAGCTCGGGCCCGTGCTCATCGCGAATGCCAGCTGGGTAGCGGCCGTGCACGCCGCTGCGAAGCTCACGGTGGCCGTGCCTCCGCTCGAAACCGCGACGACGACGGGGTTTGGGGTCGTCACCGCGCAGTTCAGCGAGACGCCGCTGAGAGACACGGTGTAGGAGCCCGCCAGCAAGCCGGACAGCGTGAGCGTCTCGTTGACGGCGAGATTGCTGGCCGCGAGCCCAGGGGCCGTGATCCGGTAGCCGCTGGCATCGAAGTCGACGCCGGTCGTCGAGGTCGTCACCTGCAGACTCCCGAACGCCGCGCACCCGACCGTGAACACGATGTCCGTCGTGCCGCCGCCGGTGACGTGGCTGGTACGGGGGTTCGGCCCGCTCACGGTGCAGTTCGGAGCGACCTGGTCGATCTGGAACGTGTGCGAGCCGGTCGGCACCCCGGCGACGACGACCGTGTCATTGGGGCTCATCTGCTCGAGGTGGTAGTAGTAGTAGCAGTCGTAGTAGCAGTCGACACCCATCCAGTAGCCGTCCGGGTCGAGATCCACCCCCGTCGTGGACGTGATGATCCGGGCCGTCCCGGTCGTGGGCTCGCACGCCACCGCGAAGGTGGTCCGTGCGGTGTCGCGCGTGATCCCGCCGACTGCCACCGACAGGGTGCGGGGGTTCTCCCCGGAGACCGGGCAGTTCGGCGCGGCGTCCCCGAGCGAGACCAGGTGGTCTCCGGCGCTCACCCCGCTGAACTGGACCACGCCGTTCACGCCAACCGCCTGTGGCGTCCCGCCGTCGAGGGACACCTGATAGCCGTTGGCATCGAAGTTCACGCCCGACGTCACCGTCGTCACCTCGATCACGCCCGTGACCGCCACGCAGCTCAGCTGGTACGTCGTGCGCGCGGTGTCCCGGGTGAGGCCGCCGGCGGTGACAGTGACAGTGCGGGGGTTCTCTCCGCCGATGGTGCAGTTCCCCGCCGCGCCGCCGAGCGTGACGCTGTGGTCCCCAGCGGCGAGCCCCGGGAACCTGACAATGCCGCTGATCGCGAGGGGCTGCGGCGACCCGCCGTCCACCTGGACCGTGTAGCCGTTTGTATCGAGATCGATCCCCGAGGTCGCGGCCGACGTCTCGATGATCCCGGTCACGGCCACGCAGCTCGCGTCAAACGTCGTGCGCGCGGTGTCCCGCGTGGTACCACCCGTGGTCACGGGCACGGTGCGCGGGTTGGCCCCGCCGACGGTGCAATTCCCCGCCGCGCCGGCGAAGGTGACGCTGTGGTCCCCTGCAGCGAGCCCCGGAAACGTGACGGTGCCGTTGATCGAAAGGGGCTGCGACGACCCGCCGTCCACCTGGACCGTGTAGCCGTTCGGGTCGAGATCGAGTCCCGACGTCGCGGCCCTGACCTCGATCATCCCCGTGACCGCAGCGCAGGTCAGGTCGAAGGTGACCGCGGCGATCTGGCCGAGGACGAGGTTCACGGGCCGATCGCTCCCCCCTGCCACCGGGCAGTTGGCCGCCACGGCGATCAAGGCCACCGTATGGCTACCGACGGCCAGGCGGGTGATCTCCACGCTCCCGTTCGCGCCCACGACCGCGGCCAACACGCCGTCGACCGACACAGCGTAGCCATCCGAATCGAGATCGATTCCCGTCGTGGCGGTCGTGACCCGGACGCCGGTGGCGACGCACGCGATCGCCAAGGCTACGGCCGTCGTGTCGCCGCCGGTGACGTTGGCGGCGCTAGGGTTCTGTGCACTCGGGGTGCAGTTAGCCGCCACGTCCGTCAACGCGACTCCGTGGCTGCCGGTGGGGAGGTCGGCTATCACCGCGGAGCCGTTCGCCGGTACGACCAGCGGTCCGGCGCCGTCCACTGTCGCGACATAGCCGTTCAGATCGAGATCGCCCCCGGTGGTGACGACCGTCAGCCGGAGTGCGCCCGTCCTCGGCTGGTTCGTATCATCACAGCCCGCACTGGCCAGCAGCAGGGCGAGCGGGACCAGCGATGCCAGAACGGGCGGCGTGAGTCTCAGGGAACCTCCTCGAGGGCCTATCCCTGCGGGAGATTATCGCGGGCCGGTCACGTGGCAGTCACGTAACTCCGGCAGCCGATGACGGGAGCGGTCCTGGTGTCGGAGGGACGTCGGGGAGGGCGTCGATTCGGCAGCGGCGGCCGTGGCAGCCAGCGGCGGAGTAGAACGTGCACGGTGGACGGTGATCCTGCAAGGACGTTACGGGCGCTCAGTCTCCAATCGCAGACGCCGTCTCCACGAACGGCGCCTCGTGTACCACCGCCGGCTTGCGGCGCGACAGCACCAGCCACCACTCCCGCGCCGACGTGAACACCAGCATCGCCACGACCGCCATAAAGAAGAGCGCCACGACCGCGTTCAAATGGTCGTTGAAGATCAGCCGCGCGGCATTGGGAGTTTCGGTACCGACCAGCGTCGCGGCGTGGGCCAGGAAGCCGAGCTTGGGGTCGGCGGAGAACACCTTCTGCCAGCCCGCCGTCATCGTCACCACGATCAGCCACGCCAGCGGAGCCAGCGTGACCCAGGCGTAGCGCTGGCGGCCCATCTTGATGAGGATCGTGGTGGCGACGCAGAGGGCCACCGCCGCCAGCAGCTGGTTCGAGATCCCGAACAGCGGCCACAGCGAGTTGATCCCGCCCAGCGGATCCACCACGCCCTGATAGAGGAAGTATCCCCACCCCGCGCACACCAACGCGCTCGCCATCACCACGCTCGGATACCACGAGGTCTGACCGAACCGGGGCCAAACGTGGCCCACGATCTCCTGCAGCATGAAGCGCCCCACGCGGGTGCCGGTGTCGATCGTGGTCAAGATGAACAGCGCCTCGAACATGATCGCAAAGTGGTACCAGAGCGCCGTCAGGGCCTTCCCGCTCAAGGCCGTCGTCAGCCCCGCGAAGATGTGCGCCATCCCGACCGCCAACGACGGAGCGCCGCCGGTGCGCGCGACCAGCGTCTGTTCGCCCATCTGCGTCGCCAACGTCTCCATGTACTCGGGGGTCACCACGAAACCCGCCTGATTCAGCACGTCCGACGCGCCCGCCAGCGCCACCGGCGTCGTGTTCATGGCGAAATAGACGCCGGGATCGAGCGTGCACGCGGCGATCATGGCCATGATGCCGACGAACGACTCCATCAGCATGCCGCCGTAGCCGATCATCCGGGCATCGGTTTCCCGCGTGATCATTTTGGGGGTGGTGCCTGAGGCGACCAGCGAGTGAAAGCCCGAGATGGCGCCGCACGCGATCGTGATGAACGCGAACGGGAACAGCTTGCCCGCGAACACGGGCCCCTCGCCCGCCGTGGCAAATGGCGTCAGGGCCGGCATCCGGAGCGGCGGCAGGATGATCAGGATCGCGAGGCCCAGGACCAACACCGTGGTGATCTTGAGGAACGTCGAGAGGTAGTCGCGCGGGCACAGCAGCATCCAGACCGGCAGCACCGAGGCGATGAAGCCGTACCCGATCATCATCCAGGTGATGGACGTGCCGGTATGCGTGAAGGCCGCCGCCCATCCGGGATGTGCCGCGACGCTGCCCCCGGCAACGAGCGCGCCGAGCAACAGCACGGCGCCCGCCACGGAAGCTTCTCCCACTTTGCCCGGCCGCCAGCGCTTCATCCACCACCCCATGAGCAGGGCGATGGGCACCGTGCACGCGATCGTGAACAGGCCCCAGGGAGACGCGCGCAGCGCGTTGACTACGATCAGCGCCAGCACGGCGAGCAGGATGATCATGATCGCGAGCACCGCGATCATCGCGGTGACGCCCGTGACCTTGCTGACCTCCTCTTTGGCCATCTGGCCGAGCGACTTGCCGTCCCGGCGCAACGAGCAGAAGAGGATCGTGAAATCCTGGACCGCGCCGCCGAGCACCACGCCGATCACGAGCCACAGGGTGCCGGGAAGGAAGCCGAACTGCGCCGCCAGGACGGGACCGACGAGCGGGCCGGCGCCCGCGATGGCGGCGAAGTGATGCCCGAACAGCACCCAGCGGTTCGTGGGCACGAAGTCGCGGCCATTGTTGAAGCGCTCGGCGGGGGTCGCGCGCCGGGGGTCGAGACCCAAGACCCGGGTGGCGAGGAACTTGGAGTAGAAGCGGTACGCGATGACGTAGGTGCAGACGGCGGCGGTGAGCAGCCAGGCGGCGTTGATCGTCTCGCCGCGTGCGAGGGCAAGGACACCGAAGGCGGCCGCGCCGAGCACGGCGATGGCGGCCCACACGAGGCGCTTCATGGCCGCTAAGTTGCGCCGCGCCTTGCCCATGTTCAAGTTCGAACATAGGTTCGAAACTCTTGGTCCCCTCGTCCTGGTCCATGAGCGCGCGGGAGGCTCCCGCCGTGCAGGAGCGCCCCGCCCCCCAGAAAAGCGGCGACTCCCTGCGGGGGCGGGTCGTCCTGGTGACGGGGGGGGCTACCGGCCTGGGCCGCTCGGTCTGCCTCGAGTTCGCGCAGCTCGGGTGCGCCGTCGCCTTCAACTACCTCGAGCTCCCCGGCCGCGATGTCGGCGCGCAGGCGCTGCTCACCGAGACCGCGGTGAAAGCCTGCGGCGTCCCCTGCTACTCGGCCCTGTGCGACGTCCGGCTCATGCCTGCCGTTGACCAGTTTGTCGGCGAAGTTCGCGGGCGCCTCGGCAACGTCCATTACCTGGTCAACAACGCCGGCGTGGCGCACGACGGCGCGCTGTGGAGCCTTACCGCCGAGGCCTGGCACGAAGTCCTCGATACGAACGTGACCGGCGCGTTCAACTGTATCCACGCGGTCGCTCCCCACATGCGGGCGCAACGCTTCGGGAAGATCGTTAACGTCGCGAGCCACCAGGCCTTCCGTCCGGGATTTGGGATCGCGAACTACGCGGCGAGCAAGGCGGCGCTGATCGGGCTCACCAAGGCGGCGGCCGTGGACCTCGGCTCCTCCGGCATCAACGTCAACGCGGTCGCGCCGGGGTTCGTGCGCACGGAAATGCTCGCGCAGCTGCCACGCGAAGTATTGGAGCGCGCCGAGCACGAGTCGGTGCTGGGGCGCGTGGCGGAACCGGAAGACATCTCGCGCGTGATCGTGTTCTTGTGCAGCGAAACCGCGCGGCACATCACGGGACAGGTCATCGTGGTGGACGGCGGCCTGACGCTCGCTTAGATTGCGCGGCGTGACTAACCTCTTTAAAAACAAATACTTGGTACGCAGTGCGCGGTGCGCGGCGATGCTCGCGGCCGTGGCGTGCGGCGCCAAAAAGCCCGACCAGCAACCCGTCCCCGCACCCACCGCGCCGCTCCCCACCGCAGGACTCGCGGGCCAGAAGGTCGGCCTCACTCCCCTGACACTCGTCGCCGCCGAGGACACGCTGCACTGGGATGCCATCATCGGCGACCGGCGGGCTGCGCTCGACAAGAGCGACAGCATTATCGCCACGCTGCTCACCGCGCGGGCGCCCGAGGTCACCTGGGCGAGCCCGGCCGAGATGCGACGGGCTGCCCGGCGGGCTGCCGGCCTCGCCGCCGATCCCGACCAGATGGGCACCGCCTTCCTGCGGGCCGACGCCATCGTGGACGTGCCTGACCCCCTGCGCTACCAGCTGCGAACGCTTATGGGACTCGTGGGCGGACGATACGTGCTGGTTCCGGCAGGATTGGTCTTTCGGGCGGCTCCACGGCGGGACGGTCAGCCGGCCGATTCATCGACCTCGGCCGTCGGGCCGTCCGGCCGTCCGGCCGTCGCCGAGCTTTCCATTGTCCTGATCGATACACGGGTCGGGAAGGTGGGATGGCGTACGGTGGCACGGGGCGAGGGCAACGATCCTTGGACCGCGCTTACCCGCGCGGTCAAGAGCCTGACGCCGGGCCTGCCGTGAGGAAGCGCGAGGCCACGCTGATTCGCGGCGACGGCATTGGGCCCGAGATCACGCAGGCGACGCTGCAGGTGCTGGATGCGCTGGGAATGCAGTTCGAATGGGACGAGCAGTACGGCGGCATGGCCGCGGTCGACAACGCCGGCACGCCACTCCCCAACGCCACCCTCGATTCGATCCGCCGCACCCGGCTGTGCCTCAAGGGGCCGCTGACCACGCCGGTCGGGGGCGGATATCGTTCGGTGAACGTGGCGCTGCGCCAGGAGTTCGATCTGTACGCGAACGTCCGGCCCACCAAGACGATCGTCCCCGGCGGCTGCTACGAGCACGTGGACCTCGTGATCATCCGCGAGAACACCGAGGGGCTGTACGTCGGGCTCGACTACACGTTCAAGATCGGGGGCGACCGGCGGGCGCTGGCGCAGGCGATGTCCATCGTGACCCGCGAGGGCAGCGAGCGCGTCGCCAAGTTCGCGTTTGAGTATGCCAAAACGCACGGCCGCAAGAAGGTGACGATCGTCCACAAGGCGAACATCCTGAAGGCGACATCGGGCCTGTTCCTCGAGTCCGCCAAACGGATCGCCGAACAGTACGCGGGCGTGATCGCATGCGACGACAAGATTGTAGACAACACGGCGATGCAGCTGGTCATGAAGCCCCAACAGTTCGACGTAATCGTCACGACGAACCTGTTCGGCGACATCCTGTCGGATGAGGCGGCGGGGTTGGTGGGCGGGCTGGGGCTCGCGCCAGGGGCCAACATCGGGACGCATGCGGCGATCTTCGAGCCGGTCCACGGCTCCGCGCCCGACATCGCGGGCAAGGGGATCGCCAACCCCTCGGCGCAGATGCTGGCGGCGGCCATGATGCTCGATCACGTAGGGGAGCTCGACGCCGGCAAGCGGCTGCGCTGCGCGGTCGAGGCGACAATCGTGCAGGACAACGTCCGCACGCCGGACCTGGGGGGACGTGCTACTACGGCCGAATTCGCCCGCGCCGTGGCTCAGCGGGTTGGGTCCTAGCCACCCCTGCGCGAAATGCGGCGAGTTCGTCGCCGGGATCGCGATCGGCGGCCTGTGCGCGAGCTGCACGCGGCTGCTCCAGCGCCGGGCGACCCGGATCGCGCGCCTCGTGGCGATCGGCACGACATTGCCCCTCGCGGTGTATGTCGCATGGAGCCTCCCCGTCGAGCGGACGGCCAGGCTGGTGGGGGCGGCAAGTGTGTTGTTGTGGTATGTGCTGACGTTTCTCATCGCGAGGCGAGTGACGCTGGAGTGGATGAAATGAAACGGTGCGCGGTGCGCAGTGCGCGGTGCGCGGTGATTCTGCTCCTCGTCGGAGCGCCAATTCCAGCGCAGACGTCGCTTTCCATCTACAGGGACGGCCGAGTCGTGGTGCGGCAGAGCTTGCCGCAGGCCCTGCAGCGCGGGCGCAATGCGTTGACGCTGAAGCTCGAAGCCCTCGACCCGGCGACGCTGTTCTCGCCCGATACGGCGGTCTCGATCCAATCGGCGACGGTGCGCTATCCCAGCACGGCGAACGCTGCGCTGGCGCGGGCGATCGGCCAGACGCTGTCGTTCGTGCGCAGCAAGGGCGACACGATCCGCGCCACGGTCCTCCGGGTGGATCCGCCGCAATACCGCCTCTCTGACGGCCGCTTGCTGCTCGGCTCCCCCGGCGAGCCGCTGTTCCCCGCCGAGCTGGTGCGCACGAGTCCCGAAGCACAGCTCGTCCTCGAGGCGACGCAGGCGCGACCACGGACCCAGCTCGCGTATGTGTCGCAGGGCGTGATGTGGGAAGCGCTGTATCAGGTGATCCTCATAGGTGCCAGGTGTCAGGTGTCAGGAACTGCTACGGTCACCTCCCAGTCGTTGCGCGCCGATAGCGCGGAGGTACAGCTCGTCGCGGGCGCGATTCGGCGGACGCGCAGCGGTCAGCCCCCGGCCCCGGAGATGGATCGTGTCGCGATGCGTGCACAGGCTGGCGTAGTCAGTTTTGATGCGACGTCGGAAGAGTCCGTCGGTGAAACCCACGTGTACCAACTCCCCGGCCGCCTCTCCATTGAGCCCGGCGTGCCCGTCGCGACCGCGCTGTTCCCGCGCTCGAGCGCGCCCGTGACCCAGGAGCTCGTCGTGCCGGGCGTTCTGCCCTGGCGCGGCTGGATCGGCCAGTCCCCCGAGCCCAACCGCGTGCCGGTGCAGGTCTGGTACACGATCAAGCGTGCGCGCAACACGCCCTTCGGCGACCGCCCGCTGCCCGCCGGGACCGTCCAGCTCTATCAGGCCGACTCGAGCGGCCGCGTGCAGCTCATCGGCGAGGCGGCGAACGATCACACCGCTCCCGGCCGTGACCTGCGCCTCCAGTCGGGCGACGCCTTCGACGTCACCGCCGAGCGCGTGCAGACGGACTTCAATCAAGAAGTGCTGCCTCCGGTGCGACGTGGCATGCCGCAGCGCCAGCGCGCGACCGCCGCCTACCGCGTCACGATCACGAATGCCAAAAGCGAGCCGGTCACGGTGGACGTGCGCGAAGCGCGCTTCGGGACGTGGAAGATCGTCGAGAGCAGCGTGCCGCCGGAGAAACTGTCGTCCACCGAGGTGCGCTTCCGCCTGGCGGTGCCGGCAGGCGGCGAGGCCACGCTGACGTACACGATGCAGATCGAGTCATGACGGTCCAGATCGTCCATATCGGGGATCTGCACTTCGGCGGGCTGGCCGACATGCCGCAGGTCGAGGCGCTGGAGCACCTGCTGCCCGATCTGCGGCCCGACGCGGTCGTGATCGGCGGCGACCTGTCGCAGCGCGCCCGGCACGGCGAGTTCCAGCGAGGACGCGCGTTCGCCAATCTCGCCCGCGAGACGGCGCCGGTGCTCGTGATTCCCGGCAACCACGACGTGCAATGGTGGTGGCGCCCGTTCATCCCGTTCGCGAAGGACGTCCTGTACGAGAAGTACCGCCGCTACTTCGGCGCCGACCTCACGCCCACGCTGACCATTCCCGGCGGGGCGGTGATCGCCTCGGCACTGACGGCGCACGGGGTGGCCTGGGGCTCGCTCACGCCGCGGCTGCGCGACATCGCCGTGAAGGGTCATCTTCCCAAACGGGAGATGCAGCGCGTGCAACAGGTCTTTGGCGCGGAGCCCCCCCCCGGGCTCGCGCGCGTGCTCGTCGTCCATCACAACGTGCTGCGCGGAGAGATGTCTCAGCGGATGGGGCTGGCACGCTGGCGCCGGGCCCAGCAGCGCATTGTCGAGGCGGGCACCGACGTCGTGCTCTGCGGCCACGATCATCAGGAGGGCGCCGAGATGCTCGACGGCAAGGTGGTCGTCTCAACGGCGAGCACGCTGTCCACCCGGGCGCGGGGCGGGCGACCGGCTTCGTTCAATGTCGTGACGATCGAGCCGACGGCTGTCCAGATCACGTTCTTCCGTTGGGAAGCGGCGCGGGGCCGGTTCCAGCCGTCGGATACGGCGGCGTTTGCGCGCGCGCGGACCAACGTGGAAAAGCGAGAGCCGGCGGCTGTTCCCGTGGCAGGGGCTTAAGTAAGGCGGGGCTACCCCGGGCCACCGGCCCGGGGTTAGCCTACCCGGACAGGACGTGGCTCGGCTGACCCCGGGGCGACGCCCCGGGGTGAATCAGACACGACGAGGCATCATGCCCCCGAAGTTTACCGGCGTTGACTTCTACGACATCGACCGGCTGCTCTCCGAAGAGGAGCGCGCCGTGCGCGACACCGTCCGCCAATGGGTGGACGACAATCTGATGCCCGTGATCGGCGACGCGTACGTCGCGGGGAAATTCCCCA
Organism: Gemmatimonadales bacterium; assembly: GCA_040901965.1. Lineage (GTDB taxonomy): Bacteria > Gemmatimonadota > Gemmatimonadetes > Gemmatimonadales > GWC2-71-9 > 20CM-2-65-7. Next base: position 36,036 of record JBBDYB010000019.1, on the reverse strand, counting down.
AACAGCTTGTCCCGGGCATGGCGGAGCTGGGACTGTTCGGCGCGAACCTGCCCGAGGAGTACGGCTGCGCCGGGCTGAACAACGTCGCCTACGGCCTCATCATGCAGGAGCTGGAGCGCGGCGACTCGGGCGTGCGCTCGTTCGCGTCGGTGCAGGGCGCGCTCGTGATGTATCCGATCTACACGTTCGGGTCCGAGGAGCAGAAGAAGCGGTGGCTCCCCGAGATGGCGAGCGGCAAGGTGATCGGCTGCTTCGGGCTCACCGAGCCGGACTACGGCTCCAATCCCGCGGGCATGATTACCGTCGCCAAAGAGACGAAGGACGGCTGGGTCTTGAACGGCGCCAAGATGTGGATCACGAACGGCTCGACCGCGCAGGCCGCGATCATCTGGGCCAAGACGGGGAAGATCGACGACGCAGAATCGATCCGCGGATTCATCGTCCCGACGGACACCAAGGGCTTCTCCGCGAAAGATCAGCAGGGCAAGCTCTCGCTGCGCGCCAGCGACACGAGCGAGCTGGTGTTGCAGGATGTGCACGTGCCCAAGGACGCGCTGCTCCCCAAGTCGGGCGGCCTCAAGTCACCGCTGATGTGCCTCACCGCCGCCCGCTACGGCATCGCCTGGGGCGCCGTGGGCGCGGCGATGGCGTGCTACGACGAAGCGGTGAGCTATGCGAAAGCGCGCGTCATGTTCGGCAAGCCGATCGGCGGCTTCCAACTGCAGCAGGCGCGGCTCGCCGACATGCTGACCGAGATCACCAAGGCTCAACTCCTGTGCTTGCAGCTGGGCCGCCTGAAGGACGAAGGAAAATCCACGCCGCAGCAAGTTTCGCTCGCCAAACGGAACAACGTGAACATGGCCACCGACGTGGCCCGCGAGACGCGCCGGCTGCTGGGCGCCAACGGCATTCTGGCCGAGTATCAGGCGATGCGCCACCTCGCAAACCTCGAATCGGTCTACACATACGAGGGCACGCACGACATCCACACCCTGATTCTGGGCCAGGAAATCACGGGACTGCCGGCGTTTAACTAGAAACTGCGCCTATTTGGACCGCTGCTGCTTCGACAGCGCGTTCATCTACGAGGATGCGGACGGCAGCCGGACGTTCACGCCGGGCGACGTCATCCGTCTCGGGCCCGGGATTCATCGCGAGACGACGGATCCGGTGAGGCCCGGGCTCGTCCCGCTCGACTATTGCTGCTGGGACCTCGACGGCGGAGGTCGCGAGGACGACGGCATCGTGGTCGTGAGCGCGCCACCGGACCGGGTGCTGCTGGCCGCGATCTATGAGGATAGACCGGGGACCCGTGCGGCGTCGCACGGTGCCGTCCTCCGCTACGTGCTGCGCTGAGCGGGGCTGCCGTTCCACTTTTTAATCAGTTGGAGGGCGGGATGCATCGAGTGCTCCGGTTTGGTCTCGCGCCGCTCGCTGCTTGGGCGATCGCGCTGCCCCTGGGGGCCCAGCAGCGGGACACTACCGCGCGTGACACGGTCGTCCTGGCGCCGATCGAGGTGATCGGCTCGATCGTGCCGGCCGCCGGCCCGCGCATCGGCTCGGGCATCCCCGCGCGCATCTCGACGTTTTCGGGGCGGGAGATCGATGCGTGGGAGCCCCGCACGCTGGCCGACGCGCTCGGCAGCCGCACGGGCGTGTCGATCTACGACGACCTCGGCTCGCCGTACAAGCTGAACCTCAGCACGCGCGGGTTCAACGTGGGGCCCGTGGTCGGCCTCCCCCCCGGCATCTCGGTCTTCTTGGACGGCATCCGCCAAAACGAGCCGGACGCGGCCCAGGTGAACTTCGACCTCCTGCCACTCGAGCATGTGAAACGGATCGAGCTGCTGTCCGGGGCGGGATCGCTGCTCGGCTCGAACTCGCTCGGGGGCGCGATCAACCTGATCACGCGCCGCGGCGAGGAGCCGCTCGAGACGGAGCTCGAAGTGTCGGGGGGCTCGTTCGACACCTACAGCGCCGAGGCCAACCTCGGAGGCGTGTCGCGTGGGTGGGACTACTACGTCGCCGGTGGGTACGAGCGGGCCGGCGGCTGGCGCGCCGCCACGCTGGGACGCAGCTACAACGCCTTCGCGAACGTGGGACAGCTCGGGCCGATACGGGGAATTGCCTTCCAGCTGTTCGGCTCCGCCTCATACGCCGAAACCGCCGGCTCGCTGCCCGAGAGCATCTTTGAATCGTCCCCCCGGACCAACTTCACGGCGGGCGACTTCGAGGACCTGGACCTGCTCCAGGTGGCGTTCTCGGGATATGCGCCGGTAAGCCGGGGCCGTGGATCGGCCACCCTCTACTATCGCCGCCACAACGCGCACCGGTTCAACGTCAACCAGGCGCCCGACCCCGACGTGCGGGGATTCAGCGAGAACCGCACCTTCGGCGGGAACGCCGACTGGCACTGGGCGACGGCGGTGGGGCGGAACGCGCTCGCCCTGCGCGCGGGGATCGACGGCGCCGTGAACTCGGTCAACGTCCGCATCTTGGAGCAGGACCGGACGACGGGCGACCAGACCCTCACGACCGACGTGGACAGCCCCTCCTGGGATCTTGCCGGCTACGCGCTCGCCGACTACGCCGTCGGGCCGGTGACCCTCTCGGGGGGCTTCCGCCTCGACTACATCGAAGTTCCGTTCGAGCCCAACGTGATCGCCGAGCAACCGGCGGCGCTGGGCGACAGCGCGACCCACGTGTTCCGCCGGGTGAGCCCGCGCGGCGGCGTGAACGTGCGGGTGAGCCGGAACGTGTCGCTCTACTCGTCGGTGGGGCAGAGCTTCCGCGCCCCCGCGATCCTGGAGCTCGCGTGCGCCGACGAGACCGCGCCATGCCCGCTCCCCTTCGCGCTGGGCGATGACCCGCCGCTCAACCCGGTGGTCGGCACGACTTTCGAGCTGGGCGCGCGCTGGACAGTTGGCCGGATCCTGCTCGATGGCGCGGTGTACCGGACCGACGTGCGAGACGACATCTCGTTCATCGCGTCCGACGCGGCGCCGCTCGAGGGGTTCTTCGCCAACATCGGCGCGACCCGTCGTGAGGGTATCGAGCTCTCGGCGCAGGCGCAAGTCCCCGGCGGCCACTCCCTCTACGCGAACTACGCTTTCACGCGCGCCTCGTTCCGCACGGAGGCCGAGATCTTCAGCTTACGCTCGGAGGGCGCCTATGCTCCCGACAGCGCAAACGCGAGCCCGCTGTATGGTACGAACGAGGTCGAGGTGGGTGACCGGCTGCCGCTGGTGCCGGAGCACCTCATCCGGTTCGGCGCGGCGCTCGTCCTCGGCGCCGGCCTCGAGGCCGGCGTGGACGGGCGCTATACCGGGGAGCAGTGGCTCCGCGGCGACGAAGCGAACGAGACCGGGCGACTCGACGGCTACTTCACCGCCGATGCGCGCCTGGAATGGGAACGCTGGGGGTGGAGTGTCGCGGCGGTCGTCTCGAACGTCTTCGACTCACACAAAGCAGTGTTCGGGACTTTCAACGAGAATCGCCAGACGGGTGAGCTGGAGCGATTCCTCACCCCGCTCCAGGCGCGTAGCTTCAAGCTGATCGTGCGACGGGGGTTCGGATCATGAGCATCGGCCGAAGGCTTACCGGCGTTCTTTGTGCCGTCATCGGCGCGGGTGCGGCGTGCGATCGTCCGTCGGCAGGGGAATTGGCGTACGTCACGAACGAGGTGTCGCAGGACCTGACCGTGATCGCGACAGCGAACGACTCCGTCGTCGCGACGCTCCCTCTCGGGGCGCGCGCCCGCGGAGTCAGGGTGAGCTCCGACGGGCGATTCGTGTACGTGGCCCTCTCTGGGTCCCCTCGGTGCCCGCCGACGATGCCCGACGAGGAGTGCGCCAAGCTCCCGACGGATAAGAGCAAGGACGGGATCGCCGAGATCGACGCGGCGACGCACCAGGTGATCCGGATCCTGCCGGGCGGCTCCGATCCCGAGCAGTTCGGCCTGAGCGCCGACGGATCGTGGCTCTACGTGTCCAACGAAGACGTGGGGGTCGCGTCCATCGTGGACCTGCGGAGCGCGCAGATCACGGTCACGGTCCCCGTCGGCACGGAGCCGGAAGGGGTCGCGGTCCGGCCGGATGGCCGGGCCGTGTACGTGACGTCCGAGACCGACCACACGGTCACGGCGTTGGACGCGTCGACGGGCCGCGAGCTCGCCCGCGTGACGGTCGGGCGGCGACCGCGGGATCTCGCCTTTACGCCGGACGGGAGCCGCCTCTACGTGTCCGGGGAGGTGGACGGGACCGTTTCGGTGATCGAGGTGGCGGAGCACCGGGTCTCGAGCACCATCCCGCTGCCGGAGGGGGCGCGGCCGATGGGGGTCGTGGTCTCACCCGACGGCAAGCGAGTGTACGTGGCGGGCGGGCGTGGCGGCTTCATCGCGGTGATCGACGCGGAGACCAACGCGGTCGTCGGCTCGGTGAAGGTCGGGGCGCGGCCGTGGGGGATCGCGCTCTCGCCGGATGGGAAGAAGCTTTACGCCGCCAACGGCCCGTCGAACGACGTCTCGGTGGTGGATACGGAGACGCTGCGGGTGATCGCCACGATCCCCGCGGGCCAGAGCCCGTGGGGCGTGGCGATCGGGAAGTGACAGGCTTCAAGTCGGCAGCCCGCCAGTAGAGTTCCAAGACGCCAAGTTGCAAGCGGTTGCACGATGCTAGCTGCCAGGTTTGCTTTCCTGCGCGCTGGACGCTTGGAACCGCTGGGAACTTGGCGTCTTGCCACTACCCTGGGAACTGAGCGACTGATAACTGACGACTGACAATTCCATGATGAAGATCGCCGTGTGCATTAAGCGCGTACCCGATTCCGAGACACGCGTGAAGATCGCCGCCGACGGCAAGAGCCTCGACGAAGCCGGCGTGAAGTTCGCCCTGAATCCCTACGACGAATTCGCCGTCGAAGAGGGCCTCCGGCGCAAGGAAAAGGCCGGCACCGGCGAGGTGGCTGTGATAGCGCTCGGTCCCGCGGCTGCGCAAGAGACCATTCGGACCGCGCTCGCGATGGGCGCCGACCGGGGTGTGCTGCTCCAGGCGGACAGGATTCCCGTTGACGGCTTCGAGACCGCCCAGCTGCTGGCCGCCGAGCTCAAGGACGGCGGCTGGGACCTGATCCTCTTCGGCAAGATGGCCATCGACGACTACAACCACCAGGTGGGCCCGCTCGTCGCCGAGCTGTTGGGACTCCCGTGCGTCACCGCCGTGGCGCATCTCGAGATCGAAGGGACGAGGGGCGTGGCGGAACGGGAAGTCGAAGGCGGCATTGAAGTGGTCGAGTTCCCCCTGCCCGCGGTACTCACCGCCGATAAGGGTCTCAACGAGCCCCGCTATCCCGCCCTCAAGGGCATCATGGCCGCCAAGAAGAAGCCGCTGGAGGTGAAGCCGGTGCAACCCGGGGCAGGCGCGATCGAAGTGCTCGCGTTGACCCTGCCTCCCGAGCGCAAAGAGGGGAAGATCGTGGGCGAGGGCGCGGGTGCCGTCGCGGAGCTGGTGCGGCTGCTGCGCGAGGAAGCCAAGGTCCTATGACCACGGTTCTTGCCGTGCTCGAGCAGCGCGATGGCGCGTTGCGCAAAATCTCGCACGAGGTGGTGACGGGCGCCCGCCGCTTGGCCGACGCGCTCGGCAGTGCGAGCGTCGAAGCGGTCGTGTGCGCCGCCGGCCCTGTTGGAAACGCGGCCGGGGTCGGCAGTTTCGGCGCCGACAAGATCGTCACGCTCACGAACGCCAGCTTCGGGAAGTACGCGCCCGAAGGATACGCGCAGGCGATTGCGGAGCGGGCGAAGAATGGCGGCTACCGGGCGGTAGTATTCCCAGCCAGCGCCACGGGAAAGGATCTTGCGCCCCGCGTGGCCGCAAAACTCGGCGTCGCGGTCGCGGCCGACATCACCGACGTCGCCGTGGACGGCGGCGCCATCGTCGTCACGCGGCCCGTCTATGCGGGCAAGGCGCTGCTCAAGGCCAAGGTCGCTGCCCAGCCGGCGGTGCTGTCGCTGCGGCCGAATGTCTTCACGCCGGTCGAGCGGCCCAAGGCGGGAACGGCCGAGACAGTGGCGGTGAACGTTCCGCCCGGCCGCGTGGTCGTGCGCGAGATCAAGGCCGCTCCCGCGGGTACGCTCGACGTCGCTGAAGCCCAGATCATCATCTCCGGCGGCCGTGGGCTGAAGGAGCCGGCAAACTTCAAGGTGATCGAGGAGCTGGCCAAGGCATTCGGCGGCCGGGCGGCGGTCGGCGCGTCGCGCGCCGTCGTGGACGCGGGATGGCGCGCGCATGCCGATCAAGTGGGGCAGACGGGCAAGACCGTGAGCCCCACGCTCTACATCGCCGTCGGCATCTCGGGCGCGATCCAGCACCTCGCCGGTATGCGCACGTCGAAAGTGATCGTGGCGATCAACAAAGACAAAGATGCGCCCATCTTCAAAGTGGCCGACTACGGTGTGGTCGGCGACCTCTTCGAGATCGTGCCGAAGCTCACCGACGAGATCCGCAAGCTGCATGGCTGATCGTATTCTTCCCGCCGCGTACCAGCCGCCGCTGCCGCTCGACCGGCTCATTCTCCAGGACGGCGCCGAGGGCGCCGGTGACCGCATGGAGCTGGATGTGCTCATCGTCGGCGCGGGGCCGGCGGGCCTCGCCTGCGCGATCGAGCTCGCGAAGCTGGCGAAAGCGGATGGTACCGAGCTCAACATCGGCGTGCTGGAGAAGGCCGAGGCGCTCGGCGAACACTCACTCTCCGGTGCGGTCGTCAACCCGCGGGCATTCCGCGACCTCTTCCCGGAAGTGCAGGATGCCGACTTCCCGTTTCGAGGGGGGGGGCCCGTCACGAAGGAAGCCGTCTATCTCCTGACCAAAGCCGGTAAGCTGCGGCTGCCCACGCCGCCGACGATGCACAACAAGGGCTACTACCTCGCGTCGCTCTGCGAGATCGTGCGCTGGCTCGGCACCAAGGCTGAGGAGCTGGGCGTCAACGTCTTCACCGGGTTTCCCGCCGCGCAGCTGCTCGTGCGCGGCCAGGCCGTGGCCGGGGTCCGGACCGCCGCGGCGGGCCTGGATCGCGACGGCAACCAAACCGCTGCCTCTATGGCGCCCAACGATCTCGTCGCCAAGGTCACCGCGCTCGCCGAAGGCACTCGCGGCCTGCTGGCGCAGGCGTGGTGCCAGTGGCAAGGGGTCACGTCAGAGAACCCCCAGATCTTCGCACTCGGCGTGAAGGAGCTGTGGGAGACAAAGCAGCCGCTGGATCGCGTGATCCATACGATGGGGTGGCCGCTGCCGAGCGATGCTTTCGGCGGCAGCTTCGTCTACCCGCTCGAGCCGCATCTCGTCGCGCTGGGACTCGTTGTGGGGCTCGACTACAAAGATGCCGGCCTGGATGTGCACGTACTGCTGCAACGGCTCAAGTTGCATCCGTTGCTGCGCCCGCTGCTCGAGGGTGGCGAGATGGTCGAGTGGGGGGCGAAAACGATTCCCGAAGGCGGGTTCTACTCGCTGCCCGAGCGGCGGGCGGGCGATGGGGTCGTGCTCCTGGGCGACGCGGCGGGATTCGTGGATGTGCCGTCGCTCAAGGGGATCCATTACGCGATGCAATCGGGCATGTTCGCAGCGCGGGCGATCTTCCGGGCGGTCAAGAGTGGGGAGGGGGCGGGGACGGCGCTTGGCGAGTATGACCGCATGGTGAACGAATCCTACATCGCTGCGGATCTCTACCGGACACGCAACATGCGGCTTGCGTTCCGCGACGGATTCTACCTCGGCGGGCTGCAGGCGGCGCTGATGACGCTCACCGGCGGCCGGTTTCCCAATGGGAAGTATCGGATGCAGGCCGATGCGGATGTGCCGCGCCGGCTTTCCCCGGGCTTGCGCCCGGGGTCAGTATTCACTCCGGATGGTAGGCTGACGTTCAGCAAGGTGGATGCGGTCTTCAAGTCCGGGAACGCGACGCGGGATACGATTCCCAGCCATCTCGTCGGGGGCCAGGGTGTTTCGACCGATGTCGCGCGATTCTACGCGGCGATGTGCCCTGCAGGCGTCTACGAGGCGGTGGACGGTGGTGTGCGGATCAACGCCCCCAATTGCGTGGATTGCAAGGCGACGGACGTGCTGGGGCCGCGGTGGACCCCGAGGGAGGGGGGGAGCGGGCCGAAGTACAAGCGGATGTAACCGCGGGTCCTACGGTCGCGGGTCCTGGCAGTAGCGGCGCGCGCGCTCAGCGAGGCGCGCGGTCGAGGGATGGCAGGTTGCGCTGGACCCACAACATCGTGCGCTGGCCGCTCGGGAAGCGCCGCTCGCCTTCCTGCTTGCCCAGGCCCGCCATTTGCGACAGCGAAATGCCGAACACCTCCTTGCTGGCGCGATCCAATGCGGCCGCAAACCGCTCGTCTTCCACCGTCGCCACGATTTCCGTGTGCGTACGTCCGATGTCCTCGAGCGGGCCGGCGTACGATTCCTCAGGCGCGCCTCGAATCGCTCGGCATTCGCGGGCGTGGCGATGATGACGATGCTGTTGCCGCGCCGCAGGCCGCCTTCGAGAAACAGGTAGGCCGACTCGGTCAACGTATCCGGGTCGCGGTGGAATTGGGCGACGTGCCGACCGGCGGGCGCCTCCGCGAGCAAGGAGCCCCGTGCTACCGGAGCGATTCCTCGTAATAGCGGCGCGCCCGCTCCAAGACCGCGGCGCTCGCCGAGGGCAGGTTCCGCTTGACCCACAACATGGTCCGCTGCCCGCTGGGGAAGCGCAGCTCGCCCTCGTGGTTGTGTCGGGAAAAGCCGACCATTTGGGACAGGGGCACGCCGAAGACGTCCCGGCTCGCCGCATCGAGCGCCACGCGGAACCGCTCGTCCTCCGCGGTCCCGAGAATGTCCGAATGCGTGCGGCCGATGTCTTCCAGCGGGCCGTTGTAGGAGTCGTCGTGATGCACGTCGAGCATGTAGCTGCAGAACAACGAAAACGGGTACAGGCGAGCGAGCTCGTTCCAGTACTCCTCGAGGCGAATGGCGGCTTGCTGCTTACCTTCCTGCCACAGCACGTTCACCATCTCACCATACGCCCGCGTCGTACCGCGCCCGAACGCCTGTACCCGCTCGAACAGACTGCCAATCGCACGCCGGAAGTCGTTCCAGTCGGGACTGTCGTTGCGCATGCACTTGCGCAGCGTCAACTCGGCGTCGTGCAGCTCGAGCTGACCGGCCTTGAGGAATGGGGTCGGATCGATGTCGTTCTCACGCAGCCGCGTCAAAAACAGATCGGTGTGCAGCGCCGTCGCGATGACCACGACGCTGTTGCCGCGCCGCAGCCCGGTCTCGAGGAACAGCGTGACGGCGTCCGTCAGGTCCTGGGGGTCGCGATGCAGCTGCGCGAAATGCCGATTGACTGGGGCGTCGATCAACAGCCTGCTTACCAAAGCGGTCGTCATTAACGTCTTTCTTCGAAGGGCGTGGCGCTGCTGAAGCACAAGGGTAAAAAATGGGGCGGCGCGGCACAATAAACCCTCCGAGGGATTGACATGCGGTGCGGTCCTGACCAGAAGAGCTAGTCCATCGGATGGAAGTCCTGAAAGCTGAGCTTGATGCCGTCGAGAATGAACTGGATCGCGATGGCGCACAGCACCAACCCCATCAGGCGGGTCAGGATCTTCATCCCGGTCTGGCCGAGTCGCCGCTCCACCAGGGTGGCCGCCGCCAGCACGTAGTAGGTGATCATCGCCGTCAGAATGATGGACACGTAGACCGCGACCGTCGCCGCGACCGTCTTCGCGCCCAGCGCCAGCACCATCACGGTCGAAATCGCTCCCGGGCCCGCCAGCATCGGCACGCCCAGCGGCAAGATCCCGATGTCGTCCTTCTGGATCCCCTCCGCGGTTTCGGCCGGCGTTTCGCGCTGCTGGCTGCGCCGCGCCTGCACCATGTCCAGCGCGTTGAGCCCGATCAGGACCCCGCCCGCGATCTTGAACGCGCCGATCGTGATGCCGAAGACTTTGAAAATGACGCTGCCGCCGAGCGCGAAGGCGATCAGGGTGATCGCGCACGTCAACGCGCCCCGCTTGGCGAGCTGGCGCCGCTGCTGCGGCGAATCGCGCGGCGTCATCGCGAGAAACGTCGGCACCGCGGCGAACGGATCCACGATGAACAGGATCGACGTGAAGATGAGCACCAGCTCCATCAGCGCGACTCCCCGTCACATCGCAACCTGAACCACCCGATCCTTTCCCAGCTTCTTCGCTTCGTACATCGCCTGATCGGCCCGCCGCAACAGGTCGTCGGTGTTCGCGTCGGTCGCCGTGCAGGAGACGACCCCGATGCTCGCCGTGACGCTGGGCGTTCCCCTGAACACGTTGCGCAAGCTGGCCGCCAGGCGCTTGGCCGCGGCATCCGCGAGCGGCGCGTCGGTCTCGGGCATCAACACGGCGAACTCGTCGCCGCCGAGCCGCCCCACGACGTCCGACTGGCGCACTGAGCTGCGCATCGCGTCCGCGACCAGCCGCAGCACGGCGTCGCCCGTCTGATGACCGTGCGAGTCGTTGATCACCTTGAAATTGTCCAGATCGAGATAGAGGAGCGCGAGCGGCCGGGGGTAGCGGCGATTGCGCTCCAGCTCCTGCGTCAGCCGGTCGGCGAACGCCCGCGCGTTCAGGACCGTCGTGAGCTGATCCTGCGTCGCGAGTCGGGCGAGCTCCTCTTGCGAGCGGCGCAGGCGGCGATACGCCAGCATCGCGATGCCCGCGACGACGGCAAACGACAGCTGGTTCAGCAGCGAGACGCCCACGGAGACGCCGGGCTGCTGCTCCAACTCGACCTCCATGCGCAACCCCATGGCGACCACGGTGAACAGGACGCCCATCCAAATGCCTTGATACCAGGTGACCACCAGCACCGGGACCAGATAGAGCAGTCCCAGCGTCACATCGGGGGGGGTCAGGGTGTTCGCCAGGTAGATGGCGAGCATCAGGGCCCCGCTGGCGCTGAGCCCCAGGAGCTGCTCAACCGAGCGCCGCATCAGTAGGGCGGCTCCGCTACGTGCTGCGGATCGTCGAGGATAATGGCGGCGAGCGTCGTGCCGGCGGGGACGGATGGTGTGTCCGCGGGAACGATCAGGAGGGCATTAGCGCGCGCCATGCTGGTGAGAATGCCAGAGCCCTGCGGTCCTGTCAAACGCGCCTCGCCGGCGTGCACCACGGCGCGGAGGTAGTGTCGCAGTTTGGGACCCAGCGTGATGGGCTCCTGCACGATGACCGGGACGGTGCGCCGGAACAGCAGCGTATGCCCTTGGAGGCGGCGGATGGCCGGGCGCACGAACAGCTCGAAGGTGACCATCGTGCTCACCGGATTCCCCGGCAGGCCGATCCACGGCTTGCCGCCCAGAGTCCCGAACCCGACCGGCGCGCCGGGGCGCATCGCGATGCGCCACAGCTTCAGCTCGCCACCCAGCTCCTGCAGCACGTCACGCACCAGGTCGTGCTCGCCCACACTCACGCCCGCCGTGGTCACCAGCAGGTCGGTTCCGGCGGCCCGCGTCAGGTGCTCGCGGAGGCTTTCCTTTGTATCCCGCGCGAGTCCCAGGTTCACCGGCTCCGCGCCCGCGCGGCGGATCATGGCATCGAGCGTGTAGGAGTTGGAGCTGGCAATCTTCCGGCCGGCCAGAATGTCGGGCTTGCGATCCAGATCCACGATCTCGTCGCCCGAGCCCATGAACGCGACGCGCGGGGTCCGGTATACGAACGGCTGGTCGTGAACGATCGAAGCCAGCACGCCGAGCTGTGCCGGCCCGAGCGGCGTGCCCGCTTCCAGTACCACGGCGCCCTTCTTGATGTCCTCTCCCCGGCGGCGGATGTTCTTGCCGGCGTCGCGCGGGTTCTTGATCGCGACGCGCTCTCCGGACAGCGGCGCGGTATCCTCCTGGCGGATCACCGAGTCCGCTCCCTGGGGCAGGGGCGCGCCGGTGAAGATGCGCGTGGCCTGGCCGGGGCCGACCGGCTTCGCCGGAAACCGGCCGGCGGGGATCGTCTCGATGACGTCGAGCTCGGCGCCCCCTCCCGCGGCGACGTCTGCGCTCCGCACCGCGTAGCCGTCCATCGCGGAGTTGTCCCAGGGCGGCAGATCGAGCGGGCTGGTCACGTCCTCCGCGAGCACGGCGTCGAGCGCCTCGCGCAGCGGCCGGCGCGCCGGCGCCAGCGGCCGGAGATCGCCCACGATCAGGCGCGCGGCTTCGGCGGGAGTCATCACCGCGTCACGGCGGCAGAATCTTGGCGCGGTCCCAGGCCAGGTTGGCGACCGTGACGAGCCAGGCCGTGTCGCTGAAACGGAAAACCGGGAACGGCGCGCGCGTGTCGCGATCGTCCGTGACCATCGCGACCCAGTCGGCCGGATCATGCACGGCCGGATCGAAGATCGGCTTGGGGCCGGCGATCGTGCGGTAGACCTCGATCTTGGGCAGCGGGGCCCGCTTGAAGCCCTCGACGAGCACGATGTCGGCGCCGGTCAGGTATCGCCGGGCCAGCGTGATCGGGTCGGACTCTTCAGGCGTGCGCTCGAACAGCACGCGCTGGCCCGGCGCCTCCATCAACACGCGCTCGGCCTTGCCCTCGTGCCAATGCCGCCAAGTGTCTTTCCCCTGCTGGTCCATGTCGGCCGCGTGCGAGCCGTGCTTGATGGTCATCACCCGGAACTTGCGGCGCACCAGCTCCGCGGCCAGCGCGACCAGAAAGGTCGTCTTGCCCGCGTTCTTGAGTCCGATGATCGAGATCATGCGCGTCGCCGACACACTGCCTCCGCCTGCTCGAGATCCTCCGGGGTGTTCACATTGAAGAACAGCTCGTCCGGGTCCCCGAACTGGCGGACCAGGGCGAGGGAGAGCATACCGACCCGCACGTCCGCGTGGAAGGAGATCGCTTTGAGGTCTCCGGCGTCGAGGCGCCGCTCGATGGCCGCCCGGCACGCCGGGCCGTACACGGCACACAGCGGCTCTACGCCGCGCCGGCCTCCGCTCTCGGGAAGGTACGCGTCGAAGCCGCCGTCGGTCGCGCCGGCGATCAACACCCGGAGCAGTCCCTCCGGGACGAACGGCATGTCCCACGCGACGCACAGAACGGCTTCAGGAGCAGCGGCGACCGCGGTGTAGATGCCGCCGAGGCTGCCGAGGCCCGGGCGTGCGTCGGGGATGGTTTCGAGGTCGGGACGCCAAGCGGGCGCATCGGGGGCGTTGGCGACGAGCAGGGGCGGCGCGCCGGTGACGGCGGCGACGGCATCGACAACGCGGTCGAGGATGCGGCGCCCACCGACTTCGAGCAGGCCCTTGGGGCGTCCGCCGTAGCGGCGCGCCGCGCCGCCGGCCAGCACCGCCCCGCGCACGCTAGTACCGCCGCCCGCGCTGCCTCTCGAGTACGACCCCTAGTCCCAGCGTCAGCGCGAAGTGATGGTAGGACCGCGAAGCCTTGGGACCGATGCCCAGGCTGTTCGCGGGCCCTACCAGACGATCGAGGGACGTCACGACGTCGCGCACTTCCAAACGGAACTGGTACCCGGCGCCGAGCGACGAGGCGAACCCGACGCCAATGACGAGCATGAGCGACGTGCGGCGGGGATTCGGATCGGCGAGTATCTGGCGCGGCGGTTGCGGGCCCGCGGAGGTCACGTAGAACCCGTCCATCGCGATGCTGCTGTGCGCGTGGTTCACGATGCCGAGGCTGCCCTGGAGGTATGGACTGAACGCGCGCCGCGAGGCCGCGCGCAGCGTCACGCCGCCGAAGATCGCGATGGCCCCGCCTTCCGGCGACCGCGCCGCGATGTTGTCGCACATCTGCTCGTTCTTGTTGTCGGCGTCGGGATGATAGAACAGACCCCGGCAATCGCTGTCCACGGGGAGGCCCAGATAGGACAGCTCAGCATGCAGGCCAACGTGCGGCGAAAAGAAGTACGTGCCCGTCACGCCCAGCACGATGCTCGATCCAATCGACCGCGACAGCGCCAGCGTGTCGTAGTTCGTCGTATTCAGCACCGTGAGCGGCTGCTTGGCGACGGTCCACAGGTCGTGGCCGGTGACCGTGCCGGCGAAAATCGTGAGGACGAGATTGGCCTGCTCCCCCGTTTGGGCGGCCGCCGGCGAGGGGCGTGACGCGGACACCAGCAGCGCGAAGGCAACGAACGCAAAGGCTCGCATTAGACCTCGAGGAGTCGGTGTTCGACTGCGAGACAACGATCCATGACGAACGGCACACCTTCCCGTTCGGCGCGCGCGGCTGCCTCTGCATCCACCACTCCCTGCTGCAGCCAGATCAGCAGCGGGTGCAAGGGAATCGCCTCGTCCACGACGGCGCCCGCATGCTCGCTGCGCCGGAACACGTCCACCACGTCGATCGCGTGATCGCGGGCGGCGGCGGTGAGCGTCGGATAGCTGCGCTCGCCGAGGATCTCGGCGTGCCCCGGGTTCACCGGCACGATGCGGTAGCCTTCCCCCTGGAGATACCGGGCCACGGCGTGGCTGGGACGGCCCGGCTTGGGCGACAGCCCCACGACTGCGATCGTGCGTGCCCGGCGCAACACCGCGCGCAGCGCTTCCGGAGAAAGCGTCATCCCTCCGGCCGGTGCACGTGCGGCGTGCCGCTCACGGCCCGGCCCACCAGCACCATCCCGGAACGCTGGGCGATGGTCGCGGCGAGCGTCGAGGGCACGCTCGGCGTGGCGACCCAATCGAGCCCGGCGCGCGCCGCCTTGAACGCCAGCTCCGCGGAAATCCGTCCGGTCACCAGCAGGCCACGGCCGGTGATCGGCGTGCGCGCCAGCACCGCGGCGCCGATCACCTTGTCCACGGCGTTGTGGCGTCCGATGTCTTCAGCGTGGAACAGCAGGCTCGCGCCGTCGGTCAGGGCGGCGGCGTGGATGCCGCCGGTTTCGTTGTAGCGCACGCCGCTCGCGAACAGCTGCTTGAAGAGCGCGCGCAGCGTGTCGGCCGGCGGCGGGTCGCCGCGCGCGGGTACATGCGCCATGGCGTGCGGATCGGCCAGCATCGTGGCCACCGCGCCGCACCCGGAGGCGAGCACGCGCTTGCGGTTTTCGCCCTTCACCTGCGCCAGGCGTTCGGGCTTCACGTCCGCCCAGAAGCCGAGGTCGGGCGCACACGGGCGGAGCTGTACCAGGTCGTCGAGCGAGCCGATGTAGCCCTCGCCGTGCAGCCAGCCGACGGCGAGCTCTTCCAGCTGGTCGGGCGTGCACATCCACGTCACCGCCGGCTCGCCGTTCACCTCCAGCCAGACGGGCCACTCCTCGACCACGGCCGAGTCGGCCTGCATGCGGCCTTTGCGATCCCCGGGCTGGCGCCCGGGGTCAGGCTTCGCCGTAGTACTCGGAGTAGAGATGGGGCCCCTCCTCGACGCGAACGCGATGGAGTGCCGCGCCCCGCGGCAACCCTGCCACGAGGCGCTCCCAGAGATACACCGCCAGCGCCTCGCCGGTCGCCAGCCATGTCCCGGCGGCGAACGTGGCGATGTCCTTGTTAATATGCCGCCCGTCGAACCGCGCCACGACTTCCTGCTCGAGCAGCGTGTCGAGGGCCCGCAGGCTCATCACACCGCCTCGCGCCGGATCGAAGCGGCCTTTGACCGTCACCACACACCGGTAGCGATGGCTATGGTCGTCGCTGGCGCCGGCGAATTCGGGCGTGTCCGGGAATCGATGGGTTGCCGTAAACTCCACGGTCCGCGTGAGATAAGCTGTCGGCATCGTTCAGAATACCTGTATGGCACTGGCCTTGAAAGAGAACACCACAGGGGATCCGGGCGCGAGGGCCAGTTCCCGCGCCGCCTCGGCCGTCACGACCGCGACGAGTTCCACGCCGACGTCCGCCGTGACGTGCACACCCCGGCCGCGCCGCTCGATCGCCATGCCGGTCACGCGGCCCGCGAACACATTACGGGCCGACGACGCCAGCGGCTCGCGGCTCACGAAGATCTCCGTGGGCGGCACTGCGAGCACGACCGGCCCGGTGCGATCGGTCATCACCGCGATCTCGATCCCGCCCACGCGCACCGGCTTCGTGGAATCCTTCCCGGCGGCGGGGAGCTCCACGCGGAACAGGTTCTCGGGTGTGACGGGCGAGAGCCGGCCATCCGCGAGCGCGCGGATGTCATCTGCCCAGCGATAGGCATCCTCGAGCTGGTGAGACGCGATGCACACGGCGAGCGGGCGCGCCGCGCGCTCCGCGGCGAGCGCCCGATGCAGGGCGCCGAGGGCCGCGCGATCCGCCGAGCTCGCGGGCTCATCGAGCAGCAGCACGTCCGGCCGCACGGCGAGCGCACGGGCGACCGCGACGCGCTGCACTTCTCCATCGGATAGCTCGTGACGGCGGCGGCCGAGCAGCGGGACGAGTCCGAGTATGTCCGCCACATCTCCGATTATCCCATTGACGGCGGTGCGTCCAATCCCCCGCACCTGCAAACCGTATTCCAGATTCTCACGGACCGTGCCGCGAAACAGGATCGGCCGCTGCTCGACCAAGGTGACCCGCCGGCGCAGCGCAGCGGGCGGCCGTCGCGGCACCGGTTTGCCGTCGAGGAGGACCTGTCCTTCGGTGGGGGCCTCGAGCAGGGCCAGGAGCCGGAGCAACGTGCTCTTCCCGGCGCCGTTGTGTCCGACCACCGCGATCAGCGCGCCGTCCGGCACGGCGAACTGCGCGAGGTCGAGGACGACGCGCCCCGCATAGCGGTGGCGGACGCCGCGCAGCTCAACCACTGCCGCGCCCCTGGAGGACCTGGAGCGCGACATTCACGACCAGCGCCATCCCCAGCAGCACGAGGCCGAGCGCCAGCGCGAGCCCGAAGTCGCCCTGCGAGGTGTAGAGCGCGACCGCGGTGGTGAGCGTGCGCGTGGAGCCGCGGATGTTGCCGCCCACGATCATCGCCGCCCCGATTTCGGCGACGACTTGGCCGAAGGCGGCGGTGATCACCGCCGCCAGCGCGAACCGCGCCTCGCGCGCGACGGTCCAGGCGGTGCGCCACGATCCGGCCCCCAGCGTTTCCGCCGTGCGGCGGATGCGCGGATCGACGCCCTGGATTGCGGCCGCCGAGAGCGCGGCCGCGATCGGCAGCGCGAGCAGCACATCGCCCACCACGATCGCCTGCCAGGTGTACAGCCAGCCGAGGCCGCCGAACGGGCCGCGCCGGGAGAGCATGCCGTAGAGCAGCAGGCCGACGACGACGGTGGGGAACGCGAGCGCCGTATTGACGACCGTGAGCGCGGCCCGGCGGCCCCAGAAGCGGCGGGTCGCGAGGAAGTAGCCGAGCGGCAGGCCGATGCCGCAGGCGACGGTGGTGGCGACGATCGCGACCTTCAGCGTGACCAGGGCGATGCCATACACTTCCGCATCGCCGGAAAACAGGAGTGCGAGGGCGCGCCGGAAACCCTCGGCTAGAAAGTCCATCCGATGCCGAGGCTGATCCAGGGATGCAGCGTCCAGTCGGTGAGCGGCTCCTCGAGTGGAACCACGCGGCTCCCGTCTGACGCCGGCGTATGGAAGGAAACGGGATAGCGCAGCCGCCACATCTGCGCGCGCACATCGGCGTTCACCATGATGCGGCGGGCGGGATACCAGCGAACGCCGGTCGCGCCACTCAGGGTGAGCTTGGTGCCGAACTGGTAGCCGCTCAGCGTCGTGTCGCCCGGCGAGTTGACGTCGGACATGAGACCGAGTCCCACGCCGACGTACGGGGCGAATCCGCGCCACGTCTTCGCGCCCGTGAGCCGCAACTGGAGTCCGAATTCCGTGAGCAGCAGATCCGAATCCACCGGGCCGGTGCGCCGCGCCGGGGCGGCCGAGTCGGCCCGCGGATCGATGATGAAGCGGTCGCCCTTCAGATAGGCGGCGGTGAACTGGAGCACGAGCGAGTGGCCGGCCGGGAGCTCGTAGCGCGCGCCGAACGTGAGGGCATTGCTCGGACCGGCGCCCGCCCGTCCGCGATCGCCCGACAACTGGCCCACGTAGAACACCGGCCCCGGCCGCAGCAGGATGTCGCGGTAGGCCGAGTGGGCGGGATCGTGGCCGACCTGGGCGGATAGGCGGTTGGCCGGTTGCGCGGTCAGTAAGACCGCCGCGATGAATGTCGCTCGAACCGCCCAACCGCCAAACCGCCGAACCGCTTGTCTCATTAGTCGCTCTCCCTCAAGACTCTCCCCGTCATCTCTTGCGGGGGTTCAATGCCGAGTAGCTGCAAGATCGTCGGTCCTACGTCCCGAAGCGAGCCGCCGGAGCGCAGCGGGCCGCGCACCTCGTCTCCCCCCCCCGCCCCCCCCGCCCCCCCCGCGATCAGGAACGGGACCGGATTCGTCGTGTGCGCCGTATGCGGCCCCCCGGTCGCCGGGTCTATCATCATCTCGCAATTGCCGTGGTCGGCGGTTACCAGCAGCGTCGCGCCCGCCTTCTGGGAGGTCGCCACGACCCGCGCCAGGCACGCGTCCACCGTCTCGACCGCCTTGACGGCCGCCGCTAGTACACCTGAGTGCCCCACCATGTCCCCGTTGGCGTAGTTGCAGAGGATGAACTCGTGCTGCTTGGCGGCGATGGCGGCGCACAGCACATCGGTGACGCCCGCGGCGCTCATTTCGGGCATCAAGTCGTAGGTCGCCACCTTCTGCGACGGCACCAGCAGGCGCTCCTCGCCCTTGTAGGGGGGCTCGAATCCGCCGTTGAAGAAGTAGGTGACGTGGGCGTACTTCTCCGTTTCGGCGGTGCGAAACTGCGTCATGCCCCGCTCGGCGAGCACGTCCGCCATGATGCGCGACAGGACGATCGGCTCGAACGCCGCCGGGACGGGAACCGTCTCGTCGTAGCGGGTCATCGTCACGAGCTCGACGCTGGGGCGGCCCTGCACGTCGAATCCGTCGAACCCCGGACTGACGAGCGCCCGCACGATTTGGCGCATCCGGTCGGCGCGGAAGTTGAAGCAGAAGACCCCGTCGCCGCTGCGGATGAGTGGCGCGCCGGCGATAACGCGCGGCTTTACGAATTCGTCCGTCTCGCCCGCCGCATACGCCTGCTTGATCGCGGTCACCGGGTCCGGCGCCGGCTCGCCGATGCCGCGCACCATCGCGTCGTAGGCCAGCTTCGTCCGTTCCCAACGCTTGTCCCGGTCCATCGCGTAGTAGCGGCCGATGACCGTTGACACGACCGTCCGGCCGTCCGGCCGTCCGACCGTCTGCAGCAGGTCCTGCATGAACCCGAGCGCCGACTGGGGCGGCGAGTCGCGGCCGTCGAGCCAGGCGTGGATCGCCACTCGGAGACCCGCCCGGTGCCCCAGCTCTACGGCGGCACGGAGGTGCTTGTCGATGGCATGCACGCCGCCCGTCCCGATCAACCCCATCACGTGCAGCGTGCCGCCGCGCCGCCGGGTGTGCTCGCACAGCTCCACGAGCGGCGGAAGCCGGAAGAATTCACCGGCGTCGATGGATTGGGAGATGCGCACGATGTCCTGCGCCACCACCCGGCCGGCGCCGAGATTCAGATGGCCGACCTCGCTGTTACCCATCTGTCCCGCGGGCAGGCCGACCGCGAGTCCCGAAGCGTCGAGCAGCGTCCGCGGCGCGCGCTCCCAGAGCCGATGCCACGTGGGCGTCTCGCCTAGCTCGATGGCGTTGCCCTCGCGGCCCGGGCGGAACCCCCAGCCGTCGAGCACGACGAGAACAACCGGGGTGCGCGTGCCGCGGCTCGTAGTCATATTGAAGGGGATGCAAGTTAGCCACATCCTCCGCGCCCTACCAGTTATGCTGTGTCTCGCGACACCGCAAACGGCGGCCGCCCAGACGCGCTACCGCATCGCGGCCGACAACGCGTCGTTCCATCAAGAACCGGGCGGGCGCCGGCTCGCGCGGCTCACGCGTGGAGCGGCGGTCGCGGGCGCTGCGACGCGCGACGGCTGGGTGCAAGTCACCCTCGACGGCTGGATTTTCGCCGCCTCGGTGGGAGCGAGCCCGCGGCCGGACTTTGATCTGGTCGTCACGCATGCGCCGACCGAGAACCTCCGCGCAACGGCGGGAGGAACCATCGTCGCTGAGCTGGCGCAAGGCTTCGGCCTGAAGCGGCTCGGTCAGGACAGTGCGGGTCGTTGGGTGCACGTGACACGCGACGGCTGGGTGCAGCGCAGCGCCCTCGCGCCCGTCGCGGACGTCGCCGCCACCCGCACCGCGGGCGACTCCGACAGCGCCGCGACGCAGAAGGCGCCGGCGCCGGCCGCGCGCGCTGTAGACTCGACTCGCGCGCAACCCGTGCGCATGACCACGCTGTATCGCGCCCCCGATGGTCCCGAGGCCGGGACGGTGGCGGCCGAGACCCCGCTGCGCGTGCTGAGCCGCAGCGGCGACTGGGCGCGCGTGCAGTTCGAAGGATGGGTGAAGGGGCAGGAGCTGCAGGCCGCTCCGGCGGGCGTCATGGTGGGTGTGACGGCGGCGGAGCTGCGCGCCGAGCCGCAGCGCTACGTGGGTCAGGTGCTGCGCTGGCGCCTCGAGTTCATCGCCGTGCAGAAGGCGGACGACCTGCGGCCCGACATTCCCAGCGGCGCGACGTACCTGCTCGCCCGCGGACCGTTGCCGGAGCGGGGTTTTGTGTACGTCATCGTGCCGGACACCAAGCTCCCCGCGGTGCGCGCGCTCGCCCCGCTCGTCACCATGCAGATCACGGCGCGCGTGCGCAGCGGCCGCAGCCGCTACCTTGGCAATCCCGTGGTGGAACTGATCTCGTTGGAGGAGGGGGCGTCTCCGTGAACGACGTGCTGGCCGAACGCATCCGCCGTCAGCTGGACGCGATGCCGGACGAGCAGGCCTATCAGGTGCTCGACTACATCGAGTTTCTGGAGTCGAAATACGCGCAGCGCGCCGCCGGCGCCCCGGCGTTCCAAAAGGTCGCCGAAACGCTGGAAGACACGCTGCGGGCGGGGCGCGTGCCCGTGACCATCATCCGGGGCACGATGGACGCGGTGGGCAAGGCGGGGAAGTTTCTCGAGGGGCTCGCGGCGGCCGGGAAAGCGGCCGTTGAGGAAGCGAAGAAAAAGCCCGTTGAGGAAACCAAGCCGCCCCAGTAACTTTCGCCATGGCAACCTTCCGGTCCGACGTCGCCCTCACGTTTGACGACGTCCTGCTCGTCCCCCGTCACTCGACGGTACATCCCCGCAGCGTCTCCGTCGCCAGCCGCTTCACCCGCGCGATCCCGCTCAACATCCCGCTCGTCTCCGCCGCCATGGACACCGTCACCGAGGCGGACATGGCGATGGCGATGGCGCGCGAAGGCGGCATCGGCGTCATTCACAAGAACATGCCCATCGACCGCCAGGCGGCCGAGGTAGACCGCGTGAAGCGCAGCGAGTCGGGCATGATCATGAATCCGATCACGCTCGGTCCCGACCGGCCGCTGCGCGAAGCCCACCAGCTCATGGTGCGCTTCAAAATCTCCGGCGTGCCGATCGTGGACGGCGCGGGCAAGCTCGTCGGCATCATCACCAACCGCGACCTGCAGTTCGAGCGGGAGCTCGAGCGGCCGATCCGCGACGTCATGACCAAGGGCAAGCTGGTCACCGCCCCCGTCGGCACCACGCTCGACGAAGCGGAGCGGATCCTCGCGAAGCACCGCATCGAGAAGCTTCCCGTCGTGGACGAGCAGGGGCTGCTGCGGGGTCTCATCACCATCAAGGACATCTTCAAGCGACGCCAACATCCCGACGCGAACAAGGACCAGCACGGGCGGCTGCGCGTCGCCGCCGCGGTCGGCGGCACGCCGGACGCGCGGGCGCGGGCCCAGGCGCTGCTCGACGCCGGGTGCGACGTGATCGTCGTGGACTCGGCGCACGGCCACAGCCAGGGAATGCTCGATACCGTGGCCTGCCTGCGCGAGGCGTTTCCCGACGCCCAGCTCGTGGCCGGCAACGTGGCGACGGAATCCGGCGCACGGGCTCTGGTCGAGCGCGGGGTGGACGCCGTGAAGGTGGGCGTGGGGCCCGGCTCGATCTGCACGACGCGCGTCGTGACCGGTATCGGGGTTCCGCAGATCACCGCGATCGTGGACGCCGTGCGGGGCGCGGGCGGCGACATCCCCGTGATCGCTGACGGCGGCATCAAGTATTCCGGCGACGCCGTGAAGGCGATCGCCGCCGGGGCCGAGAGCGTGATGATAGGATCCATGCTCGCGGGCACCGAGGAGAGCCCGGGCGAGTCGTTCCTGCTGGAGGGGCGGCGCTTCAAAGTCATTCGCGGGATGGGGAGCCTCTCGGCCATGGAGGAGGGCTCCGCCGACCGCTACTTCCAGGAAGGGGAGGTCTCGCTCCAGAAGCTCGTGCCCGAAGGCATCGAAGGGCGGGTCCCGTTCCGCGGCCCGGTGGCCGACGTGATTTTCCAGATGGTCGGCGGCCTGCGCAGCGGGATGGGGTACTGCGGCGTGTGCGACCTGAAGGCGCTGCGTACCGAAACCGAGTTCATCCGCATCACGACGGCGGGACTGCGCGAGTCCCACCCCCACGACGTCGTCATCACCCGAGAAGCGCCGAACTACAGTATCTAGGCTCTGACGGCGGTCTCTATTGACAGAGCGCCGGTCCGGGCGAACCTTGGGTCGGGTTGCGCCGTCGATCCGTCACCCTTCCTGGGGGAGTCCCGCATGAATCTGTTCCGACGGAAAAGCGTCACCGAACTCCAAACCGAAGCGCTGACCGACCAGAGCCTCAAGCGAGCGCTCGGACCGCTCAATCTGACGCTCCTCGGCATCGGCGCGATTATCGGAACCGGTATCTTCGTCCTGACCGGGACGGTGGCGGCCGTCAACGCTGGTCCGGCGGTCGTGCTCTCGTTCGCCCTGGCCGGCGTGGCGTCGATTTTCGCCGCCCTCTGCTACGCCGAGTTCGCCTCGCTCGTGCCGATGGCCGGCAGCGCGTACACGTATGGATATGCGACGTTGGGCGAGCTGTTCGCGTGGATCATCGGCTGGGACCTCGTGCTGGAATACGCCCTCGGGGCCGTGACGGTGGCCGTCGGCTGGTCGGGCTATGTCGTGTCGTTTCTCCACGACGTCGGCATTAACATCCCCTGCTCGCTCTCGGCCGCGCGCGGGACCGTCGTCCAGTGCGTCGATGGAACCCAGGCCGCGGCCCTTTTCAACCTGCCGGCGGTGGTCATCATCGCGCTGGTTACGACCCTGCTGGTCGTCGGCATCAAGGAATCCGCGACCGTCAACAACGTGATCGTGTTCATCAAGGTCGGCGTCGTCCTGCTGTTCATCATCTTCGCGGCGCAGGCGGTAAACCCCGACAACTGGCGTCCCTTCATTCCGCCCAACACCGGGGATCCGCAGCATTTCGGGTTCAGCGGCGTGATGGCCGGAGCGGCGGTCGTCTTCTTTGCCTACATCGGTTTCGATGCGGTCAGTACGGCGGCCCAGGAGGCGAAGAACCCGCAGAAGGACATGCCGATCGGGATCATCGGCTCATTGCTCATCTGTACGGTGCTGTACATCATCGTGTCGGCGATCGCGACCGGCGTCGTGCCTTACAAGGAGCTCAACGTGCCCGATCCGATCGCCGTCGTGGCCGACCGGGCCGGCATGGGCTGGATGGCCTCACTCATCAAGATGGGGGCGATCGCCGGCCTCTCATCGGTGATCCTAGTGATGCTGCTCGGCCAGTCGCGCGTATTCTGGACGATGTCCAGGGACGGCCTGCTCCCGCCGGTCGTCAGCAAGATCCACCCGAGGTTCCAGACGCCCTGGATCACGTCGATCGTGACCGGCGTCGGCGTCGCGATCTTCTCGGCGCTGCTCACGGTGCGCGAGGCCGCGAGTCTCGTCTCCATCGGCACGCTGCTGGCGTTCGTGATTGTGGCGATCGGGATTCTGGTGCTCCGGGTCCGCGAACCAAACCTCCCCCGGGCGTTCAAGACCCCTTGGGTGTGGTTCGTGGCGCCCGCCGGCGTCGTGTCGGCCGGCTGGCTCATGATCTCGCTGCCGTGGAGCACTTGGCAGCGGTTACTCCTTTGGTTTGCCATTGGGTTGGTGGTGTACTTCGGCTACGGCATGCGGCGGTCGAAACTCGCGCAGCGCCAGCGGGACACCGGGGGCACGGGGGGCACGGGGGGCACGGGGGGCACGGGGGGCACGGGCACCGGAGGCCAACGTGGCCGGCCGCGGATGTAGCAGGACGCGCCCCGACGGTAATAACTGATTCGAAAGAGCTAGATCCAAGGTCTGGTTGCGGCGGGCGCGGTGTATGGCGCGATTATGATTCCCAGGATGAATACGGCAAATACGAACGGCGGCGTACCCATGCCGCCGGAGCGCGCCCGCGCGGCCCAAGAGGTTGCCGCGGTGCTCACGAACGCCAAGCACTTGGTATTAACTACCCACGTCAACGCCGACGGCGACGGCGTGGGCAGTGAGATCGGGCTTTGGCACCTGCTGCGGGCCCGTGGCGTCAATGTGTCAATCGCCAATCCGACGCGGATCCCCGGTCGCTTCGACTTTCTCATCCCCGAGGGGGCCGACGCGAGCTACCGCGCGGTGGAAGAGATCCAGCAGGCGGATGTCGTCGCGGTGCTGGATGTGGGCGACCTCTCGCGGCTGGGCGCGTTGGCGACGGCGGTGCGGGAGCGCGCGGCGCCATTCGTGTGCATCGACCATCACGTGGGCCCTGCGCGCCTGCCGGCCGGTCCGTGTCTCATCGCGCCGGAGGCCACCGCGACGGCGGAGCTGGTGTACGACCTGGCGAGCGCCGCCGGCTGGCCGCTGACGCCCGAAAGCGCGCAGGCGCTGTACGTCGGGCTCCTCACCGACACGGGGGGCTTCCGCTTCTCGAACACGACGGCGCGGGCGCTGCGTGTCGCCGCCGCGCTGCTCGAAAAGGGCGTGGACCCCGAGTCGATCTACGCGTCCGTGTACGCGAGCGCGCCCGAAGGCCGCGTCCGGCTGCTCGCTGAGGTCCTGCAGACGCTGGTCGTGGAGGCGAATGTCGGGCTGGCATGGGTCAGTGTCCCGCCGGATGCCCTGCGCCGCCACGAGACGACGGCGGACGATCTCGACGGCATCGTCGAATTCCCCCGCTCCATTGCCGGCGTGCGTTTGGCGTTGCTGTTCCGCCAGATCGCGAACGGCCGGATCAAGGTGTCGTTCCGCTCGATGGGCGAGGTGGATGTGGCGGCGCTGGCGCGTCAGTTCGGTGGGGGCGGGCACCACCGTGCCGCAGGCGCGTCGCTCGCGGGCACCATGGCGGAGGTCGAAGCGAAGGTACTCGACGCCGCCCGCCGCTATCTCGCTGACGGGGTCGGCAGCCCGGCCTGAAGACACGGAAGGGCCTCGGGGCCTCCCCGTTGTCCCCTTCGCCCCCGTACATTCCCCTCGTGACTGAAGACCTCAACGCCCGCGTCGAGCGGGCCCTTGCCGGCGTCGTTCCAACCGAACTGGTGCACGACCTCGCCGTAGATGAGGCGGGCGCCGTGTCCTTCACCTTCGTGCTCACCCGCGACAACCCGGCAGCGCTGGCGCGGAACGCAAGGAAGGCAGCGCAGAGTGTTGCCGGCGTGACGGCGGTCAAGGTCACCGTCGTGGACTCGGCCCCGGGTGCCGCACCGGCACGCACCACGGCGCCGGCGGCCGCCCGCGCGGCGGCCACGGCCGCGGGTGTGCCGCCGCCTCCCACGCCCGACGAAATGCCGGCGCTGGGCAAGGTGCTCGCCGTCTCGAGTGGCAAAGGGGGCGTGGGGAAATCCACCGTGTCGGCGAATCTCGCCGCCGCGCTCGCCCGTCAGGGGCACCGCGTCGGGCTGATGGATGCCGACATCTACGGCCCGAACATACCGCGCATGTTCGGCGTGGACGGGAAACCGGAGGTGCAGGGCGGCAAGATCCAGCCCCTCGAGGCCCACGGCGTGAAGCTGATGTCGCTGGGGTTCATCGTGGAGCGGGACGCTCCCGCGATCTGGCGCGGTCCCATCATCATGAAGATCATCCAGCAATTCCTCCGCGACGTCGCGTGGGGCGAGCTGGACTATTTCCTCGTGGACCTGCCGCCGGGCACGGGCGACGCGCAGCTGTCGCTGACGCAGATCGTGCGCCTGCACGGGGCGCTGATCGTGACCACGCCGCAGGAGATGGCCGTCGGCGACTCGCTGCGCGGCGCGAAGATGTTCGAGCGCGTCGGCGTGGGGGTCGTCGGGATCATCGAAAACATGAGCTATTTCGTGTGCCCGCACTGCCGCGAGCGCTCCGAGGTGTTCCTGTCCGGCGGCGGGGCGCGCCTCGCGGCGGAGCTGGGCGTGCCGCTGCTCGGCCAGGTCCCGCTCCAGGCGGGCATGCCCGCGCTCGCCGACCGTGGCGAGCCGATCGTGGTGAGCGAGCCCGATTCGCCCGCCGCGGTCGCGTTGTCGGAACTGGCGCGGACCGTCGCGGCGCGCGTGGCCGGGTTGCCCGCGGCGCTGCCGATCAGCGGCGCGTCCCGCTGACGTGCGGCTGCTCGCCACCGCCGCACTCGTGTGGCAGGGCGTCGTGGCTCCACCGGCCGAGCGGAGCGATCTGCGGGCGGGTCTCGACACGCTGTACGGCGGAGACTTCGCGCGGGCCGCGGCGTACTTCGAGCGCCTCGCGACCAGTCACCCCGGCGACCCGGCCCCCATCGTCTTCCAGGCCGGCGCCTACATCTGGTGGGCCGCCGCCCGCGATTCCGCCGACTTTGAGCTCGCGCGCATCGATTCGCTGCTCGGTCTCGCGCTGACGCGCGCCCGCGCCGCGCCGCAGCCGGATTTCTGGCTCGCCACCGCGCTCGGTTATCGCGCGCGCCAGCGCCAAGAGACGGGACACTCCTTCGGCGCCGCGAAGGACGCGAAGGCGATGCGCGACATCTACCGCCGCATTCTCGCCGCCGATTCGTCATGCGCCGACTGCTATCTGGGGTTGGGCGTGTATGAGTACGGCCTCGCGCGCGCCGGCGCGCTGGCCCGGCTCTTCGCGAAAATCATCGGGCTGGGGAGCGGCAACGCCGAGCGCGGCATCCACTACATGCGGCGCGTGGCGCACGACGGCGACCTCGCGCGGGTCGAGGGGACGTGGGTGCTCGCGGCGGCGTTACTGCGCGAAGCGGCGCAGGATGCCGGCGGGCGGGCCGTGCTCGAGCGCGAGGCCCGCGGCTATGTGCAGCCGCTCGCCGCGCGCTATCCCGGGAATCCGTTGTTCCAACAGTTTCTGCGCGAGGTGTCGCGCGAGGGGCTAGCGCAGGAAGCGGTACGAGCGGCGGCTGCTGCCGCGACGGCTCCGGGTGCGGGACCGGCGATCCGGCGGCGTGAGCGAGGCGAGCTTCCCCAGCATGTTGTGCACGTGGCTCTTGACGGTGTTGGTCGCGATGTTGAGCCGCTGGGCGATCTCTTTGTTGCCGAGTCCGGCCGCGATCAGGTCTTTGATCTCCTGCTCGCGCCGGGTCAGCCGGACGGTGCCGGCGCCCGGGACGCTGCTCGCGACGCCCACGCCGCTCGTAGTGACGGCGGCGGCGGCGGCGGCGGCGGCGGTGGCGGCGGTGCGTGGCACGACGGGCGGCGGCAGGTCGGTGCCGCTCGCGACCGAACGAATCGCTTTCACGAAGTCGTCGCCCGTCGCATCTTTCATGATGAATCCGTTGGCCCCGCCTTCGATGAACTGGTTCACGTCTTGTTGGGCCGGAACGAAATCCATCATGATAGCTTTGGCGAGCGGGGCGATGCTCTTGAGGTTTGCGAGAAAGGCGTGACTATCGTCGTTCGCCAGCGCGGCATCCAAGAGCACGACGTGCGGCTTCGTATCGTGCAGCTGTTGGACGCCGGACTGCGCGCCCTCGACGGCGGCGACGACGTCGACGTCGGAGTACGTCCCCAGGAGGCGCGCGAGCCCGTCGCGCATCAGCCGGTTGTCTTCGATGACGAGCACGCGGATGCGCGCGGCGGCCGGCGCCAGCAGCGGCGCGCCGCGGCGGTCGGCGCTGCGCCGGTTCTTCGACCCGTCGCGCTCTGCCAGGCGATTGTCCAATCCGCGTCTCCGCTGGGGAGTCACCCTACGTTCGACACGGCGAATAGTCCAAGGCACGGTCCCCCCCCGTGGCTGGACCGAAATTTATCGCCGCGCCACATACGCGGCAGTCATCGTGGGGATGAATTGATTCGTGGTGAATCGATCTTTTAGCCTAGGCCGGATGAAGCAATCGCGCTCACTCCGCCGTGTGGCCATGCTGCTCGGCCTCGCGGCGGTCTACTACGTTGCCGCGAAATTCGGCCTGCAGTTCGCCTACGTGAACACGAGCGTCACCACGATCTGGCCCCCGGCCGGGATCGCGCTCGCCGCGTTCGTGCTGCTCGGCTACCGCGTGTGGCCCGCGATCCTGGCCGGGGCCTTCCTCGCGAATTTCACGACGACGTGGGCGCCGCTCTCGTCCGCCGGCATCGCCGTCGGGAACACCTTGGAAGGGCTCGTGGGCGCCTACCTCGTCAACCGCTTCGCCCGCGGCGGCCGCGTGTTCGACCGCGTCCGCGACATCTTCCGGTTCACGCTGCTCGCGGCGTTCGTCAGCACGACGGTGAGCGCCACCATCGGTGTGGCATCGCTCGCGCTCGACGGGTTCGTCCGCTGGCCCGAGGTCGGGTCCGTCTGGCTGACGTGGTGGCTCGGCGACGCGGTGGGCGACATCGTGGTCGCGCCGCCGCTGATTCTCTGGACGGGCGTGAAACCGGCCGTCCGCTGGAACAAGCGCCAGGCCATCGAGGCGGCCGCGCTGGCGCTCGTCACGGTCGGGATCGCGTACGCCGTGTTCGGCGGCGTGTTCCCGTCGCGATTCTATCCGCTCACGGTGCTCATCTGGCCGGTGCTGATCTGGACGGCGCTGCGCTTCGGCCCGCGTGAAGCCGCGACCGTGATTCTCATCATCTCGGTCATCGCTATTTGGCGGACGTTGGGCGGCGCCGGTCCGTTCGTCCGCATGTCGCCCAACGAATCGCTGACGCTGCTGCAGCTGTGGACCGGCGTGACCGCGGTGACGAGCCTGGTGCTCGCGGCGGTCGTCGCGGCACAACGGGACGTCGAAGGCACGTGGCGGGAGCTGGCCGTCACCGATCCGCTCACGGGTCTCGCCAATCATCGGCAGCTGGTGCAGGCGCTGGAAGCGGAGATCAAGCGGTCGCGCCGCACCGCCCAGCCGCTCGCCGTCGTGCTCTTGGACCTCGACGGGCTGAAGCAGATCAACGACCGCTATGGGCATCTCGCGGGCAGCCTCGCGATCCGCCGGGTGGCGGAAGCCCTCCTGGGCTCGTGCCGGGGCACGGATACCGCCGCCCGCTTCGGCGGGGACGAGTTTGCCCTGGTCCTCCCGGAGACGGGGGAGGCCGCCGCCTGGCATGTGGCGCGGGGGGTCGTGGACCGGTTGGCCAGCGACGCCGAGAAGCCGAACCTCTCGATCAGCGTCGGGGTAGCAGTCTATCCCGGAAACGGCGAAACGGTCGAAGCGCTGCTCAACGCAGCAGATGTCGCACTGTACGAGACCAAGGAACGTCGCAAGAACAAGCCGTCAGGTCTTGCCCCCTAACCCGTCCCCACTAGGTTTCGACCCATGGACACCAAGAAAAGCACGAGCGTTTCGACGCGATCGTCCGAGCCGGCTGGGGTTGCCGAGTCCGCCGCGGGGTTGCTGCGCGAGCTGGTCGCGCACCTGCGGCAGAACCGCACCCAGCTGCGCGAAGAGTGGGCGCGCCGCATCACGCGGGCCGAGCTGCTCACCGCGATGACCGAAGAGGAAATCTTCGCCGAAGCGACCGCGGTGTACGACAACTACATC
This sequence comes from Gemmatimonadales bacterium, assembly GCA_040901965.1. Classification (GTDB taxonomy): domain Bacteria; phylum Gemmatimonadota; class Gemmatimonadetes; order Gemmatimonadales; family GWC2-71-9; genus 20CM-2-65-7. The sequence continues at coordinate 6,233 of JBBDYB010000019.1, read as the reverse complement.
GAGGCGCTCGAAACGGGGTCCTTCGAAGCCCTGCAGGCGTACTCGCGCCGGCTGTCGGAGCGGATCATTCCGCGAGGCGTGGAGACGGACGAAGTCGTCGGGATCGTGCTGTTACTGCGTGACGTGCTGGCCCGCTCGCTGTTCGCCAAATACCAGGAAGACTTCGGCAAGCTGAACCGCATCTTGGACAGTTACGAGCCCGCCGCGAACCGCATCGCGAACACGGTGGCCGTCGGATTCGTCGAAGAGCGCGAGCGCATCATCCGCCAGCAGCAGGAAGCCATCCGGGAGCTGTCCACGCCGGTGCTGCAGGTGCGCGAGCGCCTGCTCATTCTCCCCATCATCGGCGTCATCGACCCCCAGCGCGCCCGCCAGCTGACCGAGCAGCTGCTGCGCGCCATCCGCGCCAACCGCGCGAAAGTCGTCGTGATCGACGTCACCGGCGTGGCGGCGATGGACTCGGGCGTCGCGAACCACTTGGTGCAGACCGTCGAAGCGTCCCGCCTCCTGGGCGCCACGGTGATCGTGACCGGCCTGTCGCCCGAGATCGCCCAGACGCTCGTGACGATCGGCGTCGACCTGAGCGAAATGGCCACCGTCGGCGACCTGCAGGGAGGCATCGAAGAGGCCGAGCGGTTGCTCGCCGACCGTGCCATTCCGGCTCCCCCCCGGGAGACCAGCTCCGAGAATCAGCGCTAGGCCCACCCGCAAGCGGAGGACGCGGTGGAAGTACCGATATTGCGACAGGGCCAGTACCTGATTGCATCGATTCAGTCCGCCCTCACCGACGCCGATCTCTCACACCTGCGCGAAGCCTTGATCGCGCAGGTCGGGCGCTCGCGCTGTCGCGGCGTCATCGTAGACGTCACCGCGCTCGACGTGATGGACTCGTTCGCCGTGCGCACCTTGCGCGACATCGCGCACATGGCCCGGCTGCGCGGCGCCGAGACGGTCATCGTGGGCATCCAACCGGACGTCGCGTTCGCCATGGTGCAGCTCGGCCTGACGCTGAAGGGCGTCGCCACCGTGCTCGACCTCGAAGAGGGCCTGGCGTTCCTCAACCGGCGCGGCGAAGAGCGCCTCCTCGAAACGAAGCCCAAGCGACGCGACGACCGTGGCTGAAGAACTCCGCCTGCCGATCGCGGCGGACGTAGACGTCGTCGAGGCGCGGCAGCAGGGGAGAGCCCTTGCCGCCGTAGCCGGGTTTTCCAGCGGCGAGCAGACGGTCATCGCCGCCGCCATCTCCGAAATCGCCCGCAACATCCTGATGTACGCCAAGAAGGGCGAGATCTTCCTCAGCCTCGCCACCAACGGCGATCGCCAGGGCGTGGTCGTCGTCGCCAAGGACCAAGGCCCCGGGATCCCCGACATCGAGCGCGCGATGCAGTACGGCTACTCGACCTCGCACGGGGTCGGCGCGGGCCTGCCGGGCGCCAAGCGCCTGATGGACGAGTTCAACGTGGATTCCGTCGTCGGGCAGGGCACCACCATCACGATGAAAAAATGGCGGCGCATGGTGTGAGGATCGAAACCGGCGTAGCGACGCTGCCGTTGCCCGGCGAGCCGGAGTCGGGCGACCTGTCCCTGGTGAAGTCCGTCGGCGGGTCCACGCTCGTCGCCGTGGTGGACGGGCTGGGGCACGGCGAGGACGCCGCGTCCTCGGCCCACGCCGCGGTGGCGGCGCTCGACCGCTACTCTCGCGAGTCCCTGCCCGAGCTCGTCAAACGCTGCCATGCGGCGCTCCAGGGCATGCGCGGCGTCGTCCTGGGGATCGCCTCCCTCGATCCGGTGGCGGGCTCCATGACGTGGCTCGGCGTGGGCAACGTCTTCGGCATTCTGCTGCGTGCAGATCAGGCAAACCGGCCCGCGCGCGTTTCCCTGGTGCCGGTCGCGGGCTTCATCGGTTCGGAGCTGCCGAGTCCGGCGCCGCGCGTCGTATCGCTCGACCGCGGCGACACGTTGATCCTGGCGTCGGATGGGATCAAGGACGGATTCGCCGACGCCTTGACGCTCGCCAACAAGCCCCAGGTACTCGCCGACTACATTCTCGCCCGCCACGCGAAGGGCACCGACGACGCGCTCGTGCTGGTGGCCCGCTACGGCGGATAGCCCGCCGGCCGTCCCTCCCCCCGGAGCCGTTCCTCCCCGCAGCGCCGGCTCCCTGACGATCGGACCGCTGCGGCCGGTCGTGCTGCGCCTCGCCGCTCCCGCCGTCGCGATGATGGCCTGCCATTTTTCGTTCAATCTGATCGACAGCATCTGGGTGGGCCGCCTGATCGGTCCGGCCGCGCTCGCGGCCGTCTCGACCGCCGGGTTCTACGTCTGGGTCGCGCTCAGCCTCGGCGAAATGGTGGAGATCGGATTGACGGCGGTCGCCGCGCGGCGTCACGGGGAGGGTGACTCCGAGCGGGCGGCCCGGGCCGCCGCCGCCGCCGTGGCGTATGCGCTGGTGGCCGGCCTGGTGGTGAGCAGCGTCGGTTTTCTGCTCGTCGACTCGATGTTCCGCCTCATGACCGTCCCTGCGGAGGTGGCCCACCTGGGTCGCACCTATCTCACCACGTGGCTCCTCGGGTGTCCGCTGGTGTTCGGATTCTTCGCCATCGAGGCCACGTTTCGCGCGGCGGGCGACACGCGGACGCCGTTCCTCATGCTCGCCGGATCGGTCGTCGTTTCCATCGTGCTCGACCCGCTGCTCATCGCGGGGCTGGGGCCGTTCCCGCGGTTGGGGGTGGAAGGCGCGGCGCTGGCCTCGGTGATGGTGCGGGGCGGCGGATTCCTGCTCGGCCTGGCCATCGCGATGAAGCGGGGGCTGCTGCGCATCGCCACACCCGATTGGCGCGCCCTGCCGGCGATCGTGCGCATCGGCGCGCCGCTCTCGCTCTCGGGCGTGCTGCTGTCGGTGATCTACATGTGGCTGACGCGGTTCACCTCGCGCTTCGGCACGCCCGCCCTCGCGGCCCTCGGCGTGGGCCATAAGATGGAAGGGCTGGGGTTCATCGCGATCAGCGGCTTCTCGCTGGCAGCCAGCGCGCTCGTCGGCCAGAACCTCGGCGCGCGGCAGGAGGCGCGCGCGCGGGAAGCGGTGCGGCTGACCGTCGGCTATTGCCTCGTCGTCACCGTCACCACGGCGGTCGCGTTTCTGATCGTTCCCGACCGGCTCGTCGCGCTGTTCACATCAGACCCGCAGGTGATCACGGCCGGTGTGCTCTATCTTCGGGTGATCGCGTTCGCGCAGATCGCGCAGAGCTTCGAGCTGATCCTCGAGGGAGCGCTCGCGGGTGCCGGCTATACGTTCTGGCCGCAGATTGCGAGCACCTCGCTCACTGGGCTGCGCATCCCGCTCGCCGCCTGGTGGTCGCAGTCGCTCGGACTGCTGGGAATCTGGCTGGCGCTGAGCGTTACGGCGATCGCGCGGGGGGTCGCGATGATACTGTTCTGGAAGGGCGGGCGGTGGCGGGGAGCGAGAGTCTGACGATGGCGATCATCACGCTGCTCACAGACTTCGGCACCGCGGACAGCTACGTCGCGGAGATGAAAGGCGTGCTGCTGTCGCGGGCGCCCGACGTCGCGCTCGTGGACGTCAGCCATCAGATCGCACCCGGCGACGTGCGGGCGGGCCAGTACGTGTTGGCGCGGGCGTGGAGGCACTTCCCAAAGGGGACGGTGCACCTCGCCGTGGTGGATGCCGGGGTGGGGACGACGCGCCGGGCGCTCGCGGCCAGCGCGGTTGGCCACCACTTCGTCGCCCCCGACAACGGCTTGCTTTCCTTTCTGCCGGCGGATGCGCGCTTCGTGTCCCTGCCCGTGCCCGCCGCCGCGGCTCCGACATTCCACGGCCGCGACGTCTTCGCGCCTGCCGCCGCCGCTCTGGCGATCGGTGCTCCGCTTGAAGGCCTTGGCGCCCCTGTCACCGACCCCAACCGGTTCCCGCTCCCCTCTCCCCACCACGACGGCGTCGCCGTCGTCGGTGAGGTGCTCTATGTGGATCGGTTTGGTACGCTCGTGTCCAACATTGCCGCGGGCGCGGTAGAACCCGGCGTGCGGATTCGCGTGGAGGGGGCGGACGTCGGGCCGCTCCGGCGCACGTTCGCGGACGTGGCGCGCGGGGCGCTGGTGGCGATTGCGGGCTCTGGTGGTACGGTGGAGATCGCGGTGCGGGACGGCAGTGCGGCGCGGCTGCTGGGGGTGGGTGTGGGAGCGGAGGTACGGGCGTAACGAATGTAGGGGCGCAGCATGCTGCGCCCCTACAGTGTTACGCCGTCCAATCGCCCGACGGCGTCGGGATTTTCACGTGCGCCATCACCCGATTGGCAAAACCGGCCGCCGGCGCGAAGCGCGGCAGCTGGACCAGCGCCAGAATGATCTTCCGCTCGCGATCAGCCTCGACGCGGCAGAGCGAGCAGTCGGCGAGGTGCATCGCCCGGGCGGCGGGGAGGAGGCCCTGCGCCCAGAGCTCGATTTCGTCGGTAGTGAGGTGCATGAGGAGATTCGTCATTTCCGGGCCTTACGGACGTCGCGCGAGACGGGTTTCATTCGCGGCGGTCCTCCAGGTAACCCCGCAATTCATTGCGGGCCCGATGGATATAAGTCTTTACGGTCCCCAGCGGCAGCTCCAGCGTTGCCGCGATTTCCTCGTAGGAAAAGCCCTCCACGTGGCGCAACAGAATGCACGACCGGTACTCGGGACGCAGCCGGGCGATGGCCCGCTCGATGGCGGTGCCGAGCTCGCGGCTCTGGACCTCGTCGAGCGGGCTTTCGGCGCGGTCGCCCAGCTGCAGCGACGTGGCGCGCATCTCCTCGGGCGACACGGCGCTGGGAGCGCCGTCGAGCGACAGCGTGTCGAGACTACGCCGGCGCAGGTGGTCGATCGCGGCGTTGTTCGCGATCTTGAAAATCCAGGACGAGAACTTGAACTCGGGGCGGTAGGAGCGGATGCCATTGAGGACCTTGATGAACGTTTCCTGCGCGAGGTCCTCGGCCAGCGCGCGGTCGCGCACCATCCGGTACAGCAGCGAGAACAGCGGGCGCTCGTAGCGGCGCACGAGCTCGCGGAAAGCCGCATCGTGACCCTGCGTTGCCCACGCGACGACCTGCTGATCGCTGGCGTCGCTGAGGTGGTCCGGCCTATCTTTCGCGCCTATGGCTCGGTCCCCCGCATATGTGCGCGGCATGTTTACCGCGATCGCCCCGCGCTACGACTTCCTCAACCATCTGCTGAGCCTCAACGTGGATCGGTCGTGGCGCCGGACCGCGGTGACGCGGCTCGGCTGGGAGGCGAAGCCGGACGGCGTGTATCTCGACCTCTGCGCCGGCACGCTCGATCTCGCCGCGGAGCTGGCGCGGCGCGACGGGTTCCGGGGACAGGTGCTGGGCGCCGATTTCGTCGTGCCGATGCTCGCGCGCGGCCGCCACAAGGCTCCCCCCCCTCCCCCCCGCATCACCCCCGTGGCAGCCGACGCGCTCGCGCTGCCGTTCCCTGACGCGCAGTTCGATGGCGCGCTGGTGGGCTTCGGCGTGCGCAACCTTGGCGACCTCGACGCCGGACTGCGGGAGGCGGCCCGGGTACTCAAGCCGGGCGCGCGGTTCGTGATTCTCGACTTCGCGACGCCCCGCTTCGCGCCGCTGCGCGCGGCCTACCTCTTCTATTTCCGGCGCATTCTCCCCGCTATCGGCCGCCTGGTGTCGAAACATAGGGATGCCTATACCTACCTGCCAGAGTCGGTGCTCGCGTTCCCCGAGCCGGAAGCGCTCGCGCAGCGTTTGGGCGACGCCGGATTCTCGAACGTGGGATTTGAGCTGCTGACCGGCGGGATCTGCGCCGTCCACCATGGCACACGATAACCTGCGCGCGTTCATCGGCGCGATCGACGCCGCGGGGGATCTCGCGCGGGTCGATCGGCCAGTCTCAGTAGACAAGGAAATCACCGAGATCGCCGACCGGTGCATGAAGGCGCCCGGGGGAGGACCCGCGCTGCTGTTCACGCGGCCCACACTGCGGACCGGCGGTCCTTCGCGCTATCCGGTCGCCGTGAACCTGTTCGGGTCGGAGCGCCGCATGGCGCTGGCGCTCGGCGTCGAATGCCTCGATCACATCGGCGCGCGCATCTCGGAGCTGGTCGCGCTCAAAGTCCCCGAGGGCCTCCTGGGCAAACTGGCGATGCTGCCCCGGCTCGCCGAGGTGGCCAAGTTCCCGCCCAAGACGGTCGGGGGGGGGGGGGGGGGCCCCCCGGGCC
>JBBDYB010000018.1:0-15992 GCA_040901965.1 Gemmatimonadales bacterium | reverse complement strand
AGATGACGATCGAGTTGATCACGCCGATCGCGATGGAGGAGCAGCTGCGGTTCGCCATTCGTGAGGGGGGCCGGACGGTGGGCGCCGGCGTGGTCACGACAATTCTGACATAGCGTTCAGCCGTCTGCCGTCAGCGATCTGCTGACGGCTGATGGCAGACAGCTGAGGGCTCATAGATGCCGCGCGAAAACATCATCATGGAGTGCACCGTCTGTAAGAGTCGGAATTATTTCTCGACCAAGAACCGGCGGAAGCACCCCGAGCGGGCTGAATGGAAGAAGTTCTGTCCGCGGTGCAACAAGCAACAGTCGCATAAGGAATCGAAGTAATGGCGACGGAGGTCATGGCAGGGGGCGAGCGCGAATCCCGGCCCGGCAGGATCGCGCGCATGCTTCAGTTCTTCCGCGAAGTGCGGAACGAGCTGCGCAAGGTGACCTGGCCGACGTTCGACGAGCTCAAGAAGGCGACGACGGTGATCATCATCTTCGTCACGCTGCTGGGCATCGTGATTGGCCTCATGGATGCGGCGTTCCAGTTCATCTTCGTCAAGGCCGTGGCGAAGCTGTTCTGATGGCCGCCCCCGAGCATCGCTGGTACGCGATCCAGACGACGGCGGGGCACGAGAACAAGGTGCGCTCGCTGATCGCGCGCCGCATCGCCGAGGATCCGCGCCCGGAGGCCGAAAAGCCGATCCGCCAGGCCTTGGTCCCCACGCAGGAAGTCGTGGAGATCAAGAACGGCAAGAAGGTGACGGTGGAGCGGAAGATCTATCCCGGGTACGTGCTCGTGGAGATGGACCTGAATCAGGAGACGATCCACGTGATCAACGGGATTCAGGGCGTGATCAAGTTCGTCGGCACGGGCCGGCTGCCGATGCCGCTGCGCCCCGACGAAGTCAACCGCCTGCTGGGCGTCGAAGAGGCGGTCAAAGAGGAAGAGCCGACCGAGGAGATTCCGTTCCTCGTTGGCCAGGTGGTGGAAATCACCGAGGGACCGTTCTCGGACTTCAGCGGCACGGTGCAGGAAGTGCTGCCGGACAAGGGCAAGGTCCGCGTCTCGGTGGCGTTGTTCGGCCGGCCGACGTCGGTCGAGCTGGACTACTTGCAGTTAAGGGCGCACTAGCCTCGGCGTCTCGGCAACTCGGCGTCTAGGTCTACCCGACCACTGGTCATGTGGGAGTCCGTTGAGTAGCGGACGCGAATAGAGGAATACGATGGCCAAGGCAATCACCGCAGTCGTCAAATTGCAGGTGCCCGCGGGGCAGGCGACGCCCGCGCCGCCGGTCGGTACAGCGCTCGGCCCGCACGGCGTCAACATCATGGACTTCGTGAAGCAGTTCAACGCACGAACCCAGAGCGCCGCGGGCATGGTCACGCCGGTCGTGGTAACGATCTTCAAGGATCGCACCTTCGTCTTCATCACCAAGACACCGCCCGCGGCGGTCTTGCTCAAGAAGGAAGCGGGGATCGAGAAGGGCTCCGCAACCTCGAACCGCGAGAAGGTGGGCAAGGTCACGCGCGCCCAGCTCCAAAAGATCGCGGAGCTGAAGATGCCGGACCTGAACGCCACCGATCTCGAGGGCGCGATCAAGATGATCGCCGGCACCGCGCGCTCGATGGGACTGGAAGTGGAAGGCTGATGCGCGCCCACGGCAAGCAGTACCGGGCCGCGGCCGCGACGCTCGAGCCCAAGAAGCTGTATCCCCCGCCGGCGGCGGTGGATCAGGTGAAGAAGGCGGCGTTCGCGAAGTTCGACGAGTCGGTGGACGTGGCGGTGCGCCTGGGCGTCGATCCCAAGCACGCCGACCAGATCGTCCGCGGCACGGTCTCGCTGCCGCACGGCACGGGGAAAAAGATCCGCGTGCTGGTGCTGGCGCAGGGCGAGAAGGCCAAAGAGGCCGAGGCGGCTGGAGCCGACATGGTGGGCATCGAGTACGTCCAGAAGATCAAGGACGGCTGGCTCGATACCGACGTGATCGTCGCGACGCCCGACGTCATGGGCCAGCTGGGACCGTTGGGCAAAGTGCTGGGGCCCCGCGGCCTGATGCCGAATCCCAAGGCCGGCACGGTCACGATGGACGTCGCCAAAGCGGTCAAGGAGCTGAAGGCGGGCAAGATCGAGTTCCGTGTGGACAAGAGCGGGATCGTGCACGCGCCGATCGGGCAGAAGTCGTTTGCCGCCGAGCAGCTCGCCGCGAACCTGCAGGCGTTCATGGACGCGATCGTGAAGGCGAAGCCGGCGGCGGCGAAAGGCCATTACATCCGCTCGGTCACGGTGTCGAGCACGATGGGGCCGGGCGTGCCGGTCGATCCGGCGGGGTACCATCAATGAAGCACACCAAGGCGCAGAAACAGGAGATGGTCACGGCGCTGGCCGCGCAGCTCGCCGCGTCGCCCACCATCTACGTCACGGATTTCACGGGGCTCGACGTGGCCCGCATCACGGATCTGCGCCGCCGCCTGCGGGCGGTCGGCGTCGAGTACGTCGTGGTCAAGAACACCCTGGCGCGGCGCGCGCTGACGGACGCGCAGCGGCAGGCGGGCGCGCTCGAGCCGCATTTGGCCGGGCCGACCGCGTTGGCCCTGGCGGGCACGGATCCGGTGAGCGCGGCGAAGGTGCTGACGGATTTCGCCAAGGAGTACGAGAAGCCCGCCATCAAAATCGGGCTGGTCGAAGGCAAGGCGGTCACGCCGGCCCAGGTGAAGCACCTGGCGGCGCTGCCCTCCAAGGCGGAGCTGCTGGCGCGGCTGGGCGGCGCGCTCCAGGCGCCGCTGGCCGGCTTCGCCGGCGCGCTGTACGGCTTGCTGTATTCGATGGTCGGCGCCCTGGAGGCGCTGCGGAACAAACGCGCCGCGGACACCGCGGACAACACCGGCGCCGCGGGCGCTGCTTCCTAACCGGGTAGGAGAACACAATGGCGACGCAGACAATGAGTAAGGACGACATCCTCGAGGCCATCGGCAACATGTCGGTGTTCGAGCTGGCGGAGCTGATCGAGGCGTTCAAGGAACGCTTCGGCGTCACGATCGCCGCTCCGGCAGCGGCGCCGGCCGCGGGTGGCGCGGGCGCGGCTGCGGCCGCGGCGCCGGCGGCCGAGGAGAAAACCGAGTTCACGGTCGTACTGAAGGCCGGGGGCGAGAAGAAGATCCAGGTGATCAAGGAGATCCGCGCGATCACCAGCCTGGGTCTGAAAGAGGCGAAGGATCTGGTCGAAGGTGCGCCCGGAACCGTAAAGGAAGGCGTGTCCAAGCAGGAAGCGGAAGAAATCAAAAAGAAGCTCGAAGCGCAGGGCGCGGTCGTTGAACTGAAGTAGCCTCGGCAAACGCGCCGGACCATGGGGGTCCGGCGGCGTGTCCCGGGTCTTACTTCGGTTCTACGACATGCGCGAATTGACCACAACCTGCTCGCTTGTTCGAGCCCCAGTGTCGTCCCCCGACCGCGGTCCGGTGCGGGGGAGGCGGGGCCTTTTGCATTTGCCTGAGGATGTGACATGACCAAGACGCTACCGGTGCTTTCGTTCGCCAAACTCCCGACGGGGATGCCGATGCCGCATCTCCTCGACATTCAGACGCGGGCGTTCCAGTCCCTCTTGCAGCCGGACAGCCGCGGCGCCGAGCGCGCCGACGTCGGGCTGGAGCGGGTCTTCCGGGATCTGTTCCCGATCCAGGACGTCAACGGCAACTACTCGCTCGAGTTCGTGAAGTACGCGCTCGGGGAGCCGAAGTACACCGTGGAGGAGTGCATCGAGCGCGACATGACGTACTCGGTGCCCCTCAAGGCCACCCTGCAGCTTGTGGTGATGGAAGAGGTCGGCGAGGTCACGAAGACCAAGCGGCCGAAGAACATCATCGAGAAGGAAGTCTATCTCGGCGAGCTGCCGATTCTCACGCCGCTCGGCACGTTCGTCATCAACGGCGCGGAGCGCGTCATCGTCTCGCAGCTGCACCGCTCCCCCGGCGTCGTGTTCGAGGAGAGCATTCACCCCAACGGCCAGCGCCTGTTTTCGGCGCGCATCATCCCGTTCCGGGGCTCGTGGGTCGAGTTCACCGTGGACATCCACGACGTGATCTACGTCCACATCGACAAGAAGAAGAAGTTCCCGGCGACCGCCCTGCTGCGCGCCTTCGGGTACGGCACCAACGCCGACGTCCTGAAGCTGTTCTACGCGGTGAAGGAGATCGACATCACGGGCAAGCTCGAGGGCCGCGCGCAGAAGCGCGAAGTCCTGGGCACCCTGCTCGCCGCGGACGTGCCGGACCCCGAGAACAAGAAGGGCGAGCCGCTCGCGCGCGTGGGCGACGAGCTGACGCTGGAGCGCTTCAACGCGTTCCGCCGCGCCGGCATCACCGCGGTCAAGGTGTTCGCGGGCTACACGTCGCTCGACCTGCGCGAGGACGCGCAGCCGACGACCACCCAGCAGCAGCCGAGCAGGTACGTGCTGGCCTTCGACGTCGCCGACCCCGAGACGGGCGAAGTGCTCGCCGAGGCGGGGCGCGAGCTGTCGGACACCATGAAGAAGAAGCTCCTCAAGGCCGGCGTGACGAAGGTGGATGTGCTGCTGCCGCCGGGCCGGAGCGAATCGCCGCTCATCAAGAACACGCTCGCCAAGGACCCGACGCATTCCGAGGCGGAGGCGCTGGCGCAGATCTACACGCTGCTGCGGCCCGGCGAGGCGCCGAACCTCGAGACCGCGCGCGAGGCGTTGAAGCGGCTGTTCTTCCACCCCAAGCGCTACGACCTGGGGAGGGTGGGCCGCTACAAGATCAACCAGCGGCTCAAGGTGAACGTCCCGAAGGACCATACCGTCCTCACCGAGGACGACTTCGTGGCGATCATCCGCTACCTGATCGAGTTGTCCGAAGGCCGCGGCTACACGGACGACATCGACCACCTCGGCAACCGCCGGGTGCGCTCGGTGGGCGAGCTGATCGCCAACCAGTTCTCGGTGGGGCTGTCGCGCATGGCGCGGCTCATCAAGGAGCGGATGAGCATCAACAACGATCCCGAGCGGATCACGCTGGACGATCTGGTGAACGCGCGGACGGTCAGCGCCGTGATTCAGGCCTTCTTCGGCAGCTCGCAGCTGTCGCAGTTCATGGATCAGACCAATCCGCTCGCCGAGCTCACGCACAAGCGCCGCCTGTCGGCGCTCGGGCCGGGCGGGCTCACGCGCGAGCGCGCCGGCTTCGAAGTGCGCGACGTGCACTACAGCCAGTACGGCCGGATGTGCCCGATCGAGACGCCGGAAGGCCCGAACATCGGCCTCATCACGAGTCTGTCGTGCTACGCCCGCGTCAACGAGCTGGGCTTCATCGAGACGCCGTACCGGGTCGTGAAGGACGGCAAGGTCACGGACGACGTGCGCTGGCTCTCGGCCTCCGAGGAGGAGGAGTACGCGGTGGCGCAGGCGAACGCGAAGCTCACGCCCGACGGCCGCTTCGCGGACGAGCTGGTGCTGTGCCGCAAGCGGGACGACTACCCGCTGCTGCCGCCGCACAAGATCGACTTCATGGACGTGGCGCCGGAGCAGCTCGTGTCCATCGCCGCGGCGCTGATCCCGTTCCTGGAGCACGACGACGCCAACCGCGCGCTCATGGGATCCAACATGCAGCGGCAGTCGGTGCCGCTCCTCTTCCCGCAGGCGCCGCTGGTGGGCACCGGGCTCGAGGACAAGGTGGCGCGCGACTCGGGCGCCGTGGTGATCGCCCGCCGCGGCGGCGTGGTCACGCGCGTCACGGCCGATGAGATCATCATCGACGCCGGCGACGACGACGCCAGGCAGGGCGACCACCCGCTGGCGCGGCTCAAGCAGCACGACCGCTTCCGCCTCAAGAAGTTCTGGCGGACGAATCAGGACACCGCCATCAACCAGCGGCCGCTCGTGCACATGGGCCAGAAGGTGAAAGCGGGGCAGATCGTCGCCGACGGCGCGGGCACCGAGCACGGCGAGCTGGCGTTGGGCGCCAACGTGACCGTGGCGTTCATGCCGTGGTACGGCCACAACTTCGAAGACGCGATCGTGCTGTCGGAGCGGCTCGTGAAGGACGACGTGTACTCGTCCATTCACATCCAGGAGCTCGAGCTGCACGTCCGCGACACCAAGCGGGGCCGCGAGGAGATCACGCGCGAGATCCCGAACGTCGCCGAGGAATCGCTCGTCGATCTCGACGAGCGCGGCATCGTGCGCATCGGCGCCCACGTGAAGGCCGGCGACATCCTCGTCGGGAAGATCACCCCGAAGGGCGAAACCGAGCTCTCCCCCGAGGAGAAGCTCCTCACCGCGATCTTCGGCGAGAAGGCGAAGGACGTGAAGGACTCGTCGCTGAAGGTGCCGCCGGGGATGGAAGGCGTCGTCATCGACGTGAAGATCTTCTCGCGTATCGAAGACCAGGTGGTCGAGAAGGACCGCGGCGAGCGGATCGGCGAAGTCCGCCGGCTCGAGGCGGAAGAGAAGGCGCGGATCTCGGAGGCGATGTTCGCCGAGCTGGCCGAGCTCCTCGCCAACCAGGAAGTGGGGCTGATGCTCAAGGCGGGGACGGTCGAAGAGTACCTCCCGGCCGGCACCAAGCTGACCAAGCAGAGCCTGGCGGACGTGAACTTCGCCGACGTGGACCTGAAGACGCTGCGCGTCGCCAACAAGCCGGTCAACGAGAAGCTGCGCGCGGTGCTGGACGCGGCGGGCGCGGAGCGCGCCAAGATCGAGGAGAAGTCGGAGGACCAGATCGACAAGATCCTCCAGCCCGACGAGCTCCCCCCGGGCGTCATCCAGCTCGTGAAGGTCTACGTCGCCGAGAAGCGCAAGATCTCGGTCGGCGACAAGATGGCCGGGCGCCACGGCAACAAGGGCATCATCGCGCGGATCGTGCCGGAGGAGGACATGCCCTTCCTTCCCAACGGCACGCCGGTGGACATCGTGCTGAACCCGCTCGGCGTGCCGAGCCGGATGAACGTGGGGCAGATCCTGGAGACGCATCTGGGATGGGCGGCGAACCTGCTGGGCTTCGACGCGAAGACCCCCGTTTTCCAGGGTGCCAACGAAACGGAAATCGGCGTCCTCCTGCGTCTCGCGGGGCTCAGCTGGGCAGCCGACAGCCTGCGGTTGGACGTGCGCCCTCCGACTCTCGATTCGGAGCGGGTCTTCCGCATCGTGTCGGATCTGCGGCGGCTGCCGGCCACCAACGGCGGTCGGGCAGACATCGCGACCGCGGGCATCGAGCTGCTCGGCGGGCGCAGTGTGTCGGCCGAGACGCGCGAGCTGTACCACCAGATGGTGGACTTCCTCAAGTTCGCCGCCAAGGAGCTGGCGGAGCGCGAGCTGTCGCAGCGCCGGATCGAGCAGGAGGTGCAGGCGGCGCGGCTCGAGTCGGGCGAGGGCGGTGAGCGTGGCGAGCTGACCGCGGTCGAGAAGGCGGCGCTCAAGGCCGGACTCAAGGACGCCGAAAAGTTCCTCGCGAAGGACAAGCCGGCGGAGGTGCTCGAGGCGACGGAGCGGCCCGCTCTGGCGGCGTTGTTCGGCGCGAAGTCGGGCGCCGACGTGGACGCCGCCGCGGTCGAGTTGCTCACCACGGCCGGGCTGTCGGCGGTGGGCAAGTGCCGGCTGCGCGACGGCCGCTCGGGCGAGCTGTTCGCGTCCGAGGTCACGGTCGGCTCGATCTACATGATGAAGCTGTCGCACCTGGTGGACGACAAGATTCACGCCCGCTCCATCGGCCCGTACTCGCTGGTGACGCAGCAGCCGCTCGCCGGGAAGGCGCAGTTCGGCGGCCAGCGGTTCGGGGAGATGGAAGTGTGGGCGCTGGAAGCCTACGGCGCCGCGCACACGCTGCAGGAGATCCTCACGGTCAAGTCGGACGACGTGAACGGCCGGAGCCGCGTGTACGAAGCGATCGTGAAGGGGCAGAACCTGCCGAAGCCCGGGATTCCGGAGTCCTTCAACGTGCTGGTGAAGGAGCTTCAGGCCCTGGGACTCAAGGTGACGCTCGGCACTACCGAAGACGTGGAGGAATAGCGTGATCGATTTCCGAAGCGGCCACGAGCCCAAGAGCTCGAGCTTTGACTATATCCAGATTCGGATCGCCTCTCCCGAGGAGATCCGCGGTCCCAAGGACTCCAAGGAGCGCGAGCGCCTGGAGCTCCAGGGCCAGCGTTCCTGGTGGTCGTGGGGTGAGGTGACCAAGCCCGAGACCATCAACTACCGGTCGTTCAAGCCGGAGCGCGACGGGCTGTTCTGCGAGCGCATCTTCGGCCCCGTGAAGGACTGGGAGTGCCACTGCGGGAAGTACAAGCGCATCCGCTACCGCGGCGTGATCTGCGACCGCTGCGGCGTCGAAGTGACGCTGTCCAAGGTGCGCCGCGAGCGCATGGGCCACATCGAGCTCGCGGTGCCGGTGGCGCACATCTGGTTCTTCAAGACGCTGCCGTCGCCCATGGGCAACCTGCTCGACATGACGCTGCGCGACCTCGAGCGGGTGATCTACTACACGAATTACGTGGTGATCGAGCCCGGCGAGCAGGAGCTGCAGGAGCGGGAGCTGCTGGACGAAGACCGCTACCTGGAGCTCCGCGCCAAGGCGAAGGCCGAGGGCGACACCGCGTTCCGGGCCGACATCGGCTCTCCCGCGATCCGCTCGCTGCTCGAGCGGATCAACGTGGACAAGCTGGCCGACGAGCTGCGTGAGACGGTGGCCTCGGAGACGAGCCAGCACCGCAAGAAGCAGATGCTGAAGCGGCTCAAGATCGTGGATGCGATGCGCAACTCCGGCAACGCCGGCGAGCAGCGCAACGATCCGCGCTGGATGATCCTGGACGTCGTGCCGGTGATTCCGCCCGACCTGCGGCCGCTGGTGCCGCTCGACGGCGGGCGCTTCGCCACGTCGGACCTGAACGATCTGTACCGGCGGGTGATCAACCGGAACAACCGGCTGCAGAAGCTGATCCTACACCGGGCGCCGGAGGTCATTCTCCGCAACGAGAAGCGCATGTTGCAGGAGGCGGTGGACGCGCTGTTCGACAACGGCCGCCGCTCCAAGGCGATCCGCGGGCGCGGCAAGCGGCCCCTCAAGTCCCTGAGCGACATGCTCAAGGGCAAGCAGGGCCGCTTCCGCCAGAACCTGCTCGGCAAGCGTGTGGACTACTCGGGCCGCTCGGTGATCGTGGTCGGGCCGGAGCTGCGCCTACACCAGTGCGGGTTGCCCAAGGCGATGGCGGTCGAGCTGTTCAAGCCCTTCATCATCCACAAGCTGGTGGAGAAGGGGATCGCCGAGACGGTGAAGCGGGCGAAGAAGATCGTGGAGAAGGAGTCGCCGGAAGTGTACGAGATCCTCGAGGAGATCATCGAGGACCATCCCGTGCTCCTGAACCGCGCGCCGACGCTCCACCGCCTGGGCATTCAGGCGTTCGAGCCGGTGCTGGTCGAGGGCAAGGCGATCCGGATTCATCCGCTCGTTTGCGCCGCGTTCAACGCCGACTTCGACGGCGACCAGATGGCCGTGCACGTGCCGCTGTCGTTCGAGGCGCAGCTGGAATCGCGGCTGCTGATGATTTCGTCGAACAACATCCTGAAGCCGTCGGACGGCCGGCCGGTGGCCGAGCCCAGCCAGGACATGGTGCTGGGATGCTATTTCCTCACCAAGGAGCCGGCGGACTTCGAGGCACAGCTGGCGACGGCGCCGCGCATCGGCTCGCTCGCCGAGCTCGAGATGGTGTTGGCGGTGAAGCGCCTCGAATACCACTCGCCCGTGCACGCGTGGCACGAAGCGCCCGAAACTCCGGGCCGCTGGATCGCCACGACCGCGGGGCGGTTCATCTTCAACAGCATCCTGCCCGAGGGGCTGCTGCGCGAGCAGGGCTACCAGAACAAGGTGATGCGCAAAAAGGACCTCTCGGAGCTGGTGTTCGAGAGCTACCGCCGCGCGGGGCTCGCCCCGACGGTGCAGTTCCTGGACCAGCTGAAAGAGTTCGGCTTCCGCTACGCGACGATGGGCGGCGTGTCCATCGGCGTCGCGGACCTCGAGATTCCGGCGGAGAAGGCGCCCCTGCTGCACGACGCGGAAGCACGCGTGGAGCGGTTCCAGCGGGCGTATGCCACCGGCCAGATCACGTTCGGGGAGCGCTACAACAAGGTCATCGACGCCTGGACGCACGCGAACAACGACATCGCCGAGGCAATGGTCTCGACGATGCGGAAATCCAAGGGCGGCTTCAACCCGGTGTTCATGATGTTCGACTCGGGCAGCCGCGGCTCGCGCGACCAGATCCGGCAGCTGGCCGGCATGCGCGGGCTGATGGCGAAGCCCCAGAAGAAGCTGACGGGCGGTATCGGCGAAATCATCGAGAGCCCGATCAAGTCGAACTTCCGCGAGGGCCTGTCGGTGCTCGAGTACTTCATCTCGACCCACGGCGCGCGGAAGGGCCTGGCGGACACCGCGCTCAAGACGGCGGACGCCGGCTACCTGACGCGCCGCCTGGTGGACGTGGCGCAGGACGTCACGATCACCGAGGAGGACTGCGGCACGATCCTCGGCCTCGAGATGTCGGCGCTCAAGGAGGGCGAAGACATCATCGAGCCGCTGCGCGAGCGCATCGTCGGCTGCGTGGCGCTCGACGAGGTGCTGGATCCGCACGAGATGGATGAGGACGGCCGGGCCAAGGTCCTGGTCGAGGCGGGCAAGCTCATCACCGAGGAGACCTCGCAGGCCATCGAAGACGCGGGGATCGAGACGGTGAAGATCCGCTCCGTGCTCACGTGCGAAGCCAAGCGCGGCGTGTGCCGGATGTGCTACGGCCGCAACCTGGCCACCATGGACATGGTGGATCTGGGCGAGGCGGTGGGCATTCTGGCGGCACAGTCGATCGGCGAGCCCGGGACGCAGCTGACCCTGCGAACCTTCCACATCGGCGGCACGGCGGCCCGTATCGCCGAGCAGACGGTGCGGAAGACCAAGGTCGAAGGCGTCATCGAGCACGGCGACCGGCTGACGTATGTCGCCACGCCGGACGGTCAGAAGGTGGTCACGAGCTACGAGGGCGAGCTCGTCCTCAAGGCGGCGGCCCATACGGCGGGCGGACTGACGACGGCCGCGGCGAAGCTGGCCGTGCACTCCCGCTTCCAGGTGCCGCTCGGCGCCACCCTGATGGTCGAGGACGCCCAGCAGGTGGCGAAGGACGCCGTGCTGTTCACCTGGGATCCCTACACCAACCCGATCATGACGGACGTGGCGGGCCTGGTGCGGTTCGTGGACATCGTCGAGGACGAGACGGTCCGCGAAGAGCTGGACGAAATCACCGGCCGGCGCCAGCGCGTGATCATCGAGGACCGGGAGAAAAAGCTCCACCCGCACATCGAAGTCGTCCAGAAGAAGGGTGAGAAAGAGAAGCGGTTGCGCGACTTCGTCATTCCGGAAGGCGCGCAGCTCACGGTCGAGGACGGCCAGGACGTGTATGCCGGCCAGGTGCTCGCGAAGGTGTCGCGTGAAGCCTACAAGACGCGCGACATCACGGGCGGCCTGCCGCGCGTGGCCGAGCTGTTCGAAGCCCGGCGGCCCAAGGACCCCGCCACCATTTCGGAGGTGGACGGCGTCGTGCGCTTCGGCGAGATCAAGCGCGGCAAGCGGGAGATCTGGGTGCACCCCGAGGAGGGGGAGCCGCAGCTGTACGAAGTCCCGGCGGGCAAGCACCTCCGGGTGCACGAAGGCGACCGGGTGCGGGCGGGCGACCGCCTCACCGAGGGGCCGGTGAACCCGCACGACATTCTGCGGATCAAGGGCCCGCGCGCCGTGCAGGAGTACCTGCTCAACGAAGTGCAGGAGGTGTACCGCCTGCAGGGCGTGAAAATCAACGACAAGCACATCGGCGTGATCGTGCGCCAGATGCTGCAGAAGGTGAAAGTCGTGGATCCGGGCGACACCGAGTTCCTGGAAGGCGAGAACATCGACAAGCTCGTGTTCACCGAGATCAACGAGCGCACGGTCAAGAAGGGCGGCAAGCCGGCCACCCGGGAGCCGTTGCTGCTCGGCATTACCAAGGCGAGCCTGACGACGCAGTCGTTCATCTCCGCCGCCTCCTTCCAGGAGACGACGCGGGTGTTGACGGATGCGGCGATCCGCGGGGCCAAGGACGACCTCCTGGGCCTCAAGGAGAACATCATCATCGGGCACCTGATCCCGGCGGGCACGGGGATCTACCGGTATCACGACATCGAGATCGAGCCGCCGGAGGGGTTCCAGCCGCCGCCGCCACCGGTGGAGGCTGCGGCCCCGGGCGCGGCACCGAGTCCGTTCCCGGAGGAAGTGGAAGCAGCGGAATAGGCGCGCGGCATAACGCGCCCGTACATGGAGTGGCGGCGCCCGGGAGTAATCCCGGGCGCCGTCGCTTATTCAGGAGGAGGCTTCGGGATCAACGAGCCCAGCAATCCTCCGACGACGCTACCCACCGGACGCCCACGATGACTCCTTCCACCACGAGACCCTCCCAGCGGTAGTCGGGGGCGGGTGGGAATAGGCGGGCCGGCTGGAACCCGGCGGCCGTGGCGCCCGTGTCGAGGTCCGCGACGAAGGGTGCAAAGACGGATGGGGTCAGCCGTTGCGCGCACCTGGCGGAGAGCGCGGGTGACACGATGATGCAGAGCGCCAAAAAGCACCACAGAATGAGGGGCGCATGTGAGTAAGTCAAACGATGCGGTGCCCTTGACCTAACTTCAACGCCCCGTTTAGCTTTGTCGTCTGTTTGGGAACTTTTTTGAGCCTGGCTCTGAGGCGTATGCCGACCATCAATCAGCTCGTCCGCCACGGCCGCAGGGACGTGGAGAAGAAGGAAAAGGCGCCGCACCTGCGGGGCAATCCGCAGAAGCGCGGGGTGTGCACGCGCGTGTACACCACGACGCCGAAGAAGCCGAATTCGGCGCTGCGCAAAGTGGCGCGGGTACGGCTGACGAACGGATTCGAAGTGACGGCGTACATCCCGGGCGAAGGGCATAACCTGCAGGAGCACTCGATCGTGATGATTCGCGGGGGCCGCGTGAAGGACCTGCCCGGCGTCCGCTATCACATTATCCGCGGCACGCTCGACGCGGCCGGCGTGAACGAGCGCAAACAGTCGCGGTCCAAGTACGGTGCCAAGCGTCCCAAGGAGGCCGGGAAGTGAGCCGTCGCAAGAAGGCGGTCAAGCGGCCGGTGCCGGCCGATCCACGCTACGACAGCCAGACCGTCTCGAAGTTTCTGAATAATCTGATGGAGCGGGGCAAGAAGTCGCTGTCGGAGCGGATCTTTTATTCGGCGATGGATCTGATCGAGCAGCGCACGGGGCAGCCCGGCGTGAACGTGTTCAAGCAGGCGCTATCGAACGTGAAGCCGGCGCTGGAAGTGAAGTCGCGGCGCGTCGGCGGCGCCACGTATCAGGTGCCGGTGGAAGTGCGGCCGGAGCGGCGCACGGCGCTGGGGATGCGCTGGATCATCCAGTACAGCCGCGCGCGCAAAGAAAAGACGATGGCGGAGCGGCTGGCCGCCGAATTGATCCTCGCCTCGAAGGGCGAGGGCGAGACGATCAAGAAGAAGGAAGACACGCACCGGATGGCGGAAGCCAACCGTGCGTTCGCGCACTATCGCTGGTAGGGGGTAGTGAGCGCCGGGGCCATGCCCCGGCGGAACCTTAGACAAACAACTTCGGGACCCTGCTCTAAGGGATCCTGCATCGGAGGTAGTAGGGGCGCAGCATGCTGCGCCCCTACAGCCCGATGGCGGCGGAGCGAGACCGGCCCACTCGTGGGCGTCCTGGTCGCCCCGCGTTTTTGCTGAATAAAGGACTGTAATGCCACGCATGACGCCGCTCGACAGAATTCGGAATATCGGCATCATGGCCCACATTGATGCCGGGAAAACGACTACGACCGAGCGCATCCTCTACTACACGGGCCGCACCTACAAGCTGGGTGAGGTGCACGACGGTACGGCCACGATGGACTGGATGGAGCAGGAGCAGGAGCGCGGCATCACGATCACGTCGGCCGCGACGACGGCCTTCTGGCCCCGCCTGGGACAGCAGCACCGCATCAACATCATCGATACGCCGGGCCACGTGGACTTCACGGTCGAAGTGGAGCGCTCGCTCCGCGTCCTCGACGGCGCGGTGACGGTGCTGGATGCCGTGGGCGGTGTCGAGCCCCAAACCGAGACCGTGTGGCGCCAGGCCGATCGCTACGGCGTGCCTCGCATCCTGTTCGTCAACAAGATGGACCGCGTCGGCGCCGATTTCGACATGTGCCTGCGCATGGTGCGCGAGCGCCTCGGCGCCAAGGCGGTGCCCATCCAGCTGCCGCTCGGCTCGGGCGAGCTGTTCACCGGCCTCATCGACCTGGTCCGCGAGATCGAGATCGTCTACGACGACGAGACCATGGGCAAGAAGTACGTCGAGGGCCCCGTGCCCGAGGCGATGAAGGCGCAAGTGAAGCAGCTGCGGCACGAGATGTTGGAGGCGTGCGTCGAGCACGACGACGCGATCCTGCACAAGTACCTCGAGGGCCAGCCGCTCAGCGAAGAGGAAATCCGCAAAGTGCTGCGCAAGGCGACCGTTGCCGGGCACATCGTTCCGGTCATCTGCGGCGCCGCGTTCAAGAACAAGGGCGTGCAAGCCCTGCTCGATGCGGTGGTGGACTACCTCCCCTCGCCCGTGGACATCCCGCCAATCAAGGGCCATCTGCCGCACCACGACGCCACCCACGCCGAGCGCCCCGCTTCCGACGACGCGCCGTTCGCGGCGCTGGCGTTCAAGATCATGACCGATCCGTACGTCGGGAAGCTCACCTTCTTCCGCGTGTACAGCGGCGTGCTGAGCGCCGGCTCCTACGTCTACAACAGCACCAAGGACCGCAAAGAGCGCGTGGGGCGGCTGCTGCAGATGCACGCCAACAAGCGCGAGGAGATCGAAGACGTCCGCGCCGGCGACATCGCCGCCGCGATCGGCCTCAAGGACACGCGCACCGGCGACACGCTGTGCGACGAAGCGCACCCGATCATCCTCGAGGCGATGCGGTTCCCCAACCCCGTCATCTCCGTCGCCATCGAGCCGAAGACGAAGGCCGACCAGGACAAGCTGTCGATCGCGCTGCAGAAGTTGTCCGAGGAGGATCCCACGTTCCGCGTGCACTCCGACCCGGAAACCAACCAGACGATCATCAGCGGCATGGGCGAGCTGCACCTCGAGATCATCGTCGAGCGCATGCGGCGCGAGTTCAAGGTGGACGCCAACGTCGGCCGGCCGCAGGTGGCCTACCGCGAGACGGTGCGCAAGCGCGTCGAGTACATCGAGGGCAAGTTCATCCGCCAGACCGGCGGCCGCGGCCAGTACGGCCACGTGGTGATCCACATGGCGCCGGGCCAGCCGGGCACGGGATTCGTGTTCGAGGACAACATCGTCGGTGGCTCGATTCCCAAGGAATACATCGGGCCGGTGGAGCAGGGCGTGAAGGAAGCGCTCGAGAATGGCGTGCTGGCCGGCTACCCGATGGTGGACGTGATCGTGGAGCTGGTGGACGGCTCGTTCCACGACGTGGATTCGAGCGAGATGGCGTTCAAGATCGCCGGCTCGATGGCCGTGAAAGAGGCCGCCCGCCAGGCGCACCCGATCCTGCTCGAGCCGATCATGGACGTCGAAGTGGTGACGCCGTCGGACTACATGGGCGAAGTGATCGGCGACCTGTCGAGCCGCCGCGGCAAGATCGGCGGCATGACCCAGCGCGCCGACGCGCACATCGTGGCCGCGAGCGTGCCGCTGTCGGAGATGTTCGGGTATTCGACCACCCTGCGCTCCATGAGCCAGGGACGGGCGATCTACAGCATGCAGTTCAGCCATTACCAGGAAGTGCCGAAGGCGAAAGCCGAAGAGATTGTTTCCAAGGTCAAAGGATGAGGGGATAGCAATGGCAAAGGCCAAGTTTGAGCGCACCAAGCCGCATGTGAATGTGGGGACGATCGGGCACGTGGACCACGGCAAGACGACCC
>JBBDYB010000017.1:0-84449 GCA_040901965.1 Gemmatimonadales bacterium | reverse complement strand
GAACTGGTAGGGCACGCCGCCAATCTAAGGCCACAGCGGCGAAGGCGCCTAACGGGTGGCGCTTAAGCTGCGGCGCCGACTTGAAGAGTTCACAAATAGAAGACTACAACAGATAGAGGGCGCCGCCAGCTTCAGGCGCTGGTTAGGCTGCGCACCAATACTCGTCGCTCCGATCCTACCCTGCACCGCCGCTCGGGGAGCACTGCCCGATCTCGCTTCAGAGCCGGATGGACATTGCCGCCACGAGCGATGCTCAGATGCATTCCCAACAGCCGCGCCAACCTGCTCAGGAACTTCCATCGCGACGTTAGCAGCATGACGAGCGACCTGGCCCGTCGGAACTCTGATGTGATTGGGAGCTGAAGGAGCGGGGCCTTTGTACAAATGATTCGGCCGTTGTTCAGTTGCGCAGCCTAACTATTAATCGACTGAGTCATCGGTCTCCCCACCCCTCCCAGGGCAGCAGGCTAACACGCTTCGCCCCGCTTGAACACGCGACTCAACGCCTTCATCAACCTAGATTTGCGCGGCCGCACCGCCAAGGGGGGGGGCCTCAGGGCACGCAGGCTAAGCTGATTGCAGCCTAACACGCGCGCGCCACACCACTGCACGGCGCCGCGCCGGCTTCCTCACAAGAAGTCCGCGGGACTCCGGACCCCCAAGCCACCCCGATTGAGCACGTGCGTGTAGATCATCGTCGTCCGAACGTCCCGATGCCCGAGTAGCTCCTGCACGGTCCGAATGTCGTATCCCGCCTCGAGCAAATGCGTCGCGAACGAATGCCGCAACGTGTGACACGTCGCCCGCCTCGGGATCCCGGCGTCCCGCACCGCCTGCTTCATCGCGCGCTGCACCACCGTCTCGTGAAGATGATGCCGCTGGCACTCCCCCGTCGCGGAATCGCGATGACGCCGCCCCGCCGGAAACACCCACTGCCACACCCACTCCCGCTCGGCCCCCGGAAGCTTGCGGCCGAGCGCGCCGGGCAACTCCACCGCGCCGCCACCAATGGCGAGATCCTGCCGGTGCCAGCGCTCCACCTGACGCAAATGCTCGACCAACGGATCCCGCACCAGCTGCGGCAACATCGTCACCCGATCGCGATCCCCCTTGCCCCCCCGCACCACGACCTCGCGCCGGGTAAAATCCACGTCCTTCACGCGCAGACGGAGCCCCTCGAGCAGGCGCAAGCCCGACCCGTACAACAGCATCGCGACCAGCTTCGACGACCCCGACAAACGCCCGATGACGCGGCTCACCTCGTCCTTCGACAACACCACCGGCAACCGCCCCGGCTCCTTCGCCCGCACCACGTCGCCCAGCTCACCCAGCGGCCGACCTAGCACTGCGCCGAACAGAAACCCCAACGCGCTCGCGGCCTGGTTCTGCGTCGCCGCCGCGACCACGCGCTCGGTGGCCAGCATGGTGAGAAAGCCTCGTACCTCGGCCGCCCCCAGCTCGGCCGGATGTCGCATCCCACAATGACGCACAAACCGCCGCACCCAGCCGACATACGCTTCCTCCGTGCGCAGGCTGTAATGACGCAGCCGCAGCGCCTCCCGCAATCGGCCGAGCAACTTCATTCCTCAGGCTACCGCTCGGGGGCCCACCTTCCACCACCAGAAAAACGCGTGCGCTACCGAGCTGCCTTTCCCGCAAACCGCACCCGACACGTCCGCGACGCCGAAATCTCGGCCTCCTCGCTGACCCGCACGACATACACGCCGGGATCGACGAATACGCGCTCGAGCGTCGTATCGGACAGCGCACGACCGGCGGCACTGTCGGTGTGCAGCGTGAACCGCTCCACATCGCCGAAGCCCCTACCCTGGCGCGTCGCCTTGGCTTGGAACGGCACGACGACCAGCGCCCGGCGGGCAGGCGTGAAAATGGTCAGCTCGGCGCCGTGCGGGACGGTCATCCGCAACGCCACGCTGCCGCCGGGCGCCACGTGGCGCGGCGTGCACGCCAGCGCCGGCCGCCGGATTGGGGAACGACCAGGCTCCGGGGAAGAGGAGGTCCAACACGAGGAACCCGCCCGCCACGACCGCCGGCGCCACGAAGCCGACCAGCCACACTGCCCCGTACGCGCGCCCGATCGTGCCGAACAGCGAGTCATCCGCCTCCTCGTCGGAGTCCCCACGCTGGGCCGCGAGGAATCGCGTGAGCTCCAAAACCACGAACGCGAGCAGCGGCAGGACCAGAACGCCGACGTCCTCGCGGATATCGGGATTGACGTAGGCGAGGAGGAATGCGGCACAGGCGAGGTCCGAGACGATCTGCCCGCCGGTGAACCAGACGCCCCGGCGCCGGTGCAGCAGTAGCACGATCATCGCGGCGGCGAGCAGCGTGCGCGCCCCGACGTACACGAGAGTGCTGTTCCAGATGCCCACTTAGGCGGCTCGTGCGCGCTGAATCGTGTAGCTCGCCCCAGCGATGATCGCCGAGAACACGAAGTTCGCCAACGCCTGGGGGCCGACGGCCGCGGGCATGCCAAACTCCGAACCCGCCGCGTCGAGCACGCCGCCATACCACACCATCACGCTCACAATCAGCAGCGCGACGTTGCCGCCGCTCTCGAGCAGCCCGATCTTGGCCGTCCACTCGGGCCGCCGCCACGCGATGAGACCGAGAATGAACGCAAAGATGTAGTAGGCCGTCTTACCGGCGGGCCACTGATCGAGAAACGCGACGCGCACGCTGACGCCGAAGAGGACGTCCGCGAGGAAGAAGACCGGCGTGCCGAGGTAGTAGCCGCGGATCAGTCGCACCATCGATTGTCCCCTCGGCGTCTCGGCGCCTCGGCGTCTTTGTTACGCTACGGACAGGGAGGGATTCGAACCCTCGATACCCTTACGGGCATACCGGTTTTCGAGACCGGCGGTTTCAACCACTCACCCACCTGTCCAGCATCAAAACTTGGTCGCCGAGTCCCTCGGCGTCTCGGCGTCTCGGCGTCTTTGTTACGTGAGCGGACAGGGTGGGATTCGAACCCACGAAACGGTTGCCCGTTTACACGCTTTCCAAGCGTGCGCCTTCAGCCACTCGGCCACCCGTCCGAACTACGAGACGCCTAGACGCCGAGATGCCGAGACGCCTAGGTAAAGCGAACTACAACCTAATCGGCTTCGCTCGCAGGGTGAAGCGTCACGCGTGGCGGAGCTTGCCGCGATCGACCTTACCAAGATGCGTCCGTGGCAACGCGTCGAGAAACCGCACCGCCCGCGGTGCCTTATACGGCTCGAGCCGCTCACGCGCGAATGCCTGCAGCTCTTCCTCGAGGCCCGGGCGCTGCTCGGTCGCCACGACAAAGGCGTGCGGCTTCGTGAGCCCGTTCGCGTCCGCGATCCCCACCACCGCCACCTCTTTCACCAGCGGATGTTGGAGCAGACAGCCCTCGACCTCCTGCGGCGCCAGCCACTTGCCGCCCACCTTGAGCAGATCGTCGGCGCGGCCACAATAGGTCACGTAGCCGTCGCGATCGCGGCGGATGAGGTCGCCCGAAACGTACCACTCGCCGCGAAATGCCGCGCGCGTCTTGTCCATCTGCTGCCAGTAGCCGATCGCCCGCGAGTTGCCGCGCACCCACAGCATCCCCACCTCGCCGTCGGGCAGCTCGCGCCCGTCGTCGTCGCACACCTTGACCTCGAACCCCGGCACCACGGTGCCGAGGGTTCCCGGCTTCACCCGGCCCGGCTGATTCGAGATGAAGATGTGCCACATCTCGGCGGTGCCGAGCCCATCGAGCAGCTCGACCCCGAACGTCGTCTTCCACCGTTCGTAGAGCTCGACGGGCAGCGCTTCCCCCGCCGATGTGGCGAGACGAATGCTCGACAGGTCCTGCTTCGCCGCATCGGGATGGCTCACCATCTGGTTGATCATCGTCGGCACGTTGACGAGCACGGTCGGCCGGAACTTCTTGATCTTCTCGAACAGCGTCTCGGCGGTGCTCTTCTCGGGAAAGAGGGCGGCCGCCGCTCCCACGGAAAAAGGAAAGAAGAGATTCGAGCCCGTCGCATACCCGAAAAAGAGCTTCGGCACGGCCAGCGTCACGTCCCGCTCCATGATGCCCAGCACCTGCTGTCCGTAGCACATCGTCGTGTTGGCAAATGATGCGTGGCTCTGCACCACCGCCTTGGGCTTCCCCGTCGTCCCACCCGAGAACAGCCAGATCGCGGCATCATCGCGATGGCTCGGGAATGTTTCGAGCGTGGGGGACGCGCCCTCGAGCGCCTGCGTCGTGGCGCGCTCGCCGAGCGCCAGGACCTGCTTCAGGTGGGCGCTTGCGGCGGCGCGCGCTGCCTGGAACGGCGGGGCCGTATGGCGATGGACGAGGGCCACCGTCGCGCGGGTGTAGGCGTAGAAGTACTCGATCGCATCGACGGCGAGCTGCGGGTTGACCATGACCACCACGGCGCCAATCTTGAGTGTGCCGAACAGCGCCGCGACGAATTCCGGCCCATCGGGCAGCGCGATGATCACCCGCTGCTCGGGCTCGACGCCCGCGCTCCGCAGCAGGTGACCGAAGCGGTTCGCGAGCGCCTGCACGTCGCGGTACGTGAGCGTGCCCTGGTCCGTCAACAGCGCAGGCCGGTCTCCCCGCCCCTCGCGGACCCGCGCGTCCAACAACCAGTCGGCGATATTCAACCGTTCCGGGATGTCTGGGGAGGCGAATGTCATGTCTAAGGATGATGATGCGGGTACATGAACTGGCGCAACTGACATGGGAGGAAGTTCGCGAGCTGGACCGCGAGAAGACGGTCGCGATTCTGCCGGTGGGCGCCATCGAGGCTCACGGTCCCCATCTCCCGCTTGATGCCGACGTCATCATTGCGCTCGCCATGGCCCGCGCAGGCGGAGAGAAACTCGCGGCGCGCGGACATTCTGTCGTTCTGCTTCCCGCCCTGCCCTACACGGTCGCCGGCTTCGCCGCGGCCTTTCCGGGCACGATTTCGATCTCCAGCGGGACGGCTGCCGCGCTGCTGGTGGACATCGCCCGCAGTCTCTCGCAACAGGAGTTCCGGCTGCTCGCGATTGCCAACGCCCACCTCGACCCCGAGCACCTGGCCGCGCTCAGCGAGGCAGTAAGGGTCGCGCGGGCCGAGCGCCTGCTGCCCATCGTGTTCCCCGACTTGACCCGCAAGCCTTGGGGCTCGCGTCTGGGCGACGAATTCAAACGCGGCGCCTGTCACGCTGGCCAATTCGAGAGCTCGATCGTGATGGCCGAGCAGCCGGCGCTTGTGCGTGACGACACACGCCGCGCGCTGGCGCCGAACCCAAGCTCGCTGTCCCGTGCGATCAAGAGCGGCAAGCGGACGTTCGCCGAGGCCGGCGGCCCCCGGGCCTACTTTGGGGATCCGGCCGCGGCGAGCAGCGAGGAGGGCCGGCGGACGGTCGAGGTGCTGGGAAGCATCCTGGAAGAGGCCGTCCTCGCGGAGCTCAAGGCGTGAGATTCTCGGGGTCGGCGGCAGTGATCACGGGCGGCGGCCAGGGCATCGGCGCCGTAGTCGCGCGCGCGCTTGCGGCCGAAGGCGCGACGGTCGTCGTCGCCGCGCGCAACGCCGACCGCATCGAGGCCGTCGCCGGCGCAATCCGTAGCGCCGGAGGCAGCGCATGGGCGGTGCGCTGCGATGTGACCGACCCCGCCAGCGTGCGGGCACTCGCCGACGCCGCCGCCCGGCACCTCAAGGCGGTAGATATCCTGGTCAACAATGCCGGCGTCGCGCACAGCGCCCCGCTCCACAAGATCACGCTCGACGATTGGAACCGCGTGATGGCCGTGAACGCCACCGGTACGTTTCTGTGCACCCAGGCGTTCGTTCCGGGAATGCTCGCGCGCCAGCGGGGATCGGTCGTCAACGTGGCGTCGGTCGCCGGGCTCGGCGGCGCCCGCTACATCGCCGCCTACGCGGCCGCGAAGCACGCGGTGATCGGCTTCACCCGCAGCGTCGCCGCCGAGGTGGAAGGCACCGGGGTCACGTGCAACGCCGTGTGTCCCGGGTATGTGGACACTGAGATGACCCGCGAGTCAGTCGCCCGCGTGGTCGCCACGACCGGCAAGTCGGCTGCTGACGCCTTGAGCGCAATGCTGGCCGCGTCGTCCCAGCAGCGGCTGATCACTCCCGAGGAAGTGGCGCAGGCGGTCCTGGCCCTGTGCGACCCGCGCGGCGACCGCAGCAACGGCGCCGCCGTCACGCTCGCAGGCTGAGGAGACTATGGCGTTCGAGATCATCAATCCCGAGTCGTTGGGCCGGCCGAGCGGCTGGAATCACGGCATGCTGGGCCCATCGGGCGGACGCATGCTGTTCGTGGCCGGCCAGATCACCCCTGTGGGCACCTTCGTCGCCCAATGGGATGGCGCGCTCGGGCGCGTGCTCGCCGTCGTGCGCGCCGCGGGCGGGAAGCCCGAGGACATCGGCCGGATGGTCGTCTACGTCACGGACCGCGCCGCGTACCTCGCGAACCTGACGCCGCTCGGCGAAGTTCACCGCAAGCACATGGGCCGCCACTACCCCGCCATGGCGGTCGTGGAAGTCAAATCGCTCGTGGATAGCAACGCGTTGGTCGAGATCGAGGCGGTCGCCATTTTATGACGGTCACTGCTACGTCCTTCTTGTACGAAGTCGATTCGACGACTTCGGTCGCCACTATCACGCTGAACCGGCCGGAGCGGCTCAACGCGCTCACGTTCGCCGCGTACGCCGAGCTGCGCGACGCCTTTCGCACGCTCGACACGGAGCCCGGCGTCCGGGCGATCGTGATCACGGGCGCGGGCCGCGCCTTCTGCTCAGGCGGCGACGTCGAGGACATCATCGGCGCGCTCCTGGGCAAGGGCCCCAAAGCGCTGCACGAGTTCACCACGCTCACCTGCGACCTGATCCTGGCGATGCGCCGCTGCCGGCGGCCGATCGTGGGCGCGCTGAACGGCACGGTCGCGGGGGCGGGCGCGGTGATCGCCGCGGCTTGCGACATCCGGATCGCGGCGGAGTCGGCGAAGATCGCGTTCCTGTTCACCAAGGTCGGATTGTCGGGCGCGGACATGGGCGCGGCGTGGCTGTTGCCCCGTGTCGTCGGCTACGGCCTCGCGAGCGAGATCCTGCTGACCGGCGATTTTGTGGACGCCAAGCGGGCGTACGAGATCGGCCTCTACAATCGGGTCGTCCCGCAGGCCCAGGTGATTCCCGAAGCGCGCGCGCTGGCGGAGAAGCTGGCGCGGGGGCCATCGGAGGCATTGGGCGTCACCAAACAGGCGCTCGAAGGCGAAGCGGCGCTCGATCTCGAGGCCGCCCTCGCGTACGAAGCGGAGGTCCAGGCGAAGCTGATGCAGAGCCCGAACTTTCGCGAGGCGCACGAGGCCTTCAAGGCCAAGCGCGATCCCAGGTTCATTTGATCCTCGACACCGGACCGATCCGCGCCTTTCTCGACGACACGCACGTCACCCTCGCGGAGCGGGCGGCGGACTTCGCCACACGCGTCCTCGTCCCGCTGCGGGAGCCGGCGGACGACGCGGCCGCGCGCCACCAGGCGCGCGACCTGCTCGGCAAACTGGGCGCTGCGGGCTGGTTGCAACCCATCGCCGACCAGGATTGGCGTGCCTGCTGCCTGATCCGCGAAGCCCTCGCCGCGGCATCGCCCCTGGCCGACGCGGTGTTCGCCCTGCAGGCGCTCGGCACTGTGCCCATCCTGCTGTCGCCCAACGACGCGATGCGGAAGCGCTGGCTCAATGCGGCCATCAAAGGTCAGGCGATGGCGTCGTTCGCCATGACGGAGCCGGACGCGGGATCGGATGTCGCATCCCTCGGCGCCACGGCGAAGCCCGACGGTGATGAGTATGTCCTCTCGGGCACCAAAACGTTCATCTCGAACGCCGGGATCGCCGACTTCTACACGGTTTTCGCGACCACCGACCCCGCGAAGCGCGACAAGGGAATCGGCTGTTTCGTCGTGCCCGCCGACACGCCGGGGCTCCGGTTCGTGCGGCCGCTGGTCCTCTCCTCCCCGCACCCGCTCGGCGAGATCGCGTTCGAAGGGGCACGCATTCCCGGCTCCTGCCGCTTGGACGCCGAGGGCGAAGGCTTCAAGCTGGGGCTCGCCACGCTCGACCGTGTGCGGGCGACCGTCGGCGCCGCGGCGTGCGGCATGGCGGCCCGCGCACTCGACGAGGCGCTCGCGCATTCCCGGTCCCGCCGCCAGTTCGGCAAACCGCTCGCCGACTTCCAGCTGATCCAGGACAAGATCGCCCGGATGGCCACCAATCTCACCGCGGCACGGCTGCTCGTGTATCGCGCCGCGTGGGAGAAAGATCGCGGCGCGCCGCGCGTCACGCTCGAGGCGGCGATGGCCAAGGCGTTCGCCACCGAGGCCGCCCAGCGCATCGTGGATGACGCCGTGCAGATCCTCGGCGGGCGCGGCGTGCTCGCGGACCATCCTGTGGATCGGCTGTATCGCTCCGTGCGGGCGCTGCGGATCTACGAAGGGACGACCGAGATCCAGCATCTCATTATCGCGGGGCAGCTCCTCAAGTGAAGATCGTGGCGATCGGCGGGGGACCGGCGGCGCTCTATTTCGCCATCCTGATGAAGAAGGCCGATCCGGCCCACGAGATCACGGTGCTCGAGCGCAACCGGCTCGACGACACGTTCGGCTTCGGCGTCGTGTTCTCAGACGCGACCCAGAACAACCTCGCGGCCGCCGATCCCGACACCTACGACCAGATGGCGAGTCAGTTCGCGCACTGGGACGACATCGACGTGCACTACCAGGGCCAGGTGATCACGTCGAGCGGGCACGGTTTCAGCGGCTTGTCGCGCCGCGGACTGCTCGCGGTGCTGGGCCGCCGCTGCCAGGAGCTGGGCGTCTGCCTTGAAGCAGGCAGCGAGGTGCGCGACCCGGACGTCTACCGTGAGGCCGACCTGGTGCTCGGCGCCGATGGGTTCAACAGTACGGTGCGCGACCGCTACGCCAAGCACTTCCAGCCGACCACGGACGAGCGCCCCAATCGCTTCGTCTGGCTTGGCACCACCCGTCCCTTCCCCGCGTTCACGTTCTACTTCAAGCGCGACACACACGGGGGGGGCCTCTGGCGGGTTCATGCCTACCAGTACGAGAAGGGCCACTCGACGTTCATCGTCGAGGCCACGGAGGCGACATGGCGCGCGGCCGGAATGGACAAGGCGAGCGAAGACGACACCGTCGCCTTCTGCGCAGCGCTGTTCCAGGAGGAGTTGCAGGGCCACCGCCTCCTCAAGAACCGGTCCCTGTGGCGCAGCTTCGTGACCGTGAAGAACACCAGGTGGTCGCACGGCAACATTGTGCTCGCGGGCGACGCGGCCCACACCGCGCACTTCTCCGTGGGCTCGGGCACGAAGCTCGCGATCGAAGACGCGATCGCGTTGGCCGGCGCGCTGCGGCAACACGACGACGTGCCAGCTGCGTTCGCCGCGTACGAGGCAGAGCGCCGTCCCGCCGTCGAGAGCCTGCAGCGCGCGGCGCAGGTGAGCTTGCAATGGTTCGAGGACACCGAGCGCTATATGGACCTCGAGCCGCTCCAGTTCGCGTTCAACCTGCTGACGCGGAGCTTGAGGATTACGCATGACAATCTCAAGGTCCGCGATCCCAAGTTCGTAGAGCGCGTGGATCATTGGTATGCGGAGGAGGCAAGTAAGCAGTCCCGCACACCGCGCACCGCGCACCGCGCACCCCCTCCCATGTTCACACCGTTCAAGCTGCGCGATCTCGTGCTCACGAACCGGGTCGTCGTGTCGCCGATGTGCCAGTACATCGCCGAGGACGGAATGCCCAGCGACTGGCACCTGGTCCACCTCGGCAGCCGCGCGATCGGCGGAGCGGGCCTGGTTTTCACTGAAATGACGGATGTTTCGCGGGAGGGCCGCATCTCGCCCGGGTGCACCGGCATGTATTCCCCGGCGCATGTAGAAGGGTGGAAACGAGTCGTAGACTTCGTACACTCAAACAGCTGGGCTAAGATCGCGATCCAGCTGGGCCATGCCGGCCGCAAGGGTTCGACGCAGCGGATGTGGGAGGGGATGGACGAGCCGCTCCCCGCGGGCAACTGGCCGATTATTTCCGCTTCTCCGCTTCCATACTATCCGCACAGCCAGGTGCCCAAGGAGATGACGCGCGCCGACATGGATCAGGTGAAGGAAGACTTCGTGCGCGCCGCTGAGATGTCGAACGCGGCAGGGTTCGATCTGCTGGAGCTACACTTCGCGCACGGCTACCTGCTGGCCAGCTTCATCTCGCCGCTTACGAACAAGCGCACCGATGCCTACGGCGGCTCGCTCGCGAACCGGATGCGGTTCCCGCTGGAGGTCTTCGACGCCGTGCGCGCCATGTGGCCGGCCCACAAGCCGATGTCGGTGCGGATATCGGCCGTGGACTGGGCGCCGGGCGGGATGCAGCCCGCCGACGCCGTGGACGTGGCCCGCTTGCTCAAGGCGCACGACTGCGACATCACCGACGTGTCGGCGGGCCAGACCGTCGCGGACGCGAAGCCGCAGTACGGCCGCCAGTTCCAGACGCCGTTCGCCGATCGGATCCGCCACGAAGTGGGAATCGCCACGATGGCCGTCGGCAACATCTCCTCGTATCAGGACGTGAACACGATCCTCGCCGCGGGGCGCGCTGATCTATGCGTGCTGGCGCGCGCGCATCTCTGGGATCCCTATTGGACCCGCCACGCCGCCTACGAGCAAGGCTGTCCGCTTGCTTGGCCGGATCCGTATGCAACGTTGGATAAGTATCGGCCGCGACCATGAGGGAGCCGGGAGCAGGGAGCGGGGAGCAGTACGACTCGCCGCTTTGCTGCTCCCTGCTCCCAGCTCCCTGCTCCCAGGATCAATGATGCCAGTTACCTACTCCAGGTACTTACAGCTCGATGCGTTGCTTTCGCTTCAGCAACCGCGTCCCGGTGTGCTCGAGCATGATGAGACGCTGTTCGTCATCATCCATCAGGTGTACGAGCTGTGGTTCAAGGAGGTGCTGCACGAGCTGGATTACCTCCAGACGGTGCTGCGCGCCAGCGACACGCCCCTCGCAGCTGCCACTCTGAAGCGCATCCTAACCATCCTCAAGACATTAGTTGCGCAGATTGATGTACTCGAAACGATCACGCCGCTCAACTTCCTCGCCTTCCGCGACCGGCTTGAGTCGGGGAGCGGCTTCCAGTCGCATCAGTTTCGGGAAATCGAGTTCGTGCTGGGCGGCAAACGCCGGTCGGCCGTGGATCGGTACCCCGAGGGAAGCGAGCACCGCAAGCGCGTGGAGGCTCGGTTTAGCCAACCAACGCTGTGGGACGCCTTCCTTCATTATCTGGCGGCGAACGGCTATCCGGTGCCGAAGGATCTACTGACGCGCGATGTCACCCAGCCGCTCGAGCCTGCGCCGGAGGTGCAGCGGATCCTGGTGGACGTGTACCGGAAGAACCCGACCGTGGCGCAGATCGCCGAGCGGTTGGTAGATCTCGATGAGGGCTTCATGGAATGGCGCTACCGGCATGTGAAGATGGTGCAGAGGACAATCGGCACAAAGGCAGGAACTGGAGGTTCTGCAGGTGCTGAATACCTGCTCACGACGTTGAATCAACCTGCATTCCCCGACCTCTGGGCGATCCGCTCCGAGTTGTGATACAGCCGGCCCAGCTGGCGCCGCACTACAGCCGCTTTCGCGTCACGCAGCGGATCCTGTTGACCGGGCATTCCCATCAAGCCTGGCCGGATGCGGGATTTGAAGCGCAGGGGCAGTCCTGGCTCGACGCCGCCGAGCTCGTAGACGACATGTGGGAGCGGGCGTTCGCGCAAGCGGACGCGGTGCGGCGGGGCTTCGCGCGCCTGCTCGGCGACGCACCCGAGCGGATAGCGCTCGCCGCAAACACCCACGAGCTCGTCGTCCGCTTCCTCTCTGCCCTGCCGCTTCGCTCCCGGCCCCGCCTCGTCACCACGGACGGCGAGTTCCACACGATTCGCCGCCAGCTCGATCGCGTGGCCGAGGAGGGGATCGAGGTCGTGAAGGTGGCGGCCCTGCCGGCCGCGACGCTCGCCGAGCGGCTCGCGAGGACCGTGGACAAGCGCACGGCCGCCGTGCTCGTCTCGGCGGTGCTGTACGGCAACGCGCACATCGTCCCGAATCTCCGCGCCGTGTTGGCCGCGGCGAAGCGCCAGGGGGCGGAGCTGCTCGTGGACGCCTATCACGCGCTCAACGTCGTCCCGTTTTCGCTGCAGCAAGAACGGCTCGAGGGCGCCTACATCGTGGGGGGCGGCTACAAGTACTGCCAGCTGGGTGGCGGGAATGGATTCCTGCGGATGCCGCCTGACGGTGTCCTGCGACCGGTGGTCACGGGGTGGTTCAGCGAGTTCACGGATCTGACACAGGCCGCCTCGAGGGGTCGAGTGGACTATGGGTCCGGGCCGGCGCGATTTGCGGGCGCGACGTACGATCCGGCCAGTCATTACCGCGCGGCAACGGTGTTCAAGTTCTTCGAGGAGCAAGCCCTCACGCCCGAGAAGCTACGGGAACTGAGCCGGCATCAGGTGGGTCTCTTGGCGAGGGAGTTTGACGCGCTCGACGCCGATCCGAAGGTGATCGACCGCGATCGCACGGTGCCGCTCGAGGACATCGGCGGGTTTCTGGCGCTGCGCACGCCGCACGCGGCGCGACTCCACACGCAGCTCAAGGAGCGCGGGGTGATGACGGATTATCGGGGGGCTGTGCTCAGGCTGGGGCCGGCTCCCTATGTGACCGACGCGCAACTCACCGAGGCCGTTGGGACGCTGGGCGCCGCGCTGCGAAGAACTCCCTGATCAGTGCCCCGGAAGCCTCGGCCTCCACCCCGCCGACGACCTCCACGCGGTGGTTGAGCCGCGGATGCCGGACCAGGTCCCCCACCGATCCGCACATGCCCGCCTTGTCGTCGTAGGCGCCGAACACCAACCGTCCCACCTTGGCCAGCACGATCGCGCCGGCGCACTGGGCGCACGGCTCGATCGTCACATAGAGCGTGCAGTCGTCGAGTCTATCAGTGCCGAGCCTCTGCAGCGCTCGCTCGATGACGAGCAGCTCGGCGTGAAACGTGGGATTTCTGCGGGCGACGGTCTCGTTATGCGCCTCCGCAACGATCCCGTCGCCGCGCATCACGATCGCCCCGATCGGGACTTCGTCCAAAGCAGCGGCGCGCCGCGCAAGCTCCAGCGCTGATAGCATTCCGGCAATGTCGGCGTGCGGCGTCTTACCGCGCACGGCTCACCGCGCACTGCGCACGCAGTTTATGCACGCACCGGCTCGCGCGCCGCGCCCTCCGCCGGAATCCGCTCGAAGTGCAGAGAATTGCCGTCCTTGGCCCGGTCCACGCGGATCCTGTCGCCCTCCGCGTACTGGCCTTCGAGCACGGCCAGCGCCAGCGGATTTTGCAGCAACCGCTGGATCGCCCGCTTCAACGGCCTTGCCCCGTACACCGGATCGTACCCTTCGGCGACCAGCAGCTGCTTCGCCGCCGGCGTCACCTCGATCGTCAGTTTCTTGTCGGCGAGCAGCTTCTCCACCCGCTTGATCTGGATGTCCACGATCTTCGCGATGTCATCGTGCGTCAGCGGGCGGAAGATGATGATGTCGTCCACGCGGTTCAGGAATTCCGGCTTGAACGCCTGCCGCAGCAGCTCCATCACCTTGGTCTCGGTCTGCTCCCACGTCACTTGACCGGAGCCGGCTTCGATCAGGTACTGCGATCCGATGTTCGACGTCATGATCAGGACGGTGTTGCGGAAGTCCACGGTGCGTCCCTGTGAATCCGTCAGACGGCCGTCATCGAGGATCTGGAGGAGAATATTGAACACATCGGGGTGCGCCTTCTCGATCTCGTCAAACAACACGACCGAGTAGGGCCGGCGCCGGATCGCTTCCGTAAGCTGCCCGCCTTCTTCGTACCCGACGTACCCCGGCGGCGCGCCGATGAGACGCGCGACCGCGTGCTTCTCCATGTACTCCGACATGTCGATCCGCACGAGCGCCCGCTCGTCGTCGAACAGGAACTCCGCGAGCGCCTTCGCCGTCTCGGTTTTCCCGACGCCGGTGGGGCCGAGGAAGATGAACGAGCCGGTGGGCCGGTGCGGGTCCTGGAGGCCCGCGCGCGCGCGCCGCACCGCGTTCGCCACGGCCGCCAGCGCCTCCCGCTGCCCGATGACCCGTTTGCCCAGCTCGTCCTCGAGCTTGAGGAGCCGCTCCTTCTCCGACTCGAGCATCTTGGTCACGGGGATGCCGGTCCACTTGGAGACGATCTCGGCAATGTCCTCCGCGTCCACCTCTTCTTTGAGGTATTTCCCCTTCTTCTGGATCTCGGCGAGCCGCTTCTCGAGCTGCCCGATCTCCTTCTCGATCTGCGGGATGCGGCCGTAGCTGATCTCCGCCGCCTTCTGGAGATCGCCGCGGCGGGTCGCCTGCTCCGCTTCGGTGCGGAGCTGCTCGAGCTCGGCCTTCTTCGCCTGGATCTTCTGGATCGCGTCCTTCTCCGCCTGCCACTGCGCCTTCATGGCATTGGACCGCTCGCGGAGCTCCGCCAACTCCTGTTCGATCTTGGCGCGCCGCTCTTTGGCGGCTTTGTCCTTCTCCTTGGCGAGGGCCGCGAGCTCGATCTCGAGCTGGACGATCTTGCGCTCGACTTCGTCGATCTCCTGGGGCAGCGAATCAATCGCGATGCGCAGCCGCGCGGCCGCCTCGTCGATCAGGTCGATCGCCTTGTCGGGCAGGAACCGGTCCGTGATGTAGCGGTGCGACAGCGTCGCCGCCGCGACGATGGCATTGTCGGTGATGCGGATGCCGTGATGGACTTCGTAGCGCTCCTTCAGACCGCGCAGGATCGCGATCGTGTCTTCGACCGACGGCTCGCCCACGAATACCGGCTGGAAACGCCGCTCCAGGGCGGGGTCCTTCTCGATGTGCTTGCGGTACTCGTCGAGCGTGGTCGCGCCCACGACGTGCAGCTCGCCGCGCGCCAGCGCCGGCTTGAGCATGTTGGAGGCGTCCATCGAGCCCTCCGCCGCCCCCGCGCCGACCAACGTGTGCAGCTCGTCGATGAAGACGATGTACTTCCCTTCGGCGGCGGTCAGCTCCTTCAGCACCGACTTGAGCCGCTCCTCGAACTCGCCCCGGTACTTCGTGCCGGCGATCAGCGCGCCGACGTCGAGGGCGACGAGGTGCTTGTTCTTGAGCGAGTCGGGGACGTCGCCGTTCACGATCCGCTGCGCCAATCCTTCGACGATCGCCGTCTTGCCGACGCCGGGCTCACCGATGAGCACCGGATTGTTCTTGGTGCGGCGTGACAACACCTGCATCACGCGACGGATTTCCTCGTCGCGCCCGATGACCGGGTCGAGCTTGCCCTTGCGGGCGAGCTCGGTCAGGTCGCGCGTGAACCGCTGCAGCGCCTGGTACTTGCTCTCGGGCTCCTGGTCCGTGACCCGGTGCGCGCCGCGCACGCCCTCGAGCGCCGCGAGCAGATCCTTGCGGCTCACGCCCGCCGCCGTGAGCAGTTGGCGCGCCGTCGTGTTCTTCTCCTCAGCGAGCGCGAGCAGCAGGTGCTCCGTCGAGATGTAGGCGTCGCCGAGGGACTTGGCTTCCTCGTCCGCGCGATCGAGCACCCGCGACAGCTCGCGGGACATCGTCGGGTCGGCGCCTCCCTCTTGCTTCGGGAAGCGCTCGATTTCGCGCTCCGTTTCCGCCTGGAGCTGCGTCACATTGAGCCCCGCTTTTTGAAGCAGGGGCACGACGATCCCTTCCTCCTGCTGAAGCAGGGCGGAGAAGAGATGCGCATCGTTGATGACGGGATTGCCCTTCGAACGGGCGAGTGAGGCGGCCTGTTGCAATGCCTCCGCGGCCTTTACGGTGAGGCGGTCGGGTTGGATCATAGTGCCCCCCCAGAGGGCAACCGGCGTGCCGCCGAAAGATGCCGAAATGACAGACGAATGGAATGGGACGATGGGTCGATGGGTCGAAACGACGTAGGGGCACGGCATGCCGTGCCCCTACACGATTTGATTGCTGACCCGTCGCCGGTTGTACGGCGTTAGAAACGGATGCGCAATGCCAACCCGGACCCCTGAGGGCCCGTCCATGGGACGAGGGACGCTACGGGCACGGGTGCGGGCGCCGGAGGCTCCGCACCGCCAGTTACGAGAGATCTGATCCCGAGGTACAGGGCAGTAGCTCCAAAACCGGCGCTCACTACTCCCAACGTGCGCTCGCCCCCTGTTTCAGTCAGGTGCACCGTCCCGGAAATCAGGCCAAAAAGACCGCTCCCGATGCCCACCGGAGCGAACCAGGCGCTCGAGGTTCCGGCCAAGCCCCACAAGGTCGTTCCCGCGCTGAGGCTCGCGGCCACAGCAGCCCTTTCCTTCGAAGGGGCATCGATACATCCCACCGCCCCGGGCTCTCCGCAGTACTGCGGCTGAATGCGCGCTGCCTCGGCGGCGGTGAGTCCGTTTTCCTCGAGCCACGCGACGAGCTCGGGATCGTGCTCCAGCTGCCGGATGCGCGCGTTGTTCTTTGTGGCGGCCACGCGCGCCACGAACGCGCCGTGTCCGGACTGCTCGATCAGTTGCGCCATTGCGCAGCGCGTGCCCACGCGATCGATAAAATAGGGGACGCGCTCCCCCGGGAAGTCGGTGTTCTTCGGAAACACACCGCGCACCCAGTAAGCGTGCAGCACATCGAGATGGCGCGCGCGCGCCAGGCGCTGCGCCGGCGACCATGCCGAGATGTCCGTGCGGCGCAGCTCCTGCTCGACCTGTGCGAGATGGGCGCGGATCCGCGCGGTCTCAGCCGCGTCGGCGGAGAGCGGCGTAAAGCGTGCGTCGGCGGCGAGAAACATGGCGGGAACGAGCAGTGCGGCGGCGAACGTGAACGTTTTCATGACGGCCTCCTCGCGACTACGCTGAAAGCAAACCGCCCCGGCGCTCGCGGCGCCGGGGCGGTCCATTACCTCACTTCATCACGATCATCTTCTTGGTGTACCGCCGCCCGTCGACGATCAGCTGGTAAATGTAGATCCCGGAGGCGGCTTCGCGGCCCGTGTTCAGGACCGTGCCGTCCCAGTAGGCGTTGAACGCGCAGACGCCCGCGGCCCCAGCGCTGCAATTCAGCTCGAGGTCCGACAGCGCTTCGCCGGTGCCCTGCAAAATGGGCACGGCCACGAGCTGCGCCAGCACGTTGTAAATCTTCAGCGACACCTTCGGCCGGTGACCAGAGGCAAACAGATCGCCGCGCAGCGTGAACGGGATCGTGGTCGCCGGATTAAAGGGGTTCGGGTAGTTCTGCTTGAGCTCGACTGGCGCGGGAGGGGGTGGAGGCCCCTGTCCTGGCACCTGCCCTGTTCCCACCGCCATAAGCCCGAGCGCACCGCCCAGCACTGCCCAGGCATACCGCTTCATCCCCGACTCCTCGCGAACGTAAAGATGCGTTAGACCGCTCTCCTTGTTTGCTCTGTGGGCGCGTCAGATGTCTGCTACTCTCAACCTAGGAACCGTCCTTCACCCCTGTCAAGCGCGGAGGACCCGGGTATTTCCCTGGCGGCTCGTGATCCCCCGCCGGTCCGCCCACTCCAGCAGCGGAATCAAGTACTTGCGCG
The DNA here is from genome assembly GCA_040901965.1 of Gemmatimonadales bacterium. Classification (GTDB taxonomy): domain Bacteria; phylum Gemmatimonadota; class Gemmatimonadetes; order Gemmatimonadales; family GWC2-71-9; genus 20CM-2-65-7. The sequence goes on along the minus strand of JBBDYB010000017.1, from coordinate 66,817 downwards.
TCAACCCGAGCCGATCCCGAAACTGCGCGGGGGTCGCCGAGCCCAGCTCCTGCAGCGTGGTCTCGACGGCCCGACGAAACTCCTCGAGCGCCTGTTTCACGGCATAACGGTCCTGATCTACCCGCTCCACAGCCCCCTCGCGTGCCAGATGCGCCAGCAGGGCCGGCACGGCAGGATCCGCGAATTCCCGCTCCAGCTCCGACACGGTAGGGAGCTGCCAACGGGCGTCCGCCAGGCGCTGGGCGAGCCGCCCGCCCGCATCTCCGGCCCGCGCGCTCAGCGCCGCTTTCCAGCCTGGCCGGCGAACGGCGGCGCCCCCCTCCGCCAGCTCGAACGCCTGCTTCTTCACGCCGTGGTCCACCAGCAGATCGAGAACGACAGCCGGCGCCTTCACAGCCGCCCGCAATGCCTGGAGCGACAGGCCTGGATCGAGGGGGTGCGTGTCGTGGTGAGACGCCACGACCGCCGCCAACCGCTCGATCTCGGTCGCAAGCGCCCGCCTGGCTACGAGCACATCGCCCACCGCCAGGACGCCCTTCCCGGCCGCCGCCACCGCACCCGCGACGTCGGTTGGCAGGATGCCGAGGCGCACGGGAACGGCGGGGAGCGACAGCCCCGCGAGTCCCGCCTCCTCTACCAGGCGCGCGAGCCGCTCGCCGGGTGGTTGGCCGGCGGCCAGGCCGCGCTCGGACACGCGCGGCCGCTTGGGGGGAAACGGATCCAGGACCACGCCCCCGCCGATCGTCGTCACGGGAGAAAAACTGCGCAGCACGAAGCGGTCCCCCCCGCGGGCCACGAGCGGCCGCTCGAGCAGCAGTCGCGCGACTCCTTGTTCGCCCGGGGCGATGGAGCGCACCTGGGCGACGCGCCCCAACACCTCCGCCGTCCCGAGGTGCACGCGGACGCGGGTGCGCACGGCGAGCGGCTTGCGCGCACCCGGAAGCAGCTCCAGGGCGACGTCGAGCGTCGTGGTCGGGGCCCAGCCGGCGCCCGTCATCGCGACATGGCCGCGCTCGAGCTCCTCCTTGGACACGCCCACCAGGGCCAGCGCCGTCCGACGCCCGGGTGCCGCCTGTTCTGCCGTTTGTCCATGGACCTCGATGGATCGGATTCGTGCGTCGCGGCCCAACGGAAGCAGGCGCACGCTGTCGCCGACCGTCACCGTCCCGCTCCACGTAGATCCGGTCACGACCGTGCCCGCGCCCGCGACCGCGAACACGCGGTCGATCGGCAGCCGGAACAGGTCTGCGGAGGGCCGTTCACGGAGATCACCCGCGACCCCGGCCAGCGCCGCCCGCAGCTGGTCGAGCCCTTCGCCCGTCAACGCCGAAACGGCGATGGGATCGTCCCAGCGGATCCGGCTGGACGCGAGGCGTTCGGTCACTTCCGCCCGAACCAGCCCCAGCCACTCGGCGTCCACGAGGTCCCGCTTCGTCACCACCGGGATACCGCGCCGCACGCCCAGCAGCTCGACGATCGCGAGGTGCTCTTCGGTTTGCGGCATGATGCCTTCGTCGGCGGCGATGACGAGCAGAGCGACGTCGATCCCCGTGGCGCCCGCGAGCATGTTCTTGACGAAGCCCTCGTGTCCCGGGACGTCCACGACGCTTGCCTGGAGACCGTCACCGAGCGCCAGCGGGGCGAAGCCGAGATCAATGGTGATGCCGCGGCGTTTCTCTTCTTCCCAGCGATCGGTGTCCACGCCGGTGAGCGCCTTCACCAGCGCGGTTTTGCCGTGATCGATGTGGCCGGCGGTGCCGACTACGAAGCGACGGGGGGTGGAGTGACCCACGCGCGGCGTTCCCAGATGTCCATGGCGCTCAACTTCTCTCCCGCTCCGTTTTTTCCCGCCTCACCCAGGTGGTGGCGGATGAAGCGGGCGACCAGACGGCGGTGCGCGGCGGCGTGAGCCGCGTCGAGCGCGGGTAACGCCGCGCGGGCGTTGGTCAGGGCCAGCAGATCGCCGTACGCCCGGGGCGGGAGGCGGGTGGGAGGTTGCTGGCCGGCGCAGCTTGCGCACAGCACGCCGCCCTCGCCGGCGCTGAACGCGACGGTCCCGGAGACGGCATTGCCGTCGCGCACGCACGCGTCGAGCTGTGGGGCGAAGCCGAGCACGCCGACGAGCAGCCACAGCCAGCGCACGGCCACGGCGTCGGCGTGTGCGGGCGCGGCGACGACGAGGGCGTCGAGGCCCTGAATCAGCGCCTCGTAGGCGGCGGGGAGCGGCGCGGGCGGCGCCATCTTGAGCATCACTTCGGCGAGCGCCGCGGCGCCGGCGAATCGCCCCACGTCCCCCGCCAGATCGCGCCGCAGCGAGATCACGTCGAACGACGCCAGCGTTTGGAGCTCGCGGCTTTCCTTGTGGTAGAGCTGGGCGACACCCTCGCTCAACGTTTCGAGCGCCGCGCCGAACGGGCTGTGCTTGCGCAACACGCCCTTCGCGATCGCGCTCTGGACGCCGAGCTCGCGCGTCGCAAGGCGGACGATCTTCGACGTCTCGCTGTAGCGGTAGGTTCTCAGGACGACAGCGGAGGTGGAGACGAGGCTCACGGAGACAATATAGCCGTCTCGAGCATCTCCAGACCGTCGACGATCCTGGGTCCGGAGCGGCTGAAGTACGCGGACGCATCGAGACACTGCACTCTGCCGGCAGCAAACGCGCGAGGCGCGACATCACTCAAGACATCGCGGTAACGCTCCGCCTCGCGTCGCGTCTCCTCGAGGTTGAACCCACACGGCATGAGCAGCAGGACGTCGGGATCGGTGTCACGCAGTTCGTCCCACTCCACCCGGTACGACGGGCGTCGGGCTACGCCCGCCACGAGGTCCCCCCCGGCAATCGCGACGAGCTCGGGAACCCAATGACCGGGCGCATATGGCGGATCGAGCCATTCGAGCGCGAGCACGCGGTGCCGGGGACGACCGGCCACACGCTCGCGAACGGCCGCGATGCGTCGCTCGATACTCGCGACACACGCGTCGGCCCGCTGCTCGGCGCCGGCCGCGCGGCCGACGTCGCGAATGCCGGCGAGAATGGCGGGAAGATCATGCGCGTCCAGCGTAAGCACCGTTGGCGGCGACGGCAGTCCCGCGAGAGCCGCCACCGCCTGGTGCTCCGGCACCGCGCAGACATCGCAGATGCCCTGGGTCAGCACGAGATCGGGCGCGAGGGCGCCGATGCCCGCCACGTCGATCTCGTACACGCTGCCATAGTCCCGCAGCGCGCGACGGACCGCCAGATCGATCTCCGCACTCGCGAGTCCGCCGAACTCCGTATGCGGGCGGGACACGCGCGGCTTGTCGATGACGTCCATAGGGTAGTCACAGCTGTGGGAAATCCCCACGAGGCGCTCGCCGAGGCCGAGCGCACACACGATCTCCGTGGCGCTCGGCAGGAGCGAGACGATGCGAAGCGAGGCCCCGCTATCAGAGGCCAAACGTGACGCGTCCGCCGATGAGCACCGTGCGGCCGCGGGGCCGGAACCCCGCGATCTCCTCGGACCGGTCGTCGAGCGCGTTCTGAACGCTGCCCGTCAACACGAGGCCCGGCCCGCGCGATCCGGGACGACGGAAGTCGTACTCCGCCGAGAGATTCACGCGGGTGTACGCGCGGAGCGTCACGCGTTGGGCTCCGCCGGGGGGAAACGCCAGGTCGGCGCGCTCCCCCACCCAACGTCCGCCCAGCGTCAGCCGGGCTCTGTCCCCCAGCGTCGCGGTAATCTCGGGCACGAGGGTGTGCGCGGGCCGCCGGAGCAGCGGCTGGCCGGCGAGGAACTGGCCGCTGGGGCCGCCGTCCAGCCCCTGCTCCACAACCCGCGTGTGCAGGTACGTGTAGCGGACAACGGCGACGACGCCGGTGGCGACGGTTCCCGTGATTTCCGCCTCCACGCCATTCGCGACCGCCCCGGCGACGTTGAAGTAGTTGGGATCCCCCGGAGGCGGCGTGAACGTGAACTCGATGAGGTCGCGAAACCGCTGGTTGAAGTAGGTCACGGCGACCGACAGGCGGCCGGCCGCGAGCGTGCGTTCCAGCCCGGCTTCCCAGCTGCGCGAGCGCTCAGGATCGAGGTCCGGATTTCCCTGCACGAAGCCGCGCGCAAAGTTCTCGAAGAACGTCGGCTCCTTGAACCCGGTGCCGGCGGAGAAACGCAGCCGCGTCTGATCCCGCGGGTGAAAGACGAGGCCGACACGATAGGTGCCGTGAGTGCCGAACTGCGAGTTGTCGTCCAGCCGTCCGCCCACCGTGATCGCGACCGGCTGCGCGACTCCGAGGACCGCTTGCATGAAGTACCCGGCGTTCCAGCGCTGGACGGCGATGGAGTCGGGGAACGTACCGAACGAGGCGCTGAACTCGCTCCTGCCGCGTTGCCGTTCGTCCTCGAACTCGACCCCGCTGGTCACGGTGAACGTTTCCCGCGCCCGCCACGTGAGCATCGCGTTGGCCGTGGCCCGGCGCAGGTAATCCCGGCTCCAGAACGTCCCATCTTCGCCTGGGGAGTCGGGCTCATTGTTGAAGTAAACGCGTGCCTCATTCAGCGCCGCGACGACGCGCGCCTCGACGTGACTCCCGATCACGCGACCGAGCGCGAGGCTGATGACGGGGCCCCGCTCCGCGCTGCGCTGATTCGAGTCCGCGGGTTCGCCCGCCGGGTTCGTCGGGATATGATAGATGTCGTCGCCGTAGCGGTAGGTGAGGCTGGCGTCGGATCGGTCATCGGGGGTGACGGAGATGCGCGCGCTCACGACTGTGTTGCGGTACTGATTGTTGTACGGATACAGACCATCCGAGGCGAAGCGGGACGCACGCACGGAATACCCGACCCGGCTGGTGCCACCGGCCATGTCGGCGGCGCCCTGAATAGATCCGTACGTGCCGGCGCGCAGCTCCGTTCCGACGCGAGTGGCTCCCTGTCCCGTGCGCGTGAAAATCTGGATCACCCCCGTCGTCGCGTCGGAGCCGTACAGCACGCTCGCCGGTCCCCGGACGATTTCGATCCGATCCACGTTGTCCGTTGTGAGATGCGCCAGGTCCATCCCCCCGCCCGCCCGGTTCAGCGGCACCCCGTCGAGCAACACCTTCACGTAGTCGCTCTCACCGCCGCGCATGAACAGCGATGTCTGGCCGCCGAAGCTCCCCGTTTCCACGACGGTGGTGCCTGGCACCCCACGCAACGCCTCCGCCACGGTCCGAATTCCCCGCGCCTGGAGGTCGCTGCCCCGGATCATGGTGACAGCGGACGCCACGACAACAGCCGGCACCGGAATCCGCGTCGCCGTCACGACGACCGGCTTCAGGACGATCGTATCCTGCGGCTGCTGTGTCGTGAGGGCGAGCACGACGAGCGCGACGTTCATGCGACGGGCTCCTTCGGTTGACGGAGAGGCACCATTTGGGGACGGCCGTCCACTGACTGCATGGTGACGGGCCAGGAAAAGACACGCTCCACGGTTTCGCGGGTGAGGACGTCGGCAGGCGCGCCGGCGGCCACCGGCCGTCCTTCCGACAGCAGCAGCACCGTGTCGGCGTAGCGGGCGGCGAGATTCAAGTCGTGCGTGATCATCAAGACGCCCAATCCCACCCGGTCGACCAGCCCGCGCACCAGCTCGAACAGCGCCATCTCGTGGCGCAGGTCGAGCGAGACGGCGGGTTCGTCGAGCACGAGCAGGCGCGGCTCCTGGGCCAGCGCTCGGGCCACGCGGACGCGTTGATACTCGCCGCCCGAGAGCGTCCACACCCAGCGATCGGCGAGCTGCGTCGCGTCGCAGGCCGCGAGCGCGCGCTCGATTGCGGCGTGGTCCTCGGGCCGCTCTTTTCCCCACAACGAGAGGTGCGGGTACCGACCGAGGAGTACCGTCTCACGCACCCGCTGAGGAAACAGATTGTCCTCGCGCTGCGGCACGACCCCCACGACGCGCGCCAGCTCTTGACGCGGCCATGCGCGGGCCGGGCGTTCCAGGATTTCTGATGTCCCACCGGCCGGGATGAGGGCCCCCAGCGCCAGCCGGACCAGCGTCGTCTTGCCGCTGCCGTTCGGCCCGAGGACCGCGTGGAACTCCCCCGGTCCCACCGTGAGTGACACGCCGGCCAGCGCATCCTGGGACGCGCCGGGATAGCGGTAGCGCACGTCGCGCATGCGCAGAATCGGTGACGCCGCGCTCATGCGATCGTCCAGCGTCGCAACAGCAGCGCAAACACCGGCACACCGATCAGTGCCGTCACGACGCCCACGGGAAGCTCGCGCGGCGCCACGACGGTGCGGGCGAGCGTATCCGCGATGGCGAGCAGCGCGCCGCCTCCGATGAACGCCGCGGGCAGGAGTGACCGGTGGCGGTGGCCCCAGGCAAGCCGGGCAATGTGCGGGACGACGAGGCCGACGAAACCGATCACGCCGGAGACGGCGACGGCGGCGGCGGTGAGGAGGGAGGCCGCGAGATAGACGCGTCGCTTCACCGCTTCCACGTCCGCGCCCAGGTAGCGTGCCGGCTCTTCGCCTAACGCGAGCAGATCGAGCGGGCGCGCGGCGGCGAGCAGGACCGCGAGCGGGACGGGGGCGTAGAGGACCAGCAGCAGCACGGAATCCCAGGATGCTGCCGAGAGTCCGCCCCACAGCCAGAGAAAGGCGTTGCGGAGCTCCGCGGCGTCCGCGAGCGACACGATCGCCGTCGTGATCGCGGCGGCGAAGGCGCCCACCGCCACGCCGCCGAGCAGCAGGATGCGAGGGTCGAGCGCGGCGCCCCCGACGAGTCCCATCCGGTACACGAGGCCAAGCGCGGCGAGCGCGCCGGCAAACGCCGCGAGCGGCAGGACCCAGGGACCCGTGAGATGGAGCGCGAGTGCGATCACCGCACCCAACCCCGCCCCACCCGATAGGCCCAGCAGGAAGGGATCTGCCAACGGGTTGCGGACCAGCGCTTGCAGTCCGGCGCCGGCGACGCCTAGCGACCCGCCCACGAGGAAGGCGAGCACTGCGCGTGGGGCGCGCAGGTTCCAGACGATGTCGGAGCGGCCGAGCTCGCTGAGCGGCACCGCCGCCGGTCCCAGCACCACGCTCGCGAGGAGCGCGAGCACGGCCACCGTGCCGAGCAGCATCCACCTCATCGCGGGGCCACCCCTCGTCCCTCGAGCCGGGCCCGCAGCTCGGCGACCGCCTGGGACGAGCGCGGTCCCGGCCGGCCGAACAGAGACCCCGCGAGCAGCAGGAACCGGCGGTCGCGCACGGCGCGCACCGCTCGCCACTCACGGCGCGCGGCGAAGGCCGGCGGTGCGGCGGAGTCTGACAGCACGGCTACCCATTCGGGGTTCCGCGCGGCAATCGTCTCGAGGGAGACCTGCGCGGACGGCACCGTGACGTCGTCGAAGACGTTGCGCGCCCCGGCGAGCGCCGCGAGCTGATGGAGGTAGCTGCCGCGCCCGATGATGATCGGCGGATTGTCCCAGACGACGAACACGATGGACGTGAACGGGGGCGGCGGCGGCCGTGCCGCAAGGCTGTCCATCGCTGCCGCCAGCGACTCCGCCGCCGCTTCGCGCCCGGTCAAGCGGCCGAGCGCGCGGGCCGCGGGGGCGAGGTCCTCCAGCCGGTTCAAGTCGAGCAGCACCCCGGGAATCCCGAGACGCGCAAGCTGTCCCGCGGCCGTGACGTTGGGGCCGGAGTGGTACAGCACGACGAGATCGGGCTTCCGCGCGGCAACCGCCTCGACGTTCGGCGGCATGCCGTCGCCGACACTCGGCACGGCCCGCGCGGCGGGTGGATAGTCGCACCAGGCGGTCCGTCCCACGAGGTGATCGCCCGCGCCGATCGCGAACAGAATCTCGGTAAATGACGGCAGCAGCGACACGATGCGGCGGGCGGGCGGAGCGAGAGGGACGGTTCGGCCTGCGGCGTCCGTCAGCGCCGGCCCGGCAGCCGGACGGCCCGATGGCCGGCAGGCGACCAGGAGCAATGACCACAGCAGCAGGCGGCGCATACGAAAAAACCCACCTCCTGGGAAATGGAGATGGGCGAACGCGCCCACCATCCCTCCCGCGAGGGAACCAACCGGTGGCGCGAACGAAGACGTCTCCTGGCTTCGGGCGAACGGCGGTGGCCTTCCCAGGATCAGACCTAGTGGCCCAACCGTCGGCGTGTAGGGGCACAGCATGCTGTGCCCCTACATCAACATCGATGCCCGTTACAGTGGCGGGGCCGCGCCGGACTTGCACCGGCTTCCGTAGATCCCCGTTCGCGAAACTGGAAACTAGTCTAGGCTGCCGCGGGCCTCTTTCGCAAGGCCCAAACCAGCGCTGCCACCATCACCATGGCGAGCACCGCGATCAGGTACGGGAGGACCATCTGCGCGCGGAACGCGCCGCGCGGCAGCGTGATCTCGACTCGGTCTCCGGCCGCGAGCGGCCCCGCGCGATATGCCGCGAAGCGTCGCTGCTCGATTTCCTGAACGCCGAGCGACTCTACCCCGGGGGGGGGGACCGTCACGACCGCGGCCGTATCCTCGATCAGCAGATTCAGCTCGACCGTGGGTTGATCGATCGGCAGCACCAGCGTGCGCGCGCTCGCGGGAAGCGAGTAGCCGTAGCTGAGCTGCTTCGGCGGTCCCGGCGGGATCGGCCCCAGGACGTGCACGCTGTCGTTGCGGAAGACGATCGCCTCGGGGGAGATATCGCCCTGCCCGGCCTGGAATTGGCCGGCGACGTCGGGCACACGTCCTGCCCAGGTGGGCACGAGCGTGTCCTTCGTGATCCGCGTCGTGTAGCCGGTGTTCTCGAGCTCGAGGATCTCCAGCACCTCGCGCGTCCCATCGGGGCCCGGCCGCGCGATCGTGACGAGCCGCCGCGCGAGGCGAATCGGCGGTCCGGTCGTCATGGTCGGGAAAGCGACGATGTCTTCGACGTGGACCGCGGGACGGCCGACGACGTTGAGCGGCAGCGAGAAATAGGCGAGGCTGTCATACCACGCGCTCACAACGTAGACCTCGGTCGTATCGTCTACGCGCAGCGGGATCCGGTAGCGTCCGCGGGCATCGGTGCGCACCGAGTCCAGCGGCCCACCCCCCTCCCGCGTCACACGGTGCAGAACCACCCACGCATTCGGCAGCGGGACGGTGTCGCGTCCGCCGCGCAGCACTCGTCCGCTCACGCTGACCGTCTGTGCGGCAAGCGCGAGCGGGGCGCCGAGCGAGACGATCAGGAGGCTACGGAGTAAACTTGCCGAAATCTTCAGGATCGAGGTTCTGGAGGTAGGACTTGAGGGAGTCGGGGTCGAGCGGACCGGCGCCGGGCTGGATCCCGCCCTCTCCGGTGTCCACGGAGGTCAGCTCGAGCAGGGTTTCGCTCGTCAGGATCGGCGCCTTCAGCCGCAGCGCCAGCGCGATCGAGTCCGACGGGCGGGCGTCCACCTGAATGATCGTATCGCCGCGATAGATGTGGAGCTCGGCAAAGTACGTGTTGTCTTTCACCTGCGAGATGATGACCTTGCGCAGCTCGGCGCCCAGCCCGACGATGACCTGCTTCAAGAGGTCGTGCGTCAGCGGGCGCGAGAATTTGACGCCCGCCAGCTCCATCGCGATGGCGCTCGCTTCCGCGGGCCCGATCCAGATCGGCAGCACCCGCTCGCCTTCCTGTTCCTGGAGAATCACCACCGGCGTGTTGGTGGTGCGGTCCAGCCCCAGATGGGCGACCCGCACCTGCAGCATCGCTCCGCCGGTCCCTCCCATCAGGTCCCGAGGTCCCAGGAGGCGAGATACTTGCGCTGTGCCGGGGTGAGGGTGTCGATCGCGACGCCCATCGCCTGCAGCTTGAGGCGCGCGATCTCCTTGTCGAGATCCGCCGGAATGCGATGCACGTCCTTGGCGAGACTCTTCCCATGCCGCACGACGTGCTCGGCGGCGAGCGCCTGATTCGCGAACGACATGTCCATCACGCTGGCCGGATGGCCCTCGGCGGCCGCCAGGTTGATCAGCCGCCCGTCGGCCAGGACGAACAGCTTCTTGCCGCCAAGCTGCCACTCGTCCACGAACTCGCGGGCCGCCACCGGGCCGGTTGCTTCTTGTTTCAGGCCTTCCAGGTCGATTTCCACGTTGAAGTGTCCCGAGTTCGCGAGCACCGCGCCATCCTTCATCGCCCGCATGTGCTCCAGCCGAATGACCTCCACATTGCCGGTGAGGGTCACGAACAGATCACCGACGGAGGCCGCCTCGGCCATGGGAACGACGCGGTAGCCGTCCATCTGCGCTTCCAGCGCCTTCATCGGATCGATTTCGGTCACCAGGACGTTCGCCCCGGCGCCGCGCACCCGCATTGCGAATCCGCGGCCGCACCACCCATACCCCGCGACCACCACCGTGCTCCCCGCGATCAACAGGTTGGTTGCGCGAATGATGCCGTCGAGTGTGGACTGTCCCGTCCCGTAGCGATTGTCGAACAGATGCTTCGTCTCGGAGTCGTTCACCGCGATGACCGGGAACTGCAGTACGCCGTCCTTCGCCATCGCTTTGAGGCGGATGACGCCGGTCGTGGTCTCTTCGGTGGAGCCGGCCACCCCGGCCACCAGGGCTTTCCGCTCGGCCGGAGACAGCGTCTCCACCCATTTGCGGACGGGTGGGGCCAGGTCGTCCAGACGGTTCAACGCGATCATGTGCAGCGCGCCCACCAGATCCGCCCCGTCGTCCATCGTGATGTCGGGCCGGTGGGCGAGCGCGGCGCGGATGTGATCGTAGTAGGTCGCGTGGTCTTCACCTTTGATCGCGAAGACCTTGACACCGTAGTCACGCACCAGATGTGCCGCCACGTCGTCCTGCGTGGACAGCGGGTTCGAGGCGCACAGCGCCACGTCCGCACCCCCCGCCTGCAACGCCACCACCAGGTTCGCTGTCTCGGACGTCACGTGGAGGCAGGCGGCGAGACGCTTGCCGGCGAGCGGCCGCTCGCGGGCAAAACGCTCTTTGAGCTGCCGCAGCACCGGCATCGAGCGCTCCGCCCATTCGGTGCGGCGACGCCCCTCGTCCGCGAGGCTCAGGTCTTTGATGTCGTGGGCTGCTTTGGAAGCCGTAATCACACTTGTGCCTTTCGAGAAGTCCGGGAGGCGCGCTCCGCGGCCACCTGGAGCTCTTCGACGCGATCGGCGTGCTCCCAGGTGAAGAGTTCCACGTCGCGATCGCCGACGCGGCGCCGCTCGGGCGCGCGGCCGAAGTGGCCGTAGGCCGCGGTGGGCCGGTAGATGGGATTGCGGAGATTGAGCGCCTGGATGATGCCGCCTGGGGTCAGGTCGAACACTTCACGGACGGCGGCCTCCAGCGCTTCCTGGGGCACGGTCCCGGTCCCGAAGGTCTCGACCATGATGGACACGGGCTCGGCGACGCCGATGGCGTAGGCGACCTGCGCCTCGCAGCGCTGGGCCAGCCCGGCGGCCACGATGTTCTTGGCGACCCAGCGCATCGCATACGTCGCGGAGCGGTCCACCTTGGACGGGTCTTTGCCGCTGAACGCCCCGCCCCCGTGGCGCGCCATGCCGCCGTAGCTGTCCACGATGATCTTGCGCCCGGTGAGCCCGGCATCACCCTGGGGGCCCCCCACCACGAACCGGCCCGTCGGATTCACCAGGATGTCCCGCTCGGCGACGTCGAAGCCGGCCTCGCGGACGACCGGCCGCACGACTTGCTCGATCACGCCGGCACGCAGCTCCGCGTTGTCGATCATGTCGGAGTGCTGGGCGGAAACGACGATCTTGCTGATGCCCACGGGCTTCGGTCCCTCGTAGGTCACGCTCACCTGCGTCTTGCCGTCCGGGCGCAGCCATGACAGATCGCCCGCCTTGCGGACGGCCGCGAGCCGCTCGGCGAGCCGGTGCGCCAACACGATCGGCAACGGCATCAGCGACGGCGTCTCGTCCGTCGCGTAGCCGAACATCATTCCCTGGTCGCCGGCGCCGCCGCTGTCCACGCCCATCGCGATGTCGGCGGACTGGCGGTCGATCGTCGTCAGGACCGCGCAGGTTTGCGCGTCGAAACCGAAGTTGGCGTCGGTGTAGCCGATGGACGTGATCGTGCCGCGCACGATGTCGGGGATGTGGACGTAGGTCGAGGTGGTGATTTCACCCGCGACCACGGCCATGCCGGTGGTGACGAGGGTCTCGCAGGCGACGCGCGCCGCGGGGTCCTTGGAGAGGATGGCGTCGAGGATCGCGTCGGAGATCTGATCCGCGATCTTGTCCGGATGGCCTTCCGTGACGGACTCGGAAGTGAAGACGTGGCGATGGGTTGGCATAGTTTGGTCGTTGGGGTCGTTAGAGTTTCAAACTACCCGAGCGCCGCCCGGCGGGCAACCGCGCGTCGGGATCGAGGAGTGAAAGATCCACCGCTTCGGCGAGCGCGAAGCGCAGAATATCGAGTGCCAGCTCCGCCGAGCGCGCCGCGAGCGCGGCGTCGGCGGCGGCGCGGGCCTGCGCGGTGCTGACCTGGCGGATCAGCCATTTGATGAGCGGCAGCGCCGGCGGCGCGACCGACAGCGTCTCGTAGCCGAGGCCGACCAGCAGGAACGCCGACAGCGGCTCGGACGCCATCTCGCCGCACACGCTCGCGGGTTTGCCCGCCGCGCGCGCCGCCTCCGCGACCAGCTTGAGGAGCCGCAGCACGCTCGGGTCGTGCGGCGTGAAGCGGTCGGCGAGGCGCGCGTTGCCGCGGTCCACCACGAGCGTGTACTGCGTGAGATCGTTCGTTCCCACACTGAGGAAATCGCTGATTTCCGCGAGCCGGTCGGCCATGACGGCCGCGGCGGGCGTCTCGACCATCACGCCAATGGGCACCGTCTTGGCCGCCGCCACGCCCGCGCGCTCGAGGCGGGCGGCTTCCTCGCCCACCATTTCGCGCGTGCGCTCGACTTCGTCGAGCCGCGTGACGAGCGGGATCATGAGCTGCAGGTTCGCGGTCACGGCCGCGCGCAGCACGGCGCGGATCTGGGTGCGGAACATCTCGGGCTCGTCGAGGCAGACGCGGATCGCGCGCCAGCCGAGGAACGGGTTCGCTTCCGCGGGGCCGCGGAAGGGCGCGGGGAACTTGTCCCCCCCGAGGTCGTACGTCCGGATCACCACCGGATCACCAGGAAATGCCTCGCCGACGTGGCGGTAGTACGCCGCCTGCTCGTCCTCGGACGGGAGCACGCTGTGTCCGGTGATCAGGAATTCGGTCCTGAGGAGTCCCACGCCCTCGGCGCCGTGGGCCTTTGCCGCCTCGACCTCGTCGGGGAGGTCCACGTTGCCCCGCAGCGCGACGTGCACGCCATCGAGCGTGAGCGACGGCTGCGCCACCGCTTTCTCCAGGTGGGCCGCCAGCTCGCGCCGCCGCGCGTCCGTCCGCTCCGCTGCCGCGACTTCGTCAGGGGTCGGGTCGAGGAGCACCGTGCCGCGCGTGCCGTCGAGGATCAGGTTCGTGCCCGGGGCGATGCGCGCGATGGCGCCCCGCAGGCCGAAGATGGCGGGGATCCCGATCGAGTGCGCGAGAATCGCGGCGTGCGAGGTGCGCGTGCCTTCCTCGCTGATCAAACCGACGACGTGCTCGCGATCGAGCTGGACCGTCAGTCCCGGCGACAGCTCCCGGGCCACGAGGACCGAGGGGTCGGAGATTCCCTCCCACACGTCATCGCCGCCGCGGTGCATCAGGTGGCGGATCACGCGGATCGCCACGCCCGTCATGTCCGCCAGCCGTTCCTTGAGGAGCGGATTCCCCGCGGCGGTCCACAGGTCGCGCACTTCCAGCGTCTTGAACTCGAACGCCTTCTCGGCCGTGAGATGGTTCTCGCGGATCAGCTCGGCGACGCCGCCGATGAATTCCTTGTCCTCGAGCATCAGGATCTGCGCGTCGAAGATGCGCGCCTCGTCCACCCCGGCCCGGTCTTCCGCATGGGCGCGCAACTCGGTGAGTTGCCGCTTGACGTCCTTGAGGGCCGCGCGGAGACGGCGCACTTCCTTCTCGACGTGCGTGCGCGGCACCACGCGATGTGGCACCTCCGGGAGCGCCCACCGCACGACCACCGCGGGCCCCATCGCGATGCCGGGCGAGACGCCGATGCCCTTGAGCAGCCGGTCGCTCACGCGTCCCCTTCCTTCGCGTCCATCTTCAGGTGCATCTCGTGGAAGCCGTCCGCGACGAGCGCCAGCAGCGCGGCCATCGCTTCCTCCGCGTCGTCGCCGTTGGTCTTGATCAGGATCGACGAGCCGCACTCGGCGGCGAGCGTCATCATCCCCAGGATGCTCTTGCCATTGACGACGGCGTCGTCCTTGCGGACTTCGACCGCGGACTTGAAGCGGTTCGCGACCTTGACGAACTCCGCCCCCGGGCGGACATGCATCCCCAGCGGGTTCACGATCCGGGCCTCGCGCTCGATCACGGCCATAGCCATCCCACAGCCAGCGCGGCGGCCGAGAGGCCGAGGCCGAGCTGCAGGCCGGTCAGGCGGCCGGCGCGCCACCGCAGCGCGAGGAAGCCGAGCGCGGCGGCCACCGCCAGCGCCACGCGGGCCCACGTCGCCGCGAACGGCGCCGCGAGGTACTCCGCGGTGAGCGGCAAGGCGGCGCCGACCGCACAGGCCATCGCGGGGCCGAGGACCGCCGCGGCCTTCTGAAGGACCGGACTGTGGAGCGCTACCCCCACCCGGGTGCCGTACGCCCACCCGGCCCGCAGGGCCCACCAGCGGAGCGCGACGTGGCCGACGTTGTACACGACGAGGAATGCCGCGACGGCCCACCACCTGGCGCCGAGCGCGACGGCAGCGAGCGTCAGCCCGGAGAGGAACGGCAACCATCCCGCCCATACGAGGCGGTCGCCGAGCGAGCCGAGGGGGCCGCACAGCGCCTCCCGCAGCCGCTCGACCTGGTCGGGCGTCGCACCCTCGTGCTCGGCGCGCGCGGCGGCGCCGACCGCCAGGCCGATCAAGTACGGATGCGCATTGAAGAAATGCGCGCCACGCGCGACGGCTGGGCCATACCGGCCGTCCGCGAGGTCCCGCAGCAACGGCTCCTCGGCGACCCCGACGCCTACGCCGAGCATCCGCTCGTAGTTGTAGGAGCCCTGCACCGCGAACAGCCGCAGGAGCGCGCGGGCAAGCGGGAATCTCACGGCAGCCATGCTGCCACCCCGATTCCGCCGCCCAGCCCCGCGGCAAACCACGCGAGATTGCGACCCCGGCCCACGAGCCGCAGCGTACCCGCGGCTCCCGCCGCCAGCGCGGCCGCGACCGCCGCCACGGCGAGGAGCGTGGCGTCGCGGGGCGACAGCGCGCCGCCGAGCAACGGCCGCGCCAGCCATGCGAGGCACAAGCCCACGGCGGTGACCAGCGCGGCGCGCAGCCCGTCGCGCAGCATGGCGCCGACATGCAGGCGTACCAGCGCACGGGCGTCCCCGGATTCGAGCGTCGCGGCAGCCGCGTGCACGATGCTCGACGTCCAGCGCCGCAGCACATGAATCGAGATGCCCCCGATGAGGCCCGTGACGAGGCCGACCAGTGCGCCCAAGCCCAATCCCAGCACGCCGGCCGACGCGTGCGCCGTGGCGACGGCGGCGACGGTCGCGGGGCCGTACTCGGGATAGCGCACGGCGCCGACGGGGAGGATGTCGTACTGCAGCAGCTCGAAGACGACGCCGAGCTTGAGCCCGGTTTCGATGTCCCCGAGAATGGCCCCGGCCACGGTTCCGGCGACGAGGGGCCGGGCGATCATCATCTGCGGCAGGCTCACCAGATCCACGCCGACCAACGTGCCCCAGACGAGCAGCGCGATCGCGACCTCGATGGGCAGGCTCACGTGAACTCCCCCACCGGCACGGCACGGGCCGAGGGCACGTCCTGGGCGCTCACGTCGATGCCGCGCGCCGCCAGCTGGCGCAGCTTGGCCGCCTCGTCATCGGTCAGGTAGACGTATCGCAGCCGCTCGCTGCGGCCGGCGCGGTGGTGGATGCCCCCGACGTTGATGCGCTTGACCTGATTGGCACGCGTGGCGAGCGCCGCCGCGGTATCGATATCGCCGACGAGCAGGATCCCGACCCGTTGATCCGCTTCCCACACCGCCATCTTTTCCGCCGCTTCATCCACCGATGCAAAGACCACCTCGATGTGCGGCGGCACGCCCATGCGGTAGAGGTCCTGCTCCCAGTCGCTCCCGCGCACCTCGTCGTCCACGAGGACGATGAAGGAGCAATCGAGCGGCTGCCCCCAACCCACGACCACCTGGCCGTGAATGAGGCGGTCGTCGATGCGGTAAAGCGCGAGGCTCATGCGCCGGTGACGCGGATAGCTTTGCCGCCCGCTTCGACGGCACGCCGCGCGGCGTCCGCCGGGGGGATGTCGCGGTGGAAGACGAAGTCGAGCAGCATGGCGAGATTGACCCCGGTGACGACGGCGACGTCGGCGTGCTGCTTGGCGTAGCGCGCCGAGCTGGTGAGGCAGGAGCCGCCCGGGAGGTCCACGAACAGCACCGCGGGCCCCTTCCCCACCGCCTGGCGCAGTCGCTCGGCCAGCGCCTCGGTGCCGCAGCCTTCGTTCGACACGGGGACGAGAACGCCCTCGATCCCCGTGATCGCCGCTACGGCGGCGACGAGCGCCTGCGCGACGGCCGCATGCGACACGATCACTCCCAACAGCGATCCGTTCGGACGAGAATCACTCATAGTCCTCCTCCAGATACCGCTGCAGCTCGCCCTTCTCGCGCATGCGGCGAATGAGCCGCTCGTTGAACGCATTCGCGGAATCGACGCCGCTGTAGCGCAGCAGGTGGTTCATGGCGACGACTTCGCACACCACCGTGAGGTTCTTGCCGGGGTTCAGCGGCACGGTGACGAGCGGCAACGAGACACCGAGCAGCTCGGTCTCCTGGCCGTCGAGCCCGGTGCGGTCGTACTCGCGCGTGTTGTCCCAATCCTCGAGCTGCACGACGACCTCGATGCGCTTCTGCTGGCGCACGGAGCGGATGCCGAACAGGGCGTTGATATCGATCAGGCCCACGCCGCGGATTTCCATGTAGTGACGCGAGATCTCGTGCCCACGGCCGATGAGCACGTCGTTGCCGCGCCGCGTGATGTGCACGACGTCGTCGGCCACGAGGCGGTGGCCGCGCTCGACCAGGTCCAGCACGCATTCGCTCTTCCCGATTCCCGAGCGGCCGCGGAACAGCAGCCCGACGCCAAAGACGTCGGCGAGCGACCCGTGGATCGTGGTCCGGGGCGCGAATGCGTCGTCGAGGAACGGCTTCAGCCGGCGGTAGAACTCCGCCGTCTTGAGGCGCGTGCGAATCACCGCAATGCCCTGCTCGCGCGCCAGCGTCACCAGCTCTTCCGGCGCCTGTTGGCCCTTGCTGATGATCACGCACGGCAGCTGATAGGATAAAAACGCTTCGATGGACTTGCGGCGCGCCTTGGCGTCGAGCGAGGCCAGATACGTGATTTCGGTCTCGCCCAGAATGTGGATCCGGTCGGTGCCGGTGAAGCGCGCCGTATAACCGGCGAGGACCAGGCCGGGGCTGGACGCTTCGGGCGAGGGGATCTCGCGATCGAGCCCGACGTCGCCCGTCAGCAGCTCGAGCTGCAACGGGTCGCCCTTCCTGGCCAGGAGGTCCCGGACCTTGAGCCGCGGCGGCGGCGGGAGCGGGGACGCCGCAGACTCGGTCACCGCACCCCGCGCACCTGGGAGGATGGCCGGCGCCGCGGACGGGGCGCCTCCTTCTCGTCGAGCAGCTGCCGCTTCACGCGCGCGATCGCGAGATCGAGGGCGGAGGCATGATCGGAGGCCTCCGCCTTGCCGACGTGAATGCGCCCGCGGGGCACGTGCAGCTGGATTTCCACGCCCGCCTCGCCGTGATCCTCGGTGAAAATCACCTGCGCGTGGTGCGCGCGCTTCGCGAGCTTGGCGAGCTTCTGCACCAGGTCACTGGCGTGCGCGCGCAAGTCGTCGTCCATCTCAACATGGCGGGCGGTGATGGTGATGCGCATGAATCAACCTCCCCGTTCAGCGATGACTCGTTCGAAGTGAGCGGCGGTCGCGCGCGCGGCCGCCTCCCACGACAACCCCTCCGCGAAGCCCCGCGCGGCCCGGCCCAGCCGCGCGACCAGCTCCGGATCCCCGGCCAACGCCAGCATCCGATCGGCCAGCGCCCGCCAATCGCCGTGGGGCACCAGATACCCGGTCACGCCGTGGCGCACCGATTCGCGCAGGCCCGGGCTGTCGGACGCGAGTGCCGGCGTGCCGCACGCAGCCGCTTCGACGTTCGTGATACCCCATCCTTCCTTGGGGCTTGGGAATACCACCGCCCACGCTCGGCGGAGCAGCCGGCGCTTTTCGTCCTCGGCCACGAAGCCGAGGAAGCGAACCGCGTCGCCCAGCCCAAGCGCCTGCGCAATGCGCTCCAGCCGGGGCCGATCGTCCCCTTGCCCGCAGATGTCGAGCGTAATGTCCCCATAGCGCTCCCGGGCCGCCGCGAGCGCCCGCAGCGCGATCTCCACTCCTTTATAACGCTTCAACCGACCCAGGTACAAGAACGTCGGCCGCGTGGCGCGGGGCGTCGCCGGATCCGGGCAATACCAGGTCGCGTCGACGCCCGGATGGATCACGACGATCCGCTCCCCCGCTACTCCGCGCCGCACGAGATCGTCCCGCGTACTCTCGGAAATCGCGTGGAATCCCGCCTCCCGGTACACCCGTGGAACCGGCAGCTCGGAGGCCCACACGACCGCCGCTACCGGGAGACTCGCTTCGGCAAACGCGGTCGCACCGAACAGATGAGGTACGACCGCAACAAACGGCAACGACGTGAGAGTAGGAAGGAACAAGGGGAGTTTGTTGATGTCCTCCACCACGATGTCGTAGGACCGCTGCCGCAGCGCCCGCCGCACCGCCCCGCGCGCCCGCAGCGCGAAGCTGTGGCGGTTCCCTACCCGCAGGACCCGCATGCCGTCGAGCTCGGCGTGTGGCGACGCCTCCCGCCAGCCGCTCGTGATGAGGTCCACTTCATGTCCCCAGGCCGCGATGCGACCAAACAGCTCGTGGAGGTGGATCTCCGCTCCGCCGGCCTGTGGGTTCTGGCGGTCGTTCCAGTTGACGAGCAGGATCCTCACAGGGCTCCGGACTCACGAGCCACCGCGTCGAGCACGCCGTTGATGAAGGCGGGCGCCTTGGCGCCCGCGAACCAGTGCGCGAGCTTGACCGCTTCGTCGATCACCACGCGGGACGGGGTCACCGCTTCATCGAGCTCGGCCAGCGCCAACCGGAGAATGTTGCGCTCCACGAGCCCGACCCGCTCGAGGCGCCAGTGCTCGGCGGCATCCTTGACGCGGCGGTCGAACTCCGGCCGCCCCGCCACCGCCTTGGCCGCAAGGTCGGCGCCCCGGTCATACCCTTTCGGGGCTCCACCGTAGATCGTGGCGACGCGGGCCACGACCGTCTCGATCGACGGTTCGCCTGAGAGTTCCCACGCGTAGAGGAGCTGCAGGGCGCGCGCGCGCGCCTTAGTCTCGGGGCGCTGCACGGAGCCGGTCGATCGCGTCGGCGGTCTGGAGCGCCGCCTCGGCCGCCTCGGCGCCCTTGTTGCCGACCACGCCGCCGGCGCGCGCCAACGCCTGAATCTCCGTCTCGGTAGTGAGGACCCCGAAGCCGACGGCGATCTGGTGCGCGAGCGCCACGTTCCCGAGCCCGCGCGCGGCTTCGCCGGCCACGTAGTCGAAATGCGCAGTCTCGCCGCGAATCACGCAGCCCAACGCGACGATCGCCGCATACCGCTGGCTCGCGGCGGCGGTTTCCGCCGCCACCGGCAGCTCGAACGCGCCGGGCACCCACACGACGTCGACCTGCGCGTCGGCGATGCCGGCCCGGCGCAGCGCATCGCGCGCCCCCTCCAGCAGGCGGGTGGTGACATTCTCATGGAAGCGGCTCACGATGACCGCCACACGGCGCTGGCGGCTGGACGAGCGCGCAGGCACGTCAGTGAGTAAGGAAGTGGCCGAGCTTGTCCCGCTTCACGTCGAGATAGGATCGGTTCTCGTCGGAGGGTGCCGGCACGATCGGCAGGCGCTCGACGATCTCCAACCCGTATCCCTCGAGGCCGACCAGCTTCATCGGATTGTTGGTCAGCACGCGGATCGACGACAGGCCGATGTCCAGCAGGATCTGCGCGCCGATGCCGTAGTTCCGGAGGTCGGGCTTGAAGCCGAGCTTCTCGTTCGCCTCGACGGTGTCGTGCCCCGCGTCCTGCAGCTCGTAGGCCTTGAGCTTGTTGAGCAGCCCGATCCCGCGCCCCTCTTGATCGAGGTACACGATGACGCCGGCGCCTTCCCCGGCGATCATGCGCATGGCGCTGTGCAGCTGCCAGCCGCAGTCGCAGCGCGCCGAGCCGAACACGTCCCCGGTGAGACACTTCGAGTGCATCCGCACCAGCACCCGCTGCTTGCCCGCGACGTCGCCGTAGACCAGCGCCACGTGCTCGGCGGCGTCCACGTCGTTCTTGTAGCCGATGATGCGGAACTCGCCGAACGGCGTGGGGAGGCGCGCGTCCGCGACGCGATGCACCAGGCGCTCGTGCGCCAGCCGGTAGGCGACGAGCTGGGCGACCGTGATGAACGTGAGGCCGTACTGCTCGGCGAAGCGCTCGAGGTCGGCGCGGCGCGCCATGGAGCCGTCGGGATTCAGGATCTCGCAGATCACGCCGGCGGGATAGAGGCCGGCGAGCCGCGCCAGATCGACGCTCGCCTCGGTCTGGCCGACCCGCTGCAGGACGCCACCGGGGCGGGCGCGCAGCGGAAAGACGTGGCCGGGGCGGCGCAGGTCGCCCGGCACGGTCGCCGGATCAATCGCCACACGGATCGTGGCGGCGCGGTCCGCCGCCGAGATGCCGGTCGTCACGCCGAAGCGGGCGGCGGCGTCAATGCTGATGGTGAACGCCGTCTCGTGGGACTCGGAGTTGTGCTCGGTCATCTGCGGCAACGCCAGCGCCTGGCAGCGCGCGGGGGTGAGCGGCACGCAGATGAGGCCGCGCGCGTGCGTCGCCATGAAATTGATCATCTCGGCGGTGACCTTCTGGGCCGCGCCGACCAAATCGCCCTCGTTCTCGCGCCGCTCGTCATCGGCCACGATGACGAGCTTGCCCGCGCGGATATCCGCGATCGCTTGCTCTACTTTGCCGAACGGCATAGCTGCCTCACGTACTTTCCCAGGACGTCCGCCTCGACGTGCACCCGCTCGCCGGCGGCCACGCGTCCCAACGTCGTATGCGCCCGCGTGAACGGCACGAGCGACACCTGCATAACGCCGGGCTCCGGCAGGGCGTTCACGGTCAGGCTCACACCGTCCACCGTGATCGAACCGTGCAACACCGTCGTCTCCGCGACGTCGCGCGGCAACCGGATGTCGAGCAACAGGGCATCGCCTTGCATCGTGACGCGCGCGACCGTTCCCACGCCGTCCACGTGCCCCTGCACGAAATGCCCGCCCAAGCGGTCCCCCGCGCGCAGCGCGCGCTCCAAGTTCACGGTCCGCCCCTTGGCCCAGTCGCCGATCAGGGTGCGGCCGATCGTGGTTGCCACGGCGTGCACGGTGAATCCACCCTTCACAACGCGCTCGACCGTGAGGCACGCGCCGTTGACGGCGATGCTCTCACCCTTTTTCAAGGCGCGAAACGGCGCAGTAATGCGCAGTTCTGCGCCGTTGTTCCGGTGGACCGCAGCTACCCGTCCCACCGCGTCTATGATTCCGGTAAACATAGTCGCCGATCCAATACCAATAATGTATCAGACCCCAATGGCCGGCGCTCCACGGCGACCCAGCGCGGCGCCTCGGCGAGCGGAAACGTGGGCACACCCGGGAACGCCGGAACGGCGGCTTCGCCGAGCCAGACGGGCGCCTGGACCCAGTACAGCCGGTCCACCAACCCGTCGGCGAGCAGCTTTGCGCCGAGCGCCCCTCCCCCTTCACACAACAACGATTGGATCCCGGCGAGGCGGAGTTGCGCGAACGCCTGGGCGAGCGCTTCGGGACGGAACACGCGGACGCCGTTGCCCTCGAGCACCGACACGTTCGCCGCGGGTGCCTCGGGCGAGGCGACCACCCAGGTGGGCACCTCGCGCGCCGTCTGGACCAGGGACACGCCCGAGTTCAACATCGCGCGCCGGTCGAAGACGATCCGCACCGGCGGCTTGCGCGGCGTGATCCCTCCGCGCACCGTGAGCTGGGGATTGTCCGTGAGGGCGGTCGTGCCGCCGACGCCGATCGCGTCGAAGCCGGCGCGGAGCCAGTGCACGTGGTCGCGGGCTTCGGGGCCCGAGATCCAGTGCGACTGGCCGCGCGCGTCGGCGATGCGGCCGTCGATGGAGGTCGCGAGCTTCAGCGCCACGAAGGGGCGCTCGGTCTGGAGCCGGGTGGCGAGGAAGGGGGCGTTCTGCGCCGCCGCTTCCTCCGCGAGCAGCCCGACCTGCGTCTCGATCCCGGCCCGCTTCAAGATCTCGACGCCGCCGCGCGCTTCGGGATCGGGATCCCGCACCGCGGCCACGACGCGGCGAATCCCCGCGGCGCGGATCGCGTCGGTGCACGGCGGGGTCTTCCCCTGATGCGCGCACGGCTCGAGCGTGACGACCAGAGTGGCGCCCCGCGCCTTCTCACCCGCGGCGCGCAACGCCTGCACTTCCGCGTGGGGGCCGCCGAACTCGGCGTGCCATCCTTCGCCCACCACTTCATCGCCGCGCAGCACGACGGCACCCACCAGCGGATTGGGGGCGACGCGCCCCCATCCCCGCCACGCCAGCTCGAGCGCGCGGCGCATGGCGGGGGCCTCCCGCCCGTTATCTCTCTTCAAATCGCACGACCGGCTTGCCGGCCCCTGTGCCGCCGCGGATCTCGCCGATGATCCACGCGGGCACCTTGGCGCGCTCCGCGGCCTGGACGGCGGCGTCGACGTCGTCCCGCGCCGCGACGGCGATCATGCCGACCCCAAGGTTGAAGACGCGGCGCATCTCATCGCGGGTGACCTGGCCCGCCCGCATCAGGACGCGAAACAAGGGCGGCCAGGGCCAGCTCCCCGCGTCCACGACGGCTTCGGATCCCGGCGGCAGCACCCGCACCAGGTTCCCCGGAATCCCTCCGCCCGTGATGTGCGCCAGAGCATGCAGACTGCCGAGGACGGGCCTGATGGCGGCCGCATAGCTGCGGTGCACGGCGAGCAGGATCTGCCGGACGGTTTGCTCGGTCTCGGGAAACAGGTCGTCGATCCCCAGCTTCAGCCACTCGAATACGATCTTCCGCGCGAGCGTGTAGCCATTGGTGTGGAGTCCGGTGGACGCGTAGCCGATCAGCATGTCGCCGGAACGTACGTGGTCGCCGTGCAGCGCCTTGTCTTCCTCCACGACGCCCACGATCGTGCCCGCCAGGTCGTAATGACCCGACTCGTACAGGTCCGGCATCTGCGCGGTCTCACCGCCCACCAGCGTCATGTCGTGGGCGCGGCATCCGCGGGCTACACCGGTCACGATCTGCGCCGCGACATCGGGCACGAGGCTGCCGGTCGCGATGTAGTCGAGAAAGGCGAGCGGCGCGGCGCCGTGCACGAGGATGTCGTTGACCGAATGATTGACGAGGTCCTCGCCCACGGTGTCGTGGACGCCGGCCGCCGTGGCGACGAGCACCTTGGTGCCGACGCTGTCCGTGGACATCACGAGCACGGGCTTCTTGTATCCCTCCGGCACGCGCACCATCCCCCCAAAACCGCCGATCTGTCCCAGAGCCAGCGGCGTCCGCGTGGTGCGGACCAGGTCGCCGATGCGGCGCTTCGCCTCATCGGCGGCGTCGAGGCGGACGCCGGCGGCGGCGTAGCGGTCGGCCGAGGTCACTGGTCCTCGCCGTCGAGGGAGAAGTGCACGAGATCGCGGAACGCCTTCACGCGCGCTTGCACCTCCTGGAGCGTCACCTGCTCCAGGCGCTGCACGCCGAAGGCCTCGACCGCGAGCGAGCCCATGGCCGACCCATAGACCATGGCGCGGCGCAGATTGGAGAAGGCGATGTCGCCGCTGCGCGCGACATGCGCCATGAAACCGCCGGCGAACGCATCCCCCGCTCCCGTGGGATCGAACACCTCCTGGAGCGGATAGGCCGGGACTTTGAACACCGTGTCCTGATCGACGAGCAGAGCGCCGTGCTCCCCCTGCTTGATCACGACCATCTTGGGGCCGCGCGACAGGATCCAGCGCGCCGCCCGGTAGATGTTCCAATCGCCGGACAGCTCGCGTGCTTCGGAGTCGTTCACCATCAGGATGTCGATGTGCCGCAGCAGTTCGAGCAGGACGTCGCGCTTCCCCTGAATCCAGTAGTTCATCGTGTCGCAGGCGACGAGCTTAGGGTGCTTCACCTGATCCAGCACGCTGAGCTGCAGCTCAGGGTCGATGTTGCCGAGAAAGACGTACTGGGCGCTGCGAAACTTGTCGGGGATCCGGGGGCGGAAATCGGCGAAGACGCCGAGGCGGGTCTCGAGGGTCTCCCGGCTGTTGAGGTCGTACGAGTAGCGGGCCTTCCAGCGGAACGACTCGCCCTTCATCCGCTCGACGCCCGCCAAGTCCACGCCCCGCGCCGCCAGCGCCGTGAGGTGCGCCTCGGGGAAGTCGTTGCCCACGACGCCGACGACTTGCACGGGGTGGAGCACCGCACCGGCCATCGCGAAGAAGACCGCGGCGCCGCCGAGCGTGTCCGCGGTTTCGCCGAACGGCGTGATGACCGAATCGAGGGCAATCGAGCCGACGACGAGCAGACCCACGCTTACATCCGTTCCGGGGCGCGAATCCCCAAGAGGGTGAGACCGTTCGCCAGGACCTGTTGCACCGCCCGCGCGAGCACCAGCCGGGCCGCCTCCTCGGGCTCGCCCAGCACGCGGTACTTGTGATACCACGCATGGGCGATCCGGGCCAGCCCCTCGAGGTACCCGGTGATGCGGTGGGGCTCGGCGGCGGCCGCGGCGCGCCGGACGGCCTCCGGAAAGTCGGCCAGCTCCTTCACCAGCTCGAGCTCTTCCGGGTGGGTCAGGACCGCCAGATCCACGCCCTCGGCGCGGATCGACTCCGGCTCGCGCGCCGCCACGCGGAAGATGCCGGTCATGCGGGCATGCGCCATCTGCACGTAGAAGACCGGATTCTCCTCGGTCTGGCTCTTGGCGAGGTCCACGTCGAAGACGAACTGCGAGTCCCCCCGCTTCATCAGGAAGAAGTAGCGCGCCGCGTCCACGCCGGTCTCCTGGAAGAGATCGCGCAGTGCGACGAAATCGCCCGAGCGTTTGGAGAAGCGGACCTCCTCCCCGCCCCGCATGACGCGCACGAGCTGCACGATCTCGACGTGCAAAAAGTCGTCCGGAAGCCCGAGCGCCTGAAGCGCGGCGCGCATCCGTGGAATGTAGCCGTGGTGATCCGCGCCCCAGACGTCGATCGCCTTCACGAAGCCCCGGTCGCGCTTGTCGCGGTGATACGCGATGTCGGGCCCGAGATAGGTGTAGGTCCCATCGCGTTTGCGGAGCACACGATCCTTGTCGTCGCCGAACGCGGTCGTGCGCAGCCACAGCGCCCCTTCCTCCTCGAACGTGTGGCGCTTCGCGGCCAGCTCGGCGAGCGTGGCATCGATCAGGCCCCGCTCGTAGATCTCCGACTCCCGGGACACGACGTCGAACCGCACGCCGAATTCGCGCAGGTCCTCGTCCTGCTCGGCGCGCTGGGAGAAGACGCCGATCTGGCGGCAGCGGCGCACGCCTTCCGCCTCCGGAAGATCGGCGAAGCGCTTGCCTTCCTTCGTGAGGATGCCCTCCGCCAGCGCGTTCAGGTACTCGCCGTGGTAGCCGCCCTCGGGGATTTCGGCCGCCCGGCCGGCCAGCTGTTGCACGCGGGCCCACAGCGACCGCGCCATCTTGTCGATCTGGGTGCCGGCGTCGTTCACATAGAACTCGCGCGTCACGTTCCAGCCGGTCCACTCGAGCAGCGCCGCGATGCCGTCGCCCAGAGCGGCACCGCGCCCATGACCGACGTGCAGCGGGCCGGTCGGGTTGGCGGACACGAATTCGACGTTGACCTTGGCGCCCCTGCCGACGTCGGTCTTGCCGTAGTTGACCCCCGCGGCGAGGATCCCGGGCAGCACGCCGACCACCTGCTCACCGGCCAGAAAGAAATTGATGAAGCCCGGTCCCGCGATCTCCGTCTTTCGGACAAGGCCGGGCGGCAGCTCCAGGGCGGCGACCAGCCGCTCGGCGACGACGCGGGGCTTTTGGCGGAGTGTCTTGGCGAGCGTCAGAGCGAGGTTGGTGGCGACGTCGCCGTGCGCGGGGTCGCGAGGCCGCTCGATCGTGATGTCGTCTGCGGACGCGCCAAGTTGCGACGCCGCCCGCGTCAGGGCCGCGCGGAGGATGTCGTGGGCCTTCACTTGTCGGAGCTTGAGTCTTTTTTGGGTTTCGGCTGCGACCCGGCGGACTTCTCGGCCTTGTCGGTCTTCTCGGATTTCTCCGCCGTCGTGTCGGCCTTCTCCGTCGTTCCCGCGGGCCGCTTGTAGTCGGTCGCGTAGAAGCCGGAGCCCTTGAAATGGACTCCTGCCCCGCCCGAGATCAGCCGTTCCGCGCGCTTGCCGCAGACCGGACAAGGCGCGTGGCGTTTGCTCGTGATGCGGGGGAATGTTTTCTCAAACAGGTGCCCGGCGGGGCACCTGTATTCATACGTGGGCATCCGCACAACCTAATGAGGTTTTGGCTTGCGCACGAATTGCAGCGCGTCGGACGGGCATTTCAGCACCTGCGCCGCCACGACATCCGGCGGCTGCAGCTCGGGGCGGATCCAACGTTTGCGCGTGATATCGAAGACGTCCGGGAGGCCGCCGACGCACACGCCGGCGTGGATGCAGACGTCCGGGTCGAAGGTGACGGTGTTCTCGTCGGCTTCGTAGGTCTGGCGGCGCGTCGGCATGATTTGCAATCTAGTGCAACGGCGCGGACCTACACGACGAGACGCACAGACGCACAGCAGGCAGCAGGCGGCAGGAGCTCGCCGGTGGCGACCAGGAGGGCCCCGATCGCCACACGGACGCCGAACGCGATGACGCCGAACCGGAGCTGCTGGCGGCGCTCCCGCGGGCCGATATTGGGGATGCACGCCGCCGCCGCCGCGGCCGCGTCCATCGGTCAGGCAGCGGGCTGCCGGTTCTTGAGGATCTTCACCAGCCCCATGATGATGAACACGACGCCGAGGCCGTCGAAGATGATGCTCGTGATGCTGAAATCGCCCAGAAAAACTGAACCGCCCAACACGAAGCCGATAGCAATGAGCACTACGCCGGCGATGATGTCCCGCATGTGTCGCCCCCCGTTTCGGCTGCCCGTTAGCCGTCCCTGACCCCCAGGAGTGCAGCGACCAGCGCCACCAATGTAGCAGCCTCGAATGGCTTATCAAGAAAGTGATCCGGAGACCGCCACGATCTTGGCCTCGGGCCAGCGGCGCCGCAGCCGGTCGATCGTGTGCAGACCCCCCTGCCCCGGCATGAAGATGTCAACGAGGACGACGTCCGTGGGATTGTGCTCGAAGGCGCTGATCCCGGTGTCGCCGTTGGCGGCCTGCCGAACGTCGTAACCGGCGAGGTCGAGATGCTTGGTCAGCGACTCCCGGAACGCGAGGTCATCGTCGATGATCAGCACGCGTGGCGACGGCGTCACCGGAGGAATACTCCACCGTCGTGACGACCCGCACGATCGTATTGAGCTGACTCTCTTCGGTGATTCCGATGGTTGATTCTCTCACGCCGATCCTCCGCTTTCCTCTGCATGTAGGCCTTGTGAATCGGGTGTAATCCGCGCCGCGAGCGGAACTAATTCCACAAAGGGTGATCCGACGCGGGCAGCGCGGAGTATTACTGGCGAGCGAATGCCCGATCCCCGGGGATTCCTAGACACCATCTGGAGTACACACAATGCGATTCGCCACGAAGATCGTGACTACCGCGGCGGCCTTGGTGCTGGCCACCGCGACCGTAGCTCAAGCCGCGCCCTATCAGTCTGCCGGCGTGATTCCGACACTGACGGCGGTCTCGATCACGCCGGCCGCGCCGGCCGCGCCAGCCGCTCACATGGTCGCGGCCGTGCTGACCCAGGATCCGAAGGTGGAAGTGGATATCAAGACAGATGACCGCGGCGCCTGGTACACGCAGCCAATGTGGATCGCGATCGGTGTGATCGCGCTCGTCCTGATCATCTTGCTGGCAGTCGCCGCCGGACGGAAAGATACGACTACCGTAGTGAAGTAACTGCTGCGCCCGATTCCTGTTGCCGCCGCGCATGCACCAGCGTGCGCCGGCGGCTCAGTGATTATGGTGCTACGGGATCAGGGGGGGGCGGTCGGCCGCCGTCTATGACGCGCTCCCTGTGTCATGCGCCACCATCCGCGGATAGTCTGGCGACGCGGAGCTCGGCCCACGCCACTTCACGAGCCTCGACGACATCGCGCAGCTGCCGCTCCCGGCTGGTCAACGGCGCGCCGCCCGTCTTGACCTCGAGAAAGACGACCCGGCGCACCTGGCCCTCTGCGAGGCCGTCAAACACGACCAGATCCACCGGGCTCCCAAGAAAGCGCGCGTCCTTGGGGTTATACCCGAACTCCGGGAGATACGGGATCAGCTGCTCGTGGACCTTCCCCGCCGTGACGGCCAGGCTGCGCTGCACCGCATCCTGGCGGATCGCGGCGGTGTAGCGCCCTTTCCACACCAGGGAATACAGCCACGCCACGATGAGCCCGATCCCGATACCGACAATAAGCTCGAACGGAATGGCGGACACGAGGCCTCCTAGGACGTTTGGCTACAGCTGCGCCGCAAGGCGCTTCGGAGCCCGGTTACCCCAGGCGATCGCCTGGGGCAGGCTCAAGGCGATGCTGCGGAACTCGCGCGCCGTCATCGGCTAGCCATGTACGCTGTCGAAAAAGTCAACGATTCCGGTCTCTAACGAGTACTCGGCCCCTACGACGACGAGACCCTGGCTCAGGATGAGCTGCTCCAGAACTTCGGAGCCGTGTCGCAGCTGGCTCGCGGAGGCGCGGACATTGGCCCGCACCGCATCCCGCACCAGAGTCTCGGGGTCGTGATTGCGTTGCGTCGCGAGCAGCGCTTCCACGGACGGCCGCACCCGGTCGACGATCGAGCGCAGATTGCGCGATTGGCTTTCCGTGGGGCGCCGCAGCTCGTCGAGGGTGGCGAGCACCACCCCGCAGCGGGAGTGGCCAAGGACCACGACCAGCCGTGTACCGTACCGCTCCGCCGCGAACTCGACGCTGCCGATTTGCGACGGCGCAACGATGTTCCCCGCGACACGGATA
Organism: Gemmatimonadales bacterium; assembly: GCA_040901965.1. Classification (GTDB taxonomy): domain Bacteria; phylum Gemmatimonadota; class Gemmatimonadetes; order Gemmatimonadales; family GWC2-71-9; genus 20CM-2-65-7. The sequence continues at coordinate 37,486 of JBBDYB010000017.1, read as the reverse complement.
ACAAAGAGGTCGCCGAGGCCCTGGTCGAAGACGATCTCTGCCGGCACGCGCGAATCGGCGCATCCGAGGATGATGGCAAACGGTTCTTGGCCGGCGGTCAACGCGCTGCGGCGCGCCTGGCTGGCGATGGAATCGCGGCTCCGGACGTCGGAGACGAAGCGACGGTTCCCGTCTCGCAAGCGTTCCAGCGCCTCCGCGGCGGGAATCATGTCAGGAGGCCCAAAACCATGGCCGTGGCAATCGCCCAGTAGTGCGGCGATCGCTTCGGCCCACCCGGCCGCAACCACCCACCCTAACGCCTCTCAACCGTCGCCCCCGCTTCGACGAGCAGCTCCTGCAGCAATGACCGATGGCACCGCGATTCGTCCTCGCAATAGCACCCCACCGAGAAGTCCGCGCGCGACGAGAGCCCAGCGAGCAGGCCCAGCAGGCGCTGCGGCGCCGGGCGCTGCATCTCGGCGCGGTAGCGGCGAGCATACGTGCGCCAGCGCGCATCCGTCAGCGGCCGGGAACGCACCCAAGAGAACAATGCGGCGCTCGGCGCGAGCTCCGGCAGCCACACATCGAAATAGTCGCGTCGGGCATAGTCGGCCTTGCGCACCCCGCGCGGCGGCCGCCGCACGGTGCCGAGACGCAGCCCCTCGGCCGGCGCGCGTAGCGTGCCGAGACGGACGACACGGATCATTCCCAAACATAGGCACACCAGCGAGGAACGCGGTATCTTCTCGCCCCGATGCGTTTCGCGTCTGTGCGCACCTGGGCCCCTGTTCTCGTCGGTCCGGCGGTCGCGGGACTCCTGTGGCTGCTGCCCGCCCCTGCCGGCATGCCACCTGCTGCCCACGCGGTGGCGGGACTCGCCGCCTGGATGGCCGTCTGGTGGCTTACCGCGGTCCTGCCGCTCGCCGTCACCGCGCTGCTGCCGCTGGCGTTGCTGCCGCTGATCACGCCGCTCCGCATCGAGCAGACGGCCCGCCCCTACGCCGACCCGATTATTTTCCTCTTCCTCGGCGGCTTCTTTCTCGCCGCCGCGACTGAGCGTTGGCAGCTGCACCGCCGCCTCGCCCTGGCCGTCATCGGCGCCGTGGGCACCGACCCGCCCCGCCTCGTGCTGGCCCTGATGCTGGCGACCGGCTTCGTCAGCATGTGGATCTCCAACACGGCCGCCGCCGTGATGATGCTGCCGCTCGCGAGCGCGGTCCTCGCGCTCGCCCGCCGCGAAGCCCCGCAGGACTCGGCGCCGCTCGGCCGTGCCTTGACGCTCGGCGTCGCGTACAGCGCATCCATCGGCGGCGTGGCGACACTCATCGGCACGCCGCCGATGGCCATCTTCGCAGCCGCAGCCGGCAGAGTGCAGGGGCGGCCCGTCGGCTTCGCCGAATGGATGGCGATTGGCCTCCCCATCGCCGCGGTACTCCTGATCACGTGCTGGCTGCTGCTCGTGCGCGTGCTGTTCCCGTTGCGCGGCTCGCTGCCGGGCGTCCGCGATCTCGTCGCGCGCGAACGCGCCGGCCTCGGGCCGTGGACGGCGGGGCAGCGAATCACCGTGGCCGTGCTGGCGCTCGCCGCCCTGAGCTGGGTCTTCCGCGAGCCCAAAACGCTCGGTGCCGTCAGTCTCCCCGGTTTGGCGCAGCTATTGCCCGGCCTTTCCGACGCCGGCATCGCCATCGGCGCCGCCGTGGTGCTGTTTGTCTGCCCGGTCGCGATCCGCGAGCGGCGCTTCACGCTCGACTGGGAATCCGCCGAGCGGATTCCCTGGGGTGTGCTCGTGTTGTTCGGCGGCGGATTGGCCCTGGCGGAGGCATTCGGCGCGAGCGGGCTTTCGGAATGGATCGGCCGCCAGCTCGAGGGGCTGCGCGGCGCGCCGCCAGTCCTCGTGATCGGCGCCGTCGCGCTACTGTTCGTCCTGCTGACGGAGCTGACGTCTAACACCGCCACGGCGGCGATGGCGATGCCGATCATGGCGGCACTCGCCCCGGCCGTCGCCATGTCACCCCTCCCCTTGATGGCGACCGCGGCACTCGGCTCGGCCCTCGGCTTCATGCTGCCGGTGGGGACGCCGCCCAACGCGTTGGCTTATGGGACGGGCGCGGTAACGAGCGGCGAGATGGCGCGGGCGGGCGTGTGGATGGACATCGCGGCGGCGGTCGTGATCACAGTGGCGGTGCTGATATGGACGGGCTGACGGGCTGACTAGTTTTTTGCCGCCCGTCAGCCGTCCGCCCGTCTATTTCGGCTGGTACGTCCCCCAAGCGGCCCGCAACACGTCGCTGATCTCACCGAGCGTCGCGCGCGCACGCACGGCCTCGAGAATCGGCTCCATCAGCGGCGCCGCGGGCGCCCGCGCCGCAGCCTCCAGCGCTCCCAGCGTTCGCTTTACGCTCGCGGCTTTTCGCCGCTTCCGCAGCGCGGTGACGCGCTTTCGCTGGGCCTCGGCCAGCTTGGTGTAGTCCGGGGCGGGAATTGGGGGCACGGGCTCGCCTGTGACGTACTCGTTCACCCCAACGACGATCTGCTGCCGGGCCTCGACCTCGCGCTGCTGCTCGTAGGCGCTGCGGGCGATCGCTTCCTGGAAGAACCCGCGCTCGATCGCCTTGACCGCCCCTCCACGCTCCTCCACCTCCTCCACGACCTTTCGGGCCTCTTTCTCGATCTTGTCCGTCAGCGTCTCGAGGTACCAGCTCCCGCCGAGGGGATCCACCACGTCCGGGACGCCGGTCTCATGAGCCAGCAGCTGCTGGGTCCGGAGCGCCAGCGTCGCGCTCCGCTCGGTGGGGAGCGCCAGCGCTTCGTCGAACGAGTTGGTGTGGAGCGATTGGGTGCCGCCGAGCACGGCCGCCATCGCCTGGATCGCCACCCGCACGACGTTGTTGAGCGGCTGTTGCGCCGTCAGCGTGGCGCCCCCCGTCTGGGTGTGAAACCGCAGCCGCGCGGCGGCGTCGCCGGCGTTGAACTTCTCTTTCATGAGCCGGGCCCACAGCCGCCGCGCCGCGCGGAACTTGGCTATCTCCTCGAAGAGATCAGTATACGCCGCGAAAAAGAAGGATAGGCGCGGCGCAAAATCGTTCACTGCGAGCCCTGCGGACCGCGCACCGCGCACATACTCCAGCGCATTGGCAAACGTGAACGCCACCTCCTGCACGGCGGTCGCGCCCGCCTCGCGCATGTGATAGCCGGAGATCGAGATCGGATTGAAGCTCATCCTGGCCGCGGACGTGAAGCGGAAGATATCGGCCACGAGGCGCAGCGACGGCTCGGGCGGATAGATATACGTGCCGCGGGCGATGTACTCCTTGAGAATGTCGTTCTGGAGCGTGCCCTGCAGCTTGGTCAGCGGCACGTCCTGCTCTTCGCCCACGGCGATGTACATCGCGAGAAGGATCGCGGCCGTGGCGTTGATCGTCATGGACGTGGACACCTTGTCGAGCGGAATCCCGTGGAACAGCCGCTCGAGGTCCTCGATACTGTCGATTGCCACCCCCGCGCGCCCCACTTCCCCCTCCGCCATGCCGTGATCCGAGCCGTAGCCCATCTGGGTGGGGAGATCGAAGGCCACCGACAGGCCGGTCTGGCCGGCGTCGAGGAGATGCCGGAAGCGGGCGTTCGTCTCTTCGGCGGTCCCGAATCCGGCGTACTGGCGCATCGTCCACAGCTTGCCGCGGTACATCGTGGGGTGGACACCGCGCGTGAACGGCGCTTCGCCCGGCGCGCCGAGATCCGTGGCGGGATCGCCCCGCCAGTCCTCGGGCCCGTAGTACGACCGCTCGGCCGTCATTTCTCCGAGAGCACCGACTGCGCGAACGCCACGTCCTGCTTGCTGCCGATGATGAGGGGCGTACGCTGGTGCAGCGTCGCGGGCTTGATGTCGAGGATGTTGCGCTGGCCGTCGATCGCCGCGCCGCCCGCCTGCTCGATCACGAACGCCAGCGGCGCCGCCTCGTACAGCAGCCGCAGCTTGCCGTCCGGCGACCCGGTGTCGGCGGGATAGAGGAAGACCCCGCCCGACATCAGGTTGCGGTGAAAGTCGGCGACGAGCGAGCCGATGTAGCGCGCGTTCTTTGCCTCCACCCTGCCGCCGTCACCGTTCTTGAATGCGCCCACCACGCGCTGGATCCCCGGGGTCCACTTGTTCCAGTGGCTCTCGTTCACGCTGTAATACTTCCCCACCTCAGGCGAGCGGATGTCAGGATGCGACAGCAGGAACTCGCCGATCGTGGGATCGAGCGTGAAGCCGTGCACGCCCTTGCCCGTGGTATACACGAGCATCGTGCTCGACCCATACAGGATGTAGCCGGCCGCGATCTGCGCGCGTCCCTTCTGGAGGCAGTCGGCGAGCGTCCCGGGGCCCTTCTTGGTGACGGTGCGGCGATGAATCGAAAAGATCGTCCCGATCGAGACGTTGACGTCGATGTTCATCGAGCCGTCGAGGGGATCGTACAACAGCACGTACTTGCCGCCGCGGCGGTCCTCGCGGATCGGCACCGGAACCGGCTCGGGGTCCTCCTCGGACGCCATGACGCACACGCGGCCGGTGTGCTGAACGCTGTGACGCACCGTCTCGTTGGCGAACACGTCGAGCTTTTGCTGCAGCTCGCCCTGGACGTTGATCGTCCCCTGTTCGCCGAGGATGTCGCTGAGGCCGGCGCGGCGCACCTGGCGCGAGATGATTTTGGCAGCAAGGCAGAGATCATAGAGCAAGTTCGACAGCTCGCCCGTGGCTTCCGGGTAGAGCCGCTCCTGCTCCATGATGAACCGCTCAATCGTGATGACCGACGTCGGTGTATGCACGCGTGCCCTCGATACCAAAGGTGAAGGTGATCGTGCCGCGCTCGTCGGTGCGGAGCACCGCGATCCCATGCGCCCGAAGTCGCTCGAGCACTTCGGGTGCAGGATGGCCGTAGCGGTTCTTCGCGCCCACACTGATCACGGCACTCTCGGGCCGCAGCTCGGCGAGCCAGCGGTCCGAGGTGGCGGTGCGCGAGCCGTGATGCCCCACTTTGAGCAGCGTCACCCGCCCGACCCGGCCGGCCAGGTGGGCCTCGGTCGGCGATCCCGCATCGCCCGTGAGGAGCAGCCGCGTCGGGCCGTACGTCACGAGCAGCACCACTGACTGCTCGTTGATGTCTACCTGCCCCGCCGCCCACGCCGAGTCGGGACTGAGAACGTCGACCGTTACGCCATCCAGCTCGAGGCGGTCGCCCCGCCGCGCGGGCCGCCACTCTGCTCCGTCGCTCTCCACCGCCCCCAGGAACCCGAGATAACCCGCATCGGGCACCGGCGCCCCGGGCTCCAGGACGAACACCGGATCGAACGCATCGAGCACGGCGGGCAGGCCGCCGAAATGATCCGCGTGCGCATGCGTCGCCACGATCGCGGTGAGCTGTCTGGCGCCGTGCCGCCGAAGAAACGGCACCACGACGCGGCGGCCGGCGTCGCCCTGCGGACCACGCGACCCGCCGTCCACCAGAATCCAGCGGCCCGCGGGACTCCGTAACGCGACGGCATCGCCCTGGCCGACGTCCAGGAAATGTACGGTTAAACAACGGCACTCAGAAAGGCGGCGAAAGGCGGCGAAAGACGCCGTCCATGAAAGGATAGCGCCGATGAAGGCAAGCCGGGCCGCGATCACCCACCGGCGGCGCGGCGTGTTCCACAACCACCATGCGAGGACGAGCACGCCGGTCCAGAGAGCCGCTGCGGGCCAACCGGCGATCATGATGACATGGCCGCCGGGGAGCGCCGCCGCGCCGCGGGCCACGAGATCGAGCAGCGCAAGGCAGAGGCCCGATCCGGCGGCGAGCAGGCTCGACGAGAGCAGCAGCGCGACCATCAGGCCCGGCACCGCGAGTCCCGCCAGCGGAATCGCCACCACGTTCGCGATCACGCCGATGGGCGCCACGGTGCCGAAGGCGTAGGCCGTGATCGGGGCGGTGACCAGTGTCGCGGCCGCCGCGGGCGCGAGCAGGCGCACCGCCTTGGGGCTGCGCTCCGTCGCTCGGCCCGCCCAGATCACCGCCGCGACGGCAGTGACCGACAGCCAGGCGCCGATCGACTGCACGGCCCACGGATCGGCCAGCATCACCAGCAGCGCCGCAAACGAAACCAGCCCGCGCGGCGCGACCACGCGCTGGCGCAGCTTGGCGACGTCGAGCAGCGCCAGCATCGCGGCCGACCGGGTCGCGGGTGCCGGGAAGCCGAGCAGCCAGACGTACGTGAGCATCACCGCGGTAGAAACGGCGCAGCGCCGCCCAGCGGACAGGTGCAAGCGTCCCAGCAGTGCCCCGAGCCAGACCGCGAAGAAGCCGACGTGCAGCCCGGAGATGGAGAGCAGATGCGCGAGCCCGGAGCGCGTATAGCGCTCGCGCAGCTCGGCGTCGAGCTCGGCGCGGCGCGCGATGACGAGCGCATCCACGAGCGGCGCGCGCGCGCCGAACAACTGCCGGCTCCGTTCGGCGACGCGGTCCCGCAGCGCGCCGCGCCCTCGCGGCTCGGGATCGAGCTGCCGCAGACGGCGGGCAACGAGCACGCCTCGCCGCGCGTCGCCAAGGAAGCGTCCGGCGACCACCCAGGTCGTGCCGCCGCGAGCCGCGTACCCCTGGGGCCAGCGGATTGTGAGCGGGCCGCCGCATCCCCCTTCAACGTCACCCTCCACAAGACCGCCGCGTGCGGCCACAGGATCGAGGAGGCGCACGATTGCGGCCTTACCGCTCCCCGCTCCCTGCTCCCTGCTCCATCGCCCAGCGCACGTCGCGTTGCGTTCACGGACCGCGCTCGCCCCCCACCATCCGCCCGCCACGAGCATCACGCCGCATGCTGCGCCGAGCGGTGCGCGACGCCGTAGCACCACGGCGCCAAGGAGCACCGGCAGTCCGGCGTACGGCGCACTGCGCACGGCGTACGGATTCAACGCCGCAAACAGCCCGGCGCCGAACGCTATCGTGATCCAGAGAATCGGCGGGCGCACCTGCCCGCCTCACGTTACAGCTGGACGGGCTTCGCTCCGCAGCGGGGGGCCATGGCGACCTTGCGGAACCCTTCGAGCAGCGCGACGTCGAGCTTCGCCTTTTCCTGATCGGTGGCGAGCGACAGCCCGGTGAGGATCTCCCCCTGGCGGGTGGAGACATAATGCGGCGAGAGGCGATTGAGGGCGTACACGATCACGTCGCCGTGGCAGGTGTCGCACCCGCAAAACTTGGGAAGTCTGTCCCGCAGGCCTTGGTACTCGCGGTGCACAACCTCGGACGTCACGTTGGTCACGCCCACGTGCTGGCGAGCTCCCGTGTCGGCTGATCGAGGGGCCACGCGGTGAACGTAGACCCCGTCGTGCCCGTGAGCCGTACATGGCGGTACGACCCGATCCACTCGGTCGGACCCTCGAGGAGCGCGATCTTGTTGGTGCGGGTGCGGGTCTGAAGCAGCCCGCCGCGCTTGGCCTGCCCTTCGACCAGCACTTCGTGGGTCGTGCCGACGAGGGCGATGTTCTTGCGCTTCGCCACGCGGCGCACGAGCGCGATGAGCCGCCCGATCCGCTCGGTCTTGACCGCTTCGGCCACGTGGTCCTTGATGCGTACCGCCGGCGTGCCTTCCCGCACCGAGTACTTGAACGTGTAGGCGTCGTCGAAGCCGACTGCCTCAACGAGCGACAGCGTCTCGGCGAACTCGTCCTCGGTCTCGCCGGGAAATCCGACGATGATGTCGGTCGACAGCGCGATCCCGGGAACGGCGTCCCGGAGGGATTGCACGACCTCGAGATACCGCTCGCGGTCGTAACGTCGCAGCATCCGCTTGAGCGTGCGCGAGCTGCCGCTCTGCACCGGCAGGTGCACGTGCTCGCACACGGTGGGCGTTTCGGCCATGGCCGCCAGCACGCGAGCGGTGAAGTCCGTGGGGTACGGCGACGTGAACCGGACGCGCCGGATCCCCGGGACCGTGCCCACGGCGCGGAGCAAGTCGGCGAAGTCGTGCTCGCCGTCGTGATAGCTGTTGACCGTCTGGCCAAGGAGCGTGACCTCGGTGGTGCTTAGGGCGGCGAGGCGAGTCACCTCATGCACTACGTCGCTCAACTTGCGGCTCCGTTCCGGGCCACGCGTCATCGGAACGATGCAGAACGTGCACCGATAATCGCAGCCGCGCTGCACCGTCACGAACGCGCCCCCCGATGCCTGGTCGCCGCGCACCGGCGGCACGTCTTCGTAGTGCTCCCAGCTCTTGAACGCGACCTCGGCGGCGCGCTCGCCGTCCCTGGCACGGGCGATCAATTCGGGGAGGCCGCGGTAGCCGTCGGGCCCAATCACGAGATCCACTTGCGGGACGCGCTCGAGCAGCTTGGGGCCGAGCCGCTGCGCCATGCAGCCGACCACGCCCAGCACGGCTCCCCCGGCTCCCCCCCCTGGCCGCTTGTAGCGCTTGAGCTCGCCCATCCGGCCCAGCACGCGTTGCTCCGCGTGCTCGCGCACGGCGCACGTGTTCACGAGCAACACGTCGGCGTCGGCCGGATCCTCGGTGCGCACGTATCCCTCACGCGCCAACACCCCGAACATCAGCTCGGAGTCCGAGACGTTCATCTGGCAGCCGTAGGTCTCGATGTACACGCGTGGCATCAGTCCACCGTCACCTCGAAGCGGGGACGCCCGTCCCACTGGTCGCTACCAAGATAAACCGACAGGTAATCCTCTGTGACAACCTCGACCCGGCCTCCCTGCCGGCCCGAGACCACGGCGTCGCCCTGCTGTCCGCGGCGCCGCGCGCGATAGGCAGCGGCTTTCGCTTCGCCCAGCTCTCGCAGCGCGCGCGCCCGCTCGCGGAGTACGTCGGGGGCGACCTGCCCCGACAGCTTCGCGGCAGGCGCGTCCGGACGAACGCTGAAGGGAAAGACATGCAAATACGTGAAAGGCAAGTCGTGTAACAGCGCGAGCGAGGCGTGGTGATCTGCATCCGTCTCGCCCGGGAAACCGGCAATGACATCGGCGCCGAGGCCGAATATCGGCATCCGCTCGGCGAGCCACTCGATGCGCGCGCGATACGACTCGGCCGTGTACCAATGCCGGCCCATTCGCTTCAGCACGCGATTCGACCCTGATTGCAGCGGCGCATGCAGGTGCGCGGCGACGTGCCGCGGCGCTTCGATGAGGAGCCGGGCAAGCGTGTCGTCCACTTCGGTGGCTTCAATAGAGGAGAGACGGAAACGGACGGAGGGGACCGCCCCAACCAGAGTGGTGAGCAGGCTGCCCAGGGTGTTGTTAACCCCGGGCTGCCAGCCCGGGGTTAACGCACCCGTCGCCGTGTCTTGCCCGTACGTCCCGATATGCACACCGGTCAACACAATCTCGGCGTGGTTCTCCCCCGTGGCGCGCGCTTCTCGGACCAGCTCCTCGACCGGCCGCGAGCGATTGTTTCCGCGCGCGATCGTCGTCGCGCAGAACGTGCAGTGCTCATCGCAGCCGTCCTGAATCTTCAGGAGGGCCCGGTGTTTCCCCATCGTTCCCCCTGACCTCACCCCCTGTCCCCCTCTCCGCGTCGCGGAGAGGGGGGACGATACGCCGGCTGCACGGAGCACGGCACCGGGCTCCGCGTTCGCCACCACCGCCCGCACCGACGGCAGCGCCGCGATCGCACCGTCATCGAGGGCGGCGGCGCAGCCCATCACGATGGTCTCCGCCGTTCCCACGCGGGACACATGCCGCACCAGGCGGCGCAGCTTGACTTCACTCTCGTGGGTGACGGTGCAGGAGTTGATAACGGCCAGGTCGGCGAAGGAGGGATCGGCCACGATCACGGCGCCGCGATCGGTGAATGCCTGGCGAACCACGTCGGTGTCGTACTGATTCGCCTTGCAACCGAACGTATGGAAATAGACGTTCACGGCCGCACGGTCAGCCCCAGGAGGAACGTCCACACGCGCTCGGTCAAGCCGCTGCCTTTGCGCTCGAGCCGCTCCAGGCCGAAGTCGAGCCGTCCGCGGCCCCCCGAGAACTGCCTGCCGAGCCCGGCAGCGACACCGAACTCGGTGGGCGTCGTGCCGATGCCAAACGGGAGCTGCCCGCCGCGCACGCCCAGGCGGATGGGGAAGCCGGCCGAGCCCAGCTCCGCACCCAGCGACCAGTTGAACGTGTCATGCGAGTTCGGCCCCGCCCCCGCCCATTTGCGCCATGCCACCGCACCCGCGACGGCTGCCTGCGCGCCGGCCCTCCAGCGCACGCCGCCACCGAACGACAGCGGCAGATCGTCCTCCGCCGTCGTGCGGCCGCGGAGGTCGGCGCGCAGTTTTGAGTCGGAGCGGACCCAGCCAGCGACGCGGAGGTCGGCGTTGAGGTCGAACAGCGCGCTCGCCGACCCGCCCAGGCCCTCGTACGCGACCTCGTCGCGCGCCGTAGACGTGCGGTAGGTCGTATCGTCGAAGCGCCGGATCGCGACCACGCGCGTGGAGCCGGTGATGAGGTGGAACCCTACGCCCACCGCGAAACTGGGATGCACGCGGGCCGCGAGCGCGAGGCGCAGATCCGAGATGGCCCCGTCGCTCCGGATCTCGTCGGTGATCGGCTGCGGCACGCCCCGCAGGTCGATCGTGTCGCGCGTCGTGATGCCGAACGTCCGGTCCAGATAGGTCGCGAAGCCCCCACCGATCACAATCCGCTGGGTCAGCGGGCCCGCGATCACCAGTGCCGGAAAGCGCGAGCCGCGCAGCGATGCGTCCGTCCCCCCGGCGCTCACCGAGCGCCACGACGTCGCGCCGGTGACGCCCGCGGTCATGCGGCGGACGTCGGCAATCGAGGCGTCGAGCAGCGGCGAGAACGCGTCGAACGGGGCGAACGCGCCCCCGGTGGCCCGGGCGCGCACGCTCTCCCACTTGCCTGGAGTGCCGAGACCGCGGATGCCGAATTGAGAGTCCTGGGCGGCCAGGCGGCCGGACGGCCCGACGGCCAGGATGAGCGCCGCCACCACCGCCTTGCCGGCCGTCAGGCCGTCAGACCGTCCGCCCGTCTTGTTCATGGTGTCCCGAATGGGAAGCGCTTGACGTAGGTCACGTGCAACGCCGGCCGGAACGCCGGAGTGCGCGACGAATAGAACCGGATCTCGGTGTACGACGCCGCCTCAGGCAACTGGTCCAGCATGAACGCGGTTGTGGCACTCGTATCGAGCGCCCACGCGCGGATCAGGTCCGACAACTCGATGCGCACGGTATCCGCGGATCCGATGCGGATCGTTGCCCCTCCATAGAAGGCAGCCGCCGGGCTGATCGGAGACTTGGCGCCCAGATCCGTCAGAACGGGGCGCGCCCGCACCACGAACGAATCGCCCCGGGCGCCGACCACGGCCGCTACCGGGACGAGGATCACCGTCGCACGCACGACGTCGAAGCTGTCGTGCAGGAACGCGGGCATCGCCACGCGCAGCAGGCTGCGTGCCGACGGCGCGCCGCCGACCGTGAGGTTGTCATCGAGTGGCGGATGGGGCGGATCGAAGACAAAGCTGTCGAACGAGGTCGCGCGCTGGGAGCTGGTGTGCACGACGCTGTCCGGGGCCGCGAGGGTGTCGGGAATCGGGTAGTGATAGAACCACCGGATCAGGGGATCGCGGTCGGTGAAACTGATCCCGCTCGCCCCCAGGGCCGCGCTCGCGAGCGAATCCGCCGCGACCCGCACACCCCAGCCGAGCCTCCCCGAATCGGCCGCGACGAACGGCGCCTGCGTCGTGTCCAGGTCGAAATACAGGACGAGCGACGAGTCGGCGCGAACGATCTGCAATGTGTGGCCGGCGGAGTCGGTGCGGATCGTATCGCCCCAGATGCGCACGGTCGCCGTGTCGCCGATCGGCGGACGCGCGAGGAGATCGCTGATGTTGACACTATCAATGACCGGCCCGCTGAAATCCGGGTCGAGCTGGGCGAACGTCGAGGCGGAGTCGACCGTGCTCGGCAGCCGGTACAAGTTGAGCCGCAGGTTCGCGGAGTTCCTGTCGCGCCGCACGATCTGCACGCGCAGCCGCGCCGAGTCCACGCTGATCGGGACGGTCGTCGTATCGCCCGGCGTCGGCGTCACGCGCGGATCCAAGAAGGTCAGCCGGAAAATGGCGCGGCTGTCCACGACGCCCGGGATGTCGGCGACGGTCATCGCGTCCGCCTGGTCCGCGCGGAGATAGCCGCGGAACGCGGAATCGCGCTCGATCACGTCGGTAAAGATCGTGTCCTTGATGTCGATCGCCCCGCCCGGACAGAAGTTTGGGCACACGCCCGGGGCCGTGACCTGCTCGGTGCAGGCGCCGAGCAGGAGAATCAAGGCAAGTCGCTTCACCGGTCGAGTGTCTCCTTCGTGAAGGCATCGGGCAGCAGCGCGGCCAGGGTCCAGCGCCGCTCGCTCGTCGGGCCGACCGCGATCACTTCCAGGCTCAAGCCGAATTCGGCCAACAGCTGCCGGCAGGCGCCGCAGGGCGCGGCCGGCGGATCCACGTCGGTCGTCACCACGATCCGCGCCAGCTGCCGCGCCCCGCCCACGACCGCGGCGCCGAGGGCCATACGCTCCGCGCAGATCGTCAGGCCGTAGGACGCGCTCTCGACGTTGCAGCCCACGTATACGTTGCCGTCGGCCGCTTCAATCGCCGCGCCCACGTGAAAGTTGCTGTAGGGCGCCCAGGCGTGGCGCATCGCGTCCCGGGCCCGCGCCGTTAGGTCCGTCACGCCGCTACCTCCCCCAGGAACGACGTGCCGGCCGCGAGCGGCTTCACGCCGAAGTATTCCGCCACCGTCTGCCCCAGGTCGGCGAACGTCCGCCGCGTCCCCAGCGCCACCGGCTTGACCTTGGGCCCCAGCACCAGAACCGGCACGACTTCGCGCGAGTGATCGGTGGATGGCGTGGTGGGATCGTTGCCGTGATCCGCCGTGAGCATCACCACGTCGTCCGGCCGCAGCCGGGCGACGAGGCGCGGCAGCCAGGCATCCAGCTCCTTGAGTCCCTGATGAAACCCCGCCACGTCGTTCCGGTGCCCCCACGTCTGGTCGAATTCGATCACGTTCACGAACACGAACCCCGTATCGAGCGTCTCGAGCGCCCGCTCGATCAGGCGGTAGGCATCGCCGTTCGTGGGCGTGTGCTCGCTGGTGATGTTCCGGCCCGCGAACAAGTCGTCCACCTTGCCGATGCCGATCCGTGGCACGCCGGCTTCCGCGAGCCGATCCAACAGCGTGGTCCCCACCGGCGCGATCGAAAAATCCTTGCGGTGCACCGTGCGGCGGTAGTCCCCGGGCGCGCCCTCGAACGGCCGGGCGATGACCCGGCTCACCGCGTGCTCCCCCATCAGCATCTCGCGGGCGACCGTGCACGCCCGGTACAGCTCGTCGAGCGGCACCGTGGCCTCGTGCGCCGCGATCTGGAAGACCGAATCGGCGGACGTGTACACGATCCACTTGCCCGTGCGCTGGTGCTCCGCGCCGAGGTCGGCAAGGATCGCGGTGCCCGACGCCGCGGTGTTCCCCAGCCACCCGCGCCCCGTGCGCCCGGCGAACTCGTCGAGCAGCGTCTTTGGAAAGCCGGTCGGATACGTACGAAACGCCTTTTTCAGAATGACACCGCAGATCTCCCAGTGGCCCGTGATGCTGTCCTTCCCTGCCGACGTCGGCTGGGCTATCCCGTGCGCTGCGGTGGGACTGACCCCGGGCGCAAGACCGGGGATGGGCCGATCCTTGCCGAGACCCAGCTTTTCTAAGTTCTGCAGCCGCAACCCGCCCACCGCGCGGGCGACGTTCCCCAGCGTATCCGATCCCGCGTCGCCGTATGCCGCCGTATCGGGCGCCGGTCCGATGCCGAGCCCATCCAGCACGATGATCGCCGCGCGTCCCGCGCCCCGGTTCACGCATACACCCGCGGCAGCCGCGGCCCCAGTCCGGTGAGGAGCTCATGCGGGAGCTCATTGCTCCACGTCGCGAATTCGCCCAGGGTGATGCGTTGCGTCGCTTCTTCCCCGACGAGCGTGGCGACGTCTCCTACCTGCACCTCCACTGTCCCAGTCTCGACCAGCGACATGTCCATCTGCACGACCCCAACGATGGGACAGCGCTTGCCGCGCAACAACACGTTCGACGTGCCGCTGACGCCCACGCTGCGCCGAATCCCATCGGCGTACCCAATGCCGAGCGTCGCGACCACCGAATCCCGCGGCGCGCGCCAGCTCGCGTCGTAACTGACGCTTTCCCCTTGGCGCACGCGCCGCAGGCTCAACACGCGAGCCCGCACGCTCACGACCGGCCGCGGCTGGGGCAATCCCTCGCCTGGCGATCCTCCATAGAGGAAGATGCCGGGTCGCACCAAATCGAACGCGAAAGCGGCCCCGCGTAGCGCCGCCGCGCTGTTCGCGACGTGCAGCAGGACCGGCTTTCGCGGCAGCCGACCCACCGCCCCCAGGAATCGCTCGAGCTGCTGCTCGGCCGACCCGTCGTCCCGGTCGGCGGAGTGGAAGTGCGTATAGCATCCTTCCAGCGAAGGCGTGTCGACCGCCTCCCCCAGCCCGTCGATTTCATCCCACCGCACCCCGGCTCGGCCCATGCCGGTATCTATCTCGATGTGAAACGGACGCTCGCCGCGCGCCGTCCACTCGAGGATGCTGCCGGCGTCGCCGAGGGCCGGCGTCAGTTGGTGCCGGTCATATTCGCTGAACAGCTGGGCGCGCGTCGGCATGAAGACGAGAATCGGTCGCGTGATCCCGGCGGCGCGCAATTCGGCGCCCTCTTCGATCGTCGCGACACCGAACCCCCAGGGATCGACCTGCTCGAGGGCCCTAGACACAGCGACGGCTCCGACCCCGTACGCGTTAGCTTTGACGACGGGGAGGAGCCGCGTACCCGCGACGCGGGCCACAGTGCGGGCGTTGTCGACGAGGGCACCCACGTCCACTTCCACCCAAGCTCGGGGAGGGCCGCCCTTCCCGCTCATTGACACGCTCACAGGCGCGGGTATGATACCCCGCGCGGAGGCTAAATGCAAGGCGATTCAGCGCTTGGACGTGCTCTCGGACTCGTGCGCGATCTACGGCTGCGGTGTCCCTGGGACCGCGCGCAGAATCCGCAAACGCTCCGCCCCTACCTGGTCGAGGAGGCACTCGAGCTCGACCAAGCCATCCAGACCGATGACCCCGAAGCGATGCGCGACGAGCTGGGCGATCTGCTCCTGCATCTCGCGTTTCAAATCGTGATCGGCGAGGAGCGCTCGCAGTTCAACGCCGAAGTGATCACGCGGACGCTCGAGGAAAAGATGTGGCGCCGGCACCCCCATCTGTTCGGCGACGGGCGCGTGAGCCTGAGCGACCACGCGGGCTGGGAGCTCGCGAAGCGACGCGAGCCGCGCACCGGCGGCAAGCGGGGTACGCTCGCGGGATTGCCGCCCACGCTTCCCCCATTGCTCATGGCCTATCGGCTCCAGGAGCGCGCCGCCGGTATCGGGTTCGACTGGCCCGATGCGAAGGGGCCGATGGACAAAGTAAAAGAAGAAACGGCGGAGCTCGAAAAGGAACAGGGAGCGGGACGCAGGGAGCGGGTCGAAGAGGAGATCGGCGACCTGCTGTTCGCGGCCGTCAATCTCGCCCGCAAGCTCGGCATCGAGCCCAATCAGGCGTTGGAGCGCGCCAACGCCAAGTTCCAGCGACGCTTCGAGCAAGTCGAGAAGCTGGCTGAGGAGCGCGGATTGGAAATGGGCAGGGCAAGTTTGGACGCGCTGGACAAGCTGTGGGAAGAAGTGAAGAAGAGGCCCTAGGCCCGCTCTCTATGCGATCGAGTATTCATAAGCTTCGCGCAAGAACGGTTTCATGATTTCGAGATCTTCCATACTCCGCAGCTTGGCGACATGTGTCACTTGTCTCCGATTTGAGCCGATCTTCATGAATAGTTTGTTCTCCACCTTCCTCGATAGGTGGATTGCGAGTCGCAGGGCGTCGGACATGATGACTAAGTCGGCAAAAATGCGCTTGCTTCGAAGCAATACATATCGTTCGCGCGTCACGAATTCCACTGGCCCGAGCGCCTTGGCGAACGTTTCCAAAGCGGCAAAGAGCTCGACAATTTCAGGTGGCCTATTCCGGAGAACCTCGGCGCGGTCCCCTGTACCGCAAGCGTGGCGCTGGTTCTTTCGTGTAAACCGGCGCTTGCACTTTGGACATGCCCATCCAGTAGTCATGGCTGCCTAACGGATTCGCGAATGATCTGCGGCGCGGCCACCGGGGCTATCCATGTCCCCCGTCGCGCGCCACATGGACTAACATACCACGTTGAGGAGGCTGCCGCGCCGTCAGGTCCATTCGCTCGTTAGGTAGCGCGAAAGGTTCCGATCGCCGTTGGTACCCCGATCTGGCCAGACCTGGCGCTGAGCCCAGCAAGAGATCCGATTCTGCCAGATTCAATTCAAGGAGGTCGTGGTCGACCTGCTCCCCCCGACCGCGCGCGCTGCTCCCGAAGCTCCATGAGATCGAGGAGTTGAAAAGGCTATGGCGCAGGCACTGGGCCGGGCGGCGACGCAGAGCCGGCCTGGCCCAGGTTCCCTCTCTATCTGAGCGCCTTGCCGTTCGCCGCGCCGACGGCGCTGGCTTCCGGTGGCCCGAGTGCCACGCCGCGCCGGACAAGGCCCGGCCCAGTGATCCCGTTCGGGTCCACGACGCCGTCGCCGTCGCAGTCGAAGTCGCCGTTGTCGATCACGACCGTTTGGTTGCCTAGGAACGTGTTCGCGCCGGTTGCCTCGTCGAAGATCGCGCCCACGTTCGACACGTTCCTGGTCAGGTTGTCGCCAGCGAACGTGTTGGCGCACGCCGAGTGCACGAACATGCCGGCGCTGGCGGAGCGGGTGATCCGGTTGTTGCGAAGGCTGTTGCCCGTCATCGAGACCGGCCGGAACACGGCGCCTGAGGCCATGCGCAGCCCGAAGAACGCCGCGCCGTCCAGGTCGTTGGCCGTTACCTCGCTCCGGTCGAGATCAGCTGCGGCGATCCCGTTGGCCCACGGGCCCCGGAGCGGTGCTCCCGACATGACATGAGAGCACTGCACCATCGAGGATAAGGGCGGGGCCGGGACGCAGGAGGTGACCGGTGCTGATCGGGCCGTGAGCGCAAGCGACGACGAGTGTGACGACGCTGAAGAGAATCACATGCTTAGTGGCCATGGTCTATTCGCCGCGTAGCCGCCTAACGGATCGCGCTTAAGCTGCGGCGCGCTGACAAAAGACTCATTCCTTAATCTACGCGCGCCGCCAGCTTCAAGCGCTTGTTAGACCGCGCACGCTTCGGCGCTTTCCATTGAAGATCCAATTTGCGCCCCGTCGCCGCGCAATCACGGAGGTAAAGATTAATCAGGGTCTGGTAAGGAATCCCGCTGGTCGCTGATAGCTCCTTGAAGTATTTCAAAGCCCGCGTGTCCAGCCGGATCGTCACAGACTCCTTCAGTCGCTCGGCATAGGGGTTCGGCCGGGACTTGGAGAAATCGTATTCGCGTCTCATCGTTGCCACCTCGCATCGTAGTAGGTGCGCTCCGCCTTCGAGGCTCTCCGCGCCGAAATGATCCGTATCACGTCCTCGTCCCCTCTGTGGGTGTGTACCACCACGAGAACGCGGAACCGTGAGCTGAGGCCCAGGAGTATGAACCGCTCCTCATCCTCAGAGTGCTCAGGATCGTCCAATAAGCGCGCGTGTTCATCGGCGAAGACGCTCTCGGCCTCCTGAAATGAGACCTTATGCTTCCGCCGATTGGCCTGGTCCTTGGTTGGATCCCATTCGAAACGGAGCTCGGCCACGGATCAATGTACATACTATGTATGTACACCACAAGAGAGGGAAGTTGCGCGGTCTAACGATAATTGGACTGAACTGTCTTAAACGTTTGGTGTTTCATGCTTGCCTCCCTATCTGGGACTCTCCGGCACCACTCAACGAAATGGGCTGGTCAGCCTAAACGCAATATCAGAGCGTATCCGCTGGGCTCTGCACTCCTCGGCCACCACGATTGAGCACGTGCGTGTATATCATCGTGGTATTCAAGCTGCGGTGGCCCAACAGCTCCTGGACCGTCCGAATATCGTAGCCCGCCTCGAGCAGGTGTGTCGCGAAGGAATGGCGCAACGTATGGCAGCTGCCGGGCTTCGCAATGCCCGTGGCTCGCACCGCTTCCTTGAAGGCGCGTTGCACCGTGGTCTCGTGCAGATGATGGCGCCGGCGCTGGCCGGTCTGGGGATCCTCGTACATGCGCGTCGCGGAAAAACCCACTGCCACCCCCACTCTCGGCCCGCATTCGCATACTTGGCATCGAGCGCACCGGGCAGCTCTACCCAACCCGCACCCTCGGCAACGTCGCGCTCATGCTGCATGCGAACTTCGGCGATGTGCTCGAGTAATGGCCCTTTGAGGCGCTCCGGCAACATGGTCATCCGGTCGCGATCGCCCTTGCCCCCACGCACGACAATCTCATTCTTGCCAAAATCGATATCCTTGACGCGCAGGCGCAGCCCCTCGAGCAGCCGCATGCCCGTCCCGTACAATAGCCCCGCGACCAACGCCAGCGTGCCACGACCCCGCAATCGCGCCAACACACGGCGTACTTCGTCTCTCGTGAACACGACGGGCACTCGAAGGGGCCGCTTCGCACGCACCAGCGCCGAGAGCCACCCCACGGGCACGTCCAGCACTTCCTTGTAGAGGAAGACGAGCGCCGACAGCGCCTGATTCTGCGTGGACGAGCTGACCTTCGCTTCGACCGCGAGGTGAGAGAGAAACCGGCTCACATCGCCCGGGCCGAGCTCGCGCGGATGACGCATGCCTGAGCTTTTGACGAACCGCCGCACCCAACCGACGTACGACTCCTCGGTGCGCATGCTGTAATGCCGCAACCGTAGGGCAGCACGCAGCGACGCTACCAGTGATCCAGCAGGCATTCCTAACCCTAACCCAGGAAGGCGATTTAGGAGGGGTGAAACAAAAAGGCGGGTACGCATTTTCACGCAGTTCTACGCCGTGTCACGCCTCTTAATCCTTGTACGGATCAAACTCGTCCGCACCGGCCATCACGACGACCAACGGCCGCAGCGTGTGCAGGACGTCCACCGTCGCGCCCTGAGCCTTGAGCACGTCCGGCAGCCGGCGATAGACGTGCGGACTTTCATCCGTGCCGCCGCCCCGCAGCAGCACACCCTTCTGCTTCACCCAGTCGTGCATCATCTCGCGCGAGATTGCGCCCGGCTTGAGCACCTTGCCCTTGCGCGTGCGCTTGCCCGCCGCGGCGGTACGGCTCATCACACGGCCCGCGCCGTGCACGGTGGAGTAAAGCGCGCGCGCCTGTAGCTCACGGACGGCGGGATCGGCCGCGGTCGCGCCCTGGATGATCACCGCGTCATCGCCCATCGAGCCGCCGACGAAGCCCTTCTGGCCCGGGAACGCCGGGGTCGCGCCCTTGCGCACGACGTAGAAGCGCTCGCCGCCGTGCTCTTCCACCCACGCGAAGTTGTGGTGGTTGTGCACCAGCTCGATCTCGCGGCCGCCGAGGATGGACACGACCTTGCGCGCCACCCACTCGCGTCCCGCGTAGGCGTAGCGGCCGGCCAGATTCATGAGCTGCCAATAGGCGTCGCCCACCGGAGCGCGCACGTCGAGCAGCGTCTCGCGCTCTGGCACCCGCTCGCCCCACGCCCGGTTCTGACTCAAGGCCAGGAACCCGTGCGCCACGCCGAATCCGAACCCACGCGAGCCGAAGTGGACGCCGACCCAGACGCGTTCCTCTTCATCGGCGAAGACGTCGACGTAGTGATTACCGCTGCCGACGGTCCCCAGCTGCTCGCGCGCTTTGACGCGCAGCCGGTCGCGCTCGTGGCGGTCGGGGACGGCTTCCCACGCCGGATCCTCGAACAACGGATCGTCCACCGGCGCGTCGTCGGCGCGGTTCTTCCGGCCCACACCGAACGAGAGCGACGCCTGAATCTCGTCCGCGATCTCCCCGAGCCGATTCTCGATCTGCGGCCGAGTGAGGTCGGTGCGGATCGCGGCGTTACCGCAGGCGATGTCGAATCCCACGCCCACGACCGACACCTGGTCGCGATAGGCCGCCACGCCGCCGATCGGCATGACGTAGCCCAAGTGCCCGTCGGCCATGAGCGCGGCGCGGGCCGCGCGGCTCGCCACGTCGCGGAGTTGCGCGAGGGTGTTGGATTCGTGCTGTCCGAAAACCGCCGGCTCCGGCATGCTCTGCCCCCGTTCCCACGCTGAAGGGGTGGGCCCGAGAATTCACTGCCCTTGAAGGGCAGTGCCGTATCGGGCCCATGCTTCAGCATGGGAACGTAACGGCTGGGCTATTCGAGTGGAATCTGTGCGGGTGATTCGTCCTCTACGGCCACAGCCGGTACAGCGTCCGCGGAAATGCGATCGCTTCCCGAATGTGCGGGATGCCGCAGATCCACGCGACGGTGCGCTCGACACCCAGGCCGAACCCCGAGTGCACGAAGGTTCCGTACTTACGGAGATCGAGATACCACGAGTACGATTCTTCGGGCAGCCCTTCCGCGCGAATGCGGGCGAGCAGCTTGTCGTAGTCGTCTTCACGCTGGCTGCCGCCGATGATCTCGCCATACCCTTCCGGCGCCAGGCAGTCGTTGTTCAGCACCGTCCGCGGATCGGCGGGATTCTCCTTCATATAGAAAGCCTTCACCGCCCGGGGATAGTTGAACACGAAGACCGGCCGGTCGTACTGCTTGGCGAGCAGCGTCTCGTCGTCGCCGCCCAGGTCGCGGCCCCATTCGATGTCGGCGCCGAGGTCCTTGAGCTTTTGCACGGCGTCGGTGTACGAGATGCGGTGGAATGGCGCTGTGACGCGCTCCAATGGCGCGAGGTCACGCCCCAGCTCGGCGAGGTCGGCCTTCCGGCGCTCCAGGCAGCGGGCCATGATATACGAGACGAACTGCTCCTGGAGCCGCATGTTCGCGTCGGAATCGTTCCACGCCACCTCGGGCTCCACCATCCAGAACTCGGTGAGATGGCGGCGGGTCTTGGACTTCTCGGCGCGGAACGTGGGGCCGAAACAGTAGACTTTGCCGAGTGCGGCCGCGGCCGCCTCGACGTAGAGCTGGCCGGTCTGCGCGAGGTAGGCCTTCCCCAGGTCGAAGTAGTCGGTGGAGAACAGCGTGCCCGCGTGCTCGCCGATCGAGCCGGTCAGAATCGGCGTGTCCACCAGCGTGAAGTGCCGCTCGTAGAAGAAGTCCCGGATCGCCTGCACCACCTCGTGGCGGACGTGGGCGATCGCCACCTGCTGCTTCGACCGCAGCCACAAGTGCCGGTGCTCGAACAGGAACGCCGTGCCATGTTCCTTGGGCGTGATCGGGAAATCGTGGCTCGGCCCGATGGTCTTGAGGTCGGTCGCCTGGAGCTCCACCCCACCAGGGGCGCGCGCATCAGCGCGTACGGAGCCCGTCACCTCGAGGGACGTCTCCTGGGTAAGTTTCCCAAACGCATCCCAGACGTCCGACGTCACGTCTTTCTTGGAGAGGACCGCTTGCAGGTAGCCCGTGCCGTCCCGCACCACGACGAAGGCGATCTTGCCGCTCGACCGGGTGGTCACCACCCAGCCGCGCACGACGACCGTCTGCCCCCCTCCCCCTCCCCCTCCCCCTCCCGCGAGCTGGGGCAGCTCCTCGATCCAATGACGTTCCGGCATAGGCGCGGCATACTAGTGGCGGGTCTTTGGGCTGTCAACGCGATGGCGGCAGGGGCGGCATGCGTGCCGGTCGTGAAACCGGGGCCGGTCCGCCAGGAGATCGGCTGGCCCGCGTATCTCGGCAACGCTCGCCACGATGCCGGCGCCGGCGAAACACTCAACCCCGATCCCCGTCCCCTGTGGCGCGCCGGCGTGGGCCGCGCGGTGCGGGGCAGCCCGGCGCTCGGCGAAGCGATCGTGGCCGTCGGCACCGCCGACCGCTACGTCGTCCTAGTGGATCGCGCGAGCGGCGACATCCTGTGGCGATCGCGCATTGACGGCACGATCCGGGCTGGTCCCCTGCTCGATGAGGACCGCCTCTACGTGGCGACCGAGGCGCAACCCGACGGCCGCGTGTACGCAATCCGGCTGCGCGACGGGAAGCAGATCTGGCGCACCCGCGTGGGGAGCGTGGTGGCACCGCTCGCCTTTGACAGCGACGCGCTGTACGCGGGAACGGAGGAGGGCACCGTGCTCCGGCTCGAGCCGGAACGGGGCCGGGTGCAGTGGCGGCGCGCGCTCAACGGCGCGGTCCGCGCGGGACCCGTGCCCACGCCCTACGGCCTTGCCGTCGCCACGACCGCCGACACGCTGTATCTGCTGGACCGCGAGACGGGCGTCGTGCGCGGCCGGCTCCCCACGCCGGGCAGCGTCCTGGCCACGCCGGCGACGGACGGCCGCCGGCTCTATCTCGCGACGATGAGCGGCCGAGTTGTGGCGATCGATCTCGCAACCTGGAGTGTCCGCTGGGACCGTCCCGCGGGCGACGCCGTCTACGGCGCGCCGGCGCTCGCCGGCGACACGCTCTACGTGGTGGCGCGCGACGGACGGCTGTGGATCATTCCGGCGGATGCACCCGAGGGCGCGGCGAGTCACGCGCTCGGGATCGTGGCGACGGCGGGGCCGACGCCGCTCGTCTCCGGCGTGCTGGTGGGGAGCGTCAGCGGCGAGGTGCTGCTCGTGGATCGCGCCAGCGGCAACATCCTGTGGCGGGCGCAGGTCGTGGGTCCCATCGAAGAGCCGCCGCTCGTGCGCGACCGCCAGGTGGTGGTGGTCGCCGGGCGCGGCAATATTCATAGTTACCGATGACCCGCACCGCCGGTATCCTCGCTCTCCTGATCCTCGCGACCGCCGCGCCTGTGACGGCGCAAGCGCCGCGACCCACGTGGCGCGAGCCGGCCGTGCACTACGGGAAATGGTTGACCGCGGGCGCGACCGTGGCGTTCACCTTCATGGCTGCCCGCGAGCACCGCTTCTCACGCCGCGATTGGGATGCGCTGCTGACGATCTGCCACTCCGCCCAGGATGCCTGCGCCCTCGGCGCGGACGGCCGCTACCTGCGCAGCGACGCCGAGCTCTTCTACCAGAGCTCGCAGATGTTCGACCGCCGCGCCAATCGCCGGATCCTGGGTGCCCAGGCCAGCCTGCTCGTGACCGCGGCGCTGTTCATTCTGGATCTGCATCCGGGACGGGAAGGGCCGGACAACATTCCGTTCTCCCCTCTGCGAGTTACCGTCGAACCCTCAGGGGACGGCGCGCTCCTGGGTCTACGGTTGACGTTTTAGTGTCCCCCGGGGCTGCGCCCCGGGGTTAACCCACCCGGAAGAGTTCGAAGCCCCGCTCATAGCGCGCCACAATCCGCTCGCGGTAGGCGGCATGGTCGCGCCGTTCGAGGGCGGGGTCGCTCGCGATCATCGCGCCGGCCGCCTGGCGCGCGGCCTCGAGCAGCGGCAGGTCGGTCTCGAGGTTCGCGTACCGCAACGGCACGCCGCCCGATTGCCGCGCCCCCGCGAGCTCGCCCATCCCCCGCTGCCGCAAGTCGAGTTCGGCGATGATGAAGCCGTCGCTCGTGTCGCAGAACGCCTGAAGCCGCGGCGCCGCCTCGGGCACGTTGGACAGCAGGATACAGTGGCCCGCCGCGACCCCCCGCCCGATACGGCCCCTCAGCTGGTGTAACTGCGCAAGCCCGAACCGCTCGGCATGCTCGATGAGCATCACCGTCGCGTTTGCCACATCGATTCCCACCTCGATCACGGTTGTCGCGACCAGGATGTTCACGCTGTTGTCGCGGAAGGCGCGCATCGTGGCGTCGCGCTCGTCGGCCTTCATCCGTCCGTGCACGAGCCCGACGCGGAGCTCGGCGAACGTCTTCGCCAGCTTTTCGGCCATCGTCGTGGCCGCCTTGAGATCCGCCCGCTCCGATTCGTCGATGACCGGATAGATCACGTATGCCTGCCGACCCGCGGCGGCCTCGCTCCTGATGAATTCGTAGATCTTGGCCCGTGCGGCGTCGGTCCGCAGGGCGGTTTTCACCTCGCCGCGGCCCGGCGGCCGCTCGCGGATCTGGGTGACGTCGAGGTCGCCGTACAACGTCAGGGCGAGGGAGCGGGGAATCGGCGTGGCGGTGAGGAGCAGCACGTCGGGGGCGTCCCCCTTCTCGACCAGTGCGGCGCGCTGCTCGACCCCAAAGCGGTGCTGCTCGTCGATCACCGCCAGGCCCAGCCGCTGGAACGTGACCGATTCCTGAATCAGCGCGTGCGTCCCGACGACGAGCCGGGGCCCGCCGGCGGCAATGCGCTCTCGGGCCGCCGCTTTCTCGGCGGCGCTCATCCGGCCGAGCAGAAGCTCCGGCCGGATCGCGAGCGGCTCGAGCAGCCGCGTCAAGGTCGCGCCGTGCTGCTCGGCGAGCAGCTCCGTCGGCGCCATGATCGCCGCCTGATAGTCGTTTTCAGCGGCGAGCAGCATGGCGAACAGCGCTACGACCGTCTTGCCCGTGCCGACGTCGCCCATCAGGAGACGATGCATGCGGAGCGGCGCCGTCATGTCATCGGTGATTTCCCGCACGGCGTGGCGCTGGTCTCCCGTCAGCTCGAACGGCAGGTGGTCCTTCAGACGCGTGGTCAGCTCGCGCTTCAGCTGGAACGTGATGCCCGCGCGCGATCGCTTCGCCAGATGGCGCGCCCGGGCTTGGACCAGCTGCTGGTCGAACAGCTCGTCGAAGGCCAGGCGGCGCCGGCCCGCCTCGGTTTCGGCGACGTGCTTCGGCCGATGCATCAGCTCGAGGGCGCGCCGCAGCTCAATCAGGCCGTGCGCCTCGCGAAAGGCGGCCGGATGGGGATCGATGACGATGGGAAGGAGCGCATCGAGGTGCTGTTGCACGAGCGCGCGGATTTGGCGGTGAGTGAGACCTTCCGTGGCGGGATACACGGGCAACACCAGCCCCTTTTCATCGGCCTCGTCGCCGTCCTCGGCGAGGACGATGAACTCGTGCGGCACGAGCTGCTTGCCGTGGTAATAGCGCACGGGCCCCGTGACGAGCAGCAGCTGTCCCTTCTTGATCTGGCGCTCGAGGAAGGGCCGGCCGGGCCAGGCGCACTCGAGCAGGCCGCTGTCGTCTTTGAGGACGGCGCGGAACACGCGCAGCCCGCGCCGGGTGGGCAGCACGCCGGTGTTCACCACGCGCCCCACGCACGTCACTTCATTACCGACGTTGGCGCGTGCCAGTGGTGTCACGGTGGTCGCATCGAGATAACGAAAGGGCACGTGGTAGAGCAGATCGCCGACGCTGCGGATGCCGAGGCGGGCAAGCGCTTCGGCGCGCTTGGGGCCGACGCCCTTGAGGAACTTGACCGGCGCGTTGAGCTGGAGGTTCACCCGCTCACCAGGCGGTGCGCGAAGCGCCGGGGATCGAAGAGCTCGAGGTCATCAAGGGTTTCACCGGTGCCCAGAAACCGGATTGGAGCGGGGACGGCGCGGCGCAACGCGACCACGCTGCCGCCCTTCGCGGTCCCGTCGAGCTTGGTGATGACGAGCCCGGTGAGCGGCACCGCGGCGGCGAACGCCTGCGCCTGCTGCACGGCGTTCTGACCGATCGTCGCGTCGAGCACGAGCAGCGATTCATGCGGGGCGTCGACGTGGCGCTTCCCCACGACGCGCACGACTTTTTTCAGCTCCTCGCGCAGCCGGTCATCGGTGTGGAGTCGCCCCGCCGTGTCCACCAGTACGGTATCGAGGCCGCGGGCCACGCCCGCTTCCACCGCGTCGAACGCGACTGCCGCCGGATCGGCTCCCTTGCCGGAGCTGGCCCCCACGAACGGCGCATCCAGCCGGCGGGCCCAGATCTCGAGCTGCTCGGTGGCTCCCGCCCGGAACGTGTCCGCCGCGGCAAGCAACACGCTGCGCCCCTCACGCTTCAGCCGGTGGGCGAGCTTCGCGACGGTGGTCGTTTTCCCCGTGCCGTTGACGCCGAACACGAGGACGACCGTCGGCGGCCGCGCGGCGCGCGCGAGCGGCACGGCGGGAGCCCCCCCCCCCGCCCCCAGCAGCTCGGCCACCAGCCGCTCCAGCGCGGCTTGATCCACACCGCCGCGCCCCAACCGGTCGAGAATCTCGTCGGTCGCGGCGACGCCGAAGTCCGCCTCGAGCAGGATGCGCTCCGCTGCTTCGCGCGCAGCGCGGTCGGCCTTGCCCCCGGTGAACACTCGCGCCAGGCGGGCCCACAGTCCCATCAGGGCAGCCCCTGCCGCCGCCGCCACGCCCATTCGGCTGCCAACGCGGCAATCGCAATGACGAACAGCCACCACCGGTCCCGGAGTCCCGTCGACGTCACCCGGGGGCGCGATTGCCCCGGCTGAGGCCCGAGCGACGGGGGTCGGGGAGGCCATTCGTCGGAGTACGTTTCTACGGCGACCACCCCCCGCTCCGGTCCGCCCCGCAGCTCATAGCGGTAGACTCCGGGCCGCAGCAAGAGCTCGGCGCGGCCGGCGGCGTCGAACCGCAAGGTATCAGAGCCCTCGCCTTCGAGCGTGATCGCGAGCGGACGCGGTTCGTCCGCGCCCGTCCACCGCCACACGAGCGGCAAACCGTTGGGAGTCTCCAGCGTCACCGGAACGGCCCGCTCCCTGCTCCTCGCTCCCCGCTCCCCCAAGAGCCAGTCCACCATGCCAGCAACGAGACCGCGGTAGGCTTCCTCCGCGGCGCCGCCGCGGAATGCCCAGCGCCACAATCCCGACGCGGTTACGGTGACCTGGCGCGCGTTCCCCCCGTTCCCCCCGTTCCCCCCCACCCCGATGCGCTCGGCGAGCGTGACGATGGGCCGCGGGGTGCCGCGACGCGCGAGACGGGCCGTGAGCGCCACGATCGCGGTCGAGTCGCGCGGCGGCACGCCGGCGCCGGTCGCGGGCGGCAGCGAGTCCCACGCGATCCCCGCCAGGGCAGCGGCGAGCGGAGAGGCGGGAGGACGCTCGACGTACCAGTCGCCGGGCTGTCCTCCCGTGGACCAGATGAGGCGTGCGGCCGCGCCATCGGTCCCCACGTAGCGCCGCGCCCGCTCGGGGTCGCCGGTCAGGACCAGCAGCCTGGCGCCCTGCGCCGCCCGCGTGAGCTCCGCCGGGGCTATCGGCGCGAGCGTTGCCCCATCGCGCCAGCGACCCTGCTCTGTTTCGACGAAGACTTTCACGGGCACACGCGCCACGTCGCTGAGGGTGCGCGCGAGGAAACGCGTTTCCCAATCGGGCGGCGACGCGAAGATCACCGCGGCCGGTTGGGAGCTCACCTCGACCACGAACTGCCGGGCGTCGTCGCGGGGCTCGGCATCGTTCACGCCGTCCAGGCGCACGTCGAGCACGTTCCACCCGGGACGCGGGATACGGGATGCGGGAAGCGTGAGCTCCTCGGAGAGCACCCCGCTATCGGGCAGCGAAACCCGCCGTGAAGCCAGACTCCGGCCGTCGGTGCTCACCGACAGCCTCGCATTCCGCATCCCGCTTCTCGCATCCCGCCTCCCGGCGACGCCGAAGCTCACCCGCAAGCGGATGGTATCGCCCGTACTCACCCGCCGCTGGCCCTCGACGTCGGCAACGTATGCATCGAAGAACGGCGCGCGGGGCTGGACGACCACACGGGGACGGCGCAGCAGATCGGCGGGGATGCCCGCGACATCGTCCACCACGCCGTCGCTGACGACCACGACTTCGCCGCCTCGGGCTGCCGCGGCCTCGAGCGCCGGGGCGAGATGGGTGGCCCCGTCCGTGGGCGGCGTCGTGTCGAACGCCGAGACACGGGCGCCGAAGCGCCAGACCAGCGCTCCCCGTTGCCGGGCGAGCGCGCGCGCGGTGTCGAGCGCACCACGCCAGGGTCCCCCCGGTCCGCTCATGCTGAGCGACGCATCCAGGAGCACGATGGGTTGGTCGCTGGAAGGGAGCGTGCGTGAGCTCGCGGGATTCCAGAGCAGGAGGATAAGGGCCGCGACCGCAATGACGCGCAACAAAACAAGGCCCCCCCCCGCCCCCCCCGCGGTTCGTGTCACGCGACGCACGCCAGCGCCTCCTCCAGAGTGAAGTGCTTCTCATGCAACGCGCGCCCGACGATCGCCCCACCTAAGCCCGCGTCCCGAACCGCGCGCAGATCGTCGAGCGAGGCCACGCCGCCCGACGCAATGACTTGCAGGTCGAGGGGCGCGAGCGCGCGAGCGCCGGCGATGTCGGGTCCCCCCAGCATGCCGTCGCGCGTGACATCGGCATAGATGACGGTCCGGATGCCTTGCGCACGTACGCGCCGCGCCAAATCGAGGGGACTCACGTCGAAGGTTTCGGTCGAGCCGCGGGCGGCGAGGCGCGCATCCTTGGCGTCGATCGCGACGGCGAGGCGGCCGGGGCCGTGGCGGACGAGCAGCCGGTCCACGAGTGCGGGGTCCATGGCGCCTTTCGTCCCGATCACGACGCGGGCGGCGCCCCAGGCCAGCATCTCGTCGATCGCGGCGTCGGTGCGAAGCCCGCCGCCCACCTGCACCGGCACCGCCGCGGCGCCGAACACGGTGCGTACCAGCTCACGGTTGTCGCCACGATCGTAGGCACGATCCAGGTCCACGAAATGAATCCAGCGGGCGCCCGCGGCCGCGAAGCGCACGATGACCGCGAGCGGATCGGCGTCGGCATCCTTCCCCCGGGACACGCGTGCCACGCGCCCGCCCTGCACATCAACGGCGGGGTAGAGCTCCACGGGGATCGGGGCGGGCGAGGTTAGTCGTCGCGGGCGGCGGCGGCGCCGGCGGCGGCCGGTGGGGCCGCCGGGGGCGCCGGGGGCGCCGGCTCCAGCTCCGCGAGGAGCTGGACGCGCAGCCGGTCGAACGCCGCTTTCAACGTGGCGGGAACGGGCACACCGGCCGCCGCATCCTTGCGCCGCGGATTCGTCGGCCGGCCGTTCACGAGGAACTCGTAATGCAGATGCGGGCCCGTGGACAATCCGGTCGAACCGACGTAGCCCAGCGTCTGCTCCTGGCTGACGCGCTGCCCCACCCGCAACCCCTTGGCGAACTTCGAGAGGTGCCCGTAGCGGGTGCGGATGCCGTTGGCGTGGCGGATCTCGACGAGGTTGCCGTAGCCGCCGTTGCGCCCGGCCAGGCTCACGACCCCGTCGGCGGTGGCGCGCACCGGCGTGCCCCACGCGGCCGCGTAGTCGGTGCCCTGGTGCGCGCGCCACGTCCTGCGGATGGGATGGTAGCGGCCGCCGAAGCGGCTCGAGATGTGGCGATAGCGCAACGGCGCGCGCAGGAACGCGCGGCGCAGCGACCGGCCCTTCTCGTCGTAGAAGTCGTCTCGCCCCGTCTCGGTCTCGAACGCAAAGGCGTAGCTCGGGGAGCCGGCGACGTCCACACGGGCCGCCAGGATCCGGCCCAGGCGCCGCTCGCCTTCCTCTGATTGCAGCCGCTCGATCAGCACGTCCACCCGATCGCCCGGCCGGAGATCGCGCGTGAAGTCCACTTCCCAGTCGTAGACGTCGGCGATGGCCCAGGCGAGCGCGACGCGCTGGCGGAGGGGAAGGAACGAGTCGGGGACCGCGGCATCGAGCGCGTCGTACAGGTTGGTCTGGATCACGGCCGTCGTGCGCAGCCGCTCCGCGGCCCAGGGGATTTCCTCGACGACTTCCTTCCACCCTGAGTCGCCCCCCAACCGCGTCATCCACAGCCGGATCTCGGGTTCGGTGCGCACGCCGATCCGGTGCGCGACCGACGCACCCTTGAGGCGGCGCACGTGAAAGACGAGCCCCGGCTGGAGGCGGCGCGGGTTGAGCGCGCGGATGGCCTTCATGAAGCTCACATATTCGCGCCCGGTGACGCCGGCGCGGGTGAGCACATCGGCGAGCATTTCGCGGCGGCCGAGGGTGTCCGCCCAGTCGTCGTACGCGCTCGTCACCACGATGGGCAGCGCGACGGGGGTTTCGCGCGACGGCCACGCCTCGTGCGCGGCCCAGACGAGCATGCCGCCGGCAAGTACGCCGGCGGCGACATAGTGACTCGTCCGCCACGTCATCAGTCCATCTGTCTCCGGATAAAGGTCGGAATCTCCATCTCATTCAGCTCCGGATTCAGGGGCGCTTGCGCGGGTCCGGACGGGCGCTTGGGAGCGACCTCGGCCGGCTTGGCGAACCCCGGCATCGGCGCCGGCGTCGGCCGCGCCGCCCGATCGCGGAACGGCAACACGCCGGCGGCCGGCCGCTGCACGCCCGCCGCGGCGTCTGCCATCGCCCCGGTCTTATCAAACCCCGTCGCGATGACCGTGATCCGCACTTCGCCGTGCATCGCCGGGTCGTTGACGGCGCCGAAGATGATCTCGGCCTCGTCGCCCGCGGCGTCGTGGATCGCTTCGCTGATCTGCGTCACCTCACCCAGTGTGAGGTCTTCCCCACCCGTGATGTTGATGAGTACGCCCGTGGCGCCGGCGATGGAAATGTTGTCGAGCAGCGGGCTCGAGATGGCCTGCTGTGCCGCTTCCATCGCGCGATTCTCGCCACGGCCGGTGCCCGTCCCCATCAACGCCGCACCGCCGTTCTGCATCACGGTGCGCACGTCCGCGAAATCTACATTGACGAGGCCGGTGACACAGATGAGGGACGAGATGCCCTGCGTGGCGTGCAGCAGGACCTCGTCCGCCTTCTTGAGGGCGTCCTGGAACGGGATGCCCTTGCCCACCACGGCGAGCAGCCGCTCGTTGGGCACGACGATCATCGTGTCCACGTGCTTGCGCATTTCGGCGATGCCCATCTCCGCCTGGCGCATGCGCTTCCGGCCCTCGAACAGGAACGGCTTGGTGACGATCCCGATGGTGAGGGCCCCCAGATCGCGGGCCACCTGCGAAATGATGGGTGCCGCGCCCGTGCCGGTGCCGCCGCCCATGCCGCAGGTGACGAACACGAGGTCCGCGCCCTGGAGGCTGTGCAGCACCTCGTCGCGGTTTTCCTCGATCGCCTGGCGGCCGATCTCGGGCCGCGCCCCCGCGCCCAGACCGCGGGTGAGCTTCTTCCCGATCTGCACTTTGACGTCGGCCTTGTTGTTAAGGAGCGCCTGGGCGTCAGTGTTCACGGAGATGAACTCGACCCCGCCGACGTGCTCGTCGATCATGCGGTTCAGGGCGTTGCCGCCACCCCCC
Source organism: Gemmatimonadales bacterium (assembly GCA_040901965.1). GTDB lineage: Bacteria > Gemmatimonadota > Gemmatimonadetes > Gemmatimonadales > GWC2-71-9 > 20CM-2-65-7. Next base: position 6,367 of record JBBDYB010000017.1, on the reverse strand, counting down.
CCGACGCCGACGACTTTCATCCGCGCGTTTTGCGTGACTGTTTCTTCGAGTTCGAAGATCATGGTTCTCCCCTAGGGCCCGGGATCGGACGCAACGATCAGAAGAAGTCTTGGAGCCACCGCTTGAGCGGCCCGAACAGTTTGTCTTTCGCTCCGCCGAACAGAACGCCCGGCGCCGTGCCGTGCGCGCCTTTGCGCGCCGCGTAGAGCACCAGGCCGACCGGCACCGCGTAGCGCGGCGCCTCCACGCTGTCCACCAGTCCCGAGATGCCGAGCTCGGGATGGCCCGCGCGCACCGGCACCGCGAATGCCTCGCGCGCCAGCTCGACCATCCCCGGCAGGTGCGCCGTGCCGCCGGTCAACACCACGCCCGCCGGCAGCCGGCCCGCCGCGTATCCCGCCCGCTCGAACTCGCGGGCCACGAGCTGGAAGATCTCATCCACGCGCTGGTGGATGATGTGCGCGACCAGCTCGCGCGAGGCCGTCCGCGCGCCCTGCCCCACCGTGGACGGCAGGCTGACCATCTCCCCGGCGTCCACGAGCGGCGTGTAGGCCGCGCCATGCCGCTCCTTCAACCGCTCGGCGTCGGCCTGGGTCACGCCCAATCCCTGGACCAGGTCGCTGGTGACGTGCGCGCCGGCGTACTTGAGCGACGCAAGGTGGCGGATCTTGCCTTCGTGGAAGATCGCCACGCCCGTCGAGCTGCCGCCGACCTCCACCAGCGCGACGCCCAGCTCCTTTTCGTCGTCCGTCAGCACCGCGTACGAAGCGGCGAGCGGCTCGAGCACGATGTCGGCCACGCGATAGCCGGCGCGCTGCACGCTCTTGCGGAGATTCTGCGCGGCGGTGGACTGCACCGTCACGAGGTACATCTCCACTTCGAGCCGCGTGCCCGTCATGCCGACCGGATCCGAGATGCCGCGCTGCTGATCGACGACGTACTCCTGCGGGATGTCGTGGAGCAGCTCGTGATCCCGGCCCAGCGACACCGCCCGGGCCACTTCGTTGACGCGCGCCACGTCCTGCGCCGTGATTTCCTCGCCGCTCACCGCCACCACGCCCGACGACCCGCGCGCGGACACGTGCTCACCCGCGATGCCGCACGTCACGTCCGTGACCTTCACACCGGCCATCCGCTCGGCGTCCTTGAGGGCGGCCGCGACGGATCGCGTCGTCTCATCGATGTCGCGCACCATGCCGCGCCGCACGCCGCTGTTCTTCGCCAATCCCACACCCAGAATCTTGGCGAGCGGCGCGCGCGGCAGGTCGCCCACCAGCTCGGCGATCACCGCGCACGTTTTGGTGCTGCCGAGATCGAGGCCCGCAACGAGGCCTCCCCGGCGCTCGGCCGTCACGCGCTCCTCATTCCCCGGCGCCGCACGACTACCTGGCCCGCGTAGCGTCCGTCGAGCTCGACATAAGGGCGCGCTTTCGCGGCCAGGTCCCTCGCGACCAACACCACGGCTTGTATGACCTCCGGCCCCGCATCGCGCGCCAACAGCAGGCGATGAGAGCCCAGTTCCAGGAGTACGTCGCCGCGCGTTTCGCTCCCCCCGCCCCCCCCGCCCCCCCCGCCCCCCCCCGTCAGCCGCGCGGCATCGATGGCTTGAAACAACGCCGGATCAAATGCCTGGATCCGGGCCAGCACGCCGACCACACCGCCGTCGGCGGATTGCACGACCGGCAGATCGAGTTCCGCGCCCGCGGCTTGGCCTGCAGGATCGAACGGCAACGCCCGGCCGTCCGCATCCACCACCGTGAGCGCGCCCCGCGCACCGGCGACCAGCGCGACCGGCTCGATCTCCCGCACGATCACTTTCAGCGATCCCGGCGGCCGTCGCGACACCGCGGCGTCCGCCACACCACTCAGCCCGCGAATCCGGTCGGCGAGCACGTTCGTGTCGTCGAACACGCTCGCCTGCGGCGCGAGCCGCAGCGCCCCCAGCACCGCGCCGGCGTCGAGATGCTTGATCCCGACGAGCTCCACTTGCCGCACGCGGAAGAACGCCAGGCGGCGCAGCACCACGGGTGCCGCGGTCCATGCGATCATGACCACGAGCGCCGCACCGCCCCAGCCGAGCACACGGCCCGACGCATGCGGGAATCTAGGGACCCGGATCTTCCATTTCATGCCACGGCTCCCTGCATCCCGCTGCCGGCGCGCAGCAGCTCCAGCAGCTCTGGTCCGACCCGCGTCACGTCGCCGGCGCCGAGCGTAAATACGACGTCGCCGCGGCGGACCGCGCGGGCCACGTGGCTCGTCAGTCCCGCGCGCTCGCGCACCGCGACCGTCGCCGCGCCCGCCCGCGTCGCGCCGCGCACGACCAGATGATGCGTCACGCCCACGAGCGGCTGCTCGCGCGCCCCGTAAATCGGGGCCACGACCACGACATCCGCCGAGGCCAGCGCCTTGCCCAGCGCCTCACCGTGCAGCGCCGTGCGCGAGTAGAGGTGCGGCTGAAACACGGCGATCACCCGGCGGCCGGGGAACGCTTGCCGCGCCGCCGCGAGCGTTGCCGCCACCTCCGTGGGGTGGTGCGCGTAGTCGTCCACGACCGTCACGCCGCCCACTTCACCCAACCGCTCGAACCGCCGCCCCACACCCTGAAACTCGGCGAGCGCCCGCGCGCCAGCCTCGAGACCCGTCCCGAGCGCGTGCAGCACCGCCACTGCGGCGGCCGCGTTGCGCACGTTGTGCAGCCCCGGAACCGCGAGCTGGAGCTGCACCGAATGCCCGCCCGGCAGCTCGATCACGGCCCGCGAGCCGCCCGGCTCGAGCTGCACGTCGCGGATGCGGATGTCGGCGGTCGCGCCACGGCCGACCCGCCAGACCGGTGCGCCGACCTTCGTTGCCACGCGATCGGCGCCCGCATCATCCGCCCCGACGATCACCCGCTTGGCGCGGCCCGCGAACTCGACGAATGCGTCCTCGAGCGCGGCCAGGCTACCGTAGCACTCGAGGTGATCCGCCTCGACGTTGTTCACGACTGCAATCGTCGGCTGCAGCGACAGGAAGGCCTTGTCGTATTCATCGGCCTCCACGACGAACAGCTCGCTGCCCCCGACGCGCGCGTTGCCGCCCCATGCAGCGACACGGCCGCCGGCGAGCCCCGTAGGGTTTCGCCCGGCGGCCGTGAGTGCCTCCGTGATCATCACCGTGGTGGTCGTCTTGCCGTGCGTGCCTGCGACCGCCACGAGGCTCCCATCGGCCACCAACTCCCCCAGTGCATCCGCCCGGCGCACGACCGGGAGGCCTAGAGCCCTCGCCTGCTGTAGCTCAGCATGGTCCCGGGGAACGGCCGCCGTCACCACCACCGCCCGCGCCCCCTCCAAGTGGCTGGGATCGTGCCCTCGCCATACAGGGATTCCCAAGGCTGCCAAATCGGCGGCGCCAGCCCCAGAAGGGTCGGAATCGCATCCAGTTATGGCTACTCCGAGGTGTCTGGCGATGAGAGCCAGAGCGCTCATCCCCGCCCCAGCTATGCCCATGAGGTGGATTGGGCGGGGATCCCCGGGTCGAAACAAGGTCATCTGTGGGCAGCTAATATAGCAAATCTACGCAACTTGCAAAAGCCTCAATCCCCTCCGACCAGTGTCAAAACCTTTGACATGATAGCCCGGGCGGCATGGGGGTGTCCCCGACTCCGGGCGGCCCGGCCGAGGGCATCCAGTCGCGCGCGGTCTCGCGTGAGGGACGCGACGGTATGCGCGAGCGCGTCAGGGGAGAGATCGCGCTCGACGAGCATCACCGCCGCACCCGCGGTCGCGAGCGCGTGCGCATTGAACGTCTGATGATCCGCCGCGGCGGTCGGCAGCGGTACGAGCACACTCGGCTTGCCCCACGCGCACAGCTCGGCGACCGTCATCGCGCCGGCGCGCGCGACGACCAGATCGGCCACGGCGTAGGCAGGCGCGATCGGGTCGAAGAACCCGCGGATCACGACGCGGCCCGGCACGCCGTGCGGTGCGTACCGTGCTTCATGTGCCGTCCCCGTGCCCCACAAGACGTTGACGTCGCCGAGCAGCTCTCGCCCGAGGGCGCGGGCGAGCGTGTCGTTGATCGCGCGCGCTCCCTGGCTCCCACCTACGACGAGCACCGTGGGCCGCGTGGTCGAGAGACCGAATTCGGCGCGTGCGGCGGCGGGGTCCGTCTGCGTCGGCGGTGAAATGGGATTGCCCAGGACGAAGACGTCCGTGCGCGCTCCCGGCGTGATGCGCGAGCGCGCTTCTGGAAAGCCGAGGTGCACCTGGCGCGCGCCGCGCGTGAGCAGCCGCGTCGTGAGTCCCGGAAACGCGTTTTGCTCCTGGAGCGCCGTGGGAAAACCGGCGCGCTGTGCGCGCCACACGATGGGCCCCGCCGCGTAGCCGCCGGTCCCGATCACGACTCCGGGCCGCTCTTCTGTCAGGACGCGGCCCGCGGCACGCCAGGCCTGCACGGCGATTACCGGCCAGCGCACGTTCCGCCACCACGCGCGGCGATACAACGGCTCCATCGGCAGGAGATGAAACCGGAACGGATGGCGCGGCAGGATGTGCGCCTCGATGCCCCGGGCGGCGCCCACAAGCACCGGCTCATGCCCCGCATCGGCAGACGCGCGCGCGAGCGCGAGCGCCGGCATGAGGTGGCCGCCCGTACCGCCGCCGGCGATGAGAATCTTCACGCGCTGCGGCGCGCGCGGCCGACGCTTGCCAGGACGCCCGTAGCGGCCAGGGCAACGATCAAGGACGACCGCCCATACGACATGAACGGCAGCGTCACGCCCGTCGCGGGGATCACGGCGAGGGTCACGCCGATGTGCAGCACGACGCTGAGGCCGATCATCATGGTGATACCGGTCGCGAGCAGCTGGCCGAACGGATCGCGCGCCGTTCGCGCGATGCGGAAGCCGAGCCAGAGAAACGTGCCGAACAAGAGGGCGATCGCGAGCACCCCGACGAACCCCCACTCTTCGCCAATCGTCGAGAAGATGAAGTCCGAGTAGGCGTACGGCAGGTAGCCGAGCTTCTGCTGGCCCTGCCCAACGCCGGCGCCGAGCAACTGCCCCGCGCCGATGCCCGTGAGCGACTGCTGCACCTGCCACGTGGCTTCGGTCGGGGCGGCGCCGGGATTCAGGAACGTCAGCACGCGGGCGAGCCGGTATTGCGCGCTCGCCACCGCCCCATACAACAGCGGCCCGGCAGCCACGCAGAGCGCGAGAAAGTGTCCGATCCGCGCGCCCGCGGTGAACAGCACCGTCCCGGCGAGGATCGCGACGAGCAGCGCCATGGACAGATGGGGCTCGAGGAAGATGAGCCCGGTCACCGGAACCAGAATCACCACGAACGGCAGCACGCCCCGCCTGAACTCGCGGAGCTGATCGCCCTTCTTGGCGGCGAGCATCGCGCACCATACGACGACGGCGAACTTCGCGAACTCCGAGGGCTGCAGCGTCAGCACACCGAGGTTCACCCAGCGGCGGGCGCCGTTGATCGTGGGCGTGATGGCGTGCGTGAACGGGAGCAGCGGAATCAGGAGCAGCACCGCGGTCACTCCCAGGAGCGGCCATGCCCAGCGGCGCCAACGGTGATAATCCATGCGCGCGAACGCGATCGCGAGCAACCCGCCCACCGCGGCGCCCACCGCCTGGCGCAGCGCGAAGCTGGCCCCGACCTGCCCACCCGCCGTGGTGACCAGGCTCGACGCGCCGTACACCGCCGCGAGGCCGAAGACGACCAGGACCGCGGTGACCACCGCGAGGAGCCGGTCCTCCCACGCCGTCACAGCGCTTCGACTAGCCGCCGGAATGTGGCCCCCCGCTCTTCGTAGTTCTTGAACATGTCGTAGCTCGAGCACGCGGGCGACAGCAGCACGGCGTCCCCGGCCTTGGCCGCGCGGCGCGCGCGGGTGACGACATCCTTGAACGTCGTACCGCGCTCGAGCTTGACCTTGCCGCCGAGATCCTTTTCCACGAGCGGCCCCGCCTCGCCGTAGGCGATCACCAGCCGGCAGCGCCCGGGGGGGGCGAGCAGCGGGGCGAGCCGGGTGTAAGGCTCGCCTTTGTGGCGTCCTCCGAGGAGCAGGACATACGGCCGATCCATCGCGGCGACGGCGACGGCGGTCGCGGCAATATTCGTCGCCTTGGAATCGTTGATCCACAGGATCCCGCGCACCTCGCGCACGGGCTCGAGCCGGTGCGGCAGCGCCCGAAACGACCGCAGCCCCTCGGCGATCAGCGCCGGAGCAACGCCGGCTTCGTGCACGGCCAGGGCGGACGCGAGTGCGTTCGCCACGTTGTGGTCGCCCAGGAGATGGAGCTCGTCGCGGCGCAGCAGGGTGGCGGGGGGGGGGGGGGGGGGGGGGGGGGGGGGGGGGGGGGGGGGGGGGGGGG
>JBBDYB010000016.1:66567-86243 GCA_040901965.1 Gemmatimonadales bacterium | reverse complement strand
CCTAGAACATGGACATGGCGAGGAACGACCGCAGATTGTCGTTCGTCACCCGGAGCCGGGCGGACAGGAGCCGCACGACCGACCACAGTACCTTGTAGGCGATGTCCCGGTTGAAGTCGAGGAGCAGCTCGAAGTCGGAGCGCGCGATCGTAATCAGGGTACAGGAGACGTTGGCAATCGCGTCGGTGGAGCGCTCCGAGCGGTCGAAGATCGACATCTCGCCGAAGCAGGACCCCGGCTTCAGCACAGCCAGCGCTTCTTCGCCCGAGCCGGGGATCGTCCGCGAGATCCGGACCTCGCCTTCCGAGATGAGGAAGAGGCGGTTACCGGGCTCGCCTTCCTTGAAGACGTACTGGCCGAGGGAGAACTTCTGCTCGCGGCACACTTCCGCCACGCGCGCCAGCTCGCCTTCGTCGAGGTCTTGGAATATGGCCGCCTGTTTCAGCAGATTCACGTTCACGGGGTGAAGGTACGACGCGCGCCAGCGAGGGGCAAGTGAAACCGTGGGTCACGGCGGCCGACGTCGTGACGGCGCTTCGACTTCCGCTCGCCGGGCTGTTCCCCTTTGTCCGGGCGCCGGCGTGGCAGCTCGTGATCGTGGCTGCCGCCGCGGCCAGCGACGTGCTGGACGGCGTCCTGGCGCGGCGCTTCGGCGGCTCGCGCGTCGGCGCCGTGCTCGATCCGATCGCCGACAAGCTGTTCATGGCGGTGGCATTCTTCACCGTGGCGAGCCGCGGCCTGCTCGAATGGTACGAGCTCGCGGGCGTGCTGCTGCGGGATCTCCTGGCGGTGCTCGGCTTCTGCGGCACGTGGCTCCTGCGCCGCCCGGTGGCGCTGCCGGCCCGCGCCGGCGGCAAGGCGGTCACAATCGCGCAGCTGTTGACGCTGGCCGCGGCCATCGCCGCATCGCCGCTCGTGCGGCCGCTGGCGTGGGCCACCGCGGCGATTGCGGTGTACGCGATATGGGACTACGGACGGACGGCCGCGCGCACCACGGCGCAGTTCCACCGGTGACCGGCGGAGGAGCACGGATGCGGATTGTCGCCATGGCGCTGCTCGGCACATTGGCCGCCAACGTTGCCGCGGCTCAGGAGTTCGTGCCGCCGAAAGGCCCCGGCGCCCGGACCGGCACGCGGATCGGGCTGTTCGGTTTCGGCGTGCGGGGCGGGATCGATTTGCGCGGCGCCGGCCAGCTCGTTCTCGGCACCACGCTCGACGTCGGCGATCTGTTCTCGAATCGCGTCCGCCTGCGCCCCTCCGCGGAGATCGGCGTGTTCAACGGACCCAACACCTACGTCGGCAACTTCGAAGCGCTGTGGCGGTTCACCGACGACGAGGAGGTGGCGACGCCGTACGTCGGGTTCGGCCTCGGTCTCGCCGGGCGCGACGGCTGCGGATCCGATCCCAACTGTCCCGGCCTGTGGCTCAACCTGGTGTTCGGCTTCGAGCTGCATTACCGATCGACGTTCAACTGGCTGCTCGAGTACCACGCGATGGATCGGTTGCGCCGGCACCGCGTGTACGTCGGGCTGACCACGCGCCGGGGGAATTGAGATGGCCAGCCGCACCGCCGAAGTGACGATGCGTTGGACCGAGCAGCTGCAATTCGAGGGCGCCGGCGTCGGCAAGCCGCCGATTCTCGTGGACGGCGATTCCAAAACCGCGACCTCGCCGGTCGAGCTGCTGCTGCTCGCGGCGGCGAGCTGCACCGCCGCCGACGTGGTCCTCATCCTCCAGAAGCAGCGCGTCAAGCTCGCGGCGCTGGAGGTTCACGTCCACGGCACCCGCCGCGAGACGCAGCCGCGCCGCTACACGGCCATCCGCTTTGCGTTCACGATTCGCGGCGAGGGCGTGGACGAGACCAAGGCACGCCGCGCGATCGACCTGTCGCTCGCGAAGTACTGCTCCGTGGTGGCTTCGCTCGCCCCCGACATCCAGATCAGCTACGACGTTGTCGTGTAGGATGCTGCTCGCGGGCGCGGCGCTCGCCGCGCTCGCCGGCCCGGCGCACGCGCAGCGGCTCGCCGCGACGGAGCTCAGTGCCGGCGCGGCCGTCGCCGTGGCGCGGCACACGTTCGCCGGGGCGGAAGCCGGCCTCGCCTACCGGCCGGGTACCCAGAGCCGCGTCGCGCTTGCCGTCGCGGCCGGAGCCGCCGGCGGGCGGGCCGCCGCGCGCGCCCAGCTGACCCTGCAGTTTCTCGTGACGCCCGCAGCCCGGAAGGGTGTGGGCCTCTACGGCGGGCTCGGCGCGGCGCTCACCGCGCGGCGCGGCTCACCCGGAGCGGGGTACATAGCGTTGCTGGTGGGGCTCGAAGGCGCACCGGGACGGCGGCGGGGATGGCAGAACTGGTACGGGGAGCTGGGGTTGGGCGGCGGCGTCCGCGCGGCGGCGGGCTGGCGGCTGCGCCGGTTCCCCGCGTGGTGGAGCGGACGTTAGGAGAAACAAAAAGGGCGCCCAGGTGGGCGCCCGACGGCCGCATCGGTCCCGCGCTCAGGCGTCGGCGCCGACGGGTGCGGTCCGAGCCACGACGGGGCGGCAATAGCGCTCGCCCAACACGCGCAGCTCGCCCAGCTCGATGTCGGTCAGATCCTGGAAGCGATCCGCCAGGTACAGCATCGTGTCGTCGAACCACTCTTTCTGGTGTTCGGGCGTCGCTTCCAAAACGCCGCAGCGGAGAATGTGGGAGAACAGCTCGTCGCGTGCCTGCTCGAAGCTCGTGGGGATCGCGTATTTTCTGGGCTCACTACGCTTTTTGGCCATGCCGGGGTGTCCTCTCGGAGTTCAGGTCTGGTGGAACGGCGCCGCAAGATAGTGGGTTGCATTGTATAATGCCACGGTTGGAACACGGGTTCCCGTGTTCCAGAAGGACCCCATCGTCAGAGACTGCGAGGAGGAAGCCGAACGCATGAATCGGTTCTATGTGGTGATGGCGGGGTTGGCGGTGGCGTTGGGCCTGACGCTCTTCGTCTTGTTGCGCGAGGGACCGGGCGCTACGAAAGCGGCGGCCGGGCCGCCGCCGACGGTCGTGGACGACGGTTTCCGCGGGTACACGCTCGGCTCCGACACCGCGCCCGTCGAGGTGATCGAGTACGGGGATTTCGAGTGTCCAGCGTGCGCCGGCTTTGCGACGCTCCAGATGCCCACGATCAAGGAGCAGTTGATCGCGACGGGCAAAGTGCGCTGGCGCTACCGTGACTATCCCCTTCCCATGCATCCGTACGCGCGGCTCGCGGCGCATGCCGCGCAATGCGCGGGCGAGCAAGGGAAGTTCTGGGAGATGCACGACCAGCTCTTCTACAACCACTCCTGGGCGCAGACCGGCAAGGATCCCTCGCGCCTGTTCCGCGATTTCGCGCGGGCTGCGGGCCTCGATCTCGCCCGCTACGACGCCTGCATGGAGAGCGGGCGGTACGCGTCGCGGATTGAATTCAGCCGGCAGGAAGGGGAGCAGCGTCTGGTGGACGGCACGCCGACCTTCTACGTCAACGGCGTCAAGTATACCGGACGAAACAACTCCGATGCGTTCAAGGCCGCGGTAGACAGCGCCATCGCCGCCGCCCGCGCCGCCCGCCGCCGGTAATGCGGCACCGGCAGGCCATCGCCCTGCTGGCGCTGGTCGGGTTCTTCGTCGCCCTGTATCTGTGGCTGCATCAGATCGGCGTGAGCGGCGAGCTGAAATGCGGTACCGGCGGATGCGACACGGTGCAGGCGAGCCGGTGGGCGAGGTTCTTGGGGATCCCGGTCGCCGCGTACGGCGTGGTTGGCTATGCCGCGATTCTCGCGGTGGCGCTCGCCGCCCTGCGGCCGGCGGCGCTCACCCGGCGTGGACCCATGCTGGTCCTCGCGGCGCTGGCGACCGGCGGCCTGCTGTTTACGCTCTACCTGACCTATCTCGAGCTCTTCGTCATTCACGCGATCTGCCGCTGGTGCGTGGCGAGCGCGGTGATTATCACGGCGATCTGGATCGTGTCCCTCGCCGCCCTACGCCGCCCTCCGCCGCCCTCCGCCGCCTAGCTTTCCTGAGCCTCGTACTGGTCCTTGAGCTTTGCCACCACGGCGGGATCGGCGAGCGTGGTCGTGTCGCCGAGCGCGCGTCCCTCGGCAATGTCCTTCAGCAACCGGCGCATGATCTTGCCGCTGCGGGTCTTCGGCAGATCGGCGGAGAAGAGGATGTCGTCGGGCCTCGCGAGCGCGCCGATCTTTTTGGAGACGTGCTGCTTCAACTCCTCGCGCAGCGCGTCGGTGCCCTGACGGCCGTCCTTTAGCGTCACGAACGCGGCCAGGGCCTGGCCCTTGAGCTCGTGCGCTCTGCCCACGACGGCGGCCTCGGCGACGGCGGCGTGATCGACGAGAGCGCTCTCGACTTCCATGGTGCCGATGCGGTGGCCGGCGACGTTGAGCACGTCGTCCACGCGGCCCAGAATCCAGAAGTTGCCGTCCTCGCCGCGCTTCGCTCCGTCGCCGGGGAAGTAGGTGTTGGACCACTTGCTCCAGTAGACCTGGCGGTAGCGCTCATCGTCGCCCCAGATCGTCCGCAGCATTCCCGGCCACGGGCGCGAGATCGCGAGATACCCGCCTCCCACTTTCACTTCCTTGCCGTCGCCGTCCAGCAGCGTGGCTTCGATGCCGGGGAAGGGAATCGTCGCCGAGCCCGGCGTCGTGGTTGTCACCCCAGGGAGCGGCGTGATCATGATGCCACCGGTCTCCGTCTGCCACCACGTGTCCACAATGGGACAGCGTCTCCCGCCGATGTGCTCCTGATACCACATCCACGCTTCAGGATTGATGGGCTCGCCCACGGAGCCGAGCAGCCGCAGCTTGGCCAGGTCGTGCCGCGCGGGCAGCTCAACGCCCCATTTCATGAACGCGCGGATCGCCGTGGGCGCGGTGTAGAAGACGGTCACGCCATGCTTCGCGCAGATCTCCCAGAAGCGATCCTTGCCCGGATGGTCGGGGGCTCCTTCGTACATCACTTCCGTAACGCCAAGTGCCAGCGGGCCGTATACGACGTATGAATGGCCGGTCACCCAGCCGACGTCGGCCGTGCACCAGAAGACGTCATCGTCCTTGAGATCGAACACCCACTTGGTCGTGGCGTAGACGTGCGTGAGATAGCCGCCGGTCGTATGCAGGATGCCTTTGGGCTTTCCGGTCGTGCCGGAGGTGTAGAGGATGTACAGCGGGTCCTCGGCATCCATCGGCTCGGGAGCGCATTCGCGCCCAGCCTTGGCCATCAAGTCGGCCCACCAGTGGTCGCGGTCCGCTTGCATCGGAACGCTCTGTCCGGTGCGCCGCAGCACGACGACGTGCGCGATGGTCGGCGTCGCGGTGAGCGCGTCGTCCGCATTCTGCTTGAGCGGTACCACGGCCCCACGGCGATACCCGCCGTCCGCGGTGATGAGGACCTTGGCTGCGGCATCGTTGATGCGGTCGCGCAGCGACTCGGCCGAGAAGCCGCCGAACACGACCGTGTGGACGGCGCCGATGCGCGCGCACGCGAGCATCGCCACCGCTACCTCGGGCACCATGGGCAGATAAATGGCGACCCGATCGCCCCGGGCGACCCCGAGCCCCTTCAACACGTTGGCGAATCTGTTCACCTCGGCGTGCAGCTCGCCGTACGTGATGCGCCGCACCTCTCCGGGGGGCTCCCCTTCCCAGATCAGCGCGAGCCGGCCGGCACGGCCCGCGCGGACGTGGCGATCGAGGCAGTTCGCGGATGCGTTCAGCTGCCCACCCAGAAACCACTTGGCGTGCGGCGGTTTCCACTCGAGCACGCGATCCCACGGACGAATCCATTCGAGTTGCTTGGCCCAGTCCGCCCAGTAACCTTCGGGATCGCGACGCGCACGCTCGTACGGGGATTGGTCGCGCACATGGGCTGCAGCCCGAAAGCCATCCGGTGGGGGGAAGCGGCGTTGCTCGTCGAGGAGGGTTTCGATGCGCTCGGTCGTCATGTCCCGGAGGATATTAAGGAAGAGGGCAAGTCTAGCAAGTTGCGCCGCGCCGCTCGCTATGCGGCAGGTCTCGGCGTGACCAGGCTCACGCTGTTTTTGACAACCGCTTGATGCAGCGCGTCTTAGCTGAAATGGCATCGGAGTCGCATAAGACCTCGCCCGAGGACCTATGTCAACGATGCCTGTGGAGACCACTTTGATGTCGACGCGCCTGTTAGAGAGGACTCTGGCGGCGCCGGAGCGGCTCGATCTCGAGTCGCGCACCGCGTTCCGCCGCGCCGCCGGGGAGGTGCTGGACCTGCTTGCCGAGGGGGCCGGCCGCCTGGTGATCGATCTGTCCGGCACCCGCTCGGTGGACAGCGCGGGGCTGGGAGCGTTGATGCTGATCCAGCGCAAAGCGGCCGAACGACGTCAGACGGTGTGTCTCCGGGGCGCCAATGAGGAGCTGCGGTTCCTCCTCGTGCTTACCAAGCTGGACGACCTCTTTGAGCTCGAAACCGGCGTGCCCTGACCGGGCGGGCACCGTATATTGGCCCCCCATGGCCGCCACTCCCGCTCCTCAACCCCCGATGCCGCGCAAGGTCCTGTTCGTCGAGGACGAGGCGGCGCTCCAGCATTCCTACGAGCGCTTCTTTGAGGGGAAGTACGCCATGGCGTACGCGCCCAGCGGCGCGGAGGCGATGCGCCAACTCGCCCATTTTCAGCCTGATGTGCTCGTCCTCGATATGCGCCTTCCCGACACGGACGGCATCGCGCTGCTCCAGCGCATCCGCGAAACGCAGCCCACGTTGCCGGTTGTGGTGACGACCGCCTACGTGAGCATGGAGCCCCTCATGAATGTCCTGGATCTGGGGCACAGCCGCTACCTCGTCAAACCCTACGACCTGAACGAGCTCGCCGCCGCTATCGATGCTGCTGGCTGACGGACTGCAGCATTCTTTCGGCCCCGTACGGGCTCTCGATAACGTTTCCTTCACAGTCCAACCCGGCCAAACGCTCGCGGTCTTTGGTCCCAACGCCGCGGGGAAAACCACGCTGCTCAAGGTGCTGGCGGGCCTGATCGAGCCGCAGCGGGGGCGCGCGCACGTCGAGGGCGGCCGCCGCGCGGTGGGGTGGATCGGCCACCAGCCGCAGCTCTACGGGCAACTCACGGTACGGGAGAACCTCGCCTTCTGGGCGTCGCTGTACGACGTGCAGCCGCCGGGGGACTTGCTGTCCCGCCTCGGGCTCGAGGATTACGCCGACCGACCCGTGCGGGCGCTGTCCCGGGGCCTGGTGCAGCGCGTCGCCATCGCCCGCGCGCTCGTGCACGACCCCCGGGTGCTGCTGCTCGACGAGCCGTTCACGGGCCTCGACCGGATGGCCGCGGAGGCGTTCAGCCGGCTCCTCGCCCAGCAGGCGGCGCAAGGTCGCGCGACGGTTCTCGTCACGCACAATGTCGAGGAGGGGACGGAGCTGGCGACCGACGTAGCGTTCATGCGGGCGGGCCGGTTCGTGCATCTCGCCCCGCGGGGCGGACGCGCGGCTGCGGAGATCGCCGAGGCGTACCGCCGCGCGATCAGTGGAGGGGGGGGGGGCGGTGGGGGCGGTGGCTGAATTCGTCCGCCACGCGTGGAGCGTGGCGCGCAAGGACCTGCTGGTCGAGTTCCGGTCGCGCACGGCGATTCTGTCGGCCGTCGTGTTCACCGTCCTCGTCCTAATGGTGTTCAACTTTGGCCGCGACCCGACCGCCGTTGCCGCCGTAGATCTCGCTCCCAGCATTCTCTGGGTGACGTTCACGTTCGCCGCGATGCTCGCCCTGAACCGCGCTTTCCAGCTCGAGCTCGAGAACCAGGCTTTGGAGGGTCTGCTGCTCGCGCCGATCAGCCGCGGCAGCATCTATCTGGGTAAGCTGCTGGCGAACCTGGTCTTCGTGGGGGCGGTCGAGGCGATCGGGCTGCCGCTGTTCGCCCTGTTCTTCAACGTCCGGATCCTGCCGGTGATCCTGCCGCTCGTCGCGGTCATCGCTCTCGCCACGGTCGGATTCGTGGCGGTGGGCACGCTGTTCAGCGCGATGACCGCGCGGACGCGGTTCGCCGAGCTGCTGCTGCCGGTGTTGCTCCTGCCGTTCATGATTCCCCCGCTGATTTGGGCCGTGCTCACGACCGCATCGCTCCTCGCCGGCCGTCCCTTGAGCGAGGCGGGGGGGTGGCTTAGGTTGCTGGCGGCGTTCGATATTCTCTTCGTTGTGCTCGCGTTCGTCCTCTTTCCCGCGACGGTGAGCGAATGAGGCTGCTGGGCGCAGGACGCTGGATCACGGCTGTCGGGCTCCTCCTGCTGGCGGGCGTGTACGTGCGCGCGCTCGCGTTCACGCCGATCGAACGAGCCCAGGGACTGGCCCAGAAGATCTTCTACCTGCACGTTCCGGCGGCCATCTGGGCCGAAGCCGCGATGGTGCTGGTTGGTCTCGCGAGCATTTTCTACTTGTTTCTGAAGGACCCGCGGCTGGACCGCTTTGCGGAAGCGTCGGCGGAAGCGGGCACGGTCTTCGCGGCCATCGTGCTGACGACCGGCCCCATCTGGGGGAAGCCCATTTGGGGGACGTGGTGGTCGTGGGACGCCCGGCTGACGTTAACGCTGTTCCTCTTCCTCCTCTACGTGGGGTATCTGTTGCTGCGCAGTGCCGTGGCAGACCCGGGCGCGCGAGCCCGCTACGCGGCAGTGCTGGGCATCTGCGGGATGTGCCTCGTGCCCTTTATCCATTTCAGCGTCTACATGTTCCGCACGCTGCATCCCATGCCCATCGTCCTGAAGCCCAGCTCCCCGTCCTTGCCGGGGAGCATGCTCGCCACGTGGCTGTTCTCGCTGGGCGTGTTCACGCTGTTGTACGTCGGGTTCGTCATCCAGCGCTACGCATTGAGCTACCTCCGCGAGCAGCTGGAGGCGGCAGGGGAGGTGGGCCATGTCTGAGACCATACCGGCGAACAGCGGCTACATGGTCGCGGCCTACATCGCGACCGCGGTCATTCTGGTCAGCTACGCCGTCCTGCTGTACCGCCGTACGCGCAAGCCCTAGCTGGCTGGGCGGCCCTCTCCCTTCGCGCGCAGCTGGGCCCGCGCTTCCGACAGCCGCTCGTGGCCGTCCGGAACCTGGGTGGCCCAGAGATTGAGCGCCTCGTCCGCCGCGCCGTGATCGCCCGCGTCATAGAGCGCCTGCGCATTGTGCCACAACGCCATCGCGCCGCCGCCGGCCGCGTAGGCGCGCGCGAAGCGGGCGGCGGCGTCGGCGAATTGTCCGCTCCGCTGGTACAGCGTGCCGGCCGCCATCGCGGCGTCGGCGCGCTCCTCGAGCGATAACGCCTGCTCGAAGGCGCCGAGCGCCTCGTCCTGGCGAAACACCATCTGTAGCGCCTCCCCGAGCAACATCCACGCATCCGCGTGATCGGGAAAGCGGACGGTGGCCTCGCGTGCCGCGGTGACGGCGCCCCAGCGATCCTCGAGCGCCCGCGACAGGTGCACCAGCGCGGGATAGGTATCGGCGAATCCAGGCGCGAGCTTCGACCCGAGGCGTAACCACAGGATCGCGCGCCGCGGAGCGTCGCGCTGGCAGGCGGCGGCGCGCCGCACGCAGAAACGGCCCAGCGCCGCGCGGAAAGACCGGAGCATTCCTTGATAATGGGGAGACCGGCGGTGAGATTGCAACGACGCATGGAACGGGGGGGGCCACTCGAGGGGCGCCGCATCGTGGTTACGCGCGCGCGGGAGCAAGCGGGCGACCTGGTGCGGGCGCTCGAAGCTCACGGCGCCGCCGCCGTGCTCGCACCCGTCATCAGTATTCAACCGCTCGAGAATCTCGGCGCCCTCCGCGCCGCCCTCTCCGGACTGTCCGCCTACCGCTGGGTCGTATTCACGAGCCAGAACGCCGTGCAGATCGTCTTCGACCGCCTCGTCGCCTGGGGCCTCACGCCACGCGTGTTCGCGTCCACGGCCGTCGCCGCGATCGGTGCCGCCACCGCCGACGCGCTGACGCAGCGCGGCGTGGCCCCCGCGCTGGTGCCCGACGAATTCGTCGGTGAAGCGTTGGCGGAAGCGCTGGTCGCCCGGAGCGGCGGCACCCTCGGCGGCGCCCGGGTCCTGATCCCAAGCGCGGAGGACGCCCGCGAGGCGCTCGCGGCCGGGTTGCGGGCGCATGGCGCGTCCGTCGAGGTCGCGCCCGTCTACCGCACGGTCCCCGCAAAGACAGACCTCCGCGGGTTGGCGGCCGAAATCGCGGGCGACCGCATCGACGCCGTCACGTTCACCTCGTCGTCCACGGTCCGCTGTTTCGTGGACCTCGTGGGGCGTGATGCCGCGATCTCGGGCCGGTTCGTCGCGGGTACGATCGGCCCGATTACGGCGGGCACGGCGCGCGAGCTGGGTATCCGCAACGTCCTGGAAGCGGAGCCGCACACCGTTCCCGGTCTGGTCCAGTCGCTGGTCAGGCGCTTCGCGTGAAGCTCGGCACCAGGGGGAGCCGCCTGGCCCAGTGGCAAGCCGAGTGGGTCCAGTCCCGCCTGGCCGAGCACGACGTGCGCGCCGAGATCGTGATCCTCAAGACGCGCGGCGATGCCGAGGTGGACCGGCCACTGCATGAGCTCGAAGGCAAGGGGTTCTTCACCAAGGAGATCGAGGACGCGCTGCTCGACGGTCGCATCGACGTCGCGGTGCATTCGCTCAAGGATTTGCCCACCACGCTGCCCCCCGGCCTCGAGTTGGGAGCGGTGCCGGCTCGGCACGACCCGCGCGACGCTCTCGTGGGCGGCGCTTCGCTGCTCGCGCTCCCGCCGGGCGCCCGCGTCGGCACGTCCAGTCTGCGGCGCGTGACGCAGGTCCGTTATCTCCGTCCCGATCTCGAGGTCGTGCCGCTGCGAGGCAACGTCCCTACGCGGGTCCGAAAAGTCGAAGACGGAGAAAGTCTGGACGCGGCCTTGCTCGCCGTCGCGGGTTTGGAGCGGCTGGGGCTTGGTGCCAAGGGAGTGCCGGTCGATCCTCTCGATGTCATGCCCGCGCC
This sequence comes from Gemmatimonadales bacterium, assembly GCA_040901965.1. Classification (GTDB taxonomy): domain Bacteria; phylum Gemmatimonadota; class Gemmatimonadetes; order Gemmatimonadales; family GWC2-71-9; genus 20CM-2-65-7. The sequence continues at coordinate 75,256 of JBBDYB010000016.1, read as the reverse complement.
GGGTCAGGGCGCGCTCGGCCTCGAGATCCGGGCGGACGACCGAGCCGCGCGGGAGGCGCTCCGCCCGCTCGCCGATGCCGCGAGCGCGCGCGCCGTGGCGGCGGAGCGGGCATTGCTGGCGGCGCTGGGAGGAGGGTGCCAGGCGCCGGTCGCTGCCTACGTCGGGAGCAGCGAGCAGGGAGCCGGGAGCAGGTTGTTTGGTCGGGTGACCGCTGGGGATGGATCCGTTCAGCTGACGGCATCGGCGGAGGTAGATCCGGCGCGACCCGAGGCGGCAGGCGAGGAGGTCGCCCGCTTGCTCGAGGCCGAAGGCGCGGCGAGCTTACTCACGCGATGAGCCCCCCGAGCCCCTCCCCCTCCCCATCAGCAGCGCAGTTCCCGATTCGGCGGATGCGACGCTTGCGTCGCACCGCGGCGCTGCGCCGCCTCGTACAAGAGACGCACATCGTCCCGTCGCAGCTCGTGTGGCCCCTGTTCGTGACCCACGGCGAGGGGCTGCGTCGTCCGGTGCCGGCGATGCCCGGCGTTGCGCAGGTGTCGGTGGACGAGCTGGTCAAAGACGCCGAGCGCGCGGCGGGGCTGGGCCTGGGGGGCATCATCCTCTTCGGCATTCCGGCGGCGAAAGACGCGACGGGGTCCGAGGCGCACGACGAGCAGGGAATCGTCCAGCAGGCGATCCGGGCCGTGAAGCGCGCCGTCCCGCAACTCCTGGTGATGGGCGACGTGTGTCTGTGCGAGTACACCGACCACGGTCACTGCGGCGTGATCCGTGATGGCGACGTGGACAACGATTCGTCCGTGTATCTGCTCGGCAAGGTGGCGGTGACGCAGGCGCGGGCCGGCGTGGATCTCGTCGCGCCGAGCGACATGATGGACGGGCGGGTCGCCGGCATCCGCAAAGCGCTCGACGCCGCGGGCTTTGCGCATCTGCCGATCATGTCGTACGCCGCCAAGTTCGCATCCGCGTTCTACGGCCCGTTCCGCGAGGCGGCGGGATCGACGCCGCAGTTCGGCGACCGCCAGACGTATCAGATGGCGGCGACGAACGGCGACGAGGCGATGAAGGAGATCCGGCTCGACCTCGACGAGGGCGCGGACATTGTGATGGTGAAGCCCGCGGGGCCCTGTCTCGATCTCATTCGCCGCGCCGAGGAGGAGTTCGGATCACCGCTCGCCGCCTATCAGGTGAGCGGTGAGTACGCGATGATCAAGGCGGCGGCGGAGCGGGGGATGCTGGACGAAACGCGGGCGATGTGGGAGTCGGTGACGGCCATCCGGCGGGCCGGCGCGGACATTATCCTCACGTATTTCGCGCCGGCCCTCGCGGAGGGACTGTAGGGGCACGGCATGCCGTGCCCCGACCCCATCAGGTCAAATCGGTGACGTCCCGCGGCAGCAGCACGAACTTCCACAGCGCCGCCGCCGCTGCCGCGCCCAGCACCGGCCCGATCCAGTAAATCGCCTGACCGTGCCAGTCCCACGCGACGAGCGCGGGACCGAACGCGCGCGCGGGGTTCATCGCGGCGCCGGTGAGCGCGCCGCCCGTCAGGGCGCACACGAACACCGCCAAGCCGATGCCGAAGCCCCCTACCTTGGGCGCCTGCGGCGATACGGCGGTGCCGAACACGGCGCTCGCGAGGAAGAAGGTCAGCACCGCTTCGACCGCGATTCCGTCGAACAGGCCCAAGGTGCTGGCGAGCTGCGGCGTGCCCAGAGATGTCACGCGTGCCGCCGCGGCGGGAAAGAACCCCTTCACGAGCAGCGCGCCCGCGATCGCCCCGACTAGCTGCGCCAGCACGTAGAGGCCGAGGGTCTTGGCGTCGATCCTCTTCGCGAGCCACAGCGCCACGCTCACGGCCGGATTGATGTGGCCGCCCGAGATCGCCATCGTCATCGTGACGATGATCGCCAGCCCGACGCCGTGCGCCAGGGCGGTCCCGACTGCGCCGAGGGCGTTGCCGGACGCCGCATTGGCGACGACGCTGCCGGCGCCGATGAAGACGAACAGGGCAGTGCCGACGAATTCGGCCACGAGCGGCCGCAGGGTGTGGACGTTCACGAGTCTGCTCCGGAGTGTGAAGGCGGGGGCAATCTACGGCGTGCCCGCGTCGGGCCGCAACACCAGCGCTGCGTTGATCCCTCCGAAGCCAAACGAGTTCGAGACGACCGCCGCGGGCGCGGCCGCGCGCCCACCCCCCGCCCCCGGCAGGCAGTCCAGGTCGCAGCCGGCATCCGGGCGTTCGAGGTTGAGCGTGGGCGGGAGCCAGCCGCGCGCCAGGGCGAGCGCGCAGATGGCGGCTTCGATGGCGCCGCTCGCGCCGAGCGCGTGGCCGTAGTAGCCCTTGGTGCCGCTGACCGTCAGGCGGTAGGCGTGATCCCCGAACACCTGCTTGATCGCGGCCGTCTCCGTCGGATCGTTCAGCGGTGTGGACGAGCCGTGCGCGTTGATGTAGCCGACCTCGCCGGGCGTCACGTCGCCGTCGGCGAGGGCGAGGCGAATGGCGCGCGCGGCCTGGCGCCCGTCGGGGCGCGGGGCGGTCATGTGATACGCGTCGTTGGTGTACGCGTGGCCCACGACCTCGGCGTAGATCTTGGCGCCCCGGGCGACGGCCCGGGTGCGCTCCTCCAGCACGAGCACCGCCGCTCCTTCCCCCATGACGAAGCCGTCGCGTCCCGCGTCGAAGGGCCGCGACGCGCGGGCCGGATCGTCGTTGCGCCTGCTCATCGCCCGGATGATGCTGAAGGCGGCGAAGGTGAGCGGGGCGAGCGGCGCCTCGGCCCCGCCCGCGAGCATCACGTCCGCGCGTCCGTCGCGCACGACGTGGAAGGCTTCACCGACCGCGATCGTCCCCGATGCGCAGCTCATGGCATTCGTGGCGTTGGGCCCGGTGAAGCCGAACTCGATCGCGATGTTGCAGCTCGCGGCGCCGCAGAACACCGCCAGCGCCAGCGACGGGTCCAGGCCGCGCGGACCTTCCGCGAGATACTTGGGCACCTGCGACTCGCCGAAGGCCACGCCCCCCAGCGCGGACCCCATCATCGCGCCCACCCGGTCCGGGTCTTCGTCGCGCGCGGCCACCGCGGCATCCTCGAGCGCGAGCCGCGCGCTCGCGACGGCGAGCTGCGAGAAGCGGTCGAGCCGCCGGGCGCGCTTCGCATCGAGATGATCCTGGGGCCGGAAATCGGGAATCTCGGCGGCGATGCGGCTGCGGAACGGCGTAGGATCGAAGCGCGTGATCGTGCGGACCGCGGACGCGCGCGCTTCGAGACCCGCCCATAGCCCGTCGGCCGCCGTCCCGATGGGCGTCACCGCGCCGATGCCGGTGATGACCACGCGCCGCGGCGCTTTCATACGCCTCGCTCCGCTGCGGCCTTGATTCCCGCGAGTGTGCGCGAGGCGATACCGTGAATGAACACCGGTCCGATCACGAGGTCCGCGGCGAGCCGTCCCACCAGCGGCCATCCCGGCCCGTCCCACGTATGCACGATCTCTGCGTCCACGCCGTCTTTCCCTTCCACGAGGCGCCACACCACGTCCATCCCGCGCGTGATACCCCGGACGTGGCGGTATCGGATTTCGCCGGCCGCCTGGTCCACGGTCATTTCCGAGACCCACCAGGTGGGATACTTGATGATTCCGAACGGCCGCCACGCCGCCATCTCGACCAGACCGCCCTCGAGGATTCGGACCCAGCGATAGTGCGGGAGGATCGCCGGCCAACGGGCCACCGTGCTGGCGGCGGCGAAGACGCGCGCCCAGGGGGCGCGGATGCGAATGCGATCGACGGTGCGCATCAGCGGCTCAGGCCGGCGTAGCCCCCGCGGTAGTAGAGCAGCGGGCGCCGGTCCGTGACGGCACCCCCGACGACCAACCCGAAGAATACCGTGTGATCGCCGCCGGGGACCGCCGTCCGCTTCTCGCATTCGAGGTGCGCCACGACGCCGTCCAGGATGGGGATGCCGCGCTCGTTCTCCCGGTAGCTGACGCCCCGGAACCGGTCGGGCTCCGTTGCGGCGAAGCGGCGCGACAGCGCTTCCTGATCCGCTGACAGGATGTTCAGCACGAAGTGCGTGCCGCTCTCCAACGCGGCATGCATGTCGTGGCTTTTGTCCACCGCCACCAGGACGAGCGGCGGATCGAGCGAGACCGACGCGACGGAGCTCGCCGTCATGCCCACGGGCTCGCCCGACGGCGTGCGGCTCGTCACGATCGTGACACCGGTGGCAAACCGGCCGAGCAGCTGTCGAAACTGCGGCGGATCGACACCGGGAGGAGCCATGGTCACCAGAGCAACCGGAAGAGCACGCCCGGGGCGAGGGCGGCGCGCGCGGGCACGCAGTTGCCCGTGGCGCGGACCAGAAGATCCGCGAGGTCGGCGCGTCGCGCCAGCCGGCTCACCACCCGCTCGATCAGCGCGGGCCAGCCGACCGCGACGCCGATCATCCGCTCGAGCAGCCATTTTCCCGTGAATTCGCGCCGCCGCGCGCGCGCGTATGCTTGCAGACTGGCACCCGTGGCGAGCGTTGCCGTTACGGCGGCCGCCGCCAGCTCCGCGCCCCGGAGCGCGCTGTAGATCCCTTGGCCCGTGAAGGGATCGAAGAAATCGGCCGCGTCCCCGACGAGCAGCGCGCCTCCTCCGGCGGCCACCGGGCGCCGCGACCATTGCGCGAATGGACCGGTCGCGAGTACGCGCCGCACCACCCGCCGCGCGTCGAATCGTCCCGCGAGACCCGGGAAGCGATCGAGCTCCTCGAAAAAGCGCTCGCCGCGCCGCGCCTCGGCAACCGGCAACACGAGGGCGACGGTCGTCACGCCCCCACCGATAGGACCGAGGCCCACGTATCCAGGTCGCCCGACGTGCATTTCGCCGACATCGGTGACGTCGCGCCCGTCCCTGACGTGCGCGGTAAAGGCGATGCGATGGGGCGGAGACGTGCGCACCATCCCCATGCGCCGCGCCACCACCGATCGCAGTCCGTCCGCACCCACGACCACTCGGGCACGATACGCATCTCGCATCCCGCATCTCGCATCCCGCCCAATTACGCCCGCCACTGCTCCCGAATCGTAGACGAGCTCCTCGACCTTTACGCGCTCGCGCACCTCCGCGCCCGCGGCTTCCGCGGCGTCGCGCAGGATTGCGTCAAAGCGCGTCCGTGGCAGCGCGAAACTGAAATCGGTGAACCGGCCGACGATCGCGGCGCCGCTCGGCGCAACGACTTTCATCCCGGTGAGGCGCGCGGGCGCGGCGGCCGCGACGGCGGCCAGCACGTCCGGCCCCAGGCGTTGCAGTACGCGCGTGGACTCGGGACTCAGGTACTCGGAGCAGGGTTTGTCGCGGGGAAACCGCGCTCGATCGAGGAGCAGGACCCGCGCGCCGGCGCGCGCGAGCAGCAACGCCGTCGCCGAGCCCGCCGGCCCGGCGCCGGCCACGACGGCATCCCAGCGGGGAGTCACCCGATGCGCGTGAATCGCCTGCCGTCGAGTATGAGGTCGCCTCCGGAGAAGGCGACCGAGAAGCGCGAGGGTACGGAAGACCCTTGAAACGTGACGGTAACGGCGGAGCTGGCGAAGGTGTAGGTGCAGGGAAGAGTCTCGGTCGTCTCGGTGCCGGTGTCGCCGCTGATGAGCGTCTGGATGCGGGTGCGCGAGCAGCCGCCGCCCGCGTCGAAGCTCCACCGTACGTCGAGCACCAGCGTTTCGCCGCTCGAGAGGATGAGTGTGCTGAGGTTGCGCCAGGTGCCGACGAGCGCGCTCGCCCCGCCACCGCCGCCCGATCCGCCTCCGGGTCCCCCTCCGCCTCCTGCCGTGCCAAACCCGGTGACGCGCGTGCCGACGTCACAAGCGGCGAGCGTCGCCGTGGCGGCTAGCAGCAGAGTTGCCAGCCGGCGGCCGCGACGGCGGCGCCGCTGAGCGTTGCTGCCAGGTTCACCCCATCGTTGTCCAGCCACTTGAACGCTCCTTGCAGCGTCGCACCGAGCACTGAGTCCAGCAACATACCAAACACGCCAGCAACAGCGACCACAACTACGACTTTGGGTTCAACAACGAACGCCAACCCGGCTATAAACCCCGCGCCTGCAATTCCCCCCGCTGTTCCAAGAAGGGTGATACCCCCGTCGGTCCCCGCGGGGACGAGCGTGCCGGTGGTGATCAGCCGTGGCGGCGTGCGTGACCACCGCCCAATCTCGCTCGCCCACGTATCGGCCGTTGCCGCTGCGAGCGCGCCTGCGAACGCCGGCCAGCTGCCGGCGAGTGCCGCGAGAGCGGCGACGCCGCCGTTGGCGATGACCTGTCGCTCATTCCGTGTTGTTTTCGTCGATAACAGACTGGAAGCAATGAAAAACGCGAACAGCAGCAGCAAGCCTCTCCATCCCAAGCCCCAGACCGTGGCCGTCCCCACGGCGAGCGCTGCGGCGGCGCCGCGACGTGTCAGCCACCCCCCCCTCACTCGCCGAATAGCTCGCGCAGCACGCGACGCTTCAGCTCCGGCGGCGCCCCTTGGGTCCGGCAGCGCGCCCGCAGGAACTTGATGAACAGCTCCTCGAAATCGAACTGCTCGCCGCACGGAGGGCAGTCCTCGAGGTGCTCGCGGATCTCCCGCTCGAGCTCTGGCGTGAGCTCGCGGTCGAGGAATTCGTACAGGTGCTCGACGCACTCGCGACAATTCATGCCGGGCTTCCTTTTATGTATCCCATCTCCACGGCGTAGTCGTACAGCTTGGCCTGCAGCAAATGGCGCGCGCGGAACAGCCGCGACTTTACGGTCCCGACCGGGATATCGAGAATCCCGGCGATTTCCTGATAGGACATTCCCTCGACATCGCTCAAGACCAGGGTCTCCCGGAAGGCCTGGGGCAGCTGGTCGATCGCCCGGAGCACCTCGTCGTCCACGATGCGGTCGAAGAAGGCGCCCTGCGGATCCTCGTCCTGCACCTCCGGGAACACCGCGAACGGCTCAATGGTGTCCACGTCCACCGTCTCGGGGTGGCGGGTGCGCCGGCGGTATTCATTGATGAACGCGTGCCGCAGGATGGTCAGCAGCCACGCCTTGGCGTTCGTTCCCTTTTCATACTGGTCCCAGGCGCGGTAGGCCTTGAGCATCGTTTCCTGCACCAGATCGTCGGCGTCCGCGGCATTCCCGGAGAGCCGCAGCGCGACGCGGTACAGCACGTCGAGGTGCACGAGCGCTTCGCGCTCGAAGCTGGCGCGCTTCTCGTCGACGGGAGGGGACACTTCGGGGGACTTGGCCATGTCCTAGTCCAGAGAAGGCTCGTGCGGGTTCCCGAGTTCCGCAATGGGGTAGGGGATGCTAGGTTTTCGTGCGCCGTGGTCCACAGCATCGTCCCGCTCGCCGTCCTCGAGGCGGTCAAGAATCTCGACACTCCCGTCGAAGATGGGCTCACCGAGTTTGCGGACGAGCTGCTCGTGAAGCGCCTCGGCCTGTCGACGACGGTCGCGATGCAGCTCACCGAATTCGAGCAATTGGTGCGTAAGGACGCGCGCGTGGAGGCGGCGCACGTCGAGGCGCTGCTGCGCCTCGTGGGGCGCCGGCCCGACGCCGATCTGGTATTCGCGGACGCGGGGCGGCGGGCGGCGCGACGGGCGGTGCGGCGGCTGGCGGGCGTGACGCGCTTCGCCGCGCACATCGCGCCGCGCCTGTTCGGCCACGTGGCGGCGCGGCGCGCGGCCAGCGACGTGCTGGGGGCCGCCCTCGTGCGCGAGCAGCGGCTGCCGGTCGCCCGGGTCGCCGATCCGATCGCGATTCAGGCGACGCCGGACGGCTCCGCGTGCGGGTTCTACGGCGCGGGCCTGGTCGAGTTGCTGCGGCTGCTCGTCGGCTACGAGGGCGCGATGGTGCACGTGGCGTGTCGCGCCCGCGGCGGCACGGGATGCGAGTGGCGCGCCGAGGCCCCCGACCCGCGCCATCAATGACCCCCCCCTCCCCCCCGCTCGAAGGATTCGACTTCGCGGCGCTGCGCGCGCTGCTCGCGGAGCTCGGCGCCGACGGCTGGCTGCTCTACGACTTTCACGGCATCAACCCGGCGGCGACGCGCGTGCTCGGCATTCACGGCATGGGGACGCGCCGCTTCTTCGTGCTGTTGCCGCGGACCGGCACGCCGGTCGCGATCGCGCACCGCATCGAGCTCGCGTCCTTCGACGGCTTTCCCGGCGAGGTGCGCCCCTACGCCGCGTGGCGCGAGCTGCACGAACTGCTGGGCGCCCTCGTCGCCGGCAAGACGCTGGCAATGGAAATCTCGCCGCGCGACGCCGTTCCTTATCTCGATCGCGTGCCGCACGGCGTGATCGAGCTGATCGAAGCGTTCGGCGCGCGCGTCGTGTCGTCGGGCGCGCTCGTCACGCGGTTCGCGGCCCGTTGGTCGCCGAGTGAGCTGGCCGGACACCGCCGCGCGGCCGAAGCGATCGCCGCCATCGCAACAGAGGCGCTGCGCTGGGCGGGTGCCGAGCGGGCACGCGGGACAGAGGTGCGCGAGACGGTGGTGCAGGCACGGGTGATGGAGGGGTTCGGGCGCGAGGGTCTCGTCACCGATCACCCGCCGATCGTCGGCTTCCAGGCGAACTCCGCCAATCCCCATTACGAGCCGCGGGGGGGGGGGGGTGCGGACCGCCGGCGGGGGGGGGGGGGGGGGGGGGTGGGGGGGGGGGGGGGGGGGGGGGGGGGGGGCGC
>JBBDYB010000016.1:4998-66557 GCA_040901965.1 Gemmatimonadales bacterium | reverse complement strand
CCCCCCCCCCCCCCCCCCCCCCCCACCCCCCCCCGCGGGGGGGGGGGGGGGCGGACCGCCGGCTGGCGGCGGGCGACGTGATGCTGCTCGACCTCTGGGCCGGTGTCGCGCTGGGCACGGTGTTCGCCGATCAGACGTGGATGGCCTTCGCGGGCCGCGATCCCGGCGCCGAGGTGGGGCGGGTGTGGGACGCGGTGCGCGCGGCGCGCGATGCCGCCGTGGCCCGATTGACCGAGCGCTGGGGAAAGGGGACGCCCGTGACGGGCGCCGAGCTCGATGATGCGGCCCGCGACGTGATCCGGGCGGCGGGCTATGGGGAGCAGTTCGTGCATCGCACCGGCCACTCGATCGACCGGGATCTGCACGGCTCCGGCCCGCACTTGGACAACTTCGAGACCGCCGACGAGCGTAACTTGCTTCCGGGCGTGGGGTTCTCGGTGGAGCCCGGGATTTACCTCACCGGGCGCTTCGGGATGCGGAGTGAGATCAACGTGTTTCTCCACGAAACCGGTCCCGAAGTGACGCCAAAGACCCCCCAGCGGGACCTGTTGCTGGTCTAAAAACCGCCCCCTTGCGGGGTCGGCGCGCGGGCAGCATTTTCGCCGCGCCCTTGGAGAAGCCCTGTCCACCCCGGTGGACACGCGCCCGGACGACGTTGACGCAGCCTTGTCTTGACGGTGTCGTCTCGCCCGGACAGCTTACCCATAAGCATTAGTCCACAAGCATTAGTTCAGCCGTCGTTTCGGGAAAAAGACCCGAAGGGAGGTGGCGTGCCGACGTCATTGTTTTCGTTCGGTAGTCCACGCGCATTCACGCCTTTGGAGGACGCATCCATGACGCATCGTGTGAGGAGCGCTTTCGGTCGCTTCCTCGTACTGGGCGCCGGCTTCGCGATCGCGCTGACACTCGCGACCGCGCCGCTCGCGGCCCAACAGACGACAGGAAAGATCGAAGGGACGGTGACCGATCAGGCCGGCGTGCCGATTGCGAACGCGCAGGTGTTCGTCGTCGGGACGTCGTTCGGCGCGGTGACCAACGACAAGGGCTACTATTTCATCAACAACGTCCCGGTCGGGACGCACAACCTCCGCGCCCAGTTCATCGGGTACGCCCCGGCCGAGTTGCGGGGCGTTCGCGTACAAGGCGGCCAGACGGTCACCGCGGATCTCAAGATGCAGTCGTCCGCGGTCGTGCTGACCGGCGTCACGGTGACCGCGGCGGCGAATCCGATCGTGCCGCGCGACCAGGTGACGTCGAAATTCATCGTCGGCGGTGACCGGGTGGGCAGCCTGCCGGTGGACGATGTGCGGCAGATCGTATCGCTGAGCCCCGGCGTCGTCGAGTCGGGCGCCAGCGACGGCGTCTCGATCCGCGGCGGCCGTCCCGGCGAGGCCAACGTCTACATTGACGGCGCGCCGGTCCGCCAGTCGCAGAGCGGTGCGCAGGGCATCACCATCGGCACCAACGCGCTCGAAGAGGCATCCGTCACGACCGGCGCGCTCGGCGTCGAGTTCTCGGACGCGCAGTCGGGCGTGATCTCCTACACGACCAAGGCGGGCGGTGAGAAGCTCGCCGGCTCCGCGTCCTACGAGAGCGACGAGCCGTTCGGCGACGCGATCAGCGTCGGCTACAACCGGATGGAAGCGTCGCTCGGCGGGCCGATCCCGAAGATCGCCAACCTGACCTGGTTCGGCTCCGCCGTGTTGTCGGGCCAGCAGTCGCGCTTCCGCGGCGCCGGCTTCGAGAACGTGCCGTTCTACGTCATGGGGGGCGTCGATCAATTCGTTCCCGACACCACTGACGACGGCAGCGTGACGACGGCGGCGCTGCCGACGTTCGTGCAGTACAGCGGCCAGTGCGGCGAGACCGGATCCAGCGCCAATGCACTGGCGCAGGCGATCCGGAACAACTACGGATTCGAGTGCCAGGGCCGGCGGCGCCCGATGGACTGGACCAGCTTCATTCAGCTCCAGGGCAAGCTGCAGTACAGCTACGGCTCGGGTTCGAGCGTCGCGTTCACCGGGCTCGCCTCGGGCAACCAGAGCCGGACGTTCCCGGGCACCACGATCGGGAACCCCGCGCTGTTCGGCGGGCGGCACGATTATTCGCGCCTGGCGGTCCTCAACTGGGTGCACCAGGTCTCCCGCTCGGCGGAGCGGGCGCTGTCCTTCAACTTGAACCTCTCGTGGGCTCGGGACCGCACCGTCGCCGCGCCGCTCGATCAGGGGGTCGAACTGGATACGCGCAGCCCGACGATGGGGATCTATCTGGGCACGCTGGGGTTCGCCGGGCTGGGCGGATTCCCCGATCCGATCACCGACGACATCATCCGCAACATCCGCACTAACTCGGGGCTGCGGACGCCGCTGCTCGACCAGCCGCTCGACAACGCGCAGGGCAACCGGGCGAACCCGTACGGGATGCAGAGCGGTGGGTGGGTGACCGCCGGCTTTAATACCGGCGCGACGCTGCTCGGCGAGACCCGGTACAACGCCCGCTTGGTGGCGGACTGGCAGGCGAACCGGTTCCACCGTTTCACCCTGGGCGGTGACCTGAAGAAGGTGAACCTGTCGTACTGGAGCTCCAGCCTGATCCGCCAGGCGTTCATGGATGCCTATGTCGTGAAGCCGGATCTGTACGGCGTGTTTGCGTCGGACCGGCTCGACCTGGGCGACGTCGTGCTCGAGCTGGGGCTGCGCTACGACTACTACAACAGCAACACGCTGTTCGCCCGGACCCCGGGGCGTATCTCGACGCACCCGAACTGGGATCTCGCGGCGGCGACGGACGCTGCGGTCTACCAGGCGATGCTCGCCGACACGAACATCTTCGTTCCGTCGGTCGGGCACTCGGCGATCTCGCCGCGCCTGCGGGTCTCGTTCCCGGTCACCGAGCAGACGGGCTTCCGCCTGTCCTACTCGCACCAGGTCCAGACCCCGGACTTCAACACGCTCGCGTCGGGGATCAACAACGACTTGTCGTTCACGAACACGAACGACACCTTTGGGCGGGACGTGGACTTCGGCAAATCGATCCTGTTCGAGTTCGGCGTCCGTCACGCGTTCAGCCAGGACGTGGTGTTGGACGTGTCGGCGTACAACAAGGACAAGGTCTCCGACCTCGCGTATCGCGTGCTGCCGTTCATCGATCCGCGCAGCATCACCGACACGCTCAACGTCAACGTGCTCACGAACCTCGACTTCGGGAACTCCCGCGGCGTGGACGTGAAGCTCGACTGGCGCGCCGGCAACTACCTGAACACGCAGGTGGCGTACACGTTCCAGGTGGCCAAGGGCACGGGCTCGGATCCGCTGACGTACCTGAACACGTTCGCCCGTCAGGTCTCGGGCCTCACCGGCGACCGGACGCTGCCGCCGGAGGCGGCGCAGCGCACCGATAACGACCGGACGCACAACCTGGTCGGGTCCGTGGCGCTGACGCTACCGAGCGACTGGAAGCAAGGCACGACGCTTGGGATGATCGGCCAGAACGTGAGCATCTTCGCGTCGTTCCGCGTGCTGAGCGGCCTGCCGTATACACGGCTCGAGAACAACGGCGACGGCCAGACCGTGGGGTTCGGCGACCCCTTGCGGTTCGGGTTGGGCGGCCGCGCCGACGAGAACCTGAACAACTCGGTGTTGCCCTGGACCAAGAACATTGACCTGCGGCTGAACAAGGGCTTCCGGGTCGGCACGATGGACATCACCGCCTACGCCGATATCCGCAACCTCATCAACTGGAGGAACATCACCGGGCTGTTCGCCGAGACCGGCGATGTGGTCAACGCCAGGCACAAGCGGGCTCTGCTTGCGACGGAGTACACCGGCATCTTCAACGAAGCGACGGCTGCCGGTGCGATCGAGGCGGGGACGACCGACAACTCCGACGTGCTGGCCCCTGCCGTAGCGGCCGTTGATCTGACGGTGAGTTGCGCGAATTGGGGCAAGCCGATCAACTGCGAGTCGCTGCGGCGTGTCGAAGCGCGGTTTGGCGACGGCGATGGCATCTACACCGTGGCCGAGCAGACGCGGGCGCTGGACACGTACTACCGCTCGTTCTTTGGAGAGAACCGGTTCTACGGTCAGCCGCGCCACATCCGGCTGGGCTTGGAGCTGAACTTCTAATTGGAGACGGCGGGTGCCGCCGGGTGTGCCGGCGGCGCCCGCCTGTCAGCCTTTTCTCATCGAGGGGATGATCATGCGTTCAACCTGGTTTAATCGTGCGGCGGGACGCGCCCTGCTGCTGGCGCTCCTGACCGCCACTATTGACGTGCCCGCCGCGGCGGCTCGGCCCGTGCCGAACCAGCCGCGGCGGCCGCGCGCCGCCAACCTGTTCGCCGCCGCCGGTCTGCTGCTGGACGTGAACCGTCAGGTCTGCGGTCTCGCCAACACCGGGCAGGTGTGTGTGGCGTTCGCGGGCTCCCCGGTGGGCGGCGGCGGCTTCTGGCCCAAGGGCACTCCGGACCAGTACATCTTCCAATCGGGCATCCAGCTCGCCGGCGTGATTCCGAACATTCCCGGGTTCCCGTGGTCGGGCGACACCGTCGGCGCTTTCTTCGTCGACACCCGCGGCACGCAGGAACAGGGCGACGGGCTCAGCCTGATCTACAACTCCCTGAACAGCCAGGACGTGGCGCAGTGGCCCAACGGCGCGATCATCCGCGACACGTCGCTGTTCTCGAACGTGCTGATCGGCCGTAAGTCGGCGTCGCAGGGCGATTCGTGGGTGCGGGAATGGGAAGGCGATCCGTCGTTCCTGAGCGGCCGCACGCACCCCATGGGGATCGCGATCGACCAGCGCTCGCTGGCCTGGAACTACCCGAGCGGCAACGAAGACATCCTCTACTTCATCTTCACATTCTATAACATCTCCGCCCGCGCGAGCTCCGGGAAATACAACAACCCGACGATCGATCCGGCATTGCAAGCGGAGATTGGGGCGATCGGCGACCGGTTCCAGGACCTGAACGAGCAGAGATTCAGCATCGCGATCCCGGATACGGGCTACACCATCACGTCGCTGCATTCGGCCTTCACGATGGACGCCGATGTGGCCGTGTTCAGCACCAACTACTCCACGGCCGTGCTGCCGTTCAATCTCGCCGTGACGTACGCCGGCGACTTCCTGCCGGAAGTCGGCTGGCAGTTCCCGCCCGACATCTTCGGCTCGCCGTTCTACGCGGCGCCGGGATTCGTCGGGGTGAAGTACCTGCGGAGCCCTGAGTCGTCGCCCGGCAATCAGGTCGGGCTGACGATGTTCTCGACGTTCGTGAACCTGGCGACCGGGTTCCCCGATCCCGTGGGCGTGCGGCAGCTGTACCGCTACCTGTCGGGCACCCTCGGCGACACGGACAATCCGTGCAACTCGAGCACGGACCCGGCGGTCGCCCGGGCGCTGAAGCTCTGCTTCATTCATCAGGACCCGCAGGACAGCCGGTTCTTCGAAGCGTCGGGCCCCTTCGATCTGCCGCCTGGTGAGGCGCGCACGATCGTGGTGGCGTACGTGCTTGCCGCGCCGCTCGCGGCGCCGCTGCTGGTGCTGCCCGGCGGCGGCCCCGGTGGCGACAACCCGCCGGGCTTCCCCGCGTCGGGCGACTCGATCTTTACCGATCCCACCAAGGTGCTGCCGATCGAGCGCGTCATGGGGTGGGTCAGCCACAGCGATCTGAACGGCAACAGCCGCATCGAGCAGAGTGAAGTCGTCACCGCGCCCCGCTCGCTGCTGAACAAGGCTTTGGTCGCGCAGGCGGTGTTCGACAACAAGTTTCTGCTGCCGTTCGCGCCCGAGGCGCCGCAGTTCTTCCTGGTGCCGGGCGACAACCAGGTCACGGTCGTATGGCAGCAGAGCGTCTCCGAAACGACCGGAGATCCGTATTTCGCGGTGGCGAGCGCGCCCACCGTGCTCGACCCGGCCGGCAACCCGAGCCCGAATCCACTGTACGATCCGAACTTCCGCCAGTTCGACGTCGAAGGCTACCGCATCTATCGCGGTCGCACGGCCGGCCAGCTGGAGCTGATCGCGCAGTTCGACTATGACGGTACTCGAATCGTCGACTTTACCGGTGGGTTCGACTACCCCGACGCTGATGGCGACGGATTGCTGGAGTGCGCGCCGGAGTTGGGCCTGCAGGACGACTGCCCGGTGACGTTCGCCACATCGCCCCCCTATGTCGAAAGCGAAACGCATTCGCTCACCGGAAGAATCATTCAGATTCCGCCGGGCGGTCGTGTGGAGCTCGCGAGCGGCAGCGTGCTGAATCTCAAGGCCGACACGGCGGTCACGGGCGGCCCGCCCGCGTGCGCCGGCCAGCCTTGTCCGGAGCTGACGAGTGGCGGCGTGCCGTTCGCGTTCGTTGACAGGAACGTCCGGAACTCTTTCACGTACCACTACACCGTCACGGCGTTCGATGTGAACTCGATCGTGTCCGGGCCGACGTCCCTCGAGTCGCCGCGGATTACAAAGCCGGTCGTGCCGCGCTCGGCCTCGGGTCAGGAGACAGCCGGTGTGCTGCAGCCGCAGGAGCTTCTTGGTGCGGACGGTGCCGTGCTCAACGCCGCCGCGCCGCTGCCGACAATCGATCCGGCGACGGCGATCTTCTCGGGACCGATGCCGCCCACGGACGGCATCGATGTCGGATTGGCAGCGTTTCTGCCGCAGGTGCTGGGGAACGGGAGCCTGACCGTGATGATCGACTCCATCGATCCGGGCTATCCGTCGTTCGACTTCTCGCCGGGACGGTTCCAGCCCACGGTGTACTACCTGACCGGTCAAGGCGCCGGCGCACCGGTGCCGTTTACCGTAGCGCTGGAGCAACACCAGTACGAAGAGACGCGCACGGCGACGTCGCCGTTCGAGGCCACGGCCATCGATTCGGCCAAGTCGGCCCGCTTCGGGGGCAACCAGACGTTTTCGCTCTTCGGCCAGGTGACGCTGACGAGCGCGGGCGCCTACCGCACGACGATGTGGGGTCGCGCCGACATCAATGCCGACCCCGCGAACTCGTCGTTCAACGGGCCGCGCTGGTGGACCGGCGCGGCGAACGAGAACACGCCCGATCCCAACGGTGGGTCCTGCCCGACCTCGCCGGTCAACTGCGGCGCGGCGGGCGGCCCGCAGCCCACGGAGACACAGACCGCGGGCGCGATGCCCGGGGTTCAAATCTTCCATCCCCGGGCCTACAACACCGTGCCCAACTCGCCGCTCCGGCTGCTCGAGGCCATGTTGGCCACGGTGATGCGCGCGGCCGACTTCCGTGTGTACTGGGGGACGGGCGGGACGATTGACTCCGTGCGCGACGTCACGCATCGCGTTCCCGTGCCGTTCGACACGCGCACGCGGGCATCCTGGGGCCTGTTGACCCAGGCGTCGTTCGCGGCCACGGACCCGACGACCACGGGGGATGGCGACAACGCGATGCTGACGTGGGCGGACGTGTTCTGCCCCGCTCCTGCGCCGGCGTTCTCGCTCCAGTGCGGCGGCGCGGGCCAGGCGGCGCCGGCGGTGTTGCAGCAGACCGCCACGCTGACGCCCATCGCGTTGAGCTCGTCAGCCTATGCGGATGCCGATACCCTCGCGGCGACGGGCAACGGCTTCATCTTCTACCTCAACGGCCATTTCTTCCTGATGCAGATGGCGACGCTGCCGGCGGCCGGGGACGTGTGGAACGCCCGTTTCTACACCGGGACGGTGACCGGTTCGGCCGCGGGCGGCGATTTTGCCTACGAGCCAACCGTGCGGCCCCCGGCGGTGCCGGGCCTGCGGGTGCGGGTCGTCTACCAGGGTTCGGCATTCGACCCCTCGACCACGACCGCGGCCAGCCTGGAGCGGATCCACACGGTGCCGGACCCCTACTACGTCACCAACGCCCTGGAATTCACGCAGAATACCAAGGTGTTAAAGTTCGTGAACATGCCCTCACGCGCCGTCGTCCGGATCTATTCCGTGAGTGGCGTCCTGGTGCGGGTGCTCGCGCAAGACGATCCGACCGGCGGAGGCGAGCTGACGTGGAACCTCCGCAACCGCAACAACCAGTTCGTCGCCTCCGGCGTGTACTTCTATCACGTCGAGACGCCGGATGGGAAATCGAAGGTCGGCCGGTTCACCGTCGTCAACTTCGCGCCTTGAGGAGATCGCCATGATCAACAAGCTTGCTCGCCGGTTGACTGCGATCGCGGTCGCGATGGTGATCGCCGCACCGGCTACCGCGCAGGTCGGCGGCAGCGTCGATAACACCGCCTACGGCGGCAGCTCCGGGGAGTTCCTGCTCCTCGGGGCTGGCGCCCGGGGCGCGGCCTTGGGCGGTGCGTTTGCCGCCCTGTCCACCGACCTGACCGCCATGTACTACAACCCGGCCGGGCTCGCGCAGCTCCCGCGCCCGGGCGCCATGTTCTCGTCGTACAGCTACGTGGCGGACACCCGCTACAGCTGGGCCGGCATCGCTTTCCCGATGGCGGGCGGCGTGCGGTCCATCGGGGTGAGCCTCGGGACCTTCGGCTTCAGCGACCAACCGGTCTACACGGTTGATAATCCCGATGGCGACGGCCGGACATACTCCGTGTCCGAGACCTACATCGGGTTCACCTACGGCCAGAACTTCTCCGATCGCTTCGCGGCGGGGTTCACGGCCAAGTACATTCGCGACGGTCTGGGGCAAACCAGCGCCTCGGGCTTCGCGGTGGACTTCGGCACGAACTTCCACGCGTCCATCGGGGCGCGGCCGATCCGCGCCGCGTTCGTGCTCCAGAACCTGGGGTCGACGCTCCAGCACGACGGCGCCGCCCTCGACGTCGGCGTGACGCGGGAGCCGCCGCTCGGGACCCCGCAGATCCCGCAGGAAGACCAGCCCTCGCGGTTGCGCTCCTCGGGGTGGACGTTGCCGGTGCTGTTCCGCGTCAGCGTCGCGCTCGATGTGTTGAGCCAGGGAATGAACCGCGTGACGGTGTTGTCGGAGTTCAACCAGCCGAACAACACCAAGCCCGGCGCCAGCGCCGGCCTCGAGTGGGCGATCACGAACGTCGGCAACAGCGGCTTCTCGCTCGCCGCGCGGGGCAGCTATACCATCAACCCGGACAACAACATCAACGACGTAGACCTGGGCTCGCTCACGACGTCGTTCAAGAGCAGCAGCTTCACGAGCGACGGCCTGGCGCTGGGCGGCGGCCTGAGTTATGCGCGCGGGACCCTGAATTTCGGCTTCGACTACGCGTACCGGAATCTCGGCCCGCTCGGCGGGACGAACTTCCTGAGCTTTGCCGTGGGTTGGTAAAGGAGTGATGCAGACAGACCGATGAGAACGTTGCTGGCGGCGGCCGCACTCGCGGCGCAGACCGTGGGTGCGGCCCCGCAGTCGCAAGATGCGCCCAAGCTGGAGCTGCAAATCGCGCGGTCGTACCGCGCCGCGGGGTCGCAGACGCTGTTCGACGGGTTCTTCCGCGTGCCGTTTGCGCGGCTCGACCCGGTGACTCGGGGCAGCGGCGGTGTGGCGGCCTACCGGTTCGCCGTCACGGTGCGGGACACCGCGGGCCTCGAGCTGTTCGCCCAGTCGTGGAGCCAGAGCGTGCCGGTCCGGATGCTCAGCGTCCCGCGTGGGTCGGCGGTGGAGCACTTCACGTTTGCGGCGCGTCCGGGGCGCTACGCCATTGATGTCGCCGTAACGGACTCGGCCACCGGACGGGTGAGCCGGCAGGCAGCGCAGGTGGAAGCATTCGCCGGTCCACCGGCGGCGTCCGATCTGCTCCTCGCCACCAACCTGCGGGAGGCGATGAGCGCGGTCGAGGCGCCGGCCGCCGGCGAGATCCGCAAAGGCGCGTTGTTGCTGCAGGCGTCCGGACGGCCGGTGCTGACGCCGCAGCAGGCCCGGCTGGGCTACTATCTGGAGCTGTACCCTGCGCGTGCGGAGACCCTCACCGTCGTCGTGCGCGTGCAGTCACCGCAGGGCGGGCAGTTGGTCGCGACGCCCGGCGAGCAGATCCCGGTTCCGGCCGGAGGCGGCGTCACGCGGGGGATGATCGATCTCGCCGGCCTACCGGCCGGAGAGTACCGGTTGCAGGTGCTGGCGATCAGCGCACGGCCGGGGGGAAGCGGGGCCAGCGACACGGTCGAGCGCACCGCCGCCTTTCACATGGCGGGCTTCGAGACCGAAGCGGCGATCGCGGACGTCGCGCTGGCGCGCGACGTGTTTGGGACCAGGACGGAGGCGCAGCTCGACACACTGTACCTGCCGCTCGTGTACCTGATGACGTCGGACGAGCAGGGGGCCTATACCGGCCTGACGCTCGAGGGAAAGCGGCGCTGGCTGCGGCTGTTCTGGAGCAAGCGCGACCCGACGCCCGGAACGCCGCGCAACGAGAGGCAGGAGGATTTCTACAGCCGCATCGCGGATGCGAGCCGGCGCTTTCGCGAGGGCGGGGCGGCGGAGATCCCGGGGTGGCGGACGGACCGCGGGCGGATATTCATCAAATACGGACCGCCCGACGAAGTGTTGAGCCGCCCGCAGGCCGGCGGGAGCCGGCCCTTCGAGGTCTGGAAATACACTCGCACGCGGGCGCTGAAGTACGTATTCCTGGATCAGACGCTGTTCGGGAACTACACGTTGATCTGGACGAATGACCGCAGGGAGCCGAGCCGTCCAAACTGGCAGGAGTTGCTGGGTCCGGAGGCGGTGACCGAGGTGGAGCGGTTCTGAAACACTGGGATGAACCATCAAGCGAGGTTCGCATGAATCGTCGTCTTTTCGGAATGCTCGGCGTCATCGCCGTTGTCATGGTGGGCGGCGGGTGTAAAGGGGATCCGCTGTCCGACCTGGATGGCAACCCGGCCCAGATCGTGAAGAATTTTACGTACCTGCAAATGGTCGAGGGCACGTCGATCTCGGTCACCGCGGGTGTCGTCGACGGCCGCGCCACACCCTTGGAAGAGCCCGTGACGTTCACCGCGTGCACGAACGCCGTGACGGCAACCATCGATCCGGCGTACAATCCGGTGCCGCGGACGTCCTCGCGGGCGATCGTCAGCGCCGTGTCACCCAACGCGTCGTGCGTCGTGGTCCAGGGCGCGGGGCTCGTCGACACGATCGACGTAGCGGTACTGCCGGTGGGGTTTGCCGGCACGGCTTCGACCACGTCTCCGCAGGTGGGCCAGCTGTTTACGCTCAACGCGACGACCCTCTTGAAGTTCGATCCCGCGCTCTCCAACATCGACTTCGGGGGCGGCCTCGTGGGGGAGATCGTCACCCGCACCGCCGACGTGCTGACCGTGCGTGTACCGCAGCCGGACGCTACGCAACCGGCCACGCTGACGATCACGGACATCGACGTGACGTACGTTCCTGGCCTTCGCGTCGATCTGGCGACGGCCGGGCAGTTCGACGTCGTGAATCCGAACGATCCTAACGACGGCCCGAACCCTGCCGTGGCGATCGCGATTCCCGCGACCACCGCGGACACCACGGTGCTCTACGATGGGTTCAAGACGGGCGAGGCCGACAACTTCTATAGCATCACGCTCAGCGGTTCGACAACGTTCACCGTCACGTTGGAGTGGGCGACCGCCGCGGATCTCGACATCCTATATACGAACTCCGCGGGTGCGTGCTGCGTCGGGAACTTCGACGGTGCCACGGGAGCGAACCCGGAAGCGTCTCAAGTCACGCTCGCTGCCGGAACCTATTACCTGTGGATCAACAATTTCGACGACCACGGCGAGCCCTCGCACCTGTATAAGATGACGGTGACCCGCCAGTAACGCGGCGGGAGGTGAATTTACGCGGAAGCCCCGGGAAGCGGTGTCCCGGGGCTTCGGCGTTTCCAATCGCCCATCGCCAGCACCGCGCCGCCCCACACCGCCGTCCCCACGGCGAGATGCGCCGCCTGTAGTCCCGGCGGCAACCCCGACAGCACCGTCGCGGCCCCCACGCCCACCTGGAGCGCCACGAGGGCCAAGACGGCCCTGGACCGCCACCCCGGTCTCCGCACCGCCCAGACCAGTACAACGATCGCAAGCGTGTAAGCCAGCAGCCGGTGCACCCAATGGATGTGGACCAGCGCGCCGCCCGTGGGCCAGAGCTGCCCGTTGCAGAGGGGGAATCCGGTGCACGCCGCGGCCCCGCCCAGATTGGCGGTGAGGGCCCCAAAGAGGACCGTGACGAAGGTCAGAGCCAGGAGTGCTAAGGTCCCCGGGCTTGCGCCCGGGGTCAGTGAACCTTGTGTTGCAGCGACGAGGAGTGTCCCGAGCAATAGCATCGCTGTCCCCAGGTGCAGAATCACGCTCCACGGTGGCAGCTCGAGCTTCACGGTCACGGCGCCGAGGAGGACTTGCAGCACGAGGAGTCCCAACGCGATGAAGGGTGTCCTAACCCCGGGCGCAAGCCCGGGGTTTATCAACCGGAGCCGCCGCCGTTCCCACCACGCGTACGCCGCCAGCCCTACGACGAGCACCGACACCAGCGCGGCGACCAGGCGGTGGCTCCACTCGATCACCGTGCCGATGTCGTCGAGCGGGGGAAACAGCCGGCCGTTGCACAGCGGCCAATGATCCCCGCATCCCATGCCCGACCCCGTAATCCGCACGACCGCGCCCAACACGATGAGCAGGTACGTGCAGGCGGCCGCCGTCCAAGCGAGCAACGTGTAGCGTCGCGTCACAGGCCGCGAAATGTATATTCTCGAACCTCATGTCTGCACCTCTGATGCCCGCCGACCGGTGGGGCGAGCGGTTGATTCGCCGCCTCGGCTTGTGGAGCGCCGTCGCCGTGCTCGTCGGCTCGACGATCGGCAGCGGCATCTTTCGCACGCCGGCGAGCGTCGCGCAGCGCGTGGACGACGTGCCGCTGTTCCTGCTCGCGTGGGTGTTGGGCGGCGCCGTGGTCCTGTGCGGCGCGCTCACCTACTCGGAGCTGGCGGCGGCGTTTCCCCGCTCGGGCGGCGTGTACGTGTTCGTGCGCGAATCGTTCGGGCGGCTGCCGGCGTTCCTGTTCGCGTGGGCGGAGCTGTGGATCATCCGGCCGGGCGCGTACGGCGCGATCGGCATCACCGCGTCGGCCTATACGCTGCGCACCCTGGGGTTCGATCCCGCCACGATCGCCGCCAGCGTGGGGCCGGTGGACATCCGCGCCGAGCAGCTGCTCGGCGCGGGCTACATCATCATCGTCGGGGCGGTGAACTACTTCGGCATCCATCGCGGTGCCGTGCTCCAGAACCTGAGCACGATCTTCAAGGTGGGGGCGCTCGCCCTGCTGGTCATGGTCGGCTTCGCGCTGGGGCAGCCCAGCATGCCCGTCGGCGGCATCCTCGCGCAGCGCGCGGCCGTCGGCTTGTCGCCGTTCTTGCTTGCCATGGTCGCGATTCTCTGGGCGTATGACGGCTGGGCGGATCTGGCGTTCGTGGGCGGCGAGGTCCAGAACCCGCAAAAGACGCTGCCTCGGGCGCTGCTGATCGGGACGGCAACCGTCGTCGTGCTCTACGTCGCCGCGAACCTCGTCTATCTCTACCTGATTCCCATGGAGCAGATGAAGCAGGCGGAGCTGGTGGCGGCCGACGTCGCCCGGCTGGTGATCGGGCCGGCCGGCGTGGTGGTCGTGTCGGCGGCGATCGCCGTCAGTACGTTCGGCACGTTGAACGGCTCGATGATGACGGCGCCGCGGATCTTCTTCGCCGCCGCCGAAGATCGGCTGTTCCCGCGCATCATCGCGCGCGTGGACCCGCGCACCCACACCCCGACGGCGGCGGTGGTGTTGATGACGGTGATGGGCGTGATCTTCATCCTGATTCGGACGTTCACGGAGCTCGCCGACCAGTTCATCATCGGGATTTGGCCCTTCTATGCGCTCGCCGTGGCGGGTGTGTTCGTACTGCGGCGCACTCGGCCGCGCCTGGAGCGGCCGTATCGGACCTGGGGGTATCCCTTCGTCCCCATCGTGTTTCTGCTGGGCGCGCTGCTGTTGCTCGGGAACTACCTGATATCCGAAACGCTGGCCTTTGCGGTGGACATCGGGATCATTCTGACGGGTGTGCCGGCGTACGCCATCCTCTCATGGTGGCGCGGACGCAGTCCTCAGCCGTAAAAGAGGGGTGTGCTACAACGGCTGGACCAATGAAAGGACGAAGCCGCCCCCGCAAGTGAGGGGCGGCCTCGTCAGCTCCCGTCAATGCAGCGGTCTACCAGTTGAACGCGTAACGCAAGCCCAGCTGCATCCGCCAGACGTCCGCGGTGCTCACGATCTTCTGGAAGGACTTGGAGATCAACTGTCCCCCCACCACGGCCAGCCGGTACTGCGACGCCCCGGTGGCATCGACCCCTGCGCTGGCCAAGGGACGGTTGGTGATGAGGCCCTGGGCGACGCCCCAATCCGAGTCGAGGAAGTTAGTGAAGTTCAGAATGTCGAGCCGCACCTGGAGGCTGCTGGGACGGCCCGCGATGCTACGGCCGACGTCTTGGGAGATACTCAGGTCGGCCCGGAAGACCGTCGGCCGAAACACGGCGTTGCGCCCTGCGTACGTGCCGCGGTGCTCTCTGAGATACGGGTCCTGGTTGATGTACGCTTCCCACGCCGCCGCCTGCTGCGCCGGCGTATAGACGGTACACGCGGGACAGGTGCCCACCGTCAGCGACACGAAATTCATCTCGCCGATATTTCGCGGAATGTAAATCAGATCATTGGTGGCACCATCGCCATTCATGTCGTTCGAGAAGATATAGCTGTCGTTGCCGGCGCTGCGCCGGTCAAAGTACAAGCTGACGCTCGTCGCGCCGATGCCGACCAAGTCGCGACTGTAGCTGAATGCCCCGAAGATGCGGTGCCCCGGAGCAAACTGCGAGTTGGCGATCGCCGGGTTGTTCGGATCGAGCGAGATCGCGTTGCCCGTCCAGGAGCCCGACGCGATGGAACCCGCGTCTACAGTGTTCTTGCTCTCTCCGAAGGCGTAGCCGAGCTTTGCGAACACACCGTTTTGGAACGCCCGCTCGACCGAAACGGCGACATTGATCGCGTGGCCGAGCCCCTGATTCGTGAGCACAGTGGCGTCGCTGACGTTCTTCTGGATGCGGGCCGGAAGGCAATTGGACGGCAAAGGTGGAATGCACGTCCAGCGTGGTCGTCCGTCCGGCCCCGTGAACGCCGACTGCGGCGCCGGGAGGTTGGCGTTGATGTACGCGATCCCGTTCACGTCCTTGGAATAGAGAAACTCGGCGGTGCCCGTCATGCCCCAGGGCAGCCGCTGGTCGATCGCGATGTTGGTGCGCCATAGCTGCGGAAACTTGAACTGTGGATCGGTGAGGGCCAGCTGGAAACTGGCCGCGGGCGCTCCTGTCGGTGCGGGCTTGTAATGGTCGGGGTCGGGGTGGAATGGAAACGCGGTGGTGTTGTCCGCCTCAATGAACCCCGTCAGGACTCCCGTGTTGCCGATCTGGTTCGAGATCCAGACGTAGGCGGGTCGGCCCGTAAAGATTCCCGTACCGCCGCGAATCTGCGTCTTCTGCTCGCCGCCCACGTCGTAGTTGAAGCCCAAGCGCGGCGAGAATAGCAGATTGACTCCCGGCAGGCTACCGCTCTCATACCGCACCGGTGCGCCGCTCGCGTCGCGGAACGTCATCGTGTCCGCCACGGCATTGGCGTACGCGGTGTTCTTGAACTTGGGAGCGTCGACCCGCAGCCCGGCGGTTATGGTCAGGTCGCGCGTGGGCCGCCATTCATCCTGCGCGTAGGCGCCGGCGTAGAGCACATCGAGCGGCTGTACCGGCTCATCCTGCCCCGAAATGTTCGAGTACCGGACCTGGAAGCGCCGCAGGGTCACGGGAGAAACTGTGCGGGTGGGGTTGGCGAGATAGTCGTTGGCGTCGGTGTAGAAATCAGCCAGCGAGTTGTAGACGTACACACTCTGCGCACCGGGGAAGAACACGTTCGTCGAGTGGTACTTCTCAACGCTCACGCCCAGCGTCAGCGAGTGCTTCGGCATGTAGAGCGTGAAATTATCCTGGAGCTGGTAGCTGTTGTACACCAGCTGGTTTTGCGGCGTGAACGGCTCGAACCCGACCGTCGTGTAATTGGTGGTGCCCGAGAAAATCTCGACCAGGGGGAACCACGGCGGGCTGATGACCTTGCGACTTTCATCCGCGGTGTTGTAGCCGATGATCAAATTGTTGGATTTGTTGCTCCCGAACGACGAGTTCCACTCACCCACAATCGAGCGGATGTTTTCGAGGATCGCGTAGTTCGAGTTCGCGAAGTTCAGCGAGTTCAAGCTGCTCCGCCGGCTCCCCAACCCCAATGAGCTGGAGTTGGAAATCAGAATGTCGGAGCTGGAGTTCAGCAGGTTGTACCGCAGGCTCAGCTTGTTGCGGTCGCTCAGATTGTAGTCGAGGCGCGCAATCGCCCGCGTCGACGGAATCTTGAAGTCGTATCCCTGATAGGGACCGGTTTCATAATCGAAGTTGGTGCGGAGGAAGCTGCTCAATGCGTCGAGGTCCGATGCGAGGACGCGCGTGATGTTGCCGCCGACGGTTTCCCCGCCGGTGTTGGCGCGGAACGTCGTGCCCGGCTGGGTCTGGCCGTCGTTCTCGAAGCTGGCGAAGAAGAACAGGCGGTTGCGGATGATCGGCCCGCCGAGGGAGATGCCGATGTCGTGGTACTTGAACGTGCCCGGATTGAAGGTGTTCGGGCCCGCATCCGTGCCGACGAATTCGTTATTGCGCGTATTATAGAAGACCGAGCCGCTGAAGTCGTTGGCGCCGCTCTTGGTGACCATGTTGATGCCGGCACCCACAAAGTTGCCCTGGCGGACGTCATAGGGGGCGATGTTCACCTGGACCTGCTCGAGCGCGTCCATCGAAATCGGCGTCACGCCGGTCCGGTCGCCGGGCTGCCCGGCCAGGCCGAACGAATTATTGAAGTATGAGCCGTCAATCGTCATGTTGTTCAACCGGTTATCCTGCCCGGCGAACGAGAACCCGAACGACATCGGACTGTACTGGGGCGTGAGCCGGAGCAGATCCTCCACCCGGCGGCTGATCGTCGGGAGCAGCGCGATCTGCTCGCTCGACACCGTCGTCGCCGCGCCCGTCCGCTCGGAGCTGAACACCGAGCCGGGGGTCGCGGTGACGGTGATCGCCTCCAGCTCCACGCTCACCTGTCCCAGCCGGAATCGCAGATCGGCCGTCACACCCAGCGTGACGGTGATCCCGTCCTGTACTTGCTGCCGGTAGCCCACCAGGGCCGTGCTCACGTGATACGGCCCGCCCACCCGCATGCCGGGCATGGTAAACCTGCCATCCGCACGCGTCACCGCCGCGTAGGTCGTTCCGGACGGCCGGTGCACCGCCGTCACCCGCGCGCCTTCCAGCGGGACGCCGGCGGAGTCAGTCACCGTTCCGGCAATCGCGCCGGTTGTGACGCCCTGGGCGAGGGCCGCCCCGGCAACGAGCATCGAGAATACCGCCGCCGCCACCAGGGCGCGCGACGCGCGAACGATCCAGCGCATGGTTGGACCTCTCATTCGAAGGGACGGACGCAGTGTACGAGTACCCATCGAGACCAGGAGAAAGTGGTCCGCGGGCGTACCCTAGTCAAGGTCGCTAGGTCGGGGCCTTAC
Organism: Gemmatimonadales bacterium; assembly: GCA_040901965.1. Classification (GTDB taxonomy): domain Bacteria; phylum Gemmatimonadota; class Gemmatimonadetes; order Gemmatimonadales; family GWC2-71-9; genus 20CM-2-65-7. The sequence goes on along the minus strand of JBBDYB010000016.1, from coordinate 48,975 downwards.
GCAACAGATACACGGCTGCGACGCCAACGAGAATGTTCGGCAGCCACGCCGCGAGGGCCGGCGGCAGCACGCCCCCCGCGCCCACCGCTTTGGCGAGCTGGAACATCAACAACACGATGAACGTGGTGGCCAGACTCGCCGCCACGCCCCACGCCGGGCCGCTCTTCGGCGTCGAGATGGCGAGCGGCGCGCCGAACAGCGCGATCAACAGACACGTGAAGGGAATCGCGATCTTGAGCGCGCGCTCGACCTGCAGCTTCTTGGCGTTCGAGCCGCTGCGCGTCAACGCGTCGATGTAGCGCCCCAGCTCCGCATAGCGCATCTCGTCGGGCGCCTTGGGTTCCGCCAACAGATCGCTGGGCCGTTCGCGGATCACCCGCGTGCGCAGCGAATCGAACGCGAACGCGAACTCCCCTTCCGGTCCGCCGGCCGTCAGGAAGCGCAACGCGCCGCGGTGCAGCGTCCAGCGGTGGGGCCGGGCGTGGTCGGGGACGGCGCTATCGCTGTAGACCGCGCGTTGGGCGGCGAGCAGGATCGTAGGATACGCGGGACCCGTGCCCTCGCGCTCCAGCACGGGATCGAGCATCTCGCGATTCGTGAGCTCGAGCGCGCGGATCGCGTACACCCAGCCGCCGTCCGCGCGGTACACGAAGTTGTAGCGCGCGGTGGTCGAGCGGATCGCGCGCTCGCCCAGGAGCTCGAGGCGGCGCGTCGTCGCGACGGGCGCCAGCTCGCCCAGGACCAGCCCGGCGATGAAAGCGCCGCCCGCGGCGAGGAACAGCGGCCGCACCACGCGGTGAAACGAGATCCCCGAGGCCTTCGCGGCGGTGAGCTCGGAATGCCGGCCCAGGACGCCCACGGTGAACACGGTCGCGAACAGCACGGCCACCGGCAGCACGAGAAACATCTTCTCGGGCAGGTCGAAGACATACGACAGGGCGACCGCCCGCGGCGCGATCCCGCGGCCCATGTACTGATCGAGCCGGTCCGTCAGATCGATCACGATCACGAGGATCGGAAAGCCGACCAGCGTGACCAGGAACACGCGCAGCCACTCGCGCAGCACGTAGCGGTCGAGCGTGTTCCCGAGTGCGAGCCGCGGGAGCGTGATGAGCGACCGGAAGCCGATCATGCGGTCCGCCGGCGGACCAGCTTCCCTACCCACCCGAACAGCGCCTCCTTCAAGTCGTCCCAGTCACCGCCCTGGGCCGTGCTGCCCTCGCGCCGCACCGCCCACAGCAACGCCAGCGCGACCGCGGTGAAGATGAGATTCGGCGTCCACATCGCGAGGAACGGAGACACGATGAGCCGGTCGCCGAGCTCCTCGCCGCCGATCAACCCGACATAGTAGACCGAGAACACCGCCAGGCTCGTCCCGATGACGAGTCCCACGCCGCCGCGCGGGAACCGGATTGCCAGCGGCACGCCCAGCAGCGCGAAGACCACGCAGGCGGCGGAGATCGCGAGCTTCTTCTGAACCTCGACCTCGTAGATCGCGGCGCGCTGGCGCGCGCTGCGCACCCGCTGCTCGAACGCCGAGGGGGAGGGAATCGGCACTTGTTGCGCCACGGAGGCCGCCTGCGCCGGTTCGGGCGGCAGCCACCGCTGGATCACGCCGGCGACGCGGCAATAGAGCGAGGTGCGCAGCGACGCGGAATCCGGCATGGCCGCGCCCGCCGGCAGCGGCGCCAGCTTGAGCGAGCGCCGCAGCTCCGACACCACCGCATCCTGGGCCTCGCGCCGCGCGCGTTCGACGTCCCGGCGAGCCTGCGCCACCACCTGCTGCATGCCGCAGATCGTCATCTCGCGGTCGCCGCGGTAGGTATCGTGTTCGGTGCGCTCCAGCGTATTGCCGATGCCCGCGACCTTGAGGCGGTTGACGACGTAAAACGTGCGGTTGAAGTGCGCCGGGTCGTCGCGCTTCACCTCGTGCACCTCGCCGTCGCGCAGCGTAAGGTACAAATCCCTGCCGCCGGGGGTATAAGCCATGCGACCTGAGTCGGCCGTAATGATCCGGCGCCGCTCGGGGTCCTCCAGATCGTAAATCGTCACATCGTTGAGCGTACTCGCAGCGGGGTCGATCCGGGCGGCGCGCAGGAAGAACTGCCCGGCGACCACCTCGTTGATCACTTGTTCTTTCAGCTGAAAGGTCGGCTTCTTGCGTTGGATGTCGACGAGCAGGGTTCGCAATCGGTGATTCGACCGGGGCAGCACTTGGTCGTTCCAGAGCAGAGCGATCACGGCCATGAGCGTCGCGCCGCCGAGTACGGGCGCGAGCAGCCGGCCCACGCTGATGCCGCTCGCTTTCATCGCGGTGATCTCGTTGTCGGCCGCGAGATGGCTGAAGGCGTAGAGCACCGCGACGAGCACGGCCATCGGCAGCGTCATCGCGACGATGAACGGGAGGGACAGCGCGAACACCTCGAGCACGACGTGCCACGGCAGGCCCTTGCCCACGAAATTCCCGAACTGCTTCGCGAGCTGATTGATGAGCATCGCGAACGTGAGCGCCGCGAGCGCGAATCCGAGCGGCGGAAGGTGTTGCCGCAGGATGTAACGGCTGAGGATGCGCACGGTCGGTCGCGCCATTATATTCGGAACTCCAAGTCTCTACAAGGGATGCGCCGCCTCGCCCAAGTCGGTTTTCTCGCCCTCACGCTCGTCGTACCCCAGGTCCATGCGCAGGATGCGGGCGTCCGCCCGCCGATCTACTCGTTCGGCGCGGCGCCGCTTGTCCCGCCCCGGCATGCCGCCCTGGCGCCCGGCGGCCGCCTCGGCCGGCGCGTGCCCCCGGCGCTCGTCGCCACCGCCTGGGCGGAGGCGGTGCTCGCGCAGCGCCGTCCCACGGTCGGACCGGACGCGCCATCGCCGCCGCTCGCGCTGGCGCCACCGGCGGCGGAGACCCGCCCGTCGTACGAGCTCGCGAATCGCGGCCTGCTCGGTCCCTACGCCGACCTCGGCATGCAGCTCAACCTCCGCTTCGAGCTGAAGGCCGACCAGTTCCGCAATCTCCGCTGCTCATCGGAGGAGCGCCTGCTCGCGATCTCCGGGTGCAGCGCCGGTTTTCCCACGATCAGCCCCAATCCACAGTATGCGATTCGCACCAACGGCGTCGTCGGGCAGCGGCTGCACCTCAACGTCGATTTCGACAGCCAGCGCGAGTTCGACGCCAACAACAACCTCCAGGTGTGGTACGAAGGCCTGGAGGACGAGATCCTGCGCCGCGTCGAGGCGGGCAACGTGACGTTCCAGGCGCCGTCGTCGCGCTTCATCAGCGCGGCGATTCCCGCGAACAACTTTGGAGTGCAGGCGATCGCGCAGGTGGGGCCGCTCGAGCTCCGCGGCATCTTCGCGCAGCAGAAGGGCAACGTCGTGAAGGATCGCTTCTACACGGTCGGGGAGATCACCAGCCAGCCCATCGACCGCGAGGCGCGCGACCTGGACTACGAACCGGGCCGCTTCTTTTTCGTGATTGACCCGGCCGCTGTCACCGGATACCCGGCGCTCGACATCCTCGGGCTCGCGCAGACGTCCCGGCCGGAGGCCCTCACGGTGGGGAATCTGCGGGTGTACCGCCGGCGGGCGACCGCGCCGGGGTCGAGCGACAATCAGAACGCCGGGGGGCTGCGGGCGGTTGCCTGTGGCGTGGGCGTGCAAGCCGTCGATTGCGCGCTGGAACGCGCCGGGCCGTTCGCCTGGGAGGTCCTCCAGGAAGGGAAGGACTACTACGTCGATCTCAGCGGCACGTGGTTCGCGCTCGCGAACCGCCTCGACCAGAGCGACTACCTGGCGGTCTCCTACGTCACCGCCACGGGCGCCGATACGATCGGCACGTTTCCGCTGCAGGCGAATCCGGATACGGCTGTCGTGGACACCCTGCGCCTGGTCTACGACCCGCGACCGGGGACGACGGCCGCAGCCGCGTCGTTCCGCTTCGAGATCCGCAACGCCTACCGCGCCGGCAGCCGCGACATCGAACGCGAGTCCATGGCATTGGCCTTGACGGTGAACGGCCGCGAGCGATCGGCCGCGGGCGCGACATATCTCGGGCTGCTGGGGCTTGCCCTCGAGACCGATCCCAATCGCTTCGATCAGTACAACCGGCTCTTCCCGCGGGCCCGCGATCCCAACCAGGGCGGCCCGGTGCGCGACCTGTTCGTGATCTTCCCGCACCTCACGCCGTTCGCCGATTCGGTGAGGCTCGAGGCAAGCGAGCGCAACGACTCGCTCTACCGGACGCCGCGCGTGTATCTCGCGACCCAGGCGCCCCCGTCGGTGTTCGCGCTGCGGCTGCATGTCGAGGCCCCCGCCTCCGCGGACCGGTCGGTCCTGACGCTGAACAGCTTCCAGATCCGGGAAGGCAGCGAGCGCATCTACGTCCACGGCACGCTGCTCACCCGCGGCAGCGACTACACGATCGACTACACGACGGGCCAGGTGCAATTCCGCAGTGCCGACTCTTTGTTTCAGGAGGCCGGGGGGTCAGCGCAGGTGCGGGTGCAATTCGAGGAACGGTCGGCCTTCAGCGTGGCGCCCACCTCGATCTACGGGGTCGCCGCCCGCTATGACCTGGGCGACGTGGGCCAGGTGAACTTCACCGGCATGTTTCAGAACGAGCAGAGTACGTTCAGCCGCCCGCCCCTCGGATTCGAGCCGTCGTCGAGCTTCATCGGCGGCCTCGCCACGCAGCTGCGCTTCGAGCCGGAGTGGCTGAGCCGGGCCGCGGATGCCTTGCCCGGCGTCCGCACCGACGCGCCGTCGTTCGTCACGGCCTCGGCGGAAATCGCGGTTTCCAAGCCGAGTCCCAACCGCTTCGGGCAGGCGTATCTCGAGGAGTTCGAAGGAGAATCGGCGCGGTCCATCGCGCTGTCCGAGAAGGCCTGGCAATGGGGCAGCATCCCCAGCGCGGTACGCGGCGCGGAACCGTTCGGGATCGGGGCGGCGTTCGATCCCGCCCATGCCGCGTTCCTCACGTGGCAAAGTCTTCCGTACAACTACAACTCTGCCACCAACAGCTACGAGCCCATTCAGTTTCTCCCGCAGCAGATCGATCCGACGCTCCGGTTCGCGGGGCAGACGCAGGCGGCCGAGCCGGTATTGTGGCTGACGCTGAAGCCCGACACCGTGCTCGGACTCGCGAACAACCGCGCCGCGTCGCCGCTCCGGGGGCTGCCCAACTGGACCCGGCCCTCCCAAGATGCCCCGCGCTGGCGCTCGCTCACGCAGACCCTGTCGTCCACCGGGGTCGATCTGTCGCGCATCGAGTTCCTCGAGTTCTGGGTCTGGGAGGACGGCCTCCGCACGGCGAAGACGAATCGCGTCGCGATGCTCCTCGACTTCGGCGCGGTTTTCGAGGATGCGCTGGCGTTCATTCCCCAGTCGTTCACAGTGGACGCGAGCGGCGACACCGTGTATCACGGGGTGCGCCGGGCCGGCGCCGGCCGGCTCGATACCGAGCGCGACCCCCGCACTCATACGTGGAGCGCCACGATCAACGATGAAGGAATCCTGTCCGACCGCGTCGTGGACGGCATTCTCGACTCGACGCGGGGCATCGTGATCGACACGCTCCCGCTCTGCAGCGTGACGGAGAACGGCCAGGTCGTGCCGTATGGGGTGGGCGATCTCCGGTCACGCTGCGGGCGCCGCAACGGCAGTGTGGACACGGAAGACGGGGACGACGACTTCGCGCTTGACTCCCTCACCGGCGTCAAGACGTCCGAGAGCTTCGTCCGCTACGTTTTTCCGATCGGCGACGAGCGCTACTTCGTGCGGGACGGGGGGATGCTGCCCGATCCGGCGGGCGGAAACGCGGGCTGGCGGCTGTACCGCATTCCCTTCCGGGCCGATACGCTGCAGATCGGCACTCCCCCCCCCAACCTCCGCCAGGTCCAGGCGCTGCGCCTCACCGTGGTGGCGCCCCCTGCTACGCCGGGGAGTCCGGATCCGCAGGTGTACTTCGCGCTCGCCCGCGTGCGTTTGGTCGGCAGCTCCTGGGTGAAGCGGAGCCAGACGCCGATCCGTGGAATCGCCGGCGAGCAAGGCACGGGGGTGGGGGAAGTCGTCGCGGCGATCGTCAGCACCGAGAACCGCGATCTCGGCTATACGCCGCCCCCGGGAGTGGGCGATCAGGCGGACCGGCGTGATGCCGGCTTTCAGCTGGGCGCCATCCAGATCAACGAGCGGTCGTTGCGGCTCCTCGCCCGCGGCCTCGCCGTCGGTGAGCGGGCCGAGTCCTACCTGCGCTTCACCACGGAAGGCGACAAGAACTTTCTCAAGTACAAGAAGCTGCGCGTGTGGGCGCGCGGCCGCGGGCCGGGCTGGGAGGACGGCGATCTGGAGTTCTTCATCAAGGCCGGCAAGGATCAGGACAATTTCTACCTCTACCACGCGGCGGCGCGCACCACGTCGTGGGAGCCCGAGGTGGTTGTTGACCTCGAGCGCTGGCTGCTGCTGCGCGCGCAGATCGAGCAGGCGTGGCTGCGGGGCGACAGCGCGCGCGTCTATCCGGGATGCCCCGACTCGACGCTCGTGCCGTACGACAGCGCGTACGTGATGTGCGACGGCCCCTATATCGCGCACGTGCGCGATCCGGGGACCGCACCTCCCAACCTCGCCCGGGTGCAGGAAATCGCCGCCGGCATCTGGCGCGTCGAGTCGCGGGTGTTCGTGGATCAGGCGGAAGTGTGGGTGGATGACATCCGCCTGAGCGACGTCGTGCAGGAAGTCGGCGTGGCGGGGGCGGTGAATCTCACCGTCGCTGCTGCCGACGTGGCTGACTTCGCGGTCAGCTTCTCCCGCCGCGACGGGCAGTTCCGCCAGCTTGGTGACGACCCGACCTATGTCACCGACGATGCCGCGAGCATCGCCGGCACGGTCCGGATCGACCGGTTCTTGCCCGGCAGCTGGGGTCTGTCCATTCCCGTCACGTACCGTCGCACGCTGTCGGCCAGCGATCCGTTTTATCTGCACCGCACTGACTTGCGCGCCGACGCGATTCCCGGGCTGCGCACGCCCCGGGCGTCCGCGAGCAGCTTCAGCTTCGCCGCGCGGCGCTCGCGGCGCGCCGCCGCCGGTCTCGCCCGCTGGCTCCTCGATCCGGTCGCGGTCTCGGGCGCATACACGAGCAGCGGCGCGCGCTCCGAGCTGTCGCGCGCCACCGCTTCGACCTACGCCCTGAACCTGGACTACACGCTGGTGCCGCGCCCCGCCACCGTCGCGGTCGGCGGAGCGCGATTGCGGATCAACCCTTCCGCTATCCGGCTGCGGTCGGGTTTCGTGGGGGCAGACGCGGAGCGCTTCACCTACACCGTGCCGATTCCGAGACCGACCGACAGCCTGCCGCCGGCCGTGTCGCAGACGCGGTTGTGGCGCAACTCGGCGTCCGTGGATCTCCTCCCGGTACCGGGGGTGCAACTGACCGTGGATGCCGCGACGACGCGCGATCTCCGCGACTATGGCGACTCCACCACCATCGGGCGCCTGGCCCGGCAGGGGCGGTCGTCGCTGTTTGGGCAGGACATCGGATTGGAGACGCAGCGCACGCTCAACACGTTGGTCAACGTGACTCCGCGGGTGGCGCTGTGGATCCGGCCGCGGGTGTCGCTCACGTCGTCGTTCGTGTTCACGCGCGATCCCAACGCCCGCCAGCCGGTTCGTACTGACGGAGACAGCGCGGGCGCGTTTCGGATCCCGGTGGCGTTCACCAACGTGCGCCGCTTCGACGCGGGGACGCAGCTGGATCCGCGGGGCCTCGCGCAGGCCGTGTTCGGCGATTCGGCCGGCGCGGTTGCCTGGCTCGGCCGCATCACCAGCGTGGACCTCTCGTACAGCCGTCAGCGGTCCTCCAGCTTCAATCGCGCTGGAGACATTCCGGCCATGAATTACCAGCTCGGCCTCGGCGGTCTCGACGCCTTCCGCCGGCTGGGAGCGCTCGCTGCCGCGTCAGCGGCCGAGAATTCATCAGTCAACGCCGGCGGGGCCGTGGCGCTGTGGCTGGGGCTGCGGGCGAATGTGACCTACCGGCACACGCGGGGGATCGGGTGGTCCTTGCGCGGCGACCAGCAGGTGCCCATTCGCACGCGCACCGAGGAGTGGCCCAGTGGGACGCTGACCTGGGTCGTGACCCCCTCGCGGCGTACCCTGGGGCGGCTGCTCTCGAGCTTCAACGCTCAGCTCACCTATCGTCGCGCCGAGAGCGCGAACGAGCAGCCCACGTTCGGGTCGGAGGCCAGCGTGTCGCTGGCGCGCTCGATCGATCGCACCATGGCTCCGGCGATCTCCATGGTGTGGGCGGGCGGGGTGCTCACGAGCTTCACGACGTCGGAGAACCGCGGCGAGCGGCTCGCCGCGGGCAACCTATTCCGCAGCGAGCGCAGCCAGCGCAACGCCACCGTGACGTTTTCGTTCCGGCCGCCCACGCTGGGCCGGTGGCGCTCCAATATCCGCACGACGCTCCAGTACTCCGCCGTGAGCAACACGACGTGCCTCCGGAGTGCGGGCCGGGACGACTGCGTGCCCTACGTGGACAGCCGGCAGGCGCAGGGGCAGCTTACGATGGATACCGACATCCCTCCCAACATGAGTGCGGGGCTCCAGATGGCCTACATCCTGAACGAAGAGCGGCAGAGCAACCGCAAGGTGGCCCAGCTCGTGATCACGGCGTTCGTGCAGCTCGCGACCAGCGTGGGGCAGCTCCGATGACCCGCCGCGCGATCGCCGCCGCCGCCCTCGTGCTGCTGCTCGGCTGCCAGGCGCGCGCCGGGGGCGGCGGATCGAAGGGCGGGCCGTCCGAGTTCAGCGGACAAACGGCCTTCGGGTACATCGAGCGGCAGCTGTCCTTCGGCCCGCGCATTCCCAATAAGCCGGGCCACCGGCAGATGGGTGATTGGCTGCTCGCCGAGCTGCGCGCGCGGGCCGACACCGTGATCGTCCAGGAGATTCGCCACGTGACCCAGCGCGGCGATACTCTGCAGCTGCGCAACTTCTTCGCGCGCTTTCGCCCGCAAGCCACGGAACGGGTGCTGTTGGTGGCGCACTGGGACACCCGCCCCATGGCTGACCGCAGTGAAAACCTCGGCCAGCAGCGGCTCCCCGTCCCCGGCGCGAACGACGGCGCCTCGGGCGTCGCAGTCCTGCTCGGCGTCGCGGACGCGCTCAAAGCCAAGCCCGCGACGATCGGTGTCGACCTCCTCTTTGTGGATGGGGAGGACTACGGAGACTGGAGCGATCCCGAGTATCGCGATGTCTTGATCGGCTCGCGCTATTTTGCCGGACATCAACCGCCGGCCTACCAGCCGCTCTTTGCCGTCGTGTTCGACATCGTGGCCGACAAGGATCTACAGATCTTCCAGGAAGGAAACTCGGTCGCGTTTGCCCCCGAGGTGGTGCAGCGGGTGTGGCAGGTGGCGGCGGAGCGTGGTCACGAACGCTATTTCGTGCCGAGCGTGCGCCACACGCTCACCGACGACCACATCCCCCTGCAAAAGGCGGGCATCCGCGCCATCGACGTGATCGACTTCGATTATCCCTATTGGCACACGACCGAAGACACGCTGGACAAGGTGAGCGCCGAGAGCCTGCAGATTGTTGGTGATGTCGCCGTAGCATTGGTACGGCAGTAAGCGGGAAAAGCGCTCATGTTGGCGCGATGGATGACCGTCGCGCCGCGTTGCTCCTCGCCGGCCTTGCGCTAGCCGGCGCCGGCGTCCGTTTCATCCTATCTCCTTCTCCCGATTCCGCGCCCGGTGACGTTCAGCTGCAGTCCGCCGCTCCTTCCCGCGGTGCCAGCCTGCGCGAGACCGCCCGCCGCGCCGCGCAGCTCGCCCGCCCCCTCCTTCCCGGCGAGCGCATCGATATCGATCGCGCGGACGTGAGCGAGATCACACGTTTGCCCCGGGTCGGGCCTGCGTTGGCGCAGCGGATTGTCGCGTGGCGCAACGAGCACGGCCCATTTGGCAGTCTCAACCGTCTCGACAGCGTCTCTGGTGTCGGGCCGAAACTGCTCGACGCCGTCCGACCTTTCGTGTCTTTTTCGGGGATTCCGCCCTAAAAGCTTGACCGGGTTAGGCCCGGCAAATACTTTAGTTGCTTCAATTTCAACGAGTTGCATACGGCGAGCGTAGCGGTTACCCCCGATAAGCTCGGTGATATCCTCGTCCGCGAGGGGTTAATCACCCAGGAGCAGCTCCGGAAGGCGCTCCAGGAGCAAAAGAGCTCCGGGATGCGCCTGGGCTATACCCTGGTCAAGCTGGGCTTTATCGAGGAGACCGAGGTTACCAAGATGCTCGCCCGGCAGTACCGCATGCCGGCCGTGGACCTGTCGCGCTTCGAGGTGGACCCCAAGATCCTGAAGCTGCTCCCCCCCGACATCGCCACGAAGCACACCGTCCTGCCCTTGAAGCGGGAGGGCCGCACCCTCACCGTCGCGATCGCCGATCCCAACAACGTCACGGCGATCGAGGACATCAAGTTCATCACCCGCTGCGACGTGTTCCCGGTGATCGCCGGCGAGTACACCCTACGCAACGCGATCGACCGCTACTACCAGCAGTCGGACGCCCAGCTCCAGACCCTGCTCAAAAGCGTGGAGCAGGAAGAGGACCTGGAGGTCGTCGAGGATCAGGAGGACGAGGACGTCAAGGCGACGGACCTGGCCGACGACGCGCCGGTGGTGAAGCTCATCAACGGCCTGCTCACGGACGCGGTGAAGCGAGGGGCGTCGGACGTCCATATCGAGCCCTTCGAGCACGAGATGCGGGTGCGCTACCGCGTGGATGGAGCGCTGCAGGAAGTCATGAAGCCCCCCATCAAGATGCGGGCGGCGCTGACGTCCCGCGTCAAGATCATGGCGCAGCTCAATATCGCCGAGCGGCGCGTGCCCCAGGACGGCCGCATCAAGTTGAAGATGGGCACCCGCGTGATCGATTTCCGCGTCTCGACGCTGCCCGTGCTGTTCGGTGAAAAGATCGTGCTCCGGATTCTCGACAAGGGCAATCTGACCCTCGACCTCAAGACGTTCGGGTTCGAGCCCAAGTCGGAGGCCGATCTCCTGAAGGCGATCCTCAATCCCTATGGGATGGTGTTGGTCACCGGCCCGACGGGCTCCGGCAAGACGACGACGCTGTACTCGGCGCTTTCGAGGATCAACCAGATCGACGTGAACATCATGACCGCCGAGGACCCGGTCGAGTACAACCTGTTGGGCATCAATCAAGTGCTCGTGAGGAACGAGGTCGGCATGACGTTCGCGGCGGCGCTGAAGGCGTTCCTGCGCCAGGACCCGAACATCATCATGGTGGGAGAGATCCGCGACCTCGAGACCGGCTCGATCGCGATCAAGGCGGCGCTCACCGGACACCTGGTGCTCTCGACGCTGCACACGAACGACGCCCCTTCGACCATCACGCGTATGGTGGACATGGGGATCGAGCCGTTCAACGTCGCGAGCGCCGTCAACCTGATCGTGGCGCAGCGGCTGGTGCGGCGCATCTGCAAGGAATGCAAGACGGAGCACACATATACCAACGAAGAGATGCACGCCTTCGCCATCGACCGGAAAGAGGGCCCGTTCTTCAAGGGCGCCGGGTGCGACACGTGCGCCGGCACCGGGTATCGGGGGCGGCAGGGGCTCTACGAGGTCATGGCGCTGTCGAGCCCGCTGCGGCGGGGCATCCTCAAGGGCGCCTCGACCGAAGAGCTGCGCGATCTCGCGGTACAAGAAGGCATGCTGACGCTGCGCATGGACGGGATGGTGAAGGTCAAGAAGGGCATCACCACGCTGGAAGAAGTCGTGAAGGAAACCGCGGCTGGATAAGGAGAAGGACGCATGCCGATAAACCTCCGGGCGCTGCTCGAGGAGATGATCGAGAAGGACGCCTCCGACCTGCACCTCGTGGCCGGGGAGCGTCCCAAGATCCGTGTGGACGGCGACATCGTGAACGCCGCCACCGAGGAAGTGCTCACGCCCAAGGACACGTTGTCCCTCGCCTACTCGGTGCTGACCGAGAACCAGAAGAAGCGGTTCGAGACCGAGAACGAGCTGGACTTCTCCTTCGGCATCCAAAACCTCGCGCGCTTCCGCGGCAACGTCTTCAAGCAGCGGGGCTGCGTGTCGGTGGTCATCCGGCAGATCCCGTTCAGCGTCAAGACGTTCAACGAGCTGGGGCTGCCGAACGTCGTGGCGCAGCTCGCCGAACGCCCGCGGGGGCTGGTGCTCGTGACCGGCCCCACAGGCTCGGGCAAGAGCACGACGCTGGCCGCGATGGTGGACAAGATCAACAAGGAGCTGAAGGGCCACATCATCACGGTGGAGGACCCGATCGAGTTCATCCACCGCCACCAGAGCTGCATCGTCAACCAGCGCGAGGTGGGCACAGACACGAACAGCTTTGCGGCCGCGCTCAAGTACGCCCTGCGTCAGGATCCTGACGTCGTGCTGATCGGCGAAATGCGCGATCTGGAGACGATCCAGGCGGCGCTGACGATCGCGGAAACCGGCCACCTGGCGTTCGCCACACTCCACACCAACTCCGCGGCGGAGTCCATCAACCGCATCATCGACGTTTTCCCGTCGCATCAGCAGTCCCAGGTGCGCGCCCAGCTCGCCTTCGTGCTCGAGGGCGTGCTGACGCAGACGCTGCTGCAGCGCGCCAAGGGACGCGGGCGCGTGATGGCGGCCGAAATCATGGTGTGCACGCCCGCCATCCGGGCGCTGATCCGCGACGACAAGGTCCACCAGATCGAGTCGTCGATGCAAGCCGGAAAGAAGTACGGCATGCAGACGCTCAACGATGCCCTCTACCAGCTGTACATGGGTCGTGAGGTCACCAAGGACGAGTGCTTGCGGGTGACCTCGAAGCCCAACGATTTCCTACGGTCGATCGGGGAAACGCCGCCCGACGAGAAGGACGGGCCGCCGACGGCCGGCCCGCTGCCCAAGGGCGCCCAACCCAAGGTCGCCGCGCGCCCGTGAGGCGCGGCGCGGAGGTATAGCACATGCCGGTCTACGAGTACACCGCGCGGAACCTGAAAGGCGATCTCGTCCGCGATAAGATCGATCTCGCCACCCGCGACGACGTCATCGCCCACCTGCGCAAGAACCGCATGGTGGTCGTGCAGGTGCGCGAGGCCAAGGGCGGGGGCGGCGGGCTGGGCGACATGTTCAAGCCCGGCATCAAGACGCGCGACGTAGTGATTTTCACGCGCCAGTTCGCCACGATGATCAACTCGGGACTGCCGCTGGTGCAGGCGCTCGACATCCTGGCGCAGCAGACGGAAAACCCGGTCCTGGCGGATGTGACGCGCCAGGTCGTGTATGACGTCGAGAGCGGCCACACCCTCGCCGACGCGCTCCGCAAGCATCCCAAAGCGTTCACCGACCTGTACGTCAACATGGTGGCCGCGGGCGAGGCGGGCGGTATTCTCGATACGATTCTGCTGCGGCTGGCCGTGTTCCTCGAGAAGAACGACGCCATCATCCGCAAAGTGAAGGGCGCGATGATCTACCCGGCGGTGATTTTCTCGGTCGCCGGCATCGCGATCGCGGTGCTGCTCATCTTCGTGATTCCGACGTTCCAAAGCATGTTCGCGTCCGTCAATCTCGAGCTGCCGCTGCCCACGCGCATCGTGATCGGCGCCAGCAACGTCCTCAAGAATTACTGGTGGGCGATGATCGCGGCGGTGATTTTCGGCCTGTTCTCCCTCAACCGCTACTACAAGACCGCCCCGGGCAAGCTGCAGATCGACAAGCTGTTGCTGAAGCTGCCGGTGCTCGGCGACCTGCTCCGCAAGTCCGCGGTGTCGCGCTTCACCCGGACGCTCGGCACGCTGATCTCCTCGGGCGTCTCGATCCTCGACGGGCTCGAGATCACGGCCCGCACCGCCGGCAACATGGTGATCCACAACGCCGTCATGGAATCGCGGGCGTCCATCGCCGGCGGCGAAACGATCGCCGCGCCGCTCCAGAAGTCGAAGGTGTTCCCCCCGATGGTGATCTCCATGATCGCCGTGGGCGAACAGACCGGCGGGCTCGACGAGATGCTCACGAAGATCGCCGACTTCTACGATGACGAGGTGGACGCGGCCGTCAGCGCGCTGCTGTCGCTGCTCGAGCCCGTCATGATCGTGGTCCTGGGCGTCATCGTCGGCGGCATGGTGGTGGCGATGTACCTGCCCATCTTCGACATGGTGAACGCGGTCCAGTAAGACGGAAGGTTGGAAGGATGGAATGAACGGAAGACGGTTCCGAATCGGGGGCCGTTTTTCCTTCCAACCTGCCAACTTTCCACCTGTCAGAGCCTTTTTGTGCTCCCCGCTCTTGCATTTTGCCAGAGCGGTGCCAATACTCACCGACCATGCGCTGGCTGGGCGTCACCTCGCACGGGGCGGCACCGTCCCGTTCTAAGCTCCTCCGCCTCATATACCTAGGGCGGATGTGCCTGGCGATCGCCATCTACATCACCGCGGCCCTCAAGATCCGGGTGGCGGCCCCGCTAGACATCCTGGTCACTTCGCTGATGCTCGTCGCCTCGGCGGCGGTCACCCTGGCCACATACTGGCACACGCACGTCCGTGGGCGACCCCCCGGGCCGACCTTTCTCTACCTTCAGGCGATCTTCGACGTCGCTTTGATCACGGCGGCCGTCCACATCACCGGGGGCGCCGAAAGCGACCTGGCGAGCCTGTACGTGATCCTCATCGCCGCGACCGCGCTCCTCATGCCGCCGGCGAATGCCGGCCTCGTCACCGTGTTCGCCGGCCTCGTGTACTTCGCCGATGTGTTTTGGGGCCATGCCGCGGGGGTGACTCCGGCGATCTGGATTCAACTGGCCGTCTTTGTCCTGGTGGCGGTCGTGACTGCGTACGTGGCGAGCAGGGTGAATGTGATGGGTGCGGAACGCGAAGCGCTTGCCGCCGAGGTGCGCCAGGTACAGCTCGAGGCCGACGACGTGCTCCGCAACCTCCGCACGGGCGTGCTCACGGTGGACGCGGACGGCCGTCTCTTGTACGCCAACCCCGCGTCCGAGGAGATCCTCGGCTTCCGGGCTCGGGAATGGCTGGGACGGTCCGTGATGCCCGAGTTCGCGCGGCTCGCCCCGGAGTTCTGGGCGGCCGTGACGTCCACGGCCCGGCGCGGCGTCCGACTGATGCGGGTCGAGGCGACGGTCCACCGCGCGGATCGTGCCTTCCCGATCGGTGTGACCACCACGACGCTCGACGGCCCCGCCGGTGCCCGTCCCCGCGTCTCGGCCATCTTCACCGACATTTCCGATTCCAAGCGGTTGGAGGAATTGCACCTCCGCGCCGAGCGCCTCGAGGCCGTAGCGGAGCTGTCGTCGAGCCTGGCGCATGAGATCAAGAACCCGCTGGCGTCGATCCGCAGCTCGGTCGAGCAGCTTTCGCGCTCCTCGCGCTCCAACCCGGACGAGAAGTTCCTCGCCAACCTGATCGTGCGCGAGAGCGACCGGTTGTCCCGGCTGTTGTCGGAATTTCTCGACTTCTCGCGTGTGCGCGTGACCGAGTGCCGCCCCATGGACCTCCACCAGGTCGCTGAGGCGGCGATCCGGCTCGTCCGCCAGCACCCGGAGTGCGGCGCCGGCGTGCGGATCACGCTCGAGGGGGGACCGACCCCTATGGAAGGGGACGAGGACCTGCTGCACCGTGTCGTCTCGAACCTGGTGCTCAACGCCGTGCAAGCGGCGGGGGCCAACGCCGCCGTGGTGGTCCGCACCGGTCGCGCCGCGGCCAACGAGCTCCCGGGCGGGGCGGGGATCGACAATCCCGTATCGCTGCGGGTGAGCGACAATGGCCCCGGGATTCCGGACGACCTGCAGGAGCGTCTGTTCGAGCCGTTTGCCACCGGGCGCGTAGGCGGCACGGGACTCGGACTGGCGATCGTCCAGCGCGCGGTGGAGGCGCACCGCGGCTTGGTGCTGGTGGACAGTGAGGCAGGGCGTGGGACGACGTTCACCGTGTACTTCCCGGCCGCCCGCCGCAAGGAGGAAGCTGCCTGATGATCCCCCCACCCGCCACGGCAACCGCGCCTTCGATTCTCGTCATTGACGACGAGCAGGGAATTCTGGAAACGCTCCGCATCCTGCTGAAGAACGAGGGCTTCGACGTCACCACCGCGCAGGGCGGAAAGGCCGGTCTCGAGCAGCTCAAGGGCTCGGCGCCCGACATCGTTCTGACCGACCTGAAGATGCCGGGCGTGACCGGCATCGAGATCCTCTCGGCGGTCCGCGGGCAGGATCCCGAGACGCCGGTGATCCTCATGACCGCCCAGGCGTCGCTCCAGACGGCGATTCAGGCGGTGAACGAGGGCGCCTTCTACTATATCCAGAAGCCGTTCTCGAACGACGACATGGTGGCGATCTGCCGCCGCGCCGCCGAGCACCGCCGCCTGCGCGCCGAGAACAAGCAGCTCAAACAGGAGATCCGGCGCCGCGAACGGTCGGGCCAGGTCAAACCGCTCGGCAAGTCGCGCCTCTTCAGCGACGTGTTGCGGCTCGCCGAGCAGGTGGCGCCCACCGAGAGCACCGTGCTCATTCAGGGGGAGTCGGGCACAGGGAAGGAAGTGATCGCCCGCTACCTCCACGAGCTGTCCACGCGGACCGAAGGCCCGTTCCTGTCGCTCAACTGCGGTGCCCTGCCTGAGAGCCTGCTCGAGTCGGAGCTGTTCGGCCACGTGAAGGGGTCGTTCACCGGCGCGGTGCGCGACAAGCAGGGGCTGTTTGCCGCGGCGCGCGGCGGCACGTTCTTCCTCGACGAAATCGGCGAGATGTCGCCCGCGACGCAGGTCAAGCTGCTGCGGGTGTTGCAGGAGCGCGAAGCCATTCCGGTCGGCGGGACCGAGGCCATCCCCGTGGATGTGCGGGTGGTCGCCGCCACGAACCGCGACCTCGAGGACGACATCAAGCGGGGCCGGTTCCGCAGCGATCTGTACTACCGGCTCAACGTCATCAATATCAGTCTGCCGCCGCTGCGGGACCGCCGCGACGACATTCCGATCTTCGTGAAGGCGTTCCTGGAGCACATTGCCGCCGAGCGCGGCGAGCAGCCGAAGGGCCTCGCCGCCGATGCCCTGGAAATCATCATGGCCTACGATTGGCCCGGGAACGTGCGCGAGCTGGAGAACGCGCTGGAACGGGCCGTGACGCTCACCAAAAGCGAGCTGATCCCACGCTCGGCCATTCCCGACAAGATCAGCGAGCGCAAGTCGGAGCCGCTGGTGGCCGAACGGGTGCACAAGAACCCGACGCTCGAGATGATCGAGCAGGCCTACATCACGTGGGTGCTCCAGAGCGAGGGAGGCAACAAGACCCGCGCGGCGGAAGTCCTGGGGATCGACCCCTCCACGCTGTACCGCAAGCTGAGCCGGTACGAGGGGACCGCCAGCGCCGGGAGTCCCGCGACCGCGGATGAGGGTGGGGACGGTCGCTGAGTGGCGTCCCCGCCAGCTCCCCAGGTCCCCGGCGATCCAACCGGCATCGCGACGCTGGAGCGTCTAGCCGACGCGCCGCGGTTCAACCGCTGGATGTTCGACCGCGTTCGTCCCTGGGTGGGTGACCGTGTGCTCGAGATCGGCGCGGGCATCGGCAACTTGTCACAGTTTCTCGTGGATCGTCCTGCGGTGGTCCTCACCGACACGGCGGAGGAATACCTGAGGCGGCTGCGGGAGCGCTTCGGTCATCTGCCGAACGTGGACGTGATGCGACTGTACCTGCCCACCGTGGACGGGCCCGTCACCACCCGCTCCTTCGACACCATCGTCTGCTTGAACGTCCTCGAGCACGTCGCCGATGACGCTTTGTCCCTCACGGCGATGCGCGGGCTGCTCGGCCAGGGCGGCCAGCTGATCCTTCTGGTTCCGGCGTTACCTGCACTCTACGGCTCGCTCGACCGCGCGCTCGGGCACGTGCGCCGCTACACGCCCCGGGAGCTGCGGACGAAGTTCGGCCGCGCCGGCCTGCGCCTGCGTCACCTCGAGTACTTCAACCTCGCGGGGATCCCCGGGTGGTGGTTCACGGGCCGCGTGCTGCGGCGCGAGGTCATCCCGGCGGGGTCGCTGCGCTGGTTCGACAGGTTGGTGCCGCTGTTCCGGCTCGAACGGCTCCTGCCGTTGCGGCTCGGCCAATCGCTCATTGCGATTGGAGAGGCGGCCTGATGACGCGCGGAGCGAGCCCCGATCCCGTGGTGTCGGTGATTATTCCAGCCTATAACGAGGCGGCCACCGTCGAAGCCGCCGTGCGGCGCCTGCGAGCGGTGCCGCTCCGCCTCGAAGTGATCGCAATCAACGACGCCTCGACGGATGAGACCGCGGCGATTCTCGACCGGCTGCTCGCCGAAGGCGTCGTGGATCGCGTGGTGCACCACGCGGTCAATCGCGGCAAGGGAGCGGCGTTGCGCGGCGGATTCGCCGTGGCCACGGGGGATGTGGTCGTCGTGCAGGACGCCGATTTGGAATACAACCCGGCGGACTTGCCGGCGCTGCTCGAGCCGATCCGGACCGGGAAGGCGGACGCCGTGTACGGGTCCCGCTTCCAGGGCGGGCCGCACCGCGTCTTGTACTTCTGGCATTACGTCGGCAACCGCGTGCTCACGCTCCTGTCCAACATGTTCACCAACCTGAACCTCACGGACATGGAGACCTGCTACAAGATGGTCCGCACGGAGGTGCTCCAGCGGCTGCCGCTCACTTCCAATCGGTTCGGATTTGAAGTCGAGATTACGGCGCGCCTCGCCCAGGCGCGCGCGCGGATCTGGGAGCTTCCCATTTCCTACAGCGGCCGCACCTACGAGGAAGGCAAGAAGATCACGTGGCGGGACGGCTTCGCGGCTCTGTTCCACATCCTGCGCTATAATCTCCTCCCGCCGCGCGGCGATTGGCGCCGTGGAGAGTAGCGACCGACGGCTCTACCTCGCCGTCGCCGCCTGTGCCGTCGTGGTGCACCTCGGCGCCTTGTGGAACCGGTTCGTGTTCGACGATCTCTACATGGTCGTCCTGAACCCCCTGGTCCACGCGCCGAGCGGCGTTTGGCGGGTGTTCGCCGAGCCCTACTGGCCCGGCAATCTCGGGGGCGCCATGTACCGGCCGCTCGCCGTCTCCACGTTCGCGCTCGATTGGATGGTGGGCGGAGCGCCGTGGTTCCACGCCATCAACCTGCTGTGGCACGCCGCCGCGAGCGTGGCGGTGGCGGCGCTGTCGCTGCGCTGGTCGGGACCGCGGGCGGCGCTCGTTGCCGGGCTGCTCTTCGCCGTCCACCCGGTTCACGTCGAGGCCTTGGCCAACGTGGTGGGCAGAAACGAGCTGATGGCCGCGCTGTTCACGTTGCTGGCGGTCTACGCCGCTCTGGAGCGCCGCAGCGTCGGCTGGACGGCCGCGGCACTCGCGGGCGGGCTCTTGAGCAAGGAGAACGCGGCGGTCGCGCCCCTGCTGATCGGCTGGGCCTGGGTCGTCGGCCTTCGGCCGCCACCGGGGCGTCGCGGCCTGGCGGCGTTCGCGGTCAGCTGGTTATTGGTTGGGGCGGCGTACGGCGCCGCGCGCTGGGCCGTTCTGCACCCCTACGCCGGCGCTGAGAACATCGCCCCACAGCTCCTGGGGCAGAGCCCGGTCGCGGTGCGGCTGACGGCCGTAGCGGCATTCGCCGATGTGGCGCGCCTCCTCGTCTTCCCGTTGCATCTCCAGGCGGATTACTCCCCCGACGAGCGTACCACTGTTTTGTCGCTACTGGACGGACGCTTCCTCGTCGGGCTGATGGCGTTCGGCCTCTGGGCGGCGCTGCTCGTCATGGCGTGGCGGCGGCGTCGTCTGGTGGAGGCGTACGGGCTCGGCTGGGTGGGGATCGCGTACCTGCCGGTCGCGAACCTCATGTTCCCTCACGGCGTGGTCGTCGCCGAGCGCCTCCTGTATCTCCCGTCGGTGGGGCTCGCGCTGGCGGCGGGCTCCGCGCTTGCCCGGCTCGCGCCGCGCCGCATGGCGGTCGCCGTGGGAGTGATCGTGATCGCCGGCGGGATGCGCAGCGCCCTCCGAGTGCCGGCCTGGCGCGACAACGCCACGGCGGCGCTGAGCCTGCTCGAAGATGCGCCCGCCTCGTACCGCTCGTGGGACTATGTGGGCTGGGAGTTCGTCTGGCGTGGCCAAAGTGACCGCGCACTCGAGGCGTTTCGCCGGGCCGGCGCGATCTATCCGAAGGACGCGCGCATCTGGCTCGTGGCCGCGCACATGGCGTTCGTGCTGCGCCGGCCGATCGTGGCTGACTCGTTGCTGGCCCGCGCCGACGCGGCCTGCGATCGCTGCGTGACGGCCTACCGCAACCAGGCGGGTGCCGCGCGCCTCCGGGGCGATTCCGCGGCTGCCGATTGGCTTGAGGCGCACGCGCGGCGCTTCACGTCCGGGCCATGACGCCGGCGCGCGTGTACGCCGCCGCCGCGCTGACGGCCATCGTCGTCTATGCGGGCGCTCTGGCGAACGGGTACGTGCTGGATGACATCTCCATCATCGTGCGCAATCCCATCGTACAGGATCCCGCGGGGTTCTGGCGGGCGTTCCTGGTCCCGTACTGGGAGTCATTCGGTGGGGGCGCCCATCGGCCGCTGGCGGTGGCCACCTACTGGGCCGACGCGCGGGTTGATGGCGCGCCCTGGTTCCACCTCATGAACCTGCTGTGGCATGCCGGCGCCACGGTTGCGGTGACGGCATTGGCGCGGCGCTGGGTCGGCCTCGAAGCGGCGCTGGCAGCCGGGCTCCTGTTCGCGGTCCACCCCGTCCACGTCGAGGCCGTGGCCAACATCGTGGGTCGTGCCGAGCTCATGGCCGCGCTGTTCGCCTGCCTCGCCGTATACGCCGCGCTCGTCCGGGGCAGCGTCGCCTGGAGCGCCGCCGCCCTCGTCGGTGGGCTGTTGAGCAAGGAATCCGCGGCGGTGGTTGCCGGCCTCGTCGCGTGGGGCTGGCTGATCGGGATCGGCCGCCCCTCGCGCCGCAAAGGCGCGGCGTTCGTCGCGGTCTGGCTCGTGGTGGGAGCCGCCTATGCCGTCATGCGCTGGTCCGTGCTGCACCCGTATGAGCGGTTCCACGCCACCGCCTCCGTATTCGTTGGTGAGGACCCGATCTCGGTCCGGCTCACCGCCGTTGCGGCCCTGGCCGATGTGCTCCGCCTGCTCGTCTTCCCGCTGCACCTGCGCGCCGACTACTCGCCGGCGGAGCGGACGATCGTGCATTCGCCGCTCGATCCGCGGTTTCTGCTCGGCCTCGCCTGCCTCGCACTCTGGGCGACGCTCCTCGTGCTGGCGTGGCGGCGCCGGCGCATGGTCGAGCTGCTGGGTTTGGGCTGGGTCGCCATCGCATTTCTCCCCGTGGCGAATCTCCTGTTTCCGGTCGGGATCCTGGTTGCGGAGCGAACGCTCTACCTGCCGTCGGTGGGGCTCGTGCTCGCCGCGGGGGCGTCGCTCACCCGGCTCCCCGCCCGTCGCTGGGCCACGCTGCTCGGTCTGCTGGTGCTCGCGTGCGGGGTCCGGACGGCGGCGCGCGTCCCCGTCTGGCGCTCCGATGAGCGGCTGACGCTCAGCATTCTGGAAGACTCGCCGGACTCCTTCACCGGCCCGCACCGGGCGGCGGATCACGTGGAGCGGGCGGGCGAATTGGAGAAGGCGCTCGGGTATCTGCGCATTGCGATCGGTCAGAGCGCGCGCGATGCACGTCCATTCTACGCGGCCGCGGACCTGGCGTTCACGCTGGGGCGGCCCGCGCTGGCCGATTCGATGCTCGCGCGTGCCGACGCCCTGTGCGACCGCTGCGCCGCCTACTATGAAGCTCGGGCCGCACGCGCCCGCGCCCGAGGTGACAGCGCGACCGCGCAGTGGCTGCTCGAGAAGGCGCGGGCGTGGGGGGAGGGGGGGGCGCCTCGATGAGCCGTGGTGTCGCGATACTGCGCGATCAGTGTCCAGCCGCGTTCAGCCAGGGACCCTTGCAAATCACCCGATCTGGAGCGGCTAAAAGGCGGGTTTGACATCGTGCGCTTCGGCCGTAACTCGTTAGCCTTATGCGCCTTAAGTTGTTTGTGTTAGTCCTAAGGCATGATTCCTGCTCCGATCATCGGCGGAATCCCGCGCCTATCATGTCGTCGTTCTCTACAGGAGGTCAGGCCAGATGAACCGCAAGGGTTTCACACTGATCGAGCTTCTGATCGTGGTGGTGATTATTGGTATTCTTGCCGCCATCGCGATCCCGAAGTTCGCGAACACGAAGGACAAGGCGTACATCGCGTCGATGAAGTCGGACCTGCGGAACCTGGTGACGGCTGAAGAGGCGTTTTTCGCCGACTCGCTGCGCTATGGGACCGTCGCCGAGCTCGGCACGAACTTCGCCACCACCAGCGGCGTCGAGAACTTGACGATCGCCGTCGCGGGCGATGGCTGGACGGCCTCGGTCGGTCACAGCACGTCCCTCTCGGACTGCTACATCTTCGTCGGCTCGGCGTCGAACGCGCCGGCCACGAAGGAAGGCGAGCCGAAGTGCCAGGCGCCGTAAGGCACTTGGCGTGATGCAGGAGGGCGGCGGGGACTTCCCCGCCGCTCTTTTTTTTGGCCTTATCTTAGGTCCCCATGGCCAAGCCGGCGCTGCGCGCGGAGCTGCTGTTCTACCTCACATTCCTGGCGGCCTTCGCTCTCCTCGTGGGAGTGGCGACCTCGCTGCTCGCCCTCGCGATCGCGCCCGCGCGCGGCATCGCCATCATCGTCGTGCTCGTCGCGCTCGAAGTCGCCATCTTCGTCTTGTACGGCCGCTCTCTGGTGAGCCGCCTCGTGCTCCGGCCGCTCGACCGGGTCGTGGCGACCGCGGACGCCGTGGCGGACGGTGATCTGGCGGCCCGCGCCCCAGATGCCGACACCCGCGACTTTGCGACGCTCGCTGAGCGTCTGAACCGGATGACCGACCGCCTGCTCGACGCGCAGAGCCAGCTCGTGCGCTCGGAGAAGCTCGCGAGCATCGGCCGGCTGGCCGCCGGAGTGGCCCACGAGGTCGGCAACCCGCTCGGGGCCATCGGTACCTATGTGGAAGTGCTGCGGCGCCGCGGGGCGGATGCGGAAGTCATGGCCGGCATGACCCGCGAGCTCGAGCGCGTGGACCAGATCGTCCGCAGCCTCCTCGATTACGCCCGTCCCCAAGAGGATCCGTTGGAGCCGGTAGACGCGGCGCGCATCGTGGGGGGGGCCTACGAGCTGTTGCGGGCCCAGGGCGTATTCCGCGGGGTGCGGGTTGAATTGGACGTCGCCCCGGGCGTTCCCCACGTGCTGGGCCGCGCCCACGTGCTCGAGCAGGCCCTGGTGAATCTGCTGCTCAATGCCGTGGATGCCGCCCCGGCGCCGGACGGGCGCATCGTGATCGGCGCGCGCCGCTGGGCGTACGAGCCTGGCCAGACCATCCCCAAGCGATCGAGCGACCCCGGATATGCGGCCTTTCCGCGCGTCTCGGAGCGGCGGCCGGCGCGGGTCGAGTTCGCCGCGGGCCAGCCCGGGGCGCTGCTGTTCGTGGCCGATTCGGGGCCCGGCGTGCTGCCGCAGGACCGCGAAAAGATCTTCGAGCCCTTCTACACGACCAAAGAGCCCGGCCGCGGCACCGGTCTCGGCCTCGCGATCGTGGCGCGGTCGGTCCATGAGATGGGCGGCGTCGTCTGGGTGGACGGCGCCCGTGAAGGCGGTGCCGCCTTCAAGCTGTTCTTCCCCGAGGCATGAAGCGCGTCCTCGTTGTGGACGACGAGCCGGGACTGCGGCAGTCCCTCGGACTGCTGCTGTCGGACGCCGGCTACGCGGTGACCGCCGAGCAGGATGGGCGGCGCGCGTTGGACCGCGCCGTGGCCGAATCCTTCGATCTCGTGCTCTGCGATGTGCGCATGCCGGAGATGGACGGACTGACGTTCCTGCGCCGGTACCGGGAGCGGGGCGGCAGCGCGCTGGTCATCGTGATGAGCGCGTATGGAGGCGAAGACGCCGCGATCGCCGCCATGAAGGAAGGGGCGTACGACTACCTCCCCAAGCCGTTCCGGCCCGATGAGGTGGTCCTCACGCTGCGCAAGGCGGAAGAGCGGGAACGGCTGCGGCAGGAGGTCGCCGGCCTCAAGGCGCAGCTCGCCACGGGTCCCGCCGAGCGCGGGCTGGTCGCCGAGAGCGGCGCGATGCGGCAGGCGCTCGCCCTCGTGGCCCGCGTCGCCGAGCACAATACGACGGTGCTCATCACCGGGGAGAGCGGGACCGGCAAGGAAGTGATTGCCCGGGCGATTCACCGCGCCAGCCCGCGGGCGAGCCGCGTCTTTGTGGGCATCAATTGCGCGGCCATCCCCGAAGCGCTGCTCGAATCCGAGCTGTTTGGGCACGTGCGGGGAGCGTTTACGGGCGCGAGCGGCGACAAGACGGGGTTGTTCGAGCATGCCAACGGCGGCACGCTGCTGCTCGACGAGATCGGCGAGCTGCCCGTCGGCCTGCAAGCGAAGCTGCTCCGCGTCCTTCAGGAGGGGGAGATTCGGCGCGTGGGAGATCAGAAGACGCGCCGCGTGGACGTCCGCGTCCTCGCCGCCACCGCGCGGGATCTTGAGGCCGAAGTGGCCGTCGGGCGGTTTCGCGAGGACTTGTTCTACCGGGTCAATGTGGTCGCCATCGAGCTGCCGCCGCTGCGCGAGCGGCGCGAGGACATCGCCCCGCTGGCGCAGCATTTCGCCGCCCGGCTCGCGCAGCGGCTCGGCCGGCCGCTGTCGCTGAGCGATGCCGCGCTCGGCTGGCTCGAGGAACAGGAGTGGCCGGGCAATGTCCGCCAACTGGAGAACGCGATCGAACGGGCGGCGGTGCTATCGAACAAAGAGATCCTGGAGCCCGCGGATCTCCGTAACGAACGGCTCCCTGGTCCCGGCTCCCCGGATGAGAAGGAGCAGGGAGCCGGGAGCAGTACGTTGCGATCGGTCGTCGAGGTTGCGGAACGCGAGGCCATCTCCCAGGCACTGCGAGCGGCGAACGGCAACCGCCGCGCCGCGGCCGAGCAGCTTGGCGTGAGCTTGAGAACCCTCTTTTACAAAATTGACCGCTATGGGATCGAGTGATGCAAGATTCTGCATAAGTGCAGCATTCTGCAGTGCTTCTAGCGCCGCCCAAACTACGTAAATGTCGTCAAATCAATGCGTTACGGTCAGGCACGGAACCTGTAAGACACGAGGGTCGGACTGGGGGTTTCTCATGAGCCGCAAGGGTTTCAGCACCATCGAGATGATCATCGTCGTGATCCTGATCGGGGTGATCGCGACGATCGCGTTTCCGCGTCTGAAGAATTCGCTCGAGAAGCAGAACGTCCGCAGCGCCAAGGTGCTGATCGCGACCCTCGTCGCCACGGCCCGTGGGGTCGCGGTGCAGCGCGGCTGCGCGGCGACACTCAACATGACCGCGGACAGCATCTGGGTCACCGCCTGCGGCGTGAATCCGCCGGCGCCCTCGGTCCGAGTCGGGACGAAGAAGGTGGTGGGCTCGGAGTACAACCTGAAGCTGAGCCCCAGCGCCGCGGCGGTGGTCTACGACCCGCGCGGTCTCGCGACAGCGTTTCAGACCACGACGATCCGCATCATCGGGCCCACCTACAGGGACTCGGTGGTGATCAATCAGGTGGGGAAAGTGACCCGGCAATGAACACCAACACGCAGAATCAGCGCGGTTTCACGATCATCGAAATCATCATCGCGATCATCGTGCTCACGGTCGGCATTCTCGGCCTCGTGACGACGGCCGCACTGGTGACGCGCATGATTGCGCGTGGTCAGCGGTCCGCGGACGCTGCGGCCTTCGCGGCCCGGCGGCTCGAGCGGCTGCGGCCCGCCACCTGTATCCCGGCCCAGCGCGTCGCCGGCAGCGACACGTTGTACCGCGGATCCACGTGGGCGGCGATCAACCGCTGGACGTTCACGGATGCCGGCAACGGCAACTTCCGGATCAAGATCCTTACGACGTCCAAGACGACCCAAAACCGCATGCGCACCGATTCCACGGAGACTACGATTCCATGCAACGTGTTCAGCTGACGCGCCGCGGCTTTACGCTGATCGAGCTGCTCGTCGCGCTCGTCCTGTTGGGACTCGTGAGCGCGGCCCTGTACCGCGTGCTGGTGAACAATCAGCGCCTGTACATGGCGCAGACGCAGCGCATCGATCTGTCGCAGAACATCCGGGCTGCGGCGACGATCCTGCCCGCGGAATTCCGCGAGCTTTCCGCCTCCGAGGGCGATATCGCGGGCCCGCTCAGCGCCACCAGGATCGCCATCCGGGCCATGCGCTGGCTCGGCTTTGTGTGCAGTCCACCGCTGCTCGGCGGCGCGCTGACCGGGGTGTCGATGGTCATCCGCAGCGAAACGCCTGGACAACCCATGTTCTTCGGGGCTCGGGGTCTCAACATCACGACCGATTCGATGCTCATTTACTACGACGGCAATCAGACCACCCGCGCGGACGACTTCTGGGCCCTGGGCAAGCCCGTGTCGGCGCCCGCCGCGGAGGACTGCCTGGATGGCGAGCCCGGCCAGCGCATCATCTTTGATCTCAATCTGCTCGGTTTCCCCAACGTGCCTGGCGCCATCACCTTGGGGGCTCCGGTGCGCGGCTATGAGCGGGTCACTTATCAGCTCTATCAGCCGGTGGGCGATACGTCGTGGTACCTCGGACTGCAGCCGGCGGGCGGCACGATGCAGCCCCTCGTGGGGCCGCTGCTCTCGAACGGACTGAACTTCGCGTACTTCGATTCCACCGGTGCGGTCACGGGAATCCGAACGCGCGTCGCGCGGATCGACATCACCGTGCGCGCCCGTACGGCGGCAGCCGTCCGCCAAGGTGGCGGCGGCGGCCCGATGCGAGCGACCGTGGACAGTATCAGCACCAGCGTAGCGTTGCGGAATAACCGGCGGTTCTAAGGCCGACCGGAACTCATGAAGGAGCGAAGCATGAAACGGATCCTGCGGGACGAGCGCGGCATGGCGCTCGCAGTCGCGATCTTCGCCCTGGTGGTCGTCGGGGCGCTGGTCGCCGGAGCGTTCTTCGCCGGCACTCAGGAGCAGCGGGTCGGGGAGAACCAGCGCCGGGTGCAGACGTCCTTCGGCGTCGCCGAAGCGGGCGGCCAGGAACGTATCATGAGCTGGGATCCCAACACGATGAATCGCCGGCCGCTGTATCCGATCGATTCAGTGGCGATCGGGCCGGATCTCCAGGCCCCGAGCGGCACGGGCACGTATGGCGGCTACAGTTATCGGATCGGGCCCAACCTGTTCCTGATCGACGTGACCGGCCGGGACCGCGCCAGCGCCGGCGGCGCGATTGCCGGCGGCGGCGGCGCGCGCCAGCGGATCGGCATGATTACGCGCATCGCGCCCATCGAGTTCGGAATCAAGGCGTCCCTGACTACGCAAGGGAGCGTGACCGTCTCTGGTACCGCTTCGGTCAATGGCGCGGACCAGCCCCCCACGGGATGGGGCACCTGCGATATCTCTGGGCCGGCGCAAGCCGGCGTCCGGACCGATGGTGGCACAGTGACCACCGAGGGACAAGGCACCGTACTGGGTTCGCCGCCTGTGGTAAACGATCCCTCACTGTCCGACTCATCGTTCAATTACTTCGGCGGCGCGTCCTATGCGCAGCTCGCGGCGCGTGCCAATGTGACCCTCAGTGGGGGCACCATCAAAGCGCAACCTTCGGTAACGAATGGCGTGTGCGATAAGAGCGTGCTGACGAACTGGGGGGACGGACTCAACCCGACGGCTCCGTGCGGTAACTACTTCCCCACCATCCATATCACGGGGAATGCGACGCTGGACGGTGTGCAAGGCCAGGGAATCTTATTGGTAGATGGCAACTTGACCGTGCAGGGGTCGTTCCAGTTCTTTGGCATTGTCATCGTCCAGGGTGACCTGAAAACGGCGGGTGGTGGCACGAGCGAAGCTCACTTCTGGGGCGGCGTCATGGCCAAGAACGCCGACCTCTCGGTCGAGAGCCTGGCCGGTAAGGCGACGCTGAACTTTTCCAGTTGCAGTATTCTCGCGGTTTTGCAGGCGCAGAGCCCGATCGCGATGATGCGGTCACGGGGGTGGTCGCAGCTGTTTTGAGAGTTGGGTCGTAGGGTTTTACCGATAGCGCCCTCAGGTTGCCATCCATAGCGTGAGCCGGCCGGTGTGGTCGGCCGGCTCACGGCAGCGCCCTGAAGGAGCGATCCAGTGAAGGGTCTCATGCGGGACGAGCGAGGAATGGCGCTCGCGATTGCAATCTTTGCGTTGGTGATCGTAGGAGCGATGGTCGCCGGAGCGTTTTTCGCCGGCACTCAGGAGCAGCGGGTCGGGGAGAACCAGCGCCGGGTGCAGACGTCCTTCGGCGTCGCCGAAGCGGGCGGCCAGGAACGTATCATGAGCTGGGACCCCAACACCATGAATCGCCGGCCGCTGTATCCGGTCGACTCAGTGGTGATCGGCCCGGATCGCCAGGCGCCGAGCGGTACCGGCTCGTATGGCGGCTACAGCTATAAGATCGGGCCGAACCTGTTCCTGATTGACGTGACGGGCAGGGATCGCGCCAGCGCCGGCGGGGCGACTGCCGGCGGAGGGGGCGCGCGCCAGCGCATTGGCATGATCGCGCGTATCGCGCCCATCGAGTTCGGGATCCGGGCGTCCCTGACCACGCAGGGGAGCGTAAGTGTGGGCGGGAATGCCGTCGTGAATGGGTCCGACCAGAACCCCAGCGGGTGGAGCACCTGTGATCCCGCGGGGCCGGGGCAAGCCGGTGTTCGGACCGATAGTGGTACCGTCACCACGAGCGGAAACGGCGTCGTCGCGGGGTCGCCCCCCGTTGTGAGCGACCCCACCTTATCCGACACGTCCTTCACGACATTCGGTGGGGCAACGTATGCCCAATTGGCAGCGCGTGCCAATATCACGCTGCCTGCCGGCACCTACAAGACCGACCCCGTCGTGACCAACGGCGTATGCGACAGGACCGTGCTCACGAACTGGGGCGACGGCATGAACCCGACGGCGCCCTGCGGAAACTACTTCCCCATTATCCGCCTGACTGGGACCTCCACCCTCAACAACACCCAAGGCCAGGGCATCTTGCTGGTCGATGGCGATCTGAACGTCCAGGGCTCCTACCAGTGGTTCGGGATCGTCATCATTCAGGGCGACCTTAAAACCGCCGGCGGCGGATCAACGGAGGCGCATTTCTGGGGTGGCGTCATGTCCAAGAACGCCAACCTCGACGTCCAGAACCTGAGCGGCAAGGCGACTCTGAACTTCTCTAGTTGCAGTGTTCTTGCGGCTTTACAAGCTCAGAGCCCGATCGCGATGATGCGATCGCGAGGGTGGGTCCAGCTCTACTGAGCGCCCTAAGTCTAGGTAGGCAAAATAGTTGTTGCTCAGGCCTCAAGTAGGTTCGAGGCTTGACAGGATAAGGGGCGGGGCATACTGTAGTTTGCCCTCGCCCCCTTCTTGTCTCTATCGAAGGTGACCATGGCCCTTTTTGGCTTGTTCGGCGGCAAAAAAACCTCGGTGGGCCTGGATATCGGCTCCGGCATCATCAAGCTGGTGGTCATAGACCACTCCGGCAGCGAGCCAGAGCTGACCAAGGTGGCCACGACCGAGGTCGCGGCCGATGCCATTGTCGAAGGCGAAGTTATGGACCCCGGTCTCGTGGCCGAGGCGATTCGGGGTTTGTTCGAGGCGGCCGGGGTCAAGCGCAAATCGGTGGTCACCGCCGTCGGCGGCCGCGACGTGATCGTCAAGAAGATCCAGATGGACCGCATGAAGGAAGGGGACGCCCGCGAGGTGATCCGCTGGGAGGCCGAGCAGCACGTGCCGTTCGACATGGCCAACGTCGAGCTCGACTTCCAGATCCTCGATCCCGACGCCGAAGGCCTCCAAATGAACGTGCTGCTCGTCGCCGCCAAGCGGGAATTGGTGGAGAGCAGAGTTGGGTTGTTAAGTGAGGCCGGACTCGAGCCGTCCGTCATCGACGTGGACGCCTTCGCCATTCACAACGCCTTCGAGCTGAATCACCCCGACGCGATGCAGGGTGTCGTGGGACTCGTCAACATCGGTCACGAAGTCACGAACGTGAACATCCTCGAGGACGGCATTCCCGTCCTGACCCGGGATCTGTCGGTCGGTACGCGGCGCTTCCGCGAAGACCTGCAGCGCGAAAAAGGCCTGGCGAGCGACGAGGCCGAAAAGGTCATTCAGGGCAGCTCCCAGCATCCCGACCTCGCGGGCTACGTCAGCGCACGCGGCGAGGAGATCGCGGTCGGCGTCGAGCGGGCGGCGGCATTCCTCGCGACGGCGTCCCGCTCGGCGGGCGGCCTGTCGCGTGTGTACACGACCGGCGGCGGCGCCCGCATCCCGGGACTCAACGACGTCTTGGGGGGCCGGCTCAAAGTGCCGATCGAGCTCGCGAACCCGGTGCAGCGGCTGCGCGTGCGGGATGACGTGTTCGAGACCGTGCCCGTGGACGAGGTCGCGCCGCTGCTGATGCTCGCCGTGGGCCTGGCGCTGAGGCGCGCCGCATGATCGAAGTCAATTTACTTCCCGGCAAGAAAAAGAAGGCGGCGGGCACAGGCGTTCAGCTCGCGATGCCCGATTTTCGCGCGCTCATCGCCCAGGTCAAGGATCCGTGGCTGATCGGGGCGATCGTCGCGTGGGTGATCGTGGGCGGTGGCGGGGCGGCGCTGTTCATCACCGAGCGCGCCCGGCTGGCGGCGGCTGAAGCGCGGCTCGAGAACGTCAAGACCGAGAAGCGGCGCTACGACATCGTGATCGCCCAAAAGCGCCAGGCCGAGAAGGTCCGCGACTCGCTCGTCTACGAGATCAACGTGATCCGGGACATCGACGCCGACCGCTACATCTGGCCGCACATCCTCGATCAGACGACCAAGGCGCTGCCGCCCTATACCTGGATCATGCGCGTCGCGGAGGTCAGCGCGCTGGTGGCGCCGGGCACCGCTCAGGCGGGCGGGCCCGGAGGGCCGACCCGGTTGCAAGAAGACTCGATGGGCGTTTCGACGGTGCGCGTGTCCATCGATGGCCGGACGGTGGACATCCAGGCCTACACCACGTTCCTGCGGCAGCTCGCGGCGTCCCCGTGGTTCACCGACGTCACGCCGGCCAGCTCGCAGACGGTGATCGAAGCAGACCGGCCGGTGACGGCATTCAACGTGACGGTGCGCTATCGCGTGGCGGATTCGGTCTACATCCGCACCGTCCCGCTCGTGCAAACGGTGAGGTAGCCCATGGCCTTCGGTTTCCCGACCGATCAACGCGGCCAGATCATGGCGCTGCTGGTCCTCGTCGCGCTGGCGGGGGGCTACTTCTTCTGGACGAAGGTGCACAAGCCGCAAAGCGCGGCGATCGCAGCGTCGCACCATGAAGCCGACAGCCTGGAGGCGATCGTCGCAGCGGCCAAACTCGACCTCGCGAGCGGCAGCATCGAGGACCTGCGCCGCCGCGTGGAGGAGTACCGCGGCTCGCTCGAAGTGATGCGGCGCCTGGTGCCCGAGCGCAACGAAGTGCCGACGCTGATCGACGACATCTCCACCAAAGCCAAGGTGCGCGGCGTGACGCTCGGCAAGATTCAGCCGCTCACCCCCGAGCCCGGCTCGCCGTTCGACACCTACCGCTATCGCCTCGAGGTGTACGGGCACTACGACCAGATCGGCGAGTACCTCGCCGACATCGCGTCGCTGCCGCGCATCATCGTGCCGCAGGACGTGACTCTCTCGCCGGCGTCACCGCAGGCGCAGAAGCTCCTCGGCGACACGCTGGGCTCGCTGCTCCTGGCCGAGTTCTCGATCCGCACGTTCGTGAAGACGTCCGGGGCGTCGCCGCCGCCCGCCGCGGGAGGTCCGCGTGCGCGCAGCTAGCGTGGCGCTCGCGCTGGCGGCGCTCGCCGCGCCGGCGGGAGGGGCCGCTCAGCAGCGCGACACCACGGCCCGCCCCGACTCGGCGCCGCCGGTCACCTCGCTGGTCCGCGAGGTGTTCGCCTACGAGGGCGGCGGGCGCGATCCGTTCATGTCGCTGCTGCGGTCGGGGGACGTGCGGCCGCTGCTCTCGGACTTGAAGCTCACGACGATCGTGTACGACGGGCGGTTTGCGGTGCGCAGTGTCGCCGTGCTCCGCGACATTACCAACCGGCGCATCTATCGGGTGAAAACGGGCGACATCATCGGGCGCTTGAAAGTGACGCAGATCCGGCCCCGCGAGGTCGTTTTTACCGTGCAGGAATTCGGGTTCGAGCGGCAGGAGACGTTGTCGCTCGCCAGGCAGGAGGAAACGCCATGAAGCGCATCCTTTCCCTCGCGGCGTTGCTCGCCGTCGTCGTTCCCGGGGCCCTTGCCGGGCCGACGACGGACGGGCGGGACGGCGAGGTCCGCGGGGTCAGCGTACTCCCCGCCGCCGGCAAGGTCGAGGTCGTCATCGACCTCCAGGGCGCCGTGCAGGTGCGGGACTTCACGCTGTCGAGCCCAGCCCGCCTGGTCATCGATTTCGTGGGCGCGCGGCTCGCCGCCCCCGCCACGCTGTACGACGGCCAGAACCGCGGCGGCGTCCGTAACGTCCGCTACGCCCAGTTCCGGCCGGACGTGGTGCGCGTCGTGATCGACCTCGACGTCCTGAAGGACTATCAGGTGGAGCGCGCCGCCGGCCAGGTGCGCGTGCGGATCGGCAGCGAGCGGACCGCGTTCGCCGCGTGGTCCAGTACGGCCGTTCCCCCTCTCCGCAACGCGGAGAGGGGGTCAGGGGGTGAGGTCGCCGCGCCGCCCGTGGCGGGCGGGGCCGGCGGGCCGGAGCAGGCGGCGCGCGTGCGCACGCCCAGCGCCGGATGGTCGCTGTCCATCGAGGAGTACCTCGCGGCGCATCGTGGCGAGGCGCAGCAATCCCGGGCCCCCACCATCACGGTGCAGTGGGACAACGCCGACATCGAGGACGTGATCGCCGGATTCGCGGCCTTCAGCGGCCGCACCATCATCATGTCGAAGAACATTACCGGTAAGGTCACGGCCGAGATCAAGAACCAGCCCTGGGACCTCGCCCTCAACGCGGTGCTTGAATCACAGGGCCTGGCGATCCAGATGCTCCCCGGCGGCATTTTCAACGTCGTGAGCAAGCTGGAGCTGGCACGCGCCGACTCCACCGTGCCGATCACCACCCGCCTGGTGCGGATCAACTACGCCCGGGCGACGTCGCTCGTGCCGTCGGTCCAGTCGATCATCACGAAGCGCGGCGCGGTCGTCGCGGACTCGACGAGCAACGCGCTCGTGATCACCGAGGTCAGCTCGCGCATTGACGAGGTCGTGGATTTCGTGCGCGGCCTCGACCTGCGGACGCCGCAGGTCTCGATCCAGGCGAAGATCATCTTTGTGGACCGCCTCGACGTCGAGGAGCTGGGCGTCAAGTACGACCTCGGCTCCTCCACGCAGTTCTTCAACCGGCTGGTTCAACGCGGCGATCCGCGCACGGCGCAGCCCGTGGACACCGACCTCGACGGCGTGCCCGACGCGCTCGTGCCCACGGAAAATTTCGGGCCCAACGAGAACATCGTGTCGTTGGGGGGCAACTCCCTGTCCGCGATCGGCAACGCCGGCCAGGAGGTCGTGAACCCCGCGCTCGAGCTGATCTTCTCGACCGCGATCGGCAACTTCGACCTGACGGCCTTCGTGCAGGCGCTGCAGCGCGTGGAGCTCGCCGATGTCCAGGCCGAGCCCACGATCACGACGCTCGACAACCGGCAGGCGGAGATTCTGGTGGGCGATCGCGTGCCGATCCGCGTCATCGACGTGAGCGCACAGTCCGCCGGCGGCACCGGCGTGCCGCGCGCGACGGTGCAGTTCCAGCAGACCGGCATCAACCTCAGGGTCACGCCGCACGTGACGGCGAACCGCCAGATCCTGATGGAAGTGCATGCCGAGCGCTCCAACGTCCGGCCCGCGGCGGTGGACATCGGCTTCACGTTCCAGACCCAGCAGGCGGACAACCAGATCCTGGTCAACGACGGTGAAACGGCCGTAATTGGCGGACTTACGGTGACCGAGGTCACGGTAACCAAGTCGGGAATTCCTTTCCTTGTAGATCTCCCGATTCTGGGCAAGCTGTTCGGCTTCACGTCTCAGCGGGAGAATCGGCGAGATCTCCTGATTTTGATCACGCCCCATATCATCGACGACCTGGTGGCGCCCTCTGGGCAGTAAGCCGGGAGCTGACATGCGGCAGGCACGACGCGGCACGGCCGTCTGGGGATTTCTTGTCCTCGCGCTCGCCCTCTGGATGGGGGCGTGCGAGACGACGCGTAACCCGGGCGGCATTCAGCGGGATGTGACGGAGCCGGCCATCGTCCTCACGAACGCCGTGGGCGACACGCAGGACATCGCCGACGGGCTCCGGTTCAATATCTCCGCGGTCGACAACCTGGCCCTGAAGAGCATCCGCCTGACGTTCAGCGGCGGCTACATCGCGCAGTCCGAGACGACGTTCACCGGGACGAACACGACCTACAGCGTGTCGAAGACGGTCACCTTCCCTGCGGGCTCCGGCGCCGGCGGCAACATTACGATCGTCGGGCGCGCCACCGACGGCGCGGGCAACTTCGCCGAAGACACGATCTTCATCTTCCTGTCCAACGTGGACGCCCTGCGCGTCTACCTGGTGTCGCCGCAGGCGGGCGCCGTCGCGTCCAGCGGAAAGGGCATCCCCGTCCAGGTCTCGGCGTCCCAGAACTCCGGTATCGCGAAGATCGGGTTCCTGGTCTCCCCAGCCACCTCCGTCAACAACCCGACGACGCCGCCCAACGACTCGATCGTGTTCACGGCGCCGCTCGCCGACTCGGTGGACTACGTGGACACGCTCATCGTGGTGCCCACCACGGGGACGTTCAACGTCGTGGGCTTCGCCGAGGATTCCGCCGGCCGGCGCGGCGGCACCAACGTCGTCACGGTGACGATCCAGTCGGCGGCGAACGACACGACTGACCCGCTCGTCTCACACAAGGTCGGGACGCGCGTCGAGGTGGACGACACCATCATCGTGCGGGCCACCGACCCGAGCGCCATCGCGTGGATCGGGTTCCGGGTGGATACGGGGGGCGTGCTGCTCAAGTTCGACACGGTCGACGTCTCCGCCGGCAACCTGACCGACGTCACGCGGCGCGCCAGCCTGGGTCTCGGCGCGCTCTTGCCGCCCGGCAACCTGCCGCGGTCCATCGTCGTGCGCGGCTATGCCTGCGACCTGGCGGTGGCGCGCAACTGCTCGTACACGAACACGACCACGCTGCTGCCGGGCGCGCCCGCGCCCACGTCGGGCGCGCCGCGGCCGCAGTTGGCGCCGGCGGGCTTGATCGACACCGTGGTCGTCGTCAACGGCATCACCATACCGCTGGCGGGCGCCTCGAGCATCGCCGACGCGATCTACAACGGCAACCGCCGCGAGCTGTACCTGACGAACCCGGCGTTCAACCGCGTGGACGTGTTCCAGGTCGCGAACACGACGTTCGTGGCGGGCGGCATCACGACCGCGGGCGGGCAGCCGTGGGGCATCGCGCTGTGGCCGCGCGACATCCTCGGCGGCTACAAGGACACGATCGTCGTCGCGGACGCCGGCGGCACGCAGCTCTCCGTCATCAACGTGGGCACCGGCGGGCCCCGCCAGATCCTGTGGCGTCAGGACCTGCCGAACTTCCTCATCCAGACGTACAAGGTGGTCGCCGTGGCGGGCGGGTTCCGCGAAGAGATCACGTCGCACGACCTCTCCGACCTGCCGCAGTACGTCGCGACCGTGTGCCGGCCTGCGTCGGGCGGCGGATCGGCGTGCCACGCGGACTCGGTGTTCGCGCTGTACTCGACCTCGCCGACCGGGAGCAGCGACGCGCCCTTCAGCGGCCGCGGGACGCTGCGCATGGAGAAACTGATCAACACGCCCAATGACAGCCTGAAGTACGGCCATTTCTTCTGGGAGATCGCCACGACCTCCTTCACGACCGGCACCGACACGCTGCGGATCGTGCTGGATCGCGGCCGCGACTTCAACAAGGTCGTGTTGTCGGCGTGCGCCGGGGTGACCGTCAACCTCCAGGACATGGGCCTCGGCGACCGGACCTTCGCGCGTAACTCCGGCGACTTCACGCACGCCTTCTTCGGCGAGGGCGGCAATATCGCTGTGGCGTTCGCGCGCGTCATGTCGTACGACGCCCGCCAGCCGCTGCGGGCCGGCGCCGTGACGGACACGACCTGCTTCACGTCGGTGGACACGCTTTTCGGACCGAGCGACGCGGGCGAGAACGACGTTGATTTCGGGATGTCGCCGGGCGTGCACGTTTCGGACTTCATCAGTAACACGGGCATCAACGTCCTCGGGATCGCGACGAACTTCAACGGGCTGACGAACGCCGTCCGCGCCGACTCGATCTACTACCTGGACGAGGACCTCCGGCGCAAGGCGACCTCCGCGGCGCCCCCCGGGCCGTCGCCGCTGACGCCCGGCATGGACATGAACTACTCCCACGACTTCGCGCCGACGGGCGACTGCCCGCCG
This sequence comes from Gemmatimonadales bacterium, assembly GCA_040901965.1. Taxonomy (GTDB): domain Bacteria; phylum Gemmatimonadota; class Gemmatimonadetes; order Gemmatimonadales; family GWC2-71-9; genus 20CM-2-65-7. The sequence continues at coordinate 12,407 of JBBDYB010000016.1, read as the reverse complement.
ACCAGCACGTCGTGCGGCGGCGGCACCGACAAGAACGACCGCCTCATCTTCTCGGCGAATCCGGCCGGGAACATCGACGTGTATGATACGTACTTCGGCGCGTTCCTCACGTCGATCCCGGTGCGCGACCCGATCACCGGCCCGTTGCGCGTGGCGCGGGACAACGTGACCGGCGAGCAGCTGCTGTTCGGCATCACGCCCAACGGCCTGCTGGTGCTGCGGCTGCCGGCGTTCGTCAACCCGCTCCCGGCGCCGCGGCCGGCCGGGAGTCCGTGAGCCCGGGCGCCCGCCGGGCCCGAGTGCGGCACGCGCGAGCCCGACCCCCCCCCCGGTCGGGCTCGCCTGTTATGGGAGGTGCAGCGCCAGCATGACATTCCGGTTTACGACGGCGGGCGAATCGCACGGCCGCGGCCTGGTGGGGATCCTCGAAGGCATCCCCGCCGGGCTCCCCGTGTCGGCCGCCGACGTGGACGTGGAGCTGAAGCGGCGCCAGGGCGGCTACGGCCGCGGGTCGCGCATGAAGATCGAGTCGGACCGCATCGAGTGGCTCGCCGGCGTGCGCGCCGGGGAGACGCTGGGCTCGCCCATCGCGATGCTGATCTGGAACCGGGACTGGGAGCACTGGCAGGACGTCATGGCGCCGGAAGCCGACCCCGCCGAGCGCCGGCGCCAGGTGACCCGGCCCCGCCCCGGGCACGCCGACCTCGCCGGCTCGCTCAAATACGACCGCATGGACGCGCGCGATATTCTCGAGCGCGCCAGCGCCCGCGAGACCGTCGCCCGCGTGGCCTGCGGGGCCGTCTGCAAGGCGCTGCTGCGGCAGTTCGGCATCGAGATCGGATCGCATGTCGTGGAATTGGGGGGTGTGGTGGCCAATGTAGGGGCACGCCATGGCGTGCCCCTACCCACACACCTGAACGATCTGGCCGACCAGAGCCTGGTCCGCTGCTTGGATCCAGAGGCGGAGCAAGAGATGATCCGGCGCATTGATGCGGCCAAGGCCGCGGGCGACACGCTGGGCGGAATCGTTGAGGTCATGGCCGTGGGCGTGCCCGTCGGCCTCGGCTCGCACGTCTCCTGGGACACGAAGCTCGACGGCCGCCTCGCGCAGGCCCTGATGTCCATACCCGCGGTGAAGGGCGTGGAGCTGGGCCTCGGCTTCGAGGCGGCGCGCCGCAAAGGCTCCGAGGTGCACGACGAGATCCTGCCCGGGTTCGCGCGCGCCACGAACCGCGCGGGGGGGACCGAGGGCGGCATGACCACCGGCGAGCCGTTGAGCGCCCGGGTCGCGATGAAGCCGATCTCGACCCTGATGTCGCCGCTCAAGACGGTGGACTTAAAGACCGGCGGGCCGGCGCAGGCGCAGTCGGAGCGCTCCGACGTCACCGCGGTCCCCGCGATGGGCGTGATCGCCGAGGCGATGATGGCGATCGTCGTGACGCAGGCGTTGCTCGAGAAGTTCGGCGGCGATGCGCTGAGCGAGCTGAAGCGCAACGTCGATGGGTATCTCGCTCAGGTACGCGCCCGGACTCCGAAAGGGGCCGCGTCGTGAAAAAACACGTCATCCTCATCGGACTGCCGGGCTCGGGGAAGACGACGGTGGGCCGGCTGGTCGCCGACAAGCTGCACGCGGGGTTCGTGGACATCGACACGATTCTGATTCGCAAAGAAGGCAAGCCGATCGCGATGGTGTTCGCGGAAAAGGGCGAAGCGGCGTTTCGCGAGATGGAGCGCAAGGAGATGGAGGCGGCGCTCACGCACGAGCCGGCGATCATCGCGCCGGGCGGCGGGTGGGCCGCGCAGCCGGGGGCGCTCGAGGCGGCAAAGGCGGCTGGATACGTGGTTTATCTCGTCGCCCGGCCCGAGACCGCGACGGCGCGCGCGGTGCCCTCGGGAACCCGTCCGGTGTTAATGGGTGGAGACTCAGATGCGCAGATGCAGGAGCTCCTCAAAGCGCGGGAGCCCTTCTACAAGCAGGCGCACACGACGGTGCAGACCGAGGGTAGAAGCGCCGAGCAGGTCGCCGTGGACGTCGTCCGGCTTGCGCAGACCAGTGCAGGATGGTAAAGATGCAAACTCCCTTGCGGTTGACGAGAGGTTGATCAGTGGCAGCTAAGAAGAAAGACGTGAAAGCAAAAGGCGACGTAACGACGCCCCGCCGCACGAAGGCGGCGGCGAAGCCCCGTCGAAAACGCGGGGAAGCGCCGCCTGCGGCCAGCGAGACTCCCGACGCCGCTCCTGCAAAGGGCGGCGCGCTCGTCATCGTCGAGTCCCCGACCAAGGCGAAAACGATCGGTAAATACCTGGGCCGCGGCTACACGGTGAAGGCCACGGTGGGGCACCTGCGGGACCTGCCCAAGCGCGAGCTCGGCGTGGATGTCGAAAACGGCTTCACGCCCAAATACGTGACGATCAAGGAGAAGGCGAAGACCCTGGCCGACATCAAGAAGGCGGCCAAGGCCGCCGACCGCGTGCTGCTGGCGACGGACCCTGATCGGGAAGGGGAGGCAATCGCCTGGCATGTGGCGTCCCAGCTGAACGGGGGGGCCAACAACGGCAAGGTCCGGCGCGTGCTCTTCCATGAGATCACCAAAGCCGCCGTGGCCAAGGCCCTGGCGAGCCCGCTCGACATCGATCAGCGCAAGGTGGATGCGCAGCAGGCGCGGCGCGTGCTCGACCGCCTGGTGGGCTACAAGGCCTCGCCGCTCCTCTGGAAGAGCATCAAGACCGGCCTGTCGGCGGGACGCGTGCAGACCGTTGCCTTGCGGCTGATCTGCGAGCGGGAGGACGAGATCCGCAAGTTCGTGCCCCAGGAGTACTGGACGATCGCGGCCGATCTCGAGAAGGACGGCCAGGCCTTCCAGGCGCGGCTCCAGAAGCTCGACGGCCACAAGCCGGAGATCAAAGACGAGGCGACGGCGCAGGCCATCGTGGCCGACGTCGCCAAGCTGCCGTTCGTCGTCACAGCGGTCGAAGTGGGCGAGCGCCGCCGCAAGGCGCCCGCGCCCTTCACGACCAGCACCATGCAGCAGGAAGCCGCCAAGCAGCTGGGCTTTTCGGCGGGCCGCACGATGCGGGCGGCGCAAAAGCTGTACGAAGGCATCGAGATCGGCGACGAGGGCGCAGTCGGTCTCATCACCTACATGCGCACCGACTCGGTGCGCGTGTCGGACGCGGCGATCACGCAGGCCCGGGAGTACATCAACGCGCAATTCGAGAAGCGCTACTTGCCGGCCGAGCCCAACGTCCACAAAGGCGGCCGCGGCTCCAAGGTGCAGGACGCCCACGAAGCGATCCGACCCACGGAGGTGGGCCGCCGGCCCGAGGAGATGAAGAAGTACCTCGAGTCCGATCTCTTCAAGCTCTACCAGCTCATCTGGCGCCGGTTCGTAGCGTCCCAGATGACCCCCGCCGTCTACGAAGCCACCAAGGTGGACTTCGACCTGGCGGGTGGGCGTTTCCTGTTCCGGGCGACGGGCTCGCGGGTCGTGTTCGACGGCTACCACGTGCTGTATCAGGAGGTGCACGAGCCCGAAGAGGCGAAGACGCTCGACAGTCTGGCGCCGATTCCACCGCTCGCCCAAGGCGACCGCGCCACGGTCAAGCAGATCGTGCCGAGCCAGCACTTTACCGAGCCGCCACCGCGCTTCAGCGAGGCCAGCCTGGTCAAGGAGCTGGAGCGCCTGGGGATCGGCCGCCCGTCCACGTACGCGGCCATCATCTCGACGCTGCGCACCCGCTGGTACGCCACCGCCAAAGACCGGCGCTTCCAGCCCACGCCCCAGGGCGAGACGGTGTGGAACGTGATGAAGCGCTGCTTCCCCGAAGTGTTCGAGGTCGGGTTCACCGCCCAGATGGAGACGGAGCTCGACAAGGTCGAGGAGGGCGACCTCGCCTGGCAGCAGGTGCTGGGCGATTTCTGGGTGCCGTTCAACCGCGCGTTGGAGGCGGTGGACATACCGAAGATCATCAACGAGGTGCACGACCTCTCCAAGTTGCACGAGGAGACGTGCCCCACGTGCGGCAGCGCGCTGGAGGTGCGCAGCGGGCGTTTCGGCCCGTACATCGCCTGCGTGCGCTACGCCGCGAAAGAATGTGACTATTCGCGGTCCTTGAAGAAGGACAAGGTCCCCGACCGGCCCAGCGACGAGATCTGCAAGGAGTGCGGCGCGCCGATGGTGATCAAGACGGGGCGCTTCGGTGAGTTTCTGGCCTGCACCCGCTACCCGGAATGCAAGCACACGCGGCCGGTCCCGCTCGGCATCAAGTGCCCCAAGTGCGGCGAGGGTGACCTCGTGGAGCGGCGTACCAAGAAGGGCCGCACCTTCTTCAGTTGCCTCCGCTATCCGGACTGCGATTATTCCACCTGGAACAAGCCCGTCGCCGTGCCGTGCCCCAGCTGCGGGTTTGTGGGGATGGAAGAGCTCAAGTCCAAGACCACCGGAGGGGGAGGGGGGGGGCTGACGCGCAGGTGTCTCAAGTGCGCACACGCGGTCGCCGTGGAAGAGACTCCGACGGAGCAGGTCGCGTCGTAGCGGCGCAGCATGCTGCGCCCCTACGTGCGTCCGTAGTAGGGGGCGGATTGGCGGGCAGCGAGGCCGCCTGGGCGCTGGCCGAACGCGGCATTCGCGTCACGCTGCACGAGATGCGCCCCGTCCGGATGACGGCCGCGCACCAGACCGACCGCCTCGCCGAGCTGGTCTGCAGCAACACCTTCAAATCGGTCGAACCCACCCACGCGCACGGCCTCCTCAAAGCCGAGATGCGGCAGCTGGGGAGTATCGTGCTCCAGGCGGCCGACGAGGCGCGGGTGCCGGGCGGCAGCGCCCTCGCCGTGGATCGCGTCGCGTTCGCCGCCGGCGTCCAGGCGCGCGTGTTAGCCCACCCGAACATTACCCTGGTGCGCGGAGAGGTCACGGATCTCCCGTCGCCCGCGATTGTGGCAACCGGGCCGCTGACTTCCGATGCCCTGGCCGCTGCGATCGCCGCCCGGCTGGGCGTGCAGTCGCTCGCTTTCTACGACGCCATCGCGCCCATCGTATCCGCCGACTCGCTCGATTACAGCCGGATGTTCCGCGCGTCCCGCTACGGGAAGGGTGGGGGCGACGACTACTGGAACGCGCCATTTACTCCGCCTGAGTACGAGGCGTTCGTCGCGGCGCTGCTCGCAGGAGAGCAATACCAGCCGGGGGGCGGCCACGAGTTCGACAAGGTGCCGTATTTCGAGGGCTGCCTGCCCGTCGAGGAAATGGCGCAGCGCGGCAAGGAGACGCTCCGATTTGGGCCGATGAAGCCCGTCGGACTCGTGGACCCCAAGACCGGTCGCGAACCCTACGCAGTTTTGCAATTGCGTCAGGAGGATCGAGCCGCGCAGATGTGGAACTTCGTCGGGTTCCAGACTCGCCTGAAGACCGGCGCACAGCAGCGCATCTTCCGGACGATTCCCGGCCTCGAGCACGCCGAGTTCCTGCGGTTCGGCAGCATTCACCGCAACAGCTACCTCAATGCGCCCCAGGCGCTGACGCCGCACCTGTCGGCACGGGACGACTCGCGGCTGTTGTTCGCCGGCCAGCTGACGGGCGTGGAGGGCTACACGGAATCGGCGGCCACGGGCCTGCTCGCGGGGATCAACCTGGCGCGCCTGCTGGCGGGCGAGGAGCCGCTGCTGCCGCCGCCCACGACGATGCTGGGCGCGCTGTACCGCTACCTGCGCGAGACCGAGCCGGCGCGCTTCCAGCCGATGAACGCCAATTTCGGGCTGATGGAGCGCCTAGATCCGCCGGTCAAGGACAAGATGAAGAAGAAGGAAGCGCTCGCGGCGCGGGCCCTGCACGATATGGAAGGATTCGCGCAGAGTGTCGGAGTGGAGGTGTCCGCTTGAACGAGATCGCCGAATTCGTCGCGTTCCTCTCCAAGGAGCGCAACGACTCGCCCCACACGGTGAAAGCCTACGAGCGCGACGTCGGCGCCTTCGCCGATTTCTGCGGCACGTACTACGGCGGGCCCTGGAGCTGGGCGGGGGTGGATCGCCTGGCGGTGCGCGGCTTTCTCGCGGCCCAGCAGCGGCGCGGGCTCGCCAAGCGGTCCAGCGCGAGGGCGCTCTCCGCTCTGCGGACGTTTTACCGGTTCCTCAATGCGACCCGCGGCCTCGAGGTGAACCCGGCGCGCGCGACGCGAACTCCCAAGCTCGATCGGACGTTACCCACGCACTTGGATCGCGCGGAGATCGAGAAGCTGTTCGCCGAGGCGGAGGCCCGCGCCGCGGCGGGCGGGTTTCCCGAGGCGCGCGATCTCGCGATGCTGGAGCTGTTCTACTCGACGGGCATGCGGCTCTCGGAGCTGGCGGGATTGAATGACCCCGACGTGGATCTCGTGTCCGATCAGGTGAAGCTGCGCGGGAAGGGCAGGAAGGAGCGCATCGTGCCGGTGGGGACGCACGCCACGGGCGCGCTGCGGCGCTATCTCCGCCACCGCGACGTCCTGCTGGCCGGCGCGAGGACTGGCGGCGCGCGGGCGGTGTTTCTGAACCAGCGAGGGAAACGGATTACGCCTCGCGGGGTGCAGCTCGCGATGAACCACCTCTTCGACAGCCTGGCGCGGGGCCGGGAGCTGCACGTCCACGCCCTGCGGCACTCGTTCGCGACTCACCTCCTCGACGCGGGGGCGGACCTCAGGGCGGTGCAGGAGCTGCTGGGCCATGCGTCGCTGGGGACCACCCAGGTGTATACTCATACGTCGGTCGAGCGTCTCAAAAAAGTCTACCATCAGGCCCATCCGCGGGCGTAAGGCGCGAATGATTCCGGTGATTCATAGCACGACGATTCTCTGCGTCCGCAAGGACGGCAAGGTCGCCATCGGCGGCGACGGCCAGGTCACCATCGGCGACACGGTGATGAAGGCCAACGCCAACAAGGTCCGTACCCTGAAGGGCGGGAAGATCCTCGCCGGCTTCGCGGGCGCGGCCGCCGACGCGTTCACGCTGTTCGACAAGTTCGAGGAAAAGCTGGAGCGCTACCCCACGAATCTGCCGCGCGCGGCCGTGGAGCTGGCCAAAGATTGGCGCTCCGACCGGGTGCTGCGGCGGCTGGAAGCGCTGCTCGTCGTCGCCGACAAGGAGCACGGCTTCGTGATCAGCGGATCGGGTGAGCTGATCGAGCCGGATGACGGCATCCTGGCCATCGGCTCGGGGGGCTCGTACGCCCTGGCGGCGGCGCGGGCGCTCCTCAAGGACACCAAGCTGGCTCCGGCGGAGATCGTGCAGCGCGCGCTCGAGATCGCCGCCGACATCTGCGTCTACACGAACACGCACATCACCGTATTAGAGTTATAGCATGCCCAAAGCGCCGGTTTCTACACCTCCACAAGCCGCCCCGGGGGGGGGGGGGGGGGGGGGGGGGGGGGGGGGGGGG
>JBBDYB010000016.1:0-4988 GCA_040901965.1 Gemmatimonadales bacterium | reverse complement strand
CCCCCCCCCCCCCCCCCCCCCCCCCCCCGCGCCTGGCCCAGCGGCGGCGCCCGCGGATGCGCTGCCGTGGCTCGAGGAGATGGCGCCGCGCAAGATCGTAGCGGAGCTGGACCGCTACATCGTGGGTCAGGAGGCCGCCAAAAAAGCCGTCGCCATCGCGGTGCGCAATCGCTGGCGCCGCGCGCAGGCGCCCGAGGAGATCCGGGACGAGATCCTGCCCAACAACATCATCATGATCGGCCCCACGGGGGTGGGAAAGACGGAGATCGCCCGCCGGCTGGCCCGGCTCGCCGGCGCGCCCTTCATCAAGGTCGAGGCCTCGAAGTTCACCGAGGTAGGCTACGTGGGCCGGGACGTCGAATCCATGGTCCGCGAGCTGGTGGACGTGTCCATCAACATGGTCCGGACCGAGCGCGAAGACGACGTCCTGCCGACAGCCGAACAACGCGCTGAAGAGCGGGTGTTGGATTTGCTGCTGCCGCCGCTCCCGGCGCCGCCCGCTTCCACGGCACAGACCTCGGGAGCAGGGAGCGGGGAGCAGGGAGCGGGGCGCCCGCTCTTCGTCGTGTCCTCCAAGGGCGACGTCCAGCCGAAGATCCCGGAAGCCGAGGCCGAGGCAACCGAGCGCCGCCGCCGCACGCGCGAGAAGCTGCGCCAGCAGCTGAAGGACGGGCTGCTCGACGAGCGCGACGTCGAGATCGAAGTGCAGCAGCAAAGCTTCCCGATGCTCGAGATGATGCAGCCGCCGCAGGGAATGGAGGGACCGGACGTCAATTTTACGGAGATGCTCCAGGAGCTGATCCCCAAGAAAAAGAAGCGCCGCTCCGTGCACCTCCACGAAGCGCGCCGCATCCTCGTGGATGAAGAGCTCAAGAAGCTCGTGGACATGGACGACGTCGTGAACGAGGCGCTGGACCGCGTCGAAAACCACGGCATCATCTTCATCGACGAGATCGACAAGATCACGGGCGAGCGCGGCACGACCGGCCCGGACGTCTCCCGCGAGGGGGTGCAGCGCGACCTGCTGCCGATCGTCGAAGGCTCGACCGTGCAGACGCGCTACGGCTACGTGCGCACCGACCACGTGCTCTTCATCGCGGCCGGCGCGTTTCACATCGCCAAGCCGAGCGACCTGATCCCCGAGCTGCAGGGCCGCTTCCCCATCCGCGTGGAGCTGTCGTCGCTGACGGAAGAGGACTTCGTCCGCATCATGACGGAGCCGGAGAACGCGCTCACCAAGCAGTACGCGGCGCTGTGCGCGGCCGACGGCGCGACGCTCGAGTTCCGCGAGGACGGCGTGAAGGAGATCGCCCGCATCGCCGCCAAGGTGAACGAGCGGATGGAGAACATCGGCGCCCGGCGCCTGCACACCGTCCTCACGACGCTGCTCGAGGACGTGCTGTTCGAGCTGCCCGACTATCCCACCAAACACATCGTCATCGACGGCGCGGCGGTGCGGGATCGGCTGATGCGCATCGTCGAGGACGAGGATTTGCGGCGCTACATTCTGTAGGCTCCTCCGCCTCAGCCTTGTCCCACCCCGGTGTCCCGGGTAAAATCCGTGTCACACAGACCTGTCATTTTGACCGGCCCGGGGGGTCATGGCTAAACGCGATTTCCTCACGATAACCGACCTCAGCCGCAAGGAGATCGAGCAGCTCTTCGATCTGGCCAAGCGGATGAAAGCCCGCGGCTACCGGGAGACCCCCCTCTCCGGGAAGACCTTGGCGATGATCTTCGCCAAGTCCTCGACCCGCACCCGCGTCTCCTTCGAGGTCGGTGCCTACCAGCTCGGCGGCCAGGCGCTGTTCCTCTCGAGCCGCGACATCCAGATCGGCCGCGGCGAGCCGATTCCCGACACCGCCCGCGTGCTGTCGCGCTACGTGGACGCCATCATGATCCGCACCTTCGACCACGCCGACGTCGAAGAGCTGGCCCGTCACGCCACGATCCCGGTCATCAACGGGCTCACCGACCTGACGCACCCGTGCCAGGTGCTCGCCGACCTCTTCACGGTCAAGGAGCACCTGGGCGGTTGGGAAGGAAAACGCGTCGCGTGGGTGGGCGACGGCAATAACATGGCCAATGCCTGGCTCGAGGCGGCCACCGTGCTGGGCTTCGAGCTGCGGCTGGCCTGCCCGGAGGGCTTCGAGCCCAACCGCGGCCGCTTCGAGCAGGCGCAGCAGAAGGCGTGCGTGATGGTCACGGAGGTGCCTGAGGAGGCGGTCGAAGGTGCGCACGTCGTCAACACCGACGTCTGGGCCTCGATGGGCCAGGAAGGGGAAGCCGAAGCGCGCCGCAATGCGTTCAAGGGCTACACCGTGGACGCCGACCTCATGAAGCTCGCGGACCCGAAGGCCATCTTCCTGCACTGCCTCCCGGCGCACCGCGGCGAAGAGGTGACGGCCGACGTCATTGATGGATCGCAGTCCCGGGTGTGGGACGAAGCGGAAAACCGGTTGCACGTTCAGAAGGCTCTACTCGCCACGCTGATGACCTCATGACAAGCCAGGAAACGTTGAAGCGCACGCCGCTCCACGACGTGCACGTCGCTCTCGGCGCCAAGATGGTGCCCTACGCCGGGTTCGAGATGCCGGTCACCTACCCGGCGGGCATCGGCGCCGAGCACAGGGCGGTGCGCGAGAACGTGGGCGTGTTCGACGTCTCGCACATGGGGGAGTTCGAGATTAGCGGACCAGATCGCAACGCGTTCGTGCAGCGCGTCACCTGCAACGACGTCGGGGCGCTGAAGCCGGGCCAGGCGCAGTACTCCGCCATCCTGACGAACGAAGGCACGTTCGTAGACGACTGCCTCGTGTACCGGTTCGACGACAAGCTGATGATGGTCGTGAACGCCGCCAATCTTCAGAAGGATTGGGACCACATCGTCGCCCAGAAGGGCGGGGCCAACGTGCGGCTGCGCGACATCTCGGACGAGACGGCGCTGCTGGCGGTGCAGGGCCCCGGGGCCGAAGCGCTGCTCGGACCGCTCACGAACCTCGGCGTGGCGATGATCCCCTACTATCACTTCGCCCAAGGCAAGGTGGCCGGCGTGGAGTGCTTCGTCTCTCGCACCGGCTACACCGGCGAGGACGGGTTCGAGCTGTACAGCCGCGCGGCCGACGCCGAGGCACTGTGGCACGCGCTGGTCGGCCCGGGCCGCGCCGAGCCGGCCGGGCTCGGCGCCCGCGATACGCTGCGCCTCGAGGCGGGGCTGCCGCTCTACGGCAACGACATCGACGATACCGTGACGCCCTACGAGGCGGGGCTCGCCTTTATCGTGAAGCTCGACAAGGGCGCGCCGTTCACGGGGCTCGACGCCTTGAAGCGGCAGAAGCTCGATGGGGTCACGCGCCGGCTCGTGGGGTTCAAGGTGCTGGAGCCCAAGGCGGTCGCGCGGCACGGGTTCCCGGTGTTTCTGGACGGCCGGCAGGTGGACGTCGTCCGCAGCGGCACGGTGACGCCGACCGTGAATGCGGGCGTCGGCACGACGTACCTCCCCGCGGATCGCGCCAAGCCGGGCACCAAGATTGAAATCGATATCCGGGGTAAGCGAGTGGCGGCAGAGACTGTCAAACTCCCGTTCGTCCCCCATAGGACGAAGCGTTAGATGAGAATCGGCATCCTCACCATTTCGGATCTCGGCGTCGTGGGCCAGCGCGCCGACACGTCGGGCGACGCGATCCTCGATTGGGCCGCGGGGCACGGCTACGAGGTGGTGGTGCGCAGCGTCGTGGCGGACGAGACCGACCGCATCGCGGGCAAGCTCGCCCGCTGGGCCGACTCGGGCGAGGTGGACGTGGTCCTCACGACGGGCGGCACGGGGCTCACCGCCCGCGACGTCACTCCCGAGGCCACCGCCGCGATCCTGGAGCGCGAGGCGGAAGGCATCGCCGAAGCGTTGCGCGCGGCTTCCGGCCCCAGCTTCCCCCGCGCCTGGCTGTCCCGGGGCCGCGCGGGCACCCGCGGCAAGACCTTGATCGTGAACCTCCCCGGTTCAACCAACGGTGTGAAGGAAGGATTGGCGGTGCTGGAGACCTTCCTGGACCACGCCGTGGACTTGCTGAGCGGGACGAACACCGCGCACCGCGCACCGCGCACCGCGAACGCTTCTCATGCCTGACCGCATCCTCGTCACGACCGACGACCTCGAGCCCGCCGTCCGCATCAACGCCCAACTCGAGCAGGCGGGGGGGGGTGGGGGGGGGTTCGACACGGCGATGGTCTCATCGCTCGACGACGTGCGCCAGGCGGTGCGCGGCCGCGAGCCCCTCCCCGAAGTCATCGTGCTCACCGGCGGGCTGTACGAGTCCACGGCCCAGCGGCTCCTCGCCGCCGCGCGCGAGCACGGGGTTTCCACGCTCGGGCTCGTGGAGCCGACGGACGAGGATCCCAAGAAGATCGGCCACGCCCTCGGCCTCACCGCCTGGCTCGTCAAGCCCGCCGATCCGGCCGAGGTGATGGCGACGGTGCGGCGCCTGATCGCGCGCCGCAAGCTGCAGCAGCAGACCGGTATCCTCGGCGAGTCGGCGCCGATCCAAGAGGTGCTGGTGAAGATCGAGCAGATGGCGCCGGTCACGTCCACGGTGCTGGTCGAGGGCGAATCGGGCACCGGTAAGGAGCTCGTCGCCCGGGCCGTGCACGCCCTGTCGCCGCGGCGCGGCAAGCCGTTCATCGCGGTCGACTGCGCGGCGCTGCCCGAGACGCTGCTCGAGAGCGAGCTGTTCGGCCACGAGAAGGGCGCGTTCACGGGCGCCGCCGAGCGGCGCCTGGGGCGCTTCGAGCTCGCCGACGAGGGCACCATCTTCCTCGACGAAGTCGGCGAGATGCCGCCCGCGACGCAGGTCAAGCTGCTGCGCGTGCTCGAGGACCGGAGCTTTTTCCGCGTGGGCGGGGTGCAGCCGATCAAGGTGGACGTGCGCGTCATCGCGGCCAGCAACCAGTCGCTCAAGGAAGCCGTGGCGCTGGGGGGGGGGGGGGGCCGGGGC
>JBBDYB010000015.1:66-89140 GCA_040901965.1 Gemmatimonadales bacterium | reverse complement strand
GGGTCGTCTTGCCGTGGTCCACGTGCCCGATCGTCCCCACATTCACATGCGGCTTATTACGCTCGAATTTTGCTTTAGCCATTGGCTCCTCAAATACGTAGAAAAACGGCGTCTAACAACTGCGTCTAACAACACCGTCTAACGAATTCGTTCGACGTCTTGTTTGAACGTTTTTGTTCGACGACTTTCTTGTTTCTTCTACGCCTCATTAAAGCAGAGCTCGCGACCGGGATTGAACCGGTGACCTCGTCCTTACCAAGGACGCGCTCTACCGACTGAGCTACGCGAGCGTTCGTCAGAGCGGGCGACGGGGCTCGAACCCGCGACCCTCAGCTTGGAAGGCTGATGCTCTACCAACTGAGCTACGCCCGCGCGCGCGCGCGCCACAAGTGGTGGGGGAAGGATTCGAACCTTCGTAGCGCGATGCGCGGCAGATTTACAGTCTGCTCCCTTTGGCCACTCGGGCACCCCACCCAGCGCGCCAGATTGTCCCCCCCCGGACGCCGCTCCCCCTCCCCCTGACAACAGACCCCGCGTTCGGTGCGCGCGGGGTTTGTTGTTTCCTCGGAGTCCGGGTTGTTGCTGCTCCGCTTCGGCAACGTGAGCTGACGAAGGGACTCGAACCCTTAACCTGCTGATTACAAATCAGCTGCTCTACCAGTTGAGCTACGTCAGCTGGCCGAAGGCTGAATCTGACAGACTCGTAGCTTAAACGGGGTAACGCACTATGGCAAGGGACGGATAGCGAAGGAGTTAGGCCATTCGCCACTTGGTGCCCTGCGGCGTGTCCTCGATCTCGACGCCGCGAGCCGATAGCTCCGCCCGGATGGCGTCGGCCGCCTTGAAATCCTTGGACTTACGGGCTTTGGCGCGGGCGGCGATGCGCTGCTCGACCCAGCCGACCAGCTCGGCGTCGAGCGCCTTCCGCGTCGGCAGGACGTCGAGCACGCCGGTCACGCGCTCGACCGCGGCCAGCGCCGCGCCGGTTCCGCCCGCATTTCCCCGGTCCATCTCGCGGTTGGCGGCGCGCGCGAAATCGAACAGCGCGGCTACGGCGCGCGGCGCATTCAGATCATCGTTTAGCGCGGCGGCAACATCGGCTTCCATTTTCTCGGCGAGCTTGGTCAATTCTGCTCCCTCCTCCCTGCTCCCCGCTCCCTGCAGCCGCGCAAGAAACTCCGCCAGCCGCCGCACTCCTTCTTTCGCCGCGTCGAGTGCCTCATCGGTGAAATCCACCGGTTGGCGATAGTGTGTCTGGAAGAACAGCAACCGTACCGCCGCCGCGTCCACGCCCTGCTCGCGGAGATCGCGCGCCGTCAAAAAGTTGCCGTGCCGCTTCGACATCTTGGTGCCGCGAACATTCAGGAATTCGCCGTGCACCCAATGGCGCGCGAACGGCTGACCGGTCGCGCCTTCCGATTGGGCGATTTCGTTCTCGTGGTGCGGGAAGATCAGGTCGATGCCTCCCGCGTGAATGTCGAGCGTCTGCACCCCGAAGCGGCGGCCGATTTCCTCGAGGGACATCGCGGAGCACTCGAGATGCCAACCCGGCCGGCCGCGGCCGAACGGGGCGTCCCACGCGGCGCCGACCGCCTCGTCTTCGGCGTCCGCCTTCTTCCAGATCGCGAAATCGCTCGGATCGTCTTTGGCGTACTCGTCGCTCGCGACGCGCGCGCCGACCTTGAGCTCACGGGTGTCGAGCCGCGACAGCCGCCCGTAAGTCGGGAACTTCGCGAGCGCGAAATAGACGGAGCCATCATCTCCCTTATATGCGACGCCCCGCTCCAGCAGCCGCGACACCAGCGCGATCATCGGCGCCATGTACTCCGTGGCGCGCGTGTAGACGTGCGCCGGCTTGATCCGCAGGTAGTCGCGGTCCTCGAAGAACGCCTGCGTGAACGGCTCCGTGTGCTCCGTGAGGCGCTTGCCCGCCGCGCGCGCCGCCTTGATGGTGCGGTCGTCCACGTCCGTCAGGTTCATGATCTGGAAGACGTCGTACCCGACGTGCTCGAGCCAGCGGCGCAACAGATCCTCGAACAGAAACGTGCGGAAATTGCCGATGTGCGCGTAGTTCCAGACGGTGGGGCCGCAGGTGTAGAGCGTGACGCGCGGCGGCATGAGCGGCTGGAGCGGCTCGATGCGGCGGGTGAGCGTGTTGTGGAGAGCTACCGGCATCGCGAATTCGCAGCTGTGCGCGCGGGGGTCGCGGGCGCTCCGGCTCCGTCCGCGACTTCCCCCCGCCGCTCCCCTGGGACGTCGCCGTCGACCCGCGACCCCCGCGCCGCACTCGGCAGCCCCGCGCTTAGCATCGCCCAAAACCTAGCACGACGCGGGAACACCAGAAAGTCAGCGCGCCGCGGCGTCGTGGGTTTCGAGAACGACTTCCCCCAGCGATTTCACGCGCACGCGCGAGGCCCGGACGGCCAGGCGATGGGCGCGGCAGAGCGCGAGCGCCGCCTCCACGGTCCGGCCCGCGAGTGGCGTTTCGACGCCCGTTGCCGTGACGCGAAACCCCGGCGGCGGCTCGGGTGGCGGCGCGTCGAGAATCACCTCGAGCACTCGCTCCGCAAGCAGCGCCGCCAACAGGCCCGCCCGCACGATGCGCCCCGCGCGCAATACCAGCACTCGTCCCGCCACCCGCTCGAGCGCCGCGAGGTCGCGCGCGGCGATCAGTACCGCCACGCCAGTGGCCGCGAGACGGGCGATGCGGCCACACAGATCGCGCCGCGCGACGGCGTCGAGCCCGGACAGGGTCTCATCGAGCAACAGCACCCGCCTCCCGCCAAGCGCAGCTTGCGCCAGGGCAAGCCGCTGCAGATCGGGCCGCCCCAGCGCGGCCACGCGCAGGGCGCTGGCGGCCGTGAGCCCCGCGAGATCGAGGGCCTCGTGCACCAAGCCGCGCCGGCCGTGCTCTCCGCCGGCAGCGTGGAGACGGGCGTAATAGTCCAGCACTTCGCGGACGGTGAGCGCCGGCGGGAAAGACGGAGACTCGCGGGCATACCCTAGGAGACGGCGTACGGAAGGGCGCGACACTGGGACTCCGCAGACGCGCGCTTCACCAGTCACCGGCGTCATGGACCCGGATGCCACCTGGAGCAGCGTACTTTTCCCGGCCCTGGCCGGCCCGACGACGCCGGCGATCTCGCCGGGAAGCAGGGCCAGCGACACGCCCGCTAAGCCGTGCCCCGCAGGCGCCCGCTGGAATGCGCACGAGACGTCGTGCAGCGTGAGGGCGTAGTCCGTCACGAGAGCCGTCGCCGTCGCGCCACGAGCCCGCTTGCCGTGATGACGCCGAGTCCTGCCCATGCGACCGCATGGAGGATCGCCCCGGCATCACCCGTTGCCACATCGCGGTAATGCCACAACGCCGGCCCCAGCTCGAGGGCGCTGGCCGCGGCGAGCCGCGCCACGCCCGGGTCCGCGAGCCCCACCAACCGCTCCGGCGCCATCGCGCCGGCCACCGCCATAAAGAGGAAGAGCGCGACCGCCGCGCCGTTGCCGGCCACCAGGACCGCGATGAGCGCGCAGCCCCCCACTGCTCCCGCCGCCACCGCGCCGGCCGCGGCTGCGCCTGTGTGCCATCCCGTGGCGATCGTACACGCGATCGTGAGGGCGGCAGCCGGGATCACCGCAGCAAGCCAGCGACCGCTCGCGATCGCCAGCGGCGTCGTGGGGTGTGTCAGGGCCGTCGCTAGCGCGGTGCGATCGGCGTCGTTCCCCGCGGCGAAGGCCGCCCCCACCACCGCGCCGAGCGCGCCGGCATGGAGCGCGACAGCGAGCGGATCGAGTCCGCGACTGTGTAACCAGACCAGCGTCGCGCCGAGCAGGATGAGCAAGGCGCCGAAACGGGTGCGCGCCAGACGGGGACGCACCAGCAGCCACTCGGCATGGACGCAGCGTAAGAATCGCACAGCGGCAGGATAGAAGAGGAAGGTGCGGCGCGTGGTACCGAATCGCCGCCGGACAAATCAAATCGGTGCGTACGTAGGGGCGCAGCATGCTGCGCCCCTACCGTGCGACCATCGCCTCCCGGACGATGGCATCGACCAACGGTGTTGGATCGAACCGCACCGGATCGGTCGCGGGGAGGCCCGTTTCCTCCGCCGCCCGCGCCACTGCCTCACGCGCCGCCGCCTCGTCCATGTCGTACGTGTTGAGGCAGATCCCGATCACCTTCGTGGGATGCACGGGCCGGGCCGCGCGCTCGTAGATGTCGATCATCTCGACGTACGATGGGATCTTCACCCACGGCGCGCGGCCGTGATAATCGCCGATGTAGTCGCGCGTCGCCTGGTGGCAGAGGATGAGCGCATCCGGGCAGGAGCCGTGTAGCAGGCCGAGCGTCACGCCGGAGTAGCCCGGATGAATCAGGCTGCCCTGCCCCTCGACGAGCACGATGTCGTTGCCCTGTGCGCCTTGGAGAACGAGCTGCTCGGCGGCGCCGGCGATGAAATCGGCGACGACGGCATCCACGGCCGTTCCCCAGCCCTCGATGAAGATCCCCGTCTGTCCCGTGGCGACGAAGCTCGTCTTGTGGCCCCGCTTCACCAGCTCGTCCCGCAGCTCGAGCTGCGCGGTCATCTTGCCGACGTTGCAGTCGGACCCGACGGCGAGGACCACCAGCGCGTCCACCTCGGCGGCGCGGCCGTCCGCGATCGGCAGATTGGGCGGCGGCTTGCGGGCGTCGAGAATGCGCACGCCTTTGGCCCGCGCGAGCGGCCCCAGCTCGGGATCGTCCGCGATGAAGGTGTGCAGGCCGCTCCAGATTTCGAGACGGCGTTCGATCGCCGTCCGCAGCCAGCCCCTCCACTCTTGCGGCAGGCGCCCGCCCGGTGGCGCGATGCCGATGAGCACCGCGGTCGCCCCCTGTCCCTGTGCGATGCCGCGTGCGAAGTCGCCGACGACGGGGATCTTCCCGCCGAATCCAAGCACGTCTTGCGCCGTCTTCCCCGCCTGCTTGCGGTCGAGCACAGCGACGATGCGCTCAGGGAAATAGCGAATGCACGAGTTCGCCGTCTTGGAGCTGAGCGGACCGAACTCGCCGTCGGCAATGATCAGAAACCGATGCTGGGGGGGGGGGCTGGGGGGGGGCTGGGGGCGCTGCTCATCCGACGGGCGTGGTGGCGCGGCGATCCACGCCCTCTCGCCGCTCGGTGGAGCGCAGCACGGCGGGCTCGGTCCGCGCGGCGTCGCCGTAGATCTCGGCGTGGAGAATATGGCGCACCAGGACAATGGTGACGCAGAGAATCGGCACGGCCACGATGAGGCCGATCGCGCCAAGCAGCGTCCCCATGATCAGCACGCTCGAAATGGTGAGGACGGGGGGCAGATCCACCTTGCGCTGCATGATGCGCGGCACGACCACGTTTGCCTCGAACACGTGAACGACGACGCCGAGCAGGATCACCAGCAGCACCTTGACCCAGTCGCCCGTCGCGACGACGAACAGCGCCGGCAGCAGCGTGGAGACGAGCGTGCCGAAGAACGGGACGATCGCGACGAGGCCAGTGAAGATGCCGAACGCCAGCCAGTACGGCACGCCCAGAATCCAGAGGCCCAGTGCCGTCAGCAAGGCGAGCACAGCCATCGCGAGGAGCTGCCCCACGACCCAGGCTCGCAACGTGGCGGCCATGTCCTGGAAGACGCGCACCGCGATCGGCCGGTAGCGCGGCGCGAACAGCGAGGTCAACCCGTCGCGGTACAGCGCCGGCTGGCGCGCCAGATACAGCGCCATCACGACCACGCTCGCGCCCTCGATGAACAGCTTGCCGCCGCCGCGCACGTAGCGCAGGAACGAGCCGCGGAGGAAATTCGTGGCGTCATTCACGAGCCCGGCCACAAGACCGGAGGACGGATCGGCCAGCTCAGTCCGGTCGAGGACCGGGTACTGGCTCGCCCAGCGGGCGAGCACGTTCTGGATGTTCGTGAGTGTCTGGGGCAGCCCCCCGATCAGCGCCTCGGTCTGATCCACGACGGGCGGCACTAGCAGCACGGCGATCCCGACGACGGCGCTTACCGTCGCTACCACGGCGATCGTGAGGCCCACCCAGCGGCGCAGCTTGAAGCGCCGCTCCAACCAATCGGTGATCGCGGACAGGTAGACCGCGATCAGGATAGCGATGAAGACGAGCAGCAAGACCTCGACCACCCGGATGATGAACCAGATGACGAGGGCTGCAACAAAGAGCGCCACGAACGTGGCGCTCGACAGCCTGGTGGGAACGGGCGGCGGAGGAGCGCTCAGCGGTTTGGCTCGGCGTCGTCGTCTTCGAGGAGCTCGGCTTCCTTGGCGCCCTTGCCGAGCGCCCTGGCCTCCGGAGCGCCGCCGGGCAGCAGACCCATCTTCCGCTTCAGCGCCAGGAGCTGCTCATCGGCATCGGCCTTCACCTCGAGCCCCTTGAACTGTTTCATCAAGTTGTCGCCCGACAGGTCCTCGTTCACTTCGGCGGCCGCGATCAGCTTGCGCTCTTCGTGCTCGATCTGCTCCGCCATCCGCTCGAAGGTCTCGAAGGCGCTCTTGTCGGAGATCGAGGACATCGTTTCCTGAATGCGCTTGTGGGCTTCGGCCCGTTTCTGGCGAGCGATCAGGATGTTCTTCTTGCGCTTGGCTTCCTCGATCTTGTCGTTGAGCTGGCGCAACGAGCCCTTGAGCTTGTCGGTCTCTTCGCGGTGCTTGACCCACGTCTCGTGCAGCTGCACGGCGTGCTGGACGTGCTCGTTGTAGCGCAGCAGCGCCTGCTTGGCGAGGTCGTCGCGCCCTTCCTGCACGGCCAACACGGCCCGTTTCTCCCAATCTTCGGAGAGCTTCTTTTCCTGCTCGGCCTGGGCGGAGAGCCGCTTCTCGTCGGCGATGGCGGCGGCGACCTGCTGCTTGGCCTTCGCCAGCTGGTTCCGCATGTCGATGATGAGCTGCTCGAGAACCTTCTGCGGGTTCTCGGCGCGCGAGATCAGATCGTTGATGTTCGACCGGATCAGCGTGGACAGACGATCAATGATCCCCATGGCTCCTCTTGGCTCGCATGCGTTTCTCCTACGCCTCCGCGGAGACGTCCGTTTCGGCCGGCAACGTCAGGGCCGTGCCCCCCCACTGATGCGATCGCCGCCCCGCTGCTGCCCGAGCAGTCGCTCCGTAAAATCTACTCGCTCCGCCAGTTCCGCCACCTCCCGCCGCAGCTGCTCCACGCCTTCCACCAACTCCTCCTGTCCGGTGGTTGCGCCTCCAGGCGGGACGGGGCCGTGACGCAGGCGCTCCGCGATCGCTTTCCCGAGCGGAGAGAGCGAGATCATCCAGAGAAAGAAGCCGCCGACGGCGATTATCGGGATGAAGACGGCGATCGCGCGCGGATCCATGGTCAGCTCACCGTGGCGGCGCCGACCCGCCCGAATCCCGGGGCTTGGCCAGCAGCCGTTCCGCAAAGTCCATCCGCTCCGCCAGCTCGCCAAGCTCGTGGCGCACCTGCTGCAGCTCGGCGAGGATTTCGTCGCGGTCCTCCTGATCCATACTGGGACGGCGATGCTCGCCGGCGATGCGTTTGGCGAGCGCGCCCGCGACCGGCCGCAGCACCCAGAACACTCCGCCGAAAAACGCCAGCGCTGCGACCGCTTCGGGTGGATTCACCGCGTGTCCTCCTCGCTGCGTTCCAACCTACCGCTTAGTCCCCCGCCTGCAACACCTTGCGCAGGAACGTGCCGGTGTGCGACCCCTTGGTGCGCGCCACCATTTCCGGCGGCCCCGCCGCCACGACGCGGCCACCCGCATCCCCGCCTTCGGGCCCCAGGTCGATGACCCAATCGGCCGTCTTCACCACGTCGAGGTTGTGCTCGATGACGACGACGGTGTTGCCCTTGTCTACCAGCCGGTGGAGCACCTCGAGCAGCAGCCGCACGTCCTCGAAGTGGAGACCCGTCGTCGGCTCATCCAGGATGTAGAGCGTCCGGCCCGTGTCGCGTTTGGCCAGCTCCGTGGCGAGCTTGACGCGCTGGGCCTCGCCTCCCGAAAGCGTCGTCGCCGACTGGCCGAGATGGATGTATCCCAATCCTACGTCGTTCAATAGCTCGAGTTTCGCTCTGATACGCGGCTGGTGCTCGAAGAAGTCGAGCGCATCGGCGACCGTGAGGTCGAGAACGTCGGCGATCGACTTTCCTTTATAGCGTACCTCCAGCGTCTCCCGGTTGTAGCGCCGGCCCTTGCAGACCTCGCACGGCACGTACACGTCCGGAAGGAAGTGCATCTCGACCTTGACCAGGCCGTCGCCCTGGCACGCCTCGCAGCGGCCACCCTTCACGTTGAAGGAGAAACGCCCGGGGCCGTAGCCCCGCAGCTTCGATTCGGGGAGATACGTGAACAGCTCGCGGATGGGCGTGAACAGCCCCGTGTAGGTCGCGGGGTTCGATCGCGGCGTGCGGCCGATAGGGCTTTGATCGATGTCGATCACTTTGTCGATCTGGTCCAGGCCTTCGATCCGGTCGTGGGCCCCGGGCACCACCTTGGCGCGATAGAAATGCCGCGCCAAGGCCTGATAGAGGATATCGGTGACCAGCGTGGATTTCCCCGACCCCGACACGCCCGTCACCGCGACGAACAACCCCAACGGGAACTCCACCGTGAGGTCTTTGAGGTTATGGTGGCGCGCGCCCGCGACGCGCACCGCTTTGTCGCTATCCGCGATGCGGCGGCGCGGCGGCAGGGGAATGCGCAGCTCGCCGCGCAGATAGCGGGCCGTGAGCGAGTCGCGGTGCCGGAGAACGTCCTCGAGGAGCCCCGCCGCCACGACCTCGCCGCCATGCCGCCCCGCCCGCGGGCCCAGGTCCACGACGTAGTCCGCGGCGCGGATGGTCTCCTCGTCGTGCTCCACGACGAGCACGGTGTTGCCGAGGTCGCGCAGCTCTTTCAGCGTGGCGAGCAGGCGCGCGTTGTCGCGTTGATGCAGGCCGATGGACGGCTCGTCGAGGATGTACAGGACGCCGACGAGACGGCTGCCGATCTGGGTCGCGAGCCGGATCCGCTGCGCCTCGCCGCCCGACAGCGAAGCGGCGGACCGGTCGAGCGTCAGGTAGTCGAGACCCACGTCGGCGAGGAAGCGCAGCCGGTCCACCACTTCCTTCAGAATGGGCCGCGCGATTTCGGGGTCGAGACCGGCCCGGCCATTGCCCCGCAGCGGCAAACTCGTGAAGAAGGCCAGTGCCTCCCGGACCGGCAGGGCCACCACGTCGCCGATGCTCCTCCCCGCCACCAGCACCGACAGGCTCTCCGGTTTGAGGCGCCGGCCGCCGCATGTGGGGCACGGCTGCTCGACCATGTACTGCTCGAGCTGCTCCCGCACCGCGTCGGACGCCGTCTCCCGGTAGCGCTTCTCGACATGATCGAGCACGCCCTTCCAGCCGGACTCGTAGGAGCCGTGCCAGCGTTCGCTGTCGTACTGGTAGGTGAACGTCTTTCCCGGCGCTCCCTGGAGCAGGACTTTGTTCACCGCGGGCGGCAGGTCCCGCCACGGCGTGTTGAGATCGAACTTGAACGCGCGCGCCAGCGCGGGAAGAATCACTTTCCTGAGATATCCGCTGGGCTCACCCCAGGGCAGGATCACGCCCTCGAGGATCGTGAGGCTGGGATCGCCGAGCACCAGATCGGCGTTCACTTCGCGCCGAGTCCCCAGTCCCGAGCAGTCCGGACACGCGCCGAACGGCGAGTTGAAGGAGAACTGCCGCGGCTCGAGCTCCGGCAGCGAGAGGCCGCACTTGGGGCAGGCGTAGCGCTCCGAAAACAGCCGCGAGCGCGGACTCCCGGTCTGGCGCACGACTTCCACGACGCCGTCCGCCGCTTTGAGGGCGGTTTCGATGGAATCGGCGACCCGGGCCCGGTCCGCGGCGCGCACCACCAGCCGGTCCACCACCACCGCGATGTCGTGGTTCTGACGTCGATTGAGCTTGGGGACGTCCGCGAGGTCGTACGTGTCGCCGTTCACGCGTGCGCGCACGAACCCCTGTTTGCGCATCGCTTCGAAGACGTCGCGGAACTCGCCTTTGCGGCCGCGCACGAGCGGCGCGAGGACCTCGATCTTCGTCCCCTCGGGCCACTCGAGCACGAGGTCGGTGATCTGGGACGCGCTCTGGCGCTCGACCGGCGCGCCGTCGTTGGGGCAGTGCGGCGTCCCCGTGCGCGCCCACAGCAGCCGCAGGTAGTCGTAGATCTCGGTGATCGTGCCGACGGTGGAGCGGGGATTCGAGCCGGCGGTTTTCTGCTCGATCGAAATCGCCGGCGACAGGCCTTCGATGGCGTCCACGTCGGGCTTGTCCATCAACCCGAGGAACTGGCGCGCGTACGCGGACAGGGACTCGACGTAGCGACGCTGCCCTTCGGCGTAAATCGTATCGAACGCGAGCGACGACTTGCCCGACCCCGACAACCCCGTGATCACCACCAGGGCGTTGCGAGGGAGCTCGACGTCGATGTTCTTGAGATTGTGTTCGCGTGCCCCGCGGACGATCAATGCGTCGCCTGACATAGAAGCGGAGGATAGATAGGCTTCGGTTCCGCGGTCAACTCCCGCCCTTGTCTTGCTTAAGCCCCGCCGCTTTCCTACGTTAGCATCCCATGCCGACGCACGCGCTGCTCTGCCTCACCACCATCGGCTCCGCCGCCGACGCCCGCACGCTGGTCAGCGGGCTGGTCGCGGACCGGCTGGTGGCCTGCGGGACGATGCTCCCCGGGGCCGCGTCCATTTACCGTTGGGAAGGGGCGGTGACAGAAGAGGAGGAAGTGGTCGTGTTGCTCAAGACCGACGCATCGAAGTGGGAAGCCCTCGCCGCGGCGGTCGAGGAGCGGCATCCCTACGAAGTACCCGAGCTGCTTGCCTTCCCCGTCGAGCGCGGCTCGGATCACTATCTCTCCTGGCTCGCGAGCGAGGTAGTCGCGTGAACCGCGGAGGGGGCGGGGGTAGCGGGGGTAGCGGGGGTGGCGGGGGCTCTGCGGGAGGCTCGCGCCGCGATCGCCGCTGGCAGACGTCGCAAGAGCGGGCCCGCGTCGCCGCGGAGCTGATCGAGGAAGCCGAGTCGCTGACGGAGACGGGCGCGATCGCTTCGCCCAACGACGTGGCGCGTGACCGGCAGCCGCCGCCGCTGCACGTCCCGCAGTCCGCGCCACCGCCTCCCGGCACGCCCAAGGCCTCGCTCGATCAGGACCAACCGGCTGAAACTCCGCCGGCGCCACTCGACAATGCGCCTCCGCCGCCGCCGGCCCCTCCCCCTCCCCCTCCGGCACCTCCGGTGGCCGACGACCCGCTGTACATCGCCGCCCGGGAAGCAAGCGAGCGGGGGGAGCTCGATCGCGCCGCGGCTTCATATCGCGACCTCCTCGCACGGGATCCGAAACACGTGAAGGCACGCAACAACCTGGCTCTGATTCTCGACGCCCGGGGCGACCGCGACGGCGCGCTGGCCGAGCTCGACCGCGCGCTGGAGACCGACCCCGACAACGCCGCGCTGCTCGTGAACCGCGCCGCGGTGCTGGGCGCCACGGTTCGCTACGCCGCCGCGCAGCGCGATTTGCAGCGCGTGCTCCGGGCCGACCCGACGAACGTCGAGGCGCTGTTCAACCTCGGCATCGTGCTCACGCGGCGCGGCATGTGGCGCGAGGGCATCGACCAGCTCAAGCGCGCCGTCGAAATCGATCCGGGCCGCGCGGCCGCGTGGTACTACCTGGGCGAAGCCCTGAACCACGTCGACGACCTCGCGGGTGCGCTGGCCGCCTACGAGCGCGCCGTCGAGATCCAGCCCGCGAACCCGAAGGCGTTGTACGGCATCGGCAAGGTGCTCGACCGGTTGAACCGCCCCGACGAAGCCACGGTGATGTACCGGCGCTCCCGGGAAATGTCCGGGAGGTGATTCGCGTAGTCGTGGACGATCTGGCGTCTCTCGCCGCCGACGCGATCGTCCGTCCCGCCACCACCCGTCTCGACCCTACCGCCGCCGCCCTGCGCCGATTGGAGGCCCTCGGCGGCGCCGAATTCCAGGACCGGATCCGCTTGACCCGCGAGCTCGCCGTGGGCGCGGCCGTCGTGACGGCCGCCGGCGGCGGCTTGCCGGCGGAATTCGTCATCCACGCCGTCATCCGCAGCGAGACGGGGCCCGTCACGCGCGGCAACGTGGCTCGCGCCTGGCTCTCCGCCCTCCATCAGGCACAGGAGTGGGAGTTCGGCCACGTGAGCGCCCCCCCGCTCGGCACCGGGGCCGGAAACCTGACGCTCGAGGACGCGGCGGAGATCATGGCGACGGTCCTGCACGCCCACCGCGGCAGTGCGGCCTTCCCGGCGGACGTGTCGTTCGTCGTGGAGCGACCTGAGGACCAGCAGGTGTTCGAAGCGGCGTTGCAGCGGGCGGTCTCATGAGCCGCCGCCACTGGGCGATCGGAATCGTCGTGGCCTGGGCGCTTTCCATGGGGTGGCTGGTGAAGCGGGAGCTGTTCCGCTCGACCGGCGCGCGCCTCGCCGAGGCGGCCCTGTCCGTCCCACCCGGCGCACTGTTCTACCGCCTCGACCTGGGCGGCCAGCAAATCGGCTTCGTCTCCTCCACGCTCGACACGCTCCCCGACTCGATCCGGGTCGTGGACGTCTTCGTCCTCGACGTCGCGGCGCTCGGCAAGCTGCGGCGCACGACCGCGCGCAGCATCGCCGTGCTGTCGCGCATGCTGCGGCTGCAGCGCGTGGAGGTCACGTTCGACGGCGATCTGGGCCAATTCGTGGCGCGCGGCGCGGTGTTGGGAGACACGATCCTCCGCGTCGCGATCGTCTCGGACGGCGATTCCCAGGTCACGCGCATTCCGCTCACCCGGCCGATCACGCTGCCGACGCTGCTGCCGCTGCGGCTCGCCTTCGGCGGCGAGCTCCAGCGGGGGCGCACCTACACCGCGCGGCTGTTCGATCCCCTGCTCCTCGCCGAGCGCGACGCCAGCGTACGTGTGGCGGCGGAGTCCACCCTGATCGTGGCCGACAGCGCGGACCTCGATTCGACGACGATGGTCTGGGTGCCGGAGGAGTTCGATACCGTGCGGGCGTTCCGGATCGACCAGACCGTGAACGGCATTCCGACGAGCACCTGGATCGATGCGCAAGGAAGTCTGGTCCGCGTGTCCAACGGTGCCGGGTTCGCGATGGAGCGGTCGGCGTTCGAGATCGCGTACGAGAATTTCCGGCGCCGCGACACCGCCCGCGTGGCGCGCAGCAGTGCCGCGCCCGCGCCGGAAGCGATCATCGCGGTGACCGCGCTGGCCGCCGGCATTCGCGACGATCCCCCCCCTCCGCCGCGCGCGCGGCTGCGCGTACGCTTCTCAGGAGTCGAGCTGCCCGACTGGGGGGCCGAGGGAAGCCGCCAACGAGTCTGGGGCGACACGCTGGAAATCGTGCGCGAGAGCGCCCTGCAGTCGCGGGCGAGCCCCTACCGCCTGCCCGCGGCCGACACGAGCCTTCGGCGCTGGCTCCTGCCGGAGCCGCTCATTCAAAGCCGGGACCCGCGCATCGCGGCGCAGGCGCGCCTGATTCTGGGACGCGAGCGCAATCCCGCCCGGGCGGCTGAGCTGTTGACGCACTGGGTGCACAGCCACGTGCGGCGCGAGCTGACGCCCGGCGTGCCGAGCGCCCAGAAGGTCCTGGAGCGCGGCGGCGGCGACTGCAACGAATCGACGACGTTGTACGTCGCCCTGGCCCGCGCG
Organism: Gemmatimonadales bacterium; assembly: GCA_040901965.1. Lineage (GTDB taxonomy): Bacteria > Gemmatimonadota > Gemmatimonadetes > Gemmatimonadales > GWC2-71-9 > 20CM-2-65-7. Next base: position 75,438 of record JBBDYB010000015.1, on the reverse strand, counting down.
GCGGGGCTGCCCGCGCGCACCGTCGCCGGCCTCCGCTATGTGAACGGCCGGTTCTACTATCACGCCTGGCCCGAGGTCTATCTCGGCGATTGGGTGCCCGTGGACCCGATGCTCGATCAGTTCCCCGCCGACGCCGCGCATCTGCGGCTGGCGATCGGCGGTCTCGCGCGCCAAGTGGAGCTCGTTCCCCTGATCGGCCGGCTCAAGCTCGAGGTGCTATGATCCGCCTCAAGAATCTGACGAAACTCTACGGCAGCTTCGTCGCCGTTGACGACATCAGCCTGCACGTGCCGCGGGGCGTTCTGTACGGCTGCCTCGGCCCAAACGGCGCCGGCAAGACCACGACGCTGCGCATGATCGCCGGCATCCTCCGGCCGACACAGGGCCGCGTGCTGCTGGGCGGCGACGACATCCACGAGACGCCGCTGATCGCGAAACAGCGGCTCGGCTTCATCCCCGACCGGCCGTTCGTCTACGACAAGCTCACGGGGGCGGAGTTCCTGCGCTTCGTGGCGGGGCTCTACGGCCAGGAAGGCGACTCCGTCGAGCGCCGCATCACGGAGCTGCTCGAGGTATTCGAGCTGACGAGTTGGAAGGACGAGCTCATCGAGGCGTACAGCCATGGGATGCGCCAGAAGCTGATCATCTCGAGCGCGCTGATCCACCGCCCGGAGTGCATCGTCGTGGACGAGCCGATGGTGGGCCTCGATCCCAAAGCGGCCCGCCTGTTGAAGGACATTTTCCGGCAGTTCGTCCAGAAGGGCGGGACCGTGCTGATGAGCACACACACCCTCGAAGTCGCCGAAGCGATGTGCGACCAGATTGCGATCATGCAGCACGGCAAGATCATCGCCGCGGGGACCATGGCCGAGCTGCGGAGCCAGCATCAGGCGGACGCGAGCCTCGAGGAGCTGTTCCTCAAGCTGACGGGCGGCGTCCACGCACGCGCGTTGGCGGAGGTCCTCGGTTCGTGAAGCAGCCGTCGCTGGCCCACGTGCTCCAGCCCAAGTGGCGCACCGCGCTGCAGCGGCTCCGCGAGGAGCGCTCCGGCGGCGCCGGCAAGCTCGTCATCCTGACGGTGGTGGGCCTGCTGTTCTGGCTCGCCGTGTTCGGCGTGCTGTACCGCATGCTCAAGTATTTCCGGGGGGTCGAAGAGCTCGGCCCCCTGCTTGCGGGCAAGCTCCTGGGCCTCGCGCTGCTCTCGTTCGTCTCGATCCTGATCCTCTCGAACGTGATCACGGCGCTGTCGAGCTTCTTCCTCGCCAAGGATCTCGATCTGCTCGTCTCCGCGCCCGTGGATTGGCTGCGACTCTATCTCGCCAAGCTGGGCGAGACGCTGCTGCATTCGTCGTGGATGGTGGCGTTGATGACGGTGCCGATCGTCGCGGCGTACGGCGTGACCTATGGAGGCGGCGTGCTGTTCTACGGCTACGCGCTGCTGGTGCTGGTGCCGCTGTTGGTGCTGCCGGCCGTCATCGGCACCGCCGTCACCCTCGTGCTGGTCAACGTGTTCCCGGCGCGCCGCACGCGCGACCTGCTGTCCATCATCGCGCTGGGCGCGGCAGGCGGTGTGATCCTGCTGTTCCGGGTCATCCGTCCCGAACAGCTCGCCCGCCCCGAAGGCTTCCGCAACCTGCTCGACTTCATCACCCTGTTGCGGGCGCCGACGTCGCCGTTTCTCCCGAGCGAATGGGCGAGCCGCGCGATCATGAATTACCTGCGCGATATTGCCGACCCGCTGCCGGTGTTCCTGCTGTGGACGACGGCGGCGGCATTCGTCGTGTTCGGCGCGTTGCTGCACCGGGGGCTGTTCGCCCAGGGCTACACCAAGGCGCAGGAGGGCGCCGAGCGGTTCGTGCGCGGCGCCTTCTGGCGCTGGACGGTGGGGAATCTGCTGCGGCCCCTGCCGGTTGCAAAGCGGGAGTTCGTGCTCAAGGACATCAAGCTGTTCTTCCGCGACACGTCGCAATGGAGCCAGCTGATCCTGCTCGCGGTGCTCGTCGTGGTGTATGTCTACAACATCAAAGCGCTGCCGCTGTTTCGCGGCGAGCAGATTCCCTTCTTCTACGTCACGCTGGTGTCGTTCCTGAACCTCGGGCTGTCGGGGTTCGTGCTCGCGTCCATCGCGGCCCGCTTCATTTTCCCCGCGGTCTCGCTGGAGGGCCGGCAGATGTGGCTGCTGCGCTCCTCGCCGCTCGACCTCAAAGCGCTGCTGTGGTCGAAGTATTGGGTGGGCACCGTGCCGCTGCTCGTGCTCGCGCTGCTGCTGACGGGCCTCACCAACATCCTGCTCCAAGCCACGCCCTTCATGATGGTGGTGAGCCTCGCGACCATTTGCGCGCTGACGCTGGCCATTTCGGCGCTGGCGCTGGGCTTCGGGGCGCTGTATCCGCAGTTCGAGACGGAGAACGCGGCGCAGATTCCCACGTCGTTCGGCGGGCTGGTATTCATGATGGCCACGATCGTGCTGCTCGCGGCGGTCATCGTCGTGCTCGCCCGGCCGGTGATGGCGTACGTGCAGGCGGTGAACGCCGGACAGCCGGTGCGGATCGACGCCCTGATGGTGGGGGCCTTCGTGCTGGCCGCCGCGTTGTGCGCGGCGGCCACCGTGATTCCGCTGCGGATCGGCCTGCGGAAGATGGAAAGCTTCGAGTTTTAGCCTAGCGCCAGCTGACCCCGCCGACCAACTGGAACGCGCCGGGGCCGCCGAGGATGAACCTGGCCTCGACGTACTGGCTCGTGCGGCCGCCCGTCCCTGTGCCGGTCAGATTAGTGGAGCGGGACTCGCTTCAAGCCGCCACGCGCGAGCCGCAGCGGTCGCAGTAGCGCGCGTCTTTCTCCAAGGTCGTCCCACACCGGGCGCAGTACGCCGGCGCACTCCCCAGCCGCCGGCCGCAGGTGGAGCAGAAGACGGCATCCGGCTCGGGGCGGGGACCGTGCTCTGGACAAGAGGGAGCAGGGAGCGGGGAGCGGGGAGCAGGCTTCGCAGGCTTGGCGCCCTGCTCCCTGCTCCCTGCTCCCTGCTCCCCCCGCATAGCCACCAAGGCCTCTTCGGTATACTTCGCCTTCAGGGCCTCATAATCAGTGTCGGAGAGTTTCCCCGTCGCGCGGTCAAACTCGATCTCCTTGAGCGCGCGCAGGGCGACGGTCTGGAGACTCATATCGTCGTCGGGGTCGTCGCCCTCGTCGGATTCGGCTGCGCCGGCAGGAGTGGGCACCGGCGGCCGCAGGATGGGAAGCAGTACGTAGTAGGTGGCCCCGGCGGCCAGCACGACGCCGACGATCAGCTCGAGCATGTCAGAAGGGCGTCAGCCGGGGAGCCGGTCGAGCTCGCGGCGCAGCCGCTCGAGCTCGGCGGGGGACGCGCTGGACGCCGGTCCCGCATCGGACACCGCCACCTCGCGGATGCGAGTCCAGCGCCGCAGGGCGCGCACGAGGAACACCGCCGCGACGACGATGGCGAGCGACGGCACGAAGTAGGCGGCCAGGTTGAAGCCGCGCTTGGGGGGCGCCATCAGGACCTGCTGGCCGTACTCCGCGACAAACGCGTCGATGATTTCCTGCGCCGACTTCCCCTGCCCCGCCATCGTCAGGACCTGCTGATGCAGCCCCGGGCTGTAGGTGCAGCTGAAGTCGGTGGTGCGACAGGTGTAGATGTCGAGGCCGCAGCCGCAGCTGCACTTCAGCTGCTTTTCGATCGCCTGAATACCAGCGTCGGTGTCGGCGGCGGTGATCGGAACCTGGGGCCGGCCGGCGCGACGGGGATCGTAGACTCTACTGGCGGCGACGGTGTCCTGGAGGACCGCGCCGGCGGCGGCGGCGGCGATCGCGAAGAAGCCTCGGCGACTCACGTGATCGCTCATCGCTCCGCCTCGAGCTTCACGGCGTAGCCTGCCTGCACGCGCGGTCCCCTCACCGCCTGGGCGCCGCCGCCCGGCCACAGCACGATCAGCCCGCCCACGACCAGCACATAGCCGCCAAACCACACCCACCAGACGAGCGGATTGATGGTGAAGCGGTAGACGGTCTGCTCAGTCCCGTTCACCAGACCCGCCAGGACGATGTACAGATCTTCCCGGAGCCCGCTCCGAATGCCGACCTCGGTCGAAGGCTCGAACGTGGGACGGCCCAAGCCGTCCACGTGCTGGCGTTTCTCCGTCTTGAGGCGGCCGATCAGCTTGCCGTCGCGGCGCACATCCACGAGCGCCGCCGTCACCTCGCGGTTTAGCGCGTTGTACTGGGAGATCCCCAAGTGCGTGAGCGTGTAGACGTGGCCGAAGGGACTCTTGAGGGTGGCCGATTCGCCCGGCCGCAGCGAGGCCTGCGTCTCGGTCTTGAAGGCCATGCCCGCGAAGGCCACAAACAGAAACACGATCCCGAGGTGGACGATGTAGCCGCCATAGCGGCGGCGGTTGCGGCCGAGCAGGCGCACGACCGCCAGCGCCACCGGCTCGCCGTACTGGCGATGCCGGGCTCGGGCGCCCCGTCCAAATTCCTGCATCACGGTCGCCACGACGAGACCGCCGAGGCCGATGGCCATGAGCGCGCCCACGTCGCGCATCCCCGCGACCAGCAGGATCAGGAAGACGAAGACGCCGGCCGTCACGGGCACGGCGAACTGACGCCGCAAATTGGGCATGGACGCGCGGCGCCACGCGATCAGCGGGCCGATGCCCGTCAGGGCCAACAGCGCCAGCCCCAGCGGCACGTTCACTTGGTTGAAGAACGGCGGCCCGACCGTGACCTTCGTGCCCTGCACCAGCTCGGAGAGGATCGGAAACAGGGTGCCCCAGAGCACGGAGAATGCGATGCCGATGAACAGCAGGTTATTGAACAGGAAGCTGGCCTCGCGACTGACCATCGACTCGAGTCTGGCTTCCGCCGTCAGCAGCGGCAGCCGCGTGGCGTAGAGCGTGAAGCTGGCCACAGCCGCAACCACCAGGAATACGAGGAAGAAGTAGCCGACGTTCGACTGCGTAAACGAGTGGACGCTGGCGATCACGCCCGAACGCGTGATGAACGTCCCGAAGATCGACAGCAGCCACGCCCCGATGATGAGCGCGAGGTTCCACTTCTTCAGCATCCCGCGCTTCTCCTGAATCATCACCGAGTGCAGGAAGGCCGTCATCACCAGCCAGGGCAGCAGCGCGGCGTTCTCGACCGGATCCCACGCCCAGTAGCCGCCCCAGCCCAGCTCCACGTACGCCCACCACATGCCGATCAGGAGACCGATGCCGAGAAACAGCCACGACACGAGCGTCCACTTACGCACCGCCACCAGCCAATCGCTGTCCAGCTTCTTCGAGAGCAGGGCGGCGATAGCGAACGCGAACGGAATCGTGATCGAGATGTAGCCGAGGTACAGCATCGGCGGATGGAAGACCATGCCCGGGTTCTGGAGCTGCGGATTCATGCCGCGGCCGTCCACGGGCGTGAACGCCATCCGCTCGAACGGATTGGCAGCGAACAGCAGCACCGTCACGAAGAACGTGGCGACGAGGCACGTCACGCCGGCGACGTACGGGAGGTACGCGCGGTGGCGCCGGCTGGTGAGCAGCTGCGCCAGCACGGCGAACAGGCTGAGCACCGTGGCCCAGAAGAGCAGGCTGCCCTTCTGGCCCGCGTACAGGGCCGACCACAGGTAGAACGTGGGCAGGTTGCGGCTGGTGTAGGCGGCGACGTACTCGATGTTGAAGTCGTGGCGGAAGATCGCCACCTCGAGGGAGATCACCGCGACGATCAGCGCGCCGAGCAGCGCGAACGTCGCGTGGCGCGCGCTCTGCTGGAGATCCGCGCGCCCCTGGAGTCCGCCGACGAATCCGGTGATTGCTCCCCACAGGCCCACGAGCAGCGCGAGCCAGAGGGAGAGTTGGCCAAGCAACGTCATTTAGGCCTTGGGAACTGCTTCGTAGCGCGACCCGCATTTGGCGAGCACGTCGGTCGCGTGAATTACGCCGTCCTTTTGGAGCCGCCCCTCTACCACGACTTCCACCGAATCGGTGAAGGTGTCAGGCGGCAAGCCCTTGAATACCACGGGGTAGCTGACGGTACCATCCGTAATGTGGAACCGCAGCGTTTGAGTGGCGGTCTCTTTCTCGACGGTGCCCGGGACCACGCGCGCCCCGACCTTCATCCCGAGGTCGTAGAACGACGGATCGGCCGAGACCTTTTGCGCGAGCTCACTCGGCGTGAGGAAGTACTGGCCGGTCTCTTTGATCCCGGAGGCCATGAGGTAGCCCACCGATCCCACGATCATGACCGCGCCCAGCGCGAACTTCGTACCGGCTCTCATGAGTCTATTATACCACCTTTCCCCCGGCGCGCTCCAGCCTCCGCCCCGCCGAGCCTTGATCGAGCGCCAGGACGGCGGTCACGATGGAGACGCCGCGAACGGGGGCTGAACCAGGCCCCGATCGGTGACATAGCCGGTGACGTAGCGGGCGGGCGTCACGTCGAAGGCGGGGTTGAGTGCCGTGGCGCCTGGCGGGGCCGTCGGCCGGCCCGCCACGGTCGTCACCTCCTCGGGAGCGCGTTGCTCGATAGGGATGAGATCGCCGTCGCCGAGGGTTGCGTCCACGGTCGACCACGGCGCCGCGCAATAGAAGGGCACTCCGTGATGGCGCGCGAGGACGGCCAGGCCGTATGTGCCGATCTTGTTCGCGAAGTCGCCGTTGGCGCAGATGCGGTCGGCGCCCACGAGAACCACATCCACTTTGGCCTGGCGCATCAGCACGCCCGCAGCCGCGTCCGTGATCAACGTGCAGGGAATCCCCGCGTGCATCAGCTCCCACGTCGTGAGCCGGGCGCCCTGCAACAACGGGCGCGTTTCATCGACGTACACGTGCACCTTGCGGCCCTGCTCGTGCGCGAGATACACGGGAGCGAGGGCGGTGCCGATGCCGCCGGTCGCGAGGGCGCCGGTGTTGCAATGCGTCAGCACGTTGACGCCGTCCACCACCAGCGGGAGCCCGTGCTCGCCGATGCGCCGGCACATCGCACGGTCCTCCTCCCAGATCGCCGTCGCCTCGGCGTGGAGCCGTTCCCAGAGCGCGGTGCCGTCGCCCGGTGTGGCCGCGGCGACCCGCGCCATGCGCTCGAGCGCCCAGCGGAGGTTGACGGCCGTCGGCCGGGCGGCGCCGAGCAGCGCGACCAGCGCCGTCACGCGCTCCAGGAACGCCGCGCGCGGCGCGCCGCGCAGCTCGCGCGTGCCCGCCACGAGTCCCATGGCGGCGGCGATGCCGATGAGCGGCGCGCCGCGCACCTGGAGCTGGCGGATCGCGTCCGCCACCGCCTCGGCGCTTTCCAACTCCCGCTCGATCTCCGCGTCCGGCAGCGCGCGCTGGTCGAGCACGCGCACCGCGCCCGACGCGGTCCAGGAGATGGCTTGTACGCTCACGCCGCCGAACGTAGCATTGAGCCTCATGACCTACCAGACCCTTCTCTTCGAGATCCGGGACGGGATCGCGTTCGTCACGATCAACCGGCCCGATAAGCTCAACGCGCTGAACGATCAGGTAATGGCGGAGCTTGGGCAGGCTGCCGAGCGGATCGCGACCGAGGCCGGCATCCAGGGCGCGATTCTCACGGGCGCGGGGCCGAAGGCGTTCGTGGCGGGAGCCGACATCGGCGATCTGTCGCGGCAGGGCCCGTTCGACGGCAAGGCGCGCGCGCAGCGCGGCCAGGGCGTGCTGCGGCGCCTCGAGACGTGCGGGAAGCCGGTGATCGCCGCGATCAACGGATTCGCGCTGGGCGGCGGCTGCGAGCTCGCGATGGCATGCCACATCCGCATCGCGGGCGAGAACGCCAAGTTCGGCCAGCCCGAGGTCAAGTTGGGAATCGCGCCCGGCTACGGCGGCACGCAACGCCTGCCCCGGCTCGTGGGAAAGGGCATCGCGCTCCAGCTGATTCTCACCGGCGAGATGATCGACGCCCAGGAAGCCTACCGCATCGGCCTCGTCAACAAGGTCGTGCCCGCGGCCGATGTGCTGGCGGAATCCGAGAAGGTGCTGCGGGGTATTCTGGCGATGGGCCCCTTGGCCGTGCGGCTCGCGATGGAGGCCGTGGACCGGGGGCTGGAGATGAGTCTCGACGAAGGCCTGTTGCTCGAGGCCAACCACTTCGGCCTCCTCGCGGCCACGCAGGACATGAAGGAGGGGCTAACCGCATTTCTAGAGAAACGCGCCGCCAGATTTCAAGGTCGTTGATTGCCATCCTGGCTCTCGCCGGCTGCATCGAGGAGCGCGATCGCCCCGCCCCACCCCAGATCACGTTCACACTCGACCGAACCACCGTGCGGTCGATCAATCCGCCGGCCCCCCCCGATTCCGTGTCGGGCACGGTGCGCGTCGAGGACAGCGACGGACTCGACTCGATCTGGGTCAGCGTGGATTCGGTGCAGGACGGCGAGGATGGCGGCTTCGAGCGCACGTTCTCCGCCCCGTACCGGTTCGCGATCGGCCCCGGAAAGCCCGCCACCACCCACATCCCCATCCGTTTCCGGGCCCGCGATGTCGCCGGATTTGAGGTCAGCCGCGACACCCACGTCGTCGTCGTGCCGTGACACCAAGGAGTTAGGTAACTGTTGACATGACAATGACTTCCGCCTATTTTTAGGGGTTCCCGCGCGGACAGTCATCAAGGGGGAGTTCTGGCCGATCGACCCAAGAAGCGCAATCGGCCGGTCGCCGTGGGCGAGGCGCTGGATGGGTACCTGACGCGCGCCGGATTGGCGCGACGCGTGGGCCAAGCCCAGGTGATTCCCGATTGGCCGCACCTCGTCGGCCCGCAGATCGCCGCCGTCGCCACCCCCGAGAGCGTTACGCCCGATGGCGTGCTGTTCGTGCGCGTGACGACGAGCGCCTGGATGAACGAGCTGCAGCTCATGACGCCTGAAATCATGGCGCGCATCAACGCCGGCCGCGGCGCGGGCCGGATCACGACGATACGCTGGCTTCTTTCACGCTAGGAACGCATGCCTAAGAAGAAACCCGCCGCCACTCCGAAGGACAAAGGGAACGGCGGCTATCAGGCCGACTCGATCCAGGTCTTGAAGGGTCTGGAGGCGGTGCGGCGCCGTCCCGCGATGTACATCGGCTCGGTCTCCGCCCGGGGTCTCCACCATCTCGTCTACGAGGTCGTGGATAACTCGGTGGACGAGGCGCTCGCCGGCTACTGCACCGAGATCGCCGTCACGATCCACGCCGACAACGCCGTCACGGTCGTCGACAACGGTCGCGGCATTCCCGTCGACATCCACAAGACCGAGAAAAAGCCGGGCGTGGAAGTCGCGCTCACGGTGCTGCACGCCGGCGGCAAGTTCGACAAGAGCAGCTACAAGGTGTCGGGCGGACTGCACGGCGTGGGTGTCTCGGTGGTGAACGCGCTGTCCGAGAAGCTCGAGGTGTGGGTGGACCGCGACGGCAAGCGCCACCACATGGCGTTCGAGCGCGGCGACACCAAGACGAAGCTCGAGGTCGTGGGCAAGGCCAAGGCCACGGGCACCACGGTGTGGTTCAAGCCCGACACCGAAATCTTCACCGAGACCCGCTTCGACTACGCCACGATCGCCAACCGGCTGCGCGAGCTGGCGTTCCTGAACAAGGCGCTCACGATCACGTTGAAGGACGAGCGCAAGGGCACGCAGAAGGAAGAAACTTTCTTCTACAAGGGCGGCCTGGCGGAGTTCGTGAAGTGGGTGGTCGGGAACCGGCGCGCCTTGCATCCCAAGCCCATCACGTTCGAGGCGACGCGCGAGGGCGTCGAGGTGGAAGGCGCGATCCAGTACGACGACCAATACAGCGAGAACACGTTCACCTTCGTCAACAACATCAACACGCACGAGGGTGGGACGCACCTCACCGGCTTCAAGTCCGCGCTGACCCGCACGATCAACGAGTGGGCGAAGCAGGACGGGCTGCTCAAGAAAGAGGAGTTCACCCTCTCCGGGGACGACGTACGCGAGGGGCTGAACTGCGTGCTGCACGTCAAGGTGAAAGTCCCACAGTTCGAGGGCCAGACCAAAACGAAGCTGGGCAACTCCGAGGTCGAGGGCGTCGTGAAGAGCGTCGTCAACGAGGCGCTGGGCGCGTTCTTCGACAAGAATCCCAGCGTCGCGCGCGCCGTCATCGCCAAGGCGGTGAGCGCGGCCCGTGCCCGCGAGGCCGCCCGCAAGGCGCGCGAGCTCGTCCGCAAGAAGAGCGGGCTCGACGCCGGCATCCTCCCCGGCAAGCTGGCCGACTGCACGCTCACCGACCCCAAGCTGTGCGAGATCTACCTCGTCGAGGGCGACTCCGCGGGCGGCTCGGCCAAAATGGGCCGCGACCGCAGCTATCAGGCGATTCTGCCGCTGCGCGGCAAGATCCTCAACGTGCAGAAGGCGCGCATCGACAAGATCCTCTCGAACGAAGAGATCCGGACGATCATCACGGCGATCGGCACGGGCGTGGGCGAGGACTTCAAGGGAGACGAGGCGCGCTACCACAAGATCATCATCATGACCGACGCCGACGTGGACGGCGCCCATATCCGCACGTTGCTGCTCACCTTCTTCTATAAGGAGATGAAGCAGCTCATCGACCTGGGCTACATCTACATCGCGCAGCCGCCGCTCTACCGGGTCGCCAAGGGCAAGGAGGAGTTCTACGCCTACGACGAAAAGGAGCGCGACGGCTACGTCAAGCGGCTCACCAACGGCGGCGAAGGCCGGACCAACATGTCCATCCAGCGCTACAAAGGCTTGGGCGAGATGAACCCCGACCAGCTGCGCGATACGACCATGGATCCGGCCAAGCGAACCTTGCTCAAAGTCACCATGGAGGATGCGCTCGAGGCGTCGCAGCTGTTCGAGACGCTCATGGGTGACGAGGTCGAGCCGCGCCGTAAGTTCATCGAGGAAAACGCCAAGTTCGTCCGCAACCTGGACGTCTGAGGAGCCCCCCGCCCCCCCGGCTAGCGCAGCTCCTCGACGCCCGCGCGCGTGACGCGGTGCGACACCAGCGGCAACGGCTTTTCGGTCAGCTTGTCGCCAATCACGATCGCCGCGGCCAGCGCGTCGAAGCCCGTCCGGACGCCGTCGGCGTCCTTGGCGAAGACCGACGCGATCGGCTCACCCTCCAGCACCTTGTCGCCCGGCTTCACCGTGATGACGAAACCCACGGTGGGGTCCACGACGTCGTCCACCGTACGGCGGCCGCCGCCCAGCGCGGTGATGGCCCGCCCGATGGTCCGCGGCTCGACGCGCTGCACCACCCCCGTGCGTGGAGCGGCATAGACCTCAACCGCGAGTGCCTGCGGCAACACGGAGGGGTCTTCGACGGCCTTGGGGTTGCCGCCCTGGGCTTCGATGATCTGCTCGAATTTCTCCGCCGCGAGCCCGGAGTCGATGGCGGTCTCGAGCTTTTTGCGCGCTTTCTTCGTGTTTTTCTCGATGCCCGCGGCGAGCAGCATCTCCACGCCGAGCGCGTAGGTCACTTCGAGCAGGTCGGTCGGGCCCTCGCCGCGCAGCGCGAGAATCGCTTCCTCGGTCTCGAGCACGTTGCCGCAGGCGCGGCCCAGCGGCCGGTCCATGGCGGTGAGGAGGGCGATGGTGGGACAGGCGCGATCTTCCCCGATGGCGACCATCGTGCGGGCCAACTCGATGCCCCGGTCCAGCTCGGGAAGAAACGCGCCGCTGCCGCGCTTCACGTCGAGGATCAAGCCGTTCAGCCCTTCGGCCAGCTTCTTGGACATGATGCTCGCCGCGATCAGCGGGATGGACTCCACGGTGGCGGTCACGTCGCGCAGCGCGTACAGCTTGCGGTCTGCAGGCGCTATTTCGGCGGTCTGCCCGATGAGCGCGCATCCCAGCTTTTGCACCTGCGCCTTCGTCTCGGCGAGCGTCAGGTTCGTGCGGAAGCCGGGGATCGACTCGATCTTGTCGAGCGTGCCGCCGGTGTGGCCGAGGCCGCGCCCCGACATCATCGGGACGGCGACCCCGCAGGCCGCCACGAGGGGCGCGAGGACGAGCGACACTTTGTCGCCGACGCCGCCGGTGGAATGCTTGTCGATGCGCGGCGTGGCCCAGCCGTCGAATGACAGGCGCTGCCCGGACGCCAGCATCGCGTCCGTCAACGCGGCGAGCTCCTGGCGCTCGAGGCCGCGCACGAACACGGCCATGAGCAACGCGGCCATCTGATAGTCGGGAATGCGGCCGGCCGTGTATTCCGCGACGAGCGCCGACCATTCTTCCGGACTCAGCGCGCCGCCGTCGCGCTTGCGCTCGATTAGGGGTCCGACGATCATTCAGCCGCTTCCTCCACTTCGGAGTCTTTGATGCGCTTCTTCGCCGGGCTCGCCGTATGCGTCGCCCTGGCCGCTGCCGCTCCCGCTTCGCTGGGGGCTCAGACGGCCGCCGACCACATCGCGGCAGGGGACAGCGCCGGCCTCATGCATCCCGATGTGGCGCTGCGGCATTATCAAGCCGCGATCGCCGCCGATTCGCTGAGCTACGAGGCGAACTGGAAAGCGGCGCGGGCCATCGCCGACGTCGCCAAGCAGATCCAGGGCAATGCCGACTCGCTGAAGCGCCGCCGCGACAGCCTGTACGCCGTGGGCCGGACCTACGCCGAGCGCGCCATCCGCGCCGATTCGACGCGGGCCGACGGCCACTACGCCCTGGCCATGGTGCTCGGCCGCCTCTCCCTCACCAAGGGCAGCAGGGAGCGGGTCCGGTACGCCAAGATCATCTTCGACGAGGCCACCCGCGCCGTCGAGATCAACCCCGATTACGACTTTGCCCATCACGTGCTCGGCGCCTGGCATGCCGAGGTGAAGCGGCTCTCGGCGATCCAGCGCTTCTTCGCCAAGGCGCTGTTCGGCGGCGGCTTCATGGGCCGGGCCAATTGGAACGACGCCGTCCGGCACCTCGAGCGCGCCGTCGCGATTGCCCCGGAGGGCATCTTCCACCGCCTCGAGCTGGCGGAAGTGTATACCGATCTCGGCCGTTACTCGCAGGCGCGCGAGCAGCTCACGGTCATCCCCACCCTGCCCATCGCCGACGTTCTCGACCCGCAGTACATCGAAGACGCGGCTGCCCTGCTCGACGACATCAAGAACGAGAAGGACCGCTAGCGCCCCCCCCGCCCCCCCCCGCGGCGCATCAACCGTTCGATGGCCTCGGTGGTGCGCGGCGCGCCGGCGGAGAGCCACTCGGCGCCCGTGGCGGTCACGAGCACGTCGTCCTCGATCCGGACGCCGAATCCTTCGGTTGGGAGGTAGATCCCCGGCTCGATCGTGATCACCGTGCCGGGCTCGAACGGGCGCAAGAAACCGACGTCGTGGACGTCCATGCCGATCGGATGGCCGAGGCCGTGGTTGAAGTACTCACGGTCGTCGCACGTCTTCTCCCCGCACAACGTCCCCGAGTGCTCGCGCATGTAGCGCCGCGCGATCGCTTCGAGCTGCCGCATCGTCACGCCGGGGCGCACCGAGTCGAACGCCGCCTGCTGTGCCCCGAGCACGAGGTCGTAGATCGCTTTCTGGCGCGGCGTGAACTTCCCATTCACCGGGAACGTGCGCGTGACGTCGGCGGTGTACTGCCCCCATTCCGCCGCGGCATCGATCACCACGAGATCGCCGCTGGCGGTGCGGCGGCGGTTGACGTCGTAGTGGAGGACGGTCGAGTTGGGCCCGCTGCCCACGATGGACGGATAGCCCACGCGGTCGGCGCCGTTGCGGCGGAACCCGTCCTCGAGCGCGGCTTCGAGCTCGTACTCGTACATGCCCGGCCGGGCCGCCCGCATCGCCGCGATATGGCCGGCGACGCTGATGTCCACGGCCCGGCGCAACCGCGCGATCTCGTCGGCGTCCTTGACGACCCGCATCGAGTCCACGATGGGGAGCACGTTGCGGATGTCGTCGCCCCAAAACACCAGGTCGAGGATGCGGCGCTCGGTGCGCGTGCGCTCGTGCAGCGGCACGTACAACGGCTGCACCCGGAAGCGCACGCGCGCCAGGCGGTCGTCCAGCGAGTCGGTGGGCAGCACCGTCGCGATGCCGGAAAGCCGCACCGCCACGCTGTCGGGCCCGAGCCGCAGCCCCGTCCAGCGCTCCTGGGACGGCGTCCGCGGCGGCAGGAACAGGAGGCTCTCGAGCGAGTCGGGCCCGCGGGCCGTCATCAGGAGCCAGGCGTCCTGCGTCTCGAGCTGGGTGAGATAGAAGAAGGTGTTGTCCTGCCGAAAGTCGTTGTCCTGGAGATAATCCGTCTCCAGGTCGCGCTCGTGCGCCGCCGGAATCAGCACCGTGCCGCGGCCGATGCGGCGCAGCAACGCGCGCCGGCGCGCCGCGACCACCGCGGTGTCCACCGGCCGTCCCATGCCGGGCAACTCGGGGACCGGCGTGTAGGCGCCGACAGGCGCGGCAGACTGCGCGGGAACGGCCGGAGGCAAGGCGATCATGACGACGCCGGCGAGGAGCGCGAAGCACCGCATGGGAGCGAATGCTACCGCGCGACCGGCGCGACAGCAACGGCAGCTTGACGGCGCTCGCGTTTCCGAGCGAAACTAATGCACTCATGACCATCAATTCGGCTCTGACCCACGCGGAAGGCGAGCGGCTCGCCGCGCGGATCGCCGAGCTGGAGCACGAGCGCAAGCATCTGCTCGCCGTCATCGAGATTCTCAAGGAAGCCTCGAGCTCGCTGCACTTCATCGACATCCTGCAGTCCATCGCGCGCAAGCTGGGCGAGTCGTTCGGGCTCGACCGCTGCTCCATTTTCCTCGGCGAGAAGGGCGGCAAGTCCGTGCGCCTCGTGGCGTCGTACGAGGATCCCACGATCCGCAATTACGTGGTGGACCTCGATCGCTATCCCGAGCTGAAGCGCGCCATGCAGAGCGGCGAGACGGTGTTCATTCCCGATGCGGCGAACGACCCCAGCCTGAAGCACGTGAAGAGCGAGATGCTGAACCGCCGCGTGAAATCCATTACCGTCGTGCCGATCACGTGGCGGTCGGTCGCCATCGGCGCGATTTTCCTGCGGACCTATCGCGACGGCCCCACCTTTTCCGACGCCGACGTGCGGTTCGTCCAGGTGGTCGCGGCGCTCACGGCGCAGAGCCTCCGCAACGCCCATCGCTACGAGCGGCTGGCGCAGCGCCAGCAGGAGACGGGGGACCAGCTGCGCCGCATGGAGCTGGAGCGCGTGGCGTTGCTCGCTTTCATGCGCCGCCTGCTCGATGCCTTTGGCCAGCGTGAAGGCGCGTGGGGCGAAGGGCTCCTCCCCAAGGCCAGCGCCGACGAGCTCGACCGCCTGGTGGGCGTGGCCATGGCCGTCATCCAGGAAGAAGCCAAGGGACGGTGAAGGCCCCGGCGGCCCGGGCCGCCGAACTGCGGCGGATCCTCGAACGGGCGAATCACGCGTATTACGTCCTCGACAAGCCGGAGATGTCGGACGCCGAGTTCGACCGGCTGTTCCGCGAGCTGCAGGCCCTCGAGGAGAAGCACCCCAATCTCCGCGCCCCCGACTCCCCCACCCATCGCGTCGGCGCCGAACCGGCCACCGGGTTCCGCAAGCACCGCCACCTGGTCCCGATGCTGTCGCTCGCCAACGCGTTCACCGACGTGGAGCTGCAGGAATGGGAAGACCGCAACGCCCGCCTCGCCCCTGAGGTCAAGCAAGCCGGCTACACGCTGGAGGTGAAAATCGACGGGGCCGCCGTGAGCCTCACCTACGAGGACGGCGTGCTCGTCACGGGCGTGACGCGCGGCAGCGGCATCGAGGGCGAAGACGTCACGGGCAACCTCCGGACGGTGCTCGACCTGCCGCTGCGGCTGCGCGGCAGAGGCTGGCCCAAGAAGATGGAAGTGCGGGGCGAGGTCTATCTCTCGAAGAGCCAGTTCGCGCGGGTCAACCGCGAGCGCGAGAAGACCGGCGAACAGCCGTTCGCGAATCCGCGCAACGCCGCGGCAGGCGCACTGCGCCAACTCGATCCGAAAATCACGCGCGCCCGCGGGCTGCGGGTCTTCACGTTCCAGGTGGAAGCGCCGGGCCAGAAGCTTGGCGTGGACACCCAGCACGACCTCCTACGGCGGCTCGCCGCGTGGGGCTTCCCGGTCGAGCCCCACCACGTCCGCGTGCGCGACCTCGCGGCCGCGCAACAGGAGATCGCCAAGATGGAGAAGCAGCTCCCCACCCTGGACTACGGCGCGGACGGCGTCGCGGTGAAGGTGGACAAGCGGGACTTGTGGGTGGAGCTCGGCACGATCGGAAACCGCGAGCCGCGCTGGTCAGTTGCCCGCAAGTTTGCTCCCGAGGTCGCCATCACCCGGCTGCTCGAGATCCGCATCAACGTGGGCCGCACCGGCGCGCTGAACCCGTACGCCGCGCTGGAACCCGTGGAGATCGGCGGCGTCACGGTCTCGAACGCCACGCTCCACAACGCCGATCAGATCGCCGCCAAGGACATTCGCGTCGGCGACTGGGTGGAAGTGACGCGCGCCGGCGAGGTCATTCCGCAGCTGCTCGGCCCGGTGCGGGAACGGCGCACGGGGGCCGAGAAGAAGTTCCGGATGCCGGAAAAGTGCCCCAGCTGCGGTTCCGCCGTCGAGCACCCGCAGGACGAAGTGATGACCTTTTGTCCCAACGTGTCGTGTCCTGCGCGCGTGCTCGAAGGCATCGTGCACTTCTCCGCGCGCAGCGCGATGGACATCCGCGGATTGGGCTACGAGCGCGTGCGCGCCCTGATCACCGCCAAGCTCGTCACCGACGTGGCCGACCTCTACGAGCTGACCCCGATGCACCTCCTCACCCTCGAGGGGTTCGCCGAGAAGTCGGCGCAGCAGCTCGTGGACGGGATCACGGCGTCCAAGCGGCAGCCGCTCTCCGCGCTGCTGTTCGCGCTCGGCATCCGGCATGTCGGGGCGCAGGGAGCGAGACTCCTCGCCCGCCATTTCGGCACGATGCGCGCTCTCGCGCGGGCGCCGGCGGACGAAATCAACGCGGTCCGCGGCATCGGACCCGCGATCGCGGAGGCGGTGGCCGGGTTCTTTGCCGAGCCGCGCAACCGCAAGCTGATCGAGCGGCTCGAGAAGCACAGCCTGACGATGACGGAGCCGGTGGCGGACGGAGCGCGAGGAGGCGCGCTGGCAGGCCGGAGCTATGTCATCACCGGCACGTTGCCGTCGCTCTCCCGCCAGCGGGCCACCGATGTCATCGAGGCGGCGGGCGGGCATGTGTCCGACAGTCTGTCGAAGAAAACAACCGCGCTCATCGTGGGTGCCGATCCGGGGTCGAAGCTCGAAAAGGCGAAAGCGCTCGGCGTCGAGCAGATCGACGAGGCGGAACTCTTGCGCCGCGTTGGGCACCAACCCTAAGTTGGCCTCCCATATGACCGAACCCGCCACACTGCGCCAGCTGCACGCGAGTCTCGCCGCCCGCGCGCCCGACCAGATCGTCACGATCCTGCAGGAGGTGGGGTACGCCGCCGGCGAAGGCCTGTACCGAGCCTTCGCGGCCGCGCATAGCCCGGCGGACCTCGATGCCGACCTCTTGGCCGAGGTGCTGTCGGAGTTCTTCGCGGGCGCGGGGTGGGGGACGCTCACGATGAGCCCCGTCGGCACGGGAGCACTGGCGCTGGACTCCCCCGACTGGGCCGAGGCCGAGCCGGGCACCGCCCAATCACCGATGTGCTTCTTCTCGACCGGGATGCTGGCCGATTTCCTGGGGCGCCTGTCGGACCAGACGGTGTCGGTGATGGAGGTCGAGTGCCGCAGCCGCGGCGACGAGCGCTGCCGGTTCCTTTCGGCGACGCCGGAGGTGCTGGAGAAGGTCTACAACGAGATGACGGCGGGACGGACGTATGCGGAGGCGTTGGGGGCGGCGTAGGGGCGCAGCATGCTGCGCCCCTACCGCCGAGCCACACTCACCCCATCGAGCAGGACGGACGGCGACCAGCGCGATCCCAGCCAACGGCCGTCTTTTCCAAAGCCCCCAATCCGCTTGAGCAGCTCGTACACATTCCCGGCAACGGCCGCGTCCTTCACACGGCCGGTGATCTCGCCGCGCTGCACGCGATAGGCAAGCCCCACGGGATGGCTGAACGACCCGCCGATGACGTTGCCCTGCCCCACGCCGATCAGATCGTCCACGATCAGACCGTCCTGGATGTCGCCGATCAGACCGCC
This sequence comes from Gemmatimonadales bacterium, assembly GCA_040901965.1. Classification (GTDB taxonomy): domain Bacteria; phylum Gemmatimonadota; class Gemmatimonadetes; order Gemmatimonadales; family GWC2-71-9; genus 20CM-2-65-7. The sequence continues at coordinate 57,282 of JBBDYB010000015.1, read as the reverse complement.
GCCCAGGATCGGCGCCGCATGGTGCGGCATCAGCGTGTTGGGGGGCAAGGCCACAATCAGATTCGTATAGCCGATGTGCGGCTTGCCGAAAAACCCGCGCCGCCCGTGGCCGGTGGTCCGCGATTTGGCGCGCGCCGCGGTTTCGAGATCATAGACGAACCCCCCGACAGTACCGCCGTGCACGAGAAACGCCGGCCGGGATGCCACGCACTCATCGTCCACCGGGCGGGACGCGGGCCGCCCCGCAATCAGCGGGTCGTCCGTGATGTGGAAGCGCGAGTCGAACACCCGCTCGCCGATCTTCCCGGCGAGCGGAGAGCTGCCCTGCAGGACGGTCTTGCCCGAGAGCGCCTGCTCGATCGGCAGTAGCACCGCCGCGAGGCCCGCGGGCGTGAAGACGACCGGCAGCGACCCGTCGGGCGGCGTCACCACCTTGAGGGCCGGCTCGAACCGGGTCTCGATGGACCGCACGAGCATCTCGAGGTCCGCCTCGCTGGGCAGTTCGGCGCCGACGTACTGATCGTAGATCATCAGCACGTCGTCGCCCGCGATGCGCGTGACATCCGCCGTGACGGCCACCCCGGTTGCGCGATAATCGCCGCGCGCCCCCGCGCTGTTCCCGACGGCCGTCTCGGCGACCTCGCGTTCGACCGCGACGTTCACCTGGCAGCCCTCGCGCGTCAGCCGCTCGACGAGCCGCCGGCCCATGCGAATCAGATCTTCGAGCGAAGCGTCAGCGGCCCGATCGAAAAACGTGGGGATCTGGGGAAGTGGACGCAGCGGGGGGAAGGAGAGATCAACGGACTCGCCGAGCTCCGCGGATGCGCGCGCGCGCGCGACCAGCGCCTCGGGATCGGGATCCGCGGCGGTGGTCCCGGCGACGCCCACCCGGCCCCCGGCCAGCACGCGCAGGTTGAGTCCGGCCTCTTCGGAAATGCCGGCGGCTTTGAGCCGCCCCGCCTCGAACGCCACTGCCGTCCGCTCTTCGCGGCGCCGCAGGGCGTCGGCCCCCTCCACCTGGCGGCGCGCAGCCTCGAGTAGGCGGTCGATCATACGTCCCCGCCGATCAGCGCCTCCTCGATGCGCACGTGCGGCGCCCCTTCCGTGACGGGCAGGGGGAATTGCCCGCCTTTGCCGCAGCCCCCTCCCATCTGGTTCCAGGTGAAATCGCCGGCGACGTGGTCGATGCGGTCGAGCGTCTGGAACAGATTGCCCGCCAGCACGACGTCCTTCACGAGCTCGGCGACCTGGCCGTCGCGGATCATGTGCCCCCAGCCGGCGGTGAACGAGAAATTCTCGAGCATCGTCTGACCGCCGAAGGCGCCGCACGCGTACACGCCCAGCGTGATGTCGCGAATCAGATCGCTGAAGCCGATGCCCGCTTTTCCCGGCGCGATATACGTGTTCGTCATCCGCACAATCGGCGGATGCCGGAAGGAGATGGCGCGGGCGTTCCCGGTCGGCCGCTCGCTCAGCTTGGCCGCGGTCTCGCGCGAGTGCAGCCGTCCGACCAGGATGCCCTCGCGGATCAGCGGCGTGTCCTGCGTGGGCGTGCCTTCGTCGTCGAAGGGGAGCGTCCCCCGCAGGCCGGGCGCGGCGCCGTTGTCACCCACGTTGAGGACCGGCTTTCCGAACTTCCGCCCCAGCGTCATCATCTCGCGGGCCTGGGGATTCTCGTAGACAAAATCGGCTTCGGACAGGTGCCCGAAGGCCTCGTGGATGAATACGCCGGCGAGCTCGTTGTCGAGGATCACGGGATAGGCACCGCCGCGCACCCGGGGCGCATCGAGCAGATCGACCGCGCGCTGCGCCACCATGCGGAATCGCTCCTCGAAGCCGTGGACGCTGCGCCAGCCTTTCCGAAGCCCGATGGACTCGAGGCCTTTCTCGATCGTGCCGTTGCGGCGGGCAATCGCCGTCCCGGACACGACGACCTCGGGGCGCCGCTCGTAGATCGCCGCGCCCTCCGAGCTCACGAACCACACCTCCGACACTTCGTCGCGATAGCTCGCCTGCGTATCCACGATGGCGGCGGACACGGCGAGCATGGCGCCGTTGTAGGCCTCGAGCAGTTTCTTCTTTTCCGCGAGCGTCACGCCGCGCACGTCCCCGTCCAAATCGAGCGCCGCGTCCGCGACCTGCGGCCTGGTCTCGGCCAGACGGATCGGCTCGTCGAGCCGGATCGCGCGCGACAGCTCGTTGGCGCGCGCGACCATCGCGGGCAGCTCGTCCAGGGACGTGAAGGAGGCGATGCCCCAGCCGAACCCCGTGTTCAGGACCCGCACGAACCCGCCCTGGTCCTCGCTCACCGTGGCGGTTTCGAGCCGCCGGCCGCGGAAAGCGACGGCGGAGCTCCAGGTTCGTTCGACGCGAATTTCGGTGTAGTCGGCGCGGGACTGCTTGACGGCGGCGGTGAGGCGATCCTTCAATGCGGCATTCCTCCGCCCAGCTCTTTCAGCTTGTCGCGGTAGTCGGGCCGCACGACGATCTCGCCATTGACGATGACTTCGAGGTCCCAGGGGAGAATGATGAAGTTCTCGTTCTCGAGGGCGTAGAAATCGGGCTTGTACGCGCCGGTCTTGAATGACACGGCCGTCTTCACTTCCGCGGGCTTCAGGTCACGCATGGCCGCCAGGGCGAGCTTCATCGTGCTCCCCGATTCGCAGGTCTCGTCCACGACCAGCACACGCTTCCCCGTCACTAGCCGCGGCGGCCCCGCGATCACGGCGGGCGCGGCGCCCGGCACGTCGCGCGTGATCGCAATCGAGGCAAAGTCGCGTTGCAGAATGCTCGCGACCACGGCGCCGGGAATGACGCCGGCCTTGGCAATCCCGATCACGACCTCCGGGTCGTACTCCCGGAAGACCTTCAACGCGAGCACGCGGCACAACTCGCCGAACAGCGGCCAGTCCACTTGCAGGACGCCGCGCGGTGTCTTGCGGCCTACCCCGGCGCGGGTGCCGGTGGACGGACGGGGAGGAAAGGCCATCGTGCGGGAAGCTACATTGCCAACGTCTGAAGCCGCAAGCTATTTTCGGCGCATGGGTTTCTGGCGCCGCCTGCTTGGCGGCTCGTCCGGCGACGATCTCCAACCCCAGCGTCTCGACTATCTTAATGAGGCGTTAGCCCTCGAACGGCAGGGGGATTACGACGCGGCGCTCACGTCGTACCGCTTGGCGCTGCGCGATCATCCCAACGACGCGCGCATTCTCCAGAACATGGCGATCGCGTTCACCAAGACCCGCCGCTTCGACGAGGCAATCCGCCATTACCGGCGCGCCCTCGAGCTCGATGCCGGACTGGCCGGCGCGCACTACGGGTTGGCGTTCCTGCTGTTGCAGCGCGGCGATCCCGACGGCGCGACCCAGCACCTCAAGACATTTCTCGCGCATCCTCCCAAAGGGCCGGACGCGCAGAAATGGATCGAGCACGCCACGCAGGCGCTGCACGATCTCGGCAGTGGTGCTGGTGGCAGCGTGCCGCGTGCGCCGTAGCCTCGCGCCGCTCGCCTTCGCGGCCGCCCTGCTCGCCTGCGGCAAGCTCGGCACCGATCCGGAGCAGGTCGTCGCGCTCGAGGTCGTGCTCCCGGACACCATCGTGGTCGGCGACACCTTCGTGGCGCTCGGGCGCGCCCTGAATGACCGAGGGGACTCAGTCGCCGCCCAGCTCTACTGGAGCGCGCTCGACACCGCGATCATCGTCGTCCTCGACAGCGTGGCCGGGGACGCGTATGGTAAAGCTGCCGGCAGCGGGCGTCTACAGGCCCGCGTCGGGGCATTGCGATCGAACCCCCAGAGCGTCATCGTGCGGGAGCCATGAACAAGGGAACTCTGACACAGCTCTTCTTCGCGACGGTGGACCGCCACGCGGGTCTGCCGGCCGCCTTCCGGTCGAAGGTTGGCGGGGCCTGGGTGCCCGTGACGCACCGCCAGGCCGCCGAGCACGTGCAAGCGATCTGCCTGGGCCTGCGCGAGCTGGGCATCAAACCCGGCGACAAAGTCGGCATGGTCTCGGAGAACCGCCCCGAGTGGGCGCTGACCGACTACGCCTGCCTCGCCGCCCGGACGACCGACGTGCCGATCTACCCGACGCTGACGGCCAAGCAGACCGAGTACATCCTGCGCGACTCCGAGTCCGTCGCGGTGTTTTGCTCGACGGCGGATCAGGTGGCCAAGGTGCTGGAGGTGAAGAGCGGCCTGCCGGACCTGAAGCACGTGATCGCGTTCGACGCGGCCGCGAAGCGGCCGGGGGGGGGCGTCATGACGCTGGCCGAGCTCGAGGCCAAGGGCCGCGCGGCGACCGCCAAGTATCCCGATTGGAAGCGGGAAGCGCTCGCGGCGCAGCCTGACGATCTCGCGACGCTGATCTACACGTCCGGCACCACGGGGGACCCCAAGGGCGTGATGCTGTCGCACTACAACATCTGGTCCAACGTGCAGGCCGTGCTGCAGATGATTCCGATCGGCCCGGGCGACGAATGCCTCTCGATGCTGCCGCTGTCGCACAGCTACGAACGGATGGTGGATTACACGCTGTTCCAGGCGGGCGTGATCATCAACTATGCCGAGTCGTTCGACACGGTGGCCGCCAATCTGCAGGAAGTGAAGCCCACGGTCGTGCTGTCGGTGCCGCGGTTGTACGAGAAGGTGTATGCCCGCGTCCTCGAGAACGCGCTGTCGGGGAGCGCGATCAAGCGATCGATCTTCTTCTGGGCCAAGCGCGCCGGCGAGCGGTGGGCGACGCTGGCGCTCGCGGGCCTGCCGATTCCGGGCGGCCTCGCGTTCAAGAAGAAGCTTGCCGACAAGCTGGTGTTCTCCAAGCTGCAGGCGCGCACCGGCGGCCGGGTGCGGTTCTTCGTCTCCGGCGCCGCGCCGCTGTCGGCGGACATCGCCAAGTTCTTCTTCAGCGCCGGCCTGCCGGTGATCGAGGGCTACGGGCTGACCGAGTCGTCGCCCGTGCTCACGCTCAATCCCCTGGAGCAGATCAAGGTCGGCACGGTGGGGCGGATCATTCCCGGCGTCGAGCTCAAGATCGCGGCGGACGGCGAGATCCTGGCTCGCGGGCCGAACATCATGCAGGGCTACTACAAGCTCCCCGAGGCCACGCGGGAAACGGTGAACGCCGAGGGATGGCTCCTCACGGGCGACATCGGCGAGCTCGACTCGGACGGCTACCTCAAGATCACGGACCGCAAGAAGGAGCTGATCAAGACGGCGGGCGGCAAGTACATCGCGCCGCAGCCGATCGAGGGGAAGGTGAAACGCAACAAGTTCGTCGCCAACGCGGTCCTGTACGGCGACCGCCGCAAGTTCCCCATCGTGCTCGTGGTGCCCAACTTCGACAACCTGGAGCGGTGGGCGAAGGAGCGGAACCTGAGCTACGGCACGCGCGCCCAGCTGCTCCAGCTGGCCGACGTCCAGGCGAAAGTGGAGCGCGAGGTGATGGACAGCCTGCGCGACCTCGCGAAATTCGAAACGCCGAAGAAAGTCGTGTTGCTGGAGCACGACTTCACGATCGAGTCGGGCGAGCTGACGCCGACCCTGAAAGTGAAGCGCCGGATGGTCGAGAAGCGCTACAAGGATCTGATTGACGCCGCATATGCGGCCGGCGATCCGCTCACCGCGTCGATCGAGGGATGAGCGGCTAGCTTTTTTCGCCCACCCACAGCCCGTTTCCCACCGCCAGCTTGACGAGCCCGATCGGCAGCTCGGGCTCTTCGCTTTCCACGACGAAGCGCCGGCCGCGCAGGAGTACGCGGTGCGCCTCGACGAGCCACGGCGAGGTGGCCAGGTCGGCGCCTACTACGACGCCGCGCGCGATGGATGAGCGCAGCGGGATGCGATCGGTGGCGCGCAGCAAGGACAGCACCGGCAATTCCTCGACGTCGCGGGGCGCGTTCACGCCGACGAAGTGGATTCCCTCCATCGCGGCGGCGAGCCCGGCCGCCTGGCGCGTGGACGCGCCGACGAGCACGACGTAGCCGCCGGGACCGGATAGCTCGAGGAGGGCCTGGAGACTCGCCGCCTCGGCCATCGGCAGCGGCGAGGGTGGGACGTACCCGCGCGGCGCGGACGGGCGCGCCCCTCCCGTAAAATCCACGATGCCCCAGGTGATCGGATACTCTCTCTGGCACACGGGACATCCCACCAGTCCCGATCGCACCATGCGGTCCTTCGTTTCGCCGGTCGAGAGGACGAGGACGTCCTCGCGGTGCGGCTCGGGACAGCGCAGCATCTCCGTCAGCTCGATGTGCATGCGATGCGGGGTTCACCCTCTCGGCGAATAGATGGTCGGCAGCAATCGGATCTCCGTCACATCCACCCGCTCCGGCTGCGTCACCGCGTACACGACCGCCGCCGCGACGTCCTCGACGCGCAACATGTCCTTGCGCTTCGTGAACCCCGGCTTCGCGTCGGGATCCACGGCATTCCAGATGTCGGTGTCCACGGGCCCGGGCGAGATCAGCGTGGTGCGGACGCCGCTCTTGGCGGTCTCGGCGCGAATCACCTCGTGCAGCCCCCGCACGCCGAACTTCGAGGCCGCGTAGGCGGTCGAGCCGGAAAAGCCGATATGGTCGGAGATCGAGCCGAGGGTGACGACGTGCCCGCTGCCGCGCACGACCATCCCGGGCACGAGCGCGCGCGCGATCAAGAACGGGGCCGTGAGGTTCGTCACGAGCGTGATGACGAAATCGTCGTAGGTCGTCTCGGCGAGCGGCTTGATGAAGAAAACGCCGGCGTTGTTGACGAGAACATCCGGCAGGCCCAGCTCGCCGACCACGCGGTCCACGGCGCGCTTCACGTCGCCCGGCTTGGTGACGTCGCATGAGATGTCGGTGAGGCGCTCGCTCGAGCGGTCGCGCAGGCTGCGCGCCAGCCGCACGACGTGCATCCCCACGACTTTGAGCGCATCGGCCACCGCGTGCCCGATCCCGCGCGACGCGCCCGTCACGAGCGCGAGTTTCACGGCAGTCCCGCACCCCCGTGCACGAGCCGCAGGAACTCGTCGCGGGTCTTGGCGTCGTCGCGGAACGCGCCCCGCAGCGAGCTGGTCACGGTCTTCGAGTTCTGCTTCTCGACGCCGCGCATCATCATGCAGAGGTGGTAAGCCTCGATCACGACTCCCACGCCCTGGGGCTTCAGCACCTGGCACAGCGCCTCGGCGATCTGGTCGGTGAGCCGCTCCTGCACTTGCAGCCGGCGCGCGAACACCTCGACCACCCGGGGGATCTTGGAGAGGCCGACGATCTTGCCGTTGGGCAGATAGGCGACGTGCGCCTTGCCGAAAAATGGCAACATGTGGTGCTCGCACATCGAGTAGATCTCGATGTCGCGGACGCAGATCATGCTCTCGTGCGTCTCCTCGAACAGGGCGTCGCCGATCACCTCTTCGACGACCATGCCGTAGCCGCGGGTCAGCCATTTGAGCGACGCCTCGACGCGGGCGGGCGTCTGGCGCAGCCCCTCGCGCGTCGGATCCTCGCCCAGCTGCTCGAGCATCTCCCGCACCAGCGTCTGGAACGGGATCCGCACCGCGGTGGGTTCGGTATGCGACTCGTGAAAGCTGTGTAGGCTGGCCGACTTCATTTTGTCTCGTGCCATGTCACGCTCCCCCCCCCGGCCCGTCGTAGTCCACGTAGTTGCGCTCGGTCTCCCACAGCCGGATGCGCGCGAGGCGCGCTGGCTTGAGCGCCGGTTCGAGCACGCGCCAGCAGACGACGGCGATGTTCTCCGCCGTCGGGTTCAGGTTCCGGAACCATGCGACGTCGAGATTGAGGTTCTTGTGGTCGAGGTGGTGCAGCAGGCACTCCGTCACGATGTCCTTGATGCGCGCGATGTCGAGGACGTAGCCGGTGGCGGGGTCGATCTCCCCCTCGACCGAGACGTCCAGATTGTAGTTGTGGCCGTGGAAATTGGGACTGCTGCACACGCCGAACACCCGCTCGTTTTCCGCGTCGCTGAGGCGCGGATTGGCGAGGCGGTGGGCGGCATTGAAGTGCATCCGGCGCGTCACGACGCAGCGTGGCATCGCTTGTTCGACCTCCGCGGTCCGGCTAACTTGGGGCCCCGTGCGACTTCTAAAGCTACTCGCTGCACTGACGCAGGCGGGAGGCACCGCCCTCTCGGCGCTGTGGACCTTTCCGAGCATCCTGCTGTCGGCGTTTCTCGTCGCGTGGGGCGCGGAAGCCGCGCAGTTCATGATCTCCCAGGGCCTTGCCCTCGCGATCCTCGCCTGGCTGCAGACGCTCCCGGAGTTCGCGGTCGAGGCGGTCATCGCCTGGGAGGCCGGCGCCAACCCCGAGCGGTCCCATCTCGCGATCGCCAACCTCACCGGGGCCATCCGCCTGCTGCTCGGGCTCGGCTGGCCGATGATCTACTGCGTCTTCGTGGTTTTTGGCCGGCGGCGGGGGGAGCGCGGCCTGCCGTCGATCAAGCTGCACGACGAGCACTCGGTGGAAATCATCGGGCTGCTCCCCCCCCTGCTCTACTTCGTGGTGATCATCCTGAAGCAGACGATCAGCTGGGTGGACGCGGTGGTGCTGGTCGGCCTGTACGTCGCGTACCTGTTCGCGCTGCTGCGCAACCCGCCGCACGATGTCGAACAGATCAGCGACGCGCCCGCGGTGTCGCGGTGGGCCTACCGCCAGCGCGGCTGGCGCCGCCATGCCGCGATCGGCGGGCTGCTGGCCGGCGGCGGCACCCTGCTCTATCTGACCGCGCATCCGTTTCTCGAGTCGATGCTCGCGCTGGCCGCCATCCTCGGGGTCAGTCAGTTCGTGCTGGTGCAGTGGGTGGCGCCGTTTCTCTCGGAGTTCCCCGAGAAGGTGTCCGCATTCCTGTGGGCGCGCCGCGTGACCCACGCGCCGATGGCGCTCATGAACATGGTCTCGAGCAACATCAACCAGTGGACCGTGCTGGCGGCGATGATTCCGCTGGTCTACGGCTATTCCCATTACCATCACACCGGCGTCTGGGCCGACTTTCACTTCGACGCCGAACAGCGGGTGGAGATCATTTTGACGCTGCTCCAAACCGCGCTGGGAATCGTCGTGCTCGCGAATATGGAATTCGATTGGTTCGACGCGACGACGCTGTTCGTGCTGTGGCTGGTGCAGTTCCTGGTGCCGCATCTGCGCGAGGAGGTCAGTGTCGCCTACGCGCTGTGGATCGCGATCCTGGTGGTGGGATTCGTCGTCCGCGGGCAGCGGTTGCGCGCGCCGGCGCTGTTCTGGGAGAATGTCACGCGGAAACGCCGGCCCTGAAAAAGCGATCGGCCGGCACTGCATAACGCAGCCCGGCCGACCGGTACGACAGGAGCGAGGAGGGTTATTGAAGCCCGAAAGTAATGACGGGTCCCTCACCACGAATTCTGCCTTCCCCAACGAGGGGGCATGACATGGGCCGCAGTATCCGGGTCCACGATCGAGCTTGTTGGCTCAATAGTTTGATCTCCCCGCCCCTGCGTACTAGAATAGGCCCTGCCCCGGAAAGGTCAACCGCCGTGAACCTCACGTTGCTCGCCGCTGTCGTCATGCTGGTGGCCTGGATCCTGCTGGTGTTCGTGGCGCAGGTGCCGAATGGCACCGTGCATCTGCTGTACGCAGGCGCCGTGATTCTGTTCGCCCGGCGCGTGCTCGTCGGCGCGCCCGCATTCGTGTCGTGAAGCTCGCCACCCGCCGCTGGGACCCGCGCCAGGGGCCGCTGCAGCTCTCCACGCTGCGCCGCACCCTCGAGCAGGAAGGGATGGTGACGGCGTGGTGGTCGGATGTGCCGGGGACGCACGTCGCCATGCATACCCACACGTTCCCCGAGACACGCTGGGTGCTCGAGGGCTACCTGCGCGTGACGGCGGCGGGCGACAGCGTCGAGCTGGGCCCGGGGGACCGGCTCGATCTCCCCCCCAACATCCCGCACGCGATCGAGGTGATCGGACTCGCGCAGGTGATCTACGTGTCGGGGATGCCGAAACGCGCTTAGCCTCCTACAACGTTGATTTAGAGAGCAACCGATTCGGCGTCCCGGCCGGATTGCCCGTAATCACGCCCGCCGTCGAGTTCGTGATGATCCAGTTCGACACCGTCGCCGACGGCTGATCGCCGTTCACGGCCTTGTAGAGCACCGCGACGCCCGCCACGTGCGGCGAGGCCATCGACGTCCCGCTCAGCGACATCGTGGTGCCGAGCAGAAAGTCCGACACGATCGCGGACCCGGGCGCGTACCCTTCGACGCAGCTGCCCCAGTTGGAGAACGACGACTTCGCATCCGTCTTGGTGGATGAGGCGGCCGTAAACGCGCCCGTGGCGCTCGCCGGCGAGGCCGTGCAGGCATCCACGTTGTCGTTGCCCGCCGCGACCGCGACGAAGACGCCGGAGTTCCAGAGGTTCGTGGTCGCCGTGTTGAGCGCGGTCGAGAGGCCGCCGCCCAGTGACATGTTGGCAACCGCCGGCTTGATCGCGTTCTGCCGCACCCAGTCGATGCCCGCGATGATCTGCGACGTGAGACCCAGCCCCACGCAGCTCAGGACGCGGACACCGTGGAGGGACGCACCCTTGGCCAGGCCATAGGTCGCTCCCCCGACCGTGCCGGCGACGTGCGTGCCGTGGCCGTGGCAGTCTTCGCCGGTGGCGCCGAACGCATCGTACACGTTGTTCGCGCGCCCACCGAAGTCGGCGTGCAAGGTCCAAATGCCCGTGTCGATGATATAGGCGTGCACACCCGCGCCGGTCGCCGTATAGGTGTACGTGCGCGAGAGCGGCAGCGCCTGCTGATCGACACGATCGAGACCCCAGGGATCGCCGTTTGCATCCATGGACTGGGTGGCGTCCACGCGGAACTCCTGATCCCGTTCCACATACGCGACGCGGGGATCCTGCGCGAGCTGCCGCGCGGCCTCTTCCGAGAGCGTCGCGGCAAAGCCCTGGAGCGCGCTCGTGTAGGTGAAGCGGAGCGAGCCGGCCTTGCTGCGGACGAGCTGCCCCGCCAGCAGAGCGGGATTGATCACGCCATCGCGGAAGACAACGATGTACTGCCCCGGGACCGCGCGGGTGATTTCCGGCGGGGCTTGGGGTTCGGGCGCCGTCGCCTCCCGGCACGCCGCCAATCCGCCGGCCAACACACCGAGGGCGGCGGCGCCTGCTTTCCAGTTCATGACAGCTCTCCTCGAAGAGGGGTCGCCTCCCGAGTAGAGCAAGAATCATTCTCGCAGCGGCAAAGGGGCGGAACAGTCCGACTGTGGCTGCGGCGCGACAGCTACAGGCCAACCGGTGTGGCGCTCAGATCTCCCAGTTGGAGAACAGCACGCCTTTGGTCGCGTAACCTTCGGGATGGCCCTCGTACGTCATGCGCAGGTCGGTCCAGCGGACGCGGTAGCCACGCGCGATCAGGCGCCGGAACGCATCCCCATAGCGGCTCTGGCAGCGAATGGCGACGCGACGGATCCCCGCCTTGGCGGCCGCCGCTTCGACGGCGGCAATCGCCGCTTCGAACGCGGCGGGATCGCGGGCGGCGAGCTTCAAGACGCGCACCTCGTCGCGGTTGCGGCTGTCGGCAAGCGGCGCCGAGTGCCACAACACCATGGCGTCCAACCCCGCGTCCCCCTCGACGAGCGATGTGTCGCCGAGGCCGAGCTCCGCGCTCAGTAGGATCTCGCGCGAGAAGTCGACGCCGTGGACGAGAGCGCCCACCAAGCGTCGAGCCGCGTCCATCACCGCCTCTTTGCCGGCCGCCGGGCGCCCCGACAGCAGGACGGGCGGGGGCTGGCCGCGCGTGGGGATCTCGTTGGTGAGCGTTACGGTGAGGTGGCCCGGCGTGAAGCCCAGGCGCGCGTAGAAGCCGATGTTCTCGGGCGTGCGCGGCATCGTCTCGAGACCGAGCGTCGCGACGCCGCGATCGATGAGCCAATCGGCGGCCGTGCGCACCACCGTCTTCCCCACGCCGGTGCCCTGGCGATCGGGCCGCACGGCGAGCGGGCCCATCCAGCCTTCGATGCCGGACTGGTGCGCGACGTTGAACGCGGCGATGTCCTCGTGCTCGTCGCGCCAGACCATGGCGCCGTCGCCCGCGTCGAGCAGGGCGTAGCGCCACACCAGGGGATTGAGCTGGGGCACGCGGACGCCGACGAGGCCGTCGCGGCGGTAGCGGTCCGTGAAGGCTTCCGCGAAGACGCGGTTCAGTCCCTCGATGTCGCGCTCGGTGGCGCGCTCCGGGCCGGTGACGCGGGTGTCAGGCAGCCACGCTCGCATCGGGCGGTCCCAGGGTAGCGGTGTCGTCGCGCACCACACTCGTGCCGGACGCGGCGTCGTACGAGACGCGAATGAGCCGATCTAGACCGCCGGCGCCGACTGGCAACTGTTCAACGTGTGTGGTCACGATGACCTGGGGGAATCGGTCGCCTAATCGACGAAGCAGTAACAATACGTCTTGTCGTCGTGACTCGTCGAGTGAGGCGAAGATCTCATCGAGCACGAGGAACGAAAGCGGCTGGCCCGCACGCGCAGCGATCATCTGCGAGATCGCCAGGCGCAACACGAGGTTCACGAGGTCTTCCTCCCCACCAGAGATGACCGCCTTTGGCACACCCTCATCGAGCAGCACTACCCGGTAATCCTCATCCAAATCGACCTCGTCGTACCTGCCGTCCGTAAGATCGGCGATGAAAGACGAGGCGAGCTCGCCGATTTCGGGCCGCATGGCGGCGTTCAGCTCGGCGCGCAGATCGGAGAACGCCCGGTCCAGCTCGCTGTGCAGGCGCAGCTCGCCCTTCCGCTCCGCGATGGTCCGTTCCCGGGCCGCCCGCTCGGCCGCGCGCCGCTCCGTTTCGCGCACCGCGGTCTCGGCGGCCACCAGCTCCCCGCGCGTCTCCGCCACGGCCAGCTCGGCGGCGCGCACGGCATGGGTGGCGCGGTCGTGGCGCTCGCGCGCGACCTTGAATTTGTCCTCGGAGAACCCCTCGCCCTTCACGGCGTCGCCCAGCTGCCGCGCTTGCTCTTCGCGGAGCGACAGCGCCTTCTCCGCCAGCTCCGCCTCGCCGACCAACACTTCGGCGCGCTCCGCCCGCGCCGCGAGCGCCGCCGCCTGCAGCGCCACCGGGTCGAGCCGCGCCAGCTCGGCGCGCACCGCGTTGTGGCGCGCCGCATCGTAGCCCGCCGCCCGCGCGGCCACCCGCCGCTCGACGTCCTCGGCCCGCCGCGCCAGGCCGGCCCGCTCCTTCGCGAGACGGGCGCGCTCGGCGACCGCGGCCCGCAACGTGCCCTCGCGCTCGCTCGCGCGGCGCGTCTCCTCGCGGGCCGCGTCGCGCGCCGCCTCGGCCTCGGTCACCGCGCGGGGCGGCGCAGCCAACTGCTCCATGCGCTGGCGGAAATAGGTGCCGTCGTCCACGATCGCCAGCAGCTGGCGGTCGAGGACGCCCAGCACCGCGGGATGCTCCGCGCCCAGGGGCCGCCGGCAGGTGGGACACTCTCCTTCCGGCCCCAGGCGCTCGATCTTGTCGCGCTGGTCCTTTACTTCGTCGTACTGCTTGAGCAGCTCGGCGCGGCGCGTCCCGGCGTATTCCTTGTCCCGCACCCACGCCGCCTGCTGTTCCTGGGCCGCGCCGTCCGCGGCCTCGAGGCGGCCGGCGAGCGCGCGCGCTTCGTCCGCCGCCCGCGCCAGCGCCGCCTCGGCGTCCCCGAGCTCGGCGATGCGGCGGTCCAGTATGTTGAGGTTGCGCGTCAGCTCGGTGAGCTTCGCCTGGTCCTCGCGCCGCGCGGCGTCCTCGCGATGCAGCCGGTCCAGCTCCGCCAGCTCCGCCTTGAGCTTGGAAATCGGCGCCACTTCCGCATCGAGCTTGCGCAGCTCCTCCCGCGCCGCCAGCGCCTCCGCCAGCTCGCGGTCCAGCCGCTGGAACTCCTGGCGCGCGACCACCACGCCCTGCTCCGCCACCCGCCGGTCGCCGTCGAGCGACAGCGTCCGCTCACGCCGCTCCACCCACTGCTGCCAGCGCGGTTCCTCCTCGGCGAGCGCCTTCTGTGCCTTGCTCCGCTCCCCGGTCGCGGCGGTCGCAGCTTTGCGCGCTCCGGCCAGGCGCTCGTCGGCGGCGCGGCGCTCCCGTTCGAGCTCCGCCTGGGGCGGCAGCCCCGTCTCGAGACCATCCACTTCGTGGCCGACGGCGTTGCGGCGCGCGCGGATTTTTTCCTGCGCGAGCGTCAGCTGCTCGTGGCGCAGCACCCGCGAAAGAAACGCCGCACGCTCGGGACGGGTCGCGTCGGCGAGCACCGCGAGCTCCTTCTGGCCGGTGAAGTAGGTGTTGAAGAACTCGTCGTGCGTCATCCCCAGCACCCGCTGTAGCCGCGCCGTGACCTCCTTCAGGGAGTTGGCGACGAGCCCGCCATCTTGGTATAGCGTGGCGTCGTTCAGGCCTCGCTCTACGCGGTACTCATGGCTGCCGAGACCAAACTCCAGCTCCACGCCCACTTTGGTACGCCCCTTCGCTCGCAGGTTGCGAATGGAGTCCTTGTCGCCGCGCGCCGCGGGATTGCCGTAGATCGCCCACGCGATGGCCTCGAGGAGCGACGTCTTCCCCGAGCCGTTCGGCCCGATGATGCCGGTGATGCCGTCGCCGAACGCGATCTCCGTGTCGGCGTGCTGGCGGAAGTTGACGAGCCGCAGGCGGTGCAGTTTCACGCCGGCGCGCCTCCGTCCTCTTCGGCGCGCGCCACCGCCTCGAGGTACTCGACGCCGAGCTTCACGAACGTCTCGCGGTTGAGCTCCGCGTCGAGCGGGCGGCGGCCCAGGAACTCCCGCAGCGTCTCGCCTAGTGTCTGACGATGGGTCCCCGCGCCGGCCCCCAGTCCCACGCGTTGCGTTTCAGGGCGGCGCAGCTCGAGATGGAAGTTCAGCGCGCGCGCCTTGTACGCACGGATCGCGGCGTGGTCGAGATCGCGCGCCGTCGGCCGCTGCACGTCCCACACGAGCAAGCGCACGACCTGATCGTCGATGGGCGGCTTGGCAGCGGTCACCCGCTCCGCGATCAGAGCATCCAGCTCTTTAGCGGTGAGGCCTGCCCCCTGGATCGGCTCCAAATGCAAATGGCGTCGCGACGTTGCGATCGGCCGGAACGTGACACGCGCGCCCGGGACCTCGACCAGGAGATAGCCCTTCCCAACTCGTCCCCCCCGCGCGCCTCGCTGCTCCGCCTCGTCCTGCTGTTGTCCCCACGGGTTGGGCGGGAGGTATTCGAGGCTGCCCGAATACCACGCGTTCGTGGCGATCGGACTCGCGGTGTGATAGTGGCCCAGCGCGATGTAATCCCACTTCTCGGGAGCGAGGATTTCCCGTGACAGCTCGGCACCCCCGTACTCGAGCGTCCCACGCTCCTCCCCAAGTCCGCCGTGAACGCCGTGCGTGACCAACACGTTGCGGGTCGGGCCGCCCGGGTCGGGACGCAGCGCGGGCCGCTCCGCTTGCGCGAGGGCCTGATGCGGCACGGCCAGGACGGCGCAATCCAGTTTGGGAAAAACGATCCGCCGCGCGGCGTCTACGGCGATTTCTACGCCGAGCGCCTCGTATAACCGGAGGATCGTGGCGGTGTCGAGCGAACGAGGGGTGTCATGCTCACCCGCGATCGCCACGATCGGCGTCTCCGGCAGTCCGGTGCGGAGCCGCCCCAGCTGTTGGAAGCAGAACAGGATCGCGGCGTTGGTGGGCCGGACGGAGTGGAAGATGTCGCCCGCGATGACGATCAGGTCCGGGCGCTGCTCGAGCAGGTCATCCACCGCCCGCCGGAAGGCTTCGGCGACGTCCGCCTCGCGCTGGTTCGTCCCCCGTGGCGTCTGCCGGTCGAACTGGCGGAAGCCCAGATGCAGGTCGGCGAGGTGGGCGAGTTTCACGATCTAGGGGGCCCCGTCACTTCGCGTCCACGAGGCGGAGCGTGTTTTCCATGTCGGACGACACGACCATCTCCTGCGTTCCGAGGGCCGCAGCGGTGACGTTCATCTTCATCGTGCCTTTGAGCGTGCCTTCCAAGACCGCCCCGCGTGCCAAGGAGAATTGCTGATCGCCCGTCAGGGTGCCGGAGAGCTTGAGCGAGGCCCGCTGCCCGGCAATGTCGAGCGGAATCGGGTCGGTTGGGAACATGGTCGTGATATCGAAGACGACGGTGGTGTCCGCGCCCGCCACGCGGATGTCACGCACGGTGAGCGTGGTACGCGCGGGTCCCGCCCCACCGCCCACCCCCGGCAGCTGACTCACGGGCAACTCGGTGGAGATGGTCCAGGAGTCGCCCTTCCCGACGGGTTGCGCCGGAAACGCGAACGTCATCGCCTTGATGCCGCCCGCCATCTGGGCCGCCACCTCGGGCGGAACGCCTGGCGTGGGTCCCAAGTCGGTGCGCAGGACCTGCCCCCGCTCGTCGAACACGACCGTGCTCTTCAGGCCGCGCAGCCGTGAAAGCACCCGCGCGATCGTGTCGGCCGGCACTCCGGGCACCTCCATACTCGTCGAATCGAAGGTCACCTGCACCTCGATCCCGCTCCCTCCAGCCGCCGGGCCCGTAACGGTCTGCGTGAAGTGCATCCGCATCCCGATCTCCTGTTGGCCCATTCCGGCGAGCGGGCCGGACTCCATGGTCATCAGGTTGCGCTGCACCAGCGTGTAGTGATACACCGCACCGGCCGGCGGGTGGTAGCGGAGCGTGACCCGGTCCCCGGCTCCCCGGTCGCGACATGCGGTGAGGACCAGGGCGGCGGAAACAGCAACGGCGAGGCAGGCACGCATCATCTCAGTAGGGCTCGTCGGAAATAGGATTGAGTGGCGGTACGGCCTGGCGCTCGCGCGGCACGGCCGCGTCGCTCGCGACCCGCCGGCCGAGCGTCTTGCGAAAATAGGCCAGCACGTCCTCCGGCCGCGTGCGGCGCACGGCCGCGAGCGCCCGGCGCACGTCCTCCTCCTCGCGATCGGCGATCAGATCCTTCACCTGGTTCGGGCGAATGCGCCGATCCAGATGCACGAGCTGCCGGACCACGGCGTCCGCGAACGGCAGATCCGCGGCGGGAGGGAACCGCTCCACGCCATCACGGCCGCGCAGCACCGGCGGCTTGGGAAAGCGCACGAAGATCGGCTGTGTGAAATGCGGATGCCGCACCATCAGCTCGCCGATGGGCAACGTCGCGAGCTTGATCTTCGTCGCCGGGCTCAGCACCTGGTAGCCCGGCGTGGCCAGCTCGTCCATGTCCATGCGGCCGAACAGCTGCGTCCCCGCATTGCCGACCACGCGGCGATGCACTTGCGAGCGGAATTGCTCCGCCCCGAACAGTACCAGGCCGAGGTAGCGGCCGCGCTCGGAGATGTCGAGCAGCATTTTCTTGACGTACGTGTCGGGCCCGTCGCCGGGGGCGTACTTGTTCAGCTCGTCCACGAACACCACGACGGCGTCCACACCCAGGTCGCGGCGCTCCAGATGCTCGCGCAGTTTCGAGACGACGCGGGCGAACACCAGATCCTGACCCAACGGGTCGACGTTGGCGACGTCAATGACGTAGACGGCGCGGTCTTCGAAGGCCCCCCAGGGAATGTCGCTCGACGGCCCGTCGTCGGTCACGAGCCCCTTGCAGCGGGTCGAGATGTTGGACAGGCGGTTGCGAACCTTGCGCATGGTCGCGATGTGGTGCGTGCGCCAGGTGTCGCTGCGGCCTCCCGCCGTGATTTCCAGGCCGTCGAAAATCGCCCGGAACAACCGGTCCAGGTCGGCAAACGTCTGCACGCGATGGGTGGTGCCGAACCCGTCGTCAAAGGTTCTTGCTAAGACCCGGTCCCGCAGAAAATCGATAAACGCGTCGGCCTTGGCGTCGATGTCGTCCCGATTGAGCAGGACCTCGGCGAAGTCGACGACCTCCTGCAAGCCCCACGTCAGCGGCTCCACGTCGGCGACGAGATCGGGATGCGTGCGCAGCGTATTCAGATTCACGCCGTCCGCCTTCAGAGGCGCGTACAGGCGCATCCGCTGGAACGGCGCCGGCGGGACGCCCAGCCGTTCATAGCGGCGGCGATCTTCAGCGGACAGATCGCCCGGCTGGTCCAGAAAACAGAGGTCGGGCCCCTTCACGTTGAAGCACACGGCGGCCACCCGCCCTTTGTGCGCCGGGAAGTGCGTGAAGATGGACGCCAGCAGGAACTCGACGGCGCTCGTCTTGGTCGCGAGGCCCGACACGCCCGAGATGTTGAGGTGCGCGGCCTCCGGGCCGAGCAGGAAGTCGGCATCGAGATAGACCGGCGCCTCGAGGCCCCCGGAGGTGTAGAGACCGACGGGGATCGCGGTTGGCGCCGCCGAATAGAGGTAGGTGTCCATGCGGAGCGCCTGGGCGATATCGGCGTCGTCCGCGACAAAGACACGGGCGAGCGGCACGGGCTGGAGCGGCTCCTCGGGGATTTGGCGCAGTACCGCCGCGGTCCAGTAGCGGATTTCCTGGCGCGCCGTCGGCGCGTCCGCGGCGCGGGCGGGATCCCCCTCGGCGCCGACCACGTCGTGCAGCGGGGTCGCGAGATCAGAATAGGCGAACCCATCGGTCACAACGCCGTAGACAACCCGCCCCAGCCCCGAGTCCCCAGCCCCCAGCCCCGCGACTTTCACAATCGCCCCAATCCCGATGCTCGTCTCGTTCGCCGTCCAAAAGTGGAATTGATGGGGCGTCGCGGGCTTGAGCTCGGTCGCCACGACGCGGCCGACGGGTGGAATATCCGAACGCGCGATCATGTCCCCGTTCGTGGGAGCGGGGAGCGGGGAGCAGGGAGCAGTTCTCGAGGTCCTCTGGTCTGTAGATATTTCCTCACCATCTGTAAAGGATACAACAGCCGGTCCCAGCGCGCGTCGGGCGTCGCGAGCGGCGCGCGCTCCGCCAGCAGCCACCCGCTCACCTCCGACGCGCGCGCCACCGTCGCGGCATCCGCGCGCGCTTCCACACGCAGCAGCCCGTACAGCAGATCATTTCCCTCCCACGGCCACAGTCGCAGGTACCACGAGAACACCTCCGTGCGCGTGTGTCCTCCCCGCACGCGGAACACGCTGGTGCGGTGGCCGGCGGGCAGTGTCAGCGCCCGCTCCAGGCCGCGTCCCTCGAGGAACTGCGCTCCATGGCTCTTGATTACGCCGAGTGCGCGCGGATGCCGGGCCACCGCCGGCGAGAGAGAGAGCAGGCCGTCCACGACCAGCCAGTGGTCGTCCGCGAGTGTCGCGATGCACGCTTCCGCGAGCTCACGCTCCAGCCGGGCGCGGGCGCGCCGCACGGCCATCTCCACAGTCTCCAGAAACACCGCGGGTTGGCCCACCCGCTCGCCGCTCATCACCTCGACGTCGGGACAGTGCTCCTGGAGCGCCTGGCGGCGTGCCCCGTCCATGAGGTCGAGGGGGGCCAGGGCAAAATCCCGGGTGCGCTCGTGCGTTGTGTGGAGCCCGCCCTGGCCATCCCGGCGGCGCACTGCGGCGGCGACGTAGGCGCGGACGACAGGCACGACGCCATCATAGGCGACGACGCTCCAGCGCTCGATGCCATCGAGAAAGGAAACCGCACTGGGGAGCCGCGCGTCGCTCCGCTCGGGAAGGGGATGGGCCTGGAGCTCGTCGTCTTCCATCAGGTCGGCGCCCGCTCCTGGCTCGACGCCATCCTCCAGATCGCTGCGCCCAATGCTCGCCGGAGGCGCGAACGCGGCCGGCACGGCGCCGGCATTCACCAGCGCCTGCCACCAGGTCATGCCTCCCCCACTTTCAGGCCCACCAGCAGGCCGTCCCGCACCGGGACGACGGTGGCGACGAGGCGGGGGTCGCCGGCCGCGAGCCGGTTGAACGCGCGCACACCCAGCGCGGCGCCCGAGCGGTCGCTCTCGTCGATCGCGGCTCCATGAAAGAAGGCGTTGTCGCACAGCAGCAGCCCGCCCCGGCGCAGCAGCGTGACGCCCCACTCGAAGTACTGCGGCAAGGGCTCCTTATCGGCATCGATGAAGACGGCGTCGAATCCTGGTGACAACGTGGGCAGCACGTCGAGCGCCGCGCCCTCAATGAGCTGCACGCGCGAGGTCAGCCCCGCCGACGCGAACGCTTCGCGCGCGATCTTGGCGTGGCGCGGGTCCTTCTCGATCGTCGTCAGCTTGCCATGCGGCGGCAACGCTCGCGCCAGCCACACGCCGCTGTAGCCCCCCAACGACCCGATCTCCAGCACGGTAGTCGCCTGAATCGTGAGCAGCAGCAGATGCAGCAGCTTCCCTTCCTCGGGCGAGATATTGATGGCCGGGAGCGCGGCGGCGACGTGGCGCGCGCGGATGGCGGCGAGAATCGGATCTTCGGCGGCGAACAGCTCGGTGACGTAGCGCTCGAGCCGGGGGGGCTCGTCCACTAGGCTGGGCTCAGGCAGTGGCTTCGACGTTGGGGAATGGCGGGACCTCGAGCAGCCAGAGCCCGGCGATCCGGGACTGTTTGTCCACTTCGATGAGCAAATGATCGGCGACGCGCACAATGGTCGCGGCGCGCTGCCGTCCCACGCGAATGTGAAACACCGATTCGTTTTGGTTCTTGTCTACCGTGAGGGGCGTGTCCACTTCTACGGCGGCCACACCCGGCTGCGAGCGCCGGTCGGGGAACGTGACCTGGCCCTCCTTGTTGGGCTCTGGCGGCTCGAGCGACGCCACGGTGCGCACGTCGTCGGGCCACGTCACCACGTCCACGCCGCGCAGGGTGCCGCCGGCCACGTCAATCACGACGAACGAGCCGTCCCCGCCCTCGAGGTCCACGGTCCCGTTCATCCCGTTGCTCTTCGCGGCGCCCCCGCCCTTGCAGGCGACCGTGAGGATGTCGGTCTCGGGATCCCAGCGGTATGTCACCTTCGGCAACTTCCCGCCGAGGGGCTCGATTTTGGCTTCGAAGTGCATGCGGTGGCGCGCCTTCCTGCGCGAGCAGAGGCTGGGTAATATAGCCGGACGATGGAACGGCGCGAGTTTCTTGCGGTGACCGGGGCAGCACTGGTATTTGGGCCGACGGTCGGACGGCCGGACGGCCGGACGGCCGCCGCCCGCAGTCAGACTCCTTCATTAGGCCCCGAGACTTACGCGCGCCGCATCGAACGGCTCCAGGAAGAGCTGAAAACGCGAAAGCTCGACCTGCTCGTCGCCGAGCCGGGCACGAACCTGCAGTACTTCACCGGCTACAACCCGGGACGCAGCGAACGGCTGATCCTGCTCATGATTCCCGCCGCCGGCGCTCCCGCTCTGGTGAGCCCGTCCTTCGAGGTCGAGCGCATCAAGCGCAACAGCGCCGTCAGCGACGTGCGCGGCTGGGAAGAGCAGGAGGACCCGTGGCAGCTGGTGAAGAAGGTGGGCGGCGAGATGAAGCCGCCGCGCCGCAACGGTGTGGCTGCGATCGAGCCGACGACCTCCTACCGGAGTTACCTGCGCCTCGCGGACCAGCTCCGCAGTTGGAAGTTCGTGGACGGCGGTCCCGTCACGGAGCGGCTGCGGATCACCAAAAGTCCCGAAGAGATCGCCTTGATCCGCCGGGCCATCGCCGCGACGGAAGCCGCCATCGCCGCGACGTTCACCCAGCTCAGCGTGGGGATGACGGAGCGCGAGGTGGCGCAGCTCCTGTCCCGGGAGATGGCGAGCCGCGGCTCCCCGGGCGGCGGCCTGGTGCAGTTCGGGCCGTCGAGCGCCCTTCCCCATGGGGGACCGTCGGCGGGCAGGCTGGCGCGCGAGACCGTGGTCCTGATTGACGCCGGGTCCCGCGTCGAGGGCTATACCTCCGACATCACACGTACCATCTGGTTCGGCGACGCACCGTCCGACGAATTCAAGAAGGTCTACAACCTCATCCACGACGCCCAGACCGTCGCCATGCAGGCCGGCAAGCCGTTCACGACCCAGTGCCAGCAGCTCGACCGGCTGGCCCGGAAAACGATCACGGACGGCGGCTACGGCCAATTCTTCACGCACCGCCTGGGCCATGGAATGGGCATGGACGGCCACGAGGTGCCCTACCTCGTCGAGGGCAACGAGACTCGGCTCGAACCCGGAATGGTCTTCACGATCGAGCCCGGGATCTACCAGCTGGGCAAATGGGGAGTCCGCATCGAAGATGATTGTGTCATGGGGGAAAGCGGAATCGAGGTGTTGTCCCAACGGCCACTAAAGGTTTGACTGACCCCGGGAACCCCGGGCTGCCGCCCGGGGTCAGAAAACCTGCCTGACTAACCCGGGCGCAAGCCCGGGGTTCACAAAAACACCACTCGACCTCGGATGGGTTTGGGTGTTCCCCGGGCTGCCGCCCGGGGTCAGAGAACCTCAGACCTAGTCCCCCAACTTTCTCGCAAACCCCACAATTCTCTCCAGTGCGCGATTGATATCCGCTGTTGCGGCGGCGTATGACAGCCTGACCCAGCGATCATCTCCGAACGCGGCGCCCGGCACCAAGGCCACCCCTGTTTGCGTGATCAGCCGAGTGCAGAAGTCAGTCCCGGTGATCTTACCGAAGGAATCCACCCGGAAGAAGAAGTAGAAAGCGCCGAGGGGGTCCACGAACTCGACGCCGGGGAGCTCCTGGCGGAAGCGAGCCACGACCAGATCGCGGCGCTTGCGGAACTCCGTCACCATGCGCGCCACGTCCTGCTCCACCCGCTCGTCGCTCAGCGCGGCCGCGGCCGCGTATTGCGCCGGATGATTCGCGCCGGTCGTCGTATGCGACTGCAGCGCCGCCATGGCCTTGGCGATCCGCGCCGGCGCGAGCGCCATCCCGATCCGCCATCCGGTCATCGCGTACGCCTTGCTGACACCGTAGATCACGACGACCCGCTCGAGCAGGTCATCGGGCAGATCGAGGAACGACGGCGCCGGGCCCGTGCCGTAGTGAATGCGCCGGTAGATCTCATCGGCGATCACCCACACCTTCTTGGCCTTGGCCCACTGCGCGATCGCGCGGATCTCGGCGTGGGTATACACGGCGCCGGTCGGGTTGCAGGGCGAGCAGAGGATCAATCCGGTGGCGCCCGGCAGCATGCGCTCCAGGTCCTTCACGCTGGCCTTGAGGCTCCATTCCGGGTCGCCCGCGATCATCACGGGCCGGGCCCGCGAGAGATGCACGATCTGCGGATAGGACACCCAGGCGGGCGACGGAATCGCGACGACATCGCCGGGGCCGAACAGCGTGAAGCAAACGTTGAAGAGCGACTGCTTGGAGCCGTTCGACACCACGATGTGGTCGGCGTTTACGGGCCGGCCGCCCGACAGAAGCGCGAGGTGGGTAGCCGCGGCCGCGCGCAGCTCGAGGATCCCTTCGTTGGCCGGGTAATGCGTCTTGCCATCTTTGATCGCGCGGATCCCCGCTTCCGCGGGGATGGGCGGCGTCAGGAAGTCGGGCTCCCCGGCGCCCAGATCAATGACGTCTTCGCCCGCCGCCTTGCGCCGCTTGGCCTCGGCGGAAATCGCGATCGTCGCCGAGGTCTCCAGGTGCTGGAGGTTGGGAGAGAGCCCGTCGATAGGGGGGGGACTCATGGACGGACGGCTCCGTAGCGCTTGAGGATCATGATGGTGGAATCAACCGGCAGGGCGCGCACGACGCCACGATAGCCCCGCACCGTCTCCGCCCGCAATAAGGAATTGTAGATGGCTTCCTCGGTGGCTTCGATGGTGGCTTGGAAGAGCGGTGAAAGGCCATCTTCTTGGACGACGGCCGGACGGCCTGACGGCCGGACGGTCGAAAACGCAATGACGTAGTCGCCCGAGCCACTCGACATGCTGCTGCCCGTCCGGGCGAGACCGGCCAGCGCGCGGCGAGCGACGCGTGTGAGCTGGCGATGATCGAGCGGCGCATTCGTCGCGAGGACGATGATGATGGACCCATCGCCCGTTGTTTGTAGGGGCGCAGCATGCTGCGCCCCTACACCGTTCCGGGCGGAAGACCGCCCCAATTCGCGTCCCACCGGCACTCCGGCGATCGTGAGGTCGCCGCCGTAATTTGTTTGCACGAGTACACCGACCGTCCATCCGCCCGATTGCGCCGGCAGCACGCGGCTCGCCGTGCCGATCCCGCCCTTCCATCCGAATGCCACGGTCCCCCTGCCCGCCCCCACCGCACCCTCGGCCACCGGGCCTGCGGCCGCGCCGCGGATCGCGCTGAGCACGTCAGCCTCGGCGATGGGACGCGTGCGGATGTTGTTCAAGTATCCGTCGTTCGTCTCTCCCACGACCGGATTCGCCGAGCGCACGTCTTCGTTGCCCGGCAGGCCGAGGAGCCATGTCAGCACGGCGTCGGCGGCCCGCGGCACGCACAGCGTGCAGGTCAGCACGATGGGTGACTCGATCTCACCGAGCTCGTTCACCTGCGTCGAGCCCGCGAGCTTGCCGAACCCATTCCCGACGACGATGGCGGCGGGGACCTTCTCGCGGAACGGGTTGCCGCCGTGCGGCAGGATCGCGGTGATGCCTGTGTTGATCGAGTCGCCCCGCGCGAGCGTCGTGTGGCCCACGCGCACGCCGGCGACGTCGGTAATGGCGTTCAAGGGGCCGGGCGGAAACACGCCGACGACGATGCCGATGTCGCGGGCGCGGGGGCGGGGGGACTGTGCGAGGAGGGGGGCCGCGAGCAGAAGCAAAAGCAGCACGCATTGTGATAGGTGTTCCCCGGGCTTGCGCCCGGGGTCAGTCAGGCTTTGTGCCGGCCGGTTGCCTTTCACAGTCCCCGAAACTACCATCCTCCTCGGATTATCGCCGCCCTTTGACAATCGAGGCTCGAGTGAAGGTGGAGCGCAGTCGGCACGTGGTGCTGGTCATGCCCCCCGACGTAAGACATGCCGGGAGGGTTTGGGAGATCCCCGGGCTCGCGCCCGGGGTCAGTCCGACTGTCGTGATATGTGCGGATTACGAACAAGCGGCCCTGTGGGCCGAAGCTGCACCCCCCGAGTACCGCGCTCACGCCGTCACCGGCCTTGCCCGGACCGCGGCCCTACTTAAGGAAGGGCGGGTCGGGGTGCTCGCAGGGTCTCCCGCCGATCTCGCCGCACTCGTCGCCAAGGCAGCCCTCAAGCTCGGCACAGTCGAAACGATCGTCCTGGCGTGGCCGGAAGGCTTCGCGGGCGAGCTGGACGCATTGCTCGCGGAAGCACCTGATGCGCGCCGAGTGGTGCTGAGCTGGAATCCCCCCGCGCTAGCCGATTTCCTGGAGCGGCATGCGCGGCGCGCGGAGATCGTCGGCGACCTGCCTCTCGATCCCGATGGCAAACCGCTCGGCCCTGTGGCTTCCGCCAGGTACGCGGTCGTCTCTGCCACGCGTCGGGCGGCGGCGGTGCGCGACGCGCTCGACACGCTGCGATGCGGCCGGCCTTTCATATGGAAGGGCGGGGCCATCGAAGCTCCCTCGGAGACGCCGGATGCCGTCGTCGCCGTCACGCTGCCGACGCGCGAGGAGTTGCGGGCGCTGGTGGCGATTGGGGGGGGGCAGCCGGTCGTGCTCGCCCTCGCGGCGCAGCTCCCCTACCTCAGGTCCATCGCGGCGCTCACGCCGCTGCCGCTCCCCTCGATGGCGGATCGCGCGCAGGACCGCGGCGCGGCGCTGCGCGCCGAGATCGTCGCGCGACTCAGTGACGGAGACGTGGATGCGGAGCTGGCGGTGCTGCAACCGCTATTCGAAGACCACGACCCCGCGTTGGTTGCCGGGGCGATCCTGGCGTTACAGCGGGAGCAGGGAGCGGGGAGCAGGGAGCAGCAGACTGCGGAACCGGCGGCATCCGGTGCGTCGTGGGTGAAAGTCTTCGTGAGTGTGGGCAAGAAAGATGGCGCGGGAGCAAAGGATCTGGTCGGAGCGCTGATCAGGGAGGTCGGGCTCGAGAAGGGACAGATCGGCAAGGTGGATGTGAAGGAGACGTTCTCGCTCGTCGAGGTCGCGTCGCAGGCGGCGGAACAGGCGGTGCGACGGCTGACGGGCGTGACGATTCGGGGACGAAGGGTTACGGCGCGCTTGGATCGGGGATAGCTGCGAGGAGCCGCTTCACCTGCTCGAGACTCTCGATGTCGGCTTTGTCCTGAAACCGTTCCGTCTGCTTCGTGCGAATCAGCGTATCTAGATCGGCGAAGGGTACGTCTACTCCCTCAATTTCGACCCGCTGCGCCTTCGGCGCCGCGTCGGCGTAGCGAACGCTCCAGGCCAGTGTCAGGAGGTCGACGCGGGGGTCGTCGCCGACGATCGTGATCGGGTTCGCCACGACGTCGGATGGGTCCAGCTCACGTGCAACCCCCCACCTCAGGCCTGCGAGCGCCTTCAGGGCGCGCGCGGCGTTCTCGAGCGTGGGCTCGATGAGGACGTCGATGTCTTTGGTGGCGCGCACAACCCCGTGGAGCGCCACCGCAAACCCGCCCACGACGACATACTTCACGCCCGCCCTATTGAGCAGACCGCACACCGTCGCGAGCCGCGACTTGGTCAGTGCTCGCGACGCCACCGTTCGTAGTCCTCGAACGTGGCGAACGTGGCAGTCCACGGTTGTGCGGGCGTACGTCCTCTGGCGAGCTCTTGCCAGAGATCCTCAGCGAGCTGGATGCGGGCCGCTGGGGCGAGCGCCAGGCCCTCGCGGAGGGTGCGCTCTCGCGCCGCGGTGAATGCATCGCGCTCTTGACGGGCGACGTAGTCCCGAACGGCTTCGGCCACGACGAAGCTCCGCGAACGGCGCTGGCGCTTGGCCTCGGCATCGAGCGTCGATCGCAGATCGGCGGGTAGCGACACAGAGAGAATGGTCGTCATTGCTTGGAGCGCGGTTATTAGTTGTTAATAACATAGACAGATCATCTCATCCGTACAAGGGCGGCAACGCCTGGCTAGCCTTCCGCTTCGCGACGCAGCTCGGTGAGGAGGTGGGGCATGTTCTCCCTTCCTGCGATGCCGACGAATTCAGCCGCCCAGCGCTCGAGGTAGCGCCAATCGAGCCGTTCCGCGCTGCGGCGAACGACACCCACGACATCTTCGAGATCCCGCAGCCGACCGGCGAACAGCTTGTGAATAATCAGGTCTTCGGCGGTAGCGAACGGAACCGATGAGCATGAAGGGAATGCCGCGGGCGCCGAACTGGCGGCTGATGGCGGCGATGAAGCTCTGGATGTCAGGCGCGCGGGGGTAGGCCATTCACCGCGCGGGCGATGGCGAGATCGGGCTCCAGGTCGGCGCGCCAATCGGCGTGGCGTGGGGCCGCGCCGGGGAGGGCGCGCGCCTCAGCCCACAGCGCGGCGAACAGCTCGAGCGCATCGGCATACGACCAATCCCGGAAGGCCTCGCGTCCGTAGCGCGCTTCGAGCTCGGCCAGGCGGTGGGTGGGTTGGATCATGCATGAAATATACATCAGGAAGGCCGGCGTTCCCGGTGACATACTGTTCAGATGGGCTTGAACAGCTCGGCCAGCTCGAGCGTGAACCGCTCCGTGGCACCCGAGGGATGCCACACGAGCCGCTGCCGCTCCAGCTGCGGAAAGCGCACTTCCGGCGTCCAGATCTCGACCTCGTGTTTGTCGCCATCCACGACCCAATAGAGCGGGATGCCCACCTCCTGATACAGCCGGCGCTTCAGGAAGCGGTCGGTCCTCGCGGAGGCGGGGCTCACCACCTCGGCGACGAGCAGCAGGTCCCGATAGTGCGTCCAGTCCAACGTGCGGGCCTAGGCGATGGGCACGACGAAGACATCGGGCTGGACCAACACGTCCGGACTCCAGGAGATGTCGGCGCGCGAGCCGAGCACGATCCCAACGGGCTCGCGGCGCAGGTACGTGCCCAGTGCAAACATCAGCCGCTCGAACAGGATTTCGTGCCAGGGCCGCGGCGCCGGGGTCACGAGCAGCTCGCCGTACACGACTTCGTAGCGGTTGCCGTCGTCCGGCAGTTGGCGCACCATCTCCGCGGTCCAGTAGGTCGGGGCGACCATGCCCATATGATGGCGTCCTCGGCGCGCGGGGGGCAAGGGTACGACACGCGCGACGATGCGGGTGCCGGCCGTAAATTACGTCATCGTTTTGCTGCGGGGGAGGGCTCGGAAGAACGCGTCGATCGCACGGGGTGAAACGTCGACGGGCCGTCCAGGCGCTCATCGCCCCTCTATCTCGGGCAGCCGCGGGACGGTCACACTGTCGGCGTCCGCATCGGTTCGCAGAATCCGCGGTGTGAGGAAGAGGTACAGCTCCGTGCGATCAGTCCCCCCCCGAGCCCAATGGGGTCTTCCTGCGTGAACCGCGGTCAGAAGAAAAGCGTCGAGCGACAGCGTCGAAGGGCAGCGTAAAATGACAGCGTCGAACAACAACCGTGAAGCGACGACGTCAAACAACAACGTTTAGGCTCGACGCCTTCCCAACGCCGTCGCTCGACGCCGTCCCTTCCACGCAGCTCTTCTACGTACCTGCTCGACGTCTTTGGTTACTTATCCGGCGGCGGGCGCTGATAGAGTCGATTGATCAGCTTGAGAACGAACACAGTCCGGCCCTGGAGCGAGCGGAGCTCGCGCTGCTGCGCCGGGGTGGTGGGCTCGACGAGGCGGAACTGGGCGAGGGTTTCTTGGGCCGAGCCCCGGGCGTGGAGCAGGAAGCGGCGGAAGTCGGGCACCGTGCCGCGGCCGCAGGCCTCGGCGATGTTCGAGACCACGGATAGGGAAGCACGGACCAGCTGATCGCCCCGCGCGAAGGCGCCGGGGCCGCGAAACGTCTTGGCCAGCGCCGCGCACTCTTTGGCTACTGCTTCAGCGACCTGAGCCACGAGGAGACGACTGGGATTGGCGCGGAGCACCATGCACAGATGATCGCATGGGGCTGCGGCGCCACGTCATCATTCCCACGCCGTCGTTAGACGCATTTCTGCAGCGCTGCATTCAACGGCGATGTTTGACGGGTTCGTTCGACGGTGTTGCTAGACGGTGTTCGGTCGATCGTAAGACTCCTGATCGACGCCAAATCGTAGACGCCGAGCAGCGCAGGTGTCAGCCGCTTCTCTTTTTAGCTGCTGGTCTCGGTCAGTGATTGGTCGTAAAAACTACTCTCGACCCGGACGCGAGTTTCGAGGGGGAAGTGGCGGGGCGCGGCTTCAGCCGCGCGTGTCGTGGAGCGGACCGGCGCGCTCTACCTGCGGGGCCCGCGGCCCCAAGTTAACAGAACTTCGTTCTGTTAAGGCTTCAGCCCGAGCGGCCGGGCGGCCGAGGGCCCGTGCGGATAATGGGCCCATTATGCGCACCGAGCGCAGCGAGGGGACGGCCCGCTAGTTGGCTGCTTCTCTCAAGCTACGCACGACCGCAAAAAGAGTGTCGCGCGCTAGCGAGTCCCGGGCGAATGCCTGCAACACCAGCACCCCTCCCGACCCAAGCTCGCGGTACGCCGTAACGTATTGCCCTTCGTCCAGCGGATCCGGACGTCCGAAAAAAGCCCGCACCATTACCGTGTGACCGGCAACAGTGTCGACGCAAAGCGGCCTCGCCGGGGCGAAGTCCGTTGCAGCGCTGTCGGGCCAGGCCACTCCCCAATTCTCAATCACGTAGCTCACACGGCCTGACGACATCGCCCAGAGTTCGCCCACGAGACCAGATTGTACAGGCAGCCGCGTTGCCCCAGGTGGTAGGCGAAGGGTCACCGCGGCGTGAGCAGCCCG
Source organism: Gemmatimonadales bacterium (assembly GCA_040901965.1). Classification (GTDB taxonomy): domain Bacteria; phylum Gemmatimonadota; class Gemmatimonadetes; order Gemmatimonadales; family GWC2-71-9; genus 20CM-2-65-7. The sequence goes on along the minus strand of JBBDYB010000015.1, from coordinate 27,670 downwards.
CAGTTCAGGCCATGCCCGGATGTCGATGCTTCGAACGTCGCACTTGGGGGGTGGCGCGTTCGCGCGCGCAGTTTGCTCACCTTCCCGTGCGCGTTCGCCGCCGCAAGAGAGCAAGCCGCTCACGGTGAGCGCGGCCGCCAGGCCACCTAGTAGGCGCAACGCTCAGGTCTCCCCGCAGCTTTCAGGTACAAGTTCTCGTAGCCAACTGCGCGATCCCCATCGCGATCCATCGCTCCGCCGAAGGCGACCGGATTGTGGTGCGCAAGCTCGTGTGCGATCACCTGAGGGTAAGTGAACGCTGTTTGAGCGATGCACTTCCCGTTGTGCCACGTCCAGTAGGCCGTGGCTGGCGCTCGCTCAAAGACATCGATCGCGTACGGATCGATCTGCTCCGACTCCGCCTGCCGGCTGAACCGAACACTAAAGGTCGCATCCGATTCGTGGAGATTCAAGAAGAAGCGACGCAGCCGCCTGCGCTGGTCTTTCTTGTCCTTGAGATCGCCGACGCTCTTCACGCAGTTTTCTCGGTCGAGGGTGATGCTAGCGCCAATCGCTTGTTCCGTCCCCTGCCTTAGGGTTCTGATCTCAGAGCGCGTCCCAGTGAAACATACTCTGAGCCCAAAGGGGTCACCAAGGTTCACGGGGTCGCCCGCTGCGAACCCGTACAGATTGAGTCCGCCCGCGAGCCCGATCGGATCTTCCTGCGTAAACCGCCCAGTCTGTGGGTCGTAGTAGCGATTCCGATTGTAACTAAGATTCGTCTTGTCCCGCTTGCTCTCCAGGATCGTCCCGTGCCAGTTGTCCCACACGGTGCTGCCATTGCGATCAAACGCCGACCAGAAAGAGGTCCACACGACGCTGACACAATCGCCAATTTCCGTGGTGGCCGGATTGCAGATGCGCCGGGCGCCCGTGGTGAAGACGCCGATCGCCGCATCCCCATTCCGATTCCAGAACGGCATCGTCGTGATCGGCGGCAGGACCTTGTACGGAATGCTCTGCCCGTCGTCGTCGTGCTGGTACGCGAAGTTGATGCGCGTGACGGCGATCGGCTGATCGATGCCCCGCCCGGGGGTGTACAGGACCCGGCCGAAGTACTGATTGCGGTCCACGCTGCCGACCTGCGTCGACAGGTTCGGCAACGCCACGGGGTTCACGTCGTTCTCATAGAGCGCCACTTCATCCGCGGCCGTGCCGCCGGGCATCTGAATCTCGGCCAGCTCCTGGTCGCCGTTCCAGACGGTGCGCCGCAGCAGGCTGGTCTTGCATTCGGCGGCCTCCCACCACAGCTGCCCCAGCCCCGCCTCGTCACAGCTCTTCTTCGACCACACCCAGATCCGCCGCCCCAGCGCATCGTAGCGGTACTCGTCGAACGCGGCCTTCGTCACGGCGAAGAACTGGCTGACGTCGGACACCCAGCGCCACTCGACGGCGCGCACCGTGCCGTCGGCGGCATAGAACGTCGCGCGCTCCTCGGCCGACGAACTCGTCAACTGATTCCCCGGATTCGAGGTGAACTCGGTGCTCCCACCAGCATCGTAGGTATATCTGGTAATCGTGAGGTTGGGGAGCGTGTCGCGCGTTAGGCGAGCTGTAGCTGGCGCGTAGGCCGATCCGTGACGTGAGAACGTGCTCGACGAGTGGTTCGGCGCGGTGAACGTGGTCCGCGTTTCCCCGTAATAGCGGTTCGCCAACGCGTCGAACGAGAACGTTTCGACGGCCGTGTAGCGCGCATCCCCACCACCAAAGAGCAGCTGCCCCCGTTGGGTAAGCGTCGACGTCTTGAGATGCCCGAGCCCCGAGTAGGCGAGCGTGAGCGTGTCCTGCCAGCCCCCGGGATCCCGGCTGGTCTTCAGGCGGCCCTGTGCGTCGTAGGTGTACGCCGTGGCGCGAACCCACCGTGTGGTCAAGCGGGGGTACGCCGTGCTCCCCAAGTTCTCGATCGTATCCCTCGCGAGCCGGCCGTCGGCATCGTAGCTGAACCTCTCCTGGTACTGCGCCGGATACGTGAGGGAGGCGAGCTCCCCCCGGAGGTTGTACGTGAGGGCGTACGGGTTCCCGTGCAAATCGGTCACGGACTGCAGCTGACCCGCCTGCGGCTCGTAGGCGAACGACATCGACGAGGACAGGCCCGTGGCGCCCAACTGCTGGGGAATCGCCAGGGACATGGGGCGGCCATCGAGGTCGTACGTGTGCCGCACGCCGTAGGCGTGCCGGGTCCAATCGTCGCGGTACTTGAGCTTCGATCTGCCTGGTCGTATCAAGAAACATATCCTTGGATCCGGAATCGAGGGGCACGAGTTTGGTTACGACCACCTCAGTCGGCTGAAGTCTGTCGCCGATATCCACTTTGAGGGCCCGAACCCCTGCGACGGTGGAAAAGTCGATGAGAACGGGAACACCTGCACGTACGAAGGGACGTGGGAGACGGATTCGGTCACGAGCTTCGCCTACGATTCGGCCGGGAATCGCCGAGACCTCAGCGGAGATTACTCCACGGGGAACCGGATCACGGCCTTTGACGGGTGCACGTATCAGACCGATCTCGAGGGAAACGTGGTGCGGCGCGCCTGTGTCGGCGATACGGTGACGTTCGCGTGGACCGCAGAAGGATGGTTGTCCTCACAAACGCGGAATGGAGTGACAACGACGTTCGACTACGACGCGGTGGGGCGATTGGTCCGAAAGTCCACCGGTGGCACCATGCGTCACTTTCTGTGGGAAGGCGACAATCTGCTTGCCGAGCTGGACGGCGCGGGGACGGCCAAGCTGGCCGAGTACTCCTACTATCCGGGGCTGGACAATCCGCACGCGCTGATCGTTCGGGACACAACGTACTTCGCCCATCGGGACGGGCTCGGCAATGTGATTGCGCTGACGGATCAGGCGCAGGCGGTCAAACGCACGTACGAGTACGATGTCTGGGGAAAATCAGTGGGGGGCGCGGACGGTGCAGGACTGGCCAGCGCGGATCGCGCCCGCTTCAAGGGAGCGCTGTGGATGGGACCGGAGCTCGACATCTACTATATGCGAGCGCGATGGTATGAACCAAAGACAGGACGGTTTCTCAGTGAAGACCCGATCGGTTTGGCGGGAGGGATCAACGCGTACGTGTTCGCCGGTGACGACCCAATCAACCACCGAGACCCGTCTGGCCTAGGGGAATGCTATTATCTTGTTCGGTGGACTTATGTCAGGGAGACGGGCGTGATCGTCAACGCCGAAATCATTGGATACTACTGCCTTGATGGCGGGTCCGACACACGGGGAGGAAGTTCAGAGGCTCGACCGCAGCAACAGCAGCAACAGTGCCCTGCAGGAGCGCAGCGACCTGTACCGGGGCTCGTCACCTCGCCTTTCGGCGATACTAGCCGTCCGCCCGGGAGTAGCAACCCGCATGTTGGAACGGATATAGCGGCGTCCTTTGGGCTCGTAGTTTGGCCAATGGCTCCCGGAGTCGTTATCGACTCACGATTCTCCTCATCGGCTGGTAACATGGTCGTGGTCGAGCACGCGCGCGGGTTCACGACCTTTTATTATCATCTCAACCAGCGGTTCGCGTTCGTTGGGGACTCAGTCTGGGGGATGACCAACCTGGGAACCGTTGGGATGACAGGGTCAGCCACCACGCCTCACCTGCACCTTGAGTTGAGGCACAACAACCAACGCATCGATCCGGAGGCCTGCTTTCCATGACCTGTGCGCGATTGTCCCTCTTATCGTGCATGCTTGCCAGCAACGTGGCGCTGTGTCAGTCACCTGAGGCAATCGGCCAGCGCCGCATGATCCTGACGGCTCGCCAGCTTGGCGCTGTTCGCCTCTGCGCACCCCTTGACACCATCAGTCGCGTTTTCGGGTCCGTCTCCGACACGGTGCTAGAGTCGGAGGAGGTCACGTGGCGTGGTAAGGTCGTGCGCTTCTCAGGAGGTGGACGCGCGCTCTTTGAGGCCTCGTGGGCTGATGCACAGCGCGTATGGAAGATCAGTACCACGAGTCCAGCGGTCACAACCTCCAAGGGGCAGCACGTGGGTACGCGTCTGGCGGAGCTCAAACGCGCTGGCGAGCCTCTTGAGATCCGGATTCCAGAGGGCCGACTGATCATCATCCTGAAAGGCCAGGGTCTTGGTGCCACCGTGGATTCAGCCGCCGAATCCGCGTTCATGTCGAACTCAGAAGCGTCCGACACGCTCAACCCTGATGCCTTGCCGTCGGATGCACGGATCACGAGTTTGTTCACGCTTGGCGGTTGCCAATGAGGTGGTGGGGCGCGGGAATGGCGGGTTGGTCCCTCCCCAGAATCTGAGCCGTCAGGCGTGAGAGACGACGCCCTCCGTTCGGTCCTCGGTTGACCTGCTCGGGTCCCGAAGTGTACTCACGAAGCGCGGGCTGTTTGGGATCGGTGAGCCAGCAAAGTCGCACACCCGCGCCCTCCTTTCCATGCGAGCGGGGTCCCCAACACGCGAGATTCCTCCAGCACCCATGCTGGCATTCCTTCTCCTCCTCGCTACGCCCCCACGACTCGACTTACTAGCAACAGCGGGCCGCGTACCAGATCAACGCGCCGCCCGCCGAGTCCACCGGCGTCCTGAGCATCCGCTCGCCCCAAAACGCCGACGGGCCGCCCAGCGGGACGGCCCGTGATCAGCACTGACGGCTGACAGCACCCAGTTACTTCTTGTTATTCACCGCCATCTTCAACTGCTTCCCGGCCCGAAACGCCGGCGCGATTGACGCCTTGATCTGAATGACGCCGCCCGTCTTCGGATTGCGCCCCATGCGGGCCGCGCGCTTGCGCGCTTCGAAGTTGCCAAAGCCGGTGATCTGCACCTTCGAGCCCTTCTTCAGCTCCCCCGCGATAATGCCCTTGTCGTCGAACAACGCTTCGATGGTGCGCGACGCGTCGGCCTTCGACATCTTGGTGCGCATCGCGAGTGCGGACGTGAGTTCTGCCTTGTTCACTGCGATCTCCTTGATGGGGGGAACGTGACCCGAGACCATGGTTGCTCGAAAACCCGCATAAACACTGCACAACTATGGGGTATCCCCAGATAATCCGCAAGATATCAGGGCTTTCTTGACCCCTGCCCCTGGCCCGACTACCCTTTCACCCCTCAAAGACACCTAGGACTCCATGTTTCACGCTACCCGCCCAGGCTGGATCGAAGTCATCTCGGGAGTGATGTTTTCCGGGAAGTCCGAAGAGCTGATCCGTCGCGTGCGCCGCGCGGTGATCGCCAAGAAACAGGTGCAAGTCTTTAAATCCCATCTAGATGCGCGCTACGCCGGGCTCTACACGGTGTCCTCCCATGACGGCGTCACCGTCGAAGCCGAGCCGATCAATTCCTCCGAGGAAATCGGCCGCAAGCTGCGCTCGGGCACCGAAGTCGTGGCCGTAGACGAGGCGCAGTTCCTCGACGACGGCATCGTCGAGACCGCGAACCTCCTCGCCGACCGCGGCCTGCGCGTGATCCTCGCCGGCACCGACGTGGACTTTCGCGGCCTCCCCTTCGGTCCCATGCCCACACTCATGTGCGTCGCCGAGGTGGTGGACAAGTTCCAGGCGATCTGCGTCGTGTGCGGCGGCCCCGCCACGCGCAATCAGCGCCTGGTCAATGGAAAGCCGGCCGTCTGGGACAGTCCCACGATCATGGTCGGGGGGCGGGAGAGCTATGAGGCCAGGTGTAGGCACTGCCACAAGGTTCCGAGGCAGGATGAGGATCAAACCGCACTGCTGTGAGCGGTACGCGGTACGCGGTGCGCGGGCAATCCCATTGCAGTCCCGCTCGCCGCGCACCGCTCACCGCGCACGCCTTTGTTAAGCGTCGCCCTCACCGGCAACATCGCTGCCGGCAAATCCACTGTCGTCGACCTCTTTCGCCGCTGGGGCGCGACGATCGTGGATGCCGACGCCCTCGCCCGTGAGGCCCAGGCGCCGGGCGGCGAGGTGCTCGCGGCGATCGCTGGCCGCTTCGGCGCCGACGTGCTCGCGCCGGACGGGAGCCTCGACCGCGCCGCGCTCCGCGCCAAGGTCATGGGCGACAACGAGGCGCTCTCGGCGCTGAACGCGATCGTCCACCCCGCCGTGCAGCACCGCCGCGCCGAGCTGCAGCGCGCGGCCCGGGAACGGGGCGACGCGATGGTCGTGAACGACATCCCCCTGCTCTTCGAGGTGCTCGATCCCGCGCAGTTCGACGCGATCGTGCTCGTGGACGCGCCCGTGGCAGTGCGGCGCACTCGGCTCCGCACCCTGCGCGGCCTCTCGAACGAAGAAGCCGACCGCATGATCGCCGCACAGATGTCCGCGGAGCGCAAGCGCGCGCAGAGCCACCACGTGATCGAAAACGACGGGAACATGCCCGAGCTCGAGAAACGGGCGCGCGCCGTCTTCGACATCCTACGGCAGCGTGCCGCGCAAGCCGGACTGCAAGAGAGAATACCGGGCCAAACCCCGACGCTGCTGCTCTGTGCCGCGGACGCCCGCGACAGCGCCCCAGTACTGGAGGCCATCGAACGGCGCTACGCGGACGCCGGCGTGAAAGTCGAACGCACCACGGCGAAGTCACTCGCAAAGGCGTTGCGCGCCGCGACCCCCGGGGCCATCGTCACAACGGCAGCGGCGGGCGACGCCGCCCGGGCAGCGTGGGAGGAAGCGGTGCGCCCCTGCCGGCTCTACCACCTCTCGCCCGACCCCGATCCGGTCGCCGTGCGGCTCGATCTGCGCCCCTGGGGACACGAGCGCATTGCGTTGAGCGAAGAGGACGGCGCAGGACTGGCGCCCCGGGCCGACGTGTTGTAGGCTCCCCACCCATGTCCAATATCCCCAAGGACCTGCGCTACACCGAAGACCACGAGTGGGTGCGTCAAAGCGGCGACCAGGTCGTCGAGATCGGCATCACCGACTACGCTCAGGGCGAGCTGGGCGACGTCGTATTCGTGGAACTCCCGAAGCCGGGCGCTGCGTTCGGGAAGAAGGACGTTTTCGGAACCATCGAAGCGGTGAAAGCGGTGTCGGAGCTCTATGCCCCCGTCGTGGGGACGGTGGTCGAGCCCAATAAGGCGCTCGAGCAGGATCCCGCGCTCGTGAACCGCGATCCGTATGGCAAGGGTTGGATGATCAAGGTCAAGATCAAGAATCCCGCTGATCTGGAAGGGTTGCTGCGCGCCGAGGCCTACGCGAAGCACATCGGAGAGTGAAAGCCGGTGACGACGAGTCATCCGGACCGCTTCCGCGACCGCCACATCGGACCGTCGGCCGAAGACCAGCGCGCCATGCTGGCGGCGCTGGGGGGAGGCTACGACTCCCTCGATGCGTTCATCGACGCGGTGGTGCCCGCGGACATCCGCCTGCGCAAGCCGCTCGACATCCCGGCAGCGAAGAGCGAGCAGCAGGCGCTCGACGAGCTGCGCACGCTGCGCGAGCACAACCAGCTGTTCCGCTCCTACCTCGGCATGGGCTATCACGACTGCATCACGCCGAATGTGATTCTGCGGAACGTGCTGCAAAACCCCGGCTGGTACACCGCCTACACGCCCTACCAGGCGGAGATCGCACAGGGACGGCTCGAGGCGCTGCTCAACTTCCAGACGATGGTCTCGGATCTGACGGGTCTCGAAGTCGCCAATGCGTCGCTGCTCGACGAAGCCACCGCGGCGGCCGAAGCGATGCACCTCACCGAGGCCGTGTCGGATCACAGCGGCCAGCGCGTCTACCTGGTGGACGCGAGCTGCCACCCGCAGACGATTGCCGTGGTGCGCACCCGCGCGGCCGCCCGTGGCCTCGAGGTCGTGGTGGCAGACCCCTCCACGTTCGACTTCAAAAAGGCCGGCGTCATCGGCGCGCTGCTGCAGTATCCCGCCACCGACGGCGCGATCCGCGACTACCGCGCGCTGTGCAAGGCGGCCCACGCCGCGGGTGCTCTGGTCACGGTGGCGACCGATCTGCTGGCGCTCACCCTCCTCGCGCCGCCCGGCGAGTGGGGCGCGGACATCGCCGTCGGTAACTCGCAGCGCTTCGGCGTGCCCCTCGGCTACGGCGGCCCGCACGCCGCGTTCTTCGCCACGCGCGACGAGTTCAAGCGCCACCTGCCCGGACGCATCATCGGCGTCTCAAAGGATCGGGCGGGACGACCCGGCCTCAGGATGGCGCTGCAGACGCGCGAGCAGCACATCCGGCGTGAGAAGGCGACGAGCAACGTCTGCACCGCGCAGGTGCTGCTCGCCGTCGCCGCGGCGATGTACGCCGTCTACCACGGGGCGGACGGGCTGCGGCGGATCGGGGAGTACGTGCACGCGCACACCGCGGCCCTGGGCCAGGCGCTGCAGCGTTTGGGCTACCGGCTCGCGCACAAGGAGTACTTCGACACACTCGCCGTGGACGTGTATCCCGACGCCTTGCCCAAGATTCTCGACGCCGCACGGGCCAAACGGATCAATCTGCGGACGCTCTCGCCGACGCGCATCGGCGTCGCCCTCGACGAAACGGTGTCGCTCGCCGACATCCAGGACGTCGCCGACGCGTTTGCGGCCGTCGCCCCCGGTCAGGTAGGGGCACGGCATGCCGTGCCCTTACAGTTCGGCACCACCGCGATCCCCAAGGCGTTGGCCCGTACGTCGCCCTTCTGCACGCATCCGGTGTTCAATACGCATCACTCGGAAACCGAGATGCTGCGCTATCTGAAGCGGCTCGAGGACCGCGACCTCTCGCTCACGTCGGCGATGATCCCGCTCGGCTCCTGCACGATGAAGCTCAACGCCACGACCGAGATGATCCCCGTCACGTGGCAGAAATTCGGCCGGCTGCATCCCTTTGCTCCGCGCGAGCAGGCCCTGGGCTACGCCACGCTGTTCCGCCAGCTCGAGACGTGGCTCGCCGAGATCACGGGGTTCGCGCAAGTGTCGCTGCAGCCCAACGCCGGCTCCCAGGGAGAGTTTGCGGGCTTGCTCGTGATCCGCACCTATCACAAGGCGCGGGGACAGGGCCATCGCACGACCTGCCTGATCCCGCAGTCGGCGCACGGGACGAACCCCGCGAGCGCCGTGATGGCGGGGATGAACGTCGTCGTCGTGAAGACCGACGCCCAAGGCAACATCGACGTGGCCGATCTGCGCGCCAGGGCGGCGCAGCATCGCGACACGCTCGGCGCGCTGATGGTCACCTACCCGTCCACCCACGGTGTCTTCGAGGCGTCCATCAAGGAGATCTGCCGCATCGTCCATGACGCCGGCGGCCAGGTGTATATGGACGGCGCCAACATGAACGCCCAGGTCGGCCTGTGCCGGCCGGGTGACATGGGCGCCGACGTCTGCCACCTGAATCTCCATAAGACGTTCTGCATCCCGCACGGCGGCGGCGGACCGGGCATGGGGCCGATCGGTGTCGCGGCCCACCTCGTGCCCCATCTGCCCAATCACCCGGTGGTGGACCTCGGCATCCCGCAGAGCTGCGGCACCGTGTCGGCGGCGCCGTGGGGGAGCCCGTCCATCCTGCCGATCTCGTGGGCCTACATCGCGATGATGGGCCCCGACGGCCTGGCGGACGCGACCAAGGTGGCGATCCTGAGCGCCAACTACGTCGCCAAGCGGCTCGAGGGCCACTATCGGCTGCTGTACGCCGGCCAGCACGGCCTCGTCGCGCACGAGTGCATTCTCGACACGCGGCCCTTCAAAGCCTCTGCCGGCGTGGACGTCGAAGACATCGCCAAGCGGCTCATTGACTATGGCTTTCACCCGCCGACCGTCTCGTTCCCGGTGGCGGGCACACTGATGGTGGAGCCGACGGAGAGCGAGCCGAAGGCGGAGGTGGACCGCTTTGTGGACGCGCTGATCGCCATTCGCGAGGAGATCCGCGAGATCGAGACGGGCGAGGCGGACCGCGACAACAACGTCTTGAAGAACGCCCCCCATCCGTTGGCCGACCTCCTGGTGGACACGTGGGACCGGCCGTACTCGCGCGAGCGCGCGGGCTTCCCCACCGCCGCCACGCGCGAGCACAAGGTGTGGCCGCCGGTCAGCCGCATCGACGCTGCATACGGGGATCGCAACCTCGTGTGCACGTGTCCGCCGGTGGAGGCTTACGCTACGGTCTGACGGTCTGACGGCCGGACGGCCGGATGGTCCCACGGCCCCGGTGGGGTGGTCGCTCATCGTCGAACCCGGCGGCCGAACCGGCGTCGAGAACATGGCGGCGGACGAGGCGCTGCTGGACGATTCCTGTCGCACGGGCCGAGCCTACCTGCGTCTGTATCGCTGGACCCCCCCGGCTCTGTCGTTGGGCCGCAATGAACCGCTGGACATCTACGATCACGACAAGATCGGGCGACGCGGGATCGCTGTGGTGCGCCGGCCCACCGGCGGAAAAGCGGTCTGGCACGAACACGAGCTGACGTACGCGGTCGCGGCACCGATCGCGGTGTTCGGCTCCCTGCGGGTCGCGTATCGAGCCATCCATTCGCGCCTTGCGGCCGCATTGCAGTCGCTCGGCGCGCAGGTGGCGCTGGCACCCGGCCGTCCGGCCGTCAGGCCGACCGGCCGTCCGACGTCCTGCTTCGCGGCCTCCGTGGGCGGCGAGATTCTGGCGCAGGGCGGCAAGCTGGTGGGCTCGGCACAGGTGCGGCGCGGCGCGGCATTCCTGCAGCATGGGTCTATCTTGCTTGACGGATCTCAGGAGATCGTGAGTGCCGTCAGCCGTCAGCCAGCGGGCATCGGTGGGGAGACAACACTCGCCACGGTTGTGGGACGGCCGGTCTCGTTCGAGGAGCTATCGGCCGCCATCATCGCGACTTGGGGGGAGCCGCTCCGGCCGTCCGGCCGTCCGCCCGTCCGCCCGTCAGACCTGGCGTCGTTAGCCGCGCGGTGAAATGTTAAGCGACATGCGAATTCGCGGCCGTGTCCTGCTCGCCATCGTCGTCCTCGCCACACTCGCCGGATGCGACCGCCAGGGAGGGGGAGGTTGCACCGGCGCCTATTGCGGCACGCTGATCATGGCGGCAATCGGGGAACCGCCCACATTGCTGCCGCCCTCGACCAACGAAGTCGTCGCCCGGGATATCGGCGAGCAGCTGTTTCTGAAGTTGGCCGACGTGGGCATGTCCCTCAACACGACCGGGGACGAGGATTTCCAGCGGTTGCTGGCCGAGCGGTGGGAATGGGACGGCCCGCTGACGCTGGTCTTTCATGTCGATCCGCGCGCGCGCTGGCACGACGGCGAGCGCGTGACGGCCGCGGACGTCGCGTTCACGTTCGACGCCTACAGCGACTCGACTGTCGCGTCGCCCGCCCGGACCGCCGTCCGGCGCATCGCCAGCGTCACCCAGCGCGATTCGCTCACCGCCGTGTTCCGGTTCCGGGAGCGGTACCCGGAGATGTTCTACGACGCCGTCTATCACATGCGCATCCTGCCCGCGCACCTGCTCCGCGGGGTGCCCCGGGACCAGTGGAAGACGGCGCCGTTCGGACGGCAACCGGTGGGGAGCGGACCCTACCGCTTTGTGAGCTGGCGAGCCGCCGAGGCCATCGAGCTGATTGCCGATTCGACGTTCTTCCTGGGCCGGCCGAACATCCGCCGGCTCATCTGGCGGATCACGCCGGACATCCAGGTGGCGGCCACCCAGCTGATCGCGGGCCAGGCGGACGTCCGCGAGCAGGTTACGGGCCCGGAGAACATCGAGCGGTTGCGGGCGGCCCAGCACATCACGCTGCATCCGTATCGGGGCAACACCTACGGCTTTCTCGCCTTCAATCTCATGGCCAACGGCGACCCCACGCAGCCCCATCCGATCTTCGGCGATCGCAACGTGCGGCGGGCCCTGACGATGGCGGTGGACCGCGCGAAGCTGCTGCGGAGCGTCCTCGGCGACTTCGCCCGAGTGCCCCCGGGGCCGATGTCCATGATCTACTGGATTTGGGACACGGAATTCCGGCAGCTGCCCCATGACACGGCCCTGGCGGGGCGCCTGCTCCGCGTCCAGGGATGGCGCGACCACGACGGCGACGGCATTCGCGATCGCGAGGGCCAGCCGCTCGCGTTCCGCGTGCTGGTGACGTCCACGAGCCAGATCCGCAAGCAATACGCGCGCCTCTTGCAGCAGGAGTTCCGCGCGGTCGGGGTGCAGATGGAGATTGATGAGGTCGAGAACACAGTCGTGGGGCAGCGCGTCAGCACCGGCCGATTCGACGCCGTGCTGTTCGCCATCAGCAACGATCCGTCCCCGATCTCCGGCATCCCGCAGTGGTGGAGCCAGGCGGGGCAGAACAACTTCTGGCACTACGACAATCCGACGTTCGAGCGTTACGTCGAACGCGCCTCGGCCGCGCCGACGCGCGACCGGGCGCGGCCGCTGTGGCGCTCCGCCATGGAAATCATCAACGCGGATGCGCCAGGCGCGTGGCTGTTCGCGCTGGAAAACGTGGCCGCCATCCACAGCCGCGTGGACAACGCGCAGATCCGCCCCGATTCCTGGGCGGCGCTGCTGCGCACCTGGCGGATTCCCTCGGACCGGGCCATCGAGCGGGATCGCGTGGAGCGCTAGGTGACGGCGTGGCTCCTGCGGCGCCTCGCCGCTTCGGTCGCCATCGTCTTCGCGGTCGTCACGCTCACCTTCGTCCTCATTCATCTCGCCCCCGGCAGCCCGGTCCCCTGGCCGCAGGATCAGGTGACGGACACCGCGACGGCCAGGATCCTGTGCCAGCAGTGGGGCTGCGACCAACCAGTCCATATCCAGTACGTGCGCTACCTCGGTCAGCTCGCGCGCGGTAATCTCGGCGAGTCGTACGCGCTGCGCCGTCCCGTCGCCGATGCGCTGGCGGAGACGATCCCCAATACCCTGCTCCTGACCGGCGCCGCCCTGTTGCTCGATTTCCTGCTGGGCCTGGCAGTGGGCGTCTATCAGGCGCTGCGCGTCAACCGCTGGCCCGACATCGTGTTCGGCAACGTGACGCTCTTCATCTATTCACTGCCGACGTTCTGGCTCGCGCTGGTCCTGCTGCTGCTGTTTGGCCAGTGGCTGCGCTGGTTCCCGGTGGGCGGGATCACCGATCCGGTCCTCTGCCCCACCGTGAATTCGCCGGCGTGCACGCTGAACATGCTGTGGCACCTGGTGCTTCCCGCGGCCACGCTCGGGCTCGTCGGCGCCGCCGGCACCGCGCGCTTCCAGCGCGCCGCCATGCTCGAGGTCGCCCGGCAGGACTACATTCGTACCGCGCGCGCCAAGGGCGCGTCGGAGCGGCGGGTCGTCCTGCGGCACCAGCTCCGCAACGCGCTGCTCTCGTTCATCACGCGCTTCGGCCTGGCATTCCCATTTCTTCTCACCGGCGCGGTACTGATCGAAACAATTTTCGCGTGGCCGGGGATGGGGCGGCTCGCGACCAACGCGATCCTGCGGCGCGACTACCCCGTCGTGACCGCCGTTGCGCTGCTCGCGAGTGCGCTCGTCGTCTTGGGGAACCTGCTCGCGGACTTCCTGCTGGGCGTGGCGGACCCGCGCATCCGGGTTCGGGAGGACGCAGCCGCGTGACGCTGCTCACGTGGCTGAGCCTGGTCGCCGCGCTCATCGTCGCGGAATGGACGGTGCGCGCGCTGCGGCGGCGGGCCGCGCGTTCCGCCGGCGGCAGGCGATTCCTCCGGCACCCGACTGCGTCCTGGGGCATCGGCATCCTCGCGTTCTTCGTGCTTCTCGCCTTGCTGGCGCCGATCGTCGCCCCGTTCGATCCCAACACGCCGCTGGACCCGGTCCGCCTGAAGAACCACCCGCCCTCGTGGAGCTTCATCCTCGGCACGGACCTGTACAGCCGCGACATCTGGAGCCGGGTGGTGTTCGGCGCCCGGATCTCGCTGGCCGTCGGGGCGCTGGGGATGCTCGTCGCCATGACGATCGGCACCACGGTCGGCGCCGTCGCCGGCTACTACCGCCGCTGGGTGGACGCGATCCTGATGCGCGGGGTGGACGTCGGTCTCGCGCTGCCGCGCATCTTCATTCTCCTGATGGCGATCGCGTTGTGGGAGGGGTTACCGTTCCCGGTCATCGTGTTGGTGATCGGGCTGTCCTCGTGGTTCGGCACGAGCCGATTGGTCCGCGCCGAAGTGCTCGCCCTGCGCGACCGGGACTACGTAGCCGCCGCGCGGGCGCTGGGCGCCGGCTCCGGCCGCATTATCTTTCGCCACGTTCTCCCCAACGCCGCGGCACCCATCATCGTCGCGGCCGCTCTCGGGATTGGCAACGTGCTGCTCCTCGAGGCGGCCCTCTCGTTCCTCGGCATCGGCCTGCCGCCCCCCGACCCCAGCTGGGGCAACATGATCGCCGACGGGGCGCCCACCCTCGTGAGTGCGCCCTGGGCGACGCTGTTCCCGGGCCTCGCCATCTCGCTCGTCGTGATGTCGCTGAACGCCGTCGCGGACGCTCTCCGGGACGCGCTCGACCCCCGGGAGGAGACGACGTGACCCCCCCCGAGCCACTGCTCCGCGTCCGCGACCTGAAGACCTACTTCGTCACCGAGCACGGCAGCGGCACGGCGCGGGCGGTGGACGGCGTCTCGTTCGACCTCTACCCCGGCGAGACGCTGGGCATCGTCGGCGAGTCCGGCTGCGGCAAGACCGTCACCTCGCTCTCCATCCTGCGCCTCGTGCCCGAGCCGCCCGGGCACATCCGGCCGGGCAGCCTCATCGAGTTCGAAGGGCGGAACCTGCTCGCCCTCGCCCCGCCCGAGCTGCGCGCCATTCGCGGCAATCAGATCGCGATGATCTTTCAGGAGCCGATGACGTCGTTGAACCCGGTCTTCACGATCGGGGATCAGATCGCCGAGGCGGCGATCATCCATCAGCGCCTGTCGCGCAAGGCCGCGCGCGCGCGCGCCATCGAGATGCTGAAGCTGGTCGGCATCCCCGACCCCGACGAGCGGGCGGATCACTATCCGCATCAGCTCTCCGGCGGGATGCGGCAGCGGGTCATGATCGCCATGGCGCTGATCTGCCACCCCAAGGTGCTCATCGCCGACGAGCCCACGACCGCGCTGGACGTGACGATCCAAGCTCAGATCCTGGAGCTGCTCGACCGGCTCCAAAAGGAGCTCGGCATGGCCGTGCTGCTGATCACGCACGACCTGGGGATTGTGGCCGGCCACGCCGATCGCGTCGTGGTGATGTACGCCGGCCAGGTCGTGGAGACGGCGTCCACGACCGCGCTGTTCGACCGGCCGACGCACCCGTATACCGAGGGGCTGATGGCGGCGGTGCCCCGGATCGACGCGCCCCGCTCCCGGCTCCACGCCATCCCCGGTCAGGTGCCCGCGGCGAGCGCATGGCCGCCGGGATGCCGCTTCCACCCGCGCTGCCCCTACGCCTGGGACAAGTGCGTCGCTCAACAGCCTCCGCTGCTGGAGACAGGCGATCCGGGCCACACCGCGCGCTGCTGGCTCGTGACGGAGCCCGAACGCCGCCAGGGGGAGGGGGACGGGGAGGGGGAGGGGGGGGCGAAGCAATGAGCGCGGCATCCACGCCGCTGGTCGCCGTGCAGGATCTCGTCAAGCACTATGCCGGCGAGCGGCCCTGGTTCGGGTTGGGGCGACCGCGGCCACCGGTGCGCGCGGTGGACGGCGTGTCGTTCAGCATCGCGTCGGGGCGGACACTCGGCCTGGTGGGCGAGTCGGGCTCGGGAAAGACCACGGTGGGCCGTACGCTGCTCCGTCTGCAGGAGCCGACGTCCGGGCGCGTGCTGTTCGATGACCACGATGTCTTTGCGATCGATGCCGAGCGCTTGCGCGCGCTGCGGCGCCGGATGCAGATCGTATTCCAGGATCCTTATAGCTCGCTCAATCCGCGCATGACGGTCGCGCAGACGCTGCGGGAACCGCTGGAGATCCATGGACTCGCCGCCCCGGCGCAGATGGACGCCCGGGTGCTGGCGCTGCTCGAGGAGGTCGGGCTCGACCCGGTGTTCGCGGAGCGCTACCCGCACGAGCTGTCGGGCGGTCAGCGGCAGCGGGTGGGTATCGCGCGGGCACTGTCGGTGGAGCCGCAGTTCATCGTGTGCGACGAGCCGGTGAGCGCGCTCGACGTATCGGTACAGGCGCAGGTCTTGAACCTGCTCGCCGATCTGCAGTCGCGCCGCCGGCTCACGTACCTGTTCATCGCGCACGACCTTGCCGTCGTCCGCCACATCGCGGATGAAGTCGCGGTGATGTACTTGGGGCGAATCGTGGAGCGCGCGCCGGCCGCCGCGATCTACGCGACGCCCCGGCACCCTTACACACGCGCCCTGCTGTCGGCGGTGCCGGAGCCGAATCCGCGCGCCGCGAAGCGCCGCATCGTGCTGCCCGGCGATATCCCGTCGCCGGCCAATCCGCCACCCGGATGCCCGTTCCATCCGCGCTGCCCGCATCCCAAGAAGAACGAGCGCTGCCGCACCGAGACGCCCGCGCTGCGGCCGGTAGAAGCGCCGGATCACCTGGCCGCCTGTCACTTTGCCGAGGAGCCGATGTGAGCGCCATCCTGCTGCTGGCGCAGACGCTCACGAACCTGACGATCGTGCCGCTCGGGCCAGGCTTGCCGGCCGGCTGGCGCCTCTCGCGCATGCAGGGTGTCGAGCCGCCAGCGTTTCGCGTGACGTCGTCGCACGCCCTGCGCGTCACGGCAACCGGTCAAGGCGGCACCGCCACGTATCGCCTGCGCACCCCGTTGCGGCCGCCGCCGTCCACCACGCGGTCCGGCGCCCTCACCTGGCGCTGGCGCGCGGAGACGCCGCTGCGTAGCGCTGACTTGAAGCGCCGCGCCGGCGACGACAGTCCGATTCGGGTGCTGATCACATTCCAGGACGGCCGGGTCATCGCGTACAGCTGGGGCAATCGCGAGGGGCGGGGCGAGAGCTTCGCCAGCTCGGCCGGCCGCAACCGCATGGTGATCGTGCTGCAGCGCGCTGATGACGCGGACGGGTCCTGGCACGTGGAGCGCCGGGACCCGTTCGCCGACTACCGCCGCCTGTGGAACAACGCGCCCAAGCCGATCGTCTCCGTGGGCGTGAGCGCCGATACCGACGGGCTCAAGGTGAGAGCCGCGGCGGAGATTGGGGATATTACGTGGGAGGGACGCTAATGAAGGAGCGGGGAGCAGGATCCTGCTCCCTGCTCCCTGCTCCCTTTCTAGCGCACCCCTCCCATCAGTTTCTTGATCGGCCGCGTAATCAGGAGCAGCATCACTGCCGC
The DNA here is from genome assembly GCA_040901965.1 of Gemmatimonadales bacterium. GTDB lineage: Bacteria > Gemmatimonadota > Gemmatimonadetes > Gemmatimonadales > GWC2-71-9 > 20CM-2-65-7. Next base: position 10,480 of record JBBDYB010000015.1, on the reverse strand, counting down.
CACGATCGTCGTGGCCGCGACCGCGCCGAAGAGCTGCGGCAGCGGCATCCGTTCGAAGTAGCCTGCCACCCACCCGGCCATCTTGTTTCCCACGGCGATCGACAGGAACCACAGTCCCATCATGGAGCCGACGATGCGGGCGGGTGCGAGCTTGGTGACGATCGACAGGCCCACGGGGCTGAGGCACAGCTCGCCGATCGTATGCAGGAAGTAGACGCCCACGAGCCACCACGGGCTCACGAGTACGCCTTGCTCCTGCGCCAGCTTGGCCGCCGGCACGAGCAGGGCGAATCCCAGCCCGGCGAACAGCAGGCCGAACGCGAACTTCACGGGGCTCGAGGGTTGGCGCGGACCCAGCCGGATCCACAGCCACGCCAGCAGGGGCGCGAGCCCGAAGATCATGAACATCGAGTTCAGCGATTGGAACCACGTCGACGGGAATTCGAAACCGAACAGTCTGAGCCTGGTAAAGCGGTCGGCGAACAGATTGAGACTCGATGCCGCCTGCTCAAACGCGGCCCAGAAGACGCATGAGAACAGAAAGAAGACCGCGATCGCCCCGACCCGCCCCCATTCGTCACGCGTGAAGCGCCACCACGGCTCGGCGGATGCCGCGGATCGCGTGGCCGACTGCCCAATGCGCTCGAGTGCCGGCAAGAGCCGCTGTTTCCCGGCGACATACTGGATCAGGCCGAGCGTCATCCCGACGCCGGCGCACGCAAAGCCGACGTGCCAGTCCACGCGTTGGCCCAGCGTCCCGACCACGAGCGGCGCCAGGAAGGCGCCGAGGTTGATGCCCATATAGAAGATTGAGAATCCCGCATCGCGCCGCTCGTCATCCTGGTCATACAGCGCGCCAACCATCGTGCTGATGTTGGGCTTGAGCAGGCCCGTTCCGATGACGATGAGGCACAGGCCGAGGTAGAACGTCGTCACACTGGGCATGGCCAGGCTGAAGTGGCCGAGCGCGATGATGACCCCACCCACAAACACGCTGCGGTACTGCCCGAGGAACCGGTCGGCTATCCAGCCGCCGGGAATCGCCGCCGCATACACCCCAAAGCCATACCACCCCAGGATCGACGTGGCTCTCTCCGTAGGAAAGCCGAGACCTCCCTGTGCCGCCGAGGCCGTCATGTAGAACACGAGCAGCGCTCGTAGCCCGTAGAAGCTGAACCGCTCCCACATCTCGGTGAAGAACAGCGTCGACAGGCCGCGCGGGTGGCCGAACCATCCCCGATCGGCGTGCGAGGTGACAGCCGGCGGCTGCGTCATTGCGGTCCTTTCAGTCGAACAGCTCGTTCTGCTGCGTGGGATCGGAATGCTCGGTGGGGCGAAGCAGCGCGCTCAGCCGCTGCTCCCACTTCTCGACGTCAAAATGGTGCTCGTTCTGCAAGGCGCGGCGCAGCACCGGCGAGAACTCGTGGAACGCTTCGAGCAGCTCGCGCGTGGCCTCGCGCAGCGCCTCGAGCTGGAACCCGGAGTCGGTCGCGCCCATGTCCTCGAGGATGCTGTCCTCGGTCCGCGACGCGACGAGCGGCTCCGCCCGCCCCTCGATGAACACGTTCGTGCGCTGTCCCGGCCCGCGCCCCTCCTCGATGGGCATCAGTCCCACGATGGCGTCCGACCGCCAGTATTTGCCGTAGCCGAGGAACACCATCCGGCCGCGCTTCACGTCCATGGTTACCTCCGGGAGGGTGCGCGGTGCGCTAGGTAGGCGGCTTTCGCATTTTCTTTTTGAGCTCCTCGAGCTGCCGCGCCGCCGTGGCGTCCCGCGCCGCCCGGTCCATCTCCGACTTGAGCAGCTCGTCCTGGAGGTCCATGCCGGGGCGCGCGCCCCCGGCGCCTTGCAGGTCCCGCCACGCGCGCTCGGCGCTGCGATCGCCCTCCATGGCCGGCCGGTCGCGCTCGGCGCTCTTGAGCTGCGCCTGCATCTCCGTCAGCTCCCGCTCCGCCAGCGCCAGCTCTTCCCGCTGATTCGCGAGTTTGCGCTCGAGTACGCCGCCGCGCTCCCGATGCTTGCCGACGAAGCGCTCGGCGACCGCCACCGTCTCGTGATCCTGGATCTCGGCCGCGAGCCGCCCGCGCCGTTCCGCATCCGCGAGCCGCTGGCGCTCGACGTCGAGCTCGCGCTCGGTCCGCGCCACCGCCTCGCGAATCTCGGCGACCGCCACCTTCGCCTCCACGACCGCTTCGCGCATCTCACGCGCCAGCTGCCGCAGATCGCTCGGCGGCGTCGCCGCGTCGAGGGCAGCGCGGAACGCGTCCCGCAGACGCTCGAACAGGGCGGCAGCCTCGTTCAGCTCTTGCGGACGGTCTTGGCGAAGAACGGCGAGAAGACGGGCTCCACGGCCGGCGCCTCGCACTTGGGGCAGCGGGGGCGGTGGCTCCCGTGCTCCGCGATCGACTCAGTGCGCGCGAATTGCTCGTTACAGGCCGTGCAGCGGTACTCGTATAGTGGCATAGGTAAGCAAACGTTATTCCAGCGTGAAACCACGGTCAAGTTGACGCGCTGCCGCCCGGTCCCAAATTGCTCCTATGCCGCGTCGGCTCCCCCACGCCCCCTCCCTCATCGCCCCCGGCACCGTCTGCATGCTGCTGCTGGCCGCCGTGGGGGGCTGCGACAAGGGACTCGAGCCCGAGCCGATCTGCGCGCCGGGTCTGGTGGGTGTGTGCGGCACGCTGCGCTTCCGCGGCACGATCCCCGACAGCACCGACAATGTGTTCGTCGCGGCATACGCCACGATGCCGCGGAATTGCAACGAGCTGATCGCCAATCGCCAGCCGTTCATTCCGGGCTCCGTTCCATATACCGACTCGGTCGCGCCGTATAGCGTACCGCTGTTGCCCGGTCAGTATGAGTGGGTGCTGGCAGTCTGGAAAAAAGTCGGCATGCTCACGCTCACGCCCGCGGACACGGCCCTGCTCCGCGTGGCCGGATACTATCGCGACGCGTCCGACACGACGCAACGCGGCATCGTCACGGTGCCAAACGGCGCGGCTGCCGGCGACATCGACTTCATCGTGGACTTCGATAACCTCCGGCCGGCGACGGACTTCGTCACATGCACCGCGCTGTAGCGGCGCTCTTGTTGGTCGTCCTTCCCATGGCAGTCGCGGCACAGGACGGCGCACGCAATGGCGTGCTCCGGGGCACCGTGCGCGACACCCATGGCACGCCGGTCCGGGGCGCGGTCGTGGGCGTGCCCGGCACGACACTGTACACGCTCACCGACCCGAGTGGTCGCTACCGACTGGCACCGGTGCCGGCGGGAGAAGTCCGCGTGCGCAGCGCCGCCATCGGCTATGTGCCCGCGGCCACGACCGTCACGCTGGCCGCAGCGGACTCCGCTGTCGCTGATTTCGCGCTCGCACCGTCGCCCCTCGAGATGACGCCCGTTGACGTGGTCAGCACCAAGGTGCCGCGCTTCGGCGAGCGGCCCGCGACGAGCGTAGCGCAGCTGAGCGATCGCGACTTGGGCCGCCGCGCCGTGAACACCGTGGACGAAGCCGTGGACAAGGCGGCGGGCGTCCAGATGCTGAATGGTCAGATCAACATCCGCGGATCGACGGGATACGTCCAAGGACTGAACTCACGGGTCCTGCTACTCGTAGACGGCGTTCCGATGAACCAGGGGGACCGTGGCGGAATCAACTGGGACCTGGTGCCGGTAGATGAGATCGAGCGGGTGGACATCCTGAAGGGCGCGGGCTCGTCGCTGTACGGTTCGGCCGCGCTCGGCGGGGTCGTGAATCTCACCACCCGCGACGTTCCCGACGGCATCCATGCCCGCGTCCGCCTCACCGGCGGCATCTACGGCGACCCGCCCCACGCCGTGTGGCGGTTCCGCAATGACCCGGGGCTGCAGGGCGGCGGCGATGTATCCGCCTCGTACGGCACGGGGACGTTCGGTGGCAGGCTTACGGCCGGCGCGCGACACTCCGACGGTTATCGCGAACAGGACCAGCGGGACCACTGGCAGCTCGCGGGCAAGGCGCGGTGGCAGGCCACGCCGCGCACGCGCGTGGACGCTTCGGGCGGGTGGGCAGTGGACCGCTACCAGGTGCCGCTGAGCTGGTGCAGCCGCGGGGAGTGCGACGACCGCGGCCAGGTCTTTCAGCCGTTCAAGGTAGACACGACCGAGCGGGGGGCGCGGACCGACTCCCGCAAGGGATATCTCGCCGCTCAGGTCCGCACGGTCCTGTCGGAGCGCTTTGCCTGGCAGGCGCGGGGCTCCTGGCTCCGCACGCATTTCGTCGATGTACGGCGCAGCGCCAGCGAGTTCGGGGTCGCGAATCGCTTCGGCGCTGAGGCGCGGGTGGAGGCCCACCCGGATTCGGCGCGCACCGTGCTCGTCGGTGGCGAAGCCACGTTCGCCGACGTCGCGAGCGACATCTTCGGCACGCATTCGCAGTCCGAGCTGGCGGCCTACGGTGAGAGCGTGCAGGGCGTCGGCGTTGCTCGCCTGCACGCCGGCGCGCGAATCGATTTCCTCGCGGTGGATGGCGGCTCGCTCAGCGCGGTCGTCAGTCCGCGCGTCGGCGGCACCGTGCCCACGGGCCGCAGCGGAGGCGTCCTCCGCGCGTCGGTCGGCCGCGGCTTCCGCGCCCCCACCATCGCCGAGCGGTTCGTCCACACGGTGGCGCTCGGTTTCGAGGTGATTCCCAATCCGAGTCTGCGGCCCGAGACGGCATGGTCGTTCGAGCTGGGACACACCACGCCGCCGCTCCTCGGTGCCTTCCGCGTGGACGCCGCACTGTTCTGGACCGAGGCGCGCGACTTGATCGAGCCCACGCTGGTGGCGGACACCAGCGGCACCAATCCGCCGCGCATCCAGCTCCAGAACGTCGCCGCGGCGCGGATCGCCGGGCTCGACGCCACCGTGCTGGCCGCCCCAGTGCCCGACCGCCTGACGACGACGCTGGCGTACACCTATCTCTCCACGCGGCGTCGTGTTGCGGGCAGTCCCGACGCACCGCTTGCCTTTCGGCCCCGCCACCTCCTGACCCTGACGGCGGATTACACCCTGAGCGACTTCGGAATCGGCGCGGACCTCCGCTATGCCAGCCGGCCCGAGCGGATCGAGCTCGAGGGCTTCGTGGATCCGCGGCGGGTTCCCGTGAAGGTGCTGGATCTGCGCGCCGAGTGGACGCGGGGTCCCCTCCAGGCCCGCCTCCTCGTCGCCAACGCGCTGAACTACATCTACAATCTGGTCCCCGAAACGCTGGCGCCGGCGCGGACCGTGACCGTGACAGCTATATGGTCGCATTAGCGTTAGATTGCTGCGTATGAGTCGCCTGTGCCTCCTCGTGCTCCTCGTCGCTGCCTGCGGCCGCGGCGCCAGCAGCGGCTCACCCACTTGCGGCATCGCGCTGATCGCGGGTCCGACGCTGATTCAACAACAGCTGACCAATGCCCGCGCGGTCATTACCGATCCGCCCCGTGGACTGCCCGATTCGCTGCCCGCGCTCGTGATCCAGCAGCAGCCGGGCGCGGTGATCGCGGGCCGGGACGCCGAGCAGCGGGTCTCGATGCAGTACCGCGGGGCCGGATTCCCGGCGCAAGGCTGGGGCCTGCTCGTCGTCGACGACTCCTCCCAGCGCGCCATGGGCGTGCTCATCTTCGAATCTCCGGAGCCGACGCTCCATCCGAAAATCGGGACGATCGTCGGCGGGAGCACCGTGCTCAACTTGTACGGCGTCCGCGTCGACTGGTCGAGCGTCAGCAACCCTCGCTGTCCCCTGTTCGGCGCCCCCGCCTCACCTACGTCGTGACGCCGGCCGTGGCCGTGACGGCGCCGCGGCGACTTGTAGACGGCCGCGAGCGCGTCACCTTGAACACCACGTACGTGCGCGCGCTGGAAGGCGCCGGGCTCGTTCCGCTCGCGGTGCCGACGATGCTCGCCCCGGAGCGGGCCGCCGCCGCGCTGCACGGCGTGCGCGGGCTGGTCCTCACCGGGGGGGAAGACGTCGCACCGGAACGCTACGGCGCCACGCCGCATCCCCGGCTCGGCGCTGTCGATCCTGTCCGTGACGCCGCGGAGCTGGCCCTCATCGCCGCCGCGCGGGCCCGCCGCCTCCCGATCCTCGCCATCTGCCGCGGCATTCAGATCCTCAACGTCGCGCTCGGGGGGACGCTGTATCAGGACTTGGACAGCGAGCGTCCGGGTCCGGTGTCGCACGCGGGCGAGACGGACCATGATGTCAGGGTCGAGCCCGGGTCGCTGCTCGAGCGGACCCTCGGCGTCCGGTCGGCCACCGTCAACAGCCGCCACCATCAAGCCATCCGCGACCTCGCGCCCGGGCTTCGGGCAGTGGCGTGGGCGGCGGACGGAGTCATCGAGGGCGCCGAGCCAGTCGATGCGTCCCTGCCGTGGACCGTGGCCGTCCAGTGGCATCCCGAGGATCTCACGGAGCGCGCCTTGTTCGACGGATTCGCGCGGGCGGTGGCATGAGCGCTGCGCATCCATTCCCGTCGCCGGAGTGGGTGGCCGCCTACGGCGCGGCGATCAGCGCCAGCGACGCGTACCGCTTCGCGTCCACCGAGTGGACCCACGGCCCGGTCGCCCTCGTCGTGCCGGCGCATCCGGGCATCGGGGTGCCTGAGGACGTTGGCATTTGGCTCGACCTCGATCGCGGCGTGTGCCGCGACGCGAAAGTCGTCACCCGGGTCGAAGCCCAACGCGCGGCCTTCGTGCTGACCGCCGAATACCGCTACTGGAAGCAGATCATCAAGAAAGAGCTTGGCCCCATCGCCGGGATCATGCAGCGCAAGGTAGCGCTGCAAGGATCGCTGCCGATCGTCGTCCGCTTCATCAAGTCGGCTGAAGCACTCGTGGACGCCGCAACCCGGGTACCGACGCGGTTCCTGGACGACGCCTCGTGAAGCCGGCACCGGCCCGACCCTCCCCCACCAACGCCGCTGCGTCGGTCACCGAAGTGCTGAATCGGCTGACGGCGCTGTCGTTGGAGCTCGCGGGAGCGTTCCGGCCCACCACCATCGTGGAGCTGGTCGCGCGCGCCCTCACCGAGCAGCTCGCCCCCGGGCGCCTGTCCGTGATGCTGCTCGACGCGGACGCGAATCGTCTCACGGTCGCATACCACAACGGTCCCCGCCCCGCGACGACGGACGAGCCGCTGCTCCAGCTCGCCCTGCGCCGCGGGCCGCTCGTGTTTCCCGATCGCGTCGGGGCGCGCGCCGCGGGGATGGGCGTACGAGTGGAGGCCCCCGCGCCCGCGAGCTGGCTCGGCACCCCGATCGTGGCCGTGGCCCGGACGATCGGCGCAGTCGCACTGGAGGGCGACCGTCCGCACTCGCTCGATGAATCCGCGCTGCTATTCACGCGCGCCGTGCTGGCCCAGGCCGCGATCACCCTGGAGAACGCCCGGCTAGTCGAGCTGCTGTCGAGCGGCAAGCGTGAGTGGGAGCAGACCGTTGACGCGTTCAATCACGCGATCTGCTACGTGGACGCCCATGGTGCCCTGCGCCGGGCCAACCGCGTCTTCGCGGAGCTGATCAAGCTGCCCGTCACGGCGCTCCCCGGCCGTCCCTGGCTCACGCTGCTGCCGCCCGCCTGGGCCGACCCCGTCGCTCGCATGTTGGCCCAGCCGGAGAGCGGATCCCCCGTGGAGGTCCGCGCGGGGGACCGGATTCTGCTCGTCACCGCGATTCCCGCCGGCGAGGCGGGCGAGGCGGTCCTGCTGTTCGAGGACCAGACGGAGAAGCGCCGGCTCCAGGAACAGCTGCTGCAATCGGAAAAAATGTCCGCGATCGGCCAACTGATCGCCGGAGTCGCGCATGACCTCAATAACCCGCTCGCGTCGGTCGTGGGATTCAGCGACCTCCTGGGCGAGGCCGCTGACGTGCCCCCGCGGCTCGCCGAGCCGCTCGCCATCATCCGGCAGGAAGCCGAGCGGGCCTCGGGCATCGTGCGCAACCTGCTATCGTTCGCGCGCCGCCAGGAAGGCGAGCGACAGCTGCAGTCTATGCGGCCGATCCTCGAATCCACGCATCAGCTGCTCAAGAACCAGCTCATGGCGTCGCGGATCGAGCTGACCCTCGAAGCGGAGCCCGGGTTGCCCGAGGTCGAGGTGCATGCGAACCAGATCAAGCAGGTGTTTGTGAACATCATCAACAATGCCGCCCAAGCGATCGCGAGCACGCGCGCGAGTGGCGGCCGTATCGACATCCGCGCCAAGTGCCAGCTCGACGGCATCGCCGTCAGCATCGCGGACAACGGCCCCGGTATGCCGGAGGCCGTGGCGCAACGGGTGTTCGAGCCGTTCTTCAGCACCAAATCCGAAGGTGAAGGGACGGGACTCGGCCTGTCTATCTGCCATGGCATCGTGAAGGAGCATGGCGGCAGCATGACCGTGGACCCCGGGGGGGGGAGGCGCGGCCGCGGCGCCACCTTCACCGTCGAGCTTCCGGGCGGCGTCCGGCCAAGCGTGGCGACGGCAGGGCTCACGGGCGCGCCCGCAGCCGCCCGGCCGCCCGCCGCCGCGGAAACCGGCGAGCGGCTCCGGGTCCTCGTGGTGGACGACGAGCCCCACATTCTTCACTACATGCAGGCGACGCTGGAGAGCTGGGGCCACGAAGTCGTGCTCGCGCGTGACGGCAGCCAGGCGCTGAAGCGCGCTCTGATTCAACCCTTTGACCTCATAATCTGCGATCTGCGCATGCCCCGGCTCGGGGGGCGGGAGATGTTCCACACGCTCGCCCAGATGCACCCCGCAGTCGCCGACCGCATCATTTTTGCCACCGGCGACACGGTCCGCGGCGACACGCTGCAGTTCCTCGAAGAGCTGGGACGGCCGTTCCTCCAAAAGCCCTTCAAGCTCGATGAGCTGCGCCGCGTGCTGGCCGCGGTCGAAAAAGGCAGGGGCTAGGGGCTAGGGGCTAGGGGCTAGGGTTTGGTTGCCCGAGGCCCTAGCCCCTAACCCCAAGCCCCCAGATCATGCGAATCTTGCAAGTAGACTCCGGTCGCGAGTGGCGGGGCGGCCAGAACCAGGTCCGGCTCTTGTGCCGGGAGCTGGATCGCCACCCCGACGTCGAGCTGGTGCTCGCGACCAAGCGTGACAGTGAGCTCGCGCGGCGAGCGGCGGCCGATGGCACGACCGTGCAGGGTGCCACATGGGAGATCGGCCTGGATCCCCGGGCCTGGTGGCACCTGCGCCGGACGATCGCGGCGTTCCAGCCGGACGTCATCCACGTGCACGACAGTCACGCGCTCATGCTCGCGGCCACCGTACAAATGGGCCGCGTAATCGTCGCCACGCGGCGCGTCGACTTCCGTATCGGCCGCTTCGGGTCGTGGCGCCGGCCCGACCGGATCATCGCCGTCTCGGAAGCCGTGAAGCGCGTGCTCGTTGCCGACGGCATCGCCCCGGACGCGGTTGCGGTCGTCGCCGACGGGATCGATCCCGATGAGGTCCGGCGCGCGGCCGCTCAGCCGCTCGACATTCGCGGCCAGCTCGGCATTGCCGCCGGTGCTCCCCTCGCAGTCAATGCCGCCGCGCTGGTGGACCACAAGGACCAGCGCACCTTGGTCCGCGCCGCGCAATACGCGCGCACGCTGCGACCCGACCTCCATTGGGTCATCGCGGGCGAAGGTGAGCTGCGCGCCTCCCTCACGGCGGAGATCGCCAAGCTCGACCTGAACGATCGAGTGCACCTCGTGGGCCACATTGACGCGATCGATGCATTGATCGGCCAGGCCGGCGTGTTCGTGATGTCCTCGAAGGAGGAAGGACTCGGCAGCGTCATCCTGAATGCGCTGGCCCTGGGCCGGCCCGTCGTCGCGACTGCCGGCGGCGGCATCCCCGAGATCCTGCCTCCCGAAGCGCTGGTGCCCGTCGGCGATGCCGATGCGCTGGCCCGGAAGGTCGTGGCGGCCCTGGACCGCCCGTCGCCTATCTTGTTGCCCCCGCAGTGCACTGCGCGCGCGATGGCCGACGGCGTCTTGGCCGTCTATAGTGCCCTCGTCTAGATTGCAGGACCATGATCTACGTCTGCGTGCCGGTCCTCAACGAAGCGAGCACAGTGGGCCTCGTGCTCTGGAAAGTCCGCCAGGTGTTCACGGCGTTCCAGCGCGAATACCAGATCATCGCGTGCGACGACGGCTCGACCGACGGTACCAAGGAGGTGCTGGCATCCTATGCCCGCGTGCTCCCCCTGACGATCGTCACGCACCGCGAGCGCCAGGGCTACGCCAAGAGCCTCGAAGAGCTCCTGCGGCTGGCCCTGCAGCGCACCGACCGGCCCAAGCGCGACTGCGCCATCACCCTGCACGCCGATTTCACGCACGCGCCGGAAACGATGGAGGAAATGGTCAAGCGCCTCGAGTCCGGCGCCGATCTGGTCGTCGCCGAGCTGGACCGAATGCTGGGTGGGGGGCGGGGGGGGGGGGGGGGG
>JBBDYB010000014.1:0-90138 GCA_040901965.1 Gemmatimonadales bacterium | reverse complement strand
GCTCGCACCCTCCGTATTACCGCGGCTGCTGGCACGGAGTTAGCCGGTGCTTCCTTTGGAGGTACCGTCACCCTCGGGCGCCTATTCGACGCCGAGTATTCGTTCCTCCCGACAGTGGTTTACAACCCGAAGGCCGTCATCCCACACGCGGCGTCGCTGCGTCAGCCTTGCGGCCATTGCGCAAGATTCCCCACTGCTGCCTCCCGTAGGAGTCTGGGCCGTGTCTCAGTCCCAATGTGGCTGGCCATCCTCTCAGACCAGCTACCCGTCGTCGCCTTGGTGGGCCATTACCCCGCCAACTAGCTGATAGGCCGCGAGACTCTCCATCGGCGCAACCTTGCGGCTGCTTTCTTTATTCAGGGATGCCCCCGAATAATCGTACGCGGTATTACCCGGCCGTTGGGCCGGCTATCCCCCGCCGTTGGACAAGTTCCTCACGTGTTACGCACCCGTCTGCCACTGAACTGGAAGTTGCCCTCCAGTCCCGTGCGACTTACATGTGTTAGGCACGCCGCCAGCGTTCGTCCTGAGCCAGGATCAAACTCTCCAATGATTTGAAGAATCCGAACAGCTCACCGAACGACTGGTATATCTGTCGTCCGAATCACAATCAGAATGAAACCCCTCGCGGCGCGCGTCTGAAAGCGCACGTCCGCTCAATCGGGGCCGCACTCCACACACTCGATCATCAATTCTCAAAGAGCCGCTACGCAAAAATATCGTAGTGAGCATCACATTCTACCCGGGGGGACAACATGAGTCAAGGGGGTCCGCTACTTGAAGATACGCCCCACGTTCGTCGTCAGTCCGACGAACATTTGATCAGGGCTCTCCGGGAGTAATCCCACGACCCCGCCGACGTCCAGGACCGCCCATTCCGCGAGCGTCACCAAGACCGCCCCAAGAAATCCACGCTGCCGCGGCCCCACCCCGCCGCTCGTGAAATCGAACAGCTCCGTCGCGATGCCCACCGTCCCACCGCGCGCCAGGCCCACCGACGTGAACCATTGGACCTCCCCCGCCCCGATCCCCACGGGACCGGCGTTCAGATCGAAATGGAAGGCGGCCGGCAGATCCACACCGTACACCGCGACGAGACTCCCCAGTGCCCGCCCCGCCCCCAATCCTCGGGCCTCATCGCCGGTCGGCAAGGTCACCGCAGGCACGAGCGCCACCGCGCTCAGCTCCGACAGCGCGCGTCCGAGCTTGAGCGACACGCCCAAGTCGCCGACGCCATTGCCGGCGGCCGTGCGCAGATACCCGGCACCGAAGACACCGACTTGGACGCCGCGGGCGACGCCGAGCTTCAGGTTGAATTCCCACGCGGTGCCATCCCTGAATCCGTCCAGGCCGAACGCACGCGCCCCCTGCTCGAGCTCGGCGAAACCCGGGGCCACGCCATAGGCATGCGTCGCCACCGTCGGCCGCTCGGGGTTGGCCGCGCGGGGCGTCTGCGCGACAGCCGGTCGGCCCGACGGCCCGACGGCGAGCCACGCGATGCTCGCCACCACGACGCTAGAGTGAGAGGGCCACACGCGCGTAATAAAAGCCTCCGTTCATCCCAAACTGGGTCACGCGGCGACTATAGATGAAGCGGCCGCTGTTGATATTGGCAGGGACCTTCTGCTTGTCGGGGAACGTGTTGAACACGTTGTTGGCTCCGATCCCGAGGCGCACGCCGCGCACGACGTCGAGCCCGAGGTCGACGTCGAGCAGCGTCTTCGCGCTGAACCGCTCATCGTTCGCCGCCACGGGGGCCTTGTAGACGATCTCGCCGTAATAGGTCGCGCGCACCAGCGCGCTGACTCGACCGCGGGCGTAGCGCGCCGCGAGCGCGCCCTTCTGGTGCGGCAGGGCGTCTTCCAGCCGGTTGCGATCCTCCCGGTTGAGCAGCCGGTCCTGGACGGTCGTGAGGCTCGGCGTGCGGAAAGTGTCCGCCATGGCCTGGGGGACATTCACGCGTTGCACCTTGGTCTCGGTCAGGTTCGCCGAAGCCGTGAGGGTGAGCGTACCGGAGCCGAGGGCCCGGGCGTACGCGACGACGACGTCCATGCCGGTCGTGCGCGTGTCCACCGCGTTCGCGAAGAACTGCGCGGCGGTGACGCCCTGGCTCTGGAATGGCTGCAGGATCCGGGCGACGATCGTGTCGGTGGCAGCCGAGAACTGGCTCGTGATGACGACGCGATCGTCGATCGTGATCCGGTACACGTCGGCGGTGATCGAGAGGTTGTCTCGGGGTCGCGCGGTAATTCCAGCGCTGACATTCACCGACCGCTCCTCCTGGAGGGCGGGCACGCCGAAGGCCTGCGTCACGCGGCTGCGGTTGTTGGTGGTCAGCACATTGCGCGGCTCGAGCTCGCCGGTGCTGACGTTGATCACGAACTGCGTACTCACGTTGTTGAACCAGACTTGGTGCAGCGCGGGCGCGCGGAACCCGGTGCTCGCCGCTCCGCGCAGCGCGACGTTGGGCAGGATCTCGAGGCGGGTGGCAATCTTACCCGTCAGGGTGCTGCCGAAGTCACTGTAGCTCTCATAGCGGCCGCCGACATCGATGAGGAACCGGGACGTCAATTGCGTTTCGACGCCCGCATACCCCGCGACGCTGGTCCGGGAGCGATTGACCTCATTGGCGGGCTGGAATCCGGGGAAGCCCTGGGCCCCCGGCGCTTTGGGCGCACCGGCGGCCGTCGTGTCGAAGTCGACGCCGGCCGAGTCGCCGCCATTGCCGAGCTGCCACGAGGCGGCGTCGCCCGCCCGGATGCTGTAGTTCTCGACGCGAAACTCGCCGCCCAGGACCAACGACAGCGCGCGCACGCCGGCCGCGGCGATGGGGCGCACCAGATCCAGGTTCCCACTGGACTGCGCAAAGCCGAGACGCCCGGCGTCGAAGGTGGTGGGGCTGGCGGCTCCCAACGACGCGTTCACCGTGTTTTCGATAATGAACTGGAAATCGTTGCGGCCGTGCGTGAGGCTGAAGTCGACGTCCCAGCCGTTGGTCGCCCCGCGCACGCCGGCGGCAAATGACCGATCGTCAATGCCGGTATTGATCCGCGGCACGAAGCCGTTGGGGAAGATCGAGAGCACACTCTGCGACTCCTGATTCGGCAGGCGGAAGAACGCGCCGGCCAGTCCGGTGCGGCGCGATGCACCGCCGAACGCGTACAGCTCGGCGTCGCCCGCCAGGGGAAGCGCCGCGTTGAAGAAGGCCACGCCCACCGTGGCATCCGATTGGCCGACATCCATCGTGAAATCTCTGCGCGTCAGGCCGCGCGCCGCCACCTCGGCATCGGTGGCGGCGGTGCCGGTGATGCCGGGGAAAATGTCGCCGCTCCACGGCTCGGTCCGATTGGTCGCGCCGCGATCGAGATACTCGCCCGTCACATTGAAGAACCCCCGGTCGCCGATCGGGAAGCCGGCATTCAGGTCGGTCTTGACCTGCTCACCATCCCCTTCGCCCGTCGCACCGGTGGTCGTTGTTGACTGGATGCCGTCGGTCTGCCGCTTGAGCACAATGTTGATCACGCCCGCGATCGCATCCGAGCCGTACTGCGCGGCGGCGCCGTCACGCAACACTTCGATCCGGTCGATGGCGGACGCGGGAATAGCGTTGAGGTCGACGCCGACGGTGCCGCGCCCGAACGTCCCGTTCACGTGGACGAGCGCCGGTGCGTGCCGCCGTTTGCCGTTGATCAGCACCAGCACCTGGTCCGGGCCAAGGCCGCGCAAGCTCGCCGGATTGATGTGGTCGCTGCCGTCGGCAATTGTCTGGTGCGAGGCATTGAACGACGGGGCCAGGGCGGAGAGGATTTGGTTTACCTCGGTCTGGCCCGTCTGCTGGATCTCTTCGGACGCGATGACGTCTACCGGCACGGGAGTCTCGACGGCGGTCCGGGCACTGCGAGAGCCGATGACCGTGACCTCGGAGAGCGCCAGCGCACTGGGGGCAAGCTGGAAATTCGCGGTGGTAGTCTCTCCAGCGTTCACCGTGACGCGTTGCTCCGCGGCGGCATAGCCGATGACGCGAGCGCGGAGGGTGTAGGTGCCGGGGGGCACGGTCAGACGATACTCACCCCGGGCGTTTGTCGTGGCGGTACGCGCCGCGCCGACGATCGCAACGGCGGCGTTGGCGATCGGGGCGCCGGTTTCGGCTGTGACCACACCGGCCACGGTGCCCGTTTGCTGCTGGGCGGCGATGGAGAACGGGGCGAGCAAGCTGAGCGCAAGTGTTGTGAATCGCACGGGACCCTTCCGGTGAAATCGGTACGTCGGTTATAGCGCGGGCTGCGAGAAGCGTCAACGGCGCTCGATTTCGGGACGGACATGCTTCTCGTAGCATTCGGGACAGTAGCCGTGCGTGAACTTCGCGTCGGCGAGTGCGCCCGGGAGGATTCGAACCTCCGACCAACAGCTTAGAAGGCTGCTGCTCTATCCACCTGAGCTACGGGCGCGTCGCGACAGATAGAATCGGGGCGGCGGGATTCGAACCCGCGACCTCCTGGTCCCAAACCAGGCGCGCTACCGGACTGCGCCACACCCCGGACGACACTAAAACGTAAAAAAGAAACGTCGAAAAGATACGTCGAACACACACGTAGAGTCTATGTCGAGCGTCTCAGCAACACTTCGATAAGCGCTCGAAAGGCGCGCCCCCGGTGGGACACGCGGTGTTTCGCGGCGGGCGGGGCTTCGCCGAAGCTCATGCGCAGCTCGGGCGAATAGAACAGCGGATCGTAGCCGAACCCCCCCGTCCCGCGCAGCTCCGTGAGCATAAACCCGTCGCACGTCGCCTCCACGATCTCCGGCACGCTGCTGGGCGTCGCGAGGAACACCACCACGCACCGGTAACGGGCGGTGCGCCGCTCCTCGGGCACGCCGGCGAGTTTCTCCAGCATCAGCGCGTTGTTGGCCGCGTCAGCATCGGTCCCAGCCACTGCCCCGGCTGCCCAGCGCGCCGAGCGTGGCCCGGGAGCGCCGCCCAGGGCGTCCACCTCGATGCCCGAATCGTCGGCGACCGCGGGCAAACCGCCGCGCGCCGCGAAGTAGCGCGCTTTCGCGACGGCGTTCTCCACGTAGCTCGCGCCCCGTTCGAGATCGGCCTCGTCGGGCAGGGGTTCTAGGAAGCGGTCGGCGGGGAATGCCACGTCGAACGGCAAGCCGGCGAAGATCTCGCGGATCTCCCGCGTTTTCCCCGGGCTGCGGGTCGCCACGAGCAGCTTCATTACGCGCCGCGCAGCTTGCGGAGCAGGCTCGTCGTGGACTTGTCCCGGACCAGGGGCACGCGAACGACGCGCCCGCCCCATGCTTGGACGTCCGCGGCGCCGACGATCGCGTCCGGCGCGTAGTCGGCCCCTTTGACCAGCACGTCGGGGCGCAGCTGCCGGATCAGCGCCAAGGGTGTGTCTTCACCGAACAGCACGACGCAATCCACGGCCGCCAGCGCGGCCACGAGGCGCGCCCGCTCACTCTCGGCCACGATGGGGCGGTCGGGCCCTTTTCCCAAGCGCCGCGCCGAGGCGTCGCTGTTGATGCCAACGATGAGCGCGTCGCCTTCCGCGCGCGCCGCCTCCAGCAGCGCGACGTGACCCGCGTGCAACAGGTCGAAGACGCCGTTCGTGAAGACGACATCCCCCCCCCCCCCGCCCTGCGTCCCGCGCCAGGCGGCCGCGGCTTCGGGCGTGCGGATCTTCGTCGCGGTGTTCAGAGCGGCTGCGTGGCCTTGGGATTGAAGGAGAAGCTGTGATTGAAGAACGGCAGTGACACCGACTCGCTGTATCGCGTCTCGATGAGAATCTGCCGAGGCGAGGCGGTCCGCCGCACGACGAGCCGCCGCGTCCCCGCGGAATCGGGGATGCCGATGTCGTCGATCGCGGCCTGGATGCGGCGCCGGATGGTGCCGTCGTCGATCGCGGCGGCGAGCCGCGCCTGCGTCTGCATTTCGTCGAGGAGGCGGTAGTAGCGGAAAAACACTTCGCCGATGTTGACGCCGTAGTACAGCACCGCCACGAAGATCAGCAGCGACAGCAGGCAGCCGCTGGAGCTGGCGCCGCGCGCGCCGCGGATGCCGCGACCGGTCACCACTGCGATTGGGCCCCGTCCACGATGTCGTTCACGAGTTTTTCGAGCGCGACTTTGCGCCCCTGCGCTTCCTGGGGCGGGTCGTACTCACCGTCTACGGAGAGCCCCTGGCGCTTCCACACCGTCGTGCCGTCGCGTTGGTTGATGATCTCGACGTCCACGGTGAGCTGCACCTTGCGCTTGGTGACGGTCACCTGGCCCTGCCCCGGCTGGATCGCGACCGGCAGGTCGGGATCGTAGCGCACGACGCGGCCGCGCACGATCGCATCGGCGTTGGCCTCCGTGGCCACGCGCAGCCCCAGCCGGTCTTCCATGGCCCGGCGCACCGCGTCGCTGACTTCCTGCGTCAGCGCGGGCTCGGGCGTGTCGTTTTCGAAGGGGAGGATGGCGACGGTTTTGACGTTGGGCAGGCCGCCGCCGGCGAAGCCGTACAAGCAGCCGGCGAGCCACAGGCTCGACGCGCTAGCGGCGACTGCGCCACACAGCCGGCGGAATGGCCGCCGCGGTATCCACCGTCCCAACGGTAAGCTCAAATCGGGCCGAAGCCTCCGGGAAGTCGACGCGCGCGCTCACGGGGCGGGGGGGCCGCGCCTGCGCGTCGAACTGGGAACGGCTCCGCGCCACCCTTTTTCCACGACGCCGCCACTCGGCTTCGAGCACGCGCGTGCCGCCGGCCTCTTCCGTCGCAACATAGTCGAGCGTGTCGTCGCGCTGCGCGAAGCGCCACATGACCCGCCGTCTGCCGGTCGTCGTGTCACGGAGGACCGCTCCAAACACCTCCGCATCCTCCGCGGGCGGCTGCACCATCCCGAGCGCCGCCCACAGCATCGGGATCGCCGGGACGAGCGACCGGACGTTCTCCTCCGGATCGGCCCATGCCACGGAATCGCCGATCACCACCGCCGCGCCGCTGCCGAGACCGAACGGTCCCGCGTAGTCGAACCGCAGCGAGTCGGGCGGCGCGATCCGCGCGCTGCCCCGCCCCGCGTACTTGACCCGGTCGTCCTGGTAGCGCCAGCGGAACCGGATCAGCGTCGGTCCGCGCGGCAGGGTCGCTCGCGTCCACACGATGGCGCTGTCGCGGCTGGCGGGCGCCAGCGGCACGGGTACGAGCGGGGGTGGCGGCCGGGGCGCGGGACAGGCCGCGAGCAACGCACAGGCGCCAATGTAGGAAAGGGCACGCAGCGGGTCAAGCGAAAAGCGTTGACCCCTCAATAGTTAAACCCGAAAAAGAAGTCCACGAAGCGCGTGTGACGCGAGCTCGGCGGCAGACCGTAGGAGGCCAGGTTGTTGGACCCCAGCCGATACCCGATGTCGAGCCGCAGCACGAGCGGCGGGCCGATCGGCATCCGCAACCCGAGGCCGCTCGAGCCGAGCACGCCGCGATGCGTCGTGGCCTCCGACCAGGCGCGGCCGTAATCCACGAACAGCGCGCCCTGCACGCCGGGAAAGCGCGCCGCGCCGAACGGGAAGCCGATCGTGACGAAGTCGGTGATCGGGAATCGGAACTCGGCGTTCACGAGCCAGGCGCGGGTCCCGGCCACGTACCCGTAGCGCGGATACCCGCGCAGCCCCCACGAGCCCCCGATGTTGATGCGCCGCGGCCGCTCACCGCCCGACGCGTAGCCCTGCACGCGCACCGCCACCGCGCTGTGCAGCGACGTGCGCAGGTACTTGCGCACGTCGGCCGACAGCAGCCAGGAGTCGAAGCGCCCGTGACTCAGATCATTCACGAGGCCCGCGGTGAGATTGTAGCGCTCGCCGTCGATCGGCCCAGTGGAGAGCCACAGCGTATTGTCCTTCACGTAGCTCAAATAGTTGGACGCGAGCCAGCCGAGCCGGCGGGGCTCGTCTACGTCTTCGCTGAACAGGTCGAAGCGGTCGGAGCGCTCCAGGCGGTACTCGCCGACGAGCCGGCGGAAGCGCGTGAACGGATAGCGCACCTGCGCAAACGCGCCGTAGGACGTCTCCTCGAACAGCGTATTGAAGTCACCCTCGTAAAACAGGCCTCGCTGGCGGAACGCGCCCACGCCCCAGTTGATGCGCCGGGACTGATTCAGGTAGAACGCGGTGCCGCTCACGTTGTCGATGAGGTTCCCGAATCCCGTGCCCTGAAAGGACGACACCGCGACAAACAGCATGTGATCCGACAGCAGATCGCTGAACAGGAACACGGCGCCCTGCGCCGCGCCGAGTCCGGGTGCCACGACCGCGTCGCCCGCCGCGAAATCGAGCGTGAACTTCTTTTCGTACGGCGCGGCATCGGCGCGGGCGTACTGCGGATGGGACAGCTCCCCCCAGGTCCACGTCGGTGCGGGGAGACTGTCGGCCGGCGCGAGCGCGAATGCGATGGCGCTATCCGCGAGCGGCTCGGCCAGATAGATGTTGAAGCTCAGATCGGCGAAGCCGCCGAACACCAAGCCTCCGTGCGGGCCCGGGACCCATTGCGGGTCGAACGCGCCATTCAGCGTCTTGGTCTCGCGCCGGCCCACGCCGCTCGAGTCGATCGAGTAGACCTGGAACGTGCCGTCGCGGTCGCTCGCGAAGTAGATCCGGCCGGGCGGAGCCCCCCCCCAGCGCGGGGTCTCGTCACGCCAGTTGCCATAGGTGAGGTAGCGGACCGCGCCGCTCGCAAGGTCGAGCGCGAACAGGTTGCGGGCGCCGTTGAGGCCGAACGGGGTACGGTCCGAGGAGAACACCAGGGTTCGCCCGTCGGGGCTGATCGTGGGATCCACGTCCTCGTAGCGATCGGAGGTCAGGCGCTCGAGCCGGCCATCGCCGAGCCAGAGGCGGTACAAGTCCGAGTACCCGGAGACCGACAGGCCGCTGAAGACCACGCTCTTGCCGTCGGGCGCCCACGCCGGTGACAGGATGGAGACGAGCTCCGGGAACTGATAGCGCCCCACGACCACCTGGCGCTTCAGATCCCAGAAGAACAGCGCATCGCGCTCGGCGTACTTGCTGCTGAACGCCGCGATGCCCTGCGGGTTGACGTCCAGCCGCGAGTCGAAGAAGTGGAACGATTCGAATTGCTCGCTGCGCTCCCCCTGCACCACCGGACGCTTGCGCGTGCCGGTCAGGCTCTGGGCGTAGATCGTCGCGTAGCCGCTGGCCGGAGAAAAGAAGAGGAACGACGGCACGCTGTCCCCGGGCAGCTGATAGGCCGCCGGCTTGATGGCCAGCTCGGTGAGCTTGCGGGCCGTGATCGCGAGCGGCGGCTGGGTGCTGACCGCCGGGTAGTAGCGCTGGCGCATCCAGTACTGCCACTCGTCGGAGAGCTGTTCGAGCGAACGGCCGTACACGGCGCCCATGGCCTCGTCGAAGCTGCCGTACTTCCAGATGTCGCCGTACAGCTGGAGAATCCGCCACTCGCCGTAATGGTCGGCGAGATAGCGGTGGATGCTGCCGCCGACGGGGTAGACGAGCCCGCCGTAGGCGTAGGTGAGCGCGGGCAGGCCCGGGAGCTGCCCCGAGACCGTCATGTCGCGGAGCACCATCTGGTCGCGGGTGTCCTCGCCGCTCGAGAAGTGCTCCGCCAGGCCCTCCGTCCACCACAACGGCATCCCCACCTGCCGCATCCGCGGGTAGCGCCCGAAGACCTCCGCCGCCAGGCTGAGCTGGAAGACGTGGACCAGCTCGTGGCGCAGCGTGTGGCGGAATTCGGCGTAGCTGCCGCGGAACGGCATCGCCACGCGCCGCTTCAGAAACTCGGTGACGCCCAGCAGCCCTTCGGGAGGAATGAACGGCAGGATATTCGTCTGCTCGAAATCCGTGTGGGACGCGTACACAATTAATGGAATACGTCGAGTAACTGCGTGATTAAAGCGACGTTCAAGTGAATCGTAACTCTCTTCCGCGTAGGCGAGGGCTACGCGGCCGAGCTCCTCCTCCTCAGGATAGTAGTAGAGGTCGACGTGCTCGCCGCGGAGCACCCGCCAGTCGAACCGGCGATACTGGATCTTGTTCTGGCCGAAGTAGCCGAACTGGGCGGAAAGCGGGGCGGCGAGAGTAGTCCCCAAGACGATGACACAGGCTAAAGCCTGTGCCCAGTAACGCACTGCCGTTAACGGCAGCGCCGTGTTGGGCCCACGCTCCAGCGTGGGAACGCTCACCGGTGGATGCTCCGGATGCGGTCGCCCTGGCCGATGCCGTCGAGCACGCCGCCGCCCGCGAGGACCCGCCCAAACACCGTATAGGTGCCGTCCAAGTGCGGCTGCGGCGAATGCGTGATGAAGTACTGGCTGCCCCCGGTGTCCGGACCCGACAGCGCCATGCCCACCGTGCCGACCTGGTAACGCACCG
This sequence comes from Gemmatimonadales bacterium, assembly GCA_040901965.1. Taxonomy (GTDB): domain Bacteria; phylum Gemmatimonadota; class Gemmatimonadetes; order Gemmatimonadales; family GWC2-71-9; genus 20CM-2-65-7. Next base: position 79,761 of record JBBDYB010000014.1, on the reverse strand, counting down.
GATTGATCTCATCACGCAACACGAACCCCGCCCCCGGGCCACCCCAGCCGTCGCCGCGCGGGTCACCGTCCTGCACGACGAAGTTCGGCACGACGCGATGCCAACGCGTGCCGTCGAAGAAGCGGCGCTCCACGAGATCCAGGAATGCGGCGACGGTCAGCGGCGCCTCACCCGGCAGGAGCTCGATTTCGAGCGTGCCGCGGTCCGTCTCCAGGATGACCCGCGGGTTCTCGGCCCCGCCGATGGCGGGCGCGAGCCAGCGGCGGGCGGCGTCGCGATAGTCGGCGAGGGTGCGGCCTGTTGCGATCGGCATCGCAGGGCCCCAGGCCTCGCGCGCGTCGGGGAGCGTATCCGCGGCGAGGCGGCGGACGAGATAGTCGTCGGGGCGCGGCACCACGGAGACGAACCTGGTCGCGACTCGGAGCCGGCCGGTCGGGGAGGCCGCGGCGATGGCGCCCAGCGCCGAGACCGCCGACAGCCGGGCATCGTTGAACGGATCTCCCTCAGCGCGGCGGTAGGCCGCGACGAGGAGGTCGACGTCCTCCACGTCCGGTTGGCGTCCGAGGATGTCCGCCGCGACGCTGCGGACGGCCGGGTCCGCGTGCGCGAGCAGCGCGCGCGCCCGCGCCCGCAGACTCGAATCGGGGGAGGGGACAATGCGCTGCAACACCTGCAGCGCCTGCGCGACGACCCGGCCATCGGGGTCGACGAGCTGCGCCTCGAGGCGGTCGCGCGCGCGCGCCGCGCCGAACGCCTCGGCGGCGACGCTGCGCCAGCGCCAATCGGCGTCCCCGGAGATTCCAGCGGCGGCTGCGACACCGGCGGCGCTGTCGGCTTGCGCGAGTGCGATCACGGCCTGGCGCTTGAGCGCAAACACGCTGCTCGCGAGCCGCGGGCGCAGGGTCTGGACGGCCACGGCGCCGCGCAGCGCCCCCAGCGTCGTCTCGGCCTGCACCGCGACCCCGATGTCGCGATCAGCGGCGAGCGGTGCCACCGCCGGGGCCAGGGTCGAATCTCGAAACGACGCCAGCGCGCGCAGCGCGTTGATGCGCACCTGGGCGTTGCGATCCTCGAGCAGCGGCCGCAGACCGTCAATCGCGCCGCGGGCGTCGAGCTTAGCACTGTCGAGCAGCGCCTTGCTGACGCCCCGCGCGGCGACCGCGCGCACCAGCACGTCGGGGTCGGCGAGCGCGCGAACGAGGCGCGCGGCCCCCGGAGCCGCACGCAAGCGCGCGATCGAATACAGCGCCCGCCAGCGCGTGCCGGCATCGGGATCGTCCGTGAAGGCGATCAGCTGGGCCACGGGGGCGCGGGCGCCGAGGCGCCACGCCTCGAGCAGCGCGGCCGCCACGACCGGCGGTGTGGGCGCACCTGGTGAGCCGGTGGCGATGATCTCACCCAGAGCGCGGGAACCGTCCGGCCCGCCGATCTTGGCGATCGCCGTGACCGCCTCCAGTTGGGCCGCATCCTGGCCGGCGGGAGCGATCGCGCGCACCACCTGCAGCAGCGCGGGGACGGCGCGCGCGTCTTTCAGCAGTCCCAGGCCGAACGCGGCCGCGGTCCGCACCTCGACGGTCGTGTCGTTGAGGGCAGGAATGAGCAGGTCGAGAGCCGCGGCATCACCGATCCGGCCCGCCGCGAGCGCGGCCTGGCGCCGCACGGCGGGATTCGGGTTCGCCAATGCCTCGCGCAGCACCCCGGCATCGAAGCGGCGGGCGTCGGCCGCCGCAAGCACCGCGGCAAGCTGACCCACCAGCGTCTCGTCCGTGCTGGGCTGTTGGGCGGCCGCCCGGACGCCAGGCGCTGCTAATAGAAGAAGGACGAGACCGGTGCTAGAGACGAACCGGGTCCGCCGTGGGTTTGAGCAGCTCACACACGTGCTCCGGAATACGCGATAGGGAATGTTGTCGATCGAGCGCGATCAGCGACGTTTCCGCGGTAGCGAGGAGATCTCCCGTGGTCGCCCGCTCGACTGCATAGCCAAAGATCACTCGCCGCGAGGCCAGCTCCCGGACCCAGCACCGGACCCGGACTTCGTCATCGTAGCGTGCCGCCTGACGATAGCGGACGCGGACGTCGGTCACGGCGAGGTAGATCCCCTGCTCCTCCAACTCCTTGTAGGACACCCCTCGCCCGCGCAGGTGTTCCGTGCGCGCGATGTCCAGCCAGACGAGATAGTTCGCGTGATAGACGAAGCCCATCTGGTCGGTTTCAGAGTAATTCACGCGGTGGGTGACCGCGCTGATCACGCTACTCGCCGTAGGGGATCCAGATGTTCTTCACTTCCGACGCGCGCCGCAGAAACTCGCGCCCTTCCGCCTGGCGGGGATCGAGCCAATCGCGCGCCCGCGCCGACGTCCAGGTGCGCTTCATGTTGGCCGCGGAGGCCAGCTCGACCGCCTTGACGCCGGCGGCGCCGGCGGCGCCGCCGAAATACCACATGCCGTCCACGTCGTCGTGCTCGGCGAGCACCTTGGCGAGGGCGTCCTTCGCACCCGTGATCACGTTCACGACGCCGTCCGGCACGTCGGACGTTTCCAGCACCGTATAGAACTCCGTGGCGGCGAGCGGGAGCGTCTCGGAGGGGATCACGATGACCGTATTGCCGACGGCCAGCGCGGGGGCGACGAGCGACACGAACCCGAGCAGCGGGAACTCCTCCGGCGCGGCGATGCCCAGGACGCCGACCGGCTCGTTCATCGCCAAGGTGACGCCGCGAATCGGCGTGTGATGCACGGCGCCGTCCCACTTGTCGGCCCACGCCCCGTACGTGAACAAGCGCGCGATGGTCGCCTCGACTTCGCGGCGCGCGGCATCCGGGTGGGCGCCCGTCAACGCCTGGATGCGGGCGCCGTACTCGTCGGCGCGCGTCGCCAGGTTCTCGGCGATGAAGTACAGGATCTGGGCCCGCATGTGGCCCCCCCCGCTGCCCCGGCCCCACCCATCGGCGGCATGCGCCGCCTCGACCGCGTTGCGGATATCCTTGCGGTTGCCCTCGGCCACCTCGGCCAGCCCCCGCCCGTCGGCCCCGAGGATCTTGCGCGAGTAGCCTTGGTCGGGGCGGACTTGTTTGCCGCCGATAAAGAGCTTGTAGGTCCTGTCAACTGGAGGGAGCAGGGAGCCGGGAGCAGGGAGCAGTGGCTCGGGCTTCGCGATTGACGGCTGCGTACGCTGCTCCCCGGTCCCGGCTCCCTGCTCCCACTCGGGTTTCAAGTACTCCCACATCCCTTCCCGCCCGCCCTCGCGTCCGAAGCCCGACTCGCGATAGCCGCCGAATCCCGACGCGGCGTCGAACAGATTCGTGCAGTTGACCCACACCACGCCGGCCTTCAGCTTGGGCGCGACGTCGAGTGCGAGATTGATGTTCTCGGTCCAGACACTCGCCGCGAGCCCATAGGGCGTGTTGTTCGCTAGCTCGACCGCCTCCTTCGGCGTCCGGAACGTCATGGAGACGAGTACGGGTCCGAAGATCTCGACCTGCGCGATCGTGGCGGCAGGCGACACGTCCGTGAACAGCGTGGGCGGATAGAAGTAGCCTTCGGTCGGGCATGCCCACGAGGGCTGCCACATCTTGGCCCCCTCCTCGACTCCCTGCTCGACCAGGCCGCGGATCCGGTCGAGCTGCACCGGCGCGACGATCGCCCCCATGTCCACGGCTTTGTCGAGCGGCGAGCCGACGCGCAGCTTCTCCATGCGCGCGCGCAGCTTCTGCGTCAGCCGTTCGGCGATCCCTTCCTGCACGAGCAGCCGCGAGCCGGCGCAACACACCTGCCCCTGGTTGAACCAGATGGCATCCACCACGCCCTCGACAACGCTGTCGAGATCGGCGTCCTCGAAGACGATGAACGGACTCTTGCCGCCCAGCTCGAGGGTGAGCTTCTTGCCGGTCCCGGCCGTGGCCTTGCGGATGACGCGGCCCACTTCGGTCGAGCCGGTAAACGCGATCTTGTTGACGTCCGGATGCTCGACCAGATGTTTCCCGGTCGCGCCGTCGCCCGTGACGACGTTGAACACGCCGGGCGGCAGCCCCGCCTCGCGCGCGATCTCGGCGAAGCACAGCGCGGTGAGCGGCGTGAACTCGGCGGGCTTGAGAATCACCGTGTTTCCGGCGGCCAGCGCGGGGGCAACCTTCCAGGCCACCATCAGCAGCGGGAAGTTCCACGGGATGATCTGACCCACGACGCCCACCGGGACGTAGCCGGGGAACTCCGTGTCGCGGAGCTGCGCCCAGCCGGCGTGATGATAGAAGTGCCGGGCCACGAGCGGGATGTCGAGGTCGCGCGTCTCGCGAATCGGCTTGCCGTTATCGAGGCTCTCGAGCACCGCCAGGAGCCGCGAGTGGCGCTGCACTTCGCGCGCCAGGGCGTAGAGGTAGCGGGCGCGGGCATGCGGCGTGAGCCCGGCCCATCCCGGCGCGGCGGCGCGCGCGGCGGCCACCGCCGCGTCCATGTCGGCCTTGCTGCCCTGCGCGACGCGGGCGAGCACGGCCTTCGTCGCCGGATTGATCGTCTCGAAGTGCTGCCCCTCGGACGGCTGGACCCAACGGCCGCCGATGAAATGGCCGAACGTACCGCCGTCGTGCTGCTTGATCCACTCCAGCGCGGGCGCGTCGCTCTCCGGCGCCGGACCGTACTCCATCGTCTCGAACAGCTTGGCGACGGTCGTCATGTCACACCATCGGGTGGCGGTGCGCCGCGGAATAGCGCCCCGTGACGAAGTGCTCGAGTTGGCGCTCGATATCGGTGAGCAGCGCGCTCGCGCCGAGGCGGAACAGCGCCGCACGCAGCCAGCGGTCCCCCAGCTCTTCCTTCATTAGGATCAGCCATTCGAGCGCTTGCTTCGCGGCGCGGATCCCCCCGGCCGGCTTGAATCCGACGGCGGTCCCGGTGCGGCCTTCGTACTCGCGGATCATGCGCGCCATCACGACGCCGACGGGCAGCACCGCATTGACGGGCTCCTTGCCGGTAGACGTCTTGATGAAGTCCGCGCCCGCCATCATGGCGACCATGCTGGCGCGGGCGACGTTCGTGAGCGTCGCCAGCTCCCCGGTGCCGAGGATCGCTTTCATGCGTGCGGGCCCGCAGGCGTCGCGGAATGCGCGGACCTCGGCGTACAACGCCGGCCAGTCGCCGGTGAGCACGTGCGCGCGCGTAATGACGATGTCGATCTCCTGCGCTCCTGCCGCAACCGAGGCCTGCACTTCTTCCAGGCGCTGGGCGAAGGGACTGAGCCCCGCCGGGAAACCGGTCGAGACGGCGGCCACGGGAATGCCCGATCCCTCGAGCGCGGCGACCGCCGTGGGCACGAGCGCGTGGTACACGCATACGGCGCCGACTTTGATGTCCAGGTGGCCCACGCCCAACGCCTCGGTCATGTCGGGGCGGAGGGGTCTGCGGGCTTTGGCGCACAGGCGCAGCACGTTGCCGGGCGTGTCGTCGCCCTGCAGCGTCGTGAGATCCATGCACGTGACCGCCCGCAGCAGCCACGCCGCCTGCCATTCCTTCTTTACTGTGCGTCGCGTGGGGATCGTGGCGGCCCGGCGCTCGACCGCGCTGCGGTTCACGCGCAGGGCGCGGATGGCGTCGAGATCGAGCGGCATGCCCGGATTGCGCTCGGCCCGCTCCGGGACTCGGGGCCGGTCGTGGGACGACGAAACGACGGCGGTTCTGAGCCGCTCGGACGTGGCTTTCATGCTGGCGGGAGAATGCGAATCGGCGCGGGAAAAGTCAACGCAGCCCGGCGCCCTGGCGGCACGCCGCGACCGCCGCGGGCAGCTGCGCGCGCGTGCACTGCTCCTCACGCTCCGGGACGGTGGCGACGAGCGTGGCGATCTCCTCACCCAGCGCCTGGTAGCAGGTCGGGGCGCCGGGCTCGCGCACGACGATCCGGCAGAATGTGAACGCCGCATCGGTCGTCGCGGTCCAGTCGACCAGCGCCTTGGCCGCGCCGAAATAACACGCCGGCCGGTACTCGGCCGTACCCTTCGCGCACAGATCAGCCGTCTTCTGAGGATCCCGCAGCGAGTACGACGTGATGTCTCTACCCAGGCTTTGATAGCAGACGGAGCGCATGTGCGACGGGGCGCGGTCGCAGGTCCGCGCCGCCTTCCCGATGTCGCCGTGATTCAGGTGCAGCATGACGGACGTCTGCATTTGATAGCACGCATGCAGGTAGCGCTCCGCCATGATCGAGCACGGATAGAGCGGATCGTCGGGATCGATAGCCTTGAAGGCGACGGCGGGCTCGTGCTGGTGCGACTGCGCGGCGAGCTGCGTGGCCGGGTGATGCGGCGCGGTCGCGTTGATCACGCTCTCCATGAACGCACCGCCGTAGCACGACTCGCGGTCCCATCCGTCCGCGAGCAGATCGCAGTCCGTGAGGGCGCGCGGCAGGTCGTGGGCGTGGAACATCGTCAGCCCGTGCCCCATGCCGTGGACGCACTGGAACAACACCCAGCGGCTCGCGGTCGCGCTCTTGAACGGCCGGCACAGCGCTTCCACCTCCGGCGCCGTCACATGGTCGCGCGACTCGAAGTACGCCTGGATGACGCCGTGGCGGCACCCCGAAGAGTAGCCGTCCCCGCAGGCGGCGAACGTTGCCGTGATGTCGGTCGAGGGGCTGTAGGCCGCGATGCCGATGCCGTGCGCGTACTCGTGGGCGTGCTCCGCGACGTCGGGATCGGCGGCGGCGAACGCATCCAGGGTCGCGACGGCGTCCGCGACGCCATTCGCGGCGAGGCGCTCCGACAGCTGGCGAGTGTAACAGGCCCGCCGCTCCTCCCCGCCGAGGCGGCGGCAGGCGACGCCGCCACCCGAGGCCGACCCCGCCGGCCGCGCGAGCTGCGTCACCGCGAATCCTGCTACCGCCAGCGCGGCCACGGCGATCAGAATGGCTTTCGGTCGCTGCACGGTAGAACACTAATGTGCTTGCGGCGGTGGTTCCAGCTTCCTAAGCTTGGGGCCGTGTCTATCCCGGTTTCCCGCGTGCTGGTGGTCGCGGACGCCCACCTCGGCCAGGTTCCCGCGGCCGTCCGGGCCGCCTTCCATTCCTTCCTGGACGAAGTGCCCCGACCGGGCGATCACCTGCTCATCATCGGCGACCTGTTCGACTTTTGGTTCGAGTACCAGAGCGTCATTCCCCGCAAACACTTTGCCACGGTCGCCAAGCTGCAGGAGGTCCGCGCCCGCGGAGTCCCCATCACGTTCGTGGGCGGCAACCACGATCGCTGGGGAGGCTCGTTCTTCCGGCAGGACCTGGGGATCGACTTCTACGGCGGCGAAGCGGAGCTCGAGCTCGGCGGGCGGCGCGCGTTCATCGCGCACGGCGATGGACTTACCGAGCAGCACTGGACCGGCGCCCTGATGCACCGGTTCACGCGCCATCCGGTTACCGTCGCGGTGTTCCGGATTCTCCATCCGACGATCGGCTTCTGGATCGCCGACCTGTTCTCCCGCCACCTCGCCGACAATACGAAGGATCGTGCCGTGCTCGACCGCGCGTCCACCGCGCAGCGGCGCTGGGCGGCGGACTTTTTGAGCCGCCATCCGGACGTCAACCTGGTGATCATGGCACACACGCACCGGCCGGTGGTAGACCGTCTGCCGGACGGGCGGACGTATCTAAATCCTGGAGCGTTTCTCGACGGCGGGCGCTACGCGGTGATCACGGCGAGTGGCGTGGAGCTGACGCAGTTTACAACGGAACGACTTCTACCTGCTTGATCTTTTCCCCCAAGAACCGCGCGCCAACTTTGCGAAAGTGCGGCTCGTCGTCGGATACGACGAAGCGATGCTCGTGAGTGCCCCCCCGGTCCGCCAGCAATCCGAGCCGCTCCAGCTCCCCCGCGACGGCCGTCGCCGTCTCCTCGGCTGAATCCACCAGCGTCACCTCCGGCCCCATCACGCGGGCCAGCAGCGGCTTGAGGAGCGGATAGTGCGTGCACCCCAGCACGAGGGCATCCACCTTCGCGCGCTTGAGCGGCTCGAGATACTCGCGCGTGATGAGCTCGGCTGCCGGATGCTCGAACCATCCTTCCTCTACCAGAGGCACGAGCAGCGGGCAGGGTTGGGCGGAGACGCGCGCGTCGGGGCGCAGCGCCTTGATGGCGCGCTCGTAGGCCCCGCTGGCGATCGTCCCCGCCGTACCGATGACGCCGATCGCTCCCGTCTTGGTCGCCGCCACGGCGGCGCGCGCGCCGGGCTCGATCACGCCCACGACGGGCACCGGAGAGTGCTCTTTCAGATGGCCGAGCGCGTGCGCGGTGCTGGTGTTGCAGGCGACCACCACCGCCTTCACCCCGCGCCCCAGCAAGTACGCGAGGATCTCGCCGCTGTAGCGGCGCACCGTTTCGGGCGACTTGGGGCCGTACGGCACGCGCGCGGTGTCGCCGAAATAGATGACGGACTCCCGTGGCAGGCGCTCGAACAGCGCTCGCGCCACCGTGAGCCCGCCGATCCCGGAATCGAACACGCCGAGCGGCGCGGCGTTCACGGCTTACGGAGCGGCGGCAGCGGGAAGCTCACGCCGATGCCGCGCGGAAAGGCGCGGACCTCGAGCTCGGGAGGAAAATCCTGCAGATGGGCTGAGACGTAGGCCTCGGCGCCGGAGAACAGGTGATTGAAGATCCAAAGGATCAGCCAATCCTGCACTTCCTGCCGCTTCAGCCGGAGGTTGGGCGAGCCGATGGACTTGAAGTAGTTCGCTTCCTGCTGCGCCTTCAGCGTCATCATCGCCGTCACGCCTTCCCATGCGACGAACGCCGCACCGGTGGTGTGCCGGTCCGTCACGGCTTGGCCCCACCCCGGGAGCAGGAACGACCGCCAGAAGGCTCCCATGGGGCGGACGCCGCCGATGCGGGTGGTGTCTTGGGCGGAAAGTTGGAACGTTGGAATGATGGAGAGTGTGATCGCGAATGCGCACACTTTCCAACAGTCCATCCTTCCAACATTCCGTCTCATCGCGCCACCAGCACGTTCAGTCTCCCCCGCTCCAGCACCACGGTGCATTCGTTGGCTCCGGGCTCGCGCAGCTCGCCGTCCACGTGCACGATCAACGGTTCCTCCGGTGAGCGAATGACGACCTTGGCGGTCTTGATTACTGCCACCTCGCGCATCCCGACGTGCGTTCCCCGCATCACCCGCGGAATGGCGAGGAGGAAGCGCGGCAGTGACACGCGGCGGATCAAGCAGACGTCCATCCGACCGTCCGCGGGATCGGCATCCGGGGCGAACTTATAGCTCCCACCCGCCGTCGTCCCGTTGCAAACCTCAACCATCATCATGTACCCCCGCTCCCGAAATCCGGGCGCCGCCACATCGAACAGCGGGGGTTTGAACTGGAAGAAGGTCTTGATGATCGGGATCAGGTAGGAAAGAAAGCCCCGCAGGTTCGGCATCGCGTTCCGGGTCCGCACGACCGCGGGGCCGAATCCGAACCCTACGCTGTTGACGAACCACTCGTTCAGGACCCGCCCCGCGTCGAAGCGCCGGGATTGGGCGGTGACCAGCCGGGCGACCGCGCGGGCGGGGTCATGGCGGTACACGCCGACCAACTTGGCGAAATCGTTTCCGGAGCCGATCGGAATGACGCCGAGGGCCGCGTCGGCGTCCGCGTCGAGCAAGCCATTCGCGACCTCGTGGACGGTGCCGTCGCCGCCCACGGCCACGACGTGGCGGGCACCCTGGCTCACCGCCTGAGCGGCGAGCTCCTGTCCGTGCCCCGGCCGCTCCGTGCGGGCGACGTCCACGGCCCAGCCCTGCGCGCGAAACGCGCGGCACACCGGGGCTTCCGCCCGGCGCGCCGCGCCTCGTCCCGCGGCTGGATTGATGATGAGATGAGCGTGCAGCACGCGGCAGACAAGATACAACCTTGCCCGCCGCGGGACATTGACTGCTTACATCGCGTGGTCGAGGTAGTGCTCTTCCCAATCCACCGCGAAATCCACCCCACAGCGTCCGCACGGCATCCGGCTGGGGCGCCCGCGCAGGGGAACGCGGTCGCGACAGGACGGACACACGGCGTAGCGCTCCCCGATCTGAACCGAACGGGGGACGTTCTGCGGGCGCGGCACCACGGTCCATTTACGAGGAGGCGTATTCGACATCTGGAGGAAGGCCCGGACCACCGGGACCGGCTTGCCCTTCACGTCCACCAGCGCGCCCAGTCCTTCGGCCTTGATGAGCCGGTACCACGCGCCGCGGCGCAAGTTACAGTTTAAATCCGCTTGGAGACGAGCCCACACCATCGTGCACTCTCGCTAGGGACCGGGGGGAGGACAACAGTGCTGCTTCCACGCCGAACCGTCAATGTCGGATGACCTAAGGGCGAGTGACGCCCGTCACTTCTCCCCAATTGACCTCGAATTCCTGCTGACAGCGGTTACACTCGAGGATACGGGGGCGCTTGGGGAGTGGCGCGCGGGCACGGCAGTTCGGGCAGACGCCATACTGCGTGCCGAGCTCCGCCCGGCGACCGCCGGGCGGGCGTGAGACCACGCTCCAGCGCTGCGGCGGCCGCTGCTGGATCTCGAGCCAAGCCCGTAACACGCTGACACGACGGCGGTTCACGTCGAGGACCGCTTGCAGGTCGTCGAGCTGGAGCACGCGGTACCAGGCGCCGCGGCGGAGCTTAAGCTCGACATCCGCCTGGAGGCGGGCGAAAAGCAGGGGTGCCATCGCGGCTCCTGTTGAGGGAGACGAGGTGGGCGCGGGGACAATCTATGGTGCGGGGGTGACCCGGCCGCAACCCCCTATTTCCCCTTAGGAGTCGTCCCAGCCAATGTCGAAGTAACCGTTGCACTTGGGGCAGCGCATGGCGGTGGTCTTCGACTCGAGCCGCGCGCGCTCCCGGCAGCGGGGACACACGCCGTAGCGCGCGCCCCAGGAAAGCGGCAACCGTGGCGCGCTGCGTGGGCGTGGGACGACCGTCCAGCGGGATGGCGGAGTCGGCAGGATCTGCAGGGACGGACGCGGGATAGTGGTCGGCGTGCCGTTGATGTCGAGCACGGCCTCCACCGGCGTAAGCCGGACCACGCGATACCATGCGCCTTGCCGCAGGTGCGCGGCCTGATCGGGACGCACGCGAGCCCATTGCCCCGTAGACATCGAGCCTCCGGAGACGCGAGGTAGTCTACGATTGCGAATGGCGGTGCGTAAAGTCAACTGGCGGGAGCGTGTAGGAATCGAACCTACCGAGGCTCAGTCGAGCCCCAAACAGTTTTGAAGACTGCTCAGGCCACCAGGCCCAATCCGCCCCCGAAATCCCGTTATTGCTTCACCGCGATGACGTCGATCTCGACTCGCGCCGCCTTGGGCAGGCCGGCAGCCTGTACCGTTGAGCGCGCGGGTTTGTGCGCGCCGAAGTGCTTTGCGTAGACCTCGTTCATCTGGGCGAAATCAGCCATGTCGGCCAAGTAGACGGTGACTTTGACCACGTTGCCCAGATTGGTGCCGGCGGCCGCCAAGACGGCCTCCAGGTTCGCCAACACCTGCTCGGTCTGCTCCGCCGTGGTGCGGCCCACAAGCTCGCCGCTCTTGGGGTCGAGCGCCACCTGCCCCGCCGTAAAAATGAAGCCGTCGGCGATGATCGCCTGACTGTAGGGGCCTATCGCTTTGGGAGCGCCATCGGTGGCGACAACGCCCAGACCGGTCGTCTTGCGCATCAGAACAGTCCCTCGATCGTGCCGTCAGGATGAAGGCGGATGCGTTCCGCCGCGGGGCTCTTGCCAAGTCCCGGCATGGTCATGATGTCGCCGGCGAGGGCGACGACGAAGCCGGCGCCGGCGGACGGAAGAATGTCACGGACGTGCAGTGTGAAGCCGCTGGGCGCCCCCAGCAGCGTCGGATCGTCGGAGAACGAATACTGGGTCTTGGCCATGCAGACCGGCGTCTCACCGAGCCCCAGTTTGGGCATCAGCTCGAGCGCCCGCTCCGCCGTTGGCGCGTAAGCGACGCCGCCCGCGCCGTAGATCTCGCGCGCGATCGTCTCGATCTTCTCGCGGATCGGCCGGCGCTCATCGTACAGTGGCTTGAACGCTGCTTTGGCCGTCTTCAGCAGTCCCAGCAGCGATTCGGCGACCGCCACGCCCCCCTCCCCTCCCCGCTCCCACACATCGCAGCGCACGACCTCGACGCCTTCCGCCACGCCGACCGCCTTCACGGCTTCGACCTCGGCGTCCGTATCGGTGATGAAGCGGTTCAGCGCCACCAGCGCCGGCACGCCGAACTTCTTCACGTTGCGGATGTGGCGGCGGAGGTTCTCGGAACCCCGCTGCACCGCAGCGGGGTCCGCCGTCCCCAGGCGATCTTTTGGCACCCCGCCGTGCATCTTGAGCGCGCGCACTGTCGCCACGATGATCGCCGCTTCCGGCTTGAGCCCCGCGAACCGGCATTTGATGTCGAAGAACTTCTCGGCGCCAAGGTCCGCCCCGAAGCCCGCCTCAGTGAGCACAATGTCCGCGAGTGCGAGGCCGAGCTTGGTGGCCACGACCGAATTACAGCCGTGGGCGATGTTCCCAAACGGCCCGCAGTGCACGAGCGCCGGGCCGCCCTCGAGGGTTTGCACGAGGTTTGGATTGATCGCGTCCTTCAACAGCAGCGTCATCGCGCCCTGGGCTTTCAAATCGCTCGCCCGGACGGCGGTCTTGTCGGCGCGGATGCCGATGATGATCCGCGCCAGGCGGGCTTCGAGGTCCGGGAGCCCGGTCGCGAGCGCGAGAATCGCCATGATCTCCGAGCCGGGGATGATCACGAACCGCTCCTCGCGGGGCGGGCCGCCATTCGTTCCGCCCAGCCCTACGACGATGCTGCGCAGGGCGCGGTCGTTCATGTCGATCGTGCGCGGCCACGGGATACGGCGGACGTCGAAGCCGAGCGCGTTGCCGTGGTGGAGGTGCGCGTCGAGCAGCGCCGAGAGGAGATTGTGGGCGCTCGTGATCGCGTGGAAGTCGCCCGTAAAATGGAGATTGATGTCCTCCATCGGCCCGACCTGCGCGTAGCCGCCCCCGGCCGCCCCGCCCTTCACACCGAACACGGGACCCAGCGACGGCTCGCGCATCGCGAGGATCGCGTTCTTGCCGATGCGCCGCAGCGCCTGCGTGACGCCCACCGTCACGGTGGACTTCCCTTCTCCCGCCGGTGTGGGAGTGATTCCCGTGACGAGCACCAGCCGGCCTTTGGTCGCGCGCCGCTCGAGAGCGCGCAGGGAGATCTTCGCCTTGTACCTGCCGTACAGCTCGAGCTCGTCCTCCGTGAGGCCAAGCTCGGTGGCCACGTCCACGATCGGCCGGAGCTTCGCCGCCTGCGCGATCGCGATGTCGGAGGGCACCTTCACAGTGGTCGTCATAACGATGCACCGAGGCGCGGCCCGAACACGCGGCGGGCATTTTCCGTCGTGCGGTCCGCAAGCACCTCGGGCGATTCGCCCCGCAGCTCGGCAGCCCGGTCGGCTACCGCCCGCACGAACGCGGGCTCGTTCCGCTTGCCACGATGCGGCACGGGCGCGAGGTAGGGCGCGTCCGTCTCGACGAGGAGGCGGTCGGGCGGACAGGCGGCCAGGCGGCCGGTCTGTGTCCAGTTTTTGAAGGTGATCATGCCACTGAACGAGAAATATGCACCGATGGTCATCCCCGCGTCCCACACCTCGTCCCCGGAGGAGAAGCTGTGCAACACGACCGCCGGATCCCGGTTCCCCCATCCCCGCAGCATCGCCGCCATGTCCTCATCGGCGTCGCGCGCATGCACGACCACCGGCTTGCCGAGCTCTCTCGCAAGGGCAAGCTGCGCCTCAAAGGCTTGCCGCTGCGCCTCGCGCGGCGAGTGATCGTAGTGATAGTCCAGCCCCGTCTCTCCCACCGCCACCAGCTCCGGCGCCGCGAGCAGCTCGCGCAACCGGTCGCGAACCTCGGCCGACCAGGTGCGGGCTTCGTGCGGGTGCACGCCCGCCGTCGCCGATAACCCGGCCCGCTTCCGGGCGAGTGCCGCGGCTCGTTCACTGCCGCCGAGCGACTCGCCGATCACAATCACGTGCGACACGCCCGCGGCGCTCGCCCGCCCGAGCACGGCCTCCCGATCAGGGTCGAACGCCGCGTCGCCGAAGTGGCAGTGGGCGTCCACGAGCGCGGCGCGCGGCACGCCGCGCCTCTACCGCGCCGGCTGCGGAGCGCGCGGCGGCGGGGGGGAGGAGGGGGGGGGAGGCGCGTGCGGGGCGGTCGCCGGAGCGCGCGACCCGAATGTGCGGGCGCCGCGCGCGTCCTCGCCCGGCCACCGTTTCTCGATCCACAACAGTACCGGCGCGGCGACATAGATCGACGAGAACGTGCCGACGATGATGCCGAACGCCATCACGAGCGAGAACGGCCGGATCACCTCGCCCGCGATCAGGGCGAGGGTCAACGCGGTCAGGATCGTGGTGCCGCCCGTCAGGACTGTGCGCGGCAGCGTCTCGTTGATCGAGAGGTTCAGGATTTCGTACAGGTTCTGCCGCCGGTACTTGTGGAGGTTCTCCCGCACGCGGTCGAAGATGACGATCGTGTCGTTCAATGAGTATCCCACGATGGTCAGCACCGCCGCGACGACGATGAGGCTGACTTCCAGATTCAGATACCGCATGAAGGCGATGGTCGCGAGGATGTCGTGTGCCGTGGCGATCACCGCCGCCAGTCCGAACCGCCATTCGAACCGGATGGCCAGATAGATGAGCGTTGTGACGAACGACAGGAGGATCGCCAGGAACGCTTTTGATTGGAGCTCGCGTCCCACCTTGGGACCGACGGCTTCCCTGCGCATGATCTCGTAGGTACCGGCGCCGAGACCGCTATCGAGCGCCCGCTGCACCGCCGCGGCCGTCTCCTGCGTGCCGAGGGTGACCGCCCCGTCCTTCCCGCCGACCCGGGCCTGGACCTTGTAGGACTTGTCGGAACCGAACGTGGTGACCTCCGCGCCCGGGACGCCGCCCGCCTCGAGCGCCGCGCGGATGGCGGCGGTGCCGATGGGCTCCTTCGTCTCGATCTGAACCAGCGTCCCGCCAGTGAACTCGATGCTGTAGTTGAGGCCGCCGATGAGCAGCCACACGAGTCCCGGCACGATCAGGAGCGCGCTGAACCCGTACGCCCAGCGCCGCAGGGAGATGAAGTCGTAGTTGGCATTCGCGAAGAGTCGCAGCATCAGATGCTCACCGTGGTCATGGCCGGCCGCCGCTGCAGCCAGATCAGGAAGAAGGTGCGGGTGACGAAGACGGCCGAGACCATCGAGGCGATGATACCGATCATCAACGTGACCGCGAAGCCCTGCACCGGCCCTGTTCCGACGCTCCAGAGGATGAGGGCCGTGAGCAGCGTCGTGAGATTCGAGTCCCAGATGGCGCTCATGGCGTGCTTGAACCCCTCATCCACGGCGAGGCGCACCGATTTTCCGAGCAGCAGCTCCTCGCGGATCCGCTCGAAGATCAGCACGTTGGCGTCCACCGCCATGCCGATCGAGAGCGCGAAGCCGGCGAGTCCCGGCAGGGTGAGGGTGAAGCCGAACATGGCGAGACCACCCAGGGCGAACACGACGTAGAGCGTGAGCGCCGCCACGGCGAGCACGCCGGCGAAGCGGAAGTAGCCCACCATGATCAGGATGACCAGCCCGACCGCGATCAAGCCGGCCCGCACGCCCGCCGTGATCGAGTCCTTGCCGAGCGAGGGCCCGATGGTTCGCTCTTCGACGATGGTGAGCGGCGCCGGCAGCGCGCCGGCCCGCAGGACCAGTGCGAGATCCTCGGCTTCTTGGAGGGGTTTGGTGCCGAGCTCGATTTGCCCGTTGGCGCCGATCTGGCTGCGGATCACCGGCGGCTGGCCCTGGACCCGTCCATCCAGAATGATCGCCATGAAGTGCCCGATGTGACGCGCCGTCTCCTGCGAGAAGATGCGCGCGCCGCGGCGGCTGAGCTGGAACGCGACGATCGACTGATTGGTCGTCGGGTCGCGCCGCGCCACGGCCTTGACGAGCTCCTCGCCGGTGATGATCGGGCGCGCCTCGACGGCATAGAGCGGCCGGTAGGAGCGCGCGCCCCGCGACTCCGCTTGGGCCCCCCACCTGAGCTCGATGCCCCGCGGAATCAGCGCCCGCACCTCCGGCCGCTGCAACAGGCTGTCCACGAGCGGCCACTGTTCCTCGGGCACGAGGAATTCGCCGGGGCTCGAGCCCTGGAACAAGAGCGACGACAGCACGCCGGGGGCGTTCGCCTCGGCGGCCGAATCGCGCGCCGCCTTGCTGGTGTCGCCGCCGAACAGCTGGGCGACGGCGGACGGGCCCCCCGCGGTCGGCGATTTGACGCCCGCCTTGCGCAACGCGGCGTCGATCTGCGGCAAGGCGTCGCGGAACTCGTTCTTCATGTCGGTGATGCGGAATTCAAGGAAGGCGGTGCGCTGCACGACGTCCTTGGCCCGCGCCGGGTCCCGTTCCCCCGGCAGCTCGACGATCAGCCGGCAGCGTCCCACGATCTGCACGACCGGCTCGGTGGTGCCGAACTCGTTGATGCGGGTTCGGACCACGCGCTCCGCGCGTTGAATGGCGTCGGCGCAGTCCGGGATCGGCCCCTTCGATTCGTCCACTTCCAGCGCGAGGTGGATCCCGCCCTGGAGATCGAGTCCCATGTTGATCGGGACCCGGCGCACGGTCGTGTCCTTCATGCGGCCGGTGACGGGATCGCGCGCCCGCACCGTCGCGCTGCGGGGCACAATGGACCAGACGCACAGCAGCAGCAAGAGGCCTATGAAGATCAAACGGGTGCGTGTCGATTTCATTGCGTTCCGTCGAGGTTGAGGCTCGCCCGCGCAGCTTGACGGTCGCGCTCGAGCTGCGCCACCAGTGCTTCACGGTTTGGAAACGCCTGCACGTCACGCAGGCGACGTACCCACTCCACCTGCACCGTCTCTCCGTACAGCTCGCCGCCGAAGTCGAACAGATGCACTTCGAGGGCACGGCCGGTTTCGCCGAACGTCGGGCGCGGCCCTTGATTCATCATGCCCCCGTAGCGCGCGCCGCCCGCGCGCACGCGCACAGCGTACACCCCGTCGGGCGGCAAGAGTTTCCTCGCGTCCGGCGGCGCCAGGTTGAGCGTCGGGACGCCGATCGTCCGCCCCCGCCCCGCCCCCCGCACCACCTGCCCGAGAATCCCATACGGGCGCCCCAGCCAGCGCGCGGCCGCATCCAGGTCCCCATGCGCCACCGCGGTCCGGATCAGCGTCGAGGAAATCGGCTGCCCGTCATCGCGCACCGCGTCCACGATGGCGACGCCGAACCCCTGTGCCTCGCCGAGACGGCGCACCAGCGCCACATCTCCGGCGCGACCGCGCCCGAACCCGTGGTCGTAACCCAGCACCAAGTCCTGCATCCCGTACTCGTCGCGCAGACGGCGCACGAATGCTTCCGCGTCGAGCTGCGCGACCGCCGCCGTGAACGTCAGCAGGACCACGCGGTCGAGCTCGGTCGCGGCCACGAGCTCCTGCTTTTCCCGCGGCAACGTCAGCAGCTTCGGCGCCGCCGCCGGGTTCACGACCTCGAGCGGATGCGGATCGAAGGTGACCAGCACGCTCGCCAGCTGCTTCGATCGCGCCCGGCGAATCACTTCCCCGAGCACCGCTTGGTGCCCGCGATGCACGCCGTCGAACGTCCCGCACGTGACGACCGCACCCTTGGTCATGCCTCGGCCACCACGACCCGCGGCTTCAGAAGCTCGCCCACCTGCTCGGCGACCGCCAGCAGGTCGCCGCCCATGAACAGCGCGACGGGGCCTGGGGCGCGGGGCGCGGGGCGCGGCGCGGTCCCTGCCGGAATCGGCCGCCCGTGCACGATGGCCCCGCGTTCGTCATCCGTCACGTCGCGCCGCGACAAGTGGCTCACCAGCACGGCCGGATCCCGCAGGTCGGCGGCGGTCACGGCTTCCGGCGCCACCGCATGCGCCAACTGTAACGGTCCCACCGCCGTGCGCCGCAGCGCCGCGAGGTGGGCGCCGCACCCCAGCGCCACGCCGATGTCCCGCGCCAGGCTCCGCAGGTACGTCCCCCCGCTTACCGTCGCCCGGAACCGCAGGTCGGGCACCGCCGCCTCCACGATTTCCAGCTCGAGGATTTCGACCCGCCGGGGCGCCAGCTCGACCGTTTCACCGCGCCGCGCCCGCCGATACGCCCGCTCCCCCTCGACCTTCACCGCCGAATACGCGGGCGGACGCTGCTCGTAGCCGCCGCGGAAACTGGCGATCACCGCCGCGAGCTGCGCGGGGGTGATGCCGGTCCATGGAGCCGTGGACACCGTCGTGCCGGTCGCGTCGTCGGTATCGGTCGCGATCCCCAGCCGGATGACGCCCTCGTACACCTTCGTCCATCCGGCGGCGAAGGGCGCAAGCCGCGTCGCCCGCCCCACCACCACGACGAGCAGTCCCTTGGCAAACGGATCGAGCGTGCCGAGGTGGCCGACCCGCTGTTCGCCGAGCGCGCCGCGGACGACGTCCACGACGTCGTGGGACGTGGGACCGGCCGGCTTGGCCACGAGGACCAGGCCTCCACCTCCACGCGTCAGTCGTCCGACTCCTTGAGCTCCTTCAGAACGCGGTCGATCCGCTGCGCGTGCTCGATGCCGCGGTCCAAATGGAAATGCAGTTCCGGGCTCGTCCGCAGGTGCAGCTCACCCGCCAGCTGGGCACGCAGGTAGCGGGCGGCGCTCTCCAAACCCTCGAGGCTCTTGGCCTTTTCTTCCTCGGAGCCCATGACGCTGACGCGCACGTCGGCGTGCATCAGATCGGCCGACACGTCCACGCCGATCACCGTCACGAATCCGATCCGGGGATCCCGGACGTCGCCCGTGAGAAACGCACCGACGGCCTGCCGGATCATCTCGCCCACGCGCTCGGGCCGGTGGCTGCGACGCTTCATGTCAGAGATAACTCGTGCTGGTATCCACAATGCGCGCGCCATCCGCGGCGGCGACCAGCCGGTCCGCCTCCCGGAGCACGCTCTCGGCGTGGCGGCGGTCCGTGCTGACGACCGCCGCGGTGAGCTCGGCCCGCTGCCACAGGTCGTGGTGCGCCGTTTCGGCGGCCGACACGTTGAACCGGTTGTGCAACCGATCTTTGAGGCTCTTGATCACGGCGCGCTTGTCCTTGAGCGACTGGCACGCGGGCAGGTGCAGCTCCCAGACCATCACCCCTACGATCACGCCTCAGCAGCGCTGAGCGACCGCGCGACCTCCTCGATGCGATACGACTCAATCAGGTCACCGACCTTGATGTCGTTGAAATTCTCGACGCCGATGCCGCACTCGAAGCCTTCGCGCACCTCGCGCACGTCCTCCTTGAAGCGCTTCAAGGACGCCAGCGTGCCGTCGTAGACTTCGACGCCGTTGCGGATGACGCGGACGCGCCCGGTGCGCGGGATGACGCCGCTGCGCACGAAACATCCGGCGATCGTCCCCACTTTGGCGATCTTGAACAGCTGGCGCACCTCGGCCTCGCCGAGGATGACTTCCTTCTTCTCGGGCGCCAGCAGCCCCTCCATCGCCGCCTTCACCTCTTCCACCGCCTCGTAAATGATGCGATAGGTGCGGATCTCCACGCGCTCGCGGTCGGCCGCCGTGCGGGCATTGGAATCGGGACGCACGTGGAAGCCGACGATGATCGCGCCGGACGCGCGCGCCAGCAGCACGTCCGACTCCGTGATGGCCCCCACGCCGCGGTGCACGACTTCGACCTTGACCTCGGCGGTCGAGAGCTGCGCCAACGCGTCGGCGAGCGCCTCGGCGGGGCCGCCCTGGTCGGCCTTGATGATGATCCGCAGGCTCGCCGCCCCACCCTGCGCCCGCTCCGACATGAAGTCCTCGAGCGTCTTGACCCGGCCGGAGCGGCGGTGCTGCGCCTCGCGCTCGAGACGTTGGCGCTTCTGCGCGATATCGCGCGCCGCGCCCGCGTCGTCCATCGCGAGGAAGGTGTCGCCGGCCTCGGGCACGCCCTCGAACCCGAGGATCTGCACGGGGGTCGAGGGACCCACGGCCGTCTCGTGGCCGCCGCGCTCGTCGTACATCGCGCGCACGCGGCCGGAGTATTGCCCGCAGATGAAGTCGTCGCCGACGCGCAGCGTGCCGTTCTGCACGAGGATCGTGGCGAGCGCGCCCTTCCCCGGATCGAGCGACGCCTCGAGCACGGTGCCCTGGGCGCGCCGCGCGGGGTTCGCCTTGAGATCGAGCAGCTCGGCCTGCAGGAGGATTTGATCGAGCAGCTCGTCCACGCCCGTGCCCTTCTTCGCGGAGATCGGCGTCCCGAGCGCGGTGCCGCCGAAGTCCTCGAGAACGACGCCGTGCGCCAGCAGATCCTGCTTCACCTTCTGCACGTTCGCGGACGGCAGATCGATCTTGTTGATGGCGACGACGAGGGGCACGCCCGCGTTCTTGGCGTGCGAGATCGCCTCGATCGTCTGCGGCATGATGGCGTCGTCGGCCGCCACGACCAGCACGACGATATCCGTCACCTGGGCGCCGCGGGCGCGCATGGCCGTGAACGCCTCGTGACCCGGCGTGTCGAGGAACGTGATGTGGCGGCCGTCCTTCAGCGTGACCTGATAGGCGCCGATGTGCTGCGTGATGCCGCCGGCCTCGCCGGCGACGACGTTCGTCTTGCGCACGTAGTCGAGCAGCGACGTCTTGCCGTGATCGACGTGGCCCATGATCGTGACGACGGGCGGGCGCGGCTGCAGCGTCTCCGCGGCGTCGGTCGTTTGCTCGGCCTGCGTCGTGGCGTATTCCTCCTCCTTCACCGCCTGGAAGCCGAACGCCGAGGAGATCAGCTCGATCATGTCGAAGTCGAGGCGCTGGTTGATCGTCACCATCTGCCCCAGCTCCTTGAAGGCGAACGTGACGATCTGGGTCGGCGCGACCTTGAGGGTGTTCGCCAGCTCGGAGACCGTGATGAACTCGGTCACCCGCACCAGCGTCTTCTCGCGCTCCTTCTCCTCGCGGCGCTTTTCCTCCTGGACTTCGCGGAACGTGGGTCCTTCCTCGCGCCGGTGCACGCCCTTCTTGCCGACCGGCCCCTTCAGGGACGCGAGCGTCCGCGAGATGTTCAGTGCCACGGCTTCCTGATCGACGAGCGACTTCTTGCCCTTCTTCCGCTTCTTGCCCTTTTCGCGGCGGCGCTCGTCGAGCGGCGGCGCGCCCGGGGCGGCCGACGCGACGGGCCGCGGGGGCACGGGGCCGCCCGGTCCCGACGGCGTCCCGCGCGCCACCGGGCGCGGGCGAACCGGGGTCGGAATGAATGGCCGGGGCGGCGGCGGGGCGAACGCGGGTTGCGCGGCGGCCGGCGCAGCGGCTGCGCCCGCCGTGGCGGCGGCGGCCGGCGGCTCCGCGGTCTCCGCGGGCGCTAGATCCTTGAACAGCGCCGCCGCGCGCTCCTCGAGCGAGACGACCGGGCGTTCTTCTTCCTGCTCGCGGGCGGCGGTTTCCAGCGCGAGACGCGCCAGCTCGGCCTCGGCGGCTTCGGCGGCGGCCACTTCGGCGGCCGCGGCATCCGCGGCGGCGACGTCGGCGGCGGTGCGGCGACGCCGCATGGGCCGCGCCTCCGCCGCGGGCGGCGGTGCCGCCGGCTCGGCGGCTTTGGCCGCGCGGCGGCGCTTGGGCGGCGTCGCCGGCTCCTTCTGCTTGCGCTTGTCGCGCTCCCAGCGGGCCCGCATCAACGCCACCTGCTCGTCCTTGAGCGGCGTCAGATGACTGCGCACAAAGATGTCCATCTCCTTGAGCATGCCCGTGAGCTGCTCGCTGGAGATGCCGAATTCCGCCGCCAAATCATGAATCCGCGTCGTCGTCACTCACTCCTCCACAGACATCAGCCCACGCGCCAGCGCCCGATCCGCGACGCCGACCGCCTGCACCGGCGGCCGGCCGAGCCCCGCGCCCAGCTCCGCCGCCAGCGGCCCGCGCAGCACGGGGATTTCCCGGGCCTGCGCCAGCCGCGCCACTTTCTCCAGGGTGCGCGGGCCGGCATCCGCCGCCAGCACCACACACGCCAGTTTTCCCCGCTGCAACCCGGCCCGCACGCCCGCCACACCGATCACCACGTTGCCACCCCGAAGCCCGAGGCCCAGCAGGCGGGTCACCCGACTGCTCACGACGGGGCGGCGGCGCCTCCGGCCACGCCCGCACCACCGGAAGCGGCGGGCGGGGCCGCGGGCGCCGGGGGAGCCGGGGGAGCCGGGGGAGCCGGAGGAGCCGGCTCTTCGTCCTCGCCGCCTTCCTCGGTCATCTCATTGAGGAACGCCATCATCTTGTCCGCGAGGTCGGGCGTCATCCCCGGCAGCTGATCCACCTCTTCGCGCTCGAGATCGAGAATGTCCTGCAGCGTCTTCTTCCCGGCCTGCTCGAGCACCGCCACCAGCTCGGGGGACAGCCCCTTCATCTCCGTGAGCGCGACGTTCGTGACGGACGCCTCCGCGGTGGGCAACGGCGCGAACAGCGGCCCCTCACCACCGCGCTCCAGCCACTCGCGACTCGAGTAGAGATCGACCTTCCACCCGGTCAGCTCGGACGCCAGCCGCACGTTCTGGCCGTTGCGCCCGATGGCGAGCGAGAGCTGGTCCTCGTCCACGATCGCCTGGATCGTCTTCGTCTCGGGATCCGAGAACACGCGCGCCACGCGCGCCGGAGCCAGCGCCAGCTTGGCGAACCGCTCCGGATCGGACGACCACGGCACGATGTCGATGCGCTCGCCGTTCAGCTCGTTCACGACGGCCTGGACGCGCGAGCCCTTCAGCCCGACGCAGGCACCCACCGGGTCGATCGAGTCGTCCCGGGAGGAGACGGCAATCTTGGTGCGGCTGCCCGCTTCACGAGCGGTGGCGCGGATCTCCACGATCTGCTGCTGAATCTCGGGGACCTCGAGCTTGAACAGGGCCTTCACGAACAGCGGATCGGCGCGCGACAGGATGAGCCGCGGGCCCTTGGGCGTTTCCTCGATGCGCTTCAAGACCGCGCGAATCGTGTCGCCCTGATGGAAATGCTCGCGGTGGTTCTGGTCGCGATAGGGGATGATCGCCTCGGCCTCGCGGAACTTGTTGAGCATGACCACGATCTTGCCGCGCTCGATCTGCTGCACCTCACCCGAGAGCAGCTCGCCGACCTTGCCGGAGAACTCTTCGCGGATGCGCGTGCGCTCGCCTTCGCGGACGCGCTGGATGATGCGCTGCTTGGCGGCCTGCACCGCCGTCCGCCCAAACTGGTCGAACGGGACTTCCTCTTCGAGCACGTCGCCCGGCTGGAACTCGGGATCCTCGAACCGCGCCTCTTCGAGGGAGATCTGCGTGCCGGGATCTTCGACGGTCTCGACCACGGTCTTGAGCACGACGATGCGGATCGATCCTTTCAGCTCGTCGATCCCGATTTCGGCGCGCACATTCGGTCCAAAGCGCTTCACGAGCGCGGCGTGCAGACCGTCCTTGAGCAGGTCGATCAGCTCGCTGCGCTCCAGCTGCTTCGTGTTCGTCAGTTCTCGGATCGCCGAGACGACGTCAGGGGCATTCGCCATCAGAGTCCTCTGTGTGTACAGCGTCACCAATCCACGGCGAGTCGCGCGTCACGCACATCCGTCAACCGATATGGCTGCGCGGGCCGCCCGCGCGGCTCGAGTATCACCGTGTCCTGATCGGGCACGGCCACGATCCGGGCGCGGACCCGACCGAGCCCGGCGAGCTTGACGTTCACGTCGCTGCCCACAAACCGCGCCCAGTGCCGGTGCCAGCGCACGGGACGCTCGAGTCCCGGGCTCGAGACCTCGAGGGCGTACCGCGCTCCCAGGGGACCGCCCTGGTCCAGCCAGGCCTCGAGGGCCCGGCTCGCCCGGGTGCAGTCCTCCACCGTCACTTGCCGGGGTGGACCACCCGCGGCCCCCGCTGACGAAGGGGGCCAATCAATGCGGACTTGGACGAGCGGCCGGTTCGGCGTGCCGCCGATGCGCAGGTCGGCCAGATCGAACCCCAACAGCTCGAGCTGGGTCCGAAAGGCTTCCACGAGGCTCTCAGTAAGCATGGAAAAAAAAGCGCGGGCCGAACTTCGCCCGCAGCACGCACGGAATGTAGCCGGGGGTCCGCCGGTGTCAACCTTTCGGCCGGCCCAGGTAGGCGACCATCCGGCCATCCCGTCCGCCCGACGCGCGATGCGAGAAGAAGCGGTCGCGCCCTTCGGCGCTGCACCACGGCGAGATGGAGACCTCCTCGATCCCCAGCTCGCGCGCCTGGCGCGCCAACACCGCTCGCAGGTCGAGCCGCACGGGCGCGGCGCTCGGCGCCATGCCGAAGTGGGTGCCAACTTCAGAACCTACTTCATAACACTCGCCACAAATCCCTACCCCGCAATGCATTACAATCTCACTGGTCTTGGCAAATCCGCGCCACTTGAGGAGCTCCACGGTCCGCGCCAGCACGCCGGCCGCGGCGCCGCGCCACCCCGCGTGCACGAGCGCGATTGCGCCCTTCTGCGGGACGGTCAAGTAAACGGGAATGCAATCCGCGACGGTAATGGTGAGCAGCACGCCGCGCTCGCCGGTGGCGTGGGCGTCCAGGCCGTCGAGAATCAGCCAGCCTTCCGGCAGAGCTTCGTGCCACCGCGCGGCGGCGCCGTGCACTTGGTGGCTGAGGACGACCGCGGGAAACCGCGCGGCAAAGGCAGCGCAGAAGGCGCGCCAACGGCCCGTCACTTGTCCCACCTGCTCGTCGCTCCACAGGCCGAGGCTCATGGGGCGCAGCGTAATGCCGGCGACCAGGCCATACCGATCCGCCCAATCCGCCAGCTCCAGCCGGGGGACGGCGGCATCACCGACCGGGACTTCCGAGGCTTCAACCCTCGCGCCGCTCAATTTGCGCCCCCAGTGCCTTCAGCCGCTCATCGATGCGCTCGTAGCCACGCTCGATCTGCCCGATGTTCTGAATCACCGAGTCCCCCTGGGCCGCCAGCGCCGCCAGCAGCATCGCCATCCCGGCGCGGATGTCGGGACTTTCGACCACCTGGCCCCGCAGGGCCGACGGCCCCGCGATCACGGCGCGGTGCGGATCGCACAACACGATGCGCGCGCCCATGCCGATCAGCTTGTCCACGAAGAACAGCCGCGACTCGAACAGTTTCTCGAACACGAGCAGCAGCCCTTCGCATTGCGTCGCCACGACGATGGCGATGGACATCAGATCGGCGGGAAACGCGGGCCACGGGCCGTCCTCGAGCTTCGGGACGTGCCCACCGAGGTCGGGCCGGATACGACGCTCCTGCCCGGCATCCACGATCAGATTCGTGCCGACGAGCCGCGGCCGCACGCCGAGGCGCTCGAACGCCAGCAGCGTGGAACGCAGATCGTCTCCCCGCACGCCTTCGATCGTGACGGCGCCGCCCGTCACGGCCGCGAGGCCGATGAACGAGCCGATCTCGATGTGATCGGGACCGACCGTGTGGGGGGCCGCCGCGAGGGGTCGAGCTCCTTCTATCGTCAGCGTATTGGTGCCGATGCCGTCGATCGCGGCGCCCATCGCGACCAGGAAGCGCGCCAGGTCCTGGACGTGCGGCTCCGACGCCGCATTGCGGAGCACCGTCGTCCCCTGCGCCCGCACCGCCGCCATCAACGCATTCTCGGTGCCGGTGACGCTTGGCTCATCGAGGAAGATGTCGGCGCCCTTGAGTTTTCCCTGGAGCGTATACGTGTCGCCCACGGTGATCTCGGCGCCGAGCCGCTCGAGGGCGAAAAAGTGCGTATCCACGCGCCGGCGTCCAATGACGTCGCCGCCGGGCGGTGGCAATGTCACGCGGCCGAAGCGCGCCAGCATCGGCCCGGCGAGCAGAATCGACGCGCGGATTTCCTTGCACAGCGCCGGGTCGAGCGGGCGCGGCTCCGTGCGGGTGGCATCCACTTCCACCGTGTTGGATCCGTGCCATTGCACCGCCGCCCCGACGTGCTGGAGCAACGCCAGCAGCGTTTCGACGTCGCGGATCCGAGGAACGTTGTCGATGCGGCAGGGGCCGTCGGCGAGGAGAGTAGCCGCGAGGATCGGAAGCGCCGCGTTCTTGTTGCCCGCGGGGCGGATCGTGCCCGTCAGCGCGCGACCGCCCGTGACACGGAACGACGGTGGCATAGGTCCGCCCAAGCTACGGCGGCGCTTGCGCCGGCGTCAAGCGTTCGCGAACGTTGGCCCTCGTGCATCCCATGCTCGCGCTGGCGCTCGTCATTGTGGCCGGCATCGGCGTGACGCGGCTGTCGCGCCCGCACCTCCGCTCGCCCGCGTCGTTCGACGCAATCCTCGCCGCCGGCGCGCCGTTCGTGCTGCTCGGCCTGCTGCTCGGCCCCGGATTGGGAGTGCTCGACGCCCCGACGCTGCGGGCCCTTACGCCTGTCCTGGCGCTGGGCATCGGCTGGATCGGCGCCGCGTTCGGCGCCCGGCTCGACCGGCGGCTGCTGCGTCGCTTCCCGGCGGGCGCGTGGAAGGCCGGCGCGGCGCTCGCCGCCGCGGTGTTCGCGGTTACGGGGCTCACGGTGTGGATGTTGATCAGGACGGTCCCGGCGCTCGCCGCGGCATGGCGTCCCACCGTGCCGGCGATCGTGACGCTGGCCGCGGCGGCGACGATTTCCGCGGGCTGGCGGGGGCCGAAACTCGCGCGCCGCACTGCCCTCTTCGACACGGCGTTCGCGGCGGTGGCCATTGCCGTGGCCTTTCCCCTCTCCCTCCCGCACGGCGCGGTGCGCGGCGTGGCGCTCACCGTCCTAGCGAGCGGTGGATTGGCGGCGCTGTTCGTGCTGCTCGCGCGCTGGCAGGCAGACCCCGAGTATCTGGGAATCGAGTTTTTCGGCGTGATCCTGCTGGGCGCGGGCTTCGGCTACGCGACGGGCCTGTCGCCGTTCTTCGTCTGCGGCCTCACGACGGCGTTGATCGTGAACGTCTCCCAGCACCCAGGGCGTGTGCGGGCACTGCTCGCCGAGTGGGGCCCATACACATACGCCGCCTTCCTTATTCTGGCTGGCGTGTTGCTGCGGCTCCCGACGGCGTGGCTGCTGCCGGCAGCCCTCCTGCTCGCCGTCGTGCGGATCGCCACGCGCTGGACGTCGATCCGGTTCGGCCGGGTGTGGGCGCCGGTGCGTGCGTTGCCCCCGCATCTGGGGCTGGCGACGGTCGCACAGGGAGCGGCGGCCGTGGCGCTCGCGGCCGGCTTCGAGGTCGCGCATGGCGGTCCCCCCCCGGGGATCGGGGGAGGCGCGGTGCTGTCCACAGTACTGCTGAGCGTCTTGGTGGCGGAGGCGCTGGCCGGGCCACTGCGCCGGCTGGCGGCGCGCGAGCCCACCCCGTTGACAGCCGCGCCGCCACGAACCGAGGTTACGTGATGCTTCCGACCTGGGTCGGCGTCGTTTCGGCGCTGAGTCTCGCTATCATCGCGCTCGCCGCCCTGGTCGGAGCGGCCGCCGTCATCGCCGCGGCGTGGGGCGTGCGGGCGACGATCAAGGCGTTGCGCAACGTGGCGGGGCCCGCGATCGCGGACGTGCGCCAGCTGATCGGGTCCATCAAGACCGAAGCGGACGCCCTGTTGGACACCTCGCACGACATCCGGCACCGCATCGTGCGGGCCGCGGACAAGGCCGAAGAGCGCCTCACCGAGCTCGATGCCCTGGCGGAGGTGATGCAGGAAGAGCTCGAGGAGACCGCGCTCGACGCGGCCGCGACGCTCCAGAACGTGCGGCGCGGCCTGTCGCTGTGGCGCTGGAGCCGCAAGATGCTCAAGAGCAAGAAACGGCGGTGAAGCGGCTGGTCACCGCGGTGTTCCTGGCCGCCCTTGCGCTGGTGCTGTTCCCGGAAGTGGCGCACGCATGGACGCCCGGGACGCATATTTTCCTGGGCGAGTCGGTGCTCGCCAATCTGCACCAGCTGCCGGCGGCCATCGCGGACCTTGTCCGCGCGTTTCCCTACGACTTTCTCTACGGCAACATCGCCGCCGACACCTCGATGGCGAAGAAGTACGCGCCGGTCGGACGGCATTGCCACGCCTGGCACGTGGGCCAGGAGATCCTCGATCTGGCGCCGAGCGACCCGCTGCGCGCGTTCGGCCTCGGGTACCTCTCGCACCTCGCGGCCGATACCGTCGCCCACAACTTCTTCGTCCCGCGCCAGCTGGTGCTGACGTCCAGCACCGTCGCGCTCGGCCATTCCTACTGGGAGAGCCGGTTCGAGACGCATCTCGGCGACGCGTACGCGCGCGAAGCGCGCGACGTGATCATGAAGGACCACGCCGCGAGCGACGCGCACCTCGACGGCATTCTCTCCCCCACCCTGTTCAGCGTGCGGACCAACCGCCGGCTGTTCCGCGGGATGGTGCATCTCACCGAGAGCCAGAGCTGGCAGTGGGTGTTCCAGGTGATCGCCGGCACCAGCCGCTGGGACCTCGCCGACTCCGACGTCGAGCGTCACATGGCCGTCACCTTCGAGTATGTCATGGAAACGCTCGGCGCGGCGGACGCCGCCGCGCGGCGGCTCGACCCCGCGGGGGAGAAGGCGCTGGGACTCGCGAAACGGATGCGGCGCCAGGCACTGCGGGAGGGGGGACGGCACGAGCCGGAGCGCGTGGAGGATACGGCGGAGCAGCACTTCGGACTGCCGTCGCCGTCGCTGGCGTACTGGCGGCAGTCGCGGGCGCATCGGCCCTGGCGGGCCGACTAGGAAGCCAGTTTCTCCTCGAGCACCCGCTGCGCCAGTTTCGGGTCGGCCTTGCCTTTCGACGCTCGCATCACCTGCCCCAGGAAAAACGGCAGCAGCTTCGTTTCGCCGTTACGGTAACGGACGACTTCAGCCGCGTGCGCGCCCAGCACGTCCGTCACCCATGCGGCCACCACGTTCGTGTCCGCTACTTGCACGAGGCTGAGCGCTTCGGCGACCGTGCGCGGCTCGCCGCCCTTCGCGGCGACCTCCCCGAACACGCGCTTCGCCGCCTGGTGACTCAGGGTGCCGCCTTTGACCAGGGCGATGAGCTGCGCGAGCGCCGCCGGCGCGACGCGCAGCTGGTCCTGATGGTCTTTGGCGTCGGCCAGCGCTTCCGTCATCACCCAGTTCGCCGCCGCTTGCGGCTCGGCGCTGGCGCGCACCACCTGCTCGTAATAGTCGGCGACCGCGCGGTCCGCGGTGAGCACCGCGCCGTGGTCGCGGCTGAGCGCGTACTGGGTGACGAAACGCTCGCGTTTGGCCGCCGGCAGCTCCGGTAACACGCTCTGCTGCTCCGCGATGAATTCCGGCGTGAGCACCAGCGGCGGCAGATCGGGGTCCGGGAAATAACGATAGTCGTGGCTCTCCTCTTTGGAGCGCTGCGGCCGCACCGTATTGTCCTTCGCGTCATACAGCATTGTCTGCTGCATGACGGTCCCGCCCGATTCGAGGAGCGCAATTTGGCGGTCGCGCTCGACGCCCAACGCTTTCTCGACGAACGCGAACGAGTTGATGTTCTTCACCTCGCTGCGCGTCCCGAGCACCGTGTCGCCCACCCGTCGCACCGACACGTTGGCATCCACGCGCAAGCTGCCCTTTTCCATGTCGCAGTCGGAGATGCCGATGTACTCGAGCAGCTGCTTCAGCGTCTGGAGATAAGCGCGCGCCTCCGCGGGAGACCGGAGGTCCGGGCCGCCGACGACCTCGATGAGCGGCACGCCCGAGCGGTTGAGATCGACCGCCGTCGCCTTGGCAAAGCGGTCGTGGATCGACTTGCCGGCGTCCTCCTCCACATGCAGGCGCACGATCGTCGCGTTGACGAGCCCGCGTTCGGCCGACACAAACGAGAGCACGCCGCCCGTCGCCAGCGGCTGCTCGTGCTGCGAGATCTGATAGCCCTTCGGCAGATCGGGATAGAAGTAGTTCTTGCGCGCGAAAATGCTCTTGGGATGCACCGTGCAGCCGAGCGCCAGCGCCGCGCGCACGGCCAGCTTGATGGCTTCGCCGTTGGCGACCGGCAGCGCGCCCGGGAGACCCAGACATACCGGGCACACGTGCGTATTGGGCGCGCCGCCGAACGCCGCCGAGCAGCCGCAGAACATCTTCGAGACCGTCCGCAGCTGCACGTGGGTTTCGAGCCCGATGATCGTCTCCCAGCCTGACCGAGGGGTGGGCGGGGGGGGCGGGGGGGGCGGGGGGGGCGGCGTCCCCATCAGGCCTCGTCCGTCGCGGGCACGACGCGCTCCAGGGCGTAGGCGGCCTCGATCATCTCGTCCTCGAGAAACGCCTGCCCGATGAGCTGCCCGCCGAGGGGCAGACCCTTCGCGCGTCCGATGGGCAGCGAGATCGCCGGCAAGCCGGCGAGATTCGCGGTGACCGTGAAGATGTCGGACACGTACATCGCCACCGGGTCCGCCAGTTTTTCCCCGGCCTTGAATGCCGGCGTGGGGGTCGTGGGCGTGAACAACAGGTCCACCCCGCGGTCGAAGACGTTGCGGAAATCTTGCACGATCAGCGCGCGCATCTGCTGCGCCCGCCGGTAGTAAGCATCGTAGTAGCCGGAGGACAGGACGTAGGTGCCGACGAGAATGCGGCGCCGCACCTCGGGGCCGAACCCCTCCCCCCGCGTCGTGCGATACAGGCCCCGCAGATCGGTGGCGCCGTCCAAGCGGGGGCCGTAGCGGATGCCGTCGAACCGGGCCAGGTTGGACGACGCCTCGGCGGGCGCGATAACGTAATACGCGGGAACGGCATACGGCGTGTGCGGCAGAGATACTTCCCGCACGGCAGCGCCCAGCTCCTTCATGAGGCGCACGGCCCGGTCACAGGCGCGGCGCACCGCGGGGTCGAGCTCGGGCGGGAAATACTCCCGCGGCAACCCGACGACAAAGCCCTGCAGCGACTCCGGCACGGTGGGCAGCCGCAGCGGGTCCCGATCCTCGCAGGTCGCATCCTTGGGGTCGCGTCCGCTGATCACGGACAGCACTCGTGCGGCGTCGTGCACGCTCCGGCCCAACACGCCGATCTGATCCAACGACGAGCCGAACGCGACGAGCCCGTAGCGGCTCACGCGCCCATAGGTGGGCTTGATGCCCACGACGCCGCAAAACGATGCCGGCTGGCGGATGGAGCCGCCGGTATCCGAGCCCAGCGCCGCCGGGATCGCTCCCGCCCCGACGAGCGCCGCCGATCCGCCGGACGAGCCCCCGGGGACGCGCGATTTGTCGAGCGGATGAAAGACGCGTCCGTACGCGGAATGCTCCGTGGATGAGCCCATGGCGAACTCATCGCAGTTTGTTTTTCCGGCGATGAGCGCGCCCGCCGCCTTGAGCTTCGCGACCGCCGTCGCTTCATACGGCGAGCGGTAGTTCTCGAGAATCCGCGAGCCGCACGTCGTCGTGAATTCGAGCGTGCAGATGTTGTCCTTCACCGCGACCGGCATCCCGTAGAGCACTCCGGTGGGCCGGGCGGCCGCGGCCTGCGCCTGGAGCGACTTGCGGAGTTCCTTGGGCGGCGTGAGCAGCGCGTTGAGGCGCTTGGCTTTGATGAGGCGGTCGGCGACCGCTTTGCCGTCGCTCACAGATCGGGAGGCGCGGGAACGGGTTCGTCGAATTGCCCGAGTTTCGGCACGACGAAGAATCCGTCCTTGAACGCGGGCGCGAACTTCTCCGGGCCGGCCGCGAGGGGCCAGGGACTGACTTCGTCGGGGCGGAAGCGGATCGCGTCGGGTCCCGGCACGTACGGCTTCAACGTTTCGCTCGCGGGCACGGCGCTGAGCTGCGCGACGTAGTCGAGGATCCGCGACATCTGCTCGGCGAGCGCCGGCAGAGTGTCCTCATCCACATCCAGCTCCGCGAGCTGCGCGATGCGGAGTACGTCGTCCCGCGTGACGCTCATGCGCTCTCCCCTCCCCAGTCGCGCTCGAGGCCGGCGTAGGCCACGAGCAGCTGTTTGGATCCGATCTCGGGATCGTCGAAGTCGACGCTCACCCGCAGGTCCCGTCCCTGCCCCGACACCGCGCGCACCACCCCGCCGCCGAACTTCCGGTGGCGGACCCGTTCCCCCTTCACATAGCGCGGAGCGTCCTGCGACACTTCTTCGGGAAACTCGACCTCCGGCAGCGCGCGACGGGTCGCGGCGGAGCTGCGCGCGGCGCGCGCCGTCGCGCGCGGCGCGCGCTCCCACGACGGCGTCGTGCTCCGCTCTTCGACGACCTGCGGCGGCAACGCGTCGAGGAACCGCGACGGCTCGGCAAGCTCCAAGCGGCCGTTGCGATAGCGCGTGCGCGCCCATGAGAGATACAACTTTTCGCGGGCGCGCGTGAGACCTACGTAGCAGAGTCGCCGCTCCTCCTCGATGCCTCCCGGCTCGCCCACCGCGCGATGGAGCGGAAACAGTCCGTCCTCGAGTCCGGCCAGCGCCACCACCGGCCACTCGAGCCCTTTCGCCATGTGCGCCGTCATGAGCGTCACGCCCGGCGTGTCGCGGTCCTCGTCTACCGCCGTGATCAAGGCAGCCTGCGTGAGATAGCGCTCCACCGGCGAGCCCCGCTCGTCCTCTCCCCCGTCGTCCGCGTCCTGCACCTCCGCCCAGGCGGCTGCGCCGGCGATCAGCTCCCGCACGTTCTCCAGCCGCTCCATGCCCTCGGCCCCTTCCTCGGCGAGATACTGCTCGTAGCCGGTGGCGACCAGCACCGCCTCGAGCACGGTGGCCGGATCGGCCTTGCCCACGGCGTCCCGCAGGCGGTCGAACAGCCCGGCCACGCCCGCCAGGGCCTCGCGCACGTTCGGCCGCAGCTCAGCGACCCGGGAGGCGCCGCGCGCCGTTTCGAGCAGCGGTTTGCGCCACGCGGCCGCCGCCTGCGTGAGCAAGGTGAGCGAGGCATCGCCGACCCCGCGCCGGGGAACGTTGACGACCCGGAGGAAGGCTTCGTCGTCGGCAGGATTGGCGATTAGCCGCAGGTAGGCGAGGAGGTCTTTCACCTCACGCCGCTCGTAAAAGCTCACCGCCCCGACCAGCCGATAGGGAATGCGCCGGAAGCGGAACGCCTCTTCGAACGGCCGGGACTGCGCATTGGTGCGGTACAGGACCGCCATGCCCTCGTAGGGGATATCGCCTTCGGCGGCCCGACGAACGAATTCCCCCGCGAGCCATTCGGCTTCGTCGCGCTCGTCGGCTGCGGCCAGCAGCACCGCCCGCTCCCCGCCCCGTTTGTCCGTGAACAGGGTCTTGCCCAAGCGGGACGTGTTTTCCGCGATGATGCCGTTCGCGGCATCGAGAATCACCTGAGTGGAGCGGTAATTCTGCTCGAGCCGGATCAGCGTGGTCCCCGGAAAGTCGTTCTGGAAGGCGAGCATGTGACGCACATCCGCGCCTCGCCAGCCGTAGATCGCCTGATCGTCATCACCCACCACGCAGAGATTGCCGTGGAGGCGCGCGATCTGTTTGACGAGCAGGTATTGCGCCGCGTTGGTATCCTGAAACTCGTCCACCAGGACGTGCTGCAACCGGTCCTGCCAGTACAAGAGGCGCTCCGGATGCTCGCGAAACAGCGTCAGGGGGTGGAGCAGTAAGTCGTCGAAATCCATCGCATTGGCCTGCTTGAGCGCCGGCCCCAGCGCCGCATAGACGTCCGCGGCGACGCGCGCGATCGGACTGTCCGCTTGGGCGCCGAGCTCCTCGGGGAGCAGCATCCGGTTCTTGGCCGCTGAGATGATCCCGTGGAGCGCGCGGGGGGGATACGCTTTCGGGGACAGATTGCGCTGCTCCAGCAGGCGTTTCACGAGCGCCTGGGAGTCGTCTTCATCGTAGATGGTGAAGTTCGGACCGAAGCCCAGCAGGGGCGCTTCCCGGCGCAGCAGGCGTGCGGCGAGCGAGTGAAACGTCCCGATCCAGAGGCCGCGGGGATCGGCGCCCAGCAGCTGGCCCACGCGGCTGCGCATCTCTCCCGCCGCCTTGTTGGTGAACGTGACCGCCAGGATGCGCTGCGGTGACACGCCGTGCGCCGTGATGAGCTGGGCGATGCGTGCGGTGAGCACGCGCGTTTTCCCCGAGCCCGCGCCCGCCAGGACGAGCAGCGGGCCGCCGGCATGCTCGACCGCGGCCCGCTGGGCGGGGTTCAGAGGCAGCGTCATGGCGTGGTGAGTGGGAACTCGAGCACGAAGACCGAGCCTCGCCCCTGCTCTCCCGGGTGAAAGGAAACGCGGCCTCCGTGCTGCTGCTCGACGATGCGGCGGGCGAGGGCGAGGCCGATGCCCCAGCCGCCGGTCTTGCTCGATACCCCAGGCTCAAAGAGCTGGCCCTGCATGTGGGCGGCGATGCCAGGACCATCGTCCCGGACGCTGAAGCGGCCGGTGCGCTCGGCCCCCTGTACTGCGACTTCGATGCGGCCGCCGCGGCCGCTCAACGCGTCGATCGCATTCTTGACCACGACCTCCAGCGCCCACTCGATCAACACCGGGTCCCCCGTGGCGGTGGGCCCGGCGCCCGGCGATGCGAGCGTGAGGGTCACGGGATGCGCCAGCGTCGGCAGCCGTGGCCGGAAGTAGGCCACCACGCGCTCGGCGGCCGTGCCGAGCCCGACCGGCTCACGCCGCGCGGGACGGCCGATGCGCTCGAACCGTTTGGCGACCCGCTCGAGCCGTTCCGCGTCGGCTTCAAGATGGCGCACCAGCTCCCCGCCGGGCGTACCCGGATTCTCGCGCAGGTAATCAATCCAACCCGTGAGGCTCATGAGCGGGGTGCCGAGCTGGTGCGCCGACTCGCGGGCCATCGCCACCCACAGGCGGTCGCGCGCGGCGTTGACGCGCTCGCGCATGGCCCACGCGGCGAGCAGCACGAGACAGGCGAACACGACGCCCTGGAGGACCGCGAGGCCGGTCAACGCCCGCGCCGCGGGCAGCGCGCCATAATGGATCGTGCCGACGCCGGGCTGGACCAGCGGCTCGTGCACCATGTCGAGCTGCGCGATCCAGGCGCGGCGCGTCTCCTCGCTCACATCGGCGCCATCCCCAAATGGGGCGTTGTCGAGCGCCGTGATGCGGCCCGCGGTATCGGTGACGGCGATCGGAATGCCGAGGCGGCGCACCTCGTCCGCGAGCGCGAGTAGCGCGTCGGCGGCGGCGCCCTCGCGTGGATCGTTCAGTCCCGCAAACACGTGACCCAGGAGCCGGCTCGTCTCGCGGGCATCATCGCGGAGATGGCGCGCGACGACCCAGGCGTAGCCGAGGGACAGCGCGCCGAACAACAGGGCCGCACCGACGAGCGCCGTGGGGCCCGCCCGTCGGAGAAGGTCTCTAGGCAAGGCGGTCCGCGCCGACGTACGGCACCAGCGCGGGCGGTACGGTGACGGACCCGTCGGGCTGCTGGCGCGTCTCGAGCAGGGCGGCCATCGTGCGCGGGAGTGCGACCCCCGAGGCGTTCAACGTGTGCACGAATTCCGGCTTTTCTCCGGGCCGCGGGCGGCAGCGGATGTTGGCACGCCGCGCCTGATAATCGGTAAACGTGCTGGAGCTCGACACCTCGAGCCACTGCCCGACGCCAGGAGCCCAGACCTCGAGGTCATACGTTTTCGCGCTCGCAAACGAGAAGTCGTTGGCCGCGAGCAGGACCACCCGATAGGGCAGCTCGAGCCGGCGCAGCACTTCTTCGGCGTGGCCGGTGAGCGAGTCGTGCTCCGCCGGCGAATCGGGCGCGCGGCAGAACCGCACCAACTCCACCTTGTCGAACTGATGCACGCGCAACAGTCCCCGCGTGTCCTTGCCCGCCGCACCGGCCTCACGGCGGAAGCACGGCGTGTACGCGACGTATCCCTTGGGCAGGGTCGTCCCGTCGAGGATTTCGTCACGGTGGAGATTGGTGAGGGGGACTTCCGCGGTCGGGACCAGAAACAGGTCGTCGGGCACGGTGCGGTAGGCGTCGTCCTCGAACTTCGGCAGCTGCCCGGTGCCCGTCATGATCTCGCGCCGGACGAGGAAGGGCGGCTCGACCTCCACATAACCATGCTCGCGCGCGTGGAGGTCCAGCATGAAGTTGATCAAGCCGCGGGCGAGGCGCGCGCCGGCACCCATGAGGACGGGGAATCCCGAGCCGGCGAGCTTCGCGCCGCGCGGCAAGTCGAGCATGCCGAGCCGCTCGGCGATCTCCCAGTGTGGCTTCCCACCTTTCGGCGCCGGCGTGCCCCAGCTCCGCAGCACCGTGTTTTCGTCGGGGACGTCGGGCAGGGGCAGGTTTGGAACGAACAGCGCCTTGGCCTCGAGCGTCGTCTCGATCTGGCGCAGCTCCGACTCGAGCGCTGCAATGCGCTCGCCGAGCTGACGGCGGGCGGCTGCCGTCGCCTCCGGAAGGCCGCCCTGCGCCTTCGCCACCACCGCGTCCGCTTTCGCCGCATCGTTGCGCTCGGCTTTCAGCTGGTCGAGCTGCGCCGTGAGGGTCCGGCGCTTCATGTCGAGCGCTTCGATTTCGTCGAGCAGCCGGGTGAGGGAGGGATCGCCCCGACGGGCGAGCGCCGCCCGCACCTGGGCGGGCGAGGCGCGCAGCAGCTTCAGATCGATCACGGGAGCGGCCTAACGGGTCGGCAGGCCCAGCTCTAGCCCGCGATAGCCGCAGTTCGCATTGCTGAGGATTTCGAAGTCGATCCGGCGGCCGTTCGGGCCGGAAGTCGTATCGATCGCGAGGACGCGAACCTTCGCGTACAACGGCACAACGAGCCCGAAACCGCAGTCGGTGGGACGGGAATGCAGGATCGCAACGGTGCCGCTGTCCACGACGATCGCGCTGTCGAGCTGATAGTTCCGGTCGGGCGCGATGCGAATGGAATCGAAAGGCAGGCTGCTGATCTGCCCGCCGGACAGCCGTCCGAGCTGCAGCGCGCCCGTCGGCAGCAACAGTGCGCGACCAGCAGTATCGATGTCGAACGCGAAGTCGAACACCGGGGTCTGATCGGTGCGCACCGCTCTGCTGTCTTGGAGGCGCAGTCCCGAGGGCACCGTGACCGGCGTGCCGCTCAACGCGTACAGCGCGAGCGTGTCCACACGATTGGCGAAGTTGGCGCGAGGCAGACCCAGCGGCTCACCGCAGGCGGCGACGAGCGCGAGGACCAGCGCGGCGAGCGCGGCGCTGCGAAATGAACGATGGGGGAGGCGCATGGAAGTGCTGGGAAATTACAGGGCGGCATCCGAGTGGGTCAACCCACGGTGGCTGCTTGACTTCGACTTCCCCGAACCCTACGTTGCCAGCCCCTATGGCGACGATCCGCGACGTAGTGGAAGCGCTGAGCCGATCGAGCGGCGTGGACGCGGTAGTGGTCGTGGGCCGCGACGGGCTCCCGATCGACTCCCGTGCGACGAACGGCGTAGACACGGAAAACGTGGCTGCGCTGCTGCCTTCAGCGATCAAGCACATGGCCCAGCTTGGCGACGCCGGCGGTCGCGGGGAGTTCGGCACGGCGGTGCTCGAGTTCGGCGGCGGCCTCGCGGTCGTCACCGTGCTCAACGCCGACGCTCTGCTGATCGTCCTCGTACAACCCACGACCAACGTCGGGGCGCTGCTGTTCGACCTCCGCCGCCACCGCACGGCCATCGCCGGCCTGCTCTGAGCGGACGGGCCGCCGTTGGCCACAGCTGCGCGGCATCTCCTCGTCGTTGATGACGAGCCCCACATCGGGCTCGTTCTGCGTCCCTATCTGGAGCAGCTGGGGTACCGCGTGACCTTCGCGCGCACGCTCGCCGATGCGCGCACGGTGCTGCGCGCGGCGCCGCCCACGGACGGATTGCTCCTGGATCTGCATTTGCCCGACGGCTCGGGCCTCGATTTCCTGCGCGACTTGCGCGGCCAAGGCGACACCGCCCGCCTCCCGGTGCTGGTGCTGACCGCCGAGGGCGAGGATCGGGTACTCCGGGAAGCCCGCCGGCTCGGCGCCGCGCTCGTGACGAAGCCATTCAGCCCAACCAAGCTCAGCCAGCGCATCGCGATGATGTTCGGGGATCCCCCGCCCGATGACGAGGCCGTCGCACCATGAGCACCTGGGCGGCGATTCTCGCCGGCGGATCGGGCACGCGGTTCTGGCCCGTGTCCACCCCGGAACGGCCCAAACAGTTTCTGCCGCTCACGGGCGACCGTCCGCTGCTCGCGCAGGCCGTCGGGCGCCTCCGCGGTATCGTGCCTCCCGAACGCATCCTGATCCTGACGGGCCCGTTTCTCGTGGAGCGCGTGGCCGCCACCGTCCCCGAAGTGCCGCAGGCGAACATCTTCGCCGAGCCGCGGGCCGCGTCTACCGCCCCCGCCCTCGCGTGGGCGGCACATTGGATCGCGAAGCATGACCCCGGCGGCCAGATGCTGTCGCTGCACGCCGATTGGGCCGTCGGCGACGACCGCGCGTTCCGGGCGGCCGCGACGCACGCACTCGGTGTGGCCGCCGAGCAGGACGTGCTCGTCACGGTGGGCGTGAAGCCCACGCGCACTGAGACGGGCTACGGCTACATCGTGCCCGGCAAGGCGCTCGGCAGCGCGCGCAAAGTCAAGCGGTTTGTCGAGAAGCCGAGTGCCGCGCGGGCCGCGCTGCTGCGGCGGCGCGGAGCGCTGTGGAACACCGGTCTGTTCGCGTGGGGTGTCGCGCGCTTCCTCGGAGAAGCCGGCGCGTACGCGACGGAGCTCACCGCCGGCTGGCCGGCGCTGTCGGCCGGTGATGCCCCCCGATTCTTCGCCGCCGTCACGCCGGTGGCGGTGGACGTTGCGGTGCTCGAGCGCACGTCGCGCCTCGCCGTCGTGACGGGCGCGTTTCCCTGGGACGACATCGGATCGTGGGACGCCCTGCTGCGCATCCGCAAACGCGACGCTCACGGCAACATCACCGTGGGCAACGTCACGCTCGCCGACGATGTGCACGACTCGGTCGTGTGGTCGGAAAACGAGCACATCGCGGTGGTCGGCGTGTCGGACATGGTGGTGGTGCGCGCCAACGGCCACACGCTCGTGATGCCCACGGGCAAGGCCGACAAACTGAAGGCGCTGGTGCAGGGCCTGTGAGCCACGCGCTCTATCTCCTCGACCCGGATCCGGGACCGGCGTGGGCGCCGTTTGCCGGCATGCGGCCGCTGTGCGAGCTGCGAGCCGGCGCGCACCTCGTGCGCGAGCGCTGGGAGACCTTCGTGGGCGCCGAGGCGACGGCCATCTTCGCGCTGCCGCATCTGGGGGGCTTCCCCGAGGCCGGCGTGCCGCCGGTCGAGGCCCGGCGCCCCGTGGTCGGCCCGGCCGTGATCGGCTCATCCACGTTCGCGCCGCGCGGCCTGGCCACGCATCTCCCCGACGCCCCCGTGCGTCTCACCCACGAGGGCATTACGGTCGGCTGGGCGGTTCCAGCGGGGGTCACGTGGAACGGCCCGCTCTCCAACGCTCAGGCCATCCCGGTGCAGGGTGTGCTGATGCGTGGAGTCTATGACCTGGTCAGCGCGCTCGAACAGTTGTTGCGCGAGGATGTCCTCGCCCTGCTGGGCGACTCCGACGCGGTGCCGAAGGGAACGACGGTCCTGGGGGATCCCACCTGGGTCTCGCTGCGCGAAGCGACCGTGGAGCCGGACGTGGTCTTCGACACGCGCAACGGGCCGGTCGTGCTGGAAAGCGGCGTCGAGGTGCGGGCGGGGACCCGGCTCGAGGGGCCGCTCTGGGCGGGGGCGAACACGCGCCTCCTCGGCGGGCCGATTCGGGCCTCGGCGATCGGTCCCTGGTCGGTCGTGCGCGGTGAAATGGCCACCACCGTGTTGCTGGGATATGCCAACAAGGCGCACGACGGCTTCGTGGGGCATTCGGTCGTGGGACGGTGGGTCAATCTCGGCGCCGGCACGATCACATCCAATCTGAAGAACACATACGGACCCGTGCGGCTGGACGTCGGGGGGACCCCGCTGGAAACCGGACACCAATTCCTGGGTAGTCTAATCGGCGATCACGCGAAAACCGCCATCGGCACGTTGCTCGACACCGGCACGGTGATCGGTGCCGGCGCCAGCGTCTTCGATGGAGTGCGCGCTCCGAAGTACGTCCCGCCCTTCGCCTGGGGAGGCGCCGGATCAGAACGAATGACGCGGCAGGGCTTTCTCGCGGTGGTCGAGCGCGTGCTGCCCCGCCGCCACGTGGACGTGGACGACCCGATGCGGACGTACTTGAGCGGTGCTTACGACTGGTTGACCCGGTGAGCGAGGCGCAGCAGCGCTACCGCCGGCTCGGCAAGTACGAGCTGCACACGCTCCTCGGCGAAGGGGCAATGGGCATCGTGTGGAAGGCGTACGACACGGTGCTGCGGCGCTACGTGGCGCTCAAGCTCCTGAGCGGCAGTTTCCGCAAGACGAGGGACATGCAGGACCGCTTCCTGCGCGAGGCGCGCGCGGCCGGCGCGATCCAGCACGCCAACATCGTCACCGTCTACGACCTCGGCGAGTCCGAAGGACAGCTCTTCATCGCGATGGAGCTGGTCGAGGGCCGCGATCTCTCCGACATGATTGCGCTGCGCGATCCCCTCGCGCTGGAGCGCAAGCTCGACATCACGATCGAGGTGCTCGCGGGCCTCCACTTCGCCCACCAGCGCGGCGTGATTCACCGCGACGTGAAACCATCGAACGTGCGCGTGATGCCGGACGGCCGTGTGAAGATCATGGATTTCGGGATTGCGCGGCTGCAGACGGGCGATGCGACCGGCTCGGGCGCGATCGTCGGCACGCCGACGTACATGGCCCCCGAGCAGATCAC
Source organism: Gemmatimonadales bacterium (assembly GCA_040901965.1). GTDB lineage: Bacteria > Gemmatimonadota > Gemmatimonadetes > Gemmatimonadales > GWC2-71-9 > 20CM-2-65-7. The sequence continues at coordinate 39,065 of JBBDYB010000014.1, read as the reverse complement.
CAACGGCGCCATCACCCCGGCGACCGACGTCTTCGCCGTCGGCTGCTTGCTGTACGAGCTGCTGTCCTACCAGCGGCCGTTCGAAGCCGAGTCGGTGCACGGGGTGCTCTATCAGGTGCTGACGACGGATCCGCGGCCGCTGCGCACGGTGGCGCCGTCCATCCCCGCGGCGCTCGAGCGGGTGGTCGCCAAGGCGATGAACAAGGTGCCGCACGAGCGCTACGAGTCCGCGAGCCAGATGCAGGGGACCCTCCAGGGGATCCGCTCGGCGCTGTCCGGCGCGGACGACGAGGCGACGCAGCCGCTGGGCCGCTGGACTCCCTTGCCGCGACCCATGCTGAAGCTGATTACTCACGCACCGATGAAGTGGCGGATCGCGGTTCTCGGAGCCCTCGCCGCCGTCGTCGCGCTGCTCCTCTACGCCCCCGGCCAGCCGACGCCCGACTCCACGAGCGTTCTCCGCTCGACACCGTCGGCGGCGGCGGCGCCGGGCGGCTTGATGGCCCCTCCCGGCCCCCCTGCTTTGCCGGCGGCCGATGCGGCGCCGGTCTCGGTGGCCGTGAGCGCGCGGCGCGACTCCGCGTTCGCCGCGCGTGATCGCGCGATGCGGGCGGGCGCGGTGAAGAACCACGTGCCCGCGATGCTCCTCGCGGAAACGATGTTCCAGGCGTCAGAACAGGCGCTACAGGCCGGCGACCAAGCGCGGGCGTTGCAGGGGTATGTCGCGTCGGCACAGCAGTACGCGCGGGCGCGCGGCGAGGCGCTCACCATGGACCGGGAGGCGCAGCGGATGGTGCAGCGCGTGACGCCGGTCGTGCAGGCGATCCCCAGCGGACCCGCGGCCACCAACGCCGGCATCTTTCTCGTGCGCGCCGAGTCGCTGCTGCGTAAGCAGGACTTCACGCTGGCCAAGGTGGCGGCCCAGAGCGCCGAGCAGATTGGTATCGACGCCGGCATCGCGCCGCCCAGCAGTCAGCCCGTCGATGCCCGGGGCGCCGTGGACGTGCTGCTCACGGACCTGGGGCGCGCCCTCGCCAGCGAGCGCATCGCCAACATCCGCGTGCTCTACCCCGGCCTGACGGACGAGGAGAAGCGCGGCTGGGAATCATTCTTCCGGGGCTGGAATCAGATCACCGCGAAGTTCACGATCGAGAGCTTCAACGTGCGCGGCACCGGGGCCACTGCCACCGTGCGGGCGATGTTTCAATACGTGCCGGCGCGGGGTGGCGCGCCGCGCGTGGACCGGCGCCGCTTCGCGATGCGCTTCGAGAAGAGAGACGTGGGCTGGCGGCTCGCGGGCGTCAGCGATTTGAAGTAGGGCCTCACCCCTGGCCCCCTCTCCCGTTCCGGGAGAGGGCGAACGGGTTACCAGGCCCGCGAATTCGCCGGCGGCGCGTCGGGAATCACGAGCGTATCGGGACGGACGTTCGGCGGACCCACGCGCCGCAACGAGACCGGCTTCTCGAGGTCGCCCCCGGCGATCGTGAGCTTGTCCCGCTCGAGCCTCATCGCGTAGACCTGCCACACGCCGTCGCCCAACGTAATCCAGAGACTGTCGCCCATCACGCGCCAGCGGGCGACCTGCTCGCCGAACTGGGCGGAGCTGTCGCTGCGCACCATGATGTGCCGAATCTCGTCGCCGGCGCGCGCCTGCCAGTTTCCCGCCAGGCGGGTCTGCCCCTGGGCGGCCAGGAGCAACAGACCGATCGTTACCAATGCCGGACTTTTCATCGCCCCAATGATACCCCTGCTGGTTCCCGATTTGCACTCCGCAACGCAACGCCCCGGGGAGACCAGCTTCCCCGGGGCATGCGTCACTGCTTCGACGGTCGGCCTCGGCGTCTCGGCGCCTCGGCGTCTCGTTATTAGTACATGCCTCCCATACCGCCGCCAGGCATCTGCGGAGCCTTCTCCTTCTCCTTCTTCTCCACGACGACGCACTCGGTCGTCAAGAGCAGGCCCGCGATCGACGCCGCGTTCTGCAACGCCGTCCGCGTGACCTTGGTCGGGTCGATGACGCCGGCCGCGACCAGATCCTCGAACTTATCGGTTTGGGCGTTGTAACCGAAGTTCTTGTCCTTCGACTCCTTCACCTTGCCGACGACGATGGCGCCTTCGGCACCTGCGTTCTGCGCGATCGTGCGGATCGGCTCCTCGAGGGCCCGGCGGACGATCTCGATGCCGGTCTTCTCGTCTTCATCGGCGCCCTTGGCCTTATCGAGCGCCTTCTGGCACCACAGCAGCGACACGCCGCCGCCCGGCACGATGCCTTCTTCGACCGCCGCGCGCGTCGCATGCAACGCATCTTCCACGCGGGCCTTTTTCTCCTTCATCTCGGTCTCGGTGGCCGCACCGACGTTCAGTACCGCGACGCCGCCGGCGAGTTTCGCCAGCCGCTCCTGGAGCTTTTCCTTGTCGTAATCCGACGTGGACTTTTCGATCTGGGCCTTGATCTCCTTCTTCCGGCCCTCGATCGCGTCGCGCTTCCCCTTGCCGTCCACGATCGTGGTGTTGTCCTTATCCACGATGATCCGCTTGGCGCGGCCGAGGTCGTTGAGCGTGGTGTTCTCGAGCTTGAACCCGAGCTCTTCCGAAATCACCTGGCCGCCGGTCAGGATGGCGATGTCGCGCAGCATTTCCTTGCGGCGGTCACCGAAGCCCGGCGCCTTCACCGCGCAGACTTTCAACGTGCCGCGCAGCTTGTTGACGACGAGTGTCGCCAGCGCTTCGCCCTCGACATCTTCGGAGATGATGAGCAGCGGCTTGCCTGCCTGCGCCACCTTCTCCAGCACGGGCAGGAGGTCCTTCATCGACGAGATCTTTTTCTCGTAAACCAGGATGTACGGATCGTCGAGCACGCACTCCATCTTCTCGGGATCGGTGATGAAGTAGGGCGAGAGATAGCCGCGATCGAACTGCATCCCGTCCACCGTCTCCAGCGTGGTCTCGAGGCTCTTGGCCTCTTCGACCGTGATGACCCCGTCCTTCCCGACTTTGTCCATCGCATCGGCGATCTTCTCGCCGATTTCCTCGTCCCCGTTCGCGGAGATCGTGGCGACCTGCTTGATGTCCTTCCGGCCCGATGTCGGGACCGAGATTTTCTTCAGCTCGGCGACCACGGTGGTGACGGCGCTTTCGATGCCGCGCTTCAGCGCCATCGGGTTCGCCCCGGCCGTGACCGACTTCAAGCCTTCCCGGTAGATCGCCTGCGCGAGCACGGTTGCCGTCGTGGTGCCGTCACCCGCCAGGTCGGAGGTCTTGGTCGCCACTTCCTTCACCATCTGGGCGCCCATATTCTCGATCTCGTCCTCGAGCTCGACTTCCTTCGCGACAGTCACACCGTCCTTGGTGACGGTCGGGCTGCCGAACTTCTTGTCGATGACCACGTTCCGGCCCTTGGGGCCGAGGGTCACCTTCACCGCATCGGCCAGCTGGTCCACGCCCCGCTTGAGCTTGGCCCGGGCCTCGGTGCTGAACTCCAAATGCTTGGCTGCCATGTCTGTGCGTCCTCCCTAGAATGCTTACGCGAGCTTCGCGATGACGTCGCCTTCTTTGATCAGGATGATCTCTTCGTCGTTCAACTCGACCTGTGTGCCGCTGTACTTCCCGTAGATCACGCGGTCCCCGACTTTCAGCTCCATCGGGATGACCTCGCCCTTTTCACGCCGGCCGGGACCCACGGCGATGATCTCGCCTTGGATCGGCTTCTCTTTGGCCGTGTCGGGGATGTACAGCCCGCCCTTCATCGTCTCTGTTTCCTCCATCGGCCGGATCGCCACGCGATCGGCCAACGGGTAGACCTTGTACTTCGCCTTGGTCGCCGTTGCCATGATGCTCAGACCTCCGTAACTCTTTGAATTGATTATCTGTTAGCACTCGTAGGAGGTGAGTGCTAAAACAACTGGCAGGAATCTCGCCGGGGCGACAGGAGGTGTCAAGGCCTGATAAGTGCCTGTATTGCCGCCGTCGCCCGGGACTTCGGCGTCGCGGTCAGCGAATCGAGCAGAACTGTTCCCGTACCGACGATCTCCCCACTGCGGGTGTCGGCGAGCCGAACGAACAGCCAGGTGGGCTCCCCGGGGGCCGGGTCGCGGAACGTGAAGTGAATGAGGGCGGCGGTCGGCCGGCTGCCACCCCGGAGGGCGTTCCGGACACGAAACCCGGACTCCCGCATGGCGCGAGCGAGCTCCCTGCTCTGCTCGTCCCGGCCCTCCACGACGATATCGTAACCGCGAAGAGCTGCGGGGATGCGCGTGCTGGCGCAGGCGACGGCGAGGGCGCACACCGCGACCAGCCTCATTCCACGATCCGCCGCGCCCCCACCCACCGCGCCACCCACCAGGCCCCGTCGGGGTCCTGCGCCTGCAAGCGGGACAGCTTGACCCCCGTGCTCGAGCTGTGGATGAACGTCTGTTCCCCGACGTACATGCCCACGTGGGTGACGCCGCCGCTGGGCCGCGCCGCAAACAGCAGAATATCTCCCGGCTTAAGCGCCTCGAGGACCGGCGTGACGATGCCGCCGGACGTCGCCTGATCGCGGCTCATGCGCGGCAGGCGGATCCCGTGCCGGCCGTAGGCGTACTGGATCAGCCCGGAGCAGTCGAAGCCGTTCTCAGCCGTCCCGCCCCACTCGTATGGCGTCCCGAGTACGTCGAGCGCGGTGCGCACGATGTCCGCGGCGTTCCCAGTAATCGTTGCGGGCACCAGGAGCGGCGGGGGACGGGCGACGCGCGCTCCCCGTCCCCCTCCCCCCCCTCCCCCCCCGCGGCTCCCGAGGCCGACCGACATGCCCAGCGCCGCACTGACCCCGCTCCGGCTCCCTGACGCGGTGCGCCAAAAGCCGCGGGGACCCACATCCTGGATCCGGTAGCGTCCCTCTACCCCGACCGCCACCCAAGCCACCGGCCGCCACTCGACTCCGGCTCCGACGCTCCACAGCGTGGCGAGGGCTTGGTCGGTCGTGTCGGTAGACAGACCCAGCGCGACGCCGGCGACGGCGTAGGGGCCGAACGTGGCGCGGCGTCGCAGCGCATGCAGCTCCCACCCGGCGCCGTAAAAGGCCCGCCGGCGGCCGAGGCTGTCGTGAATCAGTACCTGTGCCGCAAGGCCGTGGGAGAAGATGCCGCCCAGCGGCGCGTCGGTGCGCAGCTCATAGCTCGTGGATTGATTGCCTTGATACCAGCGCCCGTAGAGAAAATCGACGTCGCGTCCTTGCGCCTCGAGGCGCGGACCCGCCCCAAGCGCGACGCCGGTCAGAAATGCGAGTTCAATCCGCGGCCGCAATCGCGGCGTGCTCCTCGGAGGCGCGGGGCGCCATATGGTGGGAGAGCAGGTGCGGCAAGTGGCGCATGAAGCGGACCCAGGCCCACAGCACGGCGAACCCGAACAGCAGCGCGCCGAGGCCGGCGACGATGAGCATGGCGAGCGGGCTGGAGAGGCGCAGGGCGACCAGCGCGCCGAGCCAGAGACCCAGATGGGAAGCTCCCCACGCCCACACGGGGGTGAGGAGCCATCCGACCACGACCAGCAGGTGGGCCAGCCAACGTGGCATCGCTGTCCCCTCCCTCCGCCTCGCCTAGCCCTTGCGGGCGATCGCGACGACAGCGAACACCGTGAGGGCGAGGGTGAAGCCGGCGCCGGCGGCGACGGGGAGATAGACACCCACTCGGCCGAGGGTCAGGCCAAGTGCAATCGCGGCGGCGCCGATGACCACGGGAAGGGCGAGGGCGCGAATAGCGACGTCGCCGCCGCGCGCGGCGCGCCCCGCGGTGATCAGGCCGCCCATCCAGGCGACGAACGTTCCCAGCATCCACCAGATCGGCAAATACCACCAGGTGCTGCCGCCCCCCACCGCGTCCCAGGTCCAGGGAAATGCGTGGAAGGGGCGGAGCAGGATGATGTCGATCGCCATGAATACGATCGTGCCCCACAGGCCGATCGCCGCCGCGCCGGCAATGCCTTGAATGGTGCGCGCCGCGGCGAGATACGCCGGCAGGAAGCTCGCGGCCACGCCCCCCGCGAGCACCACGATGGTCTGGAGCAGCGCCCGCACGATTCCGGGAGGGATGAGTCTCGAAACCGCGAGGAATACGATTACGGAGACGCCGATGACGACGCCGACTTTGGTCCCGCTGACGAGGATGTGGCGGAAGTCCGAGCGATCGATCGTCGCTCCGGAGGGTGGCACGGTGCCAGCCGTCATGCGCTGCATGCTCCTCGTGAGGGTAGCCTACCGTTGCCGCTAATCTAAACCGCGAGTCTCATCAGGCAAAGACGAACAGCACCACGACATCCGTAACCGCCCACGCGGCCAGTGCCCGGTACATCCCCCGCTGGTGCTGCGCCGGGCTCCACGACTCGTGGCGGGCGAGCCAAGGCACCAGCACCGCCAGCCACAACACGAGGGGCAGCACGAGCGGCAACGCCCGGACGTTGAGGATCGCCGCCGCCCAGGCGAACAACCCAAACGCCAGCAGCGTGCATACGATTGCCACCACCAGACTCACCCGCATCCCCAGAATCAGCGCAAACGTCCGATCCCCGCGGCGCCGGTCCTCATCGAATTGATACAGTTGAGTCAGTGGATAGAGCCCGGCAAACAGCGGGCAGAAAGCCAGCAGCACCAGCCCGTGCCCGACGTCGAGCGGCCGTCCCGTGGCGGCCCAAGCGGCGTACGGGGTCAGCGTGCCGAACCCCCACATGTTGATCACCCAATCCACGCCTGCCACGGCCTTGAAGCGAAACGGCGGCACGGAATAGGCGATCGACAGCAGGAAACAGATCGCATACGCGATGCGGAACCCCGTCGGGAGCGTGAACGCCAGCAGCTGACCGGCGACCAGCAGCGCCACACTGAAATGGAGCAGGTACCGCGGCAACGGTGGAGGAGCGTTGAGATAACCGATGTCCCCCTCATCCCGATCGAACACGCTGTTGATCGCGAGCGTGCCGCCGTTCAGGAACACGACCCAGATGACGAGGGCGCGGAGCGCCTCGGGCAGCGACTGCCCTCGCACCACGCCGTCGATCCCCGCGGCCAGGACATAGCCCAGCAGGGTGTGCCCCGCCATGATCGGCCACTCGGCGGGCCGGAGGTGCAAGAGGTAGGAGTACAGGTCGCCGGGCAGCAACCGATATCCCCACCGGCGCCAGGCGTTGAGGGAGCGAGCCTCGCTCACCACTTGAGGCCGAGCGCCGCCGCCGCGATCCGCAATCCGATCAGTGTCAAATCGGGGTGCACCGCCTCGATCTCCTTGCAGAGGGGCGAGACGAGGCTTGCCAGCCCCCCGGTGGCGATCGTTTGCGGACGCGTCTTCGTCGGCCATTCCGCTTTGATCCGCCGGACGAGGCCGTCCACGGCGTCGGCCGTGCCCCACAGCACGCCCACGCGGATGCAATCCTCGGTGCGGCGGCCGATCGCGTGCGTCGGCGGCAGCAGCTCGGTGGCCGGCAGCTTCGCCGTCTTGCGGACGAGGTCGTCGGATGCGGTGCGAAGACCGGGCATGATCACGCCGCCGATGAAGCGGCCCTCGCTGGTGATGCAGTCGAATGTCGTGGCCGTCCCGAAGTCCACCACGATCGTGTCCCGCTTGAATAGCTGTGAGGCGGCGAGCGTGTTGACGATGCGGTCGGCGCCGACGGTCAACGGCTCATCCACATCGAGCACGATGGGCAGCTTGGAGCGGGCGTCCACGCGCACCGGCTGCCGCGTCGTGGCGACCGTGATCCCTTCGCACAGGCTCTGGGTTACCTGCGGGGCGACCGATGCGACGATGGCTGCACGGATCTCCTGGGTCGAATGCCCCGCCTGTGTCAGATGCACCGTAAGGGCGGCCGCCCACTCATCCGGCGTTCGCTCCGGCGCCGTGTGCAGGCGCCAGTGGCCCCCCCCCTCGAGGCGGTCGCCCGCGAAGAGACCGACGGTCGTTTCCGTGTTGCCGATGTCGAGGGCGAGCAGCATGGGCGGCTAAGATAGCTCGACGTGGCCGTCACGCACCATCGTCGTCCCTGCACCGGTGTCCACGAGGAGCGCGCCGTCGGGCCGGATCCCCGCCGCGCGCCCGAACAACGGCGCCCGAATCTGGCGGCCACGCAACCAGTCGCGGCGCGCGAACGCCGCACATTCGAGCTCGGTGAGTGGTGCGCGGTGCGCGGTGAGCGGGCGCAAGGCAGGGACCAGGCGGTCCAGCACGTCGATGCGGCGAATGGCGGGTACCATCGCTTGCAACGCAATCGCGCGGTCGGCAAGCTCGGCGGGGATCGGGTTCGCCACGTTCACGCCAATTCCCAACGCCATCCATTGCGCCACCTCACCCTGCCAGCGCGCTTCGCACAAAATCCCGGCGAGCTTGCGCCCGTCCACGAGTACATCGTTGGGCCACTTGAGCTGCGTCCGCGGGGCGCCCAACAACTCGTCGGCGATGTCGGCAAGGACAAGACCCGTCCGCAGCGACAGGACGCCGGCACCTGGAAATGGAGGCCGGAGCAACAGACCGAGCCACACGCCGCCAAGCGGCGAGCGCCAGGTGCGGCCGCCCCGTCCCCGCCCCGCCGTCTGCTCTTCAGCGATGACGACGCTGCCGGCGGGCGCGCCTTGGGCGCCGAGGTCGTGGATCGCGTCGAGCGTGGACGTGAGGGTACGAAACACACCGCATTGCGGGACGCCCGTCCCTCCGCCCCAGCGGCGCGCCAGAACCGCCGCCGGAACGCCGTCGATCTCTAGCCGTGCCACAGCGCGTAGGCAAGGGTCAGTGCGCCCACCGCAAAGCAGTACGGGGCGAACGCGTGGAAGCGGCCGCGCCGCAGCATCGCCACCAGGAAGCGGATCGCGAAGACGCCGGAGAGGAACGCAACCAGGCACCCTGCGAGGAGCGGCGCCGCGCCGACCTGCCCGACGTCGGTGGCGATATGCCGCGCTTCGACGAGCCCCGCGCCCGCGATCACCGGGATCGCCATCAGGAAACTGAAGTCGGCCGCGGCGATCGTGCCCACACCCAGCCACAGCCCTGACGAGATCGTCATCCCTGAGCGGGACACGCCGGGCAGAATCGCCAGCGCTTGCGCGCAGCCCACGAGGAGAGCCCCGGCGGGCGTCGGGCGATCGGCGCCGGCCACGCCGGCCACGCCGGCCACCACCAGCCGCCGCGTGGACCAGAGCGCCACGCCAGTCACCAGAAACCCAACGCCCGCCACCCAGAGCGAATTGAAGGCCTGCGCCACAACGTCCTCGAACAGGATGCCTATGATGCCGGCCGGGATCATGCCCAGCAAGAGCAGCCCGGCATAGCGCACGTCGTCGGGCTGGCGGCGCAGCACGCCCAGCGCCAGCTGCGCAAAGCGTTTGCCGTACACCACGAGGATGGAGCCGAGCGTCGCCACGTGCAGCGCGACCTCGACGAACACGCCAGGCGTACGCACGCCCGCGATGTGACCGATCACGGTGAGATGGCCATCGCTCGACACTGGAAGGAATTCCGTCAGTCCCTGGACCAGACCGAGCAGGATACCTTGCCAGAGATTCATGCGACCTTTCCCGCGACGAGGGCGATCAGACCGACCACCATGGCGCTCTTGAGGAGCGCGCTCACCCGCTCCACGCGGCCGAGCAGGAGCCACGTGGCCGCCACGAGCACGGCCATTTGCGCGACGAGCGCGATGACAAAGTACGCGCCGCCGTAGCCGGCTGCGCGCGGCAGCAACAGGCTCGCGGGAATGAACAGCAATCCGATGCCGGCGGCGACCACCTGGGCCGGCCGCCGGCCCACGACGATCGGGATGGTACGGCGGCCGATCGTGCGGTCGCCGGCTTCGTCCTCCACGTCCTTCACGATCTCCCGAGCCAGGTGCAGCCAGGCTGCCAGGACCCACGGGACCACACCTGTTCCCGGCGCGCCGACGGCCAAGGCACCGTAGAACGGCGGCGATCCCGCGACGGCTGCCACGGCCGCGTTGCCCAAGGCCGGACGCGGCTTGAGGAGCGGCGAGTAGGCGAGCATCACCGCCAGGGCGGCCGCCGCGGCAAGCAGCTGCCAGCCGCTCACAAGCGCCGCCGCGGTCAGACCTGTGAGGGCGCCCAGAAAAACGATCAGGTCGGCGGTGCCTCGCGCGACGTGCCCCGCGGCAAGCGGGCGGGCGCCCGGCCGATTCACGCGATCGGCCGCCGCGTCACAGATGTCGTTCCAGGCATTGCCCGCCGCGCCGAGTGCGATCCCCGAGATCGCGGCGAAGACGAGCTCTTTCGGAAGGGCAATCGTCCCGAGCGCGATCCATCCGCCCGCCAGCACGCCCGCCGCCGCAATGAGCAGATTCGGCGCGCGCATCAGGCGCGACAGCGCGATCACGCCAGCACTTCCTCGTACAGCTTCTCGTAGCGCGGGACGACGCGATCGGCCGAGAACTCGAGCGCGCGGGCCGCGGCGTTGCGGCGCATACGCTCGTGCTCGGTGGGGTCGTTGAGAATGCGCAGCGCCCGCTCCGTCATGCCGGCCACATCGCCAACGGGCGCGAGGACGCCGGTCTCGCCATCCTGCACGACCTCGGGAATCCCGCCCGCGGCGCTCGCCACGACCGGCACGCCGCACGCCATGGCCTCCAGCGCCGCCAGCCCGAACGATTCCGTGGCCGAGGGCAGCAGGAAGAGATCGCCGCCGCGCAGCACGTCGCCGACGTTCTCCACCTTGCCCAGGAAGCGGACGTCCTTGCGCAACCCGAGCTGATCCACCGCGTGCTCGGCGGCGTCGCGGTCGGGGCCGTCGCCCACCAGCACCAGCGTGGCGGGCAGCGCTTTGCGGACGCCGGCGAAAATCCGCACGACGTCGAGGACCCGCTTCACCGTGCGGAAGTTCGAGACGTGGACCAGGACGCGGTGGCCCTTGGGCGCGAGGGCGCGCCTGAACGCATCATCAGTCGGCGGATGATAATCGGCGGTCGAGATGAAGTTCGGAATCACGCGCACGTCGCACGTCCCGCAGCCGAACGCCCGGTACGTCTCCTCGCGCAGGAACGCCGATACGGCCGTCACGGCATCCGACTGCTCGATCGAGAACTTGGTGAGCGTGTAGTAGGAGGGATCCTGGCCGACGAGCGTGATGTCGGTGCCGTGCAGCGTCGTCACGATCTTCAAATCGCGGTCGTCCATTTCCTTGAGCATTTGCTTCGCGAGCCAGGCGGTGGCCGCGTGGGGGATGGCGTAATGCACGTGCATCAGGTCGAGCTGCTCGCGCTTCGCCACTTCGTGCTGCTTTACGGCGAGCGCGAGCGCGTACGGGGACGACTGCTCGAAGAGCGGATACTCGAGCTGCGTCACTTCATGGAAGGTGACGCGCTCGGCAAAGCCGCGCAGCCGGAACGGGCTCGCGTAGGACACGAAATGGACTTCGTGCCCGCGCCGCGCGAGCTCGAGGCCGAGCTCGGTGGCCACCGCTCCCGACCCACCGTACGTCGGGTAGCAGGTGATGCCGATTCTCATGATCGCCACCGTTCGACCACGCGTCGCGCCAGCGCCTCGGGAGTCTCCGTGGCATCCAGGGTCCAGACCGAGGCATCACGCAGCTGATTTCGGAACCACGTCTCCTGGCGCTTGGCGTAGCGCCGCGTCGAAACGAGAATGGCGTCGCGCAACGCGGCCTCCGGCAGCCTCCCCTGGAGCATCGCCACTACCTCCCGATAACCCACGCCATCCAGTCCCGGAGACTCGGGCGCGGCCCCGGCCGCCAGTACGCCGCGCACCTCGGCGACGAATCCTTCCACCAGCATTCGATCCACGCGCGCCGCGACCCGGCGATGCAGCGCGTCGCGCGGCAGCGTGAGGTGAATGTACCAGGGCCGCAGCGCCCCCGTCTCGCGGGCTTCGCGCTGCCACCACGACAGCGCCCGTCCCGTCAGCAACGCGACTTCCACGGCGCGGGCGGCGCGCTGCCGGCCGCCGCCGAGGAACCGGGCGTCGAGCCGGCCGGCCCAGCGCGCGAGCTCGTTCCCTGCCATCGCTTCGGTCCATTCCCGGAGCCGCACGCGACGGACCGGATCGAATGGCGGCTCGCGGAACAGGCCGTCAACCAGCGCGCGGATGTACAGGCCGGTGCCTCCGACCACGAGCGGCTGGCGGCCCGCCGCTCGCGTCTCCGCCACCCATCCCGCGGCATCCCGGGCAAACCGTCCCGCACTGTAACGCTCGCCGGGGTTTATCAGATCCAACCCCCGGTGCGGCACGCGGACGAGCGTGGCGGCGTCGGGCTTGGCGGTGCCGATGTCGAGTCCCCGATACACCTGGCGCGCATCGGCCGAGATCACGGTGACGGGAGCGAGCGCGGCGAGCGCCACGGCGACGGCGGTCTTGCCGACGCCGGTGGGACCGACAAGGACAGGTGTCAGGTGTCTGGTATCAGGTCCGACCAAATCGCCGCTCGAGTTCCTCTTTGGGGAGCTGTACGAGGCTGGGCCTGCCATGCACGTCGTGGGCCGGAAGGGTGGCTGTGAGCAGCCGTACGACGAGCTCGCGCATCTCCCCGGCGTCGAGCGCCTGGCCCGCCTTGATGGCGGCGCGACACGCGTAGGTCGCGGCGAAGCGCTCGAGCCGGTTCTGCCAGCCACCGAAGCGCCCGCCGGCGAGGTCGGCGACGAGCTCCTGGAGGCAGCGGCCCGCCTCGAATCGGGGATGAGGGTTGGGCGCGGTGTGGACCACGACGCTGCGGCCGGAAAACGGCTCGAGCTCGAATCCGACGCGCGCCAGCAGCTCGCGATGCGCGTCAATGGCATCGAGTTCCGCCGGCGCGAAGTCGAGCGTCAACGGCAGCAACAACCGCTGAGCGGGCGCGCCGTCGCCCGACAACTGACGCATCACGTCCTCGTACAGCACGCGCTCATGGGCGGAGTGCTGGTCCACGATCGCCACGCCGCCGTCCGTCTGAAAGAGGATGTAGGTGTCGAAGACCTGAAGCAAAGGCGGGGCTAGGGACTGGGGGCTGGGGCCTAGGGCTGTCGCGGGAAAGAGACTGAGCGGCACACTGGTCCCCCCCCAGCTCGCCCCAGGCCCCAGCCCCCAAGCCCCAGCCCCACCTCCCAAGGGCGCAGCCGCAGCCAGCGGCGCCAACGCTTCTCGCACGGCTTCCTCAACTACCCTTTCAACAAAGAACTTGTCGCGGAACCGCGCTTCGAGCTTGGCGGGGTGGACGTTGACGTCCACCGCGTCCCCAGGGAGATCGAGAAAGAGCAGCAGCGAGGGACGATCCCCGGGCGCGACGGTCGACCGATAGCCGGCTTCGGCGGCGCGCAAGATGAACGGATCGCGGATGGGCCGGCCGCGCACGAAGACGTAGCCCTTCCGCCCGGCGGGCCGCGCCTGCGCCGGCCGTTGTGCCAGGCCGCTCACCTCGAGCGGGCCGGCGCGGTGCGACACGGCGAGCAGCGTGTCGGCGAGCTCCACGCCCCAGAGCGCGCGCACCCGGTCGATCAGGCGCGTGGCCGGCGGGCACTCGAGAAGCACGCGGCCGTCGCTCGTGAGCGAGAACACCACGTCGGGCCGCGTAAGCGCGAGGACGGTGACGGCCTCGACTGCGGCGCGCGTCTCGGTGGCGGTGGCGCGCAGGAACTTGCGGCGCGCGGGCGTATTGTAGAACAGCGCGCGGACGGTGACCGTCGTACCGCGTTGGCGCACTGCGTCGTCGGTTCCGTCTACTTTGCCGCCTGTCACGCGCAGCCGGGTGCCTTCGTCGCCGTTGGCGGTTTCGAGCTCAAAGCGCGACACCGACGCGATCGCCGGCAGGGCCTCGCCGCGAAATCCGAACGTCGCGACGCCGATCAGATCAGCGGCCGCGCGGATCTTGCTCGTGGCGTGGCGCTGCAGCGCGAGCCTCGCGTCCTCGCGATCCATGCCGGCGCCGTCGTCGCTCACGCGAATCAACGTCTTGCCGCCGTCCTCCAGCTCGACGCGGACGGCGCGCGCGCCGGCGTCGAGGGCATTCTCGACCAGCTCCTTGACCACTGATGCCGGCCGCTCGACGACTTCCCCAGCGGCGATCTGATCGGCGACCTGCGCGGCGAGAACCTGCACTCGCGCGCGATGAGTCGGGGTGGGGGGAGCGCTCACAGGGGTGCGATCTCGGTGCGAAGGACCCAACCGCGCACACCGTCCTTGCGGCGCACCTCGCGCCACGGGCCGTAGCTGCGCCCCACGAGCAGGGCGCCCCCGGCGGGGACCGTGGCCGCGGCGCTCGCGCCGCCGTACGGCGCGGCGCGCACCGGCGCCGCGTCGGCCACGACCACGGCGAGTGGCCGCTCTCGACGTTGCCACTCGGTCGCGCCGAAGGCGGCGGCGCCGGCGGCGATGGCCCCCAATCCCAGCAAGAGCACGCGGCGCCGAGCCCCGGCCAACGCCGTCAGCCACAGCACGACCCATGCGCCCGCCGCGATCAGCGCGCACTCCGCGGGCGTCGCCCACCCGACGCGCAGCAGCTGCTCGCTCGCCGGGTCGGGCGCCGGCAGCAGCCGGCGCGCGCGGCGGATTGTCTGATCGCGGGGTGCGAGACGGGCGGCCCGGGTCCACGCCGCCGTCGCCTTGCCGTCGGCTCCGGCGCGATAGAGCGTGACGGCCAGGTTGTACCAGTGGGCCGGGTCGCGCGGCTCGCGCTCCGCGCGCGCGGAAAACGAGTCGGCGGCAGCGCGGAGCGCCCCGGCCTCATACAGAGCCTCCGCGCTGGGGGTTTGTGCCGCAACGGGCGGGGAGAACACAGCCAGGAGCAGCAGCGAGGCCAGGACGGGACGGCGGCGCCGCGGTCCTCCCGGACCGTCGGCGCCGAGGACGCGCAGCACCTGCTCGATCTCCGCCGCCAGCTCGGCGGCGTCCCCTAAGCCCCGCGGGCCGTAGCGGGCGGCGCGGAGCCGGTCGCGCAGCCGCTTCACATGGTCGGCGACCGCCGGATCGACGCCCGCGGCGCGCAGCGCCTGGCCGAGCCCGTCGCCGTCGCGGGCGAACGGGTCCGAGACATGGCTCGCGAGCACCGCCAGGAATTCGCGCTCGAGGCGGCCGAGCTGCGTCATTTCGGGCGCGGGAGCAACGGCGGTTGCGGGGCCCCCCCCCTGGCGGCGCCAGCGGCGACGCACGAGCCATACCACAATGGGCGGTGCGATCAACAGGGCGAGCCAACCTTGCCACCCGACCGGGCGGCTGAGCCGATCCGCCAATAGCTCGCCGCTGCGCGGGAGCAGCGGCGGCAACGCGCGGGCCGCGCGCGGCTCCGCGCCCGGGGCGACGGCGAGCACCCGCGGCGGGGCGACAGCCGCGACGTAGCGGCCCGCGACGCCGTCGAAATACGGATACCGCACGTCGGGCAGCACGAAGCTGCCCGCGGAATCAGGCACCGCGAGAAAGCGGAATGTCTTGCTTCCAGCGATGCGCCCGTCCTTAGCGGCCACGCGCACTTCGGTCTGCGCGGGGTACGTGCGGAATCCCGCCGGCCACTTGAGCACCGGCTCGGGCCACAGCGCCACGTTGCCCACCCCGCCGATCGTGACCGCCGCTTCGATCGGCTCACCGACGCGCGTCGCCGCGGGGTCGATGCGCAGATCGAGCGACAACCCCTGCGCCACGAGACTCGTCCCGCGATCGCCTCGGGGTAGACCGGCCGGGACGGGAGGGAGCGGCAGCACCGTGATCGCGATCGAATCGCTGCGCAGCGCGTAGCGTTCCTCACGACTGAAGAACGAGAACGTGACCGGCAGCGCGTACTCGACCGATGCCGGAGGGACGATGAGCTTCCCCGGCGTGAGCGGGAACACGATCTGATGCATGATGAACAGATCCATCCAGCGCCCGCTCACGAGACGCGCCGCGGCGACACCCGATGAGGTGGACGCGGGATAGGCCCATACTCCTTCGGGCGTGACGAGCGTGAGCATCGGCGGACGGCGCATCCGCTCCCGCAGCTCGCGGGGGATCCACGCGGCGGCGATGAGGTCCACTTGTTGGCCCGCGAGCACGGTATCGCTGGGTACCAACATCGTGAGCGCCACCCGATCGGCACGCCGCGACGACTGCGCCGGCGCGGGGGGGGGGGCGCTCTCGAGCAGCGCGCGCGCCAGCGGGCTGAGCGCCGCCGCCACCCGGTTCGATGCGCTGTCCACGGTCACAAGGATCGGATCGGTGGCCACGACGCTCTGTCCCTGCCGGGCGCGGACGGGACCGATGAGCAGCGCGCCCGGCTGCTCGGCGCGGAGCTGCAGCTCGCGCACCGTCGTGCGCACCGATCCGGCCGTGCCGCTCATCGCCACCTCGGTGAGGTCTCGCGATCCCACGATGGCGAACCCGTTGAGGGGCGGCAGCGTGAGCTCGATGGGCTCCGCCGAGCGCGTGCGGGCCCGCACGGTCAGCATCAGCTCGTCGCCGACGGTGAGGCGCGTGCGGTCCACACTGGCGGTGACTTCCGCTCCCCCACCTTGGATGGCAAGGATGGCGGCAGCCGCGAGCGACAGCAGCGGCGTCACCAGTCCCTCACTCCCGCGGGCGCGGCGCGCCGGGTCCGCCCGGTGCGATCGCGCCGGGTGCGCAGCTCCTCCTGCCCGATGGAGCGGAGCACCTGGTCAGCCTGCGCTTCGCTGAGTCTCCGCTCGCCCCCCGCCTCTTGCGGCTGATCCTGTTGGCCCGCTCCCCCCGCTCCCCCCGCTCCGCCGCCGCCATCCCCTGTGCCGGGTGAGGGAGGTGGCGGATTGGGGGGGGAGCGATTCGATTGCCCGCCCGATCCGCGCATCCGCGTCGCCAGCTCGAGGTTCCACTTGGCCCGGAGGTGGCTGGGCTTGAGGAGCAACGCCTCGCGGTACGCGCGTTCGGCGTCCGCCAGGTGCGCCGCGCGATTGCCGCTGTCGGCGCGCGCCTGCAGCAGCGCGAGCAGCCCCAGATTATAGAGCGCGCGGAATCGCAGGTCGGGATCGAGTGATGCCGCGGCGCGCGCGAGGCTGGCGCGCGCCACCTCGGCGTCGCCCGCCGCGAGCGCAGCGGTGCCGGCGTTGTACCACGCCGTGTCGTCGTCCTGGCGGAGCTTCAGCTCGGCGAGGTACGCGGCGGCGGCGCGCGCCGGGTCGCCTTGGTCCCAGGCTTTCTCAGCGGCCGAGCGCGGTCGCGGCGCAGGCGTCGCGTTCTGGGCCTGGGCGGTGGGGGCAACCAGTATGGCGAGCCCGATCAGCGCCGCGGTGCGCCGCGTCAGCGTCTGGGTCACCAGCACGGCCACCGCCAGCAGGAGCGGAATCGACGCGCGCGGACGGCCGCGCTGAGTCCGGCTCTCGGTAGCGGTGGCGCGCTTGTAGGACGCCACGAGGTCCCGCACCGCCCCCGCCTGGTCCGGCAGCTCCGCCGCGACGATGGTGCCCTGCGCCGCGTCGGCGACCGCGCCGAGCACATCGTCACGCCGGCTGGTGACGACCGTATTGCCTTCGCCGTCTTGCTGCCAGCCCACCAGCGTGCCGCGATCGTCGCGCCTCGGAATCTTCGCGGGCTGCCGCCCACCTTCGGCAACGAGAATCAGGTGGATCCCCAATGCCGCGAGCCGCCGCGCCTCTTGCAACGCCAGCTCGAGGGAATCATGCGCCTCGCCATCGGTAAACACGACCAGAACGCGGTCCGCGATCTCCGGGCTCGCGCGCAACAGCTCGACTCCCTGCGACAGCGCCGGGGCGAGCGACGTGCCTCCCTCGGACGCGACGTCCGGATCAAGCGCGTCGAGATAGAGTGCCAGCGCCGAGCCATCGACCGACAGCGGCGACAGGATGTAGCTTGTCCCGGCGAACGCGGCGAGGCCAAGTCGGTCGCCATCGAGGTCCTGCACGAGGCGCCGCGCCTCCCGCAGCGCCCGCCCCAGCCGGCTGGGCGCCGCGTCTTCCGCAAGCATCGAGCGCGAGATGTCCACCGCCAGCACGAGATTGAGGCCGCGCGTCTCCGTGACGATGCGCTCTTCCCCCCAGCGCGGACCCGCGAGCGCGATCGCCGCGAAGGCCGCGGCAAGTCCCAGCGCGAACGGCCCGAAGCGGCCCGCGGCGCGCGCCGCGCGGCCCGTCGCTTCCGACCAGGCAGCCGCCCGGCGCAGGCGCGCGCGCCGCGCCCACGCCGCGGCGAACCACACCGCCCCGCCCACCACCGGGGACAACGCGACGACAATCGGGGCGTCGAACATCATCACGGCACCCGCACCGCGAAGGTCCCCGCCACCACCAGCTCCAGCGCGAGCGCGAGCAATCCCAGTCCCAGCGGCCAGCGATAGGCCTCGTCGTAGCGCCGGTAGACGAGGTGTTGGACCGGCGTCTTCTCGAGGCGGTTGATCTCGGCGAAGATGTTCGACAGGGACGCGGCGTCGGTGGCGCGGAAGTAGCGGCCGCCGGTCGTGCGGGCGACTTCCCCGAGGAGCTGCTCGTCGATCTTGACCGGCAACGTCTCGTAGCGCAGGCCGAGCGGGCCTTGTCCGGTGGGCACCGGTGCTTCGCCCTGCGTGCCGACGCCGATCGTGTAGATCCGGATCCCGAACGTCGCCGCGGCCTGGGCGGCGGTCCGCGGGTCCACCGTTCCTTTGTTGTTCTCGCCGTCGGTGAGCAACACCATGACCTTGCTTTTCCCCGGGGCGCGGCGGAGCCGGTTGGCGGCAGTCGCGATCGCCGTGCCGATCGCCGTACCGTCTTCCAGAATGCCGACCCGCAGATGCCGGATGGCCTCCTCCACGACGGGATAGTCCGTGGTGATCGGGACCTGCGTGAGCGCCTGCCCGGCGAATGCGACGAGACCGATGCGGTCCGACGAGCGCGCCCGCATGAATTCCGTCGCCGTGCGGCGCGCGACGTCGAGCCGGTTGGCGGGAGAGAAATCTTCCGCTAGCATGCTGCTCGAGATGTCCACCGCCAGCACGATCGAGATGCCCTCGCTGCGCAGCTCGGCTCTGGCAGAGCCCACGCGCGGGCCGGCGGCGGCGATGATCCAGGCAGCGAGGCACAGCGACCGCAGCATCACCGGCAGGCGCGCTACCCACAGCCGGTCCACGGGCCCCGCGGCGGGCCGCACGTCGCTCATCGCCGCGCCCGATAGGCGGGCGAGCCGCCGCGCGCGCCACCACCACCACAGCGGCAGCGCCGCCAGCAAGAGCAGCAGCAGCGGCCGGGCGAACGTCATGTCGTCCTCCCCACCGGCTCGAGCTCCTGCGCGAGCGCGCGGGCGCGCGTAGCGAGCGGCACGACATCCACACCATGCGCCGTCGCGAACGCCACCTGGTCGAGGACACCCAGGAGCTCGCGCAGCTCTCGCAGCGGCGCATCGGGCCGCCCCCGCTCCACCGCCGCCAGACACTCCGCGGTGCTCAGCGCTTCATGCGCGCCGGGAATGGCGCGAGCAATCGCGCTCCGCAGGCGATGGGCGGCGCGGGCGGCGATCGCCTTCGGCTCACCCGCCGCGAGCCAGCGCGCATCCGCAATCTCGGGGGCGAGCGCGAGCGCCGGGCCGTCGCTGACCAGTCTCGGGGCGCGGCGTCGCCAGGCAATGAGGCCGAGCAGGGCGCCGACGGCAAGGAACAGCGCCGCGACCACCGGTATCGGGCTCTCGCGCGTGAGCCGCAAGGGGCCAAGGGACGGCTGCGGCGCGGGCGACGTGATGCTGTCGGGAATGACGCTCGCGACGCGGAAGGTGGCGGTGCCGCCCGGAAGCGAATCGGCGGTGCCATCGGGGCCGAGCCGCCACAGCGGCGGCATCTCGAGCGTGATCGGGCCCGCGGCCCAGGCCACGACGGCGTAGCGCACAATCCAGCCGCCCGGCGCGGGAATCACGAGGGCATCGCCCAGCGGCTCCGTGACAGTACCGGACTCGAGCTTGCCGGCGCGCACCCGCCAACCCGGGGACACGAGAATCGTGCGCTCGACCCGGATGGTGTCGCCCACCGTCGGTGGCAAGGGAGCGGCAGACCAGCTTCCGGTCTGCAGCAGCACCGCCAGCAGCGCGTTCATCGGCTCAGGCGTCGCGCCCGCTCGGCGAACGCCCGTCGCAGCGGCACGCCGTAGGGCACGGTCGTCTGGAGCGCGGCCCGGTCCACGCCGGCCTGCACGAGCTTGCGCGTGCGCTCCTGCTGCATCCGCTCGGCAGCGACCCTGATGCGCGTGCGTGTCGGCGTATGACTCGTGTCCACGAGCACCCGTTTCCCCGTCTCGGCGTCCTCGAGCTCCACCCACCCGGCATCGGGGAGGTCGTACTCCCGCGGGTCGTCAACCGTGATCGCCACGACCTCGTGCCGCGCCGCGAGCTGGCCCAGCGGCTCTTCCCAGCCCTCAGCGCGAAAGTCCGACAGCACCACGATGATCGCCCGGTGGCGCAGCAGCTTCGACGCGTAGCGCAGCGCCCCGCCCAGATTCGTGCCCCGCCCCTTGGGCGCGAACGCGACGAGATCGCGGATCACGCGCAACGCGTGGGCGCGGCCTTTGGCGGGCCGCACGACGAATTCCGGCGTATCGGCAAAGAGCAGCGCGCCGACGCGGTCGTTGTGGCGCGCCGCGGCGAGCGCGAGGACGGCGGCCACCTCCACGGCGAGCCCCGCCTTGGTGTACGGGCGGCCGAAATGCAGCGATCCCGACTGATCCACCACGAGGAGGAGTGTCAGCTCACGCTCTTCCATGAACGTCTTGACGAAGGGATGGCCCATTCGCGCCGACACGTTCCAGTCGATGGCCCGGAAATCGTCGCCCTGTTGGTACGCGCGCACTTCGGCGAACTCGATTCCCTGGCCGCGGAACACGGAGCGGTACTCGCCCGTGAACAGCGAGTTGACGAGGGCGCGGGTCCGCAGCTCGATCCCCTTGACCTGCCGGAGGACTTCCCGCGTGATCACGGCACGCCCACGGCCTCCAGGATGCGCGCGATGACCTGATCGGCGTCCATGTCCTCCGCCTCCGCCTCGAACGTGAGCAGCACGCGGTGGCGCAGCACGTCGAACGCCATCGCCTTCACGTCTTCCGGGACGACGAACGCGCGGCCGCGGAGATACGCGTGCGCCCGCGCCGCCTGCGCCAGATAGATGGACGCGCGGGGCGAGGCGCCGAAGGCAATCAGCGGCTTGAGCTCGGGAAGGCCGACCGTCTGCGGCTCGCGCGTCGCCCGCACGGCGTCCACGATGTAGTCCACGACCTTCTGGTCCATGAAGAGCTCGGCGATGGCGCTGCGCGCGGCCAGGATGTCGTCCGCCTCGGCGACGCGCTGCACGTCGATGGGCCGGCCCGACGCCATGCGTCCCACGATTTCCTTCTCGGCGTCCCGCGACGGATACCCGACCCGCACCTTGAGCATGAAGCGGTCGAGCTGCGCCTCGGGCAATGGATACGTGCCTTCGTGCTCGATCGGGTTCTGGGTCGCGAGCACGAGGAACGGCTCGCCCAGGAAAAACGTCTCGCCGCCGATCGTCACCTGCTTCTCCTGCATCGCCTCGAGCAGCGCCGACTGCACTTTGGCCGGCGCGCGGTTGATTTCGTCGGCGAGCACGAGGTTCGCGAACAGCGGTCCCTTCTTCGGATAGAACTCCTGCGACCGCTGATCGAACACCATCGTGCCGATCACGTCCGCAGGGAGCAGGTCGGGGGTGAACTGAATCCGCGAGAAGCTGATGCGGAGGCACTCCGCCACCGTGCGGACCGCCAGGGTCTTGGCGAGCCCGGGCACGCCTTCGAGCAGGATGTGACCGCCGGTGAGCAATCCGATGAGCAGGCGCTCGACCATCACCTCCTGGCCTACGACGCGCTTCGCCACCTCGCGCGTGATGGTCTGCGCCAGCGCCGCGTCGCTCGTCTTCACCGCGCGCGTCGTCATCGCTGGGACGCCTCTGCCGCCCGCTTTACCGTCGGCTCCTTGTCACGAGAGTAGAGTTCGAGCAACGCCTTGGCCTCCGAACGATCGAGACGCGCCAGGCCTTCGATCGCCGCGGCGCGCACGAACGGCGTGCGCCGCGGCCGCCCGCCCGGCTCCGCAAAACGCGCGAGCACTTCCAACGCTTCCTTGGCCCCGAGTTGGCCGACCGCCTTCAGCAACGCAGCCAATACCCCCTCGTCCCCCTCCTGCTCCAGCCGCCGCACGAGCACCGTGGTCGCCCCCACGTCGCCCGCGGCCGCGATGGCCCGCGCCGCGGCCGTCCGCACCAGCACCGACTCGTCCTTGAGCGCGGGCATGGCGGGCCGCGACACCTCGCGACCGCCCAGCTCCGCCAAGCCGAGCAGCGCCGCTTCCCGCACGCGCTCGTCAGCGTGGCGCGTGAGGTCGATGAGCAGCGGCGCCGCCTGCGGGCTCCCCGTCAACCCCAGAAACTCGGCCGCGGCCGCGACCACCTCGGGCACCTTGCTCTGGAGGCGGCTCTGGAGAATCTCGGCGGCGCGCTCCCCCGCCGCTCGCATCGCCGCGCGGTACGCCTCGCGCAGCTCCGCCGGTGCGTGCAGGTAAGCGTCCACGACGCTGCCCGCCGACACCGCGCCCAGCGCCCCCACGGCATGCACGAGGTGCGCGCGCTCGGCGGGCGGCACGCGCGGCTCGCCCAAGCGCGTGACCATACGCTCCACGATAGCCTCGTCGGCAAGCGCCCCGGCGGCTTCACCAATCGCTTCCTGGATCCCCGGGTCCTGGATCTTACCCAGCGAACGGTCGAGACTCGCAACCACCTCCGCGAGGGCGCCAATGTCGCGCAGCGCGAGCAGGTCGGGGGTGAAGCGTCTCAATTGTTCCACCGCCGCGCGCTGCTCGTCCGCCGTTTCCGCGGCATACAGCGCCGCCACGGCGCGCCGCGCCTCGACATCGGCCGGCAGCACGTTCGGCCGGAAGACAGCGCTGCCACGCGCCGGAACGATTGTCTCCGCCGGCATTGCGGCGGGCGGCGAAGGGTTGGCGGGTGGCGGCGAGGGGGCGGCGATCGGTGGCGATGGCGGCGGAGGTGGCGCGGGCATGGGCTCCGCCAAGGCGCGGGTTGCCGAGAGCCGCTGGCTCGCGCGCTTGCCGAGCAGCAGCGTGATGCGTCCCAGGACGGCGTCGTCCGGCGCGACGTTCCCGACCGCAACCCCGAACAACCCGAGCCAATGCTCGGGCGTGACGCCGGGATTCACCTGGATCGCCCGGATGCCCCGGGCGAATAGGAGGCCTGCGAGCTCAGCTACCTGCGTGTTGCGGGGGAGCAGGTGCTGGCCGTGCCAGTGCAGTCCCGTGGCGCCGATCTTCCACTCGACTGTGCCCAGCGCCGCGAGCGCGGGCAGCCCGGCGGTGACCTGCCGCATGGCCTCCAGCACCGCCGGATGCGACGGCGGGTAGAGCCGGGTCAGCCGGAATGTCGTTCCGATGGCGCCGAGCGCGCGATCTACTCCGCCGGTGTCGATGGCCATGGCTCAGCGCTTGATGCGCGCCCCCTTGTCCTCGACGGTGAACACCCACGTCGCGAAGCGCGACGGCTCGATCGGATCATCGGCGCCGATCGCCGTCCAATCCACGTCGCTTCCCGACGCCTGCGGCCGGGCCGCGCGCGCTTCGGCGTCGCGCACCATGGTCGCGGCGCGCTCCACCCACACACCGAACTGGTCGGGGCGCAAATCGACCCATCCGCGTGGCGCCGCCGTCAGCGGATCGCATTCCGGGGGGGCGGGGGGCGGCACAACCACGAGACTGCCGCGATACACCCGCTTTCCATCGGGCGCGACGATCGGCAACCCCACCGACACGATGTGTTGGCGCAGCGTCGCATCTCTTTCTATGAGGGCGTGCGCCTCAGCCGCGAGCGTCTGAGGCTTGCTGCCGGCGAGCGCGCGCACGCTGGAGCGCAGCCGGCCGCAGAGATAGGCCTCGTACAGCAGCTTGGTGAGCCGCGGGGGGCCCAGCATCTCGTACGCCACGGAATGATCGCCGTGCCGCTTTTCGAGCTCCTTGAGACGCGCGATCGCGTGGTGGCGGAGAATGCCGGCGCGGTAGGTGGGCCCCGCCGTGGCGGCATCGAGCGCGGCGACGATGTCCTTCCCCGTCGCCCGCCCCCCGAGCTCCATGGCGACGTAGTCTGCCACTTCTTCCGGAGTGATGAATTCCATCTGGCCGAGCGCCGTGACGGTCTCGAACTCGTCGCGCGCGAACAGCCCGTTCTCGCCGACGTCGATGTACACGCCTTCGAGCGGCCGCCCGAGATCGCGCCACGCGGCTTTTGCCCCCGGGCGGAACGCCTCCGCGACGGAAACCGGCGCGGGACAATCCACCAGCGGGATGGGTTTGCCCTTGCGCCGCACGGGTCCGTACGCAACCTCGCGCCACGCGATCGTGGCCGTCGGTTTGACTTCGATCGTCGCCGGCGCTTCCGGGGTGCGGCCGAGCAGGAACAGCAGCAGGGAATGCGCGCCCGCGACCGCCGACTTGGTGAGGAGCGTGCGGCTCGGTTTCTCCTCGGAGTGAGTGTATGGGATGTTGAACCCCATGCCGCCCGTGCCGCTGGTGCCGACCTTGATGTATGCCTGCGTGCCGGCGCGGCGCAGTCCCTCGGCAATGATCTGGGCGTGACGGATCAGCTGCGGCATCGTGAGACAAAGGAGGTGCTGCTCGACGGCGGCCTGATCCGCGGTGCCCTGCTTGGCGCGGTCCAACAGCTCACGCGCGCTCTGAAAAATGTCCTGATACGCGAACGCGGTCGCGGTATTGATGCTGTCCACGACCGCGTCGGGCTTGTAGTGGAGCAGCAACTGGAACAACAGGTTGCGCTCGAGCACCTCTTCCGTGAGATCGCCGAGCAGGTCGTCGAGCACGAGCGCACGATGCTCGGGCGTCGCGAGTACGGCCGACCACGGAAGCCGTGCCGTGGAGGCCGGCCTGAACACGTTGCCCCACTCCACGGCGATCGTGGTGCTGCCGCGATAAGGCTCCAACGCTTCGGCGGCAGCGCGCACCTCATCCTCGAACAACGCGACCAGCACCAGCCGGCGGGGCGGCGGCTGCGCCGCAAGGACGCGCCGCGCCACGGCGTGGCCCACGAGGCCGCTGCCGCCGAGCAGCATCACCGTCCGATCAGCCAGCTCCATGGAGTCGCTCGATCGCCTCGATTTCCTGCCGCGTGAGCTCGCGCCACTTGCCTTCCGCGAGCCGGCCCAGCCGCACGGGGCCGTAGGCCACGCGGTGCAGCCATTCGACCTTGAGGCCCAACGCTTCGGCGATGCGGCGCACGATGCGCTGCCGGCCTTCGGCAATGGTCAGCTCGACCTCGACGGATTTCCCCGAGGGCCGCACTCGAGACTCCACGACGCGCACCGCGCGGCCGTCGATCACGATCCGCTTCGCGAGCGCCGCGCGCACGGCCGCGGCGTCGGCGCCATGCACGGCGAGCCAGTAGGTGCGCGGCACCTCGTAGCGGGGATGCATGAGCCGGTGGGCCGCGGCACCGTCAGTCGTGAGCAACAGCAGGCCCGAGGTCATGACGTCCAGCCGTCCAACGTACGTGAGACCGGGCACCTTGGGGAGGAGGCCGAACACGGTGCGCCGCCCCTCGGGATCGGAGCGGCTCACGACGTAGCCGATGGGCTTGTTGAGAGCGATCCACGTCGTGCGCACGGCAGGGCGGACCGCCCGGCCGTCGACGGTGATGCGCTGCGCGTCGGGGTCCACGCTCATGCCGATCGTCGCCGGCTGCCCGTCGACGCGGACGCGTCCGGCCCGGATCAAATCCTCGGCCTTGCGCCGCGACGCGACGCCCGCGCGCGCCATGGCGCGCTGCAGGCGCATCAAGGTCATTCGGGTTCGTCGACTGGGGTGGGGCGCCGGAGCGCGACCGACAGCTCTTCGAGCCGCGGCAGCTCCTCCAGGTCTTTCAATCCGAGGATCTCGAGGAACGGCGGCGTCGTCCCGTAGAGCAGCGGCCGGCCCAGCCCCTCGCCGCGCGTCACCACTTCGATGAGTCCGCGCTCGACCAGCTTGTCCATGACGGCGCCGGAGTCCACGCCGCGGATCTCGTCCACTTCCAGGCGGCCCACCGGCTGGCGGTAGGCGATGATCGCGAGCGTCTCCAGCGCGGCGGGCGAGAGACGCCGCGGTCGCAGCGCGAACTGCGCGTGCTCGATCGTCTCGGCGTACTCGCGGCGCGTCAGGAACTGCCACCCTTCCGCGATCTCCACGAGCTCGACGCCGTGCTCATCGCCGTAGGCCGCGCGCAGCTCCGCGATCGCCTCCCGGACGGCCGCCTCGCCGGCCTCCGGCTCGAGGGAGGCCAGCTCCTCGAGCGTCAGCGGACGCGACGCCGCGAACAGCGCGGCTTCAAACAGCTTCGCGAGGGGGGGGGGGGCGGACTCACGCCGGATCACCATTGGGCCAAAGGGTGCGGGCTGCGACAAGGTAAGCTCGCTGCGCTTCGCCAACTCGAGCAGCGCGACGAACGCCGAGAGCACGTCCACCAACGTCGCCTGCGGACCGGCCACGTCCGTCCAGCCGAATGTCTCGCGCTCGGCGAGCAACGCCCGGATGCGCGCGGTCGCGCCTTCGACGTCGAGCGGCCGCGGGACCACACGATGCAGCATCGGCTCGGGAATGAGCGCGATCACCCGCTCCGCCGCGGCGAGCAGGTCGTTCAAGTCGATCTGGAGGGGCGCCGGGGGGGCATCGGGGGGCGGGGCCTCGTAGCCGCGGCCAAAGCGCTCGGCACGCACCTCGGCAGCCCGCCCCAGCCAATCGACCAGCTCGCGGATCTGCTGGTACTCGAGCAGCCGCCGCACCAGCTCCGCGCGAGGATCCTCCCACTCGTCGTCCCCCAGGCGCCGCGGCAGCAGCATCTGCGCCTTGATCCGCAGCAGCCGCGCCGCCATTTCGAGGTAGTCCGCCGCCTGGTTCAGACCCAGCTCGCTGATCACGGCGAGGAACTGGTCCGCGATCTTCGCGATCGGCAGATCGGTGATGTCAACCTCGTCCTCGCGAATCAGGTGCAGCAGCAGGTCGAGTGGGCCGGAAAACTTGTCCAGTTCGACGACAAACGCGGCCTGGTCGGGTGGACGCATGATCGGGCTGGTCACGACGGGAACGCTCCGGCGGAGACTGCGAAGCCGCGCACCAGCCTCACTCCGATGCCCAGCAGCTCGGACGCGGGCCACAAGAGGACGCGAAGGACGCCTGGAAACAACCAGATCAGCGCCATGACGGGCAGGAACCCGAAGGCCTGGAAGCGCCGATACTGCAGCCCGGCCCCCGGCGGCAACAGATGGTAGAACACGTGGCTGCCGTCCAACGGCGGGATCGGGATGAGGTTGAAGAATGCCAATACCAAATTGAGCCACATGCCATAGAACAGCATCCGCTGCAGGATCTCAAAGCTGCCCAGAAGCGCGGGGATGCTCTCCCCCACGAGCCCTACAACAGCGAAGAGAATCATAAAGACTACGAAAAGCGCGAGATTCACTACAATCCCCGCCAGCGAGACGATGACGTCGCCCCGCACAAAGTTACGGTAGTTGCGCGGATTGACCGGAACCGGCTTGGCGGCGCCGAAGGGGGGTGCCCCAATCTTCCAGAGGAGGAAGGGCACAATGATCGTCATGATTGGATCGATGTGCTTGAGGGGGTTGAAAGTCAGCCGCCCGAGCATGTAGGCGGTGGTATCACCCTGCCGGTAGGCCGCCTCGGCGTGGGCATATTCGTGGGCCACCATCGAAAACAGCAACACCGGGGCCCAGACGAGAAACTCAAACGAAATAGCGCAACTCGGAGTCGGTGACGGCCAAAAGATAATGTATAGTCTTGACCCGACGCAACTTACCGTCTAGTTTCCGCGCCATGCCGAAGATCAAATCCGCGAAGAAAGCGATGCGCCAGGCGCGCAGCCGCACCGTCCGCAACAGGGACCAGCGCTCGTCGCTGCGCACGGCATTGAAGCGGGTGCGCGCCGCCGTCACCGCCGACGCGGCCGCGGTTGCCTACGCGCTCGCCGCCCGCGTCCTCGACCGCGCGGCACGGAAGGGACTCATCCACAAAAACAACGCCGCCCGGCACAAGTCGCGCCTGGCGGTGTTGGTGAAAAAACTCAAAGCCAAGGTGTAGGCTACAACGCGGCCAATTCCGCACCGCAGCTTTCGCAGTACCACTCCGTCGCGACATTCATCGTCCCGCACTCTTTGCATTTCAGCGTCTTGGCGACTTCGGCGTCTTCGTCTTCCGGCGCCACCGGTGTCGCGTTCAGGGGCTCGACCGGCTGAAACTGCGCGCCGCTCGCCCGCCGGGGTGACGGCGCGTTCTTGTCGTCCTCGGTCACCGACTTGAGGAATGCCAGCTCATCTACCGTCGCGGTCTTCTTGCGGTCGTCCGAGCGAATCGAGGAGTTGGAAGTGGGTGCGCCCCGACCCGCTCCCGGCTTTGCCTTGACCATGGCGTCCAACTCCTCGAGCCGGCTGATGTCGCGCTCGACGTCGAGCAGCTCCTCACGCACGGCCCCGAGCTCGGCGAGGGCGTCCTTGTGCACCTGCCCCCACTGGCCTTCGTCGTACTCGCCCACCGCGTGGCGCAGCTCCGTTTCCGTCAACCGTTCGGCGGCGGCCTTCTCCTTCCTCTGGAGCTCGAGGAAGAACTCCTTGCGCTGGGCGATGAGCTGGCGGGCGGCCTCGGCGTGTGCCTTCAACTCTTCCGTGACGGCCTTGAGGCGGGCTTCGTAATCGGCGCGCACGCGGGTGCGGACGTGCTCGGGCGCCGAGTCGGCGGCGGCAGTGATGCGCGCGAGCCAGGCCTCGTATTGACGCCGCTCCTCCAGCAGTCGCTGAATGGCGGCGGTGCTTTTCGAGGATCCTTTAGCCATCACTCTCCCGGAGAGCTTCGAGTCTTTCGACCGACCTGGCGTCGAGCGGTTGCGGCTTGCCGACCGTACGCGCGGCGGCCACGATGCGCGCCGCGTGCTCCAACGTCTCCATCCGGATCCATGCCTGGTCGAGCGTGCTGCCCATCGTCACGGCGCCGTGATTCGCGAGCAGCAGCGCGTCGTGACCCTCGAGGTATGGAACGACGCGGTCACCCAGCTCGGGCGTGCCCGGGGTGCCATACGGCACGATCGGCACCCGTCCTACCACGAAGATAAGCTCCGGCAACAGATTAGCCGGAATCTCCTCGCCCGCAACGGCGAATCCCGTTGCGGTGGGAGGGTGCGCGTGCACGATCGCGTGCACATCGGGACGGTGATTCAGGATACGCAGGTGTAAGTCCAACTCGCTGGTAGGCTTGCGGCGACCGCGCCGGCGCGGCCGCCCCGCGAGGTTCACTTCGACCATGTCGGCCGCGGTCACGAGGGCCTTGATGCATGCGCTCGGCGTCACGAGCACGCGGTCCGCGCCGATGCGAACCGAGAGATTTCCGTCCCGGCCCGCGATCAATCCCCCCGCGGCGAGTTGCCGGCAGCACAGCGCCATGCGCCGGGCCACCGCGCCCGCATTCACGGCGCCGACGCGCGCTCCACGTCGTGCGCGATCGCCCCCGCCACCAGGGTGAGGATCGCGCGTCCCGTGAGCGCGCGGCCGGCGAAGGGCGTATTACGGCTCTTGGAGTGAAACGCGGCCGGGTCCACGGTCCATTGGGCCGTGAGATCGAGCACCGTCACGTCCGCCGGCGCGCCGACGGACAGGGTGCCCCCCGGCAGACGGAATACCCGAGCCGGCTCGGTGCTCATGCGCCGGATCAGCTCCGGCAGGGAGAGCACTCCGCCGCCGCACACCAGCTCCGTGTGCGCGACGGCGAACGCGGTCTCGAGGCCCACAATGCCGAAGGGGGCGTCGTCGAACGCCGCCTCTTTTTCGTCGTAGGTGTGCGGGGCGTGATCGGAGGCAATGCAGTCGATGACGCCTTCCTTGAGGGCGCCGCGCAGCGCCGCGACGTCCGCGGCCTCGCGCAGCGGCGGATTCATCTTCGCGTGCGTGTCATAGCCTTCGCACGCATAGTCGGTGAGCGTGAGGTGATGCGGCGTCACTTCGGCCGTCACGCGGATGCCGCGTTCCTTCGCCTCGCGGATGATCGCGACGGAGCCGCGCGTGGACATGTGACAGAGGTGGACGTGCCCGCCCGTCAATTCGGCCAGCAGGCAGTCGCGCGCCACCATGATCTCCTCGGCGGCGGCGGGAATCCCCTTCAGGCCGAGACGGGTCGAGACGAGGCCCTCGTGCATCACGCCGCCGGCGGCGAGCGCCGGGTCCTCACAGTGATCGGCGACCGGAATGCCGAACGTGCGGGCGTACTCGAGCGCGGTGCGCATCAGGTGGCTCGAGGCAACGGGCTTGCCGTCGTCGGACACCGCGACGGCCCCCGCTCCCACCATCTCGCCGAACTCGGCGAGCCGGTCGCCCTTCTGGCCGAGGGACACCGCGCCGATCGGATAGACCCGCGCCAGGCCGGCGCGGCCTGATTGGCGGACGATAAACCCGACGGCCGCCTGATTGTCGGTGACGGGATCGGTATTGGGCATCGCGCAAATCGCGGTGAATCCGCCGGCGGCGGCGGCGCGCGCGCCGCTGGCCACGGTCTCTTCGTCTTCGTTACCGGGCTCGCGCAGGTGCACGTGCACGTCCACGAGACCGGGCGCCACGATCTTGCCCGTCACATCGCGCACGTCGGCGCCCTGCGGCGCCGGCAGCCCGCGGCCGATCGCCGCGATCTTGCCGTCCTCGATGAGGACGTCGGCGGGCTGATCGATATCGCGGCTGGGGTCGATGACCCGGCCACCCTGAAGCAGGAGGGGCCGGCTCACTCGTTCCCTCCCCCACCCCGTTTGGCGGCGTCCGCGAGCTCGGCGCGGCCGCCCGCGAGCAGATACAGGACCGCCATGCGCACCGCCACGCCGTTCGTCACCTGATCGAGGATGACGCTGTGCGGACCGTCCGCGACGCGCGAATCGATCTCGACGCCGCGATTCATCGGCCCCGGGTGCATGATCGTGATCGGCCGCGGCGAGCGTTCCAGCCGCTCCGGCGTGACGCCGAAGACGCGGTAGTACTCGCGCACGCTGGGAATGAACCCCTTTTCCATGCGCTCGAGCTGCAGTCGCAGCACGTTGAGCACGTCCGCCCACTCGATCGCTTCCTCGATGCGTCCAAACACCGTGACCCCCAGGTCCTCGATGCCGCGCGGCATCAGCGAGCGTGGGCCGCACACGGCGACTTCGGCGCCGAGCTTGGTCAGGCCCCAGAGATTGGAGCGGGCGACGCGGGAGTGCAGCACGTCGCCGACGAGGCAGACCTTCAGTCCCTCGATCTTGCC
The DNA here is from genome assembly GCA_040901965.1 of Gemmatimonadales bacterium. Classification (GTDB taxonomy): domain Bacteria; phylum Gemmatimonadota; class Gemmatimonadetes; order Gemmatimonadales; family GWC2-71-9; genus 20CM-2-65-7. Next base: position 7,855 of record JBBDYB010000014.1, on the reverse strand, counting down.
GTGCTTATCGCGGATCGTGAGTAGGTCGAGCAGCGCCTGGGTGGGATGCTCGTGCTTGCCGTCCCCGGCATTGACCACGTTGGAGGCGATCCGGTTGCCGAGGAATTCGGCCGCTCCCGATGAGGGATGGCGGATCACGACCATGTCGATCCGCATCGCCTCGAGGTTTCGGGCCGTGTCCACCAGGGTCTCACCTTTGGCGACCGACGATCCCGTGGATGCCACGTTGACGGTGTCGGCCGAGAGCCGCTTTTCGGCGAACTCGAAGGAAATCCGGGTGCGGGTGGAGGCTTCGAAGAAGAGATTGACGATCGTTTTGCCGCGCAGCGCGGGCACTTTCTTGATGGGGCGCTCCGACACCTCCTTGAACGGCTCGGCGGTGTCGAGGATGAGCCGGATCTGCTCGGGCGGGAGGTGCTCCAGTCCCGTCAGGTCTTTCCCGATCGCGCCCGTCATCGGACGAGGTCCACCTGATCGCGGCCGTCGAGCTCTTCGACCAGCACATCCACCCGGTCGCCTGGGACGGTCTTCACGACTTTGCCCACGATGTCGGCCTGGATCGGCAGCTCGCGCCCGCCGCGGTCCACCAGCACACACAGCGAGATGCGCTGGGGGCGGCCGAAATCGGCCAGCTCGTCGAGCGCGGCGCGCACGGTGCGCCCCGTGTAGAGAACGTCGTCCACGATCACGGCGTGGCGGCCGGTCAGATCGCCCGGAAGGTGGGTCTCGCCGATCACGGGGGTGGGACCGACGGTCTGGAGATCGTCGCGGTAGAGCGTGATATCGAGCGCGCCGCGCGGTACGGTCACCCCTTCTTCTTTCTCGATGAGCTTGGCGATGCGCTCGGCCAGCTCGACGCCGCGGCGCTGGATGCCGACGAGGATCAGGTCGTCGGTCCCATGCGCCAGCTCGAGGATCTCGACGGCCATACGCTGCAACGCCCGCGACATCGCGCGGGCGTCAAGGAGGGTGGTGCGGTCTTCTGTCTTGGAGGATCGAGGCATCTCAAGGCAGAAACTTACTTAGGCATACACCGGGGTCAAAGGGGGCTTACCACTCAGCACGGCCTGTACATTCGCGACCGCGATGGCCGCCATGCGGCGCCGGGTTTCCTCCGTGGCGCTGCCGATGTGCGGAAGCAGCACCGTGCGCGGGGCCGCGAGCAGGCGGGGATGGATCGCCGGCTCGTCGGCGTAGACGTCGAGCCCGGCCGCGCCAAGGCGGCCCGCCTCGAGCGCGATGGCCAGGGCCTCTTCCCGGATCAGATCGCCGCGCGACGTGTTGATGAGGATCGCACCCGGCTTCATCCGCCCCAGCGTCTCCGTACTGATGATGCCCTTGGTCTCCGGGGTGGACGGGACGTGAAGGCTGAGGATGTCGCTCTCCGTGAAGAGTCGGGTCAGATCGACGCGAATGGCCCCGGTGGTCGCTTCGAACTCGGGCTTGGGTGTCCGGGCGGCATAGAGGACTCGCAGGCCGAACGGCACCGCGCGCCGGCCCACCGCCTGCCCGATCCGTCCGGCGCCGAGCAGGCCCAAGGTTCGGCCGCGCAGCTCGATCCCCAACAGTTGTTCGGGATGCCAGCCGGTCCAACGGCCGCTGCGCACCAGCTCTGCGCCTTCCACGAGCCGGCGCGCGGCCGCGAGGAGCAAGGCCCACGTGAGGTCGGCGGTCGCGTCGGTGAGCACGTCGGGGGTGTTCGTCACGAGGATCTGGCGCATCTCGGCGGCGACGAGGTCCACGTTGTCGTAGCCGACGGCAACGTTCGCCACGATGCGGAGCTTGGGGAGATTCTTGAGCTGCGTGCCACCCACCCAACGCGACAACAGCGGCACGATCGCGACCCAGTCGCCCTTGGGGGTCGGTTCGGCGCCGGCGAGCCAGGTGACGTCGAGGCCCGAGAGTTGGGAAAGCTCGAGAAGGTTGTGGAGCTCGGCCGCGATGAGAACGCGGTGGCTCAAGGGCGGCGAAGCCGTCGCAACTCGACTTCCGACACGATGAACCCGAACGCCGGCCAACCGCCGGAGCGGATCGACCGATCGAACCATTCGCGCGCGTGGGCTGTGTCTCCCCGGACGACGTACCAGTTGCCTATGCCATAGGCCAGCGTGGCTCGCGCGATGTCGCTCGTATCGGCCGACGTGATCACGCTGTCCGGCCCGATCTCGCCGCGATACAGCCGCAGGCGCTGTGTGTAGGCATTCCCTCCGGGTGGGGTGTCGGGGCGCCGCTCCAACATCGCCCGCGCCTCCGCGCCTCGGCCCGCGCGCGACAGCGACATCCAGAGCCAGTCCGTGGACGCCGCCCGCTCGCCCGAGTCCGGCGCGATCGGCTGCGCGCGCGTAAAGGCAGCGGCCGCGCCGGCGAAGTCGCCGCGCGCAAATCTCACGATCCCGAGGTGATACCAGATCCCGTAGTTCAGGCTGTCCAGGCGGCTGCCGCGCGTCAGATCGTCCAGCGCGCGGTCGAATTCACGCACCGAGAGGTAGCGATGTCCCCGCCAGCGATACAACAGCGGATCGTTCGGCGCGATCCCGAGGCCGCGCGTGAACGTCTGGATTGCTTCGCGGTACTGGCGCACGCCGGATTGGGCGACGCCGAGCTGGATGAGCCGCGTCACGTTGCGCGGATCGGCGGCGAGGGCGCTCTCGGCGCGCGCGATCGCGCCGGTGTCATGTTGCGCACGGTACTCGACGCCGGCAGGAGAGCGATACTGCAGCGACTGGGCGGGGGCGGCGACGGGCGCGGGGAGCAACGCAATCGCGCTGACCGCAACGAGGGCGAATCGGAGTAAGGGCATAGTGCCGCCTAGTGTGCCGCAACGCGGCGCGGCTTGTCAACCTCCTTGTTAGGCGTGCCGCTGCAAACGCAGCTCCAAGAGACCGGTGCTCTGGGGGGAATGCAGTCGAGGCGCAGAGGGACCGAATGTGAAGAGAGACCCAACCAATGCCAGCGTCCCACTCACGTACTGCGACGGATGGATCATGTGTCCTCCGGCTTGCCCTGCTTGCGTAACTCGGCGATCCATGCCCTCACAAGTCGCCCCACAAGAGCCGAGGGGAGCGGCTCGGCTATTGGGAATCGAATCGTTCCCTTCGACGTCTTGTATCCCTTCAGCTCAGCGGTGTGGGCGCGCCTGACCGCCGCAGTCATCGGGTACAGGCTGGTGTGGTGTTTCCAGCCGGCGTACCATACGAGCGGTCGTCCGTCGAGTCTGAAAGCGGGAATTCCGTAGCTGAACGCATCGATGGCGCCGGGGGCCGCGGCGCGAATGGCCGCGCGCAGTCTCTGGAGGCTCCTTCGCGCATCGGCCGGCAACGCCGCAAGGTAGGTCCGCACCTGCACCGCGGCCTGTTTTGCATTGTTCTTCAGCGAGGTGGATGCCATCGCGACCTGCCTTCCCTAATCTACGTTCGCGAGAAGCTGCTTGAGGCCACTACTCGATGCTGCCATGGCCGCTGCTGGTGAAATCCCCAGCGTCGAGGAGCCAAGGCTCGGGCGCGGGAGTGGCCCAGGTGCGCACGGTGCGGAGGAGCGTCTGATACGCCTGATCCCACTCTGCTGACGCCAGCACTGTTCGTTGTGCCAGCGTTCGACCCTCCCCCGCGTCCAAGAACACCCCCTGACAATGAGCGCAGCGTTCGACTTCAACCCCACGGAGAGTGAGTCGCTGCAGCGTATCCTTGAGCAACCACGCCCCGGCGCAGTGGCCGCAAATCGCCGCGGCGATGCCTGCGGTTAAGCGTGTGTCGAGCTTGTTACCGCAGCGAGGACAGTTCAACCCACAGGCTCCGGGGGCTTCGGAGGCTCTGGTGGTCGCGGCACACGGGCGGGCTCCCAGGGCTCAGGCGGTCTGGGCTTGGGCGGCCGGGGAAGATCAAGCGGATGAGGTTTCGGCTTAGGCTCTTTGTCCATCCTCAGTCTCCTATCGCTGCCGCTCTGGACGAGTGGCACGCAGACGAGCGATCCTGATCGCCGCGACAGCGATGATCGCCACAACTGCTATGAGTGGGGAAAGGTCCATGGCGCCTTCCTCAAGGCTGCCGGTCCCACTACGAGCAACACAGCAACAACGATTCTGGTACGCATACCGCCTCCCAACACCGACGCAGGATTCATGGGTGCCTCCTTCCCCTCACTGCGAAATGAAATGGGCAGGTCAGCCTAAACGCAATATCAAAGCACCTTCCGAAAGCAGCGAATCTGCACCGTTTCGACAAACCCCAGCGCGCGATGCGCGGCCGCGCTCGGCGCATTGTCGAGCAGCGCATCGGACGCAAACTCGGTACACCCCTGCCCCCGCGCCCACTCCTCCGCGGCCGCCACCAGCGCGCGCCCCACCCCGCGGCGCCGCGCCTCGGGGACGACATACCAGCCCTCCAGATACGCGACCTTGTCGGTCACGCAGTCCTCGGCATACGCCCGAATCGATAACTCCGCAAAGCCCAGCTGCTTGCCCGCGTCGTCCAGAGCGAGCAGCACCGCCAGAGGCATGCGCAACTCCCCCGCAAAGCCGCTCTCGAGCAACCCGATCTTGGCCGTCCACTCCGGCCGCCGCCACGCGATCAGCCCGAGCACGAATGCGAAGATGTAATAGGCGGTCTTGCCGGCGGGCCACTGATCGAGAAACGCGACGCGAACGTTGACGCCCAAGCGGACGTCGGCGAGGAAGAACACCGGCGTGCCGAGGTAGTAGCCGCGGATCAGTCGCACCATCTAGGGTCCCCTCGGCGTCTCGGCGCCTCTTGGGAAGGTGACACGATGCTCGGCGCGAGCCAGGCTGGGCCCTGTGTGTTGAGTCTCGTCGAGCGGAAGACTGGCTACCTGCTGCTCGGCCAGTTACGCCAGCGAATCAGCGCCGCCGTGAATGCCCGCGCCCGACAGCTCATCACCGCGCAGCCGCATCGGGTGCGGACCATCACCGTCGACAATGGAACGGAATTCCACGACTACGCCGCGCTCGAGCGTGCGACGCGCACCCGTTTCTACTTCGCGACGCCCCATCACGCCTGGGAACGGGGCACCAACGAGAACACCAACGGGCTCGTGCGCCAATACTTGCCCAAGCGACAGAGTATGGCCCACCTCACTCAAGACGATTGCCATCGGATCGCGATGAAACTGAACCGCCGGCCACGCAAGCGGCTCGGCTACCGCACACCGGAGGAATGTTATGCGGGATGACGCTCAGTGTTGCACTTCAAAGTTGATATCAGACAGCGCTATCACCGAAACATGCTCACGCGCCGTCATCTTCGAAGGATCGCGCCAGCTCCTTGGCTCGATCAAAGTCAGCGTCCTGGACCATTACGACGACCGGGATCATCGGCAGCGGCGAGCCGGCGTCATTCTGAATGACGGCAGCAATGCCTTCTGCCTCGAGGGCGAGACGAAGGTTCTCAACTAGAGCATGATCGGTCGTGCTTAGTACAGGTTTCATGCGCTGTCTAACGGATCGCGCTTAAGCTGCGGCGCCAAACTGGAATGTTCACAAACGAAATTCTACAACACCGAATCTCGGCAAGCACGGGATGCATAGGGGACGGGCGCCGACAGCTTCAAGCGCTTGTTAGGCGGCGAGGCGTTTGAAGCCGTGGCGGACGAGTACTTGGCGAACGCGATCCGGCACCCCCCAAGCATAGCGCACCTGATCATTCTCCTTGATCGCACCGGCCAGGAGTTTCGCGTGCTCCGCCGATAGTGTTGGCAAGGACTCAATGAACGAAATGAGAGTCTTTGCCATTGCAAAGTTCCATGAATCGGCGAACGCTCTGACGATCGCATGCGTCATACTGATAGCGGTGCTGTCGTGCCGCAGCAAAAGCTCCACAATCGTTGGTGCTAAAACGCCAAGCTCGCCCTGCCGCGCGACTAGCGCTTGATGCTTTGCAAGAAAACCGTATGGGTTGACGTCAACGCGAACTGGTATAACAAGCTTACCCTGTCCGAGGGCGATGCCGACTTCCTGATCGCACCACTTGCTCTCGGGAAAGTCGGCAGTGAGGATTGCAACCAGTGCTTCCATTGTCTGAAGCCCGCGAGCAATCTCTAACTCCCATTCCTTCGTCGGTTCAATGTCGACGTGCGCTACGAAAGCTGAGACGCCGAACTGCTGAAGAGCTGACTGGAGCCGCGCCATTTCTGATTTCTGCGATGAGCAGTGACTCAGAAAGAGCCGGAACTGACCTGCGGCCCAAAACGGCGGAAGAACTGCTGGAACTGCGTGTCGAGCGCCACTCGCGGTGAGAGCGGCAGGATGGACAACAACGCTCGATATCCCCTCGTTGTCTATGCCCCTCCAGAAGATCTGAGCCGTCTGCAAGATGCGTTTTTCGAACTCCTCCAGGCCCGCTTCAATCTTGGCGAATGCCTCAAGTGGCACTCGGAAGCCCAAGCCGTAGTAATCGATCCCACCGTTCCAATTATCGTGTGATTCGAGGGTTATATCGATCTCGGCCGAGCGAACGATGTCTGCTTCGTGGGCCCAACCTTTGAGTTCCAGAGCCCGTGCTAGGCTGATCCGGAGCGGCTCAGGGTTAGTGGGAAATCCGTCCATGCCGGATAATATAACGTCGAGCCTCGCCGCCTAACGGATGGCGCTTAAGCTGCGGCGCGCTGACGAAAGATTCATTCCCCAATCTACGCGCGCCGCCAGCTTCAAGCGCTTGTTAGGCGGCCGCCTCGCCATCATGATTTGTGGATCACGTGACCCACGAGAGCGCCCAGCCCAAAACCCAGAGCAGCCCCCACCACACCGCCCAACAGGTAGTCGGACCCCCGGCATTCAGATGTCTCGAACTGGAGGCATATGGAGTGGGCCAGGAACGCGCTTGGGACGCCGACGACAACGGCACCAATGATGCCGCCCTCGAGCCAATAGCTCCGGCGCGATGGCGACGACGCGGCGACCCATGTGGTGGGGTGCGAGGCGGCAAGGTGGTAGCGGTGGCTACTGCTGGGGGTCGGCGGAAGGTAGCGGACAGTCTCGAAATGGGCGGGTAGATACGGGGCCTGCCCGGCGCACGGCCTGGCCGCGCCAAAGGAAGCGAGGAGTAACGTGCTCGCGAGGAACCGAGCAATCACGGGCATTCCGGCACCCTTGAGGCCGCCTAACGGATCGCGCTTAAGCTGCAGCGCACTGGTGAAAGATTCATTCCTTAATCTACGTGCGCTGGCAGCTTCAAGCGCTTGTTAGGCGGCTCCCTCAGCGCTTCCATTCCAATACCGTGTCACGCGAGAATCCAACCTGCCGAACGAGAATGCGCTGCTCGTCAGGCCAGTCGAGAAACTGCACCACCGGGACATCCACGGAATCCAACGCGATCCGCAGACGGGCACGTGTCCGATTATCCAGATAGCGGATCCAGCCCTGCCCCGTCGCCGTCACGCCCATGTTGAGCCGCTCTCGATTCCGCGGGTCGCCCACACCCGGCTTGGTGTCAAAGCCCATGCCGACGCTACCGTCGGGCTTGAGCCCGAGGCCAAACTGCTCTGCACCCTCTGGGTTCAGGATCTTCATCCCGATGTATTGGCGGCCGTCCGGCATCGGCGCGCCAAGCACGATGCGCTCGCGACCTTGGGAGTCTTCGATAATGAGCGCCGTGCCGCGCAGAACATCTGGGCGGGCCCGAGTCGCCGAGCGGGCCCCTATCAATGAGGTGAGTAGTGCGAACCCGGCCATCGCCGCGACAAGTCTCATGCGGCGCACAGAACGCTCGAGCCGCTCCAGCCGAGCGGCGAGCAGAGGATCGGTATTCATGGTCTTCTCATTGGTGATAGAAGGAAGTCTCCGACGGAGCCGCCTAACGGACCGCGCTTAAGCTGCGGCGCCCCGCCCCGCGGGCGCACCAGCGTT
>JBBDYB010000013.1:0-113498 GCA_040901965.1 Gemmatimonadales bacterium | reverse complement strand
CCCCCCCCCCCCCCCCCCCCCCCCCCCCCCCCCCCCCCCCCCCCCCCCCCTTCCGCTTCCCCTCCCCCCGCCCCCTATTCTCCCCAATGGCCCGCGACATCCTGGAGCGCGTGCGCCAGGCGCTCGGCGACCGCTACACCGTGATCACCACGGTGGGGCGCGGCGGCAATGCCACGCTGTTCGGCGCGTACGACAAGCAGGGTGAGAATGTCGCCATCAAGGTGCTGCACCCGGAGCTTGCCGTCTCGGTGGCCGCCGACCGCTTTCTCCGCGAGATCCGCTACGCTTCCCAGCTGCACCATCCCCACATCGCGCCGCTGCTCGACTCCGGCGAGACGGACTACCTGCTGTGGTTCGTCATGCCGTACGTCCCGGGCGAGACGCTGCGGCAGGTGGTGCGGCGCGAGCGGATGCTGCCGATCGACCGCGCCGTGCGAATAGCGTCGGAAACCCTGGACGCGCTGGCGCACGCGCACGAGCGCGGGCTCGCGCATCGCGACATCAAACCCGACAACATCGTCTGCTCGCCTAGCGGGGCGATGCTGGTGGACTTCGGGATCGCCCGCGCCATCGCCAGCTCCGGCGAAGACCGCGTCACCCGCAGCGGCTTCGTGGTGGGCACGGAAGAGTACATGAGTCCGGAGCAGGCGAGCGGCTCGCCCGACATCGACGGCCGCACCGACATCTACTCGCTCGGCGTGGTGCTGTTCGAGGCGCTGGCGGGCCGCCCGCCCTTCGCCGCGGCCAGCGCCGCCGCGGTGCTCGATATGCAGCAACACGCGCCGCCGCCCGACCTCCGCAAGTTGCGGCGCGACGTGCCCCGCGCGCTCAGTGATGCCGTGATGAAGGCACTCGCCAAAGCGCGCGCGGCGCGCTGGCAAACCGCGCCCGACATGCGACAGGCCCTGCTGCCGTACGCGCTGGTCTCGTAACCGGCGCGCTTACACCGGCCCGGCGCGCCCTTCCAGATCCACGTCCCGCCGGTCAATGCCGCGCCGCGTAGCGGAGCTGCGCGAGGACCGCCGCGGGGGGGCTCCGCCCTCGCTCCACCCCGCTAACGCCAGCACGCCGGCGGTGCGACGATTTACGTCGTCCGCTTCCGCCGCGCCGCCGGCCGCCCCCGCTGCGACGTCCAGCCACGAGAGCGCGTCCTCGAACGCATAGCCGCCGGCCGCGGCATCGCTGGCGATCAGGGCGTAGCGGTACGCGGCCACCCGCTCGCCGCCACGCTCTGCATGCCGCGCGATCTCCCCCGCCACCTCGCCGACGACGCCCGACCCGGCGATCGTGATCAACGAGAGCGCAATCGCGCGATGGAGCTCGCGGCGCCGGGCGGGCGTGAGCGTGTCGCGCACGACATCGGCGATCACGGCATGCGCGCAGCGATATACGCCCTGTTCCTCCACCAGGAGCCGCCGCTCGACGAGCGCGTCACACAACGCGGCGGCTCGCAGCCGCGACATCCCATGCACGTGCGAGAGGAGCTCCGTCCCGCCGCCGCGGCCGGCGACGGCGATCGTGGCGAGCAGGTCGCGCAGCTCGTAGGGAAGCTTGACCACCCGCTGGGCGATGGCATCGTGGACCGACCCCGGCATCGGCGCGGCCTTGTAGCTCTCGGCCTCCGGCACCGGCGGCGCCAACCACGCGCCCGTCTCGGGGTCCGCCGCGAGCAGGCCGCGCGCGAACAGGGTTTTCAGCAGCTCGATCACGTAGAATGGATTGCCGTCGGTCACTTCGTGCGCCCGTTGCGCCAGCCGCCGCCCGCCCACCGGCGTTTCGATGCGCGCCATCTCGCGAATCATCCGCCACACTTCATCCTGGCTCAGCGGCGCGAGCGCAACGACCGTGGCGCGCGCTTCGGCACGCAGCGCCCGGTACAGCCGGGCGGCGGCGGCGGCGCGCTCGAGCTCGCCGAGGTTCAGCGTCGCCAGCAGCGCGACCGGGGAACGCTCGAAGCGGCGCATCAGGAAGTGCAGCAGGGCGCAGGTTTCGCCGTCGCACCACTGCAGATCGTCGATGAACAGCACCGTCGGCCGTTCGGCGGCCACGGCGAGGATGACCTGCGCCAGGCCTTCGGAGAGCCGCCAGCGCTCGCCCGGATCCGCCGGGGCGGGGGGCGGGGGCAGCGCGGGAAAGCGCCGGCGCAAATCCGGCAACAGCCGCGTCGCTTCCGTGAGCCATTCCGCGGGCGTGCCGGCCAACCCGGGAGCGTCGAGCACGCCGCGGAGCGCCTCGACGATGGGACCGTAAGGAATGTCGGTCTGGGCGTCGTAGCCGCGCCCGCGCAGCACGGTCGCGCCCTCGAGACGCACCCAGCGCAAAAAATCCTCCGCCAGCCGCGTTTTGCCGACTCCCGCTTCCCCCTCGATCAGCATGACCTGCACGGCACCCGCCGCCGCGGCCCGCCACACTTCCCCCAGCTGACGCCACTCGTTCTCCCGGCCCACGAGGCTCGCCTCGAACGCCGGCGCCGCTTCTTCCGACGGATCCCGCGGGCGCGCGGCGGATCTTGCGCTCGCGTCCTCGCGGATCCGCTGCGTCAACTCGACCAGCGACGCACTCGGCTTGACACCCGCTCCCGCCCCCCGCGCAAGCCGCTCTTCGTACGCGGCGAACTGTGCAAGTGCAGCGCCCCGGTCGCCGGACAGGTATGCGGCCTCGATGGCGATGCGCGTCGCTTCGTCCGACAGCGGATTGCACGCGAGCCAGCGTTCCGCCCATGCCGCCGCCTCACGCCATTGGGACCGCCCCAGCGCGTCACGCGCCGCAGCGCGCAACGCGTCCTCGTAGCGGTGCAGCAGCGCCTGGCGCTTGGCCGCCAGCCAATCGTCGAACGCCGCGGCGTGCCGCAGCGCGAAACCCTCGAAGAAGCGGGGCACGTCGAAGCCCGCGGCTTGGGCGGGCTGCCGCTGCGCGACGCGCAGGAACTCCTTGACGTCGCAGTCGAGGGCTTCACTCAAGGTGACGGTGGCGCGATCGACATGCAGCAGATCCCCGGTCGCCGCCCGCAAGCGTTTGAGCGCCTGGCGCAGCGACGCACGCGCGGCGCTGTCGGGCGAATCGCCCCACAGCAATGCGGCGAGCTCCTCACGCGTGTGCGGACCGCGTTCGAGCGTCAGGTAGGCTAGGAGGGCCAAACACTTGCTTGCACCGATCCCCGGTCGCGGGCCGGCGGCGCCGCGCGGCTCGACGACCTTGGGCGGGCCCAACAGGTGCAGCGCGAAGCCGGACACGGCACCCAACCGCTTGGGAGCGGTGAATGTACGGCGCTGTCACGGATCGGCAAGACGCTTTCACGGGGGATTCACGCGGCCCCGGCATCTTGTTCCACAGTTCCCGCAGCATCGCGCAAACTCCTTCAGGAGTGGACCATGGCGAACAAAGTGCAGATCAAGCTGACGCCTGAGCAGCGCGAAGTCGTCCGTCAGGCAACTGGCAAAACCGCCGATTCGATCGAATTGACGGCGCAGGAGCTGGAAGAGCGGATCGCGCCCATGTCCCTGAGCGCCGAGTAGCACCGCAGTCCACTGGGAGTAACGGCTGACGCGGGGCACCTGCACCTCCGGGTGCCCCGCACGGTTTCGGACCCCTTCAGGAGCAGACCATGGCGGACCAGGCGGGCAAGGATCGCGTGAAAGACCGCGTACAGATCAAGCTGACGTCCGAGCAGCGCGAGCAGGTTCGTAAAGCGACGGGCAAGAACGCCGACACGCTGGAGCTGACGGCGCAGGAGCTGGAAGAGCGGATCGCCCCCCTGAGGGCTTTCAACCCCAAGGCCTAAACGCAGCCCTGCGTTCCCTCGAAATGCCGCACGCGGGACTCCCGCGGTGCGGCATTTCGCGTTTCAGCCTTGACGGCACTCCGCACGCGCTGCCTCTTCGATGACCATGGACAGGCAGTCCGGCGCACCGCCGGTCCCCGGCGAGGACCTCCAGGAAGAGCTGCAGCGGCTCCGCCTGCTCCACAGCATCAGCCAGGAATTCAGCTCCTCCCTCGATTTCGACGAGCTGCTCCCTAAAGTCTTCGACAATGTGCTGGCCGCCGTCGGCGCCCAAGGCGGCGCCCTCTGGATCACGGAGGGTGACACGCTGCGCTGCCGGCTGGCCGCAGGCGCCACCAGCCAGAAACTCGTGGGAACGACTATGCCGGTAGGCACCGGCTTTGTGGGCGACGTCGCGCGCAAGCAGCGGACGACGATCGTCGCGGACGCCATGCAGGATCCGCGCTTCCAGCAGCGCGTCGACCGCTCGAGCACCATGGTCACGACGACCGTGATGGCCACGCCCATGGTCGCGAAGGGCGTGACCGTCGGGGCGATCCAGGTCAGCAACAAGGTCAACGGCGGCATCTTTGACGACCAAGACCGCGCCCTGCTGGAGGGACTGGCCTCGAGCGCCGCGGTGGCGCTCCGCAACGCCCAGCTGCACGCCGCCGAGACGCGAGCCCATGACCTGGCGACGCTGCTCGAAATCAGTCGCGAGATCACCGCCACCTTGGACATCGACCGCGTTCTCGTGTCGGTCGTGAACCTCGCGAGCCGCGCGCTCACCTTCGACCGCGGCGCGGTGGGGCTCCTCGACAAGGGGAGCTGCGAGATCCACGCCATCGCCGGACGGGAGAAGGTGGACCAGAAGAGCGACGCCACCAGGCGCCTCGCGGCGCGCGGCGCCTGGGCGGCAGGGCGGGGCGAGCCGTTCTATCTGCTCGATCGCGCGCATCCGGCAACCGACCCTGAGCGGGCGTTCGTCGCGGCCTTCGGCGCCGAGCTCGAGACCGACGAGATCGAAAGCGCCCTCTACCTGCCGCTCAAAGACGAGGAAGGGACGCTGGGCGTGCTGCTGTTCGAGGCGAAGCGGCCGGGGTTCGCGCCTGCGACGCAGCGCGAGCTCGCCGAGATCCTCGCGAACCAGACCGCCGTGGCGCTGCGCAACGCGCAGCTCTACAACCAGGTCCCGCTGGTGGACGCGCTGGGCGCGCTCGCCGCGAAGAAACGGGCGCTGATGAAGCTGCCGCGCCAGCGCCGCCAGGTATACGCCGCGGCGGCGCTCGCGGCCCTGGCCGCGCTCACGCTGATCCGCTGGCCGCTGCGCGTCGCGGGCGAGCGCCCCCTGTTTCGCCCCGCCGCCTACACCGAGGCGCGCACGCTCGTACCCGGCATCATCGAGCGGGTCCTGGTGCACGAGGGCAGCGCGGTCACGCGCGGCGCTCCGCTCGTGCAGCTCCGCGATCCGGACCTGCGCGCCAGCCGCGAGGCGACCGCCGCCGAGGCGACCGTGGCACAGCGCAGCGCAGCCGCCGCGGCGAGCCGCGCTGATCCCGGCGAGGAGCGGCTGCAGCGCACGCGCGCGCAAGCGCTCAGCCACGAAGTGGCGCTGCTCGACGAGCAGCTCGCCGCGACGACGGTGCGCGCGCCGGTCAGCGGCGTCGTGCTTACGCCCCGGCCCGAGGAACGGGTCGGCGCGCGGCTCGAGGCGGGCGACATCGCCGTGACGCTCGGCCGGACCGACACACTGGAGCTCGAATTCGGCGTAGCGCAGCGCGAGATCAATCGCGTGGCGGTCGGGCACCGTGTGCGGCTGCGGGTGGATGCGATCCCACAGCGCACGTTTGAGGGCACTGTGACCTCGCTCGGCGAGCTCCCCGCCGACACGTCCGGCGCCCAGGTGTTGTTCCCCGTGCGCGCCCGCGTCCCGAATCCCGAAGGGCTCTTGAAACCCGGCATGGCGGCGCACGCCAAGGTGCTGACCGGCCCCACCACCATGGCCGGGCGGCTGTTGCGCGGCCCGGTGCGCTGGCTGCGCCTCGTGTGGTGGCGGATCTGGGCATGAGTGCGTTCCGGGCAACGGGAGCCGCGCTCCTGGGAATGGTCGCCGCGTGGGGATGCGGAGCCGGAGGCGGGGGGGGGGGCGCGGCGGGCGCGGGGGGGGGGGGGGCGCGCCGGCCGCGTCGGGCGGGACGCAGCCCGGCGTCCGGCTCGTCACGGTCGACACGGCGACCGTCGACGTCCCCATCTCCTTGCCGGCCCAGCTCTACGTCGAGCACGACGCGCTCGTCTACGCGCGCACGACGGGAATCGTCGAGTCGATTTACGTGGACCTGGGCTCGCCCGTGGAGGCCGGCCAGCTCCTGGCCCATCTCGAGCACGTAGACCAGTCGATTGCCTTGTCGCAGGCGGAGGCGGCCTTCGACAACGCGCATCGCGTCGCGCAACGCGCCCGAGAGCTGGGAAAGACGCGCGCCATCGCCACCGCCGATTCGGAGCAGGCCGAGGCCGACTTCCAGAAGGCAGCGCTCACTAGGCAGCAGGCGCAGCGCAACTACGAGCTCACGCGGATCACGGCGCCGTTCGCCGGCGTGGTCACGGCGCGCGCGGTGCGGCCTCGCCGCCTCGTCACCGATGGAGACTCGCTGTTCCGGGTGTCGGCCTTGGGGCCGCTGCGGGTCTCCGTGCGCGTCCCCGAGGGCAGCGGCGGGCGCCTACGCCCCGGCGCAACGGGCGCGGTCGTGGGCGGCGACGGCACCGCCGCGCGGGCCACGGTCATTCGCGCGTCCCCGGTGATCGATGCGGCCAGCGGCACGCGCGAGGTCATTCTCCAGGTCGCGCCCGGCTCGGCGCCGCCGCCCGGCGCGAGCGTCATGGTGCGGATCGCCACCGAACGGCGCCGCGTGCTCGTCATCCCCGCCGACGCGATCGCCGAGCAGGGCTACGTCCTCGTGTGGGAGAACGGGCGCCCGGCGCTGCGGGCGGTGAGTGTGGGAGCCACGCTCGCCGACGGCCGGCTGGAGATCATCAGCGGGCTGGCGCTCGCCGAACAGGTGGTGCGCGCGCCGTGACCATTTCCCCACGGCTGCGCCCCGATCTGATCATCGTGGAGCAGACCTACCGCGGCGAGCAGAGCTACATCGTCAAGGATCCCGAGTCCCACAAGTACTTCCGTTTCCGGCCCATCGAGGCGCTCGTGATGCAGGAACTGGACGGCGAGCGGACGCCCGGCGCGATCGCCGCGGCGCTCACGGAGCAGGGGTTTGCCTTTACCGAAGCGACGGTCGCCGGGTTCGCGCGCAAGCTCCAGCAGATGGAGCTGCTGGAGCGTACGGTGGCACAACGCTCGGTGCTGCTGCTCGAGCGGCTGCGGGCCGAGCGCCACCGCCGCGTGAAGCGGACGCATTACAACGGCAGCCTGCTGCGGATGCGGTGGTCGGTGGGGGATCCCGACAAGTTCTTCGACCGCTGGACGCCGCGCCTGCGGTTCTTCTTCTCGAAGCCGTTTCTGGTCCTGTCGGTGGCGCTGTTCGTGACGTACTTCGCGATCTTCGTCACCAAGTGGCCCGAGATGCGGCAGGCCATCACGGAACTCTACACGCTGAGCCAGTACACGCTGGGATCCTTCCTACTCCTGTGGGCGACGTTCATGGGCATCGTCGTCGTGCACGAGATGGGGCACGGCTTCACGTGCAAATACTTCGGCGGCCAGGTGCACGAGATGGGAGCGATGCTCATCTATTTCCAGCCCGCCTTCTACTGCAACGTGAACGACGCCTGGACGTTCTCCGATCTGCGGGCCCGGATCTGGGTGACGGCGGCGGGCTCGTGGATTCAGCTTGTGCTCGCGGGGATCGCCGGGCTGGTGTGGCTGGCTGCCACTCCGGGGACGGTCGTCTCGCAGGTGGCCCTGTACGCGGTGTTGATCGGCGGCGTCACCACCATCCTGGCAAACGCGAACCCGCTGATTCCGCTCGACGGGTACTACGCACTCAGCGATTATCTCGAGGTCCCGAACCTGCGCCAGCGCGCCCTCGGGCACGTCGGCTGGTTCGTGCGGCGCCGCGTCCTGCGCCTCGCCGTACCGGAACCTCCTGCCACGGACCGCGAGAAGAAGATCTTCTATATCTACGGCCCGCTCGCGCTCGCGTACTCTACCAGCCTTCTGTTTTTCATTGTCGCGGCGGCGTTCGGGTGGGTGAGCCGTACCGTCGGGGCCCTCGGCGCCCTGGCCTTGGCCTTCGCCGTGTGGGCTGGCCTGCGTGGCACCGTGCGCGAGTGGGGACGGGCGCTCGTTACATCGATCCGCGAACACCGGGCGGGGTGGCGCGCGCCTCGACGCTGGCGTATGGCAGGCGGCGTGGTGGTGGCCATCCTCCTCGTCGGGTTCCTCGTGCCCTGGCCCATCAATGTCGGCGGCAGCTTCTCGGCGGCCACGCCGCTCCAGCTCGCGATCACGGCGCCGGAGGCCGGCGTCGTCGCGGAAGTCTACGCTGCCGAGGGAATGCAGGTGCCGGCCGGAGCGCCGCTCGTGCGGCTGCGCAGCCTGACGCTCGAGCGCGAAGCGGTCACGCTGCGCCGTCTTGCCGATTCGCTGGCCGCGCGCGAGGCGATCGCGCGCGCCCGGAGCGGGGAAACAACGGCCCGCCGCTTCGCAGCCGAACGCGACGAGCAGGAGGCGAGACTGGGCGGCGTGCTGGCGCAGCTCAGGACACTCGTGCTGCGGGCGCCGGTCAACGGCGTCGTGGTGACCCCGCGCCTCGGGGAATCGGTCGGGCGCTGGATTCCGCGCGGCGCGGTCGCGGTTCGGCTCGACGCTCCCGACTGGATCGAGCTGCGCGTGACTCTGGAACGGGCCGGGGCGACACTGGTGCGCCCCGGCCAGCCCGCGGCGCTCGTCTCGTACGCCGACGTCGGCCGGCCAATGCGCGCCGAAGTCGCCAGCGTTTCCGCGGCGGCGGCGCCGAACGGGGGAGGGGCCGGGGGGGTCGACGTCCTGGAAGCGCGCGTGCGCGTGATGGGGGATGCCGTCCTGCGGCCCGGTGTGACCGGCGAGGCCAAGGTCACTGTGCGGCGGTCGAGTCTGTTCGGGGCCCTGTGGTGGGGGATCCGAAAGCGGGTGCGGAGCGACTTCCTGCTCTGACGTTCCGGTGGAAGCACGCGTCGGCTATTGTTCGCCGAGATGAGAAGTGCGCTCCTATCCGCCCTATTACTCGCCGGCTGTCAGCCGCAGTCCCGTCGCTTGCTCCTCGTGGACCTGGCGTCGGCCGATCCCCTCGTGATCGAGGCGACCGCGGCGCCGTGGGACGCCGCCGGATACGCCGTGGAGTACCGGCGATACTATCCACACCTCGCGCGCCAGGACCTGGCCCGCTATCGCACGGTCATCGTGCTGGGCGGTAGTGAGCCCGAAGGCCTTTCCGACGCGTTGACGATCGGCGACCTGGCGATTCTCAACGAGTGGATGAGGCGCGGCGGCGTTGTCGTGCTGGCGTACGCCGGCGCCGGCGAAGGCTCGTTGGACCGCTGGATCATGAACCGCTGGCTCGCCGCGCAGGGCGCCGGGATCGCCATCGGCACCCAGCCGCTCGAGGACACGGTGCGAGCGGCGGCCGCTGCCTCGCCGCGCGAACCCGCCGGCGTCCCGCTCCCATGGTCGGCGCTCGATAACGCGGGATTCGCACCGTTTGCCGCGGGCCGGACCCACGTCCTGTTGGTGCGGGATCCGAGGCAGGTGCTGGCGCGGACGACCGCAACCGCATTTACGCGGCCCTCATCGGCGGCGCCCGCCGCCGGCCCTGCTCCGGCCGCACGTCCGCACGCGGCGATCGTTGCCGCGAGCCGAGTCAACGACGGATTGATCCTCGTGGCCAGCCGCTCCACGCTCGCGGCCAGCGGCGTCGATCCACGCACCCGCGACTTCCTCGTGGCGCTGGCGCGGTGGACCCGCCGTCCCGCGGAATGGGCCAATGTCGCGCCGACCACGACGCCCGCGCCGCTCACGTTGGCGAGCGCGCCCCGTCCGATCGCCGTGCACCCGCCCCCACTCGCCCCTCCCACCGGCGCGGCCGTGGTCGTGCTGCCGCAACCGCCCGTGCCGATCCCGGAGGACGCGCGTCCGGCCGTCCCGGGCTGGATCGACCGGCAGGGGATGCGGGTCCTCTGGACCCGATACACACCATCGGACCTCGATTCGTTGTTGGCGTTCGTGGACGCCGCGGCGCTGAACGCGCTGGCCACCGTGGTGCCGGTCGCCGCGCTCGCCGATACGCTGGGAACGCGCAACGTCTTTCGGCTCACGGCGGAGCGGCTGCAGACGACGAGCCTGCGGTGGTTTCCCGCGGTCGTGCTCGCCGAGATCCGGTCGGAGGGAGCGGACGAGCTCGATCGCCGCGGCGACCTCGTCGCGATCCCGTGCGGCCTCGATTCGCTGTTTTGGCGCGGTGCGCTGCGGCCCTCGTACCACGCGCTGGCCCGGCTCGGCGGCGCGCGCCCCGACCTCATTGCCGGGGTCGCCGTCGATCTCGACGCCGCGGCGAGCCGCTACCGGGGCACCGGATTCTGTGACGGCGACTACCGCACCGGGCTGGCCGCGCTCGGTTTGGACCGCGCCGAAACCGAACGGCTCGCCGCGCTGCCGCCGGTCGAGCGCTACGATACGCTGCTCGAGCGCGGAGTGCTCGGCCGGTACTACGAAGCATTGGAAGCGTCGGTTGCCGAGCGTGCCATCACGTTGCGCGCGGAGCTGCGGCGGTCGCATCCCGATCTGCGCTTCGCCGTTCGCGCAACCGACGCGCCATCGGACTGGTTCTCGCTGGGGCTGCTGCGCGGCTTCTCGACGCGCGACGCTCCCGTACTGCTGTGGACCCGCGACCGGCGGGGCGGGCGCGGGGTGTTGCAGCACTACCGCGCACGGGGGATCGTGGCGCTGTCGGCGGTTGGGCTCGACGCCGAGCGCGTATCCGCCGGCGAGTGGGGCCGGCTGCGCCCGCTCGTCTTCAGCGAGCACGACGGCTTCTGGCTGCCGCGCGCCGCGACCGACAGTGCGGGGCGCCTCATCCGCCGCCTGGCGAAGTAAAGCCTTGCCCGGAGGGCCCGGGCGCCGGTACCTTTCCCCCCTAGGAAGTGGTGGGGCCGATGGTCGCGGTGGGCCGGCTACAAGGGCCCATCGAGGAAAGTCCGAGCTCCACAGGGCAGACCGCCAGGTAACGCCTGGGCGCCGAGAGGCGACGGAACAGGGCCACAGAGAACAGACCGCCCTTGTATCCAAAGGGTAAGGGTGAAACGGTGGGGTAAGAGCCCACCGCGCGCCTGGCAACAGGCGTGGCACGGCAACCCCCGGTCGGAGCAAGGCCAAATAAGCAGCGAGACCCGGCCCGGGTCGTCTGAGCTGCGGGTAGGCCGCACGAGATGGCTGGTGACAGCCATCCCAGAGAGATGACCATCTGCTCGTACCAACGAGTAAACAGAACTCGGCTTACGGTCCCACCACTTCCTTCTCTGTGACGACCAAGCCGCCCGCCGCTGCGCAATCCACTCCCTATCCTCCGCATTGGGAGAACGTCGCCGACCTGCGCGTCTTCCGCACCACGCCCGAAGAGTGGGAGAAGCTGATCGTCTGGCGGACGGACATGCGCAAGCGCGGCTGGAAGCTGCTCAAGATCTCGAGCGAGGACCAAGAGGTCGTGGCCATTTTTGGCCGCACGAAGAACGACCGCCCCACTACGTGACGAGGATTCGTTCACCGATGCTGCTTCGTCTCTCGGTCGCCGCGGCGATTCTCGTCGCCGGGATCGCCTGCGCGTCGCGCAGTCGTCCGGCGTCCCCTCCCGGTCCCGCCGTGCCTCCACCGCCGCCCGCTCCACCGGGCCCGCCGGCGCCACGACCCGCTGCCGAAGTCATCCGCCTGGGACCCAGCGCGTTGCGCTACGTGGCCCATCAGGTGATTCACATCGAGCAGGAATTTCAGGGCATGCGCCAACCGCTCGACTTTGGTCTCCGCATCTTCTTCGGGGTGACGATCACCGGCCCGGCGGACAGCGTCGGCTACGTCACGACGGTCACGATCGATTCGGTGGTTCCCGATTCGGGGACCACGGCCCCGATGGGCATCAATCTGGCCGCGGCGAAGGGGCTCTCCTTCACGGGGCGGCTCACGCCCACCGCTGAGTTCCGCAATCCGGTGGCATCCGACACCCTTAGCGCCCAGGCTCTCGGGCCCATCGTCGGGTCGTTCAAGAACTTCTTCCCGCGGCTGCCCCCCGGTGGCCTCACGCTCGGCGCCAGCTGGACCGACACCGTCGTCACGAGCGATCGAGCGGCGGGTAACGTGGAGGTACGCACCATCAGCAGGGCGAATGCGGCCGCGTGGGAGGAACGGAACGGCGTCCGCTGCATCCGCCTCGAAGTGCTGTCGAACTTCACGATCCAGGGAGCGGGGGAGCAGGGGGGCCAGCCGTTCGAGGTCGCCGGGACCGGGATTCGCAACGGCGTGGACTACATCGCCGTGGACGGCCGCTACATGGGCGGCGAGGCCCGCGATTCCACGACCATGACGATCACGCTCCCGGTGCAGGCGATGATCATTCCGCGCACGCAAGTCTCACACTCTACGGTCACGGTGCGTCAGTAGATGGCCGGACGGCCGGACGGCCGGACGGTCCGTGCGTGCTCGCTCGCCAGCCTTCTATTGGCCGTCTGGCCGTCCGGCCCTCTGGCCGCTCAACAGGTCGCGCCGAATCGCGCCACCGCGTACCTCCATCCCACCGATGTGCGTGACGCCCGGGCCCTGTGGGTCAATCCCGCGGGCCTCGGCGTGATGCGGGAAGCATCCGTCTACGCCGAGATCGCGGTCGCCGATCCCGGCGCGCAGGGGCGCCTCCGCCAGATCAACGCGGGGTTCAACGCCCGCGGCCTCTCTTTCGGCTACCAGCGGGACATCCTCGATGCCGGCGTCCGCGGCCATACCTATCGGCTGGGACTCGCCGGCGCCTCGGCGGGGCTCGCGGCGGGGTTTGCCATCGCGTACTACCGCGGTGACGGCGCCAAGGCGACGGGCTGGGACGTCGGCGTCTCCTACAACTGGCTCCAGGGACTCACGGTTGGTACCGTGGTCACAAACATCGGCCAGCCCGTGGTCCGCGGCCTCCGGCAGCGACTCACATTCGTCCCGGGCGCGACCTGGCGCCCCGCACCCGTGCCGGCCGCCGGGGTGTCGCTACACGCGCGCGTAACGCCGGACTCGGTTGCCGCCTATGCCTTCGGGGTGAGTTGGCGAGCCGGCCAAGGCCGGTGGCCGCTCGAGATCATCGCGCGCTTGGATACCGATGGCGGACTGCGCCGGGGGGCGTTCGTGTTGGGACTCTCGATCGGGAGCCAGGACCGCATCGGCGCCGTCGCATCGAGCCCCGGGGACGTGTCCGGCATCGAAGCCGTGAGTCTCTACGGCGTCTCGACGCGCGAGGCTACGCGACGCAGCCGCTAGGGCCGGCGTCGGCTCCTCACGCGCACACCCCCAGTCCCCTTCGTCTCACCGTCCGCCTCCAGTCGCTGCAGCTGCGGACCCAGCTCGAGCATGTCGCGGAACGACAAACTGCGAAATACGGTATCGGCCCGCGTGGGCCGACCCACACCGTGGAGCACCAGCCGAAAGGCCAGCCCTCCATGGAAATCCAGATCCATGTCGGTGCGCACACTGTCGCGGTTGTAGGAACGGATCTGGTGCGGCGTCACGACCGCGGCGCGACGCCGCGTGAAGAGGAGCAGCGTCGTGTCCTCCTGCCCGCCGGGCTGGAAGGCGTAGACGGCCGCCTCGCCCGGCGCGAGCGCCCGGCGCGCGCGCAGCGCCCGGGTCAGGCTGTCGGGAATGGGGGCCCGGGCGGCGACTTTGGGCGGCTTGCTGAACACCGTGTAGGCCACGACGGCCGCGCCGGCGACGAACGCCACGAAGGCGAGGCAGCCCGCGACGGCCAGGCCGAGGAGGGACTTGTAGAACATCGAGGCCAGGCGGCGCCGCAGCGGCACCCGCACGCGGTTGCGCGCCGCCGTGGGGAGCGCGTCGATCAACGCCCGGCTCACTTCGGCCGCGGTCTGGAAGCGCTTGGTCGCGTTCTTCTCCAGCATCCGCGACAGCACGCGGGCGAGCTCTTCGGACACGTCCGACCGCTCGCGGCGGATCGGGGCCGGAGATTGTGTCAGCTGCTGCGCGAGGATCGACGCCGACGATGGGCCGTCGAAGGGCGGACTGCCGGTGAGCATCTGATACAGCACGATCCCGAGTGAATAGATATCGGACCGCCCGTCCACGGCATCCCCGGCCGCTTGCTCGGGGCTCATGTACTGCGGCGTCCCGATGATCATGCCCTCGGTCGTGAGCTGCGATCCATCGGCTCCGGCCGCCGCGGCCTGGGCGGCCTTGGCGATGCCGAAGTCGGTCACCAGGACGTGGCCGCTCTTGTCGAGCAGGATGTTGTCGGGTTTTACATCGCGGTGCACGATGTCGTGGCTGTGGGCGTAGGCGAGCGCGTCGGCCACCTGGCGCGCGATGCGCGCGGCATCGCCCACGGAGAGCCGCTGCTGCGTGCCGAGGAGTTGGCGCAGGGACGGCCCGTCGATGCAGCGCATGATGATGTAGAAAACTTCCTCGTGCCGGCCCACCTTGTAGATCGGCACGATATGCGGGTGCTCGAGGCGCGCGACGGTTTGCGCTTCGCGCAGGAACCGCCCGGCGAGCATCGGCGACGGCCCCAGCTCGACGTCGAGGACCTTCACCGCGACGTCGCGGTTCAGCGACGTATCGCGGACGCGAAACACCGCCGCGAAGCCCCCCTGTCCCAGCAGGGGCCCCACGGTAAATTCCGGGCCCAGCGTCTGTTGCAGGCGCTGCTGGAGGGCTTCGAGGTCCATGGCGGTGCAAAAAGCTAGGATTGTGCGGCGTGTTGTGCTAGGGAGCGCGGCGCTCGTCGTGGTGTGGCTGTTCGGCGTGTGGCCGCCGCCCCTCTGGTGGCGCGATCACGAACCGCGCTGCACGGCGATGATGCGACTGCGGTCGGACTGTCGGACGGTCGGTCGGTCGGACCGTCGCGTCACGAAACCCGCTGCGTCACCGATCCTCGAGCGTATGGTGGTCATCGCGGAGGATTCGCGCTTCAGGATGCATCACGGTATTGACTTCGTCGAATTGCGGGAGGCGTGGGCGGCCGGTGGACAACGCGGTGCGAGCACGATCACGCAACAGCTCGCAAAGAATCTCTACCTCTCGCCCTCGCGTTCGCTCTTCCGCAAGCTAAAAGAAGCGGTGACCGCGTGGCGTCTCGAGTTGGCGCTGAGCAAGACCCGAATCATGGAGCTGTACTTGAACGTCGCAGAGTGGGGCCCGGGCGTCTGGGGCGTGGCCGCGGCGAGCGAAGCCTACTTCGGGGGGCCGCCCGCCCGGCTCAGCGACGCGCAAGCGGCGGCGCTTGCCGCGACGTTACCGCATCCGCGCACGTCGAATCCCGCGTACCGCCCCGCGCGGATGCTGGCGCGTCGCGCGCTGATCCTCGCCCGCTACTACGGGGGGAACGTGCCGGTACCGCGCGAACCGGAAGACTCGTTGCCCGTGCCGGTGATTCCGCCCGTCGACCTGCCCGTGATTCCGCTGGTCAGCGACTCGCTTGCCGGAAGAGACTCGCTAATCCACCAACCGTAGCTCAGCTTCCTTCGGTCTCTCGGTCGATCTCCCAGGCAAACAGAAGCGAGTGAATGACCACGACCCTTTCTTGAAGAGCGCTTGCCATCGGATCTATCAGCGCTATATTACTAGCCCAGATATATATATGGCTCAGTTAACCCAACGTCCCGACGACGATGACGAGAGGCAGATTCACGTCCGGCTGCCTCCGGATCGACATCGGCAGCTCCGAATTCACGTGGCTGGCCTGGATACCACGATTCAGGACTGGGTCGCGCGTCTTGTGGAGGCGGAGCTCGATAGCAAGCGATCGGCGAGCCCGAAAAAGAGGGCGTCGTAGCCACGTGGCACGCCGACGGAGTCTGGCTCTCGCAGGAAAACGGTGATGCTGGAGATCGAATGATGCGAAAGAACTCGGGGCAGTCTGCGAAGGTAGAGCAGTCACACTCGGACAAGGCGACCATCACCGTCTCGCAGAGCTGGACCGTCAACGGCGATGTGACAATTCATCAAGGGGACTGTCGCGATTTGCTTGCGCAGATACCCAATGACGCAGTCCAGCTCATTGTCACATCACCGCCGTACAACATCGGCAAGAAATACGAGAAACGCGTCCAGCTCGATGATTATCTCCGGGGAAAGCGAGAGGTAATCAATCTTTGCATTGATAAGCTGGCCGCAGGTGGCAGCATCTGCTGGCAGGTCGGGAATCACGTTGATGATGGGGAGGTCTACCCGCTCGACACTCTCCTTTACCCGTTCTTCAAGGAACGAGGACTGCGACTTCGGAACCGCATCATCTGGCATTTTGAGCACGGGCTTCACAGCTCGCGCCGCTTCTCAGGCCGCTATGAGACGATCCTTTGGTTCACCAAGGATGATGGGCAGGGCAATTATGTTTTTAACCTCGACCCCGTACGAGTCCCGCAGAAGTATCCGGGGAAGAAGGCCTACAAGGGACCTCGGAAGGGCCAGAATACATCTCATCCGCTCGGCAAGAACCCGGGCGATGTTTGGATAATTCCTAACGTGAAGCACAATCACGTCGAGAAAACCATTCACCCGTGTCAGTTTCCCGTTGAACTTGTAGAACGTCTCGTCTTGGCCCTTACCAATCCGGGTGACGTAGTCCTGGACCCCTATATGGGTGTAGGGTCCGCTCTAGCGGCCGCAGTCATGCGCGGTCGCCGAGCCGCTGGCGCCGAACTCATTCCAGAGTATGTCACAATTGCTCGCGAGCGGATCGAGCAGGCCGCGGCTGGGACGCTTCTCGTGCGGCCTAGGACGCGGCCTGTGTATGAGCCGCCGAAGAATAGTCCTTTGACCAAGAAACCATGGGACGAGCCGGGGAGTCTCTTCGGATAAACTGCCTGACGCTCTACGGAGCAACCCCGAGCATGACCAGTGGCATGGCAGGGACTCCACGTCCTAGACGCACTACGTCATAGAGGGCCTTCTCGAAATAACCTGGCCCTGACGACATGTCCTTCTGTAGAGTCTTGGAGGGAACGATTTCGATGCCGACACGAATGATACCAGCTGTGAAGAAAGCCATGTGCTTCACGAACAGGTCGTATGGGATAAAAGAGTACTTGCCAAGTTGCACCTCTACGTGGACCTCTTGTTTGACAAAGTCTGTCTGATTGTACGAAACAATGGGTGTCTTTCCTGCTTTCTCCAAATACAACCGCTGCTCATCGGGCTTCATCGTGAGGGTCTCTCTGATTAGGGCCTCATCGTCCGTCGTCCAGAACCTGGCGTGACGCGATTCCCATCCAGCAGCAGCCAGTTCTGTTTTCACCGCTTGGTTCAGGTCGTCTGGGCTGTAAACAAGTTTCCCCTTCTTTGTCTTCTCCTTGCTAACCTTCGTCATGTACGCGGCCGCATCTACCCGTGCGATGGCGTCCTGAATCTCGGTCCAAATATTTGGTCGATGGACCTGGAGGAACTCCAGGCCATTTAGGTGCGAATAAGTACTCTCAATGTGCATTCATCTCTCCATTCAAACACGACGAACGCAAAAAAGCGGCGCCCCATCAAGGAGGCGCCTTGCCAGGTTCGGCGAGCGTAACAGTTCCGACGAGTGTAGTATCGGGTTCTCGATAAAGTCGGCGTGCCTAGTCCACCAGCCGTAGCGGCATGACGAGCGCCATGTAGGAAGCCGGATCGTTCCAGCTCACCGGCTCGATGGTGGACGCGCGCTCCGGAGCCTTGAACGTGAAGCGCACTTCGTCGGTGGGCATGTACTTCAGAATCTCGAGCAGGTACATCGCGTTGAACCCGATCTCGAGCGGCTCGCCCTCGTAGGTCACGGCGAGCTCGTCCTGTGCCTCCCCCAGGTCCGGCGTCTGCACCGAGAACTTCACGCTGCCGCCCGAGAAGGCGAGCCGGATGCGGTGCGTCTGGTCGCTCGCGACGACGCTCATGCGGCGCAGCGCGGCGGCCATGGCCGCCTTGTCCACCGTCGCCGCCTTGTCGTTCTCCCGCGGGATCACCTGCTCGTAGTTCGGATACGGGCCCTCGATGAGCCGGGAAAACACCAGCGTGCCGCCGGCGCGGAAGCCGAGGTGATTGTCGCTCTTGGCGAGCTCGATCTCGGCGTCGGCGGCGTACAGCCGGCGGACCTGCTCGAGCGCTTTCGGCGGCACGATCAGATCCGCCGTGGAGCCCCCGGTGGCGGGCACGTCCATCTTGGCGAGCCGGTGGCCGTTCGTCGCCACCATGCGCATGCGGTCCGGCCGCAGCTCCCACAGCACGCCGTTCAGGATCGGCCGGCTCTCTTCGGTCGAGGCCGCGAACGCCACATGTCCCACCAGCTTGTGGACGACGCCCGCCGCCGCTTTCCAGGCCTTGTCGAACTTCACCACCGGGAAGGAGGGAAATTCCTCCCGCGGCAGGCCCAGCAGCTTGAACTTGGACCGCCCCGATTCGATCGAGACGCGCGCTTCGCCGGCCGCCGTCACGCGCACCGGGCCCGCGGGGAGCTCGCGGGCGATGTCCACGAGCTTCTTGGCGGGCAAGGTCACCGCACCCTCGGCGTCCACGTCCGCCGGCACCGTCGTGCTCACGGCGATGTCCAGGTCGGTCCCGGAGAGTCGCAGACCCTGTTTCGAGGCCTCGACGAGTACGTTGGCCAGGACCGGCAACGTCGTCTTGGCGGGAATGGCTGCCGCCACCGCCCCCAGGCCTTCCTGCAGCTGTTCCCGCGTGATCGTGAACTTCATGCGCCCTGCGTCGTCTCCCGAATGGGGGAAAGTCTTACTGCTTCTGTACTATATAGAACTACTAGTAGTAGTAGTAGACCACGGGGATATGTGGGTAGCAGCGCTAACTCGCAACTCCCACGCCGTCTGCGCCGAATTCGTGGTGTTGGCGCGCTGTGGGTGATGTTGGCGCATTGCGGATTGCCGCTGCGACTTTCCCCACAACCCACACCCCGCGCCGTTATCCCCAGCTACAATGCGGACAATTCCTGGCGCGCCATCTCCACGCGTTCCTTGAACGTGCGGTCCCGCATCATCTGGCGCTCCACCTTATCCACGCTGTGGATCACGGTCGAATGATCTCGCCCGCCGAACGCCTGTCCGATCTCTACGAGCTGCATGCGCAGCATGTCGCGCGCCAAGTACATGGCCACCTGGCGCGGAACGGTGAGCGTCTTGGTGCGGGCCTTGGAGCGCAGCCCTTCGGGCGTCACGCCCCACCGGCGCGCGACGACTTCCTGTACCCGGTCGATGCTGGGCGTGGACTGGCTGCCATACCCTGACCCTTCCTCGCCCTGGCGGATCTTGTCCGATAGCGCTTCACGCGCCAGCTCGATCGTCACCTCGCGATTCTTCAGCGAAGCGAACAACAGCAGCTTGATGATGCACCCTTCCAGCTCGCGCACGCTGGAGCGGATGTGCTCGGCGATGAACCGCAGCACGTCGTCCGGAATGGTGAGCTCGAGGTGGTCCTGCTCGGCCTTCTTCCGCAGGATCGCAATGCGGTGCTCGAGATCGGGGTGGCTGATGTCGGCGACCATCCCCCATTCGAAGCGCGAGATCAGCCGGTCTTCGAGGCCGGGGATTTCTTTGGGCGGCCGGTCCGACGTCAGCACGATCTGCTTGTGCGCCTCGAACAGCGCGTTGAAGGTGTGGAAGAACTCCTCCTGCGTCATTTCCTTGCCTTCGAGGAAATGCACGTCGTCCACGAGGAGCAGATCCACGTCGTTGCGGTAGCGGCGGCGGAACTCGGACATCGTCCGCGCGTGAATCGATTCGATCACGTCGTTGATGAACTGCTCGGCGCCGAAGTACTGGAGGCGCGTCTCCGGATTTTTCTGGAGGACGGCATGGGCGATCGCCTGCATCAGGTGCGTCTTGCCCAAGCCGGTCGCGCCGTAGATGAAGAGCGGGTTGTACGTCTTCCCGGGCGCTTCGGCGACGGCGTGCGCCGCCGCGGCCGCGAGCTCGTTCGACTTGCCGATGACGAACGTCTGGAAGGTGTAGCGCTCGTTGAGCGGGGTCGTCGCCGCCGCCGCCGCCGTCGCGGTCACCGCGCTCTCGCGCGGCGCGACGAAGAAATCCATTTGCGGCCGCCGCTGGCGATCTTCCTGGACGCGGAAGACGACCGTCGTCGGGCGGCCGAGCACGCGCTCGGCGGCGCGCGCCAACAGCCCCGCGTGCTTCGACTCGTTCCATTCGGCGGCAAACTGATCGGGTGCGCCGAGGATCAGACGGCCCTCGTCCAAGGCGATCGGTTCGGCGGGCTCGAGCCACGTCCGCACCGTCGCTTCGGGCAGTTCACGCCGCGCCTCGTCGAGCAGGCGCTTCCAGGCTTCGTTCGCTGATTGCTCCATTACGATTCGAAAAAGGAAGGACGTGTTGCAAGGGCGGCCCGAAAGTACGGGCCCCATGTGGAAAAGTCAACCTTGACCGCCACGTCGGCGCCGGGGTAACTTTCCCGGCCTTACACGAGGAATTTATGGGTCCGACGTATCGGCCGCGCAATCGGCGGCGCATCAATAGGCATGGATTTCGCGCGCGGATGAAAACCGTTTGGGGCCGCGCCACATTGTCCCGCCGGCGCAAGAAGGGTCGCAAGCGCCTCACCGTCCGCCTCCCGTCCAAGAACCGGAGCCGGTAACGAACGAGCGGTATCCGCGCCGCGCCCGCCTGACGCGCGGCTCGGAGCTCACCACCTGCTGGGAAGCAGGCCGCCGCCGGCGCACACCACACCTCGATCTGGCCTGGCGTCACAATGCTTCGGGTCACCCGCGCACCGGCATCATCGTTCCTCGCTACCAGTCGTCCGCGGTGGCGCGCAATCGGTTGCGGCGCCGCCTCAAAGAGATCCTGCGGCGTGAAGTGCTGCGGCGGCTGCCGCCGATCGATCTCGTCATTCGCGCCAAGCGCTCCGCGTATGCCGCCTCGTTTGCAGTCCTGCGCGCCGAATTGACGGACGCGACGGAGACGCTGACATGACGCTGCTACGAGTGCCGCGCCGTGCGGTCATGGCACTGATCCGTGGCTATCAGCGGACGCTGTCGCATCTGGTGTTCACGCAGTGTCGCTTTGAACCGTCGTGCTCGCGCTACACGTATGAAGCAGTGGAACGCTACGGCGCGCTCAAGGGCACCTGGCTCGGTCTGCGACGCATTCTCAAGTGTCATCCGTTTCACGCCGGCGGCTATGATCCCGTTCCCTGAAAAGGCATAGACTTGGAACGACGCGTTATCATCGCCGTCGCGCTGATGATCATGGTGGCGCTCGCGCCGACGTTGATCTGGCCGCCCAAAAAGCCGGCCGCGCGGCCGGACGGCCGGACGGACAGTGTGCCAACCGCGCCGACGGTGACGCAGCCCACACCGCCGCCCACCGGGCCGTCGGGCCGTGCGGCCGTCGGGCCGTCAGACACGGTTGCCGCTCAGACGATCTGGGTCACGTTGCCCCTCTACCGCCTCGGATTCAGCACGCGCGGAGGGCGGCTCGTCTCGGCAGAACTGCTGCAATACCAATCATTTGCCGCTAGCGACTCGGGCCATCCCGTGCAGCTCGTGCCTCCGGGAAGCGCCTTCCTAAGACACCAGCTGGTCACGCCCTCCGGGGACACCGTATCCCTCGAAGACTGGGAGTTTCAACCCACCGCGCCCGCCATCGTCGTCTACAGCGGCGAGGGTCCGAAGGAGCTGCGTCTGGAGGCCGAGCGCGGCGGGTCGCGGGTGACGCTCGAGTACCAATTCGTTCCGGATGAATACCGCTTCAAGATGCGGGGCGAAGTGGCCGGATTGAGCCGTGGCGGCGCTGTGCTGCTGATCGATCTGGCGGACGGGCTGCGCTCGGCGGAGAAAGACTCGGTGGACGATTACCGCAGCTACGCGGTCGTTGCCAAGGCGGATAAGGCCGAGCGCACCGACTTCTCCAGTCTCGATCCCGGCGAGCGGGCGGTGCTCGAGGGCCCGTTCGACTGGGTGGGCGTGAAGTCCAAGTACTTCCTTACGGCCGTGCTGGCGTTGGAGGAGGGACAGCCGAAGTTCGGTGGCGCGATCGTGATCGGAGGTCCGCGCACGGGGAAGATCGCCACGCGCGCCACGGTGACACTCACGATGTCCGTGCCTCCCACCGGCGGCTTCCAGTATCAGGTCTACACGGGACCGCTCGAGTACCGGCAGCTCGCGAGGGTCGGCCACGGCCTCGACGACGCGAACCCGTACGGATGGATCTTCCGGCCCATCATCCAGCCAGTCTCGGTCTGGATCGTGAACATCCTGCTTTGGATGCACGAGCGGCTGAACCTCGCCTACGGATGGGTGCTGATTCTGTTCGGGGTGATCGTGCGCATCCTGCTGTGGCCCCTGAACCAGAAAGCGATGGAGTCTGGGATCCGGATGCAGGCGGTGGCGCCGCTCATCAAGGAGATCCAGGATCGCTACAAGACCGAGCCGGAACGGCTGCAGCGCGAGATGCTCCGCATCTACAAGGAGCACAAGGTGAATCCGTTCGGCGGCTGCCTGCCGATGCTGCTGCCGATGCCGGTGCTGCTGGCGCTGTTCTTCGTCTTCGCGAACACGATCGAGTTCCGCGGCGTGCCGTTCCTGTGGCTGCCCGATCTGTCGCGCCCCGACCCCTACTACATCATCCCCATCATCATGGGGCTGTCGATGTACGCGCTGTCCAAGGTCGGCCAGATCGGCGTGGCGCCGAACCCGCAAATGAAAATGTTGCTGTACTTCATGCCGATCTTCATGACGGTGCTGTTCCTGAACTTCGCCTCGGGGCTGAACCTGTACTACGCGGCGCAAAACATCTTCAGCATCCCGCAGCAGTATCTGATCGCCAAGCGCCGCCTGCGGGAAGCGCCTGTTTCGAAGTCGGCCCCCCCCCCTCGTCCCCCCTCTCCAAAACGTGGAGAGGGGGTCAGGAGGTGAGGGAACGCTCTCCGATCCGATCGTCGCGCTGGCGACGCCGCCCGGCCGGAGCGCCCTCGCGCTGATCCGTCTCTCCGGCGCGGGCGTGTTTCCGTTGGCCGCCCGCTGCCTCCAGCCATTCCGTCCGACTCCCGCGCGCACCGTCTTCCGCGCGCAGCTCGCACATCCCGACTCGGGCGAACCTGTGGACGACGTCCTGGCTGTCTGCTTTCCCGGCCCGCGCTCCTACACGGGCGAGGACCTCGTCGAGATCTCCACGCATGGTGGGCTCGTGGCGCCGGCGGCCGCGGTCGCCGCGCTCGTGGCTGCCGGCGCACGCCTGGCCCGACCCGGCGAGTTCACGCGGCGGGCAGTCCTCAACGGCAAGATGGATCTGCTGCAAGCCGAAGCGACGGCCGACCTGATCGATGCGGGGTCCCCCGCACAACGCCGCCGCGCCCTCCAGCAGCTCGACCGCGGTCTCTCCGAGCGGCTGGGCGCGCTGCGCGGTGAGATTCTCGAGCTCGAAGCACTCATCGCGTACGACATCGACTTCCCGGAGGAAGACGAAGGGCCCGTGTCACCGGCGCGCGTGCGTGGCGCGTGGGACGCCGTGCGTGGACGCGTCGCCGACCTGCTGCGTACCGCCCCGGAGGGCGAGCGGCTGCGCGAAGGGGCGCTCCTCGTCATCGCGGGCCGTCCCAACGCCGGGAAGTCGTCGCTGTTCAACGCGCTTCTCGGCGCCGAGCGCGCGATCGTGACGGAGATCGCCGGGACGACGCGCGACGCCATCGAAGCGCACGCGGTGATCGAAGGCTTCCCGTTCCGGCTCGTGGACACCGCCGGTCTGCGGGACTCGTGCGAACGCGTCGAGCAGTTGGGGATCGAAGTAAGCAAGAAGTACCTCGCGGCCGCCGACTTGGTGCTGTTCTGCGAGGAGCGCGACGATCCAGCGCGTGCCGAGTTTCTCGATCAGGTCCAAACTCCCATCGTCGTGGTCCGCACCAAGGCGGATCTCTCGGGCTCGGGCGTCTCTGTCGTCACCGGTGCGGGGTTACCGGAGCTCCGGCGTCGGCTCGCCGAAATGGCCTTCGGTCAGCTGCTCGCGCTCGGGGATGTGGAGCCGGTGGTCACGCGCGCGCGCCATCGCGCGGCGCTGGAGCAGGCGCTCGCCGAGCTGGACGGGTTCTGGGCGGCGCGGCAGGCGGGAGTGGACGCCGCGGCCGCAGCGACGCACCTGCGGGCGGCCGTTGCCGCGCTAGACGATCTGGTCGGCGCCGTTACGCCTGATGATGTGCTGGACCGTGTGTTCGCGGCGTTTTGCGTGGGGAAGTGAGCGACTCGATCATCGTCCGGGCCTTCGCGAGCGTCTCCTGGTATTCCGCCGCCGGCTCGGAATCCCACACGATCCCAGCCCCCGCGTGCAGGGACTCGCAGCGGTGGCCGGCGAGGGTGATGAAGTGCGCGGACGCGAAGACGAGGTCTTCTTTCGTCACCGCGACTTTGAACTCGCCCTGGGTCCCCATACTCCGGGAAATCTACTGCAGGGCAATCTACTCTGGCGGGGCTGCTTCGCCGGTGGCGACCCGCCACACCTCGTCGGCCAGCCACTCGAGCCGCTGCTGGGCATAGTCGAGCTCGGCCGGCGTCATCGCCTTGGCCCGGCGGGCGATCTCGCGGGCGTGCGTAAGCAGCTCGTCCAGGACCTCCCGCAGCGGCCGGTTGTGGCGGCGCTCCGCGGGGGGCGCCGGGGGGCCCTTTTTGCCGCGTGGGCTCACGCCGTTTGGATGCCGGACGCCCGAGCGTCCGCTTGCCGCAGCTCCTCAACAGCGGCCCGCACGGTGGACGCGGCGCCGTGCACGGCAAGGTAGTTCTCGACCAGGCGAAGACCGAGGTAATAGCCCGAGCGCTCCGGCAGCACTCTCCCCGCCAGCAGCCGTGCCGCGGGGCTCATGCCGCCGGACAAGTACCGCAGGCGGAGGCCGAGGCCCGTGGCCTCGAGATCGGTCGCCGAGGCGCGGCGCAGGAACGCGTCCAGCTCCCGCAGGCGACGGTACTGGCGGCGATTGTAGCCGAAGTACTCCCACGGCTCGAACCCGGGCGCGACCGCTTGAGACGCCGCGATGGCCACTCCTTCGTTGACCACCAGCTCGCGGAGCGTGGCTCGGGAGCCGGCTTCCCAGCAGTCGTAGTAGCCGCCCAGGTCCGCCACGAGGCGGCGCAACGCCGAGCGGCTCGAGGGCGACGTGTAGCGCAACGCGTGCGCTACTTCGTGCGCGATCCACAGCGGCAAGAGATGCGGCGCGAGGCCCATGCCGTACGTCTGCGCGTTGGCGCGCCCCGTGAAATGCTCCAGGCACACGAAGGCGATGCCCCGGCCGCCCACCACCAGCTCACCCGCGTTCGCGGCGCCGACGCCGACCATCAGATACAAGTCCACGGGGCAATCGGCCTCGAGCTGCTCGGTGGCGCGGCGCAGCGCCTCCTCCGCAATCGCGACGACGTCCACGTCCTCGAGGAGGCGCCTCAGGTCCGAGCGGTCGGCGCGCAGCGCGGCGGCGACGATCGGCTCGGCGTGCGGCGACGCCGGATCGAGGACGTAGTTCTGCCAGTACGCGCCCAGCACTGGGCGATGCCGATCGAGGTACTCGTGGTAGGCCGCGGTGGAATCAGCCGCGGAGAGGACTGCAAGGAATTCAGGAACGAGATTGACGAGCATGGAGCAGTTGGCCGCCCCAATCTGGGAAGCCGCACGCTCCCTGACAAGACGGTGTCAGCGGATGGTGATGTCGAGCGCGGCCGACTCCGACTTGACATTTCGCGCGAGGTCGGTCACCGCCAGCGTGACCCGGTACCGTCCGGCGGGCAGGTTGTCGGGCTCGATGACGAGTCGCTCAGTCGTGCTGCTCCCCGCGGCCTCGCGATCGAACTCCAACACCACGGGCCGCGCCCCCGACAAGAGCCGCGCGGCAAAGGAGCGCACCGGCGCGAACGAGTAGCGCAACCGGTAGCGTGACCGGCCGCTCTGGTCGGTCACCAAACCATAGATCTCCACATACGCGGCGAGAGGGGATCCGGCGGGATAGGTGAGGTCGGCCGGCATGGCGCGCAGCGTCGCCTCGCGATCCAGCAGCGTGGATCCTGGGGCGAGCGCCAGACTCGACAAGTCGAGCTCCACCGCGGAGAAACCTGGCACGCTGACCTGCTGCCTGGCGCGGCCCAGCACGCCGGCAGAATCAATGTCGAGCCCCAGCTCGTAGCGCCCCGGCGGCACGCTCAGCCGCAACAGTCCCGCACCGCTCGCGCGCACCGGATCGCTCTCCCAATCCGCGCTCCACAGCACCGCGGCGGCCGAGTCGCCGCCCGCTTTGTAGTAGGCATCGGTGAGCCCGAGGTCGGCGCTTTGGAAGAACGCGCTCCAGGCGCGCGCGACGCGTGGAGCGGGAATGGCCGTCTGATCGGTCTTGAGCGCGATCCGCGTGCTGCTGGCCTGTCGGCGGTTCGTCGGGAGGAAGATGAAGTCTCCGCCCGCGAGATCGGGATCAGCCCCGCCGCTCGCGCGCCGGAACCCGATGGTCAAAACCCCGCTGGGTGTGCGATACAGCCATCCCTCCACGTCCAGCGCCGGCCGGGGGGGCCCTACGGGATTGAGAGGATCGAAGTAGCCACGCAGGATCTGATCCGGCGGCCCGTGGCGGATATAGATCAAACCGCGCGCGTCGAGTCCCGCGAGCGCCGAGGACGATGCCGCGCCGGCTGGGACATCGGGAAGTTGCCGGCTGGCGGCGAGGAGCCGGTCGCCCTCAGCGCCCGGATACGAGCCGGAATCCGCGAGCGCAAACTGGTGCAAGTAGTCGCGCTGGAAGGACATGACCAGCGCGCGGTAGCGCGGGGACCGGTGGAACAGATTCATCGGGTGCAGCAGCCGGAAGTAGCGGCGCGCGTAGGTAAAGCGCCGGAAATGCTCGGCGATCCGCTCGTTCCGCGCCGTCACGAGATTCGGATCGCGCTTTGCCCAGAAGCGCTCGAAGAAGCGCCGCCGCTCGCCGGGCGGGGTGGCATCCTGGGCGGTCACTTCGTCCGGGCTCGCAATCATCCAGACGGCTTCCCACATCGCCCCGGTCGAATCGGCGTCCGCATGGACCATCGTGGAGTCGTACCAGCGGTAACCCGCGCTGTCGCGGTTCGCGAGGAAGTTCGCCTCCGCGCGGAGCACGAAGACGGCAACGCTGGGCGCGCTCCGCCGCACGACCTCGCTCAACAGGGATTCGGCGCGCGCCGGTTCCTCGAGCGCGACGGCCAGCTCGGCCCGCTGCTCGAGCGCGACGACGTTGTCCGGATGGCCGGCCAGCGCGCGATCGGCCTTACGCCAGATGTCGCGATTGTGGTACAGCGCCTGGAAGCGCGCCCACACATCCTGATAGCCGGGCGCGAGCGCGAGAATGCGGAGGATCGCCTGACGCGCGATGACGTCTCCCTCGTCGCTGCCGAGGTAGAAGCCCACCTTCATCTGCCAGTAGAGCGGCTCAGGGTCGGCAGGGGCGAGGCGGGCCGCAGCCCGGAACGCGTCGAGCGCGGGGTAGCGGCCCACGACCGGTCTCACGAAGTGCGCCCGGCCGGCGGCGAGCAACGACTCCGCGCGCGCTGCGCGGGGATCCGGACCGCCCGTGGCCCCGGGAGTCTGCAACACCAGGACGGCCAACACGAGCGGATGCATGCGCTTATGTCTTGGGAGGCGTGCGCTTCCGGCGGCTCATCTCCGTCAGGAACTTCCGCTCCGCGGGAGTCAGGCTCTCAACGCCCGACGCGGAGATCTTATCGAGGACGCGGTCGATCTCGGCGTTGGTCCGTGCGTCCCCGTCGACACGCGGCCTGGGCCGGGGCGCGGTGCCACTCCGTCCGCCCGTCCCGCCTCGCGGCGTGTTGGTGACCAGGACGCTCGGCTCGGATGTGCGGCGCACGTGGCCTTCTGCGCGGGTGAGGCGCCAGTCCTGGCCCTTCAGGAACAGCAGGCCGGTCGCCACGCCGCCGAGGTGCGCGAGATGGGCTACCCCGTCGCTCGCCCCCAACAACGCGAGCACCAGGTCGAAGGCAACCAGGAATGTCACCAGCCACTTGGCAGGGATCGGCTCGGGCAGCGGAAAGACGAACACGGGATGATCCGGCCAGTACCAGGCGAACGCCACCGCGACCCCGAGGATCGCGCCCGACGCGCCGAGAATCCGGGCGATCGGCACCCACTGCATCAGCAGGAACGAGAGTGCGGCGCCGCCGATTCCGCACAGCAGATAATAGAGGAGGAAGACGCGTCCTCCCATCCGGTCTTCCACGGACGGCCCGAACATGAACAGCATCAGCATGTTGAACGCGAGGTGCAGCACCCCGGCGTGCAAGAACATGTATGTGAGGATCGTCCACGGCCGTTCCAGTGCGTGCAACGGCACGAACCCGAATGCGTCGAGGAAGCGCGGGTCGACCAACAACGTCTTCTGAATCAGGAAGACGAGCAGATTGGCGACGAGGAGGCGTCGCACCCAGAGGGTCAGGCTGTACATCCGCTGCGGGCCCATCTTTGTTATCCCCCTTGCGCGCCCCCCTTGTTCCGGGCCAGCCGGGCGATGCGCTCGCATAGCTCCGGGAACGCGACCCCGGCCGCTTGCGCCGCTTGAGGCAGCAGGCTCGTGCGGGTCATGCCCGGCAACGAGTTCGCCTCCAGGCAGAAGATGTCCCCCTCGGGGCTTACCCGGAAGTCGATCCGTGAGTAACCGCCGAGCTTCAGGGCCCGATGCGCCATGAGCGCGTACTCCTGCAGCTGACGCGCAAGGACCGTGTCGATCCTCGCGGGGAAGGTCTCCTCGGACATGCCGGGAGTGTACTTCGCTTCGTAGTCGAACAGCTCGTGCTTGGGGACGATCTCGCCCACGGGCAACGGCACGTCGCCGAGGATCCCCACCGTCAGCTCCCGGCCCGGGATGAACTGCTCGGCCATCACCTCGTCGTCATAACGCGCGGCCAGATTCACCGCTGCATCGAGATCCTGTGCCTTCTTGACCAGCGTCAAACCGACCGAGGACCCCTGCTTCGACGGTTTGACGATGACCGGCCAGCCCAGGGCCGTCGTGACATCCTCGGGAGCGACGGGGGCCATGAACCACGCCGGCACGGGTACGCCCGTCGCGCGGAACAATCGTTTGGAGAGGTCCTTGTCCATCGCCAACGCACTGGCAAGCGGCCCGCTGCCCGTGTACGGAACGCCGATGACGTCGAGGACCGCCTGCAGCGTCCCCCCCTCCAGCGCGCCACCGTGCACGGCCAGGAACAGGACGTCCGCGTCCCGCACGGCGGCGAGCTCGGCGAGGCCCTCCGACAGCATCTGACGCTCGCGTTCCCCGAGGGAGTCTACGGCGGGGGGCGCGGCGCCTACGGTACCGCTCAGGAGGTCGGCTTCGGCTTGCTTGTCGAGCAATCCGCCGGCGGTATCCACGACGCGGACATCGTGGCCGCGGCTGCGCAACCCCGCCACAATCTGCGCCGCGCTGGCGAAAGCCACCGCCCGCTCGGCCGTCGCCCCGCCCGTGAGCACGGTGATCCGCATCAACGAATGCCCGCGAGCTGATGCAGCAGATCGTAGCGCGTGACGATGCCGACCACCGCGCCGTCCCGCCGCACCAACGCCGCCGGCGTGGTGCGCGATAACAGCGTCGCCAGCTGGGCCACGGGGGAATGGGTGTCCACCACGGGGAATGGCGGGTCCATCACCTCTCGTACCGGGCTATCGAGGATCTTCGGCTGTCCGATCGCTCGGGCCATCAGCGCCTGCTCCGAAACCGCGCCGACGCCGTCGCCGCCCTCCAGCACCGGCAGCTGCGACACGTTGTACGTCGACATGAGATTGAGTGCCTGGCGCACCGACGCCTCCGGCGCCACGTGGATCAGCGGCGGCTGGTCACTGTTCTTCGCCGCCACCAGCCGGCCCACGGTGGGCCGCTCATCCTCGACGAGTTGATTCTCGCGCAGCCATTCCTCATTGAAGACCTTGGACAGGTAGCGTTCGCCAGTGTCGGCCAGGACCGTGACGACGAGTGCCTTCGGATCGTCCAGGCGCCGGGCGACCTGGAGCGCCGCTACCACGTTCACGCCCGTCGAGCCGCCCACAAACAGTCCTTCTTCCTTGGCGAGGCGGCGCGCCATCTGCATCGCATCCTTGTCGCTGACGATCACCCACTCGTCGATCACGTCCCAATGGAGCGCCGTGGGAATCTTGTCACCGCCGATCCCCTCGACTTTGTACGGCTGGCCTTCGCTCTTCTTTTGCGTCTTGGCGTAATCGGTATAGATCGATCCCACCGGGTCGCCGGCCACCACGCGGATCTTGGGGTTCTGCTCCTTCAGGTAGCGGCCCGCACCGCTCACCGTCCCGCCCGTGCCGGGCGCGCACACGAAATGCGTCACTTTCCCGTCCGTCTGCTCCCAGATCTCCGGTCCCGTGGTGCGGTAATGGACCTCCGGATTCACCGGGTTGTAGTGCTGGTCCGCGAAGATCGCGTTGTCATGGGCCGCGGCGATGGCGCGGCCTTTCATGATGTAGTTGTCGGGATGATCCGGCGGGACGGCGGTGGGGGTGATGATGACTTCGGCGCCCAGGGCGCGCAGCAGTCGTGCCTTTTCCTGCGACATCTTGTCCGGCATCGTGAAGATGCAGCGGTAGCCTTTGACCGCCGCGGCCAGCGCCAGTCCCACGCCCGTGTTCCCTGACGTCGCTTCGACGATCAAACCGCCCGGCTTGAGCCGCCCTTCGCGCTCCGCCGCCTCGATCATCGCGAGCCCGATCCGGTCCTTCACCGATCCGCCGGGATTGAAGAACTCCGCCTTCGCATATACCGGCGTCCCGATCCCCCGCGTGACCTTGTTGAGCCGGATCAGCGGGGTCCATCCGATCGTCTCGAGGACGTTCTGATACGGCTCAGTGTGCTGGGCCACCGGACTCCGGAGCGGGCGGAGGAACGGGAGTCGGAACCGGAAGTGGAACCGGGGCGGGGGGGGCGGGGGGGGGCGCTGGCGGTGGTGGATTGGTGTCCACTCGAGCACGGGTCGTGTCCTGGCCGGCACCGGTGGTATCGGGACGCGGGCGCACGACGGGTGGCCGGGGTCTGGGTGCTGGCCGGACGGGCGCCGCAACCGGCGGCGCCGCGGGCGGCGGAGTGACCGCCCCCGTGCGGGTCGTTCCCACCTGCCGGAACTCGACCGGCTGGAGAAACGCCGTGGCCACCGCGATGCCGTGCCGTTTGGCGGGCGCGAACCGCAGCCCGGGGGAGCCCGCGAGCGCCGCCGAGTCGAGTGCGGGATAGCCGCTCGATTCCGCCACGCGTGTGGACTCGGGCAGCAGGCGCCCCGTCGAATCCACGAACAAGCGCAGCGTCACGTCGCCCTCGACCTTTTGCTCGAACAAGGCGGGCGGGTACGCGATCGGCACGTCCGGGTTCAGCGCCACCGGCGCTTCTGACTCCGGAGGTGGGGCCGCTTGGCTCGTCTGGCCATCCGGTGGCGGCGCGGAGCCGCCGCAGCCGGCACCGACTGCCGCCACCAGCACCGCCCGGACGATGCTCGATCGCACGTTAGGTGTTCCCCCCCCCCCCTCGTCCTGTCGCCGTTTCTTCCACGTCGCCAATTGGTTCAGCGCGTCGAGCGGCGAGAGTGTGTTCACGTCGAGCCCATCCAGTTCCGCGAGCAGCGGGTCCGGAGCCGAGGGGGGGCCGGGGGGGCCGGGGGGGCCGGGGGGGCCGACGAACAGCGCGAGCTGCGCGGCGTCCAGTGGCGACGGCGCGCGCTGTCGCGCCACATGATGTCCGGCCTCGAGCAGCTTGAGGACCTGCCAGGCGCGGGTGACGACCGGGGCGGGCAGACCCGCCAGCCGTCCGACATGAATGCCGTAGGAGCGGTCCGCGCCCCCCGGCTCGAGCCGGTGGAGGAACACGATCTCGTCGCCGACTTCCCGCACCGCCACGTTGAAGTTGCGCGCATGCTCGAGCTCTTCCGTGAGCTGCGTGAGCTCGTGATAATGCGTCGCGAAGATCGTCTTGCAGCCGATCGTGTTGTGCAGGCATTCGGTGACGGCCCACGCGATCGCCACGCCGTCATACGTGGACGTGCCGCGGCCGATCTCGTCGAGCAGGACCAGGCTCCTGCCGCTTGCCGCATGGAGGATTGCGCTGGTCTCGCTCATCTCGACCATGAAGGTGGACTGGCCGCGCACCAGGTTGTCGGAGGCGCCGACGCGCGTGAACAGCCGGTCCACGACGCCGATCGTCGCTCGCCGGCACGGGACGAACGCGCCGATCTGGGCCAGCACCACACACAGCCCCACCTGCCGCAGCAGCGTTGATTTGCCCGCCATGTTGGGGCCCGTCAGGACGATGACGCGGCCCGCCTCGTCGAGCATCACGTCGTTGGGAATGAACGCTTCCCGGGCCATCATGCGTTCAACCACCGGGTGGCGGCTCTGGTCGAGCTGGAGCGCAAACGCCGCGGTGACCTCCGGCCGCACGTAGCGCTCGCGCTCCGCCACGTCCGCGAGCCCGGCCCACACGTCGAGCTGGGCGAGCAGGACGGCGCTCGCCTGCACCCGGCCGATCGCGTCCCCGACGCGGCGACGCAGGGCATCCACGACTGTCGCTTCGCGCGCCGCGATGCGCTCCTCGGCGCCCAGGACCTTGGCCTCGTACTCCTTCAGGTCCGGGGTGACGTAGCGCTCGGCGCCCGTGAGCGTCTGGCGGCGTTCGTAGTCGGGCGGGATGCGCTCGCGATGCGCGTGCGTGATCTCGATGTAATAGCCGAACACCTTGTTGAACCCGACTTTGAGCGACGGAATGCCGGTGCGCTCGCGCTCGCGCCCTTGCAGGGCTGCGATGTACTGCTTGCCCCCGTCCCGCGCCGCCTTGAGCTCGTCGAGCTCGCGGTCGTAGCCGGACCGGATGGCGTCGCCGTCGTCAAGCTGAGCGGGCGGCCGGTCCACGAGGGCGCGGCTCAGCTCCTCGCCCAGGTCCGTGAGCAGGTCGAATCCGTGCGCCCCCGCTTCGAGCAAGGCCGCACACTCGCGTCCCTCGAGCCCGCCGAGGGCTCCCGCCACGTCGGGCAGCCGCAGGATCGAATCGCGTAGCCCGCCCAGCTCGCGCGGCGTCGCCCGGCCGAGCGCGGCGCGACCCGCCAGGCGCTCCAGGTCGCGGACGCCGTCCAGCGCTTCGCGCAGCCGCTCGCGGCCGCGCCCGTCGTCGACCAAAACCTGGACCGCATCGAGCCGGGCGTTGATGGCCGGCGGATCGACGAGCGGCGCGAGCAGCCAGCGCCTGAGCAGGCGCCCGCCCATCGGCGTGAGCGTGCGGTCGAGCACGTCGAGCAGCGTGGCGCCTTCCGCGCCTGCGCGCAGCGGCTCGACCAGCTCCAGGTTGCGGCGGGTCATTTCGTCGAGGGGCAGGATGTCGCCGCGACGCACCACCGTGGGGCGCGCGAGATGGGGCAGGCCGCCGGGCTTGAGCTCCCGCGCGTAGCGCAGCAAGGCGCCGGCGGCGCCCAGCGCCGGCCGGTCGCCGGCCCCGATCCCGAGCCCATCGAGCGACGCGAGTCCGTAAGTGCGCACGAGATCGTCGCGCGCGAGCTCGGCATCGAACTCCCACGCTTCGCGCTGAGTCACGGTCATCGCCGCAGCGGAGCGCGCGGTTCCGGCCGGCACGACGAGCTCGCGCGCCTCATAGCGGGCGAGGGCCGGTTCGATTTCCGAAACAGGCACGACCTCGAGGATCAGCTCACCCGTCGTGATGTCCAGGGCGGCGATGCCTGCGGTGGCCCCCGCCCCGCCGGCCTCTAGGGCGACGAGGTAGTTATTGCGGTTCCGCACCAGCCAATCGTCGGTGAGCACCGTGCCCGGCGTGACCGTCTCGATCACGGCTCGTCGCACGAGGCCTTTCGCGAGCTTGGGGTCTTCGATCTGGTCACAGATCGCGACGCGGTGCCCTTTGGCGATCAATCGGCGCAGGTACTCGGTCGCCGCTTTGACCGGCACTCCGGCGAGCGGCACTTCCGCCGCGCCGCCGTTATTGCGGGACGTGAGCGTGAGGCCGAGCTCGCGCGCGGCGAGCTTGGCGTCATCCTCGAACATTTCGTAGAAATCGCCCATCCGGAAAAACAGGATGGTGTCGGGGTGGCGTGCCTTGATGTCGCGGTACTGCTGCATGAGCGGGGTTTCCGCTCCGCCGGCCACCCGCTCCGTCACGGCTCCTCCACCACGAAGGGTTGTCCGCCGACGCGCGTGCGCAGCCGCTGCTGCGCCCGCTGCGCTTCTTCCCGCGTGGCGTACCGGCCCACCCGCACCTTAAAGAGGCCGCTCGTGTCGCGCACGACGCGGGCGTCGAATCCCATCACCCGGAGCCGGGTCAGCATGTCGTCCACCTGCGCGGCGCTTTTCACCGCGAGAACCTGCACGGCGTATGCGCGCGGCGCCGCCGTGACGGGGGGTTTGGCGCCGCTGCTGTCCGCCGACCCTGTCGATGATGGCGGGGGGGGCGGGGGGGGCAGCGTCGCCGTCGCGCTACAGCGCGCCGCGTAGAAGCTGACCTGGTTCCTGAACTCCACGTCGTCGCCGGCGCCGGCGAGCGCTTGGT
The DNA here is from genome assembly GCA_040901965.1 of Gemmatimonadales bacterium. Taxonomy (GTDB): domain Bacteria; phylum Gemmatimonadota; class Gemmatimonadetes; order Gemmatimonadales; family GWC2-71-9; genus 20CM-2-65-7. Next base: position 79,023 of record JBBDYB010000013.1, on the reverse strand, counting down.
GAATCAGCTCGCAGCCGCGCGTCTCGTTTTTCAGCTCGAAGTACGCGCGGGCGGCCGAGAAGCCGGCGCGCGCCCGCAGCGGCGATTCGGGGTAGTCGCGGTTCAGCCGTTCGGCGGCCTGGATCGTCTGCGCCGGGTCGCGCTGCGCAGCATAGAGCTGCGTGAGGAGCAGCAAGGCGTCGTCCGCCCACGGGCCGGAGCCGTATTCGACGATGATGCGGTTCAGGTTCGTCGCCACCGTTGGCGCGTCGGGAGCGATCTTCGCGGCCGCGAGCAAGGCTTCGGGATAAACCGAGTCCGCGGGGGACAACGTCGCGAGCAGCCGGCGGATCATCGCGCGCCCGGAATCGACCTGGCCGGATTGCGTGAGGCGGAGCGCCTCGACGAGGCGGGCGTCCGTCTGGGCGGCCAGACGGCCGGACGGGCAGACGGCCAACAGCGCCAAGGCTAGGAGTACTGGCCGTCCGCCCCTCACGCCGCCTCCTTCTTCAGCGCCGCGAATTCCAGGACCAGCTGCGTCACGATTCCCCGATCATCGGTTACGGTCGCGGTCTTCAACGCCTTGTCGGCGGCCAGGGCGGCGCGCAGGGCTTGCCCGAGCTCCGCCGCCGTCCACAGCGCGCTCCACCGGCTCCAGCGCGCCGCTTCGTCCTTGTAGCCACGGAGGCCGTAGGGGCGCGCGGCCAGGAGCTGGCGGAAGACCGTATCCTCGATCCGCGTACTGCCGCCGCGATCCCGCTCCGCGCGCGCGAGCGCCGTGCCCACGAGGTGCGTGCCGAGCAGCGTGACGATCTTCACGCCGCTCATGCCGGCTTGCTCGAGCACGGGCTCGACGAGGTGCGCCGCCCGCGCGGCACGCCGCTGGAGCGCCGCCTCGACGAGGTCGTGCACCGTTTCTCCCCGGCGCGCGCCCACGAGTCCCGTCACGTCCTCGGCTGTCGCCGGGCGATCGGCGGCAAAGGCGGCCAGCTTCTCGAGCTCGCGCGCCAGGGTGCTCAAGTCGTTCCCCACTGCCGCGATGAGCAGGTCGGCGGCGTCGGACGCGAGCGTCAGCTTGAGCTCCGCCGCATAATGGCTCAGCCAGCGAGGCACCCGCTCCGCTGCCAGGGGCTCGATGGCCACGACGGTCGCTTGGCGGGCGAGCTCCGCGTCGGGGTCCTCGCCCGCGGCCACCACGAGGATCAGCACGGTCGTGGGATTGGGCGCGGACAGGTAATGGACCACTTCGTCGCGCAGCTTCGACTTGCGCTTCCCGAGCTGCTCTACGCCCCGGACCACGACCGCGCGCCGCTCGGCCAGCAGCGGCGGCGTATTCACCAGCGCGTTGAACGTCTCGGGACTCAAATCGGCGGCGTAGCGGCTGTCGAGATTGAAATCGCTGGCGGCCGGATCCACCCCAGCATCCACCAAGGCGCGAATGGCCTCGTTCTTGAGGACATCCTCGTCACCGTGCAGGAGATAAACGGGGTCTGGCGCGCCCTTCTTGAGGCTGCGAAGGAGCGCGTCGAGGGTGAGCGCCGCCATACAGGGCGGAAGTTACCGCCCGCTGGGGCCCGGTGAAAGGTCGAAAAGCCGCTAGCGGCCCGCGGATGCGGGCTCGATGTGAATAGCCGCCGGCTGTACGAGCGCCGTGCCGTAGGGGTAGGGATTGCCGTTGACCACGCTGGCGCGCGGATCCTGGAACGACACGAACGGGGGACCGGGATTCGCGACCGGCTTCGGGAATGACACGGCCGGCAGCATCGGCGCGCGCGCGACGCGCGGGCGGCGGCCGACCTCGAAAACGAACAGCGCCAGCCCGACGAGCACGAGCATCGCCGCCGATACGCCCGCGCGCGCCGGTACGGTGCGCACTTTTCTCCGCTCCAGCGCGAGCCGCGCCTCGAGCCGTTCCCGGAAATCGGCCGACAGCGCAATCGTGGATGCCGCGTGCAGCGCCTGGACGCCGTGGCGCACCCTCGCGTCGTAGCTGCGGCAGGACGGGCAGCGCGCCAGATGACGGGCGAAACGCCGCAGCTCCCGAGGGGCGCTGATCAGCCCGTCCCGGAACTCGGTGTGCCGTTCGAGGAACTCTTTACACAGCATGACGGGGGAATGGTACCGCCCCGGCCACGGGGAGTTCCGCGGCCGGGAATGGGGAGCGGCAATGTATAGCTAGACGAGGATGGGGCCGATGAGCTGGGCGAAGCTGTTTCGTGCCCGATTCAAGCGGCTTTTCACCGTCCCCAAATTGCACCCGGTGATTTCGGCGATCTCCTGATAGCTCTTCCCCTCAAGCTCGCGGAGCACGAACACCTCACGGTGATGCTCGGGAAGCCGTTGCACGCACTGGTCCACGGCGTCTTTCAGGAACCGCTTCCGGTACAGGTCGTCGGGCCGCGCCGTCGTGTCCTCAAACTGCAGCGGCCGATGGTCGGCTTCCCAATTCTTCTTGATCGTCTGGAACAACACCAGCGGATTGCGGCTGCGGTTGCGCAGCTCGTTCTTCGCCAGGTTCGAGGCGATCGTATAGATCCAGGTCGAGAACTTCTTCGTCTGATCGAAGCGATGCAGGTGGCGGAACACGCGGATGAAGACTTCCTGCACCAGGTCTTCGGCGCGCTCCCGGTCTCCGATCGTGCGGTTCACGAAGTTGAGGAGACGCGTTTGGTAGCGATCGACCAGGGTGCCGAACGCCTGGGGCTCGCCGGCCAGATGACGCATCACGACCTGGCCGTCGTCGAGCTCATGGAGCGCCTCGCGCTGCAGCGCCCGCGGCGATTCGGGTAGGGAGACGACTGGCGTGGTGCGCTTCAACGTTGCCCGCATGGTGCCCCTCGCGTTCCGGACAGAAACACCGGGAACCTTGCTCTGCCTAGCCGTTGAGACAGATCGCACGAAGCGTGCCTGCCCAGCCAATACTGTAAGTCCTTACATGATAATATAATACGAATTGTTCCCTGCTGCGAATGGGGAATATTGTCCGGCCCGTGGGACGGCGCAATTCCACATTTGGTCTAGATCCGAAGAGCCGATGGGACTAATGCCCTAGGATGAACCCCGCTATGTAAAGGATTCCCACCACGGTCTTTGCGTCGCAGATCCCGCCGTCCCGGATCAGGGACAACGCCTCGGATAGAGGCGTCGGAATGACCTCGATGAACTCGTCCGGCTCGCGCGCATGGGTCCCGGTCGTGAGGTCGGCAGCCCAAAAGAGGTGAATCCGCTCGTCGGTAAAACCGGGGGTCGTCCATATAGTAGTAAGACGCTCGACCCGCCCTGCCGTCACACCGACCTCCTCGAGCAGCTCCCGCCGCGCACAAGCGATTGGCTCCTCTCCCTGATCCAGCCGGCCGGCCGGGATCTCGATCAGGGGGCCATTGGCCGCGTAGCGGTATTGCTTGATCAACAAGAGGGTGGGGTCATCGCCTCGCGGATCGGAGACAAATGGGACCACGGCCGCGGCGCCGGGGTGCCGCACCATTTCCATCTCTCCCGTGGAGCCGTCGGGGAAGCGCACCGTGTCCACATCGAGTGTGATGACCTTCCCGGTGTGGATTCGCTTACTGGCCAGCTGCATCGGCGACTCCTTATTAGTGCTGAAACAGCCAGGTGAAAGGCACCTTGAGCCCCTCGGCGAAGAGGTACCCGGCGTTGCGGCGGATGCTGGAATGGATGGGAGAGCCGGCCGCAGGCGACGTATATGGCACGAGCCCGAGCCGTCGCGCGATGATACGCAACCGCAGCATATGAAAGCCGTCGCTGACGAGCAGGACGCGGCGGCTGTCCCGTCCGGCGAACCAGCGCTTCACCTGCGCGAGCGAGGCGTACGTATCGTCGCCGGCGGGGAGGGGAACCAGGACGTCGGCGGGGAGGCCCAGCCGCGCCAGGTAGTCGCGGCCTACGTTGGCTTCGTTGAGGGTATCCCGGGCTCCTACGCCCCCCGTGACCAGGACGACGGACGCCAGGCCCCGCTGGTAGAGGGCAGCGGCGTGGTCAAGCCGGGCGCGGAATACGGGAGAGGGACGGCCGTTGTACTGGGCGGCGCCGAGCACGACGATGGCATCGGCTGCGGTGGCTTCATCGCGCGCGCCGTGGACTGCGACGGTGACCACGACCGCCGCCCACCCCAGCACCAGCAGCACGACGAGAACGACGGCGGCCGTGAAGCCGCGCCGGATGGTCCAAAAAGGCATCCAACAAGATACTCAGGGTCGGGTCAGCAACTCCTCGAACAGCGTGAGCGCCCGCGGGTCGTCCGACTGGCCCAACCAGAAAATCGCCTTGCGGCGCAGCTCCGGATCGCGGTTCTCGCGCGCGATGCGGATCAGGGCCGGCACGCCTTCGTCCTTGGGGCGCTGCGAGAGCGCGAAGACGGCGGTTTCCCGCACCTCGCGGTCGGTGCCGCGGTCGTCCACCAGGTCCGTGAGCCCGCGCGTCGCGGCGTCACCCGCCGCTTGTCCAACCCAGAAGACGGCCGACCGCCGCACCTTCCGCGAGATGCGCGCGTCGCGCGCGAGCTTCAGCAGGTCGGGCCAGAGCGTCACGCTGTCGGCCAGGACCGCCGGGAAGATGGCCTTCTCGGCAGGACGGCCCACCATCGAATCCCTCGCCAAGCCGAGCAAGTACGTCGCCGCTTCGCGCGCGCCCACGGTGCCGAGGTCGGTGCCGGTGGCGGCAGTCCGCCACTCGCCCCCTACGTACGTCCGGAGGTCGGTGACGCGGCCGCTGCGCACCGTGAGGGCGATGCGAACCGGCCCCGAGTCGCACTCGGAGCTCCAATCGTCGCTGTCCATATCGGAGTAGTTGCCATTGACCTGGCGATTGCGGCAATTCCCGTTACGGCAATCCCAGCTGATGATGTTGCGGCCATTGCCGTAGACGCCGGGCCGCGCAGCGAAGCTGAACCGCACTGCGCCGTCCGGCGCGCCTGCTACTCGCCGCTCGAGCGATTGCGCCGCTGCGGCGCCCGTCGCCAGCAGCAGGAGCGCACCGCTCACCGCGCACCGCGCACCCTGTTTCATTGGTTGATCAGCTCCTGGAGGAACTGCGCCGCTCGCGGGTCGCGCGACTGGCCGATCCAGAAGATCGCCTTCTTGCGCAGCTCGCGGTCCGGGTCGTTCTTCCCGATGTCGAACAGTTTGTCGAGCGCAGCAGGGTCGCGCCGTTGCGAGTACACGAAGATCAGCTGCTCCCGCATTTCGCGGTCCTTCATGTTGTCATAGAGACGCACGAGGTCGGCCATATCCACATTGCGGCCCTGGCCGGCCCAGAACAGCGCTTTCTTGCGGATCTCGATGTTTTCGTTCTCGTTCAGCGCAATGTCCATGAGCCAGCGGTAGTTGTCGGCGCCGCCCATTTGGGAGAGCGAGAAGATGACCTTCTCCTTCAGGTCGTCGCTTTCCAGCTTGCTGTACAGCGTCTTCAAGAACTGCGCGTTATCGGCCGACTTGTGCTGCCCCAGCCAGAAGATCGCCTTTTCGCGCAGGTCGACCGGCGCGTCGCGCCGCTCGGCATAGGCGCGCAGGATCGCGCCCGCCCGCGCGCTGCGGTGCTGCGACAGCGCGAAAATCGCCTTGTCCTGGACGTCGGGATCGTCCGAGTCGCGGAGGATCGAGTCCAGCGCGGCAACGGTCTCCTCGCCCGGCACCTGCGAGAGCCAGAAGACGGCCTGCTCGCGCACTTCCTTGTCGGGGTCGGAGCGCACGGCGTCGAGCAGAATCCGCGAGGTCTCGGGACTGCGCTTCTGGGACACCAGGAACACTGCCTTGCGCCGCAGGCAGGTGGAGCCGGTGTCGCGCCGAGCCAGCACGCTCTTCAGGATCGGCACGGCGCGTTCGGCGTCCATCTGCAGCATGGCGTTGAGCGCGGCAGCGCGAATGTCATCCTCGTCATCGCATCCCGAGGGCCGGCTGGGCCGCGGCGGCCGTGGTGGACGGGGGGGCGTCGGCGCCCGCGCGGGACGCATCAGGTCGAGAGCCCGCGCCTCCGCGGAAACCGCCGCGGCAGCCTCGGCGTCACCGCGCTGCGCGAGCGCGCCTTGCACACGCCGCATCAGGACCTCCGCATCGCGGCGCGTCGAGGCGTCGGGATAGCGATCGGCCTGCACACGGAGCGCTGCGCGCGCGCCACGCAGCCCGTCAGCGGACCCGGTCCGATAGAGCGCGAATGCCTCCCAGTAATACGTGTCCGGCGCGTAGGTCGAGCGGGGATAGCGCTCGCGGACCGCCCGGAACAGCTCCGCCGCTCGCGCGTCCTGGTTCCGATTCAACGCCTGCCGGGCCGCACGATACAGCGAATCGCCTGGGTCCTGCTGGTTCCAGAACTCCCCGGGGGCCGTCAGGCTCAGATCGATGTCCGCCAGGTCGGCAAAGTCGGCAAAGTCGGCAAAGTCGGCGAGGTGTGCGAGGGGAGCGATCGCGATGGCGGGCCGGGTGCGTGTCGGCAGCACCGGGTTCTGGACGACGGTCACAGCCATCAAAAGCGCGAACAACATTATAAGGCTCCTTCGGTGCGCATCGGTACGGGCCCGGCCGGAATCGCCGAGCGCAGCTTGGGCAACACGTTCGATTGGTCCATGCTTTGGGTGATGAGATCGGCGTCGTGCGCGCCGCGTCCCGCCTGTAGCTGCGAGATTTGCACCAGCAGCAGCTCCAGGTCCTCGAGCAGCGCGCGCAGGCGCGGGTCGTTCGCAGCGGGTGAGTCGAGCATCAGCCGCGTGGTCGAGAGCAGATCGCGCGCTTGCCGCGTGAGCCGCACGTTCTGCGTCCCGCCGCGGAGGTCCGCCCGGAAGCCCGTGAGGAACGCCTCGGTGCGGGAGAGATACTGAGTCGCCGCGACTTGGTACACGAAGTCCCGATTGGCGGCGTCGTTGGTAGCGACCGACGTCCCGTTGCCGGACGTCGGCGGATTCGCGCTCCAGCGGCCAATCCCAATGCCGATCGCGAGGACGGCGGCGGCCGCGAGCCCCCACCGCACCCAGGGGCGCAGCTCGATGACGCTGCGCCGCCGGCGTTCAGCCGCGATCCGCGCCCACATCTCCCCGCGCGGAGTGGGACTGGGGGGGGTGTGATACGCCTTCGCGGCATCCTTCAGCCACTGCTCGAACTTGGGATCTTCGTGTTCCTGCATCATATCCATTCTCCTGCGAAGTCCGCCAAAGCCACGCGCAGTTTGGCGCGCGCCCGGGACAGTTGTGCTTTCGAGGTGCCCGTCTCGACGCCCAATGCGGCGCCAATCTCTTCGTGCGTGTAGCCCTCCACGTCGTGCATCACGAACACCGTGCGGTATCCCTCGGGCAGCGCGTCGATCGCCTGGGTCAGCCGCCTCTTCAAGTCCGGCTCGGCCTCACGCCGCGCGGTGCCTACGGCGTGCGCAGCGTCGATGTCCGTCTCCCGCTGGTGAAACCGCTTCACTTTGCGCAGCCCGTTCAGGACGACCGTCGTGGTGATCGTATGCAGCCACGTGGACAAGGCCGAATCACCGCGAAACGAATCGAGCTTGGCGAACGCGCGGATGAACGTCTCCTGGGTGAAGTCCTGCGCCAGCGCGTCGTCGCCCGCCAAGCGATATGCCAGGCGGTACACTCGATCCACATGGGCGTCATACATCGCACGCTCGGCGGCGCCATCCCCGGCGCGGACGCGGGTGATCAGCTCTCGTTCGTCCACGACGCTCCGGGGTGACGGTCAGGGCTCGGAACTACAGGTGTGACACGGGGGACGCCTAAAGGGTTACGTGGACAGGCCCTAGCGGGTGCCAAACAGGCGGTCGCCGGCATCCCCCAGGCCGGGGAGGATGTACCCCTTGGCGTTGAGCTCGCGGTCCAGGGCCGCGGTATAGACGGGGACCGTGGGGTGGGCCTCGAGCATGGCGCGCACCCCCTCCGGGGCGGAGACGAGGCACATGAAGCGAATGCGCTGGAGCGGGGCGCCAGCGCGGGCCAGGGCGCTGACCGCCGCGACCGCGGAGCCTCCCGTCGCCAGCATGGGGTCGAGCAGGAAGAAGGCGCGATCGGCCTCGCCCGAGGGAATCTTGAAGTAGTAGTCCACGGGCTGGAGCGTGTCGTGATTGCGATACAGCCCGATGTGGCCGACGCGGGCGGAGGGAATGAGCTGCGAGATCCCCTCGACCATGCCCAGCCCCGCGCGCAGGATCGGGACGAGGGTCAACTTCTTGCCCGCCACCTGGCTGCCGCGTGTCTTCTCGAGTGGCGTCTCGATCTCGACGGGCTCGAGCGGCAGGTCCTGGGTGACCTCGTACGCCATGAGCATGGCGATCTCGTTGACGAGCTGCTTGAAGTCGCGCGTGCTGGTGCGCTTGTCGCGAAGGATCGTGAGCTTGTGCTGGATCAGCGGGTGCGCCAGCACCGTCAGATTCGGGAAGTCCTTGGGGGAGTGGGCCGCCATGAGCGGAGAAAATACGCTCCCGGTTGCGAGCGCGCGACCGGCGGATATGCTCTCCGTCCCCCGTGGGGAGGCGTTTGAGCGCCTAGGCGTCTACTTGGCGTCTAGGCGTCTCTTTTCTATCTTCCCTCTCCCAATTTGGGGCCAGGTAGCTCAGTTGGTAGAGCAGCGGACTGAAAAGACGAGGGAGCCTTTGCGGCTCCCTCGTTTTGTGCTCCCGCATTGGCACTCACCTACCGCATTTGACCGCATCGGCAGGGCCTGACCGGCAAACATTGTGGCAAACAACCTGGTACTCGAGCGGACCGCTCGGGCTGAAACTTGAGCGCTCCTACTTGTCCTGGTCACCCTGAGCGCGCTTCTCGGTGGGCGGGGGCTCGCTTCCCTTCAAGCGATCCTTCACCCACTGAGGCGCGTTTTCCGCTGCTCGATCGACTTTTTCCCAGATCTTCTTCCCTTCCGTGGTGGAGTCGTTTCTGAGTTTCTTGTCAAGCATCTGAGCCTCCTTTCACGGGCAGCGCGCCAAGTTTCTGCGCGGCCAAAGCAGCCACACTCTCTCTTTCGGTGTACGATAGCGGAGAGGCGGGCAGGCGGTATCCAAAAGGGTCTGGATTCTTGTTCCCGGACGAGTCTTTCCTTCGTAGCCTCCGTCCAGTATCAGTGAGCGTCGAGAAGAGCTGTCCATACCTACGAGGGGCAAGACCCACGAAAGAGTCAAATTGAACCTTCAGTGGATCGACCACTGTTGCCTCGTCATCGAGCGCGATCGAATCCTCATGGAGGCGTCGCGCGAGGCTTTTTGGGTAGGGCTCAATGTAGACCACACGCTTCAATCCCGCGTCAACAATGTGTTTCGCGCAGTTGTGACAGGGGAAGGTGGTCGTGAATAACGTAGCTCCTCGTACAGACACTCCACTTCGCCCGGCCGCGATGATCGCCTCCATTTCGGCGTGCACGGCGCGGCCGAACTCGGTCAAGTTCATCAGACGCGTCGTCGCGAGGGCACGCGTGAGCTCATCGACCTTCGCCATTCGAGCATCAGGTGTTAGCTGTTTCCATGCGGGGTCAAGGTGCGCAACGATTTCCGCCAGCGTTTCACGCTTTACTCGATCATTTGAATCGTACCCAAGAACGTGATCCCGTTGGTCGGTGTCGCCGGGCCAGTACTGACCACCTCCGTGGCACGGGACTTCATTACATCCCACCGAAAGCACTTCCCCTGTGGACGAGAGGATCGCGGCCCCCACCTGCCGGGACAGATCCGCTGACCGGTAAGCCGCGCCTTGGGAAACGGACATGCCATACTCATCGCTCGTTGGCGAGATGACCCCGACGCCGAACAGGAGATTCAAGAATCGGGCTAGCTCTCGTTCCGCTCTCTCGACATCACTGTCGTCCGACTGCTCCACGAACACATCAGCAAGATGGAAGGCGTCTCGAAGATGCTGACCCCACCGCGCCGGCTCTTCCTCGTCACGCTCGATAAGGTCCTTTACCTGCTCTGACGTCAATCGCCTGACTACCTTGAGGCGCTTTTCCCGTTTGGCCCGAGGACAGTAGAGACCAACGAGGTGAAACGCATGACCGTAGATGCGTCGGAGCCACTCGACTTCGTCAGGATGCTTCAGTTGCCGTAGAATGAACGCCTTCCCTGGCAGACTGCGTGGCGGCTCCTTAGGACGTAGCCCGTTGATATGCGCGGCGGCCAGCAAGGCGAGCGCTTCGCCGCTTCCAGCGCTCTCACGGAGCTCATTACCACGGTTCATCAACGCAGAGATGCGGGTGTATTCGTCCGCACCCTTCGCTGGGGGCGGAGTGGGGAGATTGAGCCCTTCCAGCAAGAAGTCGCTGATGTGAATCGTCTGCACTTTGTAGCTCATACCTTCAAGGAGGTCTTCGAGTGCGCCGGTAAAAACACCGAGTGGTGCGCCAACAGCCGCCACCAAGCCGATGATCAGTTCAGGCTTGTTGTTCTCCTCCAGTTGGTCCAACGCAATGATTGCCACAAGCCCCCCGGGGCAGTGCTCTCACTAGCGAACCTTGGGGGCAGCTGGAGCCTGCCGATAGGGCGTTTTTGCGGCACCGAGGGGCCAAAATGCTGCACGTCTCGCCTCGCTACGAATTCGGCTAGACGGCCTTGCCATAGTGTTATAGCTTAATGCTATTAGCTATAAGCTACAACTCCTGTCCTCCTGATAGCCCGGACCGGTTGCGTCACGTGACCAAGCGTCGTCGTAGAAGGCAGAGGTCGGACGTTCTCGAGCGGAAACGGCGGGCGGTCGCCCAGATTGAGCTGGGAGACCTCCTCAAGAGCCGCCGCGAGGGTGACAAGGGCATCTCCCAGCAAGAGGTCGCGGATCTCGTTGGGTGCACTCAGGGCTTCTACGCGGAACTCGAGGCGGGGACCAGAAGTTCAGACGATGCCCGCTTGTGGTTGGGGATCGCGGGCGCGTTGGATCTCGCCCCGAAGCATGTGCTCAAGCTGGTTTGGGAGGCCAGGGGCAGCATGCCCGTAGCGCTGCCCAGCAAAGGTGACGCGCGGCAAGACGCGCTGCTTGAACTGGCGATCGAGATGTCTTCGACCGCGCAGGACGCAGCGGACCAGGCATGACCTGCCTCTGGTGCGAACCGCCGGCGCACATCGCGAACTCCGACAATCACGCGCCCGGCCTGCCCGAGGTCTTCTGCTGGACCAAGATGCAAGCGGAGGCTGGCCAGCCCCTCGAGCTGATACTGCGGCGAAAGGAGGCGGAGCGGGCCGCTGGAGGAGGCTTGTTCTTCTGGGGAATCGGTACGTCAGTGGCCGGCAGGCTTCTGCAAATGCTGGAGCACGTGCCGAAGCCGAAGGTGTTGTTCTCGGTGATGAAGTCAAGACCCAAACTCGAGGATGCATCACCCAAAGCGGTCTTCTTATGGACGTCCTACGTGGACCTATTCGGCGGAAAGGACGCGCTGCCTGAGCATGCAGTTGTCCTTAGTCGCGCGTACACAAAGAGCGGTCTCAAGACTCACCACTACGCGCTGGTTTGCCGATCAGATGTCCGTCTCGACCTCCGGCCTAAGGGCAGCATCAAGCTGGGCCACTTCCGCAACCTGGGGAGCGATACGCCACGGATTGGCTCTTCCCAGGTCACAGCCATCATCGAACACCTGCCGACACCGACGGACGGGCCCATTTATGCCGTGGATCTCGTGGCGGATCTCGCAGATCCGTATCTCGTCCGCCTAGATGATCCCGTACTGCTGCCCCCGCCCGAGCGAACCTTTGTCGACAGCATGATCGATGAACATGCGGATGGCGCGGGGTGGATGGAGCTCGCACGCCATTTGAAGCAGAGGGCCGGCGTGGGCGCCCTGGCGCCTGCGCACGGTGGCTCGATTATCTAAGAAGCACGGCGTACGGCTCCTTCAGTGTGGCAGAGTGATCCACTCGGATGATCTTGGACTCGCCGGCGGGAACGCCACCCTCTACTCTCTCGAGGCACGCCTTATCAACCCGCCCCTGAACGTACTCTGAGGCAACCCGCCCTGCAGAGGGCCCAATTCCCACGCGGTACTGAGCCAGGTCGATGTCGAGGTCCCCGGCATGGATCTCATCGAGTACCAGAGCGTATCTCGAGCCGCGGACAGTGATGCCCTCAGGCACGGTCTGCCAATTGATCCCGTCTCTCGAGTACTCCTTCGCGACTGCCTCCGTAGGCGGATGGCGAGAATCGATCGGTTCCATCAGGAGCGTTAGACCGACACCCTGCTCGATTTTCATTCTGGCAAAGGGCTGGACCCTCTGGATTGGGTGCATCGTCCCACCGCCGTAGCCCCAGAAGATCATCCCTGTACGCGCGAATTCTGCGCGCTTCCGATCGAGGATTTCCGCGAAATCCTCGCCGGCGTGCCGTCCAACCTTCATGAAGACAATCGCTGGGAGATCTGCCACGATAATGCCTGTCACCTCGTCCCCCCTTCTGACAGCGGCTCCAGTCGGTACGTACGGTCATCGGCTCGCCCTCGGCTCACGTTCGGAAGTTCTCGCACGTAGTGAATCCTAAGCGGATTTCCCCGACCATAGAAGTTCTCGAGCCGAGTGGTGGGGAGGCGGTCATTGGAAAGCCCGTCGTCCGCGATCTTGCGAAAGATGAGTGTGCACGAGCGCAGACCAGGGGCGTCGTCGAGATGATACGAGTGGTACGCGGGTATCATCTCGTCGATAACACAGCCGTGGCTGACACCCAGGGACTGAGTTCGCTGTAGAACCTGCTGCGTCCACGTCAACGTCGGATCATCGGCGATGACCACGACGCCGAGGCCACCCTGGGCGGTCAATCGGATCGCTCGTTCGACGAAGACTGCGACGCTCTCCCCATTGTTGTATTGCCCCCAGGGAGGATTGATATGGAACCCTTGGAACGCACCCACGAGGTCGGATGGCAGGGCATCGACCACGTTGTAGGGCCGCGCTTGGATCCGATCCCCGCACTCGTAGTCGGCTGCGAACGTGTTAACCGAGTTTACGAGTCGCTCGTCGAAGTCCAGGACCGTGACATGGCTCGGGCCATAGTCGATCACCTTCTCGTTCATTAGGTGCACCATTGCAAGGCCTATCGCGTCGCCATCACCTACGAACACCACGTTGCGCTTGTCGAACCGACGTGCCACGAACTCCGCATGGACGACGATGTCACCGACTTTCATGTAGATCTGGTCGAACTCGCGCAGCGGCAGTGGCCGGTTGGTCACGATGTCGGAGACCGCGTTCAGCGCCAGCCGGAGATCAAGCGGCATCGTGCCCCCCCTTGCCCTTGACCAGTGCATCGAGGCCGTGCCTCAAGGGCTGGCTGAACAGGTACTTCGTAACCACGAATCCGAGACCGAACACGTCTCCTAGGACCGAAGGGATTAGAACCTGGAGCACCCCGACGTCCAGATGGAGAACGTCCAGCCCCTGAAGCGCGAGGACTGCGAATACTCCCAGCACCTGTGCGCCGATCAAGCCGAAGATCACTTTCGCCGCCAGCGATCGCAGTGAACGCTCGTGAACCATCTGGTCCGTCCACGCGGCCAGAAACGTCTTCGTCTTCTCAAGTGCCTCCCACTCGCCAAAGCTTTGTGGCTGCCAGACGGAGGGGTCGCCGGGCTCGATCTCCTGGAGCCGGGTGGGGGGAGTCATCGGTGGGGCTTGGTTCCCGGGTTCGCGTGGCGCCGGGGAAAGTCCGCCGCGAGCCGTAGGGTCGCTCATGCAGGAATCCCGAGAGACTCAAGGCGGAATGCCATGGCAGGCCGTGATACTTGGAACCACCGCGAGAGACCCTCGAGCTCGCCGATTTCTTCCCACTTCCGACGCACGAGCTCTTCTTCCATCAAGAGGGCAGCCGCGAACGCGTTCGCCTCCCACTCCATCCGCCGCTCCGGGGTCCAATCCGCCTCCGGATCCGCGAGAGTCCTGAAGTTATCCGACGTATCCACGAAGTCGTCGTCGCGTCCCAAGAGGTGCAGGACGAAATGGCCGATTTCGTGCGCGACGGTAAACCGCTTGCGAACCGGATGGTCGTCGGCGGTCACGTATATGGCGGGCGCTTGACCCCGTATGGCGAGGAGCCCCGACACACCCTCCTCCCCGAACTTCGCGTTGAAGACCTTCACCCCGAGGTCATTCGCGACCTTCACAGGATCTACGGGCATGTCGAGCATCCCGTGATCACGGAGGATCTCCCTAGCGCGCTGTTCGATCTCGCTTCTCTTCATCGGATGGTCGCTCTTATCCCTTGGCTCCGGGCTTTTGGAACAGGCGCGCAACCTCGGCTACAACGTCGTAAATGGGCGGACTGCTGTCGATCAAGTAGATCGGGACGCCCACGCTCATGCCGTAAGTAGCGGCCACCGAGGCTTGCAGACCTGTGTGGAACCCAGACTCCCACAGCGTCACACGCGGCCGCCCCCCCGGGCTGCGGTCGATGCGCTCGAGTGCGACCTCAGGGGGCGTGAACAAGAGGCAGACAGCGTCCGGGGAGAGGTGACCGAACCCCTCTAGCGAAAAGGGGGTTACCCTGAAGCCGTATCGCTCCCTTGTGACAGGATGGCTGTCGATGACAACGTGCGCCCTCACCCTCGCCTCGGCCACGAAGTCCAGGAGCAACCTGTCTACTGCCTGGATGTCTTCCGGCCCAACCACGGCCGCGGACCTCTCTCGAAGGGACTCCTGCGTTAGCGCCTGATCTTGGCGCGCAGCGACGTAACGAGTCAACCGCTCACCGTATTCGAAGCCTTCCAGGGGCGAGACAAGGCTGGCCAGACCTCGCGTTACGGAGCTCTTGCCAGCCGCCGGGGCACCAGTCAGGTAGATGACCCGAAACGCGTGGCTCGCCAACGCTGTCCCCATGAGAGGCCCCAACGGCAATGTGAAGGCCGCTCAGGCCAAGGTTTAGGGCGTTTTTGCGGCACCGACGGGCGTTTTTGCGTCACAGGTTCCTCGGCCTGGGGAGGTTGGCTATGGGTCCAAGTCATACCAGCCTGCCCGGCAGCGGACTAGGAAGCCAGTGCACGGAGACGGGCAGGGCGCCACGGGGATTTTCAGTTCTTCCCGCTGTGTTCTCCGTTCCAGAGCATCGGCCAACAGCAGACATTAGACGTTACTACATCACCACTTCGGCCGCCGCACTCGGCGGCCGTTGTGTTGGTGGTCGGCGCATTTGTCTGATGGTCCGGGGGACAATGGGGGGACAGCGAGTCATAACGGGCTCGAGCCGGGAGTGACGATCCTCGCCGACCTGAGTTTCTCCGCGCGTCGCAGCTTAAGGTCGTAGAGGTGCGCGGAGTCCTCGGGCTCTAATTTGCCGACGTAATTCACGCCGAGCCTCACGATGTAGAGGATGTACTGAAACGGAGAGGCGCGCGCCAGAACGTCACGCCCATTTTTGTCCATCCCACGGTCAGCAAATGCCCGCGCGACGGGAGTTCCTTCCCGCTGAAGTCGCGGAGCACAGGAGCTGGAGCGAACTGCACGAAGTCTGGGGGACTGCCTTCGCCATACCGCACGAACCGGCGGACAGCGTCGAACTCTGGCCGTAGCGTTAACCGGCACCGTGAACCTTTGCGAGGTAGTTGACCGCGATCTTGGCGACGGCGCGAGCAAGGACCTTGTCGAACGTCAGCTCGATTTCCGCGTTCACGCGCCCCGCCGCGAACGGCTTGAAGCCCTGAAACTCCTTGGGATCCTTGAGCGGCAGCCCACCCTCCTTCGTCAGCTCCATAAGCCGCTTCTTCGACTCATCGGAGTTGAAGAGAATTACACGCCGTGGCCCGAGGTCCGTAGCAATTCGCTTGGGCCAGTCAGGCTCGTCACGAAACTCCTGCTCGGTGAAATACTCCCAGCCCTTGCCGTCGCGCCGCTCGAACCCGAACTGCGGGACGAGGTCGATGTACGGCTCGGGCTCGCCGGCGGGCGGGGGCACGAAATCCAGGTGCGCCCCGCCAAACTCCGAGCCGTCCCGCGGCAGTCGCGCGTGTACGCGGCGCCGGAAAAACTTGCGCACGTCGGCTGGGTCCTTCAGCCCATTGCGGAAGCGGAGCATCGCCTCGGCGCTGTCACGGTTCAGGAAGAGCTCGAGCGTGTCTCCGAAATACTGGTTGCACTCCGCGCACACCTCCTGCGTGAGTGTGATGACATCGCCCTTCTCGAACGTGCCGAGCGCCTCCGGGATGACGTGCTCACGGTGGAACCCGCAGTCCGGGTCTGCGCGCTTGCAGTAGACGCAGGTCGGCATCGCTCCGAAAAAAGCTAGAACCTGGCGCGCCAAGTCGCCCCGAGCAGTCAGGCAGCGATGGCGCAGGGCACCGTGGGCGTGACGATCCGTGGCCGAGGTCCCAGGCGCGGACAGAGTGCGCGTTCGGGCAGCCGTGTAGTACGAAACGAGCACACGACGGTCGTGGCAAAAGGGTACGCGCAAGGGGTCTTCATGTCGCCAGACAATACGGCAACTCATTTAACTACAATTGATTATCGCGTAACGTGATGCGGGTTATTCGCCCTTGCCGTGCGTTAACGTATATATTAACGTCCTGTGGGAATCGCGGGTACCGCACCCGTCACGCGGGGCAAGCACTTCAAGGTCGAGGCTCTCGTCCTAACCACAGGCGAGGTGCCGGCCAGAGCGTTTCTGACGCAGTTCAGCAAGGAGGATGGTAAGTGGTTCCGGCAGCAAGCTCGAATGTTGGCGTCCATCGACGTCTTCGCCGACACGCCGCACGGCCGGTTTCTCAACCGGGAGATGTTCAAGGCCGTCGAGAACTCAAAGGGTGTTTTCGCGTTCAAGGCGTTCCAGCTTCGTTTGTACTGTTTCTACGCGCCCGGCGGGCGGTTGATGTTGGCTTTCGGCGTGATCAAACAGAAAGACAAGCATGACGCGAGAGACATCCGTCGCGCGGAAGAGCTGCGCGACGAGTTCCTCAAGACGGTGAAGTGATCGAGGGCGGCGGGGGCATCCAGCACCTTAGCAGGGAGAGAGTTTATGGCGCGGGGAAAGAATAACAATCATCGGTCGTGGCTCGCGGAGCAGCTCGAGACGCCCGAGGCGCGGCGCGCCTTCGAGCAGGAGCGTCTTGTTGTGACCGTGACCAACGCGCTGATGGAGGGCATGGACGAGGAGAACGTGTCGCGCGCGGAACTCGCGCGGAAGCTGGACCGCTCGCGGCCTTTCATCACGCAGGTTCTCGCGGGCACGCGCAACATGACGCTTCACACGCTCGCCGACCTCGCGTGGGCGCTGGGGAGGCGGGTGACGTTCAACCTGTGCGACCTGGCGCGGCATGGCTATCGGCCGGTCGAACCGCAGCCGGAGGTTGCGGCGACGCAGGGCGAGTCCGAGGCGGCACAGGTCGCACACGCGGTCGCCGCCAATTCCGAGCTCGCGATGGCTGCTTGAATGGAGAAGAAGCGAGTTTCCGCATGATCGACAAGGGCGAACCACAGGCGCAGCCGCAGCAGCCAGCCGCGCAGCCGGTGACGAATTTCCAGCTCGCGAGCCTCGTCTCGAAGGACGTCGAGCTGGTGTCCATCCTCCTCAAGCGTGCCGACCTTGAGTCGCACGTCGTGCGAGAGATGAGCGCCACCCAACTGTCGCTCGCCCAGCAGTTCCGGCCGCGGTACGAGTTGGCCGGGGACCCGCGGCGATTGCTTGTACATATGGGGTTTGTACTGGATCTCAACGCGCCCAAGGACCCACCTGAGAACATCCTACACCTCGGTGCGGAATACACGCTTACCTACACCCTTCCCGAGGGGGGCGCCGAGTATCCCGCCATGGCGCTGGACTCCTTCGCGGAGTTGAACGGGGCGCTCAACGTCTGGCCGTACTGGCGAGAACTCGTGCACACGGTCGTGGCGCGGGTTGGCTTGGGCAGTATCACGTTGCCCGTGTTTCGGGCGAAGGCCCGGCCGGTCGAACCACAACCGGAGGCTGCGAAGACGCCGAATGAGGGCGAGGGCAAGCGAGGCGGATGATGTAAAACGGCCGACCAGGCTTGGATATCCTGGTCGGCCGTTTCTGATTAAGAGGCCCGGTGGACGAAATGGTAAGTCGCGCGGCTTGCACCCCTCGAGATACCGGTTCGAATCCGGTCCGGGCCTCAGGTCTTGAACGCAAGAGATACACCTGAGCGTCGGGTACGGTAGTAGTTTGTGAAAAGATTCGCAAGGAACTGGCTCTTGCGGCGTATACAAGTGATGTCCTGCTAGGAAGTTGCATGTCGCTACAACCAGGTCAGTCCCACGGCCCGACCCCGAGCCTCCACAATAACCAACGGCTCTCACCCACCGATCAAATCCCTGCGCGCTGGCGATCGCCAGCCAGGTATGTCTGAGTTCGGTGCTCCGATGCTCAGAGGATCCCTGATTCGGGGGGCCTTTGAAATACGAGTAACCGCAGGGTTCCTCCGTCGCTGTCCCCCGGATGTCCCCCCGATCATGCTCAAAGGGGCTACCAAGCCATCACCTAGCGACCTCTGCGCTCCCTGAGCCGCGCGTCAACGATGCGCTCGATCACCTGCCGAATCTCGGTCGCGTCCTTGAGCGCCGCACTCTCGGCACCTGCGGTGCGACCGTAGATTCGACCGGTGTAGAGGCCGACCTCCTGGTGGTCCTCGGCGGCCATGACGAGCTCGGTTTCGGCCGACGGCACCTCGATGAAAATGAAGTCATGGCCGTTGAAGCGCACGCGCCGGCTCACCAGGGCCATAGGGGGATCCAGGTATCGCTTCACTGCATTGTACAATCGCGTTGTTTCGAGGCCCTGTTGCACCTCTTCCGAACACCCGGTCGGCTCAAACCTGCCGGGGGCCGTTTCGTCCACCCCGACGATGATGGTCCCCCCGCCGGAGTTGGCCATTGCGATCACGTCCTTGGCCAGGGCGGCCCGCTGCTTGGTCGTTTCAAGGGCGAGAGGACCCTTGTAGTCGTGGGTCGGCATCTCGGTCCCCAACTCGATCAGCGCCACGTCGGGCTCCGAGAGGCCCGCCGGTGGAATGAACCGACCAATTGTGCGAATGAGCTCCGTTAGGGTGTACGGCTTGTGAAGGAGCGCCGCCGCGCCAGCGCGACGAGCCTTGGCTCCGAGACGCGGGATACTCCCGGATTGGACGAGCACCGGCACTGGCCGCAAGCGGGTGGTCTTGCGCATGTTGCGGATCAGCGCGACACCGTCGCCTGGGTGCACGATGTCGGTGATAACGAGGTCCACGTTTTGAGCGCGTAGAGTGGCCAATGCCTCGTCGGTCGAGCGCGCCTCGAGAACCACCGCACCGAAGTACTTCTCCACTACCTTGTGCAGGACAAAGCGGAGCGATCGCTCGTCATCCACGATCAGGACCGTGGGCGGGTGTGTTCTGGCGCGGACGTGTCTCACGAGGTCTCGTTTGTTGCTTGGTCGGGAGCTCCTAACTTGGGGCAACGGGCGTGAGGAGATGGCATCGGAAGCCTCCCGCGTGAACCTGGCCGGTAGGGCGCCCCGCCGCGCGGCGACGCTGCAAGATCAGGCCGCCGAGGTGTAGATGCCGGCATCCCGCTCGGGGTAGCTCTCGTAGACGTGCTCGAACACCGCGGAGCACTTCTGCTGGTAAAGGTCTCGCGTGTACGGGCGGGGGAGGCCGGCGTCTAGCGCATCCTCGATTGCGAGCCTGAGCTGGGATCGAGCCGCAGCCTTCTGCCGCCAGTTCAGGACGAGCAACTGCTTGAGCCGCTCCAGAAGGTCGCGGGCGACCTTCTTCAGCTCGGCGCGCTCCTCAGCGCTCAAGTCCGGCGCCGGGCGGGTAAGGATATCGAAGATGACCAGTTCTTCCTCTGTCATGTTCTCGCGGACGTGGCGCTCCTGCTCCTCATTCAGGCTGCGGCTCAACTTCACCAACTCCTCGAACAACTCCTCGATGCTTCGGCTGCCCGCATTGTAGCTGTCGATGAGGGCCTCGAACTTCTCGGCGAAGTCGGCGCGGGTGCGGTTCAATCGGATGAGTTTCTCCAGTTGGGCGCGGATGGCCGCCTTAAGGACCTCCAGGTCAGTGTTCTTATGCTTGGATTGCTGGAAGCGGTTGGCCAGCGCCTCGAAGTTGATCTTGGACAGGTCCAGCGGGGACGCGCCTTGCTCCCCGACCGTCATCCCGGTGATGGACTGATCGAGGAGTTCGCTGATGCCGCCCATCACCTTCGAGATGTCCGCCGGATTCGGATTGAGCTTGGCGCGGATAGCGTTAGCGATCGTACTGATGCAGGCCACCCGGCCAGCGAACTCCAGCGCCGCCGGGTCGGGCTTGATGGCACGATGGAGCGTGCTCACCAGCCGCTCGTGTTCAACAAAGTCCCGTCGCACAGGGTCCGGCGATATGAGCGCGTTGAGGGCGTCTTCGACGCGCTGCAAGCGCTCCATGCTGCCCGAAGCGAGCTGCTCGATGGACGTGAGCACCACCTGATGCTGGGCGCAGAAAGCTGTCGCGCTCTGAACTGCCTTCCGAAGCTCCTCGACGAGCTTCTGCTTGTCCTTGACCGGGCTCTTCCCGCCCTTGCCCGCGCCATAGATGGCGAGCGCCTTCTCAAGCGAGGCAAAGACGTTAGCATAGTCCACGATCATGCCGCTGTGCTTGCCCGGGAAGACGCGGTTCGCGCGCGCGATGGTCTGCATCAGCGTGTGGTTCCGCATTGGCTTGTCGAGATACACCGTGGAGCAGCTCGGCGCGTCGAAGCCGGTCAGCCACATGGCGCAGATGAACACCAGGCGCAACGGGTCCTCGGTGTCCTTGAATCTCTCGTCAAGCGGCGGCTGCGACTCGTTCATGCGCCTACGATGAGGCTCGATGTCGAGGCCCAGCTTCTTCATCTGAGCGATTTCGTTCTGGCTGGGTGAGACAATCAGCGCCATGTCAGTCGTCGTGAGCACGTCCAGACGACGCGACAGGTCAGCCTCCCGCTCGCGGCTCTCTCTCGATTGGCGCTCGTCCCTCGGCAGGTAGGCCAGCCGGGCCAGCTCCGCCCTCACCCGCTCCGTCTCGGCCGCCCAGTGCTTGCGAACCTTGTCGTGCATCTTGAGCGCCGTGGCCTTGTCGATGGAGACCACCATTGCCTTGCCCACGAAGCCGCGGCCGAGAAAGTGCCGCACGATGTCCTCGGCCACTGTCTCCAGCCGATCGTCCCGGGTGAGAATGTGGTATTGCCGGCTTAGCTCCCGTCCGAGCTTCGCTTCTTGGTCGGGGTCGAGTTCCGCTGCCTCGATGAGGTGGTAGATGTCCTCGTTCAGGTCCGGGTTGACGAGCTCGAGCTCCGGCGTGCGGTTCTCATAGAACAGCGGCACGGTCGCACCGTCCTCGACCGATTGCTGGAAGTCGTAGATCGACACGTAATCGCCGAAGACCTCCTTGGTGCGCTCCTCCCCAGCGATGAGCGGTGTCCCAGTGAAGGCGAGGAACAACGCCTTGGGCAAGGCTGCCCGCATGTTCAGCGCCAGCGTGTCGTACTGGCTGCGGTGCGCCTCGTCCGTCAGCACGATCACGTCAGGGCGGTCACACAGCATTTCCGGCGTCTGGAACTTGTGGATGAGCGTGAAGACGTAGCGATGATTCCCGCGCAGCAACTCTCGCAGATGTGCACCGCTCTCCGCGTGGCACTCGTCGCCCTCAGCCTCGCTCACCGCGCCGGTGGCCTTGAACGTCTTGGCAATCTGGCCGTCGAGCTCCACGCGGTCGGTTACGACCACGAAGGTCCAGTTGCCCGCCACCTTGCGCAGCACCTTCTGCGCGAAAAACACCATCGCGAAGCTCTTGCCGCTGCCCTGCGTCTGCCAGAACACGCCGGCCCGCCCGTGGCCCCGCTGGCGCGCTTCGAGCATAGAGGCGATGGCGTTGTTCACGCCGAGGACCTGGTGGTTTTGGCCGATGATCTTGGCGAGCCCGGCCTTGTGCTCCGAGAACACCGTGAAGTTCTCGACCAGGTCTAGCAGCCGCGTCCGGTCGCAGGTGCCGCGCAGCATCACTTCCAGGGACACCCGGCGCGGCTCGTCCTCGCGCGCGATACGCTTCCACTCGAAGAACCGCTCCCAGTCCGCCGTGAGCGAACCGACGCGACTGTCCGTGCCGTTCGAGGCGATGAGCAGGGCACTGAACCAGAACAGCGCCGGGATCTGTTGCTTATAGTGCGTCAGGTTCTCGTCGAAGGCCGCGCGCGCCGGCACGCCAGGCTTCTTGAGCTCGATGACCACCAGCGGCAGGCCGTTGACGAAGCCCACTAGGTCCGGCCGGCAGGTGTAGAGGGCCCCGGTAACGCTGAACTGGCTGACCAGCAGGAAGTTGTTGTTCTCCGGCTGCTCCCAATCCACGACCCGCAGGCGCTCGGTCTTCTGCCCGCCCCGCTCACGGTCGGGCACGGAGACCTTGATGCCCTCCTTGAGCAGCGTATAGACCTCGCGGTTCGCTGCCTCCAGGCTCGTGGCCGAGCGGTCGCGAGTCAGCTCGTCCACGGCGGCGGTGATGGCCTCAGGCGGTAGCGCAGGATTGAGCCCCTCGAGCGCCGTGCGCAATCGAGCCACCAGCACCACCTCACCCGTCGTCTCGCGCTGGAGGGTGCCGGCTGGGCCGAACGTCTCCTCCAACGCCGACACCGTCTGCCAGCCAAGTGCGGCGAACAACCCAAGAGCAGGCTGCTCGACCAGCTGGTCTTCAGTGTAGGCGTGAGGCACAGTTCAAGGCGCCTTCACTTCGAGCTGCCCCGATAGCAGACGCGGCAGCAGCAGATCGCGCGTCCGGCGGAGGTTGTGAATTTGGCGTTGGAGCACCTGAACCTGGCTAAAGGTAGGGTCTGCGAGCCGGTCAAAGGCTGTGACCAATGGGCGGGGCGGAACAAGCGCGGCCGCATTGGCCACTTTTTCTTTGCTGATGTTCTGCTGGGCAGCGCCTTGCGCGAGTCCGTTGAAGTGGTCGCGCAGCGACAGCAACACGAAATAGAGAAACGTCTGACTGATGTGCTCAGTGTCCGCGACGAGTCCAAGCGCAGCTTGATTACAGGACGACGGTCGAGTCACAATCCCGAGTCGGCCCACGGTGGGTGAACCATAGATCGCCATCAGTATCGTGCCCGGCTCGAAAATGCGCGCGTTGGACTCGCGCTGGCCACGCTCGGTAATCTTTTCCTCAGAACCAAATAGGAAGCCATCCCAGAGCTCGCCGGTCTTGAACCACTCAATGTCGCCTCCCTCCCAGTACTCGGGAGTGTTCCGCTTCGGCGTGCCGCCGGATTCCATGCGACTGCACAGTGCAGAAAGCGGCTTCACCTCCCAGCCTTGAGGCATGTCGCCGAGAGGGGAGGCGACGCGGGGGAGCTTTTCGTGACCGGGGAAGCGGAAGTGGACGAACCACTCCCGGTAGAGGGCGCGGGCCATTGCCTCCAAGAGCCGGATGCGCCGCAGACTGTTCTCTATCAGCTCGTCGTAGGCCGACAGGATGCCCGCGATCCGCCGTTGCACAGGAAGCGGGGGGAACCTCACGGGCACAGTTCGGAGAATCCCGGTATTCAGGTTGGGCATCGTCGCGCCAACCGCTTGATTGGTGATCCAAGTGACAACGTCGTCTTGTCGGAGGTAGTAGTGAAGGAAAAGCGGATTCAACACGGACTCTCCGAAGCTCAGCCGCAGGCAACCTGTGCCGCACATCCAGCCTTCCTGCTCTGGTCTAATGAGTGCCTGCCGGCCGATGTCACCCCGCCGCCCGTACACGATGTCGCCGCTTCGCAGTTTGTGGCGCGACAAGCGTTCGACGTGCTCCGGCGAAACACGCGCAACGCTGTCGGTAGCGATTCGCCCGTCGACAATGTCTTTCGGCATCACGACAGGAACGCCCTCCGGCGCGTAGTCTGACTCATGGAGTTGCGAGCCGAACGGCCCAGTCTGGATGACTCCGCCCACCTCGTCGCAGATCTCGCCAAGAGTTGTTTCTCGCCAGTCAGCCATCGTCACGCCTCCAGAATCTGCGCCACGTTGAGGGCGATGGTCTGTTCAAGGTCGCGCGCCTGGGCGTTGAGGGTTTCGAGTTCCTCGTTCAAGGTCTCGAGTAGTGCCTTGAAGTCCTCACCGTTGACAACTTCGCCGGGGGCCACGCCGACGTACCGACCAGGGTTCAACGACCAACCCTGCGCTTCGATCTGTTTGAGCGTGGCGGCGCGGCACAGGCCGGGCACGTCGACGTATGTCGGCTCCTTGCCGAAGACCTCCTCGAGCTTCTCCTGGGCTTCGTCGCTGCCGAGGGTGAGATCGAGGGCCTCGCCCCGATAGAGACGGACAAGGTTGGCGAGGAATCCGATCTGCGCGGGCGTCCATTCGCGGTGGGCGCGGTCCACCTGCCGGTGAATGTGGCGGGCGTCGATGAAGAGGACGGTCTCGGCGCGAGGCGTCTTGCCTTTGCCCTTGTCGAGGAACCAGAGCGTGCACGGGAGGGTCACGGTGTAGAACATGTTTGGGCCGACGGCGACCATCACATCCACGGACTTCGCCTCGATGAGCTTCTGCCGGAGCTCCTGCTCGGAGGCGCGGGCGTCCGAGGCGGAGTTCGCCATAACGAAGCCGGCGCGGCCAGTGCTGTTCAGCGACGAGTAGAAGAGCTGGATCCAGAGGTAATTGGCATTGTCGGTGCGCGGCAGGCCCAGGGGGAAGCGGCGACCCGCCCCCACAGAGTCTTTCAGCCGCTCCTTGTCCACAGCGTTCACATTGAACGGCGGATTGGCGAGGGCAAAGTCGAACTGGCCGATGGCGTCATGCGGGTCGTCGTAGTAGCTGTTGACGTTGCCGCCGTGGCGGATGTCGCCCTCGAGGCCGTGGACGGCGAGGTTCAAACGGCAGAGCCGCCCCGTCTCATCAGTCTTCTCGACGCCGTGGATGGAGAGCTCGGCGGCGGGATTCTTCTGGTGTTCGGCGACGAACCGCGCTGACTGAACGAACATACCGCCCGAGCCACAGGCGGGATCGAGGATCCGCCCGTGGTAGGGCTCGATGACCTCCGTGAGCAGGCGGACGATGCTGCTCGGGGTGTAGAACTCCCCGCCCTTCTGGCCTTCGGTGCGGGCGAACTCGCCGAGAAAATATTCGTAGATACGCCCGAAGGCGTCGTAGTCCACGCTGGCCGGGATTTCGGAGACCTTCTTGAGTAGTTCCTTGAGCAGAGTGCTTGTGAAGAGGTTATAGGTCTTTGGCAGTACGCCCGCGAGCTGCGGGTTGTGCTTCTCAATGTCCCGCATGGCGGCATTGATCTTCGCGCCGATGTCCTCCGCTTCCGGGCGGCGGAGGAGGTAGTCGAACCGCGCCTCCTCAGGCAGGTAGAGGATGCCCTCGGCGTGGTAGGCGACGGGTTCCTCGACCCGGGTGCCGCGGCGAGAGGAACCTCCGGCCTTCTCTAGCTTGGCGCGCTGGGCGGCGAAGCGGACCTCTGCGAAGCGCAGGAAGATGAGGCCGAGAACGGGCGCTGAGTATTCCTGAGACTTCAGGCCAGAGTTGGCTCGGAACTGGTCGGCGGCGTCCCAGAGGCGCTTCTCAAGCGTCTCGGTCGCTGTGTCCTTCTCAGAAGGAGCTACCCAGCGCATATGGTCACGACTTGCCTTTCAATAGGGCCATCGCCCGCGCCGGCGTCACCAGGCTCGAGGCGCTGCTCCACCCAGCCGAGGGGCGGCCGGACTCCGTACCGCGGCTCGCCGGGTACAGTCCATCGAGCGTCTCGAAATTGGACGCTGCCGGCGCGCTCAGGAAGGGCGTTTTTGCGGCACGAGGGGTGGTTTTTGCGGCGTGCGCAGAGGATTTCTCATTCTCCGGCCTCGAGAAAGTGTAGCAGAGTCAATGCGTTTCTCGGTGCTGTCCCCCAGTTGTCCCCGGCCTCCCGTTCGAGTGTTCCCTTCAAAGCCCGTGAGCGCCGTCAACTTCGACGCAGCTGCGCCAGACTGGCACGCATGCCGGGGACCGCGGACTGCGAGTCCGGGGTGCGCGTCTCAGTCCCGTAAGTGTCGGACATTCAAGGGGCTTTGCCGAGTTGTCTGCCAGATCGGGGAGCCCGAGACACCAGCGGCACAAGCCGACGCGGCGGGGTTGTCCGGCCTCGGACTCAGCGACCGGGTAGCCTGGACGGATTGGACACGCCCGGACGGGCGTGCCCGAGGTCAGATTCCCTCTTAATCGTTGAATACCCGCGCCCGCGCGGCGTGCCTAGGCGAGCGTGATGTCGCCCTCCACGAACGCGTCCGTCTCAAGCCCGGCGATCTCGAGCTTCGCGCGCGCCTTGAGGGTCTCCGTTCCTTGCAGCTTGCCCGACTTGAGCGCCGCGTACACGGCTTTCTCCACTTCGCGCTGGGCGGTCACGCCGAAGTGCTTGAGAAATTTCCGCAGGGAGAGATTGAAGGCCTCTTCGTCCATAGTGATCCCCTCGTCCGTCGTCGAGTGCCCGTAGGCCCGGATCAGCATCGCGGCCTTCTTGACCACTCGCTCTTGATGTGTTGCGACACGGCCGCGGCGAGCTGCTCGGCTCGCTCCTACGACTCCATCACGATGTGCGTGTCGGTCTGGTTCACGCCGCCCGTCTTCTGAATCTTGCTGAGCACGAGGTCCTGCAAGGACTTCGCGTCGGCCGCTTCCACCTGAAGGACGAGGTCCGGCAGCCCCCAGCAGATGTCGGCGGACTTGATGCCCTCGATCCGGCGGAGCTGTTGCACCACGTCGGCCGCCTTGCCCGCGGCGACGTTGACGAAGACGTAGGCTTTCATGGGACCTCCCTGTTCTTCCCTGTACCTATCCTAGACGCCGGCGCCCGAGAGCGCCATCCTGCGCCCCGCTCAGTCGATCGGCGCCGGCGGGCCGAGGCGCGGCAGGAGCAGCCATCTGTTGGGATGATCGCGCAGCTGCAGCGACTTCTGCTGTGGGGCTTGGTCTTCGCCTCACATCGGCCCTGTGCGCGATGTGGTACACCTTCTCAGCGCCATCCACCTGCTTCGCGATCGACAGAGCCCAACTGGCCCTCGGTCGGCTCCGCTCAGCAGAACCACGGCTCGGTGAGGCGCGCCGGGATCGGTCGCTCGGGCGGCGGCAGCCGGACTCCGCCCGAGACGGGTCGGCCGGCGCGCTCCGCCGCCAGTGAGCGCAGGCGGTAGAACGTCACCGCCGGATCTTCCTCGGACTCCGTCGCGGCTGCCACGAGCGCCGTGACTTCCTGGTGCAGCTGGTCCATGCGAGCATCGGGATGCGTCCAGCGGTAGGTGAACCTGGCCGCGTCCAGCTCCCCGAGGAACGGTTGGATGCCGGGGCGGGACAGCAGTGCCGAGCCCGGGGGGACGAGCAGACGAATCGTCAGCTGCACCGGGTCCACGTGGTCGATGAGGTCTTCCCGTTCCACGAAATCCAGGAGGTCGAGGTAATCGTCGAGCGTGGCCCACGGCGTGAACGGCACGAAGGACGGCCGGAGGGCGATCCCCTGGCGACGGACGATGTCGAGCGCCACCGGAACGTCAGCCCGCGTGTGGCCTTTCTCCAGATTGGCGAGCACGACGTCGCTGAGCGACTCGACCGCCGAGACCACGAAGACGCATCCCGTCGCGGCGAGTTCGGGAACGAGCGCGCGGTGGCGGAGAAGGTGCTCGATCTTGGCAGTGAAATCGTAGCTCACGTCGGGAAACTCGGCGTGGAGCGCGCGGACCAGCCTAAGCGCGTGCCCCGGGCCGTTCAGAAAGTCGGGGTCGCCAAAGGTAATGTGCCCCGCGCCCGCTTCGACCAGCCGGCGGACGTCCTCAAGCACCACTTCTCGCGGCACCACGAAGAACCGCCCGTCATATATGGGTGGAATCGGGCAGTGCAGGCAGTGGTGCAGGCACCCACGACTCGCCTCGACGTAACCGGCGGGGACCGGTCGGCCCTCGCGCGACAGCCTGACGTAGCGCGCAAGGGCCGGCAGCGATGCGCGGCTCGGCACGGGAAACATGAGCCGCTCCAGCGCCGGAAGCGCCCGTGTCGGACGTTGCTCCTGCCCGGCGTCGAGCTGCTCGACCAGCGCCACGAGCGGTCCCTCAAATTCACCCCCCAAGACCGCGTCGGCCAAGCCTCCGAGCAGGTACTTTGCGTTGAGCAGGGCGTAGAGTCCGTAAAACACGATGCGGCACTGCGGATTCATTCGACGGATCCGCTCGGCCGCGCGGACGCCCACGCGCAGCGCTGTGTGCATCGGCACCGCGATCCCGACGAGCCGCGCGCGGCGGATCTTGGCGTCGTCCCAGGGCTCGATCGCGAGGTCGAGCGAGTCCGGCGCGTACCCCGCCCGCTCCAGGAAGGCTTTCGGCCAGGCGATGCCCAAGGGCTGATGGCCCAGTTCGTAACAGGAGACCAGCAGGACCGCCCCCGATTCTCGCAGGGCGGGGCGCGCCGTATCCGGCGTCGACGCGGCGCTCACAATGCGCATCGCCGGGGTAAACTTGCGTCCAGCGGGTTCAGTCGCCCCGGGCACAGCCGTCCAGCTCGCCTTCCCCCAGGGGACCGCCCCGATGGGTGCACGTCCCGTGGATTGCGTAGATCGTGCCGTTCACGTTGAACAGCGCCACCGGCCGCCGCCCGTGTCCCCCTGTCGGCAAGTGCCCGGCACGAGGTCGGTCAGTGTCGATACTTCAATTCGCTCGCCCATTGGGCCCTCAACGTTTCACTGAACCTTAAACAACCTGACGAACTAGCGGGTGAGCGGCCGGACGGGATGGCGGAGGAGGTTAGCGCCGCGCACCGGATGACCAATCCGCTGACAGCCCTCAGGGACTCTCCGGTCCCGGTGGCCGCCTCCGAACCACTTCTGGAACCTGTAGCTGGGCTGCGTAGGGGGGCCGCCAAGCCCCGCGGCTCAATACCGCGGCACCGACGGGTCCACCTCGGTCGCCCAGGCCTCAATGCCGCCCCGGAGGCTCCGCACCTTCGAGAAGCCCGCCGCCCGCAGGATCTCGAGCGCGCGCATCGAGCGGGTGCCCTTGTGGCAGTGCGTCACGATCTCCTTGTGGCCGTCGAGCTCGGTCAGCCGCTCGGGGAGCTGGCCCAGGGGAATCAGTCGCGCGCCCGGGATGCGGCAGATTTCCCACTCCCGCATCTCGCGTACGTCCACGAGCTCGAGGTCCGGATTTTCCCGGAGATCGCGCGCCAGGTCAGTCGCCGTGATCTCCGGGCCCTCGTAAGCGGGAGCCGCGCCGATCCCGCAGAAGGCCTCGTAGTCGATCAGCTCGCGCACCGACGGGTTCGACCCGCACACCGGGCAGTCGGGGTCCTTGTGGAGCGTGAGCTCTCGGAAGCGGAACTTCAGCGCGTCGAACAGGACGAGCCGCCCCACGAGCGTGTCGCCCGCGCCCAGGATCAGCTTCAGCGCCTCCAGTGCTTGGATGCTGCCGATGATGCCGGGCAGCACGCCCAGCACGCCACCCTCGGCGCACGACGGGACGAGCCCGGGCGGCGGGGGTTCCGAGTAGAGGCAGCGGTAGCACGGCCCCGCCTCGGCGTGGAACACCGACGCTTGCCCCTCGAACCGGAAGATCGAGCCGTAGACGTTCGGCTTGCCGAGGAGCACGCACGCGTCGTTCACGAGGTAGCGCGTCGGGAAGTTGTCCGTACCGTCCACGACGATGTCGAAGTCGCGCAGGATCTCGAGCGCGTTCTCCGACGTGAGCCGCACGGGGAACGGCTCGATGTGCACGTGCGGGTTGAGGTCCTGGAGCCGCGCCTCCGCCGACTCCAGCTTCGGGCGCCCGACCACGCCCGTCCCGTGCAGGATCTGGCGCTGGAGGTTCGTCGCGTCCACGGTGTCGAAGTCCACGAGGCCGATCGTCCCGACGCCCGCCGCCGCGAGGTAGAGCGCGGCGGGCGAGCCCAGCCCGCCGGCCCCGACGAGCAGCACGCGCGCCGCCTTGATCCGCCGTTGCCCGCCGGGCCCCACCTCCGGGAGGATGAGGTGCCGCGAGTAACGGAGGATCTCCGCGTGGGTGAGTTCGGGCAGGGCGGTCACCACGGCGACCGCGCCGCCCGCGATGCTCGGCACAATCGAGACTTCGTCGCCGTCGGCCGCGCGCGTTCCCTCGCGCGCGAGGTCGCGGATGTCCCGGTCGTTGAGGTAGACGTTGACGAACGACCGCAGCCGCCCGTCGTCGCGGTAGAGATGGGCGCGCAGCTGCGCGTGCTCACCGGCCAGCCGCTCCAGAATCTCGCCCACCGTTCCCGCGCTCGTCGCGACGGTGTCGCGCCCCCCGACGTACGGCCTGAGGGGCGTCGGAATGTGCACAGTCACTGGCATATCAAGACTCCTTCACTTCGAGCTCGCGTTCCACAAAACCGCTGCGATCGTCGCGCAATTCCCACACTCGCTCCTCCTGCACCTCGCCGCCCGCGACCGACGCGATGAGGTAACAGTACCACGGCCAGGCGTGCTCGGTGTCGTACGCGGAGGGGCGCGCGGGCACGTCGGGATGCGAGTGGTAGGTGCCCACCACCACGAGGCTCGCTTGGCGCGCATCGCGTTCGGCCGTGAGAAAATCCTCGGGCCCGATGAGGTAGCGGGTGCGCCCGCCGCCGTCCGCCGCCCGCCGGTTAAGAACCGGGAGTTGGCGCCGGACGACGACGTCGCCGTTCGGTCCCCGCGTGCCGAGTAGCAGGCCGCACCCCTCCGTCGGGTACGCCGCGGCCAGGTGACGTCGGATCTCGGCCAGCACGTCGGGGGCGATCCGCATACTCATGGCTCTCCCAGCAGGCGCCGCTCGTCGGCGAGGTAGCTGGCGCCTCCGTCCGGCGCGATCGCCACGACGACCGGCGGCCTGCCGCGCTGCGCGGCCGCGCGCGCCAGCACCGCTTCCGCCGCGACGAGCGCCGCGCCAGTGGACCAGCCGACGAACAGTCCCCGCTCGCGCGCCAGTTGGCGGACCTTCGCCTCCGCCGCCTCCGTCGCCACGAACACCGTTTCGTCCACAATCGCCGGGTCGTAGATGCCGGGGACGATCGCCGTCGCCAGGTGCTTCAGCCCTTCGAGGCCGTGCAGCGGGCTCTCCGGCTGGACGGCGACGAGGCGGATGTCCGGGCGCCGTCCTTTCAGGAACCGGCCCGCCCCGACGAGCGTCCCGCTCGTCCCCACCCCCGCCACGAGGTGGGTGATCCGGCCGCGTGTGGCGCGCCAGATCTCGGGCCCCGTCGTCCGCTCGTGCGCCCGAGGATTCGCGGGGTTGTTGTACTGGTCGGCGTACCAGTAGCGCTCGGGCTCGGCGGCGGCGAGCTCCTGGGCACGGCGGATGGCACCGTCGCTCCCCTCGAGCGGGTCGGTCTCGATCACCTCCGCGCCGTGGAGGCGGAGCTGGTTGCGGCGGGCCCGCGAGGCGTTGGCCGGCACGCAGACGGTCACGCCGATGCCCGCCGCGGCGCCGAGCATCGCGTAGGCGGCCGCCGTGTTGCCACTGGACGAGTCGAGCAGGCGCCGCTCGGGTAGCATGCCCATGGCGAGCCCGCTGCGCAGGATCTCCCGCGCCGGGCGGTCCTTCACCGAGCCGCCCGGGTTGAGCCAGTCCGCCTTGAGGAGCAGCGCGGGCCCGGCGGATGCGAGCTCGTCCGGTGGCTCGAGCGGAATCATCGGGGTGTTCCCGACGAGCCCCCACAGCACCGGCTCGCGCCGGCCGGGGACGGCCTGTACCTCGTGCGTCGCTCTGGCAAGATTGCCCGCCACACACCCCTCCTCCAAACGAAAAGACCACCTCGATTGACTCGGAGGTGGGCCAGTTGCCTCTGCTCTGCCTAGCGACGCCCGTCTACACGGCGCGCATCTCCGCCGAGCCGGTCCCCACCCCCGTCAGGTGATTGCAACAGCAGCAGGCGCGGCACTCGCACAGCCGAACCGGCGACGAAAGGTAGCGGTCGCTCATACGATGGTACCTAGCGACGGCTCCGACGGCGGTCAAGGCCTTGTGGCCTAAGGCTCCGACGGGGCGACTTGACCGCCATGCTCGGGCGGGAATAGCTTTCCTTCGCCTATGCCTATCTACGAGTACCGCTGCACCAGGTGCCGGAAGCGCTTCAGCGTCGAGCAATCGATCACCGAGCACGGCAAGCGGCGCTCCGCCTGCCCGAAATGCAAGTCGCGGGCGGTGGAGCCGATGTTCTCGACGTTTTTCGCCAAGACGGGTCGCA
The DNA here is from genome assembly GCA_040901965.1 of Gemmatimonadales bacterium. Taxonomy (GTDB): domain Bacteria; phylum Gemmatimonadota; class Gemmatimonadetes; order Gemmatimonadales; family GWC2-71-9; genus 20CM-2-65-7. The sequence goes on along the minus strand of JBBDYB010000013.1, from coordinate 46,967 downwards.
AGAGCTAGCGGGGCGAGGTTCGAGCGCCTGCGGGACGCCCCCCGGGCGACGCCGTTCCGACTGATTGAGAGGTCCTGGAGTTGCCGCTCAGTGAGCTCGGCAAGGGACGCGTCGGGACTGCGGGACCCGAGAGGCGAATAGCGGGTGAAGCGGCGCTTGCGCTCGGGGCCGGTCCCGAGCCAACCCCTGCGGTTGGACCTGTACCGCATCGATCTCAGCCAGGTCGTCAGCAAGTACATCGGCGAGACCGAAAAGAACCTGCGCCGCGTGTTACACGCGGCCGGGGCGGGTGGGGCGACTCTGTTGTTCGACGAGGCCGACGCGTTGTTCGGCAAGCGGAGCGAGGTGAAGGACAGGTACGACCCGCACGCCAACATCGAGATCAGCTATCTGCTCCAGTGCATGGAGGCGTAACGGGGGCTCGCAATTCTCACGACCAGCATGACGAACGCGCGCGATCCCGCCTTCCTAACGGCGCATCCGGTTCGTGGTGCAGTTTCCCTTTCCCGACGCGGCGCACCGTGCCGAGATCTGAATGTGAGGGACCGCGGACTCCAAGAAGGCGGGGCTCGAAGGGCGGCTCGTCCACGACCTCCGGCGCACGGCGGCCCGCGACTTTCGCCGGAAGGAAGTGTCGGAGGGTGAGATCATGAAGCTCTGCGGGTGGAAGACGCGAGCCATGTTCGACCGCTATAACATCATCGACGAAGCCGACCTCGCCGAAGCCGTAGCGAAGCGGTTCAAGGGCCAAACAACGGCAAACAAAAGACAAACAACGGCAAACACTGGCACTCCCACCGCACCACTCAGCCCGCTAAGTTCTTCTCCCGTATAGTCCGGCCAGGTAGCTCAGTTGGTAGAGCAGCGGACTGAAAATCCGCGTGTCGGCAGTTCGATTCTGCCCCTGGCCACTAACTACTAGACCGTACAACGAAAGACGTCTAACAGAGGCGTCTAACGACCACGTCTAACAGCATCGTCCTAACAGCCACCCCTCTACCCGGGTTCGTTCGCCCATCGTGCGCGTCAGAATGGTGATGTACCGGTCCAGCTTGGTGACATGATACCGCAATGGTTCTGCGCGCTGATCCCAGGAGACTACTCGTGTCGCAGGTGGCCGGAGAAGTTGCCAAGGGCTGCGCCGAGCTCGCCAAGACGTTTCGTGGACCTGGGGCCTTTGCGCGTGGAGATCAACTGGTCCGGGCGTCGCTATCCATTGTCTCGAACATTGCCGAGGGGTGTGGACGCGGTTCCGTCGCTGATTTTCGCCGATTCCTCCTCCATGCACGTGGGTCAGCTCAAGAAGCCCTGGCCCAACTCCGCCTTGTGGAGCCCGCGACACCAGAACAGGGCCGCGTGGTCCGACTTCTCAGTACTCGGACCATATTCGTGCTTAAGCTGCTGAATCGTCTTTACAAACACCCGCCGCCGGACCGCTAACGTCACGCCGTTGCTCGACGTCTTGTTCGACGCCTTTGTTCGACGGTCCATTTTCACGTCTTTGTTCGACGTCTTATTTCACGCCTCTGTTCGACGCCTCATTTAACGACGCCTTCTTTCTACGCAGTAATCCTTCCAGCTGCCACCGCCCGCCCCCTGATGCCCAGATGAACAGCCAGATGAAGCAGTACAGCATGGCGAGCTCGCCGCGGTTCTCCCATGGCCAGATGGAGTCGCGCGCCGCTGCATGCCGCCAGAAGTAGGTGACCGCCATTTCGCCGGCTACGACGAACGCGACGTAGCGCGTGAACAGGCCGAGCGCGATTGCCAGGCCGCCGCAAAACTCGAGCACCCCGGCCACGCCGACCGGCCACCAGGCGGTGAACGGCGCTTCGGCGCCAAACCACGCGAATAGCTTCTGACCTCCATGCGTCATGAACAAGAGGCCTGCGACGATGCGTAGCGCGTTGAGCGTGAGCTCGTAGTGCTTCTGTCCGAACGTGCCGTTCACGAGTTCTCCCGAGATGGGCGTCATCAACATCAATAGCCATAAAACAGCAGAGCCGCGACCCGGGGGTCGCGGCCCTGAAGAGATCACGCTCGCACGACGCTAGCGGCTCGGCGCCGGATTCCGGATCACTCCGATGAAGAGAATCGTGCCAGAGAGGTTCTCCCGCAGCGCGAAGACGAACGGCCGGTCCACGACGACCGGCTCAGGCGCGCTGGTGATGCCGATCTCGACCGCCGTCACCGCCGCGGCTTCCGTTCCCTTCTCGTTGACGTCCACGTAGGTGCGGTGTTTCACATCGGTGATGAAGAGCCCGGGCAGGCGACTCATGCGCGTGAAGTCTGCCTGGTTTGCGTCGAAGGCGACCTCCATGCCGAGTGCCTTGAGCGTCGCCACCAGAGTCAGGTTGTTCTCGAGCTTGAACTTGGGGAGATAGACTTCGCTCGCGCTCGAGTCCAACCCGCCCATCCAGTCATTCCACTGGTCCGGCGTCAACCCGGCGACGAGCTCATCGACGCCCGCCGGCTCGCGCGGCAGCACGACGGTCATCGAGTAGGCGCCGCCGCCGTACGGGAGATCGAGGACGGTGACCGCGGGGCGCCGCGCAATGCGGACAGCCGCCTCTTTCCCGTGTGTCATCGTGGGCACGTTGACGGTCGAGCCGTCCGCCAGCCGGAACGGCCGCGGCGCCGTGAGGCGGGAGTCGAACTGCTGCGTCCAGTCACCCTTGAAGTAGATCGCGTTGATCAGATACATCATCGCGTGGTCGGGCAACACGTCTTCGACGATCTTGGGAATCAGGCCCTGGGTTTGTTGCTTGACCCAGTCGTTGATGGTGCGCGAGGCGGCCGGGGACGCAAAATCGAGCGCCTCGACGCGCGCATCGAAGTACGTGCGGTTGGCATCGAGGAACGGCGGCTCGACGCTCAAGCCGTCGCGGTACCAGATGGAGTTCGCGATCGTGAAGCGGACGCGCGGATCGAGATCCCGCAGCAAACGGATCAGACTGCGATACGCCTCGTTCACCTCGGCGACACTCATGCCCTCGAGCTCGAGCGTCGCGCGCATCGCCGCTTCGGTCGTGCCCGCGGCGCCGTTGTACGTCATCCCCAGCGCCATCGCGACCGACAGCGGCGACACAAACAGATTCGGCAGCGAGTCGCCGGTCTGCGCCGCGGCTTGCCGGAGCAGCTTGATCGCGAACCGGTTGTCGGCCTCGATCAGCCGCTGCTCCTGGCCGGTCAACGCCCGCGGGAGCGCGGTGATGCGGCGGGGAGCAGTGGGGTCCTGGGCACACGCGAGCGCCCACAGGGCGACCGCGAGCGTGGGTAAGCGCAGCCGGGTTGTCATGACGGCCTCCTCGACTACAATACCCCGACGACCCCACCGCCCGTCACTGTGGCAACCTCGCCACAGGCCCCAGTGGGGCGCGACCCAATAACACGACGGCCGCCGAGCGCGGCGGCCGTAGTGTCTACCTGGTATTGCACGGACGTTCACCTGCCCGGAAGGACGGTCGCCTCGACCCGCCGCAGCGCGACGGGCCGAGGGCCCTGTACTACGCCGTCCTACCGTTCCTCTTCGAAGCCACCCTCGTCTTCACGCTCGGGATTCGAGCCGGGGCGATTGCGCTCCCCTTCTTTCCTCTTCATGGGGCCCTGCTCGTCAGGCCGCGGCTGCCGTGGGTTATTCGGGTCGAGTCGCATGATCGTTCTCCGTTATTGTTTGAGGAAAGGAACGTCTGCGTGCACCGCGCAACTTAGGCGGGCATAATCCCTGCCACTATCGGCCCGATGGGCGAAATCCGATCTAATGCCGAAACGGCCAGGATGTAGTACCAAGGGGCCAGAACACGTATGTTGACCTGCCTCTCGACCCCGGGAGCCCAGAGGTGACGGCAGCGCAGACGGCGGTCTTCCTGTACGCCGCCCTCAGCCGGCTCGCGTATGTTTTTTTTGTGGGGATCGCGCTGCGGCGCCAGGAGCGCGACGCGATCTATACGCGCCGCTACGGCGTGGCAGCAGGATTCCGCCGGTTCCGCCGCGTCGCGTCGCTGATCATGAATAACGACGCGGTCGCCTTCATCCTGCTCTGTTTCGTGACGCGGGGCACGCTCACGCTCGCGGTGCCCCGCGCGGCAACGATCGCGGCGGGCGCGGCGCTTGCGATCGTCGGTGTCGGCATCAAGCTATGGGCTGCGCGGACGCTGGGTTCCGATGCGTACTACTGGTACAACTTCTTCGCGCCGGCCGCCGCGCCGGGCCCAGTGTCCACCGGCCCCTATCGCTTCGCGTCGAACCCGATGTACACGATCGGCTACCTCCAGACCTACGGCCTGGCCCTCATCATGGGATCGCTGCCTGGGCTCGTGGCTGCAGCGTTCGCCCAGGCAGCGATTCTCACGTTCTACTTCGTGGTCGAGAAGCCGCACTTCGAACGACTGCACACGCGCTAGCTCACGCGCCGTCCTCAGAGCGTCCTGAGAAACGCCACCAGGGCCGCTTGGTCCGCCGCCGGCAGCGCCCGGAAGAGATCGCGCGCCTTCGCCCCCTCGCCGCCGTGCAGCTCGATCGCCTGCTCCGGCGTCGTCGCCCGGCCGTCGTGCAGGAATCGCGGCATGAGCCGTAACCCCATCAGCGGCTCGGTGCGGAACTCGCTCGGCGTCGCGAGCCCGAAGCAGATGTCGGCGAGCTCGGGGCCCATGTCGTGCAACAGGAGATCGGTGTACGCCGCCACCTCCTTGCGGCGCAGTGCCGGGATCGCGCTGTCGCCGGTGCGCAGAGCGGGCACGTGGCAATTGGCGCACCCGACGCGGGTGAACACGTCCCGGCCCTGGCGAGCCTCGCGCGACTGACGCTGCTGCGCGGGGGGCGCGAGCAGCCGCACGAACGCGTCGGTCAGCTCGAGGCCGCGGGCGCTGAGCTCCGGGTCCGCCGCCGGATCGGTGCCCGCGGGGAAGGGGCGCCCCGCGACCGTACCTTCGGCGGGCACCGAGGGGCTTGTGATCCCCTGCTCGATCTGGAACGCGCCGTCGTTGAAGTCGCGCAGCGCCGGCACCAGCGCCTTGCGCCCGAATCGGCCCAGCCGCCCGTCGAAGAAGCGATTCGGGCGCCCCGAGATGCCGTCGCCGTTGCGATCGTCCGGGTCGGCGTTGGCGAGAATCGCGGAATCGGGCACGGCGTCCAGAAGCCCGAAGCCGAGGACGTCGGGCGACGTCCGCGCCGCGGTGGCAGTCGCCTCGGGCGGCACGGGCTCGTTGTCGATGCCGAGCGCCGTGCGCAACGCAGCGGTGACGCTGTCCTGGAATACCGGTCCGCCTTGAGCCACCAGCTCGTCACACGCGCGCCCCCCCCCGGGGCGCTCGGGATGGAACGCGGCGGCGTGACGCTCGACCTCATCCCCCGCGCCGCCCGACACGGGGGCCTCGTGGCATTCTCCGCACGCGCGCTGGTTGAACAAGGGGCCGAGACCGATCTCGGGTGTGAACGCGCTGTCGAACACGACTCGGCCGCTATCGAACCGCGCTCGCTCCGCGGCCGAGAGGCCGCGGAGAGGATCGCCCGGTTGCGGGCGGCGGCAGGCTCCCACCGCCGGCACACCGAGGATCAGGGCCAGGCACCACGCGCGCCTCATGGCGTCGCGTCCGGTCCGGTCTCCATGCGACCGAGGCGCTCAATCGTGTAGGCGACGTCGCGGCCGCTCCGCACGCCGAACAGGACGCGGATGACATCACCGGGCTTCAATTCGCGCAGCGGAATCGGCGCGTCCTTCTCTTTGTCGACCACCGGTACGCCCATGGGGACCTCGAGCTGCACGACGCGCAGCGCGAACCCCACGCCCGTCGTCACGTCAAGCGTGCGGCGGCCGGCGTCAATCCGTTGGACCGCGCCTTGGAGACTGTCGTGCCCCGCCGGCGCGGGCGGCGGCGGGGGGGTCGGCTGTTGAGCGGCGAGGACGACAGGAGCGAGGCACATCGAGAGAAACAGGAATGCGGGCCGTCTCATGAACCCTCCTTGTGGCGGCTCGGTAAGACTACCCCGGCCATGGGCAGCGGTTCGGGGCAGGTTGCCCAACGGCCGGTTCACGGCCTATTCTGGCTCCGTGACCAGGCCAAGCGAACCCCCGGCACTCCCCGAGTGGGCCCGCACGCTGCAGCGGCGCCTGCGCCAGCGGGGGACCAACTCCTTCATTCTTCACGGGCCCGGCGTACGGGACATTCATCCTCTGGGCGCGCGCCGCCACGGGACAATTGGGGAATTCCTCAGCGAGGTGATGTTCGCAGATCGCGTTGTGATCATCCGGTACGACCGCGGGGCGGGGATCCGCTTCACCGATCCGCAGGCCGAGCAGGATTTCCGGACGGTGCTCAAGGCCTACGACAAAGTCGGCGGCACCAATCTCGCCCAGACCCAACCCCGCGACCCCGACCGCGCGCTCCAGCTCCTCGAGACCTACCTCCTATACCAGCTGCGCGACAACCCGCGTTTCTCGGCGGCGCTGATCATAGATTACGCGGAGACGGTGGCGCCCGCGGGTGATCCGGGACAATTGCCCGTCGAAGACCGCAATTCGATTGTCACCCTGCGGCGCTGGGCGGCGGACCCGCTGTTTTTGCAGCGGAACGTGACGTTCTGCCTCGTCTCGGAGAGCACGGCGGCGCTCAACGAAGCACTCGTCGCGGACGCGCGCACGTTCGAGCTCAACGTGCCGGTCCCTGACGAGCGCGAGCGCCACAGCTATCTCACCGGTCGCGGCAGCACGCCGCAGACGTTCTCGCGCATCGACGCGCGCAAAGTGGCGGTGCTCACGGCGGGGCTGACCCGCCTGCACCTGGAGAGCCTGCTCGCCGAGGCGGACGCGGGGGGAGCGGCGCTCGATCCCGATGCCCTGACCCGCGAGAAGAAGCGCCTTATAGAGGAAGCGAGCGGCGGGTTGCTCTCGTTCTTGACGAGCACGATCGGCCTCGACGCCGTCGCGGGGCACGAGGGGGCGAAGAAGCTGCTGCGCGAGACCGCAGCGGCCCTGCGCCAGGGACGGCTGGACGTCGTGCCGATGGGCTTCCTCGTCTGCGGGCCGGTCGGCACGGGCAAGAGCTTTATCGTGCGCTGCTTCGCGGCGGAGATCGGCATCCCCGTCGTCGAGCTGCTCAACTTCCGCTCGATGTGGCAGGGCCAGACGGAGTCGAACCTGGAGCGGATCCTCGGCCTCCTCGACGCGCTCGGTCCGGTGGCCGTCGTCGTGGACGAGGCCGATGCCGCGCTCGGGAACCGCGAGAGGGGCGGCGGAGACTCCGGCGTGTCGGAGCGGGTGTTCGGGGCACTGGCCGCCTTCATGGGCGACACGCGGCGCCGCGGCAAGGTGATCTGGTTCCTGATGACCAGCCGCCCCGACCTCGTGCCGGTGGATCTGAAGCGGCAGGGGCGCGCCGAGGAGCACATCGCCTTGTTTCCGCCGGCGACCGCCGCAGAGCGCGCCCAGGTGTTCGAGAGCCTGCGATCGCGCCTCCAGATCCCGCTCGAGCAGGGCGTGCAGGCGGCGACGCTGTTCAACGAAGTGCCGCATCCCATGTCGCCGGCCGACATCGAGGCGGTGCTGGTGCGCGCCAGCCGCCGCATGGCGATCGAGAAGCAGCCGGCGCTGTCCGCCGCCCTGCTGCGCGAGCTGATCGGCGACTTCCAACCGCCTGCCTATCCCGTGGAGATCGAGTATCAGCGATTGATTGCGGCGTTCGAGTGCACGAGCCGGCGGCTGTTGCCGCCTGACCTCGCCGCGATGTCTCACACGAAAATCGCCGAGCGGCTCACCGAGCTGCGGGCCGCACTCGGAGAAGCGAGGGGGCGGTGGCGCACGTGATGGCGTTCAGCGGCGACGACCCCTGGCAGACCCGCGAGATGCACGCCCACTAGGGTTGCTTGACGCCTCCCGCGCCACGCGCTATATGCCCGCCAGAGGTTGTCGCGTCGTGCCCTTCGCCCAGGGAGCATAACTATGCGCCGTGCTGAGACTTTACTCGCCTCGCTGATGCTCGTGCTCGCTCCCACCACCCTGGCGGCGCAGAGCACGATTCGCGGCCGCATCGCCGATGCGGGGGGCGAGCCGCTCGCGCGCGTCCTGATCTCGGTCGAGGGGATGGGCCTGCGGACGACGAGCGACGACCTGGGACGCTATGAGCTGCGCAGCCTGTCGCCCGGCGTATACACCGTGCGGGTGCGGCTGCTGGGCTACGTGCCGCAGAGGGCGCGCGTGACCGTCGAGGACGCCCCGGTCGTCCGGGACTTCGTGCTGGCGGAACAGCCGATCAGTCTGTCGCCGGTGGACGTGGTCGTCGGCTCGCGCGCGCGCCATACGGCGGCCGAGGAGCTGGCCGTGCCGGTGGACGTGTTCACCGCCGAGATGATCGCGCAGCAGGGCGTGAGCGAGACCGGACAGATCCTTCAGGCACTCGCGCCGTCCGTCAATTTCCCGCATCAGAGCGTGACCGACGCGACCGACATCGTGCGGCCGTTCACGCTGCGCGGCCTGTCGCCCGACCACACGCTGGTGCTGATCAACGGGTGGCGCCGCCATCAGACCGCCCTCGTCAACACGTTCGCGTACGGCACCGGCGCCGGCTCTTCCGGCGTGGACCTGAACGCGATTCCCTCCAGCGCCATCGACCGCATCGAGGTGCTGCGAGACGGCGCGTCCGCCCAGTACGGCTCCGACGCGATCGCCGGCGTGGTCAACATGGTCCTCAAGGAGGGCCAGTTCACGCCATTCGTGAACACGACCGTCGGCCGCTACCGGCCGGCCAACTATCCCGACGACGGCACGACCGTGAACGTGAACGGCGGGTTTGGCATCGGCGTGGGCCGCGGCTCGCTCGGCCTGTTCGGCGAGTTCCTCGACCGCCAGCCGACCAATCGCGCTTGGGCCGATCCGTTCGAGGATGCGGGGACGGGCGTGCCTGACTCGTTGAGCAGCGATGGCCGAGTGATCGTCAAGCGCAACCCGGTGGCGCAGCCCAATCATCATTGGGGCGACGGGCGCGAAAGAGACGTCATGACGATGGCGAACCTCCGCCTGCCGCTGAACGATGCGGGCACGGCGGAGCTGTACAGCTTCGGCGGTTACTCGTATCGCAAGGGCACGGGCAACGGGTACCGGCGCTGCGCGGCGAGCTGCGCCAGCATCGGCGGGCGCAGCTGGCCCGAGATCTTCCCGTTCGGCTATCTGCCCGAGTTCGCGCCGAACGTGGCCGATTACTCGGTGGCGGGCGGGATCCGCGCCGCGACCGCGGGCTGGTCGATCGATCTCGGCACGTCGTTCGGCAACAACCGGTTCGACTACAACCTGCACAACACGCTCAACGTGTCGCTGGGGCCGTGCCTCGACCCCGCCAATCCGTGCGCCCCCGGCCCGGACAGCCTTTCGGGCACCGGCGATGAGATCGCCAACCAGACGTCGTTCTTTGCGGGCCGCTTGCAGCGCGACGAGATGGTGCTCGCAGTGAACGCCGCCAAGGCGGTGTCGCTGGGGCTGTCGGCGCCGGTGAACGTGGCGCTGGGCGCGGCCTTCCGGCGCGAGGGCTTCCAGATCACGCGGGGCGAGCTCGCCTCGTATGTGGACGGCAATCACCTCGCGCCGAACGGCATTGACGACGGGCGTCCGTTCGCGCAGGTGTTCCCCGGGTTCCGGCCCGTGGATGAGTCCGACACCCACCGCAGCAACGTCGGGGTGTACGCCGACCTCGAGACGAGCCTCACCCCCAAATTCCTGGCCAACGTCGCGGGACGGTTCGAGAACTACTCGGACTTCGGCTCGCTGTTCACCGGGAAGCTGGCGTTCCGCTTTCAGCCGTCGCCGCGACTCACGCTGCGCGCGGCGGGCAGCACGGGCTTCCGCGCGCCGGGGCTGGGCCAGTCGCATTTCAGCCACGTTACGACGAATGTCATCGCCGGCGTCGTCACCGATGTGTTGATCGTGCCCGTGGGGGATTCGGCCGCGCGGCTGTTCGGCTCCAAACCGTTGCAGGAAGAGACCTCAGTGAACCTGAGCGCGGGCCTGGCATTCAGCCCCAATGACAACTTCACGTTGACGGTGGACGTGTTCCGCATCCGCATCAACGACCGGATCCTGCTCGGCGCCACGTTCGACGACAGCGTGACGCTGGCGATCCTCGCGGCCAACGGCTTCACCGACGTGGGCGGCATCCAATACTTCACAAACGGATTGGACACGCGCACCCAGGGTCTGGATCTCACCGCCACGCTGCGCGCTGCCGCCGGGGAAGGGGCGTTCGACTTCACGGGCGCCGTGAATTACACCAGCAACAAGATCGTGCGTGTGGATCCGCTCCCGGCGGTGCTCGACACGACGCCCACGACCGAAACGGGCATCATCGACTCGGTGACGTACATCGGGATTACCGAGGAACGGCCCGACTGGCGGGCCACCTTGACGACGCAGTACTCCCAGGGCCGCATTCACGCGCTGGCGCGGGGATCCTATTACGGGAAGTTCTCGTCGGCGCAGCCCGGCTATTGCGACATGTGCCGCGAGCGGTACGGGTCCAAGACGCTGTTCGATGCGGAAGTCGGGTACCGGTTTGCGGGGGTGGACCTGTCGGTGGGCGTGCGAAATCTGTTCGACACCTATCCGGATCAGCCGTCGTCGCTGCAGGACATCGGCGACGGCACACCCGCAAAGGACTACAACAACAACTTCGGCGTCTTCCCCTGGGCCGCGGCCTCGCCCTTCGGCTACAACGGCCGCTACCTGTACGCCCGTGCGGAGATGCGGCTATTGCGGTAACGAAGAAGGCGCGGGGCTTTCGCCGCCGCGCCTTCGTCGTTGAGAATTCAGCGCCGGGAGCTCAGTAAGCGAAGCGGAGCGAGACCCCCATCGTGCGCGGCTGGTTGGTGAGATAGCCAACGCGGGCGCGCAGCCCCCGCTCGCGGTCCAGGGCGAGGAAGGCCCGCTCGTCGGTTACGTTGTTGATGAAGAACGCAACTTCCCAGGTGTCGTGCATAACACCAGCACGCAGGTTCACCAGACTATACGACGGCAGCTCCGGATCGAATGTGAACGTGGCTTGCGTGAGGGGACCGCCGATGGTGTCCCCCGCGAACGAGTTCATGTTCACGGTGCCGATCCCCGGAGCCTGGTCGTCGATCAGCGTGAAGCGCGAGCCCACGAACTGATAGCTGCCGCTGACGAATGCCCGCGACCCAGTGCCCATCGGCCAGCCGTAGGTGGCCGCTGCGGTCCACTGCGCCTTTGGTACGCTGGGCAAGCGGTTGCCCGACACGATTCCCGGTAGCGGAGTTCCGGACCCATCGGTCAAGGTCGACCGCAGCTTGGAGTCGTTGAAGCTCGCGGCGATCGAGAAGTCGAGGTGATCGCTGGGGCTGGCGGTGAACTCCACCTCCACGCCCTGGCTGCGAGCCTTGGGCGCGTTCAGGATCAACCGCGAGGAGCACGAGCCCGCCGTTACAGTCAGCTGGAGGTCGCGGATGTCCATGTAAAACGCGGACAGATTGAGGGCGCCACGGCCGCCCAAGATCCGGGCCTTCGCCCCCACCTCGTAGTTCCACGCCTTCTCGTCCGTCCAGGAGTTGTTTCCGCTGAAGGTGATGGAGTCCTGTGTGGTGCACAGCGGCAAGTTGAGGGGATCGTTGATCCCGCCCAGCCGGAATCCTTGCGACGCCTGCGCATTCAGGGTGAGCGCATCGGAGACCTGGTAGCTCGCGATGACGCGTGGCGCGACTCCGTTGGCCTTGGCGGAGCCGGGCTGCGACAGGACCGCTGTCCCGGTGCTGTCGTGCGCGAAAATGCCGTCAAAAACCTGTTGGCGCTCCTCGTCGAAGTTGTAGTAGCGAAGGCCACCCGTCAGGTTGAGCCGTTCACCCAATCCAATCGTCGCTTCGCCGAAGACAGCCGTCTGCTTCAAGGCGTAATCCAAGTCTGACCAAAACAGGTGGTCCTGGGGAGCCCGGAGTCCCTGGGTGAAGCCGGGAGGGGCACCAAGCTCCGCCGCCGCGGGCCCATCAAACCCGAACACGTTAAGGTCTTGTCCGTAGTGGCGCTTGTTATTGCTGTAGAACCCGCCCACCAGCCAGCGGAGGCGGTCATCGCCGCCGGAGAATCGCACTTCCTGTGTCCACACCTGCGACTTTGTGGCATCGTCGAGCGGCGCGTCGAGCGTGTAGATCGGCTCCGAGAGGCCGATGCTGCCGCCGGTGATGCTGGACGTCAGGGCGCCCGCATCGCGCACGACCAGGATGTAACGGTTCGTGAAGGATGAGATTGACGTGAAGCTCACCTCGCCGACGTCGTAGCGCAGGTTCAGGTCGCCGAGCAGGAACTCATCGGTGAACGGCTCCTCGATTTGGGTGAAGAGCCGGCGATCGCCCAGCGTCACCGCTGGCCGCGTCGTCGTATAGGGGTTGGCCAGAATGTTGAACGCGTCGATGCGGTTCCAGCCGTCCATCCTGACCTTCTGATACACGAGGCGCGGCGTGAGGCTGAAGCGACCGTTCGGAGCGATCCGGAACGCGGCCCGCACCCCGGTCCGGTTGCCGCCGTTGACGTTCTGGTTGACCTGGAGGTTGGGTTGCACCGCGTCCATCCAGCCGGCCAATGCGTTGCTATAGCCCGCCACCCGGAATGCGGCCTTGTCGCCCAGCGGCACGTTGAAGCCGAGCTTGGCGTTGTTGCCCGCGGCGCCACCGTGGATCGAGTTGACGCCCACCTCACCAAAGGTGCGGGTCACACCGAGCTCGGGTTGGTTGCTGATGTAACGCACCGTCCCGGCCAGCGAGCCTGAGCCGAACAGAGTACCCTGGGGGCCGCGGAGCACTTCGACGCGAGCGATATCGAACAGATCCAGGTCCGGCGTGAACAGGGAGAGGGAGACCGCCGCGTCGTCCAGATACACGCCCACCTCTTCCTTCACCCCTGGCTGGTCGCGCGCGATCTGGCCGGACGACGCTCCCCGCATGGCGACCTGGCTCTGACCGGGACCCAGGTTCTGCACGCTGAACCCGGCCACGTTGGCCGCGATGGCCTCGATATTGTCCGCGCCGCGCGCGCGCAGCACCTGCGCGGTGGGGGCGGCGATGGAGAAGGGCACGTCGGCCAGCTCCTGCTCGCGGAGCATGGCGGTGACGGTGATCGCTTCGAGCATCAGCGGCTGCAGCACGAAGTCAACCGAGGCCGTCTCGCCCGACGAGACCTGCACGTCCTTCTGAGACGCGGTTCGCAGGCCGGGCAGCGATGCGGCAACGGTGTAGGCGCCCGGCGCAAGGTCGGAGACGGTGTAACTGCCGTCGGCGGCCGTGGTCGTGCGGCGGGAAGAGCCCGTGCCCTGGTTCGTGACCCTGATCGTGGCTCCCGATAGCGCGACGGCTTGAGGGTCGCGGACCACACCCGTGATCCGTCCACTCTGGGCATCCGCCGGGGTGGCGTACAGGATGGCCGCGAGTGCGGCGAAGTTGAGAAACCGGCTTGCAGGGCTGATCATAGAACCCCTCCTGCTCGAAGCGTGGGCCCGCAGTGCGAAGGGAGCGGCTTAGTAGCGTGAATACGATTGTTACAAAACTCTGTCAAGCCCGGCCGCATATTCTCGGCCCTGATGGCCTAGTACGTCGCCAAAACACCAACCGCCGGACGGCGCGTCGCCGCCCGGCGGTTGGTGTTTGCAGATTCGTCAAATCACATCCGCGCGCCCATCCCCGCCGCCGCTCCCATCCCCGCGCCTTCTGTATAGAACTTGGCGCCCACCACGGCCGCGAGCGGCACTTGGACGAGCCCTACGAGTGCGGTCGTGATCATCAGGTTTTGCGGCATGAGCCCCATGGGCCACATGAACAGTGTCGGGAGCAGACCTGCGAGGAACCATGCCGCGACACCAGCTTTGACTGCCGTTGCCGGCCCTGGGCCGAAGCGTGGCCTCACCGCGGCGTACGTCCAAACCAAGGCAATCCCGAACACGAAGTCCATTACTACGAACCAGGGCATCTGAGCATTGGTCATCGGCTGCTTGCCGAGCGCCGTCATCGCCGCGGCCATCTGATCCTTCAAGACGACCCCGTACAGCACGAAATCGATGACATTCAAGACGACGCCCGCCACCAGCCCGCCAATAATGACCTTCTGCAGGTTGATCTTTCCCATCGGGGCACCCCCTCGAGAGAGAGGACTGCGTGGACCGTCCCGCCACCGCCGCCGCCACGCTAGGGAATGGGACCGAAATCGTCAAGTCACCGAAATCGTCCAGTCATTGAGGAGCGCCATAGACCAGGGACAGCGAAATCGCTTCAACGGTCTCCCTCATCGCTGCCGCGTGGCCGGAGTCGATGCGATACGCGAGCCGCCCCCAGAACGACTGGCCTCCCAGCCGCATCTCCAAGCCGGCCTCGGCACCGCGGCCGCCGGCCTTCGCCGCGGGGTTGGTCACATTTCCGGACAACGCGCCCCACAACTCGACGAAGGTCTGCATCCGTCCCGGGAGCAGGCCGGCGCGCGCCGTGGCGCGGCCCGACCAGAGCAGCCAGCGCTGGTCACTGCCCTCACTCGTGTAGGCCCGCGCGCTTGGACCGCCCCACAGTGTGAGCCAGGGCGTCGCCCGGATGCCGACCAGCGCTTCGCCCTCCACGATGTCGCGCGGTTCGATGCCGCCGGCCGCGCCGGCCGTGACGCGGCCTTGCCCATAGCGCAACCGCACCACGAACCGCTCGCTCACCAGCAATCCTTCGCCTCCGAGAACCAGCCCAGTCAGCCGATTGCTCGACCCATTGAGGCGGCTATTCACGATCTCCTGTGCGCCCGTCCCGCCGAAACTGAACTGCATGCGGCCCTGCGCGGCCAGCGACGGCGGCAACCCGCCCAGCATGCTCACGCAGGCGATGGCGGCGAGCAGCTTGCTCATGGAGCCTCCGAAGTCGTGAGGACCGCCGCGCCCGGGCGAATCACCATCCGGGACTGACGGGCGCGCTCCGCATTGCGGCGCGAGATATCCGCGGCATTGCGGCGCCAGCTCTCCCGGAGATTGCGGTTGTACTCGGCGTTCGCCGGGAGGGTGCGGCCCGGGCGGTGCGAGAGAAACGCCGCAATCCCCGCGACGGTTACTGTCCCGCCGACGATCAACCGCGCGCTGCTCGGCCGCTCGCCGCTCGCCACGACCTTTGGAAGCACCACGATGGCCGCGCCCGCCACGACCGCCGGCACCAGCGCCTTCCACGCCCCGGGATAATCCCCGCGCTCCGGCCGAAACAGGGAATCAGGGGGAGCGGGCGGCGGTGGCGCCGTATCCACCGCGGCGCGCTGCAGCTCGAGCGGCAGCCGCAGCGTCCAGGTGCCGCGACGGTCCCGGCCGGTCGGAATGACCGTGATCGCGTAGCGGCCGGCGGGAGGCGGGTTACCCGACACGTCGAGCCCGTTCCAGCGGACGTCGATACTGTCGCGGATCGGCCCGGTGTACAGGGTCCGCACCACGCGACCGTCGGCGTTGGTGAGCGCCGCCGTCACGTCGGGCCCCGTCGTCGCGGCCAGCCGCACGACGAACGCATCCACGCCCGGGCGGATGGCCGTGTCGCTCAGCGCGCGGATGCTCACTGTCGGCGCGCTGCGGCGCGCTTCCTGGAAGATCGCGATCACCTGCGGCGGGAAGGCTTGATCGTCGGGCCGGTACCTGGGATCGACGACGATCAGGCGGCGCGCCGCGGCGAGCGCCGAGTCGCGCTGATTGCGGGACAGCTCGGTGGCCGTGAGGTAGGCCAGCGCGCGGGCCGCCTCGGCGGGCGCCAACGCGTCCGCCCCCTGAAACGCGAGCGCCCGCCTGAGCAGCCAGGCGCCGCCGTCATATTCGCGGACCGCGTACGCGCGGATGCCCTGGGCGAGCAGGTCGCCGGCCGTTTGTCCCTGCGCCACGGCGGGCACGGCGAGGGCACCGAGCAGAAGGACGGTGAGCAGACGGATCATGGCTTGGCTCCCTGTTGCAGCGGCGCGCCGGGGCCCGGCGGTGGCGGCGCCACCAAGACGGTAAAGTCGGCCGCGGTTTCAGCGTTTCCACCGAACGCGAGCCAGGGGCTGCAGCGTCCGGTGCGGTCGCACGTGCGTGCTTGCCAGTGATATCCGGTGTTGTTCGTCAGCCCGGCCGCCGGGACCGACACGGTGACGCTGCCGCTTCCGGCCGACACGAAGGGACTCTGGTGCGTGCTCGCGTTCGTGAACGGGCTGCCGAGCGGTTCGAGTTCAATTTCGAAGCGCACCGAATCGGCGTCGTTGGGGTCGCTGATCCTGCCCCTGAAGACGACTGCGTCCTCGACCGTCATGCCGCCGATGGCGATCGCCGTCGTGCCGTCCTTGTGGAACTGGCCAATCGCCTGCGGCGCCGCCGGCGGCCGCTCGCGCACCACGGAGATCGTGAGCGGGCCCGTCTCCCCGGCAGCGGCGCTCGTCGCCTCGATCAGGTAGCGGCCCGTCGCCGGCACCGGAAAGTCCATGATGCACGCCGTGCCCGTCTCCGGGAGGCATTCGTCGTTCTGGGCGAGCACCGCGGCGCCGGCGCTATCGGTCAGGATCAGATAGGCGTCGAACGTGCCGGTGAGCCGGATCGACACCGTATCGCCGGCGGTCGCCGTGAGGCTGTAGACATTCGCCAGGCTGCCGGGGCGGTGCGGCGCTTCGCAGTCGGGCGGGGCGAGCGTTCCTGTCCGGACCTCATCAGGAGCGATCGGGATCTCGGTGCACGGCCGCTGGATCACGAACGTCACCGGAACGTTGAGCGGCCCGGTGGTCGCCTCAGGCGAGGTGAAGACGATCGTGTCGCGATGCGTTCCTGCCGGAAGTCCTGTGGGTGTGAGCGTTACGACCACGTCCTCCGGCGCGCCGCCGGCGGTCTTGGACAATGTGACCCACGGTTCCGTCGTGGCGGCAGTCCAGGTGATCGTCCCAGTGCCGGAGTTCGTCACGTGCAAAGTCTCGGTCCGGGCAGCGGTCGAGCCGGCAAGCGCCGAATCGCGAACCAGGGCCGGCGTCACGGCGAGCCCGGGCGCGAAGATCGTCAAGGTCACGGGAATCCTGGCGGGGCTGCCTTCGGCACCGGGCGCCGTGACGGCTACCGTGTCATGGTACGTGCCTTTGGCGAGGCCGGTGCTGTTGACCGTCACCGTAATCGTTGCCGGCCCAGTTCCCGCGAGGGCGCTGAGGGTCACCCACGATCTGCGCTTGCTCGCCGTCCACACCAGCGGACCGTTGCCGGTGTTGGCGATCTGCAGGTTGTCCTGGAAGACCGTGTCATTAGTTACGTTCGTCGAGGGGGTCACGGATCCCGGCGACACGACCAGGCCCGCCCGCTGCACGACGAACGTCACCGCGATGGCGACGGTGCTGTCCACGCTGCCGGGCGCATGTACGGTCACGCTGCCCTGGTAGGTTCCGGGCGCGAGACTGTGGGCATCGAGGGAGACGTCGAGCGTGGCCGGCGGGTTACCCTCCGTGGGAGTGACGCTGATCCACCCTTTGTCCTTGGTGACCGACCATGTGAAGTCGCCGTCGCCCGTATTAGTGATCTCGATGCTGGCCCGGCGGATATCGTCTGAGCCGGCGCGCGCGGAATCCCGCACCTCGGTCGGGTCTACGCTCAGCACGGGATTGGTCTGGGCGCTCGGCTTGATCAGCATGTCGAGGCGGCAGGTCGCCACCGACAGCACCAGCAGCGCCAGGAGACCCGAGAGCGCGAATACGGACAGCCTGCGTGGTGTCGGCATCAGTTACCGCCTACGGCGGAGCGTCACGACGATTCTGGCGGGACTTCCCGAAGCGCCGACCGCGACCACGACCACCGTATCCCTGTACGTGCCAACCGCGAGCCCGGAGGTCGCGAGCTTGAGCGGGATCTTTCCTTCTCCTACGCCGGCGACTGTCCCGAGCGTGAGCCATGCGCTCTTGTTCGAGGCGGTCCAGACGAGGGGCCCGGTGCCGTCGTTGCGCACCTCGAGCGTGTCGAAGAATTCCCTGTTGCTGGATTCGGTGGTGCGGGTGATCGAGCGGGGATCAAGTACCAGAATCGGCTGCTGGATTTCAAACGTGACGGGGATCGTCACCTGGGACTCGACCGACTCCGCCGCGCTGACGGTGACCGAGCCTTCGTGAGTTCCCGGCTCCAGCCGCTCGGGATCCAGGGCGATCGTAACCGTGCGGCGCCCGCTACCGTTCATGGGGGTGACGCCGATCCACGGGCTATCATTTGTGGCGAACCAGCTGCCACCGGTTGTGACCTGGAGGCTTGAGCGGCGGGGCGCGGTGGTGCCGGCAAGCGCCGAATCCCGCACCGCTGCGGGCGAGACCTGGAGCGGGCCATCGGCCGCGGAGCGACCCAGTAACCTATTGATTCGACAACCATTTACGAGCAAACCGAACAACAGCACGGCGCTGCCCGCCGCCAGCGAGACGACGACGGGCCGCAACGAAGGACGAACCCTGCGGGGTGTTAGAATCACGGATTTGCCTGCCGGGTGGTTGCGCAATAACCGGGCCAGGTACCGGCTGCGGCGCCGCCCCCGTAGGTAGCGGCCCTAACGCGGGTTAGATTCCCCGTCCCTATGACGATCGCCTCGAATTTGGGCTTCCCGCCCCTCGGTGCCGCGCGCGAATTGAAGCGCGCCACGGAGGGCTATTGGAGCGGCAAGGTCTCCCGGGACCAGCTGCTCGCCACGGGCGCCGAGCTGCGCCGCCGGCATTGGCAGTTGCAGAAGAGCCTCGGCGTGGACCGCATTCCCTCGAACGACTTCTCCTTCTATGACCGGATGCTCGACACCTGCGCGCTCGTCGGCGCGGTGCCGCCCCGCTACGGATGGAAGGGGGACCAGGTCGACCTCGATACGTACTTCGCGACGGCGCGCGGCAGTCAGGGAAAAGGCCGCGACGTCACCGCGATGGAAATGACGAAGTGGTTCGACACGAACTACCACTACATCGTGCCCGAGCTCGAGCGCGGGCAAACATTCCGCGTTGCCGCCACGAAGCCCGTGGACGAATACCGCGAGGCAAAAGCGCTCGGGATCGACACGACGCCCGTGCTCATCGGTCCGGTGACGTTCCTGCTGCTCGCCAAGACGAAGGGCGCGCCCTTCGACCGGCTGTCACTGCTCGACGCCCTGCTGCCGGTCTATGCCGAGGTGTTGAGCGCGCTCGCGGCCGCGGGCGCAACCTGGGTGCAGCTGGACGAGCCCAGCCTCGCCCTCGACCGCAGCGATGCCGAGCGCGCGGCGTACGCGCGCGCCTACGAGAACCTGGCGAAGCGCGCCGGAAAGACGCAGCTGCTGGTCGCGACATACTTCGCGGGGTTGGGCGACAACATGGCGACGGCGCTGGCGCTGCCGGTGCAGGGTCTCCACGTCGATCTCGTGCGCGCCCCGGGGCAGCTCGACGCGCTGCTCGCGGCGTGGCCAAAAGGCCGCGTGCTCTCGGCGGGTGTGATCGACGGGCGCAACGTCTGGCGGGCAGATCTTGAGCGTCAGCTTGCGCTCCTCGACCGCGCCGCGGCGAAAGTGGGGACGGGCCGCTTGTGGGTGGCGCCGTCCTGCTCGCTGCTGCACACGCCGCTCGATCTCGATCTCGAGACGACGCTGGACCCGGAGCTCAAGACCTGGCTCGCCTTCGCCAAACAGAAGCTCGGCGAAGTGGTGACGCTGGCGCGCAACCAGGACAGAGCAGCATTCGAAGCGAGCACCAAGGCAGCCAAGTCGCGGCGCACGTCGAAGCGGATCAACAATGCCGAGGTACAGCGCCGGGCCGCCGCGGTTTCGGAGAAGGATCGCGCGCGCCAGTCGCCCTTCGCGGCGCGCCGGACGGCGCAGGTTGGCCTGCCGCAGTACCCCACGACGACGATTGGGTCGTTCCCGCAGACCGCCGACGTGCGGGCGGCGCGCCGCAAGCTGCACGACGGCCAGCTCACTGCCGAGGACTACGAGCGTTTCATCGAGCAGCAGATCGCGAAGACGATCGCGCTGCAGCAGGAGATCGGACTCGACGTCCTCGTGCATGGCGAGTTCGAGCGCAACGATATGGTCGAGTATTTTGGGGAGCAGTTGGCGGGTTTCGCGTTCACGGAGCACGGCTGGGTGCAGTCGTACGGCACGCGCTATGTGAAACCGCCGATCATCTACGGCGACGTTGCCCGGCCGCGGGCGATGACGGTCCGTTGGAGCAGCTACGCACAGTCGCTCACGAAGCAGCCGGTGAAAGGTATGCTCACCGGACCCGTGACGATCCTGCAATGGTCCTTCGTGCGCGACGACCAGCCGCGCGCCGAAACCGCCAAGCAGCTGGCGCTCGCGATCCGCGACGAGGTGCGCGACCTCGAGGCGGCGGGCCTCCGGGTGATCCAAATCGACGAGCCGGCGCTGCGCGAAGGGCTGCCGCTGCGGCGGGCCGAGTGGGGGACGTACCTGGAATGGGCGGTTAACGCGTTCCGTCTCGCGACGGCGGGCGTCAACGACGCCACGCAGATCCACACGCACATGTGCTACAGCGAGTTCAACGACGTGCTGCGCGTGATCGAGCAGATGGACGCCGACGTGATCTCGATCGAAAACGCGCGCTCGGGCTCCGAGCTGCTGCAGGGGTTCGAGCGGTACAAGTATCCGAACGAGATCGGCCCCGGCGTCTACGACATCCACTCGCCGCGCGTGCCGTCCACGGGCGAGATCGCGGCGGCCTTGAAGAGCATGAACCGTGTGCTCGAGGACCGGCAGATCTGGGTGAACCCCGACTGCGGGCTCAAGACGCGTGGGTGGGAGGAGACGCTGGCGGCCTTGAAGAACATGGTGGCCGCGGCGAAGCAGATGCGCGGAGCGTTATAATTGAGCCATGACCGGGCCTGAGATCCGCATCACCGCCGAGCCGATCGACGACCACCGCTGCAAGTTCGTGGTGAGTCAGCCGCTGCATGCGGGCGGCGTGCGGCGGTTCACGGGTCCCGAGGAGGCGAAGGGCTCGCCGCTCGCAGAAGCGATCTTTGCGATTCCCGGATTGGGGGTCAGCGAGCTGATCGTTTCCGGCAACATCGTGACGGTCGTCAAGCAGTCGGCCGCGCCCTGGCCGGCCATGGGCAAGGCCATCGGCGGAGCCATTCGCGCAACGCTGTCCGGGGATGCGCCCCCCGTCGTGTCTGCTCCGAAGGCCGCCGCCGGCGCGGTCGACGACGACGCACTCTACGAGCGGGTCGCCAAGCTGTTCGACGAACAGGTCAACCCGATGGTCGCGCGTCACGGCGGCCGCGTCGAGCTGATCGACGTGCAGGACGCCGTCGTCATGCTGCGCATGGGGGGCGGCTGCCAGGGGTGCGGCATGGCCGACGTGACCCTGCGGCAAGGCATCGAAGGGATGCTCGCGCAGTTCGTGCCGCAGGTCCGGGGCATCGTGGACATCACCGACCACACGTCGGGCGCCAACCCGTATTTCCAGGCGGCGAAAAAGTAAGGGCGCGCAATGCCGCGCCTGTTGCTGTTACTCCCTACGAGCACATATCGCACCGCGGCATTCGTGGCAGCGGCGCGGCAGATCGGCGCTTCGCTCACCGTCGCTTCAGAGCAGCCGAGTACATTCGAGCCCGCCCATCCTGCCGGATTGCTCACGCTCAACTTCGCCAGCCCGGAATTGGCGGTTCACCAAGCGCAGCAATTCGCGCGCTCGCACCCCTTCACCGCGGTTGTCGGCGTGGATGACGACACCGCGATCATCGCTGCCGCGATCGCCGAACGACTGGGACTCAAAGGAAACCCGATTCACGCGGCCCAGGCGGCGCGCGACAAGCACCGCCAGCGGGAGCTGCTTGCCGCGGCCGGCGTTCCGATTCCGCGTTTTGCGCTGCACGGGATCGACGACGACACGGCGCGCCTCGCGAGCTCGGCCGCCTATCCCTGCGTCCTAAAGCCGCTGCGTCTCTCGGCGTCTCGCGGTGTGATCCGCGCCGACAACCCGACAGGCTTTATCGCCGCGCACGCGCAATTGAAAGCGATCCTGGCTGAGCCGGATGTCGCGAGGTGCGGCGACCCGGCGCGTCAGTTTCTCGTCGAAGAGTTCATTCCCGGCGCCGAGGTGGCGCTCGAGGGCTTGCTCGTGAATCGCCGGCTGCACGTGCTCGCGTTGTTCGACAAGCCCGATCCGCTGAACGGGCCGTTCTTCGAAGAGACGATCTATGTCACGCCGTCGCGCGTCCCCGCGGCGCTGCAGACCGCGATCGCGCAATGCGCGGAGCGTGCGGCGCAGGCACTCGGTCTCGCGGAAGGCCCCATTCACGCCGAGCTGCGCCATAACGAGCGGGGGCCCTGGCTCATCGAGCTCGCCGCGCGGCCGATCGGGGGCCGGTGCTCCGCCGTGCTGAGATTTGGCGCCGGCGCACTGTCGCTCGAGGAGATCGTCCTGCGCCACGCCCTCGACCGACCGATCCCGACGCTCGAGCGCGAGCGGCAGGCCGCGGGGGTCATGATGGTTCCGATTCCCCGCGCTGGGACGCTACGCGAAGTGCGCGGCATCGCCGCAGCCCGAGCAATCCCGCTGATCGAAGACGTGCAGATTACCGCGCATCCCGGTGAGCACCTGCTCCCCTTTCCCTATGGATCGCGCTACCCCGGCTTTATCTTCGCCCGGGGTGAGACGCCGGCTCTGGTCGAGGCCGCGCTGCGCCAGGCGCACCAGCAACTGGCGTTCGTGCTCGAGCCCGCGTGACCCCGTTTCGACGCCGCCTCCTTGGCTGCGCGATCATCGCTACATGCGTGGTCCTATCCGTGCTGGAGGCGAAGAGCCAGCGCCCCGGTACCGATTTTCACGCGCGCTGGATCTTCGGCCGGTGGTTCTGGGCCGGGGAGCCGCTGTACGCCGAGGTCCCCGGCGTCCGCGGGCCCAACCTCTATCCACCGTTCGCGGCGATGCTGTTTCAGCTGCACGCCTTGCTGCCGCTGAAGGTTGCCGCCGGAGTCTTCTACTTCTGCAACGTGCTGCTGATTCCGATCAGCGTGCGCCTGACGAAGGACATCTTCGACGTACTGCGGCCGGGCGCGAACCGGTGGGCGCTGCCGCTCGCCATCGTGCTGTCGGCGCAGTTTTTCCTCAACAACCTGAATCTGAACCAGGTGAACCTCGCCGTCTTCGCCCTGTGCCTGTTCGGAATTCGAGCGTACCTGCGGCAACACGATTGGTGGGCGGCCGCGGCGCTGGTCGGCGCGACCGCGATCAAGGTGGTACCGCTGGTCCTCGTGGCGTGGCTCGTCGCGCGCGGCCGGCGGCGGGCCGCGCTCGCCGTGTTGCCGCTCGGCATCGCGTGCGTGGCGCTCCCGATCCTCCAGCGCGGCCCCGAGAGCGGCGTGCGAGACCTCACCGACTACTATCACCAGGTGCGCGAATTCGGCGCGGGCCGCGTGGTCCAGCGCTACACCAACCAGAACCTCGCCGCCGCCGTCTACCGCCTGATGCGTCCTCCGGCGCCCACCGAGCCCACCGAGCCCACCGACCGGGACTACCGCGTGTTCACCGCGTCGGAGCAGACGGCCCGTACCGTGTACCGCGCCGGGGCGCTGCTCGTCGTCGCGGCGTTTCTGGGGACGCTCGCGTGGCTGCGCGTGAGCGCGGCGCCGCTCACGGTGTTCGAGCTGAGCGCGGCATTCCTGGCCGGGCACCTGTTGTCGGCGATGACGTGGAAGGCGCATCTCGTCACGCTGCTGTTCGTGTTCTACGCGTTCCTGTCGCTCCCACCGCGCGCCCTCCGCCCCGGTGAGCGCGTGTTCGCGGGGATCGCGGCGGGCCTGATGGCGGGGAGCGGGTTGATTGGGCGCGACCTATTCGGGGATACCGTCCATCATTGGGTAGGCGGCTACAGCGTGATCGTCTGGACCATGCTGCTGTTGTTCGGCGGCTCGCTCTGGTTCTCCTGGACGCGCGCGCCCGCGTGAGGCCGCACCTGCGGCCGTGGCAGGTCGCTGGGCGCGCTGATCGTGATAGGGCTGGGGATCTCGCTCCTCAATCTGCTTCCGCCACCACCTCCAGCCAATTCCGGGGCACCCGCTCGACCTTGAGCTCGTCCATGGTGCGCTCTAGGCCGACGCGCAACGCCTCGGATCCCTCCTCCAGCGGCACGCCCGGGAGGGCGCCCTCGATGAAGAGAGAAAACCGCCCGATGTCGGCGAGACTAGCATAGGTCATGTCCACCGTCACCAGCTCGACCGATGTCGGGCGAAACCCGGCCGCCGTGCACGCCGCCGCGTAGTCATCCGCGGAGAGCCACTGCATCGCGGCGGCGTGGCCTTCGTGCTTGACCGCGATCCCCTTCTCCCTGAGCGCCTGCACGGCGCGCACGATCCAGCGGCGCCAGAATCCGCTCGTCCCCTCGACGTACGCCCCGGCGAAGAATGTCGAGTTGAAGCCTAAAAGGCCGCGCGGCTTCATCGCTCTGCGGATCTCGCCCAGCACCTGATGCTTGTCCTGCACCAGGTGAATCGCGTTGAGGAAGACGACGGCGTCGGCAGGGGGGACAAGGCGTGACAAGAGCTCGGCCGTCCCCTCCTTGAACTCCGCCAGTCGCGAGGAGATGGCAGCGCGCGCTTTCGCGAGCGCGGACGGGGACGGGTCGACGCCGATGACGCGCGGCGGCGGCTCGGCCCCGGAGATGCGCTCGAGAATCAGCTTCGTGACGGCCCCGGGACCGCACCCGAGGTCCACGATCACCTGGCGCCCCGGACAGATCACCTTGTCAATGATCCAGCGGTTGACCTGCGTGAAGAACGGATGCAGGGTGAACGGCGTGAACGAGAAGCGGTCGTCGTCCGCCTCGTGGCGCAAAGCCCCCTCGCTCACAGCTTGTGGATCCCCAACGGTCCGAGGTGCACGTCGAGGTTGTGGTTCACGCGATAGCCGACGACGCCGTTTACGTCGAGATTCGCCGCGTCGCCCGCGTACACCTCTTTCCCGTTCACCATGAAGCGCGCGCGACCGCCCCGGACCTCGACACTCAGCTCATTATCGGCCTTGCCGGTGCTGTCGCTCCGGGTCACCGCGTCGCTCGCCGTCCATTCGACGACGGCGGTGGGCCGCGTGGTGTAGCTCGCGCGGCGGCGGATGCTGTACATGCCGTCCACCGGACGGACGAGAAAATAGGTGTAGCGCTGGGTCGAGTCGGCGAGGTTCTTGCCCCCGATCAGGATGCCGAACGCCTCGGGATGCGTGGGATTCACCATCTGGGTCAGGGTGGCAACGACGTGATAGTTAACCGACACGGTGTCGCGATCGCGCCAATAGATGGCGGCGGGGCCCACCGTGGCATGCAGGCCGCCCGGTCCCATCGCGGTGAACTTCACGTTCGCGAGCGGGGCGGGCTGGCCGGTCTGGCGGTTGGTCTCGGTGCGGACGTTCCAGCCAGGGGGGAAACCGCCGCCCCCTGCGACTGTACGGTCGGGATCGGCTTGTGCCGACAGACCGGTGGCCGAAAAAACGAAAATGACGGCGGACAGGAGACGTTTCGATGTCATGGCTCCCTCAGGGATGCAAACGACGTTCGAGTATGAGTCTAAGTGACGCGGCTTAAGCGTCCGAGTCAAGAGCGGCGTTCGCCCAGATCGTGCACGGTGTCCAAGTCGACGATCTTGAGCTTGCGCTTGCCCATCGGGAGGGTAATCTCGACCTTCTGCCCGACCTTGCCGCCCACCAGGGCCTTGCCGAGGGGGGACGCCATCGAGACCGGAATCTCCGCGCCGTCGTCGCCGCCTTCGATGAACTCGCCGAGCGTGAGCGCGTAGATCTCTTTCCGCTTCGTGTCCACGTCTTGCACGGTGACCCGAGACCCGAACCCGACGCGATCGCGCGGGATGTCCTGCTCCCGTACGTCGGACAGCTTGGAGAGCCGCAGCCGCAAGTGGTGGACACGGGCCTGCGCAAACTGCTGCCGCTCGAGCGCCGCCTTGTACTCCGAGTTCTCGCGCAGGTCACCATGGGCGCGCGCCTTTTCAATCTCCTTCGGCAAGATGAAGGAGATCTCATGGTTCAGTCGCTCGACTTCTGTTTGCAGCTTTTGTTTGAGCGCTTCAATCATGACGGATACTAACCGACTGACCGCCTAACCGGCTAGTTTTGAGCCCATGCGCACCTACCACCAGCTGACCGACCCGGACCGCTCAGGGCTACTCCAGCAGATAGTGGCTCAGCGCGGGCGCGTCGCCGAGCGCCTAGCGGGCGTGCGGCGGATCGTCGCGGTCATGAGCGGGAAGGGCGGGGTGGGGAAGAGCTACGTCACGGCGCATCTCGCCCGGGCCGTGGCTCGGGGGGGTCGGAAGGCCGGCGTGCTCGATGCGGACCTGAATGGACCGACGATCCCGCGCTTGTTGGGGATCGCCCATTCCCCCCTCCCCAATCCCCAAGACGCCGTCACCCCGGCTGTCGGTGCGGACGGCGTCCGCTGCATTTCCATGGACCTGCTGCTCGGCGACGGTCAGCCGCTCGCGTTCAAGGGCCCGGTGGCCGAGAGCTTCGTGTGGCGAGGCGCCATGGAAGCGTCGGCGCTGCGCGAGTTCCTGGGCGACGTGGCGTGGGGCGATCTCGACCTGCTGCTGCTCGACCTCCCGCCGGGGATGCAGCGCTATCTCGAGCTGTGCGACATCCTGGCCGGTCCGCCGGAGGTCCTGACGGTCACGATCCCCACGCCTGAGTCGCGCGATGCGGTACGGCGCGCCATGCGGGCGGCCGCCGACCGCGGATCCCCGCTGCTGGGCGTGGTGGAAAACATGGTGGGTGGGGAGTTGAAGGGAACAGCAGGGGACGAGCTAGCAGCGGAGTTTGGGGTGCCGGTGCTGGCGCGGATCCCGTGGCACCCGACACCGGGCACGTGGGATAACGTCGCGAACCAGGTTTCCCGCGCACCGCGCACGGCGCACGGCGCACCATGAAGTTCCTGTGCGTCGAGTGCGACCGGCAGATGACGTTCGGCGAGCGCCACCTCCCCGGGGACGGCACGCTGGCCGCCACGTTCAAGTGCCCGTCCTGCGGCCGGGTGGTGGCCCTGCTGACTAACCCGATGGAGACCCAGCTCGTCTCCTCGCTCGGCGTCGAGATCGGCGGCCGCACCGTGCCCGCGCAGCCGCTCGAAACCGTGCGCAAGATGGTGACGACCGGCCGGGACGACGCGTTTGATGAAGGGAGCTGGGAGCCGGGAGCCGGGAGCAGCACAATCTGGTCGGCCGGGGCGTTAGAACGGCTGAACAGGGTTCCCAATTTCGTGCGGGGCATGGTGAAGAAGATCTATGCCGACTACGCCAGGGAGCGCGGCATCGCCGAAATCACGCCCGCGGTGATGGACACGGCGCGGTCGGAGCTGGGCCTCGAAGCAATGTGAGCGATTTCGACGAGCGTACCGTCGGCGATCTCCGCATCCGTATCGACCGCACGCTGTGCGTGGGATTCGGCGATTGCGTCACCGAAGCGCCCGAGGCGTTCGTGCTGGACGAAAGCGGCACCGCCGTCTTCGTGCAGCCGGAAGCTGTCGTGCGGGAACGCCTACTCAAGGCGTGTGACGTCTGTCCCGTTGACGCCATAACCGTTTGGGACAAGGACGGCGACCAAATTGTCCCGGGGGCTTGTGAACAAGTTCCTTGACAGCCTCCCGGCCGCCGTACATATCCAATAGTCCTGACGGTGGCTACTCCGCTTCTACATAGATGTATCGGGCCAGCTCGAGCCGGCGTCCCTCGGGGAGGTGGCGGTGTATCTCGAGATTTTCGTTCCCGTCGATAACTCGCAGCACTCCGATTGGGCGGTGGACCGCGCCCTCGAGATGTGCCGCAAGACCGGTGGCAGAATCACCGGGAACCATGTCTACGCCGCCCGCCTGCATGACGTCCGCTTCCGCCAGCTCGAGACCGGCCTCCCCGCACAGTTCCAGACGCCCGCAGAGATCAAGAAGCAGCGCAAGATCCACGACAAGCTGATTGAGAAGGGCCTGCAGCTCATCGCCGACAGCTTCCTCGATCAGCTCGGGAAACGCTGCGAGGCGGCAGGCGTGCCGCTCACCCGCCAGCTGCTCGAGGGCATCAACTACGAAGAGATCGTGAACGAGGTGAACCGCGGCGCCGGGCGCCTGCCGGGCCTCATCGGCTTCGACCCGAACCGCGCCGCGGGCTACGACGGCGGCGACAAGGTCCGCAGCGACGTCAAGCTCGGCGCAAACGGCCGGCTCGTCGCCGAGGACGAGGACGCGGCCGCCCGCCTCGTCGGCTCGTCCGGGCGTCAGTACGATCTCCTCGCCGTCGGCGCCCACGGCCTGGGCCGCCAGCAGCTCTCGCAGCTCGGCGGCGTCGTGGCGCGGGTGCTGCGCGGCGTGGAGAAGGACGTGCTGATCGTCCGCGACCAGCAGCCCCTCGCGGGCGGGCGCTTCATGGTCTGCGTGGACGGCTCGTCCTACAGCTACAAAGCGATGAAGTCCGCCCTCGAGCTGGCCCAGCAGTTCGGCGGCTCGCTTTACGTCTGCAGCGCGTTCGACGTCGAGTACCACCACGTCGTGTTTCACAACATCAAGGACGTGCTGTCCTACCAGGCCTCGAAGGTCTTCAAGTTCGAGGAGCAGGAAGAGCTGCACAACAACATCATCGACAAAGGACTGCTCAAACTCTGTCAGGCGAACCTGAAGCGGGCTGAGGTGATGGCGCGGCAGTTCCCGGACGTGGCGATCAAAACGCAGATCCTGATCGGCAAGCCGTTCCAGGTCATCATGCAGTGGGCCGAGGAAGTGAAGCCGTCGCTCATGGTGCTCGCCCGTCATGGCGCGCACCGGATCGAAGGCACCGACCTGGGCTCACAAGCCGAGAACCTGGTACGACTGGCGCCGTGCAGCACGCTGCTGGTGGGCACCGTGGGAATCCGGCCCGAGGACATTCCCTGGATCGAAGAGGACGGTCAGGCGGGCCTGCCCTGGGCGCCCGAAGCGGAAGTCCGGATCCTGCGCGTGCCGCCGTTCGCGCAAGGCATCGCCCGGCGCGCCGTCGAAGAGTACGTGCTCGAGCAGGTGGGCAACGCCGGTCCCCCACCTACGGTCACCAACAAATGGCTCGACGAGGCGATCCAGAAGCTGCTTCCCACCCACATGCAGCTCATCATGGGAATCGGCAGCGCCGAGGAGATTGCGCTCGCCGAGGTCAAGGCGACCGAGCAGATGAAGGCGACGAAGGTGCAAGGCTCCGACGCCGACGCCGTCGCCGCCGTTGCCATGATCGAAACCAAGTGCCCCGTGACCGGCAACGTGAGCACGCGCGAGCGCGTAGTCACGGACCCGATTGTCTGGACCCAGGAGGCGTGGCAGCGGCTGCAGCTGGTGCCCCTCATCGCCCGGCCGCTGGCGCGGAACACGGTCGAGCGTTTCGCCCGCAACCACGACATCTGGCGCGTCACGACGCCGGTGATGGACGACAACAAGCAGGCCATGATCGAGGCCGACGAGTTCGACATCGACACGATGATGGTGATGTTCACCGAGCTCCGCGCCAAGCAGATCCGCGCCGAAGCCGAGGGGAAGGACGCGTTGTCCCCCGAGATGCGCGCGTTCATCGAGGAGGCCAAGGCGCAAGGGATCACACGCTGCCCCATTCGCGACATCGAAGAGAAAATGGACAAGTGCCCGGTGGACATGAAGGCGGTGACGCCGGCGGACGCAAAGCGGGCGGTCGAGAAGCTGCTGCAGTGAACTTCATCCCGCACGTCGTCGCCTGGAATCTCACGCGGCGCTGTAACCTCGAGTGCGCCCACTGCTACATCGCGGCGGGCCCGCGCGAGAGCGCGACCTCGGAGCTCGCCACGGCCGAATGCCTGCGCATCGTGGACGAGCTCCTCGCCGTGAACCCCGCGCCGATGCTCATCCTCTCGGGCGGCGAGCCGCTGCTGCGCGACGACCTGAGCGAGATCGCGAGCTACGCGTCGAGCCGGGGCGCGACGGTCGTGGTCGGCACCAACGGCACGCTCCTCACCGACGAGCGGATCGGCGCGCTCAAGGCCGCCGGCGTACGGGGCGTGGCGGTGTCCATCGACTCGCTGCGGCCCAGCTACCACGACAAGTTCCGCCACGGCCCGGGCGCGCTCGACGACACGATCGCGGCGCTCGGCCGGCTGCGGGCGCAGCGGCTCGATTTCATCATCCAGACGACGGCGACCAAGGGCAACCGCGCCGAGCTGGAAGGGGTGGCCCGGTGGGCGGCGGATCAGGGTGCGGTTGCCTTCAACTGTTACTTCCTGGTGGCGACGGGACGCGGCGCCGGGCTCTCCGATCTGGCGCCCGCCGAATACGAGGCCGTGCTCGCCGATCTCGCGCGCTGGCAGCGCGATTACCGGGGCCGGATGATGGTGCGCGCCAAGTGCGCGCCGCATTTCATGCGCCACGTGCACGCGGCCGACCCGGACTCGCCGGTCCTGAACTACGAGACCCGCTGCCCCTGCGGCACGCAGTATTGCCGCATCACCCCCGACGGCAAGCTCACACCCTGCCCCTATCTCCCCGAGGTCGCGGGCGACCTGCGGACGCAGAGCTTCGGAGAGATTTGGCGTTCCGCGCCGCTGTTCCGGACGCTGCGCGAGGGCACGCTGGGCGGAAAGTGCGGGCGCTGCGAGTACCAAAAACTGTGCGGCGGCTGCCGCGCCCGGGCGTTCGCCCTCGAAGGGGACGTCCTGGCCGCCGATCCGTCGTGCGCGTACGAGCCTGCGCCGGGCGCCGCCGTGATCGAGCGCGTGCGCGACGTCACGTATGGCCAGGAATTCCAGCCGGCGCTCGTGTGGGCCGACGCCGCGCGCGCGCGCCTGGAGCGCATTCCGTCGTTCGTGCGCGGCGTGGTGGCAAAGCGGATCGAGGATTGGGCGCGCGAGCGCGGCCTGCGCGAGGTCACGCCGGAGCTCCTGAGCGAGATCCGCAGCGCGATGCCGGTGGATTTCAGCAAAAAGCGGCCCTTCTTCATGGCTGACACTGATGGCTGACGGCATCTATCTCCTCCAGGCGGCCGTCGACTCGCTTCCCGCCTACCGCGACTTCCCGATCATCGGCAGCCGCGCGGCGATCTGGATCGCGGCCGAGATCCACCTCATGTTCGCGGCGTTCGTGCTGGGCGTGCCGATGTTCGCGGTGGTGGCGGAAGCGATCGGCATCTTCGGCAAGGACCAGCGCTACGACCGTCTGGCCAAGGAGTTCACCCGGCTGCTGCTGATCGCCTACAGCGCGACGGCGCTGTGGGGCGCGACGTTCACCTTCCTGCTCGCGTCGCTTTATCCAAAGTTCACTGCGTACCTGATGGCGATCTTCGGGCCATCCTTCTGGCTCTACGGCGCGATCTTCTTCTTCGAGTCGTTCACGCTGTACCTCTATTACTACGGCTGGGACCGCTGGAAGGACGGCCGCTCCAAGATCGTCCACTGGGGCCTGGGCATCTTGCTCAACATCTGGGGCACGATCGTGATGTTCATCGCCGACGGGTGGCTGACGTACATGATGACGCCACCGCGCGAGATCACGCCCCAGAGCAGTGTGGCGAGCATCAACTTCTGGACCGCGTTCATGAACCACACGTGGATGCCGATCAACATCCACCGCCTCATCGGCAACGTCGTATTCGGCGGCGCCATCGTGGGGGCGTACGCGAGCTATCGCTTCCTCGCGGCCAAGACCGATGAGGAGCGTGCCCACTACGACTGGATGGGCTACGTCGGGAACTTCATCGCCATCTCGGCGCTGATCGTGCTGCCGTTCGCCGGCTACTGGCTGGGCCGCGAGATCTACCAGTATGACCAGTCCCTGGGCATCACGATGATGGGCGGCTTCATGAGCTGGTTGTGGGTCATCCAGGCATTCCTGATCGCCGTGCTGTTCCTCGCCGGCAACTACTACCTCTGGGTGGGGATGGGGCGCATTCCGGGCGCCGAGCGGTTCCGGCCGTATACCAAATGGCTGCTCGTGGTGCTGCTGCTGGGCGCCATCGTGTGGGGCACGCCGCACACGAT
Organism: Gemmatimonadales bacterium; assembly: GCA_040901965.1. Taxonomy (GTDB): domain Bacteria; phylum Gemmatimonadota; class Gemmatimonadetes; order Gemmatimonadales; family GWC2-71-9; genus 20CM-2-65-7. Next base: position 15,022 of record JBBDYB010000013.1, on the reverse strand, counting down.
GATCGCCGACTCGCGTGAGCTCGCCGCGATGGGCGGCTCGCACCACCCCTTCCTGGGAGTGCTGGGCGTGATGAGTGCCAAGAACACCGCCGTGAACCTCATGATCCTGGCGACGTTCCTGTCGTTCCTGCTGTATCGGCGCGCGAACATCCGGCCGGTCGTTCCCTGGGCGCAAACCGGCACGAGAATTCAGGGCGCGATGTTCGCGATCGCGGCCGCCATCGTCCTGTACTACGGCATTCGCGGATACTTCGTCGAGGCGATCGTCCGCATCGGCTACTCGGTCTATCAGGTCGGTGCCGTCCTCGCCTGCATCGTGTTCGTCACGCTCATCGACGTGCTCATGGCGCGTGGCGCGCAGTCGCTCGGCGCGATTCAATGGGGCAAGATGCCGCCCCGTTCCCAGTACGCGCTGTTCATCCTCGCCGTCACGTTCACGTGGCTGATGGGGCTGATGGGTTTCGCGCGCAGCGGCATTCGCCAGCACTGGCACGTGTGGCAGGTCATCCCCGACACGTCGCAGTATGCCGCCACGCCAGCCCTCGGCTACGCCGCGATCATGATCAGCACCTGCGTGCTGATCTTCCTGGCGCTCGTGGGATTCATCTTCTGGCTGGGCGGACTCGCGGAGAAGTCGACGTTCGTGCCGGCGGGGACGGAGGCCCAGCATGTGGGCCATTAATCTCCGCATCTTCGGCGTCGTGCTGGGGACCCTCGCCCTCTATACGCTGATCGCCAACAAGATCCCACAGGTCCAGTCGGAGGTGCCGCAGGCCCTGACGCTGGGCGCGAACGTCACTCCCGAGCAGCTCGTCACCGCGGGCGACCAGCTCTACAGCGGCGCCGGCGGCTGCACGGCCTGTCACGGCCTCGGCACCCGCGCGCCCAACCTGCTCACCGACGAGAGAGGAACCGGCCCGATCGGCGCGCGCTGCGGCAGCCGCGAGCCCGGTAAGAGCTGCAAAGCCTATCTCTATGAATCGCTGGCGCAGCCGCGCGCGTTCGTCGTGCCGGGCTACGAGCCGATCATGCCCGACGTGAGCCGGACCCTGTCGCCGCAGCAGATCTGGGCCCTGGTCGCGTATCTCGAATCATTGGGCGGAACCGTGGACGTGACGGCTGCCGACATTCCAGCCCAGGAGGCCGGCGCCGGGTCCGCGGCCGCCGCAGGAGGCGGGGGGGGCGGGGGAGGCCAGGGCATCGCCGACGGCAGCACGGACCCGATGACCCTGTTCCGGGCCGGCGGTTGCGTCGCGTGCCACAAGATCGGCAGCGAGGGCGGCGCGATCGGCCCCGACATGACGCGCATCGGCTCCCGGATGTCCGCGGCGCAGATTCGCGAGGCGATTCTCGATCCCGACGCCCAGATCGCGCCGGGATACGAGAACTTCAAGGGCATCATGCCAAAGACGTTCGGCGACCAGCTCACTGCCGCGCAGCTCGAAGCTCTCGTCCGTTTTCTGGCGGCACGGCGATGAAAGACCTGCTGCGGCATCCGTTCTGGCAGGCGGTCGGGCTGCTGGTGTTGTCGTACGTCCTCATCGTGTTCGGCATCCCGCTGCTTCCCGGTAGCGCCATCGTGCCCAAGAGCGTGGTGCTCCAATACATGGCCACGGTGCTCGTGGGCGTGCTGATCTGGGTGAGCGACGACGAGGCGCGCTGGACGCGCTTCAAGGAGCCGCTGCAAGCGGTGCTGGTAGAGCCGCGCCTCAAGGCGATCCGCACCGGCCTGCTCGCGGTCGTGACGCTCATGGTCGGTTGCTTCACGTATGGCCAGGTGAAGGCGAGCGTGGCGGCGCCGCCCAATCTCCGCTCGATTCACCCGGCGAACCCCCCGCAGATCACGTTCCGCGGCAAGACCATCACGCTGGCCGGGCTCGAAAACCCGCTGCGCCGGCAAGGCGACATGGCGGCCCACCTCGCGGTGGGACGGCGGCTCTATTACGAGAACTGCGTGCCGTGTCACGGCGACTATCTCGACGGCCAGGGCCACTTCGCGAGCGGCTTCAATCCGCTGCCGCTCAACTTCCAAGACAACGGGACGATCGCCCAGCTCACCGAGAGCTACGTGTTCTGGCGAGTCGCCAAAGGCGGACCCGGGCTGCCGCGCGAAGCGACGCCGTGGAATTCGGCAATGCCGGCGTGGGAGGATTTCCTGACTGAGGAAGAGATCTGGGCGGTGGTGCTCTACTTGTATGAGCAGACGGGGTGGAAGCCGCGGACGTGGGAAGTCTCAGGGAGCGGGGAGCAGGGAGCAGGGAGCAGTCATGAATAGCCGCATACTCGCTCTTAGTGTTTTCCTGCTCCCAGCTCCCTGCTCCCTGCTCCTGTCTCAGGACACCACCGCCGGCAAGGTCGTGTACCAGAAATGGTGCGCCGGCTGCCACGGCGATAACGGCGCGGGGGACGGCGAGGGCGCACGCTACATGCTGCCGACGCCCCGCGATTTCACCGGCGCGATCTACCAGATCCGGACGACCGCGAGCGGCCAGTTGCCGACCGACGCCGATCTCATGCGCGCGATCGACGAGGGGCTGCCGGGCACGGCGATGCCGGGCTGGAGCACGCGCCTCTCCGACCGCGAGCGCCGCGACGTCATCGCGTACATCAAGACGTTCTCGACGTTCTTCGCCGACACGTCGCTGCGCCCACAGCCGCTCGATTTCGGCAGGGAGCCGGGCGGTGGCGGCGACGACGCGCTGCGCGTGGGACGGCAGTTCTATGACTCCATCGGCTGCCGCAAATGCCACGGAGACCAGGGGCGGGGAGACGGGCCGTCCGCGCCCACGCTGAAAGACGACGCCGGCCATCCGGTCTTCGCCGCGAATCTGCATGAGAATTGGTTGTTCAATGGGGGCGGCACGGTCGAGGACATCTATCAACGGCTGCGCACCGGCCTGGACGGCACGCCGATGCCGTCGTTCAGCGATCTGCTGGAGCAGAAATTCCTCACCGAGACGGAGCTGTGGCGCGTGGCGCAGTACGTCCGCAGCCTCTCGCCCGACCAAGCGCCAGCGGTACGCGATGTAATTCGGGCCCCGCGGATCAGCGGGGCGCTGCCGCGCGCACCGGACGATTCCGCGTGGACCGCGGTGGATGCCTACTGGTTCCCGCTCGTCGGCCAGATCATTCGCAAAAACCGCTGGTTCGCGCCCGCGGTCACCGGCGTGTGGGTGAAGGCCGTCCACACCGGCGATTCGCTGGCGCTGCGCGTGGTGTGGGACGACCGGTCCGAGAGCCCCGATACTGCCTGGCTGGCGCACGTGGGCCGCGTCTTGGCAGTCTCGGCGAGCGATGACTCCGCCGGCGAGCGGCCGGCGTCCTGGCCCGATCAGCTGGCCGTGCAGTTTCCGGTCGCGATACCCTCGGGGATGGAGCGACCCTACTTCCTGATGGGGAGCGCGAGCGCGCCGGTCTATCAGTGGCGCTGGTCGAGCAGCTCGCGGTCAACGGCGGTGCCCGGCCTCGCGCGCGGCGTCGAGCGCTTCGATCCGATTCCGGGAGGCGGCGGCACCCCGGTGGGCGCCCAGGCCGCGTACGACCACGGGCAGTGGCGGGTGGTATTCACGCGTGCACTTGCCACGCCCGATACGGCTAGCCAGCTTCCGTTCCGGACCGGCCGGGCCATCCCGGTGGCGTTCTTCGCGTGGGACGGGTCCAACGGAGAGCACGGCACGCGCATGGCCATCAGCACCTGGTACTTCCTTGCCCTCGACGAACCGGTGCCGGCGAGCGTGTTCATCTCGCCGGTGCTGGCCATGGCACTCACTTTCGGGCTGGGCCTGTTGGTGGTGTGGCGGGCGCAGCGTAAGACTTCTTTCCGGAGGCAGCAATGAAAGGCAGACTTTTCGGCTTGGTGGGCGGGGTATTCCTGCTCACCGTGTGCAGTAAGGGCGCCACTCCCAGGCCCGCCAACGAATCGGACGCATCCACGCCGCCTGCAGCGGCGACGGACGAATCCAGCACTACGCAGCAAGGCGGGGGCGCGACGATCACCGGTAGGATCAAGTTCACCGGCACGGCGCCACGCAATCGACCGATCGACATGAGCGAAGAGGCGGCGTGCAAGGCCAAGTACACGACGAACCCGCCGGCCGAAGAGACGGTGGTCACGGGCCCGGCGAACGCGCTCGCCAACGTCTTCGTGTACATCCGGGAAGGCCTGCCCGCGAGCGCGAAGTACCCGGCGCCGGCGACCCCCGTGGTGCTCGACCAGGACGGCTGCCGCTACAAGCCGCACGTCCTGGGCATCATGGTCGGGCAGGGGCTCGAGATTCGCAACTCCGACCCGGTGCTGCACAACATCAAAGCCGTCGCCAAAAAGAACCGCCCCTTCAACGTGAGCCAGCCGACGGCGGGCATGAAGACGACGCGCACGTTCTCCGCGCCCGAGGTGATGGTCAATCTCGAGTGCAACGTGCACGGTTGGATGACGGCGTTCGTGGGCGTGCGGCCCGATCCGTTTTATGCCGTGACGGGGCCGGACGGCAGCTTCACCATCAATGGGTTGCCGCCTGGGACGTACACGATCGAAGCGTGGCACGAGCGGTTCGGCACGCAGACGGCCACCGTCACCGTGACGGGAACGGAGAGCAAGACGGCCAACTTCACCTTCGCCGCGCGGTAGCGCGAGGAGAACACGCCCCATGTCTTGGTGGCTTCCCCCCGCAGCTTCGACCTTCGCGGGTCCGATCGACGGGCTGTTCCTGGCGATCCTGATCATCACCGGCATCGCGCTGGTGGTCGTCGAGGTCGGGTTGGTCACGTTCGTGGTGCGGTACCGCGCGCGTCCCGGCCGCAAGGCGTTCTACACGCACGGCTCGACGCGCGCGGAGGTGATCTGGACGGCGATCCCCGCGGTCACGATGGTGGCGCTCGGTCTGGTGAGCAACCACTACTGGGTCATCATGAAGAGCAAGAACAGCGTGCCCGCGAACGCGTACCACGTGGGCGTGCACGCCAAGCAGTTCGAGTGGCGCACCACGTACCCTGGCGCGGACGGCCAGCTCGGTACCGGCGACGACTTCACGGTGCGCAATCAGCTGCACATTCCGGTCGGCCAGCCCATCGCTGTGGAGCTGACGAGCGAGGACGTGATCCACTCGTTTTTCGTGCCGGAATTCCGGGTGAAGCAGGACGCCGTGCCCGGCATGCACATCACCGCCTGGTTCCAGGCGACGAAGACCGGCGAGTATGAGATCGGCTGCGCGGAGCTGTGCGGGATGGGGCACTACAAGATGCGGGCGCGCGTGTTCGTGCATACGCCCGAGGAGTTCAACGCCTGGATGGCGGGGGCCCAACAAGCCGCCGGAGGCTCCGAATGACCACGGTCGCCCACGCGCCGCCCCAAGCGCACGACGCGCCGATGAGCTTCTGGCGCAAGTACATCTTCTCCACCGACCACAAAATCATCGGCATTCAGTTCCTGTTCGTCAGCCTGTTCTTCCTGTTCGTCGGTGGGCTGCTGGCCATGCAAATCCGCTGGCAGGTCGGGTTCCCGGGCAAGCCTATGCCGGGCGGCGGGATTCTCCCCGAGAGCATGGTCGTCAATGGAGTCATCCTCCCCGAGTATTACATCCAGCTCGTCACGATGCACGGCACGTTCATGGTGTTCTTTGCGATCATGCCGCTGCTCGTGGGCGTGTACGCCAACTTCCTGATTCCGCTCAAGATCGGGACGCACGACATGGCGTTCCCGCGCATCAACATGTGGTCGTTCTGGCTGGCGCTGCTGGCCGGACTGATCATGACCGCCGGGTTCTTCGTTCCCGAGGGCACATCCCGCGCGGGGTGGACGATGTACACCCCGCTCTCGGCGCGGCCCGACCTCTCCGGGGCCACCGTCGGCCAGATGCTGTGGTGCGTGTCCATCGTCGTCCTGGGCCTCTCCTCGGTGATGGGCTCGGTCAACTACATCACCACGATCATCAACCATCGTGCGCCGGGGATGACGTGGTTCCGGATGCCGCTCTCGGTGTGGGCCCTGTTCATTACCGCGATCCTTGCCGTGCTCGCGCTGCCGGTGCTGCAGGGCGCCGCGATCATGCTGCTCTTCGACCAGACGCTGGGCACGCACTTCTTCGATCCCGTGGCCGGCGGCCAGGCGCTGCTGTGGCAGCACCTCTTCTGGTTCTTTGGGCATCCGGAGGTTTACATCCTCATCCTGCCGGCGATGGGCATGGTCTCCGACATCATCGCCAACGGCAGCCGCAAGCCGATCTTCGGCTACCACTCGATGGTGTTCGCGATCGTGGGGATCGCGTTCCTGGGCTGGCTCGTGTGGGGGCACCACATGTTCATGAGCGGCATGAACCCCACGCTCGGCTCGACGTTCATGGTGTCGACCCTGCTGATCGCGGTGCCCTCGGCGATCAAGGTGTTCAACTGGCTGGGCACGATGTGGCGCGGCAATCTGCGCTTCCACGTGCCGATGCTGAACGCGGTCGCGTTCGTCTCGATGTTCACGATCGGCGGGCTGTCGGGCATCTTCATGGCGGCGACGCCCGTGGATATCCCGATCCACGACACCTATTTCATCGTCGCCCACCTGCATTACGTGCTCTTCGGCGGCTCGCTGTTCGCGCTGTTCGCCGCGATTCCGTTCTGGTATCCCAAGATGTTCGGCCGGATGATGGACGAGCGGCTCGGCAAGATCCACTTCTGGCTCACCTTCGTTACCTACAACCTGGTCTTCTTCCCGATGCACGTCATCGGGATGGGCGGCCAGATGCGGCGGCTCTACGACCCCACGGTCTACGATTTCCTGAAGCCGCAGCAGCCGCTCAACGAGTTCATCACGATCAGCGCGTTCGCGCTGTTCGCGGTGCAGTTCATCTTCATGTTCAACTTCCTCTGGAGCCTGAAGAAGGGCAAAAAGGCGCCCCAGAATCCGTGGGACGACAACGGGCTGGAATGGTCGTTGCCGAACCCCGCTCCACACGGCAACTGGGAGCGGGTACCCAACGTGTACCGTGGCCCCTACGAGTTCAGCGCGCCGGAGGCTGGAAGCTCCGACTTCCTGCCCCAGCACGTCAAGCTCTCCACTGACAAGGAACCGGCCGGGAGACTCGAGCGATGACGCACGCGACGGCCACCGCCAACATGATGCACCCGCCGGTCCCGGCCGAGCCGGGGGCGGGCGTCTACAGCAACAAGCTCGGGATGTGGGTCTTCCTGGCCAGCGACGTGATGTTCTTCACGGCGCTGATCGGCTCGTACATCATCCTCCGCTTCGGAATGACGGAGCCCTGGGCCGCGCCGGGCGCCGTCCTCAACGTGCCGCTGACCGGTATCAATACGTTCCTGCTCATCTGCTCGTCGGTCTCGATGGTGAAGGCCTACGCCGCGATCGCCGACGGCAAGAAGTACTTCCTGCGACCTTTGCCCGGGAAGCTGATGCGGGACGGCGGGCTCAAGTTCTGGCTGCTCATCACCATCATTTGCGGGGCGGCGTTCGTCGGCGTGCAGGTGTACGAGTACATCAAGCTGGTCGAGCACGGCTTCACGCCGGCGGGCTACCGCGAGGGATCCCTGCTCGCCGAGCATGCCCTCGCCGACCCGGTCAAGTACGGCGCCGCGACCGGAGCGATGTACGGCTCCACCTTCTTCACGATGACCGGGTTCCACGGCTTCCACGTGACCTGCGGCGTCGTCAGCATGCTGTACCTGTACTTCACCAAGGTGCTGCCCGAGAAGTACTCGGCGCAGGACTATCGCGGCATCGAAGTCGTCGGGCTGTACTGGCACTTCGTCGACCTGGTGTGGATCATCCTGTTCACCATCGTCTACCTGATCTGAGGCCATCGCCGCTATGACGACGACCGCGCATGTCCGCCCCAACTACATTCTGATCTGGGTGTACCTGTTCGTCCTCACAGTGGTCGAGGTCGGGGCCGCGTTCTTTTCAGGTATCCCCAAGCATTGGCTCATTTTGATCCTCGTTGTCCTGGCGGTCTGGAAAGCGTTGCTGGTCGCGCTCTACTTCATGCACCTCAAGTTTGAGGGGTGGCGGCTCCGCCTCATCTTTCTCGTCCCGCTGCCGCTGGCCTTCATTCTCGTGGTGACGACGATGATGGAGAAGCCCTGAGCGCCCTTCTCGAGCTCACGAAGCCCCGCATCACGCAGCTGGTCCTCCTCACCGCCGCCGCCGGGTTCTACCTGGGGGCGCCCGGGGCGGGCGGGGGGGTGGACCTGGCGTTGCTCGCCCATACGCTGCTGGGCACCGCCCTCGTCGCCGCCGGGACCAATGCGTGGAACCAGATCCGCGAGCGCGACGTGGACGCGCTGATGATCCGCACCCGCCGGCGGCCGCTGCCCTCGGGACGGCTCACGCTGCGCGCGGCTGCCTGGTTCGCTTCCGCCATCACGGTGGGTGGCGTCGCCTATCTCGCCGCCACGGTCAACCTGCTCACGGCGGCGCTCGCGGCCGTCACGTTCGCGAGCTACGTGCTGCTGTACACGCCGCTCAAGCGCACGACGTCCCTCAACACGCTCGTCGGCGCCGTGCCCGGCGCGCTGCCCATCGTGGGGGGCTGGACGGCGGCGGGCGGCAGCCTGAACGCCGCCGTCGCCGCGCTGTTCTGGATTCTGTTCCTCTGGCAGCTGCCGCACTTTCTGGCGCTCGCGTGGCTGTACCGCGAGGACTACCGCGCCGGCGGACTCAAGATGCTCAGTATCGACGACCACGGTGGCCACGACACCGGCCGCATGGCGCTGCTCTACGCGATGGCGCTGCTGCCCATCAGCCTGGTGCCCACGCTGCTGGGCGTGACCGGCACGTGGTACTTCTTCGGCGCCCTGGCCCTCGGCCTCGGCTATGTCGCCGCGGGCGCCGGACTGCTCGTCGCCGCTACCCCGGCCCGCGCCTGGCGCCTCTTCTTCGTATCCATCATTTACCTGCCTGCCTTGCTGACACTGATGGTGCTCGACAAGGTGGCGGCATAGCCCGCGATGATTCCCTTCCATAGGCTGCTGATCACCGCCGGCATCGTGTTCTGTGCCGGGTTCGCGCTCTGGTCCCTGTTGCGGGGCGCGATGGCGCTGGGCATCGGATTCGCGGTGCTCGCCGTTGGCCTCGGCTATTACCTGCGCCATCTGAAACGCTTCATCGGCCGATGATTGCCGCCTCGCTCGCGTTCCTGGCGCTGTTGCACGGCGGCGACGACCGCATGGACCTCATCTATTTCTGGAGCGCGATCCTCATCGTCGCCCTGCCCCTGACCATCTTCACGGTGCTGGCATACCGGCTGGTGAAGGCCTACCGGAGCAGGGAGCGGGGCGCAGGGAGCAGTGGCTAACGGGTCGGAGCCGCCTTTCTGCTCCCCGCTCCCCGCTCCCCGCTCCCTGCTCCCTGCTCCCCGACTTAGATTCCTCACGTGAGCTCCGTGACCCCCGAGAAGCGCCAGGTCGTTCGCTACGCGTTCTACAAGTTGGACCCGGCGTGGCGGCGGCTGTCCGGCGAACGGCAGGCCTCCGCCAAGATCGAGTTCGGCGAGGCGCTCGAGCGCTATCACGGCCGCCTGCTGCTGCGGCCGTACGGGCTGGTGGGGATCCGGGGGGATACCGATTTCCTGCTGTGGCAGGTCGCCGAAGACCTGGACGCCCTGGTCGAGCTGCAGACGGCGCTCAACCGCACCGATCTGGGCGCGTACCTGTCGATTCCCTACAGCTACCTGGCGATGACGCGGCGGTCCATCTACGAGTTCCCCGCCGATCCGCAACACGATCAGCGGCTCGTGATCCAGCCGAGCGCCGCGAAGTACCTCTTCGTCTATCCGTTCATCAAGAGCCGCGCGTGGTACTCACTGCCCAAGCCCGAGCGGCAGCGGATGATGGACGAGCACGTGCGCGTCGGCCGCAAGTACCCGACGATCCGCCTCAACACGACGTACTCCTACGGCCTCGATGACCAGGAGTTCATCGTCGCGTTCGAGGGCGACAACCCGGGTGAGTTCCTCGACTTGGTGATGGAGCTGCGCGAGAGCGAAGCATCATCGTACACGCAGCGCGACACGCCCACGTTCACCTGCGTCCAGATGTCGCTCTGGGACATGCTCGACACGCTGGGTGGCGCTGGCGCTGCCCAGGCGGTGGCCCGACGCCCGGCGCGCGCCGACGGCTTCACCCCCGTGGCTTCGCTGGCCGACCTGCCGCCCGGGACGGCGAAGCGCGTGTACGCCGCCAACGAGGCGGTGGCCCTGTTCAACGTGAACGGCACGGTCTACGCGATCGCCAATCGCTGCACCCATGCCCGCGCCAGCCTTTCGGAAGGCACCGTGGACCCGGCCCGCTGCGCCGTCACCTGCCCGTGGCATGAGGGCGTGTTCTCGCTCGAGACCGGGCGCGTGCTCGGCGGTCCGCCCGTGCACCCCGTTGCGACGTATCAGGTCAAGTTGGACGGTGACACGATCCTCATCGCGCTCGCCGAGGCTCGCGAAACTGCGGTTTCTTGAGGCGTGCCGTCGGGAGCGCACCGACGTCACCCCGGTGTGGTTCATGCGGCAGGCAGGGCGCTACATGCCGGAATATCGGAAGCTGCGGGAACGGCACTCCATCCTCGATCTCTGTCACTCCCCCGAGCTGGCCGCCGAGGTGACGCTCCAGCCGGTCGAGCGCCTCGGCGTGGACGCCGCCATCCTCTTTGCCGACATCCTCCTCCCGTTCGAGCCGCTGGGACTGGGCCTCAGCTTTGCCGCGGGAGAGGGGCCCCAGATCGCGCGTCCGATCGCCGGTGCCCCCGACGTTGCGCGCCTGCCTGTGGTGAACCCCGAAGCCGAGCTCGGCTACGTCATCGCAGCGGTGCGGCTGGCGCGCCGCGCCCTTCCCGCCGGCGTACCGCTGATCGGCTTCGCCGGCGCGCCGTTCACGCTCGCGAGCTACGCCATCGAAGGCGGCGCCAGCCGGACCTTCACGAAGACCAAACGACTGATGTACCAGGCACCTGACACTTGGCACCTGCTCTTGAGCAAGCTCGCCGATTTGGTCGGCGCGTATCTCGCGGCGCAAGCCCGGGCGGGCGCCCAGGCGCTGCAGCTCTTCGACAGCTGGGTGGGCTGCCTGTCACCGGCGGACTACCGCACCTATGTCCAGCCCCACAGCCGCCGCGCCCTCGCGCTCGCCGCCGAGGCCCGCGTTCCGGTGATTCACTTCGGCACCGGGACAGCGCCGTTCCTCGAAGACTTCGCCGCCGCCGGTGGCGACGTGATCGGGGTCGACTGGCGCATCCCGCTCGATGACGCCTGGAGCCGCGTCGGCGAGACGCGCGCGATTCAGGGGAATCTCGATCCCGCGGTGCTGCTCGCTCCGGCGGCCGAGCGCGACGGCCAGGTGCGGGATGTGCTGAGACGCGCCGGCGGCCGACCGGGCCACATTTTCAATCTGGGCCACGGCGTGTTGCCCGAGACCGATGTGGCAGCGGTGCGCGCCGTGGTGGATCTGGTGCATGGCACCTGACCGGATCGCCGTTCTGGTGATGGCGTACGGCGGTCCGGGAAACATCGACGAGGTGGAGCCCTACCTGATGGATGTCCGAGGTGGGCGCCCCACGAGCCCCGCGCTGGTTCAGGAGATCCGCGAGCGCTACGCCCGCATCGGCGGCCGCTCGCCGATCCTCGAGCTGACCCGCGCCCAGGCCGCGGGCGTGGCGCGCGCGCTCGGCGACCGCTTCGCGGTCTCCGTAGGGATGCGACACTGGCACCCCTACATCGCGGAGGCCGTCCATGAGATCGTCCGCGCCGGACACCAGCGTCTGATCGGCGTGGTGATGGCCCCGCACTATTCCGGGATGTCGGTCGGCGCCTACGAGCGGAAGCTGCTCGAGGCGGCTCAGGGGCGACTCGACACCGGGTTGGTGCGAAACTGGTGGGAGCATCCGCGCTTTTTGGACGCCGTCGCCGGGCGGGTGACGCAGGCCTTACAGCGTTTCACGAAGCCGGCCGCCGTGCAGGTCGTGTTCACGGCGCACAGTCTTCCCGAGCGGATCCTCGCGTCGGGTGACCCATACCCGGAGGAGCTCAAGGCGAGCGCCGCCAGAGTGGCCGGCGGCATGCACCCGCCGCTGAAAGATTGGTGCTTTGCCTACCAGAGCGCGGGTGCGACATCGGAGCCCTGGCTCGGCCCCGATGCGGAAGCATTGATCAGCGAGCTTGCCCGCGACGGGCACAAAGCCGTCCTGCTGGTGCCGATCGGGTTTGTGTGCGACCACGTCGAGATTCTTTACGACATAGACGTCGAGTACCAGGCACTCGCCAAACGGCTCGGCATCCAGCTCGAGCGTACCGCGTCGCTGAATGATGACCCTGGTTTGGTCGCCGCCGTGGCCGACGTCGTGCGTGCCGCGGCGGACGAGCGAGGCTGGCGGTGAAGGCCGTGGTGGTGGGCGCCGGCATCGCCGGGCTCGCGGCGGCGTGGGAGCTGGTGCGGGGCCGGTGCGACGTCGTGGTGCTCGAAAGCGAGCGGCGGCCCGGCGGCGTGATCGTCACCGAGCGCGTGGACGGGTTCCTCGTCGAGGGCGGGCCCGACGGCTTTCTGGCGGGCGAGCAGGAGCTCCCGGCGCTCGCCGCTGAGCTGGGGATCGGCGATCGTGTCGTGTCGCAGATCGCGCGCGGCACCGCGCTATGGTCCGGCAAGCGACTCGAACCTATCGAAGAGGGCCGGGCGGCGGCGTTGCTCGGCATCGAGGCACGGAGCGCCGATGTCGCCGCGGGGTTCCGGAGCTTCGCCGGCGGGATGGGCGAGCCCGTGGCGGCACTGGCCGAGCGGCTGGGCGGCAGCCTGCGATTCGCGCTAGGCGTGGCCGGGATCGTGTGGGAGCGCCGTGCCTGGCATATCGCGATCACCGGCGGCTCGACGCAGGATGCGGACGCCGTCGTGCTGGCGATGCCGGCTTTCTCGGCCGGTCGCCTCCTCGAAATGGTGGGCGTCGCCGGAGGCCGCGCGCTCGGGGAGGTCGTCTATTTACCGAGCGTGACGGTGTCGCTCGCGTATCGAGAGAACCAGTTCGATCGCCCGCTGACTGGGGCGGGGTTCGTTGTAGCACCGGACCTGTTAGGGGCGCAGCATGCCGTGCCCCTGCAGGTCCGGGCTTGCACCTACGCATCCCAGAAATTCCCCGGCCGCGCACCCGATGGCTCCCACCTCTTGCGCGCGTTTCTCGCGCCCGGGGATGGCGACCCCGTCGTGCAGGCACATGCCGAGCTCGCAGAGATCCTGGGGATCACGGGTACGCCGTTATGGTCGCGGACTTTCCACTGGGGCCGCGGCCTGCCGCGCTACCGCGCGCACCACGCGGAGCACGTCGCGGCGGTGCGTCGCCGGCTGGCCAGGATGCCGCCGCTGGCGATCGCGGGAGCGGGGTACGACGGCGCGGGCGTGTCGGCTTGTGTGCGGTCGGGAAGGGAAGCAGGGAAAGCAGTACTGCGGCGATTATCCGTCTAGAAGCTCTTTCGCCTTTTTCACGACGTTCTCGACCGTCAGCCCTAGCTCCTGATAGACCCTCTGGTACGGCGCAGACGCGCCGAACCGCTCGAGGCCGATGATCGCACCCCGCTCTCCCACCCAGCGGTACCAGGATTGGGGCGCGGCGGCTTCCACCGCAAGGCGCGGCACGCCGGGCGGCAGCACGGCGTCGCGATAGCTCTGCGGCTGCTTGGCGAAGTACTCGAGACACGGCATGGACACGACGCGTGGCCGTCGGCCATCAGCCGTCAGCTTGTCGCTCGCGCCGAGGACCAGCTCCACCTCGGAGCCGGATCCCATGAGGACGATGTCAGGCTTTCCTACGGGCGCTTCGGCCAGGACGTAACCGCCGCGGTGCAGGCCCGCCGCGGGTGCGTACTTGGAGCGATCGACCACGCCGACCTTCTGGCGCGTCAGCACCAGCGCCACGGGACCGCGTTGATGCAGGATTGCCGCGCGCCACGCTTCGACGACCTCCGTGGGGTCTGAGGGGCGGATCACGGTCATGTTGGGGATCGCCCGCAGCGCCGCGAGCTGTTCGATGGGTTGGTGCGTTGGGCCGTCCTCGCCCAGGCCGACCGAGTCGTGCGTGAAGATGTAGATCGGCTTGAGGTGCGTCAGCGCCGCGAGCCGGATGGACGGACGCATGTAGTCGGCGAAAATGAGGAACGTGCCGCCGAACGGCAGGAAGCCGCGGTGCAGGACGATCCCGTTCAACGCCGCGCCCATGCCGTGCTCGCGCACGCCGAAATGGAAGTTGCGGCCGGCTCGCTGTCCCGCCGCGAATGTGCCGCCGCCTCTGATCTCGGTGTTGTTGGACCCCGTGAGGTCCGCCGAGCCCCCGATCAATTCGGGGAGCTTGGCCGCGAGGGCGGTCAGGACCTTGCCGGACGCGGCGCGGGTCGCCTGCGCGTCCTTCGGGCCGAAGACCGGCAGTCCGGCGTCCCATCCCTCGGGCAACCGGCCCGCGAGGCGGCGCTCGAGCTCGGCGGCGAGATCGGGATGCGCCGTGCGGTAGCCCTCCCACTTCTGGCGCCAATCCCCTTCGAGCTGCGCGCCGCGCTCCTTGGCGCGGCGCCACCGTTCCAGCGCCGGCTCCGGGACATGGAACGGCTCGAGCGACGGCCACCCGAGCTTCTGCTTGGTCAGCTTCACTTCCTCCGCGCCCAGCGGCGCGCCATGCGCTTCGGCCGTGTCCTGCTTGTGCGGGCTCCCCCAGGCGATATGGGTGCGAACGATGATGAGCGACGGCCGGTCGCGCACCCGCTTCGCCGCCGCAATCGCCGCATCGATGGCTTGGAGGTCATTCCCGTCGGCGACGCGCTGCACGTGCCACCCGTACGCCTCGAAACGTTTGGCCGTGTCGTCCGAGAACGCGAGATCGGTGGCGCCGTCGATCGTGATGTGGTTGTCGTCGTAGAAGCCGATCAGCTTTCCCAGCTTCAAGTGCCCCGCGAGCGAGCACGCCTCGTGCGAGATGCCCTCCATGAGGTCGCCGTCGGAGGCGACGAAGTACGTGTGGTGATCGACGATCTCATGGCCCCCCCCGCCCCCCCCGCCCCCCCCG
>JBBDYB010000012.1:0-127036 GCA_040901965.1 Gemmatimonadales bacterium | reverse complement strand
CCCCCCCCCCCCCCCCCCCCCCCCCCCCCCCCCCCCCCCCCCCCCCCCCCCTTGCAGCGGCGCGCCGAGCTCGAGGCCCTCGCCAAGGAACTGCGCGAGGCGGAGACGGCGCGGGACCGCGCCCTCGCCGCCGAAGGCGCAACGATTGCAGAGTTGACCACCGCGCAGGCCGCGCTCGACGCGGCAGGCCACGCCGCCGAGCAGGCGCGTCATGGCGAGCTTGAGGCGGGCGCCGAAAAGGGCGAGGCCGACCGCGGCGTCATCCACGCCCGCCGCGAGGCGGAAGAGGCGACGGCGCAGGTGGACCGGCTCACGCGCCGGCTCGCTGAAGTCGGGACGCGGCTCGGCACCCTGCATGCCGAGCTGCAGGAGCGGGAGATCGAGCGCGTGCGCGCCGCGGAGCAGCTGGGCGCGGAGCGCGCCGGGCTCGCCGATCTCGAGGCGCAGCAGGAGGCCGCGCGCGAGCAGCGCGTTCGCTGGCAGGTCGAGGCGGCGCAGGTCGAGGCGCGGCTCGCCGCGGCCGGCGAGCGCGCGTCGCGGGCCCGCACCGACGCCGATGGCTCGCGGCAGCAGGCGGCGACGCGCGCCGAGGAGATCGCGCGCATCGAGCGCGACAGCGCATCGCTCACCACGCAGCGCACCCAGTGGGAGGATGCGCTCCAAGACCGCCGGCTCGCCCTCGTGGAGCTCGAGGCTGCAGCTAAGGACGCCGAGACGAACGTCGGAATGACCGATGCCGATCTGGCGCAGGCCGAGGGCGCGCTCGATCAGGCGCGCAAGGCGCTCGCTGCCCTGGGCGAAGAAGAGCACCGCCTTCAGCTCGAGCGCACCGAAATCGAAGGCCGCAAGCGCGGCCTCGTGGAGCGCGTGGAGACGGAATGGCGCAAGCCCCTCGACCAACTCCTCGCCGACGCGCCCGAAGTGGCGGGCGATATCGAATGGCTGCGGCAGGAAAACGATCGCTTGCGGGGGGCGATCGACGCGGTGGGTCCCGTCAACGCGCTCGCGGTGGAGGAACACGCGGAGGAGACCAAACGCCTCGAGTTCCTCATGACCCAGCGCGACGATCTTGTCGCGGCGCGGAGCTCGCTCCAACAGGCCGCACGCGAAATCGACCAGACCGCCAAGACGCTGTTCCTGGAATCGTTCTCCAAGGTCCGCGAGCATTTCCGCTCCGTCTTCCAGACGCTGTTCGGCGGCGGCGAGTGCGACGTCCGGCTCGCGAATGAGGACGAGCCGCTCGAGAGCGAGATCGAGATCCACGCGGCCCCGCGCGGCAAGCGGACCCAACGGATCCACCTGCTGTCGTCCGGCGAGCGCACCCTCGTGGCTGTGTCGCTCCTGTTCGCGATCTTCCTCGCGAAGCCGAGCCCATTCTGCCTGCTCGACGAAGTGGACGCGCCCCTCGACGACGCCAACGTGGGCCGCTTCGTGCGCCTGCTGGCGGAGTTCAAGGATCAGAGCCAGTTCATTGTGATTACGCACAATCCGCGCACGATGCAGGCCGCCGATGCCGTGTACGGCGTCACCATGCAAGAGCCGGGAGTCTCCACGATCGTCGGCGTCCGCCTCGGTCAGATGGAACCGGCGTAATTCCGGTGGTCCGGCCCCTCCGGGCCGCCGCGCTGCTCTGGCTGGCGATCCCCGCAAGCCTGGCGGCGCAGCGGCCCTCTGTTTCCCCGGTATTGCCGCGCGTGTGGCAACGCGCTCAGGACACGACGCTCTCGGTCTGGCTGTTCGCGCGTCCCGGCGCATCACTCGCCGCTGTAGCGGATCGGGCCGCCGCGCTCGGGGCCCGGGTGCGCGTCCGCAGCCGCTGGCTGCACGCCGTCAGCGTGGATGCCCCCACCCCAGCCCTCCGCGTCCTCGCCCAGGACCGGAACCTGCGCCGCATCCAGCCGCTCGGCCGTTTCCGGCGCCGGCCCGACCTGCTCGAGATCGAGGCAGTGGCTCCCCCCCAGCCGGTTGCCCGCGCCGTGGCGGCGCCGGGCGATACCTGCGGCGTCACTCCCGGCGACGATCCCGTGTTAGGGCCTTCGGAAATGCCTTACCGCCGCCTCCACCTCCGTCCCCTCACCGATCGCGGTGTGGACGGCGCCGGGGTGCGGGTGGGAATCTTCGATACTGGGTTCGACGCCGCCAATCCCGCGTTCGCCGGGATCACCGTGACCGCGCAGTACGACTTCGTGTTTGGGGACAGCGTGGTGCGCAATGAAGCCGGGAAGGACTCGGCCGGCGTGCATTCCCACGGCACGGCGGTCTGGTCGCTGTTTGCGGGCGACGTGCCGGGCCGGCTGCGCGGCATCGCCCGCGGCGCGGCCTACCTGCTCGCCAAGACCGAAGACGTCCGCGGCGAGACGCGCGTCGAGGAAGACAACTACGTCGCGGCGCTCGAGTGGGCCGACTCGATCGGCGTGGACATCGTGTCGTCCAGCCTCGCCTATCTCATCTTCGACAACGGCTTCCGCTATGTCCCCTCGGAGCTGAACGGCGACGTGGCGGTCACCACCGTCGCCGCCGACATGGCGGCACAGCGCGGCATTCTGGTCGTCACGGCCGCCGGGAATGCGGGGTCGGTGTCGCGGTCCATCTGGACGCCCGCGGACGGCGACTCGGTCCTCGCCATCGGCGCCGAAGATTCCCTGGGCAACATCGCGTCCTTCTCTTCGCGCGGGCCGACCGCCGACGGGCGCATCAAGCCCGACTTCACGGCGCCCGGCGTGAACGTGTGCGCCGTCACCGGCGTGTCGGTGGGCCGCATCGACGGCACCTCGTTCGCGACACCGATTCTTGCCGCGGCCGCCGCGCTGGTGAAGCAGCTGCATCCGACGCTCGCGCCGATGTCGCTGCGCGCCGCGTTCCGGAGCACGGCGACCAACCGGGCCGCGCCCGACACGATCCGCGGTTGGGGAACACCCGACGTCACCGCCGCGGCCGTGTTCCCCAACGGCGTGACCGCCACCGCTCCCCTGCCTGCGGGCGGGCCGCTCGCCTCGATCACGCCGACCGTCACGTGGACCGTGGGCTCGGTGCCCGCGTTCGCCTTGCCGGTCACGTTCCGGCTGCGCGTCGCGCGCGACAGCGCGCTCACGGCGCCGCTGCTCGACACGCTCGTCGATGTCGAGATGGTCGACCTCGGCCGCGCGCTCAAGCCCGGCGCGCCGGTCTACTGGCGCGTGGATGCGACCGCGGCCACCGGCGACACGGTGACCACGGGACGCATCGGCCCGAACACGGTGCCCGCCTGGGCCACCCTCACGTCCTTGAGCGACCCGGTGGGCGTGGTAATCGATTCCGTACGGCCGACGTTCACCTGGACGTCGCCCGCCGTGGCGGCGCCGCCGGGCCCCTTCACCTACGATCTCTTTGTCCAGCGGGTGGCGGACAGCGTGCCCGAATTCGGCGTGGCGGGTTTGACCGGCACGAGTTTTCGACTTCCACAACCGCTCGAGCAGAACCGGGCGTACCGTTGGGCACTCGTCGCCCACGTTGGCGCCGACACGAGCCTGATACGGAGCCAGGGGTCGTTCCTCGTCGTGGACGGCTCGATTCCCACCGCCAGCATCCTGTATCAGAACTTCCCGAACCCCTTTCCCACGGCCGCCCGCGATTCGACCTGCCTCTGGTTCGACCTGGCGACGCAGGGGCTCGTCGAGCTGAGCATTCTGGACTTGCGGGGGAACAGCGTGCGCCGCTTCGTGCCGGGACCCGATTTCCCGGCCATGCTGCCGGTCGGCCGCTATGGCCGGGGCCAGGCGGGCGGGCCCATCTGCGACCCCCGCCTCATGTGGGATGGCCGCGCGGATGATGGGCACCTGTTGCCGGCCGGCGTGTATGTCGCCAAGCTCAAGGCGGCAGGCGTGCTGGTCTTCAAGCGCATCGTCTTTCGAGGAAAGTGAGCATGGAACTCGTCACCGTCGGTACCGGTACCGTCGCGCCCTCTGCTCGCCGGACGTGTCCCTGTCACTGGGTCGCGCGCGGGGACGTGCGCGTCCTGCTCGATTGCGGCGCCGGATCGCTCCACCGGCTCGCGGAATTCGGCTTGCCGTGGTTTCAGGTGAGCCACGTCATCCTGTCGCATTTCCACCCAGACCATTGGGGTGAGCTGCCGATGCTCGTGTACGCCCTGAAGTACACGACGGAGCCGCCACGCCGCGAGCCGCTGGTGATTCTCGGCCCGCCGGGCGTCGTGCAGCTGCTGCGCACGCTGGCCGAGGGCTATGGCGATTGGCTGCTTGACCCCGGTTTCCCGATCGGCATTCTCGACGTGCGCGAGGGCGAGCCGTTCCCGCTCAGCGCCGACGTGAGCCTCGAGACGTTCCCCGTGCCGCACACGACCGAGAGCGTCGCGCTCTCGCTCGTCGCGCCCGAGGGCCGCCTCGTGTACACGGGCGACACGGGCCCCAGCTCCGAGCTGGCCCGCTGGGCCGGGGACTGCGACCTGCTGCTTGCCGAATGCTCGCTGCCCGAAGAACGGGCGATGGACATCCATCTGACGCCCGAACGCGCCGGCGATCTGGCACAGGAAGCCGGGGCCAAGCACCTAGTCTTGACGCACTTCTATCCTCCTGTAGAAACTTCGGACCCGGCGAAACTCGCCGGCAAGCGTTTCAAGGGACCGGTCACCGCCGCGAACGACGGCGACCGATTCACCATCGGAGACGGGAGACCGTAGGCGTGCTCATCGTAATGCGGCATGGGGCCACGCGAGACGAAGTCCACAAAGTCGTCTCGGTCATCGAGGAGATGGGCTATCAGGCCCGTCCGATGCCCGGTGCCCAGCGAACCGCGGTGGGCCTGGTCGGCAACGACGGCCGGGTGGACGCATCACGCCTCGAAGGACTGCCCGGCGTGCAGGAAGTCATTCACGTCTCCAAGCCGTACAAGCAGGTGAGTCGCGAATGGAAAGCCGAGCCGACGGTCGTGCGCCTCGCAGGCGGGGTGGTGGTGGGCGGCACCGACGTCGTCGCGATTGCCGGCCCCTGCTCCGTGGAAACCGAGCGGCAGATCGTGGAAGCGGCGCGCCAGGTCAAGGAAGCGGGCGCCGTGATTCTGCGGGGCGGCGCGTGGAAGCCCCGCAGCTCGCCCTACTCGTTCCAGGGACTGGGCAAGCCGGGACTCCGGCTGCTCGTCAAGGCGCGCGAAGAGACGGGCCTGCTGATCTGCACCGAGGCGATGGACGAGGGCAGCCTGGGTTGGGTCGCCGAAGTGGCGGACATCGTGCAGATCGGCGCGCGCAACATGCAGAACTTCTCGCTGCTCAAAGTGGCGGGCCGCTGCGGCAAGCCGGTGCTGCTCAAGCGCGGCATCAGCGCGACCGTGACGGAGCTCCTGCTGTCGGCCGAGTATCTGCTCTCCGAGGGAAACCACGACGTCATTCTCTGCGAGCGCGGCGTGCGGAGCTTCGACACCAGCACGCGCAACCTCCTCGACCTCACGATCATTCCGGTCGTGCACAAGCTGTCGCACCTCCCGATCATCGCCGATCCGTCGCACGGCACGGGCCTGCGCGACAAGGTGATCCCGATGGCGCGTGCCGCGGTCGCCGCGGGCGCCGACGGCATCATGGTGGAGGTGCATCCCAACCCTGAAGAGGCGCTGTCGGACGGCGCCCAGTCGCTCTTTCCCGACCAGTTCGCGCAGCTGATGCGTGAAGTGCGGATCATCGCGGAAGCCATCGGGCGACGGGTGGCGGAACCGGCGGCGGTGGGGGCATGAAGACGGGAATGTTGGAACGTTGGAAAGTTGGAATGTTGGTGTTC
Source organism: Gemmatimonadales bacterium (assembly GCA_040901965.1). Taxonomy (GTDB): domain Bacteria; phylum Gemmatimonadota; class Gemmatimonadetes; order Gemmatimonadales; family GWC2-71-9; genus 20CM-2-65-7. The sequence continues at coordinate 121,274 of JBBDYB010000012.1, read as the reverse complement.
CTTCCAACATTCCAACTTTCCAACGTTCTAGCCCAGGATCCCGCGCCGATTCTGGATCGCGCTAGCCAGATCTATCAAACGATCCGCACGCTGTCCGCCGACTTCGTGCAGATCGTGGACAATCCGATGATCGGGGGGCCCGACACGACTCGCGGCAAGCTGTTTCAACGCCGCCCCAATTACTTCGCGATGCGCTTCACGGAGCCGAAGGGCGACCGCGTCGTCGCCGACGGACGGCGCCTGTGGCTGTATACGCCGAGCACCACGCCGGGCCAGGTCATTCGGACCGCGATTCCCGGCACGGGAACCACCGGTCCCAACCTCATCGGACAGTTCGTGGAGCGGCCGCGTGAGCGCTACGACGCGCGCTATCTGCGCGCCGACTCGCTCCCCGACGGACCGGTGGACGTGATCGTACTGGTGCCGCGGTCGCAGGATCTGCCCTACTCGGAAGCCGCGGTGTGGATCAGTCGGAAAGACGGGTTGGTGCGCCGCATTGACATCGTGGAGACGTCCGGACAGCGCCGGACGATCATCTTGCAAAACGTGGCGGTCAACCGGGACTTGCCGTCCCGTGAGTTCAGCTTTTCGCCGCCGGCCGGATTACGGGTGGTCGATCAGTAGCCAGCGCCTCGGCCACGTGCTCAGCCGTCCCCTCGTCCATCCCCCGTTTCTGCGCCAGATCCAGCGCCGCGCGCCCCAAGGCGCGGTACAGCTTCGCGTCGTCAATCGCCAGTGACTCCAGGTGCCGCACGATCGTCGCCGTGTCGCCGCGCGCCACGGGTCCGGTGAGCGCGCTCTTCGGCTCGGCGCGGCTCAAGTTCTCGATCGTGCCTTCGACGAGCGGCCGCAGCGCCGCCCAGGCATCGGCATCCGAGAGCCCGGCATGCCGCAGCAACCGCTGCGCGACCGCTTCGACCACCACCAGATAATTGGAGGCGAACACCGCCCCGGCGTGATAGATCGCCTTGGCCTTGGTGGCGATCCGGAACGGCCGCATGCCGATGTCCTGCGCCAGCGTCTCGCCCGTCTCCATGGCGCGCGGCATGCCTTCGACCGCCGCCCAGGCGCCTTTGAGGCGGGCCGGCGCGCGATCGGGCTCGACGATCGTTTGCAGAGGATGCAGCGAGCCCAGCGCAGCCCGGGTGCTCACCAGGGGCCCGAGCGCCTCCTGGCCCTGGACGCCGGAGAGGTGGAGCACCACGTGGCGTTCGCCGATCACCCGCGTCCTGGCGAGCGACTCCGCGAGCGGTTTGATGCCGTCATCGCGCACCGCGAGAATCACGACGTCCGTCTCGGAGAGCCACGGCGGCGGACTCTCGCCGTCGCCCACGGTGAGTGTGAGGGGAGCGGGTACGCTCTTTTTCTTGCGGCCGTGCAGGCGGACCGTGTAGCCTGCTTGGGCCAATGCCAGCGCCAGTCCAACCCCCGCGCGACCGGGGCCGATGAGCCCGATCGCGCGAGAAGGTGGGTCGGTCACCGATTGCGGACCTGCGCGGGCGGCGGGGGGGGAGTCGTCGCGAGCGTCAGGAGGTCCTGCGGCGACTTGGCCTTTGCCGCGAGGGCGAGCGCCCGCTGCACCTGTTGGTCGTCGGCCATGCGGCGCCGGAATTCCGCCGAGCGGCCGAACACGTAGCGGGTGGCCTCGTAGGCCAGCTCCTGCGCGATCAGCGGGCGCGCTCCCGCGACGACCGCGTCGGGCAGCGTGGCGCCCCTGGCACGGATGCGGCGCACGACCTCGTCTACCATTCCGTCGGTCACCGTGAAGGTGGGCGACGGCAACCGGTGCCCTTCCTTCAGCTCCAGGGCATAGGTCGCCAGGGCATCGCGATACAGCGGGATCTTGTCGCCCAGCGTCCGAATGAACTCCCGCTCCGCCGTCGTGAACGTGTCGGCCACAACGTAGAGGTCGGGTCGAATGCCGCCGCCGCCGTACACCGGGCGGCCGGCGTCGGTGTGGAAGAGCAGCGTGGAATCGGGCTTCACGTCCTGGCCGCGCTGGGCGGCCACGACCTGGGCCTCCTGCTCGGCTTCGGAGCGCGTCGCCCGCTGAATCGTGCGGCCGCTGGGCGTATACCAGCGGGCCGTCGTCAGCTTGAGCCCCGACTCGGGCGTCAGGCGCCAGAACGACTGCACCAGACCCTTGCCGAATGTCGGCGTGCCGATGAGCACCGCCCGGTCGTGGTCCTGCAGCGCGCCCGCAATGATCTCCGCAGCGCTCGCCGAGCCGCCGTTGACGATCACGACGATGGGGAGCCGCGGCCAGGGCTGGAGCTTGGAGTCCCGGAACTCGCGGCTGGAGCCGGGCGCCCGCCCGCGCGTCTCGACGATTTCCTTTGCCGGATCGAGGAACAGGTCGGACACCGCCACGCCCTGATCGAGCAACCCGCCGGGGTTGTTGCGCAGATCGAAGATCAGCGACTTCATGCCCTGCTTGAGCAGTGTGTCCACGGCCTGCGACACTTCGCGCGCCGACGTCTCACTCACCGGCGACAGCGACACGTAGCCCACCTTGTCGTCGAGCATCATCGCGATCTGGACCGAGCGGATATGGATCGTGGCGCGCGTCAGCTTGAACTTGATCGGCTGCTCCACCCCGGCGCGCCGGATCGTCAGCTCGGCCGTCGTGCCCGCGGGTCCGCGCAGCTCCTTCACCGCCTGGTCCTGTTTCCAGCCCTGCGTGGACCGTCCGTCCAACTCGACGATGCGATCGCCAGTCTGGATCCCGGCCCGCTCGGCGGGCGTCTCCGGCAGCGGCGCCACGACCGTGATCCACCCATCCCGCACGTCGATCTGAATGCCGAGCCCGGAGTAATTCCCCGTGGTCGCTTCCGAAAGCTGCCGGAAGTCGTCGGGCTTGAGGAACACCGAGTAGGGGTCCTTCAACTGATCGAGCATCCCGTCGATCGCCATCTGGTAGAGTTGGCGCTCGTCCAGCGAGTCCACGTAATAATCGGCCACGTGCGCGAGCACGTCGTCGAACAAACGCGCCTGCTGGTAGACCGACCCGGCGGGCTCGGTTTCGCGCTGCAGGAACCATCCGCCGGTGACCAACGCGGCCAACATGACGACGGCGACGACCGACCCTTTATGACGAATCATGACATGCCTCTCAGTGAAAGAGCCCCCCCCGTCACCGCCGCGACCTCGCGCCAGGCGGCCTGCTGCACGGCCTTCTTGGGTTGACTGGCATCAATATGAACGATTCCGGGTCCGGATGCTGTGCGGTAGGCTTCCCGCACCCGGCCGTGGAAGGCATCGTCCTCCCGCTCGATCCGGTCGCGCACCTTGCCGGCCGTCCGCTGCCGCTCGCGCCCGACCGCAACCGGGATGTCGAGGACCAGCGTCAGGTCCGGGGTCAGGCCCCCGGTCGCTACCCGCAACGCGGCTGCCACGTCGGCCAGCGGCAATCCTCGTCCGGCGACCTGGTAGGCAATCGTGGAGAGCCCAAACCGGTCCGCGATGACGATCTGTCCGTCGGCCAACGCCGGGCGCATGATCCGTTCGACCAGATCAGCGCGGGCCGCCAAGAACAGGAACAGTTCAGCGGCGAACGCCCGGTCATGCCGCGATTTCAGGGCCAGCTTGCGGGCGGCTTCGGCGATCGGAGTCCCACCCGGCTCCCGCACCGTGAGGACGTCCCGCCCTTCGGCGCGCAGCTCCGTGCCGAGCCAGCGGACGAGCGTCGATTTGCCGGCGCCTTCCGGGCCCTCCACCACGACGAACGTCATCCGAGCGTGATGATGGGGCTCGCCGAGCCCTTCTTCATGCCTTCGTAGATGCGGGCGTTGATCCGGGCCATCAGCTTCTCGAAATTCGACTGCGCGGCGACCATCTGCTGATACACCGGATTCGACTGCACGCTTTGGAGGGCGCGGTCGTAGTGCTCGACCTGCTCCTTGGTCGGCTCTTGGCCCTGCTGCGCCACGCGCTCGATGTCCTGCGCGAGCCGCTCCGCCTCCGCGAGGACTTTCTGCACGGCCGGGTCCTCGCGGAGCGCTTCCGTCGCGCGGCGGAGGGCCTTGTATTCGTCGGTCTGGCCGAGCAGCCGCCCCAGTTCTTCCGCTTTGTCCTCGAGCACCTAATCCCCCTCACAAAACGCCAGCGCATACCGCGGCCGGCCGAACAGGTCGTCGTGAATGCCGATCCGTGCCCACCGGTATTCGTGGGCCAGGGCGCGCACGGCGTCGCCGCGCCGCTCGTCGATCTCCAGCGCCAGCATCCCGCCCGGCTCGAGCAGCGTTGCCGCACCAGCCAGCAGCTCGCGCGTCACATCGAGACCGTCTGCGCCGCTTACCAGGGCCTCGTGTGGCTCGAACTCCCGGACCGATGCGTCCAGCTCTTGGTACTCGCCGGTGGTGAGGTACGGCGGGTTCGACACGATGACGCGATACCGCTCCCCTTTGTCCCCCAAGGGAGCGAGCAGGTTCCCCTCACGAACCTCGACCGGTACGGGCGGATTAATCCGCGCGACGTTCTCGCGCGCGAGGGCGGCGGCCGCGGAAGACTGCTCGACCGCGATTACGCGGTCGAACCGACCATCCAGCGAGAGTGATAACGCAATGCAGCCCGATCCCGTTCCGATATCTGCCGCGAGTCCCCCCGTCCCGGCTTCCCGCAGCACCAGCTCGACCAAGCCTTCAGTCTCTGGCCGCGGGATGAGCGCCCGCCGATCGATCGCCAGGTCGAGTGTGCGGAACCCCACACGCCCCACGGCGTACGCGAACGGCACGCCGCGAGCCAAGTCTTCCATCGCGTCCTGGAACTTCGCCAGAGTCTCCGGTGACTTCTTCTCGTCGCGGCGCAGCCACGCCTCACCGATCGTTAACCCCGACACCGCCGCCCAGACCGCCGCCGTTGTCTCTCGACCGCCGCCGTCGCCTTGTGACCGCCGCATGGCGTCAAGCACTCAGCCGCTCCTTCTCTTGCGCCTGCTTCACCGCGGCGATCAAGTCATCGAGCTTCCCGTTCATGACCTCATCGATGTTGTGCGCCGTAAAGTGAATCCGATGATCGGTCACGCGGTTCTGGGGAAAGTTGTACGTACGGACCTTTTGAGAGCGGTCCCCCGTCCCCACCTGCGCGCGCCGCTCGCGCGCACGCGCGGCCTCCTGCTCCGCCACCATGCGATCGAGCAGCCGCGAGCGCAGGATCTCGAGCGCTTTGATCTTGTTCTGCAGCTGCGACTTTTGATCCTGACACTTCACTTCGAGGCCGGTCGGCAGGTGCGTCACCCGCACCGCGCTGTCCGTCGTGTTGACGCTCTGCCCGCCGGGTCCACCCGACCGGAAGACGTCGATGCGCAGTTCCTTGTCCTCGATCTTGACGTCCACTTCTTCCGCTTCGGGGAGCACGGCCACCGTCGCGGCCGACGTGTGGATGCGGCCTTGTTGCTCGGTGACGGGGACGCGCTGCACGCGATGGACGCCCGACTCATAGCGCAAGGTGCCGTACGCCTTCGGGCCGCGCGCGGCGAACACGGCTTCCTTGAGGCCGCCGAGCGTGCCGGCGGACAGCGAGAGGATCTCGACCTTCCAGCCCCGGCGCTCGCAGAAACGCGTGTACATGCGGAACAGGTCGGCGGCGAACAGCGCGGCCTCGTCGCCGCCCGTGCCGGCGCGGATCTCGACGATCGCGTCGCGATCGTCGAACGGATCGGCGGGCGTGAGCAGCTCGGCGAGCTGCCCCTCGAGCCGCTCGATCTCCGGACGCAGGCGCTCGACGTCGGCCCGCGCGAGCTGTGACAGCTCGGGGTCCTTGTCGGCGAGCACCTCGCGGGCCTGCGCGAGGTCGCCCTCGAGGCGCTCCATTTTTTGGTGGGCTTGCCGGATGGCGTCGAGCCGGGCGTGCTCGCGGCCGAGCAGTTTGAGCTTGGCCGGATTCCGCGCGGTCTCGGGGTCGGCCAGTTGCCGGGCGACCTCCTCCGCCCGCGCGAGCGCCTGGCGGAGTCGGGCCTCCACGGGATCAGCTCGCCTTGGTGCCGTACTTCTGGCGGAACCGCTCCACGCGGCCGGCCGTGTCGAGGAGCTTCTGCTTCCCGGTGAAGAAGGGGTGGCAGCGGGCGCAGATTTCGACGTGAATCACGGGCGTCGTGGAGCGCGTCACGAAGTTGTTCCCGCACGCGCACTGCACGGTGGCCCGCTGGTATCGAGGGTGGATCCCGGGTTTCACTGCTCGCATCCTTGCCTGAAAGTCGAACGGAACGAAGTGCGGAAATATAGCTGGCGCAGTAACTTGGGGGCAAGCTGCGGGCTCCGTCCCTGAATTGACACCGCCCGCGCCAGGCCGTAAGCTGTGCCCGTCCCAACCACCCCGTCCCCAGGGGGAATCTCCGCGTGTCGGCAGCCGAGGTGCTTCAGAAAGTCCCACTGTTCAGCCAACTTGCCCCCCCCGATCTCCAACGGTTGGTGGATGTCGCCCGCGACCGCACCTACCCCAAGAATTCCGTCATCCTGTTCGAGGACGACCCCGGCGATGCCCTCTACGTCGTGGCCAAGGGCCAGGTCAAGGTCGTCCTCATCGGCGAAGACGGCCGCGAAGTCATTCTCTCCGTGCTCGGCGAAGGAGAATTTTTCGGCGAGATGGCCCTGATCGACGACGAGCCGCGCTCGGCGCACGTCATCGCGATGGAAGACTCGACGCTCATCGTCCTGCGCCGCGAGGATTTCCAGAGCATCCTCATGCACGCGCCCGGCATCGCAGTCGCGCTGCTGCGCGAGCTGTCGCGCCGGCTGCGCCGCGTCGACGAAAAAGTCGGCAGCCTGGTGCTGCTCGACGTGCACGGCCGCGTGGCCCAGCTGTTGCTCGACCTCGCGGACGAGACCGACGGCCAGCGCATCACGCGCCGGCTCACCCACCATACCATCGCGCAGATGATCGGATCGTCGCGGGAAACCGTGTCGCGGACGATGCGCGAGCTCGTGGACAAGGGCATGATCGACGTCAGCCGCAAGGACATCGTGATTCGCGATCGTGGCGCGCTGGAGCAAGCCGCCGGACGGTCGTGAGGTGCATCACGGCGCGCGGGTGAGGCCGCGGCTTGTTCTACGTGTCCAATTACCAGTAACTTAGCGCGAGCGACGGCGTGCCCAAACGCATGGCCTACACGGTGACCTTCTGGGGAACTCGGGGTAGCATTCCGACCCCGGGGCCCAACACCGCGCGCTTCGGCGGCAACACGCCGTGCGTCGCCGTTGAGGGCGCCGGAGGTCAGCTTGTCGTGCTCGACGCCGGCACCGGGATCCGGGCACTGGGGCTCGAGCTGGTGGAAAAGCAGAACGGCGCCGTCAAAGTCGAGATCCTGCTGTCACACGCTCACTGGGATCACATTCAGGGGCTGCCACATTTCAAGCCGTTTTTCGCCCCCGGAAACGCGGTGCGCATCTGGGGCTCGCGGCAGGGCACGACGTCGCTGGAAGCGATTCTGCGACAGCAGATGGATCCGGCCGTGTTCCCCGTCCCGCTCGATGCGTTGTCGGCGAAGTTGACGGTGCAGCAGGTGGACATGGACGAGTTCTCGATCGGGGAGTTCCGAGTCCGGACGACGAAGCTGCGGCACCCAGGCACGACGTTGGGATTCCGCCTCACGCCCGCCACCGGCGGGCCGAGCATGGCCTACGTGACGGACAACGAGCTCGGACCCGGCGGGCACTACGATGTGCCGGTGAGCTGGCGGCGCGATTTCGTAGCGTTTCTGCAGGGCGTCGATCTCCTGATTCACGACGCCATGTACACGCCGGCGGAGCTCGAGCAGCACCGCGGCTGGGGGCACTCGACGTACGAGGAAGCGGTGGCCCTGTCGCGGGATGCCGGCGCGAAGCGGCTCGTCCTGTTCCACCATGAGCCGGAGCATGGCGACGAAGCGATGGATGGGCTGCTGGCGGCGGCGCGCAAGTATGCCATGAACCGCGGCGGACCCTTGGAAGTCCTGGCAGCACAAGAAGGTATGCAGGTGACCCTGTGACTCGAGGAGCAGATATGCGAGCGCGTGGCGTCGTGGCTGTGTTGAGCCTACTGCCCGTTCTACTGGGGGCCCAGCAGCGCGGCCAAGACACCCGGCCGGGCATCGCCGTGCTCCCCTTCAGCAACGGGGGCTCGTACGGGCAAGGGAAAGAGGACTTCGAGGCGCTGGAGCGGGGGATCGCGGGCATGATGATCTCCGAGCTCTCGGCCAACCCCGCGGCCCGCGTAGTGGAGCGCGAGCAGATCCAGCGGCTCCTCGAGGAGCAGAACCTCGGCGCCCAGGGCCGGATCGATCCCCAGACCGCGGCGCGCATCGGCAAGCTCGTCGGTGCCCGCTACGTCGTGCTGGGCACGTTCATCGACTTCTACGGCGACTTCCGGGTGGACGTGCGGCTGGTCAATACCGAGACCAGCGAGATCGTCAAGACCGAATCCGAGCGGATGCAGCGGGATCACCTGTTCGACATCATCCGCAACATCTCGGCGCGCCTCATGAAGGACGCCAATCTGCCGGCGTTGCAGCGGCAGGCGTCGGATCAGCGCATGGGACGCCAAATCCCCACGGAGGCCCTCACCTACTACTCGCGCGCCCTGCTCTACCAGGACCGCGGGCAAAAGGAGAAGGCCGTCGAGATGTTCAACCGCGCGCTCGCCATCTTCCCCGAATACGCTGAGGCGCAGGAAGGCCTGCAGCGGGTGCAGCGGTCCTAACGGAGCTGCGGCTCGATAGCCGGGCCGGCGAGGCGGGCGGCACAGAAGGGTCGAGACCCTGAGATACCTGCTGCTGCACCCGCCGATGTGGCGGCCCGACGCCGTGGCGCCGGCGCTCGAGACGGCCCACGTCGAGACGCGGGCGGTGCGCCAGCCCAAGGACCTCGCCGTGGCCGACGATCGGCCGACCGTGTTCCTGCTGGACGCCGAAAGCCGCTCCGCGTTCCCTGTGGACGTGATACGGTCGTTCGTGGACGCCGGCGGCGCGATCGTGGCGATCGGCCGCGACGGCGAGACCGACGTCCCCCAGGGCCTGCCGACCGAGTTCCTGTCGGGCTTCCTGACCCACCCGGCCACTCCCCGGCGCCTGCTCGTCGCGATCCGGGCCGGCTTTCGCGAGGCGGCGGCGCGCGCCGAGACGGCGCGGGCGCGCGGCGAGGCGGCGCAGCGCGCCCGGGAAATCGGCGAGCTGACGCGCATCGGCGTCGCGCTCGGCACGGAGCGCGACCTGAAGACCCTGCTGGAGCTGATCCTCACGCAGGCGCGGCGCATCACGCAGTCGGACGCGGGCAGCCTCTACCTCGTCGAGCGCAGCGAGCAGGGCAACAAGCGCCTGCGGTTCCGGCTGGCGCAGACCTACTCGAAGCCCGAGGCGCCGTTCGTGGAATTCACCATCCCGGTGGACCGCACCAGCCTCGCCGGCTATTGCGCGGTCACGGGCGACTCGCTCGTCATCGACGACGCGTACTTCCTGCCCCCGGACGTCGAGTACACGATCAACCGCTCGTTCGACGAACGCTACGGCTACCGCAGTAAGTCGATGCTGGTGATCCCGATGAAGGATCACAAAGAGGAAATCATCGGCGTGCTGCAGCTCATCAACCGCAAGCGCAACTTCGACGCGGTGCTGACGACGCCCGCCGACGTCGAGCATCAGGTGGTGCCCTACTCCAAGCGCACGGTCGAGCTCGTGACCGCGCTGGCCGGCCAGGCCGCGGTCGCGATCGAAAACAGCCGGCTGTACGAGGACATCGAGCGGCTGTTCGAGGGATTTGTGCTCGCGGCGGTGCACGCGATCGAGCAGCGGGATCCCACGACCTACGGCCATAGCGGGCGCGTCGCGGGAATGACGGTGGGCCTCGCCGAGATCGTGGATCGCGCCGGTGACGGCCCCTACCGCGGCATCACGTTCACACGCGAGCAGCTGAAAGAGATCCGCTACGCCGCCCTGCTCCACGACTTCGGCAAGGTCGGCGTCCGGGAACAGGTGTTGATCAAGGCCAAAAAGCTGTACCCGTCGGACCTGGGGCTGGTGCGGCATCGCCACGCGTTCATCCGCCGCACCGCGGAGCGGGAGTTCTGGCGCAAGCGCGCCGAATTCCTCGAGACCCACGGCAAACAGGGCTACGAGAGCTTCGTCAAGCAACTGGAGGATGCCCACCAGCAGGAGCTGAAGGAGCTGGACCGCTTTCTGGAGATCGTGCTGCAGGCAAACGAACCCAGCATTCTGCCGGACGGCAGCTTTGAAGAGCTGCAGGCGTGGGCGAAGCGGACCTACCTGGCGTTCGACGGCGCGACGGACCCGTTCCTGTCACCCGACGAGATGCGCTATCTCACGATCCGCAAGGGCAGCCTCGACGATGCCGAGCGCCACGAGATCGAGAGCCACGTCACGCATACGTTTCAGTTCCTGCAGCGCATTCCCTGGACCCGGGAGCTCCAGCAGATCCCGCTCATCGCCTACGGGCACCACGAGAAAATGGACGGCCGCGGTTATCCGCGCCGCATTACCGCCGAGGCGATTCCGATCCAGACGCGGATGATGACGATCAGCGACATCTACGACGCGCTCACCGCGCAGGATCGACCCTACAAGCGCGCCGTCTCGCTCGATCGGGCGCTCGACATCCTGAGCCACGAGGTGAAGGACGGGCAGCTGGACTCCGACTTGTTCAAGCTCTTCGTGGACGGCAAGGTGTTTCAGCGGTCCGCGCCCGAGGCCTGAGACTGACTCACGATGCCAGGAGCTTCACCGAGACGAGCAACAGAAGGACCCCGAACGCCTTCCGCAGCATCACGTCCGACATCGAGCCCGCCAGCCGCGCCCCAAAGTACGCGCCGATCAAGAGACCGCCGGCGATGACCGCCGCATACGCGATGTTCACCTGGCCGCGCTTGTAATACTCCAGCGCGCCGAGCAACCCGACCGGGAGCAGCAGCGCGGCAAGCGACGTGCCGTGCGCGGTGTGTTGAGGCAGCTTGGCCAGCAACACGAGCCCGGGGACGATTACGATCGCGCCGCCGACGCCGAACAGGCCCGAGACGACACCCGCCACGACGCCGAGCAGCGCCAACAGGACCCACGTCATATCGTCGTTCCTTTCGATGGTCCCCAGCCGCCGCCGCCGGGGGTTTCGATTCGTAGAATGTCCCCCGCCGCCAAGCGCAGGGTCACCTTCGATGGCAGGGCTGTTCCGTTCACCATGTTAGCGCCAGGCGCGCCGTTTGATCCGCCCGCGGCGCCCCTCGGGCCATGGCGGCGCCGCTCGGTCAGTAAAGTGGCCTCCATCGGCGCCAAGGCTTCAAACTCTCGCACTACACCCTCCCCACCTCCCCACGTCCCCACTCCCCCACTCCCCTCGCGGAGCGCGTAGGTCCGCACCCGCAGCGGATGCTCGAGCTCCAGGACTTCAATCGGCGTGTTGCGCGTATTGGACATGCCCACGTGAACCCCCGACGGCCCGTTCGCGCCCCGACTCGCCCCCTGCCCCCCGCCAATGGTCTCATAATAGGTCCAGCTCCCTGCTCCCCGCTCCCTGCTCCCTCCGAAGGTCACGTTGTTCATCGTGCCTTGCCCTTGGGCCGGAACGTGACATCCGCCGGCGGCAAGGGCGCGAAAGACCGTATCGGCGATACGCTGCGACGTCTCCACGTTTCCCGCCGCGACCGCGCTGGGCGGCCGCGCATTGATCAGGCAGCCGGGCGGCGCCGTCACCACCACCGCGCGTGAAACGCCGCCGTTCATCGGCACGTCCTCGGGGAGGAGCGTGCGGACGACGAACAAGACGGCGGAGCGAGTGACCGCCATCGGGCAGTTCACATTCCCCGGCGCCGCCCCGGCGGTCGCCGTGAAATCGGCGTGGAACACGCCCTCTGCGATCTTCACCCGGACGCGGATTTCGAGATCGCTCTCGAGAACGCCGTCACCCTCCAGGCAGTCCACCGCCACCATCTCCCCCCGCGACGGAAGACGGGACAGCACCACCTTGGTGCGGCGCTCGGCGTAGGCGAGGAGCTCCCTGGCGGCGTCGCGCAGCGCGTTCCACCCGTGCCGCCGGGCGAGCGTACGCAGTCCCTCCGCACCGCGCTCCACCGCCGCGCGCTGCGCCGCCAGATCGCCGCGCCGCATCGCCGGGGTGCGCACATTGGCCAGCAGCAGCCGTTCGATCTCCGGCGTCAGCCGCGTCGGCGGAATGATGAGACCCTCCTGATACAGTTCCCGCGCCCCCGCCGGCATGCTGCCCGCCGTTATCCCCCCCACGTCGGAATGGTGGGCCCGCACGACGCTGTACCCGCCGACCTTCCCCTCCACCCGGATGGCGCCGATGAGCGTGAGGTCGGGCAGGTGGCTGCCCCCGGCGTAGGGATCGTTCAGAAGGAAGAGCTCGTCCGGGTCGGGTTGCAGCTCGCGCACCGCGGCGACGGCATCGGCCAGCGCTCCCAAGTGCACGGGGATGTGGGCGGCCTGCGCGATCATCTCGCCATCCGCGTCGAACAGCGCGGCGGAAGCATCGCGCCGCTCCCGGATGTTGGGCGAGAGCGCGCTGTGCACGAGCACGAGCCCCATCTCCTCCGCGATCGATGCGAACGCATGGGCCATCACCTCCAGGCCGACGGCATCGAGTGTCATGCTCGCTCCACGATCACGGCGCCGGAGGTGTGCACGCTGCCCCGCCACCCGGGCTCGATCAGCGCGGTGGCATCGAGTCCCGCGAGCACGGCGGGCCCCTTGAGCCGGCGTCCCTCCGGCAGCTCCCCAAGGGGCCAGACATCCGCGCGCACCCGCGAGCCGTCGCGGATCACGATCTGGCGGTGTCCTGCCGTCGGCGTTCCCACGCCCGCACGCCGGCCCAGCGTAGGAGCCGGCACCGGCCGCTCGGCGGCGACGCGCAGGTTGACCAGCTCGACGCTCTGGTCGGGATCGGCGTGGCCGTGGCGCGCCTGATGGGCGGCGCGGAACGAGGCCCCGAGCGCGGCCGGATCGTCGCGGGACACCGGCACGGTGACTTCGTATCCTTGGCCCGCGAAGCGGCAGTCGGCGTAGCGCGTGAGTGTCGCGCCGGGGAGGGCGGCCGCCCCTGCGGCGAGGAGGGGCTCAAACCCGCGCGCGAGCATCGCGCCGTCGAGATCGGCGAGCGGGCGATGAAACGATGCGAGCACCTCGACCCGCTCGGGGGCCGCGGCGAGTCCCAGCGCGCTCAGCACACCCGGGTGCGGGGGCACGACGATCCGAGTCATTCCCAACGAGTCTGCCAGGGCGCAGCCGAAGAGCGGTCCCGCGCCGCCGAACGGAAGCAGCGCCATACCGCGTGGGTCGATCCCTCGTGCCACGCTCACCCGCTTCAGCGCGCGGGCCATCACGGCGGTCGCCACCTGGACGATGCCCGCCGCGAGCTGCCGGGCATCGCGCCCTCCGCCCATCGCCGCGGCGAGACCCACGAGCGCGCGTTCCGCCGCGGCGCGGTCGAGCCGTACCTCATCGGCAATCGGATATCCCGGATCGAGCCAGCCGAGCACGAGGCAGGCGTCGGTTACCGTGGGCTCCGTACCGCCGCGGCCGTAGCAGGCGGGCCCGGGGTCGGCTCCAGCGCTGCGCGGGCCGACGCGGAGCGCGCCCCCCTCGTCGACAGACGCGATGCTGCCGCCGCCCGCGCTGACCGTCTCGATCAGAATGGCCGGGAGCGCGAGGGGCACGCCCGCGATCGATTCCGATCCTTCGGCGAGGGCGACACCGCCGCTCACGAGGCTCGCGTCGGCGCTCGTGCCGCCCATGTCGAGCGTCAGCAAGTCGCGGCAGCCCACCGCCTCACCGACGAGGCGCGCCCCCACGACTCCACCAGCCGGCCCCGACAGCGCGAGGCTCGCCGCCCGGGCGGCCGCCTGCTCGGGCGCGAGTGTCCCACCGCTCGACGTCATGATGCGGAGTGAGCGTACCCCATGGCTCTCACACATCTTCGCTGTCTTCGCGATATACGCCGCGACCGTCGGCCTCAAGTAAGCCTCGGCCGTCGTCGTGCTGGTGCGCTCGTATTCGCGAAACACGGGGAGTACCTCGTGGCTCGCCGCAACGGGCACGGCCGGCAGCGCGCCTCGCAGGGCTTGAGCCAGCCGGCGTTCGTGTGCGGGATGGCGGAATGCGAACAGCAGCGCGATGGCCACAGCCTCAGGAGCGGGAGCTAGTGCGGCTACTTCCTTTACTATTCGCGCCACTTCAGCATCGGAGAGGGGCAGAACGGCGCCATCTGGTCCCATCCGCTCCTGCACACCCACCACATCCTGGCGTGCGACGAGCGGCGGCGGATGATCGCGCGCGAGGTCATAGAGCGCCGGGCGGTCCTGCCGCCGCAGCCAGAGCAAGTCCTCGAAACCGGCCGTCGTGATCAACGCGACCCGCGCGCCACGGCGCTCGAGCAGGGCATTCGTAGCAACGGTGGTGCCATGCACCAGCACGTCGATCGCCTTCGACCCGAGAGCATCCAGAGCGCGAAACAACCCGAGGGCGGGATCGTGCGGGGTGCTCGCAACCTTGCGGATCTCGAGGCTGCCGTCGGGCGTGACCGCGACGAGATCGGTGAACGTCCCGCCGACGTCCACGCCCACCCGGGTCATGGCGCGAAGCGAAGCTTCAGGAGGAACGCGATACCGGCGAGCGTGAGCACCACGACCAGCGTGCCCACCCAATCGCCAATCCGTACGTAGAGGGGGATGACGTCGCTGGTACGCAGGACGTCGGCCACGATTGCTTCCTCGTCAAGCTTCGTCGCCGCGTACGCTCGGCCCAACGGATCCAGGAACTCGGAGATCCCCGAGTTCGCGGCACGCGCGACGCCCATGCGCGTCTCGATGGCGCGGAGCACGAGGTGAGAAGCGTGCTGCTGCGGCGCGCTGGTGCGGCCAAACCAGGCGTCGTTCGTGATGTTGACCAGGAAGTCGGCGCCGCGCGCGCGGTACTTCCGCGGCAGGTCCTCGAACGCCGATTCATAACAGATGATCACGCCAAACCGCCCGATGGACGTCTCGTAGACGGGCAGGTCACGGCCGGATGAGACTCCGCCCGACCAGCGGGCGAGCCCCGGGACCGCGCGGAACAGGCGCACGGGTACGAACGGCACCCGCTCGGTGACTGGCACGAGGTAATGTTTGGCGTACACGGGGTGGCGTCGCCACTCTCCGGTCGAGTCCACGAGCAGGGCGGCATTGAAGTAGGGGTCGCTCGTGCTACGCCAGCTGGGATCCGCGTGCACGATGCCCGTGAAGATCGGCACGTGGCTCTCGCGGGCCAGGCTCGTGATCGCTGCTTCCCACGGCGGCCGCCGCCACAGGAAGTCGGGGACTGCCGCCTCGGGCCAAATGATGAGCTGAGGCCGCGCGCGGGCGAGCAGCTCCCGCGAGTGGGCCAGGAGTTTCGCGACCACGCTGTCGGCGTGCGCGGAATCCCACTTCTCTCGGAACCCCTCGTTGGGCTGCACCAGCCCGACCACCCCAACCTCGCGAACCGGCAGCGTCCTCATGCGCCACGCGCCGTAGCCTAGCGCAAGGAGGATCGTGGCGAGCAGAATCGTCGCCCGGCGCACGGCGTACGGCGCACCGCGCACGCTAGTTGCCGCGTCAACAATCATGACGTTGCACCACGCCACCCACAGGGTAACGCCCCGCGCGCCCGCCAGATCCGCCCACTGCACCAGCACCGGGGCGTCGGCGAGCGACGTGCCCAGCCCCAACCAGGGGAAACTCACATCGCCGAGGTGGCCGATCAGCCATTCGAGTGCGGTCCAGGCGACGGGAAGGACTACCCACAGCGGGACTCCCGGCGCGGCGAGACGCAGCCGCACCACAAACCAGAACAACACGCCCGTCAGGAGGCCGAGCACGGCGATGGTCGCGAGGTAGCCCAGCGCCGACATCGGGGTGAAATGCCACAGCGCGACGATCATCCAGTACAGCACCAGCGCGTTGGTGACAACGCCGTACCACCAACCCCAGCGGAATGCGCGGCGGGGATCGGTATCCTGGATCGCCTGCCGGATCAGCAGGACGGCGGGCGTGATCGCGAGAAAACTGAGGGGAGGAAGCGGGAATGGCGGATAGCTCGCGGTAAGGGCGATCGCTCCCAGCGCCACCAGCACCGCTACTCGGCGCCCGTTCACAGCAAGACGTCGCGCCCTTCGTCCGCCGACCGGTAAATCGCGTCTACCACGCGCTGCAGCGCCAGTTGGTCGCGCGGCGGGGGCGCGTTCACGTCCCCCTTGATGACCGCCAGAAAGTACATCCACTCGGCCCGGTAGGACTGGATGAACTGGGTCTCGCGCCCGGTCGCGCCCGTGGGCGTCACGTCCACGGCCGAGCCGTGCTGCTCACGGAAGATGCGCAGCGGCTGAATCGTCGCCGAGCCCTTGGCCCCCACGATGTCGAACCAGAAGCGCTCCCCTTCTCCCATGTGCCGCCAGCTGACGTCCATCGTGATCGATACGCCGTTCTCACACACGATGAGCGCCGAGCCCATGTCCTCGACGCCCTCCTTACTCGCTCGCGTCAGATGGGCTGAAATCCGCTTTGGCGCGGGCCAGCCCGCGAGCCACAGGCCGAGATCGATCAGCGGCAGGCCGAGGTCGAGCACCGCGCCCCCGCCCGCCTGCTCGCGCCGCAACCGCCAACCCAGCATCTGGCGGCTCGGCTGGAACGTGTACCAGCCGCCGCGCACAGCCTGCAGCGCGCCGAGGTCGCCGCCGGCCAGAAAGCCGCGCACCGCCTGCACGTCGGAGCGGAAGCGGTGGTTCATGCCCACCATCACCCGCTTGCCGTATTTGTCGCTCGCCGCGAGCACGCGCTCGACGCCCTCGAGATTCAGCGCGAGGGGGCGCTCGCACAAGACATGCGCCCCCGCCGCCAGGGCGGAGGTGACGTGAATTTCGTGGAGGTGATTCGGCGTACAGATCACGACGGCATCGACGTTCGCGTATCGCAGCACTTCCTCGATGTCGTCGTAGGTGTCCTTCACCTCGAACCGCGCGGCGAGCGCCTGCGCCTTGCCGACGTCGTTGTCGCAGATCGCCGCCACTTCCACGCCGGGAAGCCTGCGCAGGACCGGCAGATGGGCCACCTGCGCGATGGCCCCCGCCCCGATGACGCCGACGCGCATCGGGTCGTTCACTTCCCGCTCCCCGCTCGCTGCTCCCTGCCCCCACGAAGCCGGTACATGATGCCGGTGCGTAGGCTGGCGGTTTTCAAGCCGCTCGACAGCATGCCCCGGCCATCAACCGTGAAGCGCCACGCCTGAGAGAGATTGAATTCGAAACCCATGGTGGCGTTCAGCCCCGCCGTAATCACGTCGAGGGCGTCTTCGACGAACGTGCCGTTGATCCCGGCGCCGCTGCCGTTGCGGAGGTGGATGCTCACCCCCGTGCCGACGTAGGCGGTGATCCCATGGGCCTGCGGAAAGACAAGCTGAAAATCGACGTCCCCGATGATGTCGCTGAGCGCGATGCGGCCGAGATTGATGCTATCGGGAGTGGATGGATTCACGATGCTATCGAGGCGCGCCTCGAACCGGTCCCGCGCTTCGTTGGCGAATTGCGAGCGAAAATAGGAGACGCCGAACAGCAATCGCACCTTCGGCGCAATGCGTCCGTAGTCTACGCGGATCCCGCCCACCGTCGCCCCGGTCAGCTCAGAGGCTCCGAGCACACCGACGTCGAACTGGATCCCCGAAAAGCGGAGGTTGTCGTAGGAGAACTGGCTGAGGACACCCTGAGCGGAAAGTTGGGATGTTGGAATGATGGAAAGAAGCAGAATCGCCACACTTTCCATCATTCCAACCTTCCAACGTTCGTTGCTAGTAGAGCTTCTCAATTTTGGTCCCGGGAAAATAGGTAGTTAGGATCGCCCGATAGTTTTGGCCGGCGCGGGCACGGCCGATGGCGCCCCACTGGCACATCCCGACGCCGTGCCCCGACCCCGCGCCGGCTGCCACGACGCGGCTGACCTCGCTGCCGCTCTTGGTGACGGTCAGCTGAAACGCGCCGCTGTAGAGCGTCCGGCCGGCCTCGGGTCGCAGGACCGTCCGGACGTCCGGTCCCGGAATCCGCACATCGCCCCGCTCGAACACGATCCGCACCTCCCCGACCCGCCCGGACCGCGTCGTCCGGCCTACCCTTACGTCCGTAATCGGTTGCAGACCATCGCCCGAGAGCGGCGTCACGGCCGGCAGCGTTCGCGACAATATAGCGCGGAGCTTGGGGCCATCCCATTCTTCGCGCCACCGAAACCGCGGCGAGATGTCGCAGTAGTAATGACCTCCGCCGCTGGCGTCCGAGACCGACCGCAGATAAGGGCGCGCTCGCGCCGTCGGGAATGCTTCTTCCACGCCCGCCGTGCTGAACCCGCACGTTGAGTGAAAAAACGCGTCAACGACGTCTCCGTCGTAGCGTAGGACCTGCCCCGCCGTCTTCCGCACCGCGTCCCACGCCTGCGGCGTTTCCACCGCAACGCCCAGGTACACCTGATCGCGTGTGTCGGCGTAGGCGTCGAAGCCCAAGGACTCCCAGCGTCCGCGATTCTTGAGGGCGAAGCTGCGCGACACGATGGCCTGGGCGAGGACCGCAGCCTCCTCGTTGGGCCGCCGGCCACCGATCTCGGGGCCGACCACGCCGGCGACGTAGCTCTCGAGACTCACGCGATTCACGACCGTCAGAACGCCGCGCCCGGCGGCCACGTGGATCCGCCCCCGGTAGCGGCGGCCATTGGCAACCGCGAACCGGTCTTCCGTCACGTTCACGGCGGCGATGCGACGATAGGGATCGGTCCGAGTGCCGTCGGGCTTCACGAAGCGCAGGCGCGTGCCATCAGCTGAGTCGGGAATGACGAGCCAGCGAGCGCCGGCGGGGATGGACCCGACGAGCGCACCGCTCGTCTCGTCGGTCAGGAGCAGCTCGCCCCCTCCTGAGCCGCCGAGCGCCGCCGTGTCGGCGCCCACGGCCAGACCGATCCGCAGCTCCGGCTCGGCGGTGGGCGCCGGTCCGCCACCGCGGGGCCGAGGACACCCCGCGGCGACGAGGAGTGCAGCGCTAACGAACGCGAGCTTCGCCCAGGGCCGCATCGAGCTGCGTGATGGTGAACTCAATATCCGCGTCCGTGTGCGCGCTGGAAACGAATGCGGCTTCGAACGCGGACGGCGCGAGGAACACGCCGCGCGCGAGCGCCGCCTTGTGCCAGCGTGCGAACAGCGCCGTGTCGGACTGCTTGGCGTCGGCGTAGTTCCGGACCGGGCCGGCGGCGAAATAGGCGCCCCACATAGAACCCGCGTGCCCGAGCGTCATCGCCACATCGTGGCGGCGCGCGGCGTCAGCCAACCCCCCCACAAGCCGCGTCGTGCGCTGCTGGAGTGCGTCATAGAAACCAGGACGTGCGGTCTCCCGAATCGTCGCGAGTCCCGCGACCATCGCGACGGGATTCCCCGACAACGTGCCGGCCTGGTATACCGGCCCCTCGGGCGCGATGCGCCGCATCAGGTCGGCTCGCCCGCCATACACGCCGACGGGAAAGCCGCCGCCCACGATCTTGCCCAGCGTCGTCAGGTCGGGCCGGATCCTGAGGCGCTCCTGCGCGCCGCCCGGCGCCACGCGGAATCCGGTCATCACCTCGTCGAAGATCAGCAGCGCACCGTGTTGGTCGCACAGGTCGCGGAGGGCGGGATGGAATTCGGGATCGGGCGGAATGAACCCCACGTTGCCGACGAAGGGCTCGACGATCACGGCGGCAATCCGGTCAGGGTGCTGGCGGAACAGATCGGCCACGGCTGCGGCGTCGTTGAACGGCGCGGTCAGCGTGAGACCGGCGAGCGCGGCCGGCACGCCAGGGCTGTCGGGGAGCCCGAGGGTCGCCACGCCGGAGCCTGCCTTCACGAGGAATCCGTCGGCGTGACCGTGGTAGCAGCCGTCGAACTTGATGATCAGATCGCGGCTCGTGGCGGCGCGGGCGAGCCGCACGGCCGCCATGGTGGCCTCGGTGCCGCTGTTCACGAACCGCATCATCTCGAGCGACGGCACCCGGCGCCGCACCTCCTCGGCGAGCTCGACTTCCGCCTCGCAGGGGGCGCCGTACGTCCATCCCCGCTCCGCCGCCTGACGCACGGCGTCGAGCACGGCGGGATGGGCGTGCCCGAGGATCAGGGGTCCCCAGGAGCAGACGTAGTCCACGTAGCTCTTGCCGTCGGCATCGGTGAGCCGGCAGCCCGCCGCATGGGCGACAAAAAAGGGCGTCCCGCCGACTGCCCGGAACGCCCGTACGGGCGAATTCACGCCCCCGGGCAGCACGCGCTTCGCCCGGTCGAACAACTCGCTGGAGCGGGTCACGTCAGTGCGGCGGCCCGGAAATCGTAGTCCTCGCTCGCCGTGATACGCGCGCGCACGAACGCACCCGGCGCGGTCCAGCCACCCTGTGCCAGATACGTGACGCCGTCGACGTCGTCGGCCTGCCAGCGCACCCGTCCCACGTGGGTCGCGCCGTCCTCGTCGGGATCGCTCACGCGATCCACGAGCACATCCACGTCGCGGCCCACGAAGCGCGCCAGGCGCTCACCGGAGATTACACGTTGCACCTCGACGATTTCTTCGAGACGGTCTCGCTTGACGTCGTCATTTACGTCGTCTTCGTATTGCATGGCGCGCGTGCCCTCCTGCGGGGAATAGGCGAACGCGCCCATCCGATCGAATTGCGCTTCTTCCAGGAAGGCGAGCAGCGCGCGGAAGTCTTCCTCGGTCTCGCCGGGATACCCCACGAGGCAGGTGGTACGGATCGCGAGATCGGGAATCGTGCCGCGCAGCCAGGCGAGCTTTTCACGCAAGCTTTGCACCCGCTCGGGGCGCCGCATCCGCTCCAGCATGCGGTCGCTCGCGTGCTGGATGGGCATATCGATGTAAGGAGCGATCCGGGGCTCGCGCGCCATCAGCTCCACCAGCCGCTCGCTGATCCCCGCCGAATACACGTAGAGCAGGCGGAACCAGGGCACCGTGGTCTCGCGCAGCAGCGTCTCGATCAAGTCGGGCAGCTTCGGCCCTGTGGGTCCCAGGTCGCGCCCCCAATGCCCGAGATCCTGCGCGACGAGGTTGATCTCCTGCGCGCCCTGCGCTTCCAGGCTCTGGGCCTCGCGCACCAGCTGCGCAAGCGGCTCGGAGCGATGTTTGCCGCGCATCAGGGGGATGGCGCAGAAGCCGCAGGTGTGATCGCAGCCTTCGGAAATCTTGAGGTAGCGCACGTGTGGCTGGTCGCCGAGGAATTGCCGCATGCCGGGATGCGTCGCCAGCGGATCGGCGATGAGCCCGCGCTGGGCGAGCTCGGGGACGAGATGGTGGAGCTCCGAGAACCCGAGGAACAGGTCCACTTCGGGAATCTCTTCCTGCAGCTCGCGTTTGTAGCGCTGGACGAGACACCCGACCGCCACGACCGCCTTGACCGCCGCCTCTTGCTTGAGTTTGGCGGCGCCGAGGATCGCGTCGATCGATTCCTGCTTCGCCGCGTCAATGAAGCCGCAAGTGTTGATGAGGATGACGTCGGCCGCCGGGAGATCGGGCGTGATGACGGCGCCGTGGCCCACCAGCTCACCCACGAGCCGCTCCGAGTCCACCGTCGCTTTGTCGCAGCCCAGGGAAATGACGCCGAGTTTCATCCGCGATAATTCCCGAACTTGAGCTCGAGGCCAAAATCCTGCGCGCGCAGAAAGGCGATGACTTCCTGCAGCTCGTCCTTGGACGGCGCCGTCACGCGGATCTCTTCCCCCTGAATCGAGACTTGCGCCTTCTTGAATTTCTTGTCCTTGATGGCTTTGACGATCGCCTTGGCTTTTTCTTGCGGGATGCCCTGCGTGAGCGTGATCTCGCGGCGGACCGTGTCGTTCGCGGCCGGGATGATGGCGCCGAGCTCCAGGTTTTTCACCGGCACCCCGCGCTTGATCAGTTTCGACTGGAGCACGTCGAACAGGGCTTTCATTTTGAAGTCATCGTCGGCCACCAGGGTCAGCGTCGCCTTGGTGCGGTCGAAAGCCAGGGAGGCTTTGGATCCTTTGAAGTCGTAGCGCTGCAGGACTTCTTTCGTGGCTTGATTGACGGCGTTATCGACCTCTTGCAGGTCGGCACCGGTCGAGATGTCGAATGATGCAGTAGAAGCCATAGGCGGGAGAATATACAGGGAGCAGGGAGCTGGGCGCAGGGAGCAGTCTTGCAGTGCTGCTCCCCGCTCCCTGCTCCCTGCTCCGTTTTACGAAAGGAAGCTTTCCAGCGCTCTCGCCCTCGAGACGTGGCGCAATCTCGCCAGCGCCTTCTCTTTTAGCTGGCGGACCCGCTCGCGGGTGATCCCCAGCTGCGAGCCGATCTCCTCCAGTGTCATCGGCTCCTGGCCTTCGAGCCCGAAATACAGCCGGAGGATGCGTGCCTCGCGCTCTTTGAGCGTGGCCAGCACCGACTCGATCGACTCGGTGAGGGCGTGCTCGAAGATCTCGTCGTCGGGGCCCGGATTGGTGGTGTCGGGCAGGTAGTCGAGCAGCTTGTTGTCTTCGCCTGGCGTCAGCGGCGCGTCGAGCGAAAGATGAGCCTGGGAGATGGACAGCGTCTTGGCGACTTCCTCCTCGGAGATGTCCATCCCTTCGGCGATCTCTTCGACGGTGGGCTCGCGCCCCAATTCTTGTAGAAGGGAGGCCGAGCGTTTGCCGATGCGGTGCAATGTGCCGGCGCGGTTCAGCGGCACGCGCACGATGCGCGACTGCTCGGCGAGCGCCTGGAGGATGGCCTGGCGGATCCACCACACTGCATACGAGATGAACTTGATGCCCTTGGTCTCGTCGAACTTGTGGGCGGCGCGGATCAGACCGAGGTTCCCCTCGTTGATCAGGTCGGAGAGCGACACGCCCTGGTTCTGATACTTCTTGGCGACCGATACGACGAACCGCAGGTTCGACCGGACGAGCTTGTCGAGCGCCTCCGGATCCTGCTGCTTGATCCGCTGCGCGAGCGTGACCTCTTCCTCGCGCGTAATGAGCGGATACTGGCTGATTTCCCGCAGATACTGATCCAGAGATCCCTCGTCGAAGGATGCGCGTTTCGCCGTGTTCAGTTGCATGGGGTGGCCACTCCTCTCCGATAGGAAGCTACCACTCAGCGAATCAGCGAACCGAGCCGGCTCCAGCGAATGTCCGTCAACCAGGGGAGCGGATCGCGCGTTCCCCGATCATAGCTGAAATAGACCACCAGCGGCCGTCCCTTGACGGCGCTCTCATCCACAAAGCCCCAATACCGCGAATCGGCCGAATTATCACGGTTGTCCCCCAACACGAAATACTTCCCGCTCGGCACGCGCAGCGGGCCCCACGTATCGCGCGTCGGGTGATAGCGACGCCGCTGCTCAGCGGTCCGGTGCACCAAATACTCCCGCTGCCAGGTGAACTCGGGATCGAACCCGTCGTGCAGCGGGTCGACGCGTTGCACGTACGGCTCCTCGAGCGCGCGGCCGTTCACGTACACCTGGCCGAGGCGCATCTCGACGACGTCGCCCGGGCCGCCGATCACGCGCTTGACATAGCTGAGCGTCGGGTCCTTCGGGTAGGCGAAGACGATCACGTCACCGCGGCGCGGCGTGTTGAAGCCGGGCAGCCGCGCATTCGTGCCGGGAATCTGGGCGCCGTAGACCGCCTTATTCACGAACAAAAAATCCCCCGCGAGCAGCGTACGCTCCATGGAGCCTGAGGGGATTTGGAAAGCTTCGAGCAGGAAGGTGCGGATGATGAGGAAGAGCACCAGCGCCATGCCCAGCGAACGCATCCAACTGTCGAACCAGCGGGCCAGCACCGAGCGCCGGGATTCGGCGGGGGGGGCTGTCGGCACTCGGGGCGTGTCGGTCGCGCCGCCCTCTGCCAAGGAGCCACCCAAGTCATGCATGTGATTTACGTTAGCGAGCCGGACCGCACGGCGCAACAGTCACACCCCATCCCCGGGCTGCCGCCCATTGCCGAACCCGGACTCGGAATTCGAGTGTCGGGTCGGCATGACGCACCCGGGCGGCGAGACATGCCACCCGTCCCTCGCGCTCGATGCGGATCCACGTGACCGCCGTCTCCGGAAGCGTGTCGAGCGCATCACGCTCGAGCGTTGTTCCGCCGGTCGCGAGAACGACCACCACCGACTCGTGCGCCACGTCCGGACGCTAGTGCCAGGCGGGTGACGCGCGTCACCAATTCATTGCAGAACGGCTCGTTTGCACGCCTGGCGTTTGACCCCAGCGGTGCGCCGGGCTATATCCGGTCCGTTGGTCGGCCGGAGGAACCATGGTGGAACCGTGGATCGCTCCGCTCGAATCGGGCGATCCCGAGGCCGCATGGGATCTCTTCATCGAGCGCTACCGCCGCCTCATCTTCGGCGCGATCCGTCACTACACAGACGAAGCCGACGACGTCATGGATGTCTTCGCACGCGTCTGCGAAGCGCTGCGCGAGGACGATTTCACCCGCCTGCGTCGCTGCGCCGCCCGACTCGATCCCGACCGCCCGTTCTCCACGTTGCTCGTCGCCGTCGTCCACAATCTCACCATCGACTGGTTCCGTCATCGGGATGGGCGTCGCCGCCTCTCGACAATGGCAGCCGCGCTGCCTCCACTGCGGCAGCGCATCTTCGAGTACGTCTTTATCGATGGACGATCACATGTCGAAGCCTACGAGCTGCTCCGGTCCCGCGAAGCGCCGGACCTGGCGTTCGGCGAGTTTCTCAACGAACTGAGCGCCACGTACCGTGCCGCTCGCGCCGGCCGTCGCGGCCATCTTGCCGCCGAGCTCGCCGTGCCACCGCCAGCGCTTCCGGACGCCCCGCCCGATCCCGCCGTGGCAGCCGAACAGCGCGTATTGCTCGCCCGTGCCCTGGACGCCCTCCCCCCCGACGATCGGCTTGCGGTCCAACTCTACGTCGTCGATGACATGCCGGCCGAGCAAGTGGCGCACGTCCTCGGCTACCCCAACACAAAAACCGTCTATAACCGGGTCTATCGAGCGCTGGGCGCGATCCGCACTCATCTGACGCAGGCTGGCATCCGCGGGGGCGATCTATGAATCGCCGGCGAGCAGATCGGCACCGCGTGTCCGTAACACGTCCGCGATGCTCGAAGCCATCAAGCGGATGCGGCGTGTGACCTCTCCCCACCCCGCCCCCGAACTCCTGGTGCCCTATGCGCTCGGCGCGGAAGACGCGGCGTCGGCTCAACACGTAGATGGCTGTGCGATTTGCCGGACCGAGATCGAAGAGTTACAGCAGGCCGCCGGGTTGCTGCGCGGCCCGGCGCTGCTCGAGCGCCGGATCGAGACGCCGGGCTGCCCGGACGAGCTCGTGCTTGCCGATTTCGTCGACGGACGCCTGAACGCAGGTCAGCGAGCTTCCGTCGTCACCCATCTGTTGATCTGCGCTCGCTGCCGCTCTCTCGTGAAGGCAACCGCTCGCTTCGTTGCGGAGGCAGCGGCTCCCTCCGCCCCCGCACGGCGGTGGCGCCGCTGGTCGATCCCGCTGGGCCTCGCCGCAGCGGCCGCCCTTGTCTTGCTGGTTCTTCCGCGTGGCCGCGACGACGGCCCGACACCCGGGCTCCGGGAGCCAACCGTCACCAGTACGATCGCACCCGTGCCGATCAGGCCGCCGCCCGGCGCGGCAGTGGCTCGCGTGGACCGACTGGTCTGGTCCGGCGTCCCCGGGGCTGAGCGCTACCGGGTGCGCCTCTACGACCGCGAGGCGTCGGTTCTGTGGACCGTCGAGACGGCGGACACGTCCGCAGCCCTTCCCGACTCGGTCAGGCTCCAACCGCGCGTGCCCTACTTCTGGCGGGTTGAGGCGCAGGCTGTGTGGATGCGCTGGGCCGCCTCCGATCTCGCGACCTTCCGCATCGTCGGTGGCGGACCATGATCGGCGCGCTTGCAATTCGGTGCCTGGCTCTCGCCGCCAGTATGACGCAGTCAGTGCAGAACGTCGCCGAGCTGCGTACCCTGGTCCGAGACGGCTCGGACTCGGTACTCGTTGAGCGGACGCGCCAATGGCCAGACGAGACGCGTGAAGCCCTCCGACACCTTCTCGCTGACGCTGCGGCCGGCGCGTCCCTGGCTGCCGCGGAGCGCCTCGCCGGCGCCTACGCCGTCGCCTGGCGTGACTCGTTCTTCGTGCGACAGGTGACGCGGTTTCGGTCGCTGTCTCCGGCTGACCAGCTCGCGAAGGTTGCGGCCGACAGTGTGCGTCGCGCCGGTAACGCGGCGCTGGGAACGCGTGGGATCGACACGGCGATGCGGACATGGCGCGAGAGCCTGCGGCGCTTCGAGGCGCGCGATGACACCGCCGGGATCGCGGCCGCGCTTGGCAACCTCGGCGCCGGATTCTATATGGCGCAGGAGTACGATAGCGCGGCGGCGTATCTCGTCCGATCACGTGACCTCGCGGAGCGAATCGGCGACTATCGCACAGCGGGAAACGCCGTGGGTTCGTTAGGCAGCGTAGCGAAGGACCGGGGCGACCTGCGGGGGGCGAGCGAGCTGTACGCGCAAGCCAGCGCGCTGCGGCAGCGAACCGGGGACGCCCGCGGCCTGGAATCCGACCGGAACAACCTCGGCCTCGTCGCCGAAGAGCTGGGCGACTTCGCGGGCGCGCGCCGCGCCTACGAGGCGGCGCTGGCGGCGAACCGCGCGGCGGGCCGGGCCGAGCCGGCCGCTGCGAACCTGGTCAACCTGGGCAACATCGCGAGCGTCGAGAGCGATTACGCGGAAGCCGCAGCACGGTATCGCGAGGCGCTCGCGATCTATCGGGAGCGCGGGAATCGAGCCGACGCGGCATCGGTGCTCCACAACCTCGGCCTCCTCGCCATGCGCCGGGGTGATTATCCCTCGGCCGTCGCCTCGTTGACGGAGGCTGTAGGCATCTATCGGCAAACTGGTCCGGCCGCCGAGGAGATCGCCGTGCGGAGCGATCTTGCGACCGCGCGCGCCGCGATCGGCGACTTGCAAGGAGCGCGGCACCAGTTGCAACGGGCAGAGGCGCTCGCGGGCGCAGAGCGAAGTGCCGGTCTCGCGCTGGGCCGAGCCGACCTCGCGGTGCAGTTCAATCGGCTGCCGGAAGCGGAGCGGCACTACGCGCGGGCCGCGCGGCTCGCCCGTCGCGCCGGAGAGGACGAGACGCGCGCGGCGGCGCAGCAAGGATTGGGACTCGTCCTGCTGATGCGCGAGAGCTACCCGCGGGCACAGGCCGCCTTCGAGCTCGCGCTCCAGGCGCACCGCGCATCCCGCGACCGGCGTGCGTCAGCCCTGACCCGTTTGCTTATCGCCCACGCCGAGCGGTCCAGCGGCGACACCGCAGGAGCACGCCGCGTGCTCACTCAAGCCCGCGACACGCTGCGCGCGCTCGGCGACGCGGGAGGTGAGGCCGCCGCGCTCGGCGCGCTGGGCGATCTCGAGACCCAGGCTGGTCTGCCGCTCACCGCGGAGTCCCTGTACCAACGCGGGCTCGCGCGGCTGGGCGCGCGTCCCGCGCCGGACATCGCCTGGCAGCTCCATGCTGGGCTCGCGGGCGCCTTGCGGAGCAGAGGGGCGCTCGCGGAGGCGGCCGCAGAACTCAACTCGGCCATTCAAGAGATCGAGAGCGTATCCGCCGGCCTGACGGTCGAAGAGCGCCGGGCGGCGTTTCTTGCCGACAAGTGGGAGGTGTACATCGAGCTCGCGCTGATCCAGCGAGCGCTCGGACAGCCGAGAGCAGCGTTCGAGGCGAGCGAGCGGCTGCGCGCGAGGCAGATGCTCGATTTACTGGCCCGCGGACGCGTCGCGCCAGGTAGCGAGGCGAGTCGAGGGGTAACGGGCCGCGAACAGGATCTCCGCCGGCGGATCACGGAGCTGACCCGACAGCTCGAGACTCCAGGCGACGCCGACTCGGGGGGGGAGCTGCGCGGCCCGGGGCTCGCCGGGACGGCGGCCGCTGCGACCCGTGAAGCCCTCGCCCGCACCCAAGATGCGTACAGCGAGCTGCTCGTGGAGATGCGCGAGGCGAATCCCTCGTACTCTGCCTTCGTGCGCGGCGAGATCGCGCCGGTACGCGACGTGATGCGCGCGCTCGCGCCTGACGAAGCGCTCCTCGAGTACCTCCTCGGCGACTCGACAACGATCGTCTTCGTCGTCACCGCGGACAGCATTGCGGCGCTGGATCTCAACGTTCCACGCAGTACGATCGCGGGGCTCGTAGATTTTTCGCGTGGCACGCTGGGCAGCCCTACGGAGGGAGCCGCGCGACAAGCGTGGCGCGCACCGCTGCGTCGGTTGTTCGGGCATTTGGTCGCGCCGGTGGAAGCGAGCGGTCTCCTGGCCGGCAAGCGGCGCCTGCTGATTGCCCCCCACGTCGAGCTCCACTACCTCCCTTTCGCGGCGCTCGTGCGGCCGGGACCGCCGGAACGGCTCCTCATCGAGCGCTATGTGATCCAGTACGTGCCATCGGCATCGGTATGGCTGCGGTTGCGTGGCCGGCCGGCGCGGCCCGTCGGGGGCGGCGTGCTGGCGCTCGCTCCCCGTGCCGCAGCGCTGCCAGGCTCCCAGGCAGAGGTCGCCGCCATCGGCCGGCTTCACGGCGCCCGCGCGCGGGTTCTCACCGGCCCCACTGCGACGGAGCGTGAGTTCCGCGCGCTCGCGCCCGAGCAGAGCATTATCCACCTCGCCAGCTATGGCGTTCTGAACAAGCACAACCCGCTGTTTTCCTTCGTCGAGCTTGCCGCGGGTGGCGGGGAGGATGGGCGGCTCGAAGTACACGAGGTGTTCGGGCTGACGCTCAACGCGCGGCTCCTGGTGTTGAGCGCGTGTCAGACGGGTCTTGCCGCGGGGGCGCTCGCTGACGTGCCCGCGGGTGACGACTGGGTCGGGCTCGCGCAGGCGTTCCTCTTCGCGGGTGCGTCCAACGTGCTCGCGACGTTGTGGCCCGTTCAGGATCTGGCGACGGCGCGGTTCATGGAGCGGTTTTACACGGAGCTCGCCGCTGGACGGCCGGAGGCGGAGGCGCTCGCCCAAGCGCAGCGGGCGGCGGCGCGCGATCCGCGGACGGCGCACCCGTTCTTCTGGGCGGGGTTCACTCTCGTGAGCGGTAGATGAATCACCCTGAGCAGCCGGGCCAGGCCCGTCCGTATCACGGGGCCGTGCCATACGCGACGGGATTCGTGCGAGCGGGGATCGCCCTCGGGGTGTTGAGCGCAGTAGGGTGGCTCGGCGGCTGCTCGAGCGATTCCCCCGGCGGCCCGATCATCCCGCCAGAGCCGACGAGCTCCTTCCTGTCAGTGAGCGCCGGCGGCCTCAAGACCTGCAGCCTGACCGCGAGCGGCAAGGTGTACTGCTGGGGTTTGGGTCCGCTCGGCGACGGGTCGACCGCCTCCAGCTCGGTCCCCGTGGCCGTGACCGGTGGGCTCACGTTCTCCGCGGTGACCGCCGGGAATTTTGTGAGCTGCGGTCTCACCACAACGGCGGCACCGTACTGCTGGGGGTCTCTGGAGGCGTCGTCGTCCAGTTCGGCCCCCGCAGCCGTGCGCGGTGGGCACCAGTTCTACGCTGTGACCATCGGCGACGGTTTCGGCCCCGGTCACGCGTGCGGTCTCACCGCGAGCGGAGCAGTCTACTGCTGGGGGAATAATCGCTTCGGCCAACTGGGTGATGGCACCACCAGCGGCGACGAGGTCCAAAACGGTTGGCCCGTCCGCACCGTGCCCGTGGCGGTCGCGGGCGGGCTCAGCTTCGCCGCGGTGACCGCTGGCCTCTTTCATACCTGTGGTCTCACCACGAGCGGGACCGCCTACTGTTGGGGCGACAACGAATCCGGGCTGCTCGGCACCGGCTCGACCGCCAGCTACAGCTCGGTCCCTGTCGCCGTCGCAGGCGGGCTCACGTTTACGAGCCTCAGCAATCGCTGCGGCGTGACCGGCAGCGGCGCCGCGTACTGCTGGGGGCCGAATGGTGCGGGTGGGCTCGGGGACGGCTCCACTACGTCCAGTTTGGTTCCAGTTGCCGTGATCGGTGGCCTCACATTCTCCTCCGTGACCAGCGCCGGGCACAGCTGCGGTCTCACCACAAACGGGGCGGCGTACTGCTGGGGATCCAACTCAGACGGTCAGCTCGGTACCGGGGACGCCAATGGACCGGAGAAGGAAGCATGCTATCAGCAGACGCCGTGCAGCACGAGGCCCGTACCCGTCGCGGGCGGGCTCAGGTTCGCGGCCCTGAGCGCGGGTGGACAGACTACCTGCGGCGTGACACAGGGCGGCACGACGTACTGCTGGGGAGACAATCGTTACGGCCAACTCGGCAACGGCACGACGATCAACAGCAGCGAGCCGGTGCAAGTCGTCGGCCTTGGCGCGCCTCCGCCGGTCGCGTTCGTGACCGTGAGCCCCGAGTCGGCAGCCATTGTGGTAGACGGAACCACGCACCTATCCGCCACGACCCGCGATGCGAACGGCACGCTGCTCGTCGGTCGCCCGATTTCGTGGACGAGTGGCAATGGAGCCGTGGCGACGGTGGACGCGAACGGGCTCGTGATGGGAGTGGGCACCGGGTCAGTGTCGGTGATCGCGACGAGCGAGAGCAGGAGCGATACCGCGGTCATCACGGTGGGGAGGATCACCTTCGGGTCAGTGAGCGCCGGACGGGGGTACACATGCGGTCTCACCACGAGCGGGGCAGCCTACTGCTGGGGCGCCATTTACGGCGGGCCGGTCGCCGTCTCCGGGGGCTTCAGCTTCAGCGCTCTCGCCACGGGCGAAGCTCACGCCTGCGGTCTCACCTCCGCCGGCGCAGCCTACTGTTGGGGCTACAACGGGCAGGGGCAGCTCGGCGACGTCTCGACGACCTCCAGCCCAGTTCCAGTGGCCGTGGCCGGGGGCGTGAGCTTCAGCGCCCTCGCCGCAGGCTTGTATCACAGCTGCGGGCTGACCAGCGCCGGGGCGGTCTACTGCTGGGGCTGGAACGGCCTCGGCGCGCTCGGTAACGGCTCGACTACGAATAGCTCCATTCCGGTGGCTGTGTCGGGGAGCTTCATTTTCCGCGCCCTCGCCGCGGGCGGGGGGTTCACCTGCGGGCTGACCAGCGCCGGGGCAGTCTATTGCTGGGGGCGGAACGAGGATGCCGAACTCGGGGTCGGCACAGCGACAGGTCCCGAGACCTGTCGTCCCGACGGCGTAAGCGTTTCCTGCAGCACCGTTCCCGTGGCCGTGACCGGTGGGCTCAACTTCAACGACATCGCCGCCGGCGGCTGGCACGCCTGCGGGCTCACTGGTGTTGGAGCTGCCTACTGCTGGGGCCCCAACGACCACGGCCAGCTCGGCGACGGCTCGACCACGAACAGCGCAACGCCGGTCGCCGTCTCGGGGGGCCTGAGCTTCAGCGCCCTCGCCACGGGCATGAGCCGCGGCCACACGTGCGGGCGCACGAGCGCCGGGACGGCGTACTGCTGGGGCTGGAACGACTACGGCCAGCTCGGCAACGCTTCGACCACGAGGAGCTCCACGCCGGTCCCCGTCTCCGGGGGCTTAGGCTTCAGCGGCCTCGTCACAAGCTACGGTCACACCTGCGGGGTCACGAGCGCCGGGGCGGCCTACTGCTGGGGCTGGAACGCCTCCGGCCAGCTCGGTAGTGGCACGACGACCAACAGCAACGTACCGGTGAAGGTCGTGGGGCAGCCTTAACGCCATGTCGACTCGCCGGTCCCGCTGCGCGCAAGCGATCGCCCTCGCGCTCTTGAGCACGCTGGGATGGCTCGGCGGGTGCTCCGACAGTCCCGGCGGTCCGTGCTCCGAGTGCGCGGTCGAAGGCTTGATCGTTTCGGATCCCGTACCGACCGGCAGCCTCGTCGCAAGCACAGGGGCGTCGCTTGCGCTGGCGAGCAGCGCGGAGGACGAAGTGGTGTACGTGTCGCTACTACCCGGCACCGTCCCCACGGGCAGCCGCGCGGCCATTCGCCGGATCGGCGACACCGTGGCGCTCACCACCGCGGTGCTGGACGGCGGGTTCGATCCGGTACCGGTCGAAGCGCAGACAGGGGACTCCATTGAGGTCGTTGTGACGGACGCCGGCGGCGGCACGCTGTACCAAGAGCGCGTCGTGGTGACTGCTGCCCGACCGCCGATCGTGGTCCGGACCAATCCTCCGCGCAGGAAGACTGATGTCCCGCTCAACGCCGCGCTGGTCATCGTCTTCAGTGAGCCGGTCGACGGCGGCACGCTCACGAGCTCGTCGGTGCAACTGTTCCGCGGCACGACTGCGGTCGCGGGCGCAGTGCGCCTGCTCCAGGGGAGCGGGGCGGCCGCCGCGTTCATCCCTGCCGCGCCCCTCGACCCGAACACCGACTACCGGCTGGTCGTGACCGCGGCGGTGCGGGACCTCGAGGGCGACGCCCTCGAAGCGGGCGTCACGGTAGAGTTCACGACGGGGCAATCCTCGACCGGCCCGGCCGCATCGATCATGCTGTCGCCCGACACGGTGTCCATCACCGAGGGGGCGACGTACCAGATGACGGCCACGGTGCGGGACGCCGCGGGCAACATGCTGATAACGCAGCCCCTCGCGTGGTCCTCGAACGATTCGAGCGCCCTCACGGTCTCCTCGACCGGGCTGGTCACGGCGCTGGCGCCCGGCTTTTACATCGTTACGGCGACGCTCAACGGGTTGACGGGGTTCGCACGGGTCGTCGTCACGACAGGGACTCCGGCGTCCGTGGTGCTCTCGCCGACGCCAGCCAGCGTCGGGGCCGGGGGCGACACGATCATCCTGTCGGCGACCGTTCGGGATGCGCGGGGACGGTTGATCCGGTACCCGTCGTTGACCTGGAGCAGCAGCGCCCCGACGGTTGCGACCGTCGCGCCGTACGACCCCGGAGACGGTAGGGTGGGACTCGCGGCGGTGACCGGCGTGAGCCAGGGCAGCGCCACGATCACCGCCACCACCGGGACGGCGAGCGGCACCGCCTCCGTGACGGTCACCGCGGCGGTGCCGGTCGCGTCGGTGACGGTCGCCCCGGGATCGGCGAGCGTGCTGCTGCGGTACACGAGGCAACTGTCAGCGACCGTCCGGGATGCCAACGGCAGGATACTCCTCGGGCGCCCGATCACCTGGACGAGCGACAACACCGCGGCGGTAACGGTGAGCGTGAGCGGGCTGGTGACGGCCGTCGGCGCAGGCACCGCGGCCGTGATAGCGACCAGCGAGGAAGTGAGCGATACCGCGGCCATCACGGGGGTGGTCCTCAAGCTGGGGTCAATGACCGCCGGGTCTTTTCACAGCTGCGGCATCACCACAAGCGGGGCAGCCTACTGCTGGGGGTGGAACCAGGATGGGCAGCTCGGCGACGGCTCGGAGTTCTCCCGTCTGATCCCCGTAGCCGTCACCGGCGGGGTCACCTTCTCCGTGCTCAGCGCCACTTTCTTTCATACGTGCGGCGTCACGACCAGCGGAGCGGCCTACTGCTGGGGGGACAACCTTTACGGCCGGCTTGGCATCGGCATCGACTCGCCCGACGACAGCCGGGTCCCGGCGGCCGTGACAGGCGGGCTGGCGTTCGCTGTGGTGAGCACCGGAGATGCGCACACCTGCGGCGTCACCACGAGCGGAGCGGCGTATTGCTGGGGGCGTAACTACGAGGGCCAGCTCGGCGTCGGGGTGACGACAGGTCCGGAATCGTGTTCCACACGCGGCGGGACCCCATCGGTCCTGGCCTGTAGCACCGTCCCCGTGCTCGTGGCGGGCGGCCTGACCCTTTCGTCAGTGAGTACCGGCAGGACGCACAGCTGCGGCCTCACGATTAGTGGGGCAGCGTACTGCTGGGGTGACAACGGCAGCGGTCAGCTCGGCAACGGCACGACCACGTCCAGCGCCATGCCCGTGGCTGTGAGCGGTGAGCTGACGTTCGCTGCTGTGAGCGCCGGCGGGACTCATACGTGTGGTGTGACCACCGGCGGGGCGGCGTACTGCTGGGGGTGGAACGCGGACGGTCAGCTAGGCGACGGCACCGCCACCGACCGGCTCACCCCTGCGGCCGTGAGCGGTGGGCTCGGGTTCCTCGCGCTGGCGGGCGGGCGGTGGCACACCTGCGGCGTCGCCACGACCGGGGCAGCGTACTGCTGGGGGTATAACCGGTACGGTCAGCTCGGCGATGGCTCCTACATCTCTACGTCGATCCCCATGGCGGTGACTGGTGGGCTCACGTTCTCCGCGGTCGTGCCAGGCACCGACCATACCTGCGCCCTCGCCACGACCGGGACCGCGTACTGTTGGGGTTACAACGCCTTCGCGGAGCTCGGCGACGGCACGACCACGAGCACCAACGTGCCGATCAAGGTCGCCGGCCAGCCGTAGGGCTGTCCGGAACGCAGGAGGGGCAAATGAAAGAGTCGGGACACATCTCGCGGCTGTTTTGCCCCGCAATACTCGTTCTCGTCGCTTGCGGCAACGAGTCCACCGCGCCGCCTATGCCGCCGGCCTCGGTCGAAGTCTCGCCCGCGGTAGCTGGCATCGTGATGGGCCAGACGCTACAGCTGACGGGAAGGTCAAAGACGCAGCCGGCAACGAGCTCCCGTACCGCGCCGTGACCTGGACGCGACGGCAACTGGGAAATCTACGTGATGAACGCCGACGGCACGGCGCTCGTCAACCTGACGAACCACCCGGCGAAGGACGCGTTTCCTGCCTGGTCCCCCAACGGCTCAAAGATCGCCTTTGACAGCGACCGCGGCGGGAACTTCGAGGTCTACGTGATGAACGCCGACGGCACGGCGCTCGTCAACCTGACGAACCACCCAGCCGGGGACTTGCTTCCTGCCCGGAGGCCTTAGCGATCAAGGAACCGGCGTCAACAACGCTTCACTAGCCGCGCAGAGCTCCGCTGCGCGCCACTAGCCGCTAAGCCGAGGGATCGCCCGCCGCTTCTCCCCGTTCCCCCTTCACGCTCTGTTCTCTCGCTGACCTGTTGAGTCTCACCTGAGCAACCCCTCCCCGGCGGTCCGTACCACGTCCGCGTCAACCAACGCGAGATCAGTGCTCGCGGGAGGCCCCATGATCGACGTGCGCCACCGCTGCTTGGCCGTTCCCCTGCTGCTTGGTTCGCTCCTCATCGGCTGTGACCAGCGCGATCCGCTCGCGCCCTCTTTCGCCCTGGTAAACACTCCGGCGAGCCTCAGCGCAAGTGCTGTCTCGCACAACCAGATCGACCTCACCTGGCAAGACAACTCCAGCAATGAGAGCGGCTTCGAGGTTCACCGCTCGATCACAGGGCCCAGCGGCGCGTACACGCTGCGGGCCACCACTGGCGCGAACATCACTAGCTATAGCGACGCGGGGGTCGATCCCTCGACGCAGTATTGCTACAAGGTCCGCGCGTTTCGGACTACCGGAGGCAATACCAGCTACTCGGCGTTCTCCACCACCGCCTGCGCGACCACGTTCGCCCCACCACTGCCGCCCGTGAACGCACCATCGGAAATGGCGGTCGTGCCGCTGACCAGTGAGCACATCTCCGTTTCTTGGATCGATAATTCGGACAACGAGGATGGATTCCGCGTCGAGCGCTCGGCCGCGAGCACCGGACCCTGGACGTTCGTCAGTACATTTGGGCCCAATGCCACGTCGTTCACGCTGGGTGGACTAGCGACCGAGCAACAGGTGTGCTACCGGGCCTTGGCGTTCAACGCCCAGGGCACCTCCGCGTTCTCGAACGTGGACTGCACGACACCGCCGGCATGGCCGAGCGGCCTCACCGCGATCGGCGTGACCGGACCGGCGATCGATCTCGCGTGGACGGACAACTCCGCGACGGAGGACGGCTACGAGGTGCAGCGCGCTGCGCCGGACGAGCCCTGGGCTGCCGTGGCCGACGTGCCCGCGAACAGCACCGCCTACCGCGACGCCGGGGTGATCGCCGACAAGACGTACTACTACAAGGTGCGGGCGAAGAAGGATGGCGGATACTCCTACTCCTCCGACTTCGCGAGCGCCGCCTCCGCCAGCGCGCCACCGACCGCGCCGGCGAACGCGAATGCCGCGCCGAGCTCCAGTACCACGATCCAGGTCAACTGGGTCGACAACTCGACCAACGAGGACGGGTTTCGTGTCGAGCGGTCGACCGACGGTGGAGCGAGCTGGGTTCACGTCGGGATGACTGGTGGCTGGGGCGGACCGGTCGCGGACTCGGCGCGCGTCAGCGAGGTGCAGGTGTGCTATCGCGTCATCGCTTTCAACGGCCAGGGCGACTCGCCCTCATCGAACGTCGACTGCACGGCGCCGCCTGCGGGCCCGACCAACTTGGTTCTGATAGCGGTCGATGAGTACACGGTCGAGCTCACGTGGACGGACAACTCCGCCGTCGAAGATGGCTACCATGTCTTGATAGGTGATTTCGGCCGAGAGGTCATCGCCCAGCTCCCTGCCAACTCGACGAGCTACCGCGCCACGGACACGAACAGCTATTGGTACCTGTACCTGGGGTTCGACGTCGTTGCCGCCAAGGACGGCGGGTATTCCGACTTTTCGAACAGGGCTTGGCCGTGAGACGAAGGGCGAGGCCCGCTTTCAGACCGAACCACGATCATCAGAGGTGAGTCATGAATCGCAGTTCATCGAACATCTTCGTGTTGGCCGCTGTCGCCGCGCTGGCGCTCCAAGGCTGCAGCGATGCACGCGTGCCTACACAGTCCGGTCGCGATGCGGTGCTTGCCGCGAGTGTAACGTCTGCCGACCAGCTCGGCCGCTACCTCGTACTCTTCGCGGCCGAGCGCGTGCCGGCCGACTTCGGTGAGCGGGTCTCGAAGTTGGGCGGCTCCATTGAGGCTGCGCTCGACAGCATCGGTGTGGCCACCGTCACCGGCCTTCCTGAAGCTGCGGCGGCCGAGTTGGCGGCGGCAGCGGACATCCGAGCTGTGGAGCCCGACGTCGTCATGAGCCTGCGGGATGACGACGAGGCCGCCGACGCCGTCGCCGAGCCGATGTCGAGCGAGGCGCTCATGCCCGCGGATGCCACGGCGTCGCCGACGTTGGCTCAGTTCTACGCGCGGCAATGGAACATGCGGGCCGTGTTCGCGCCCGAGGCGTGGGCGGCCGGTCACTTGGGCTCGCGCGACGTCGTAGTCGCGATCCTCGATACCGGCATCGACTACCTGCAACCCGACCTGTCGGGCTCGTTGACCTCGAGCGTTCCACGTCGTTCGTGACGGAGGAGAACGTCGCGGCACGCTACCCCGGGCGGCTCCCCTTCAGCGACCTCTTCTGGCACGGCACCGCCGTCGCGGGCGTCGTCGCGAGCAACGCGACGATGCTGGCCGGGGTGAACCGTTACGTCACGCTCCTCGCCGTGAAGATCGCCGACTCGACCAACGCGAGGTCTGTTGGCCGGCTCCTCAGCGGTATCGTGTATGCCGCGGATCAGGGCGCCGACGTGATCAACGTCAGCTGGGGCCACGAGCGCGACAAGAGCGCGAACCCGGGGATCGTGGCGGCTTTCGAGCGGGCGGCGAATTACGCCTTTCGGAAGGGCGCCCTCCTCGTCTCCTTGCCCTTTAACGACAGCGCCGACCTCGATCACAATGGGGATTTGGTGCGGCTGCCCTGTGAGGCCGCCAACGCGATTTGCGTCTCCGCCACCGGCCCGACCGCCTCGGCGGGGATCAACGGGCCATGGCAAAACGTGGACGCGCCGGCGTCGTACACCGCCTTCGGCCGCTCCGCCGTCGACGTGGCGGCGCCCGGCGGCGACGGCATTGCAGGTCAGTTCCGGGGGGTGACGCTTCTGTGCACGACGACCCCGACGACAACCACGCCTATCCCGCCCTGCCGGGCGCGCCGGCTTGTCACAGGTTTTGGCCGTGGCACGAGCTTCGCGGCGCCCACCGTCGCGGGACTCGCGGCGCTGCTGGTGGCGCAACTGGGCCACGGCAATCCCGCGCTGATCCGTGCGCGGATCCTCCAGTCGACCGATGACCTCGGCGAGCCCGGTGTGGATCCGATCTACGGGCACGGCAGGATCAACATCGCGCGCGCATTGGGACTGATCAAATAGGGAAAGCGGGGCACCCGGAGGGCATCATGCACACTCATCGCTTGCGTCGCGTCGTGCTGCTGTCGTTTGCCACGGGGTTGCTCGGCGCGTGCTCCCAAGGGCCGACCGCGCTGCCACGCCGGGACTTGGGGGTAATCCTCGGCGAGTGGCGTTACGCGAGCGTTCCCATGGTGCGCGAGGCACCCTCTCTCAACACCGGCCTCCGGGTCACCATTATCATCGACTCGCTCGACGCCATGCAGGTTCGCGGTCGCGTCGGCCTCTGGTTCGCAGGTGACGTCGGCGTACGTCCGGATGCCTTTGGCCCGGTGACCGGCAGCTTGCATGAGGCGGGCGCCGTCACGATTCGGATTCCCTTCACGGCGCCAGGTTCCTCCGGGATTACGATCGTCGGCACCGTCAACGGAGACGTGCTCACAATCAGCGAATCACTGGTCGGAGCGGAGCCCGGCCCGTTCCCGAGCGGTGGATGCTTCGAACCCAGCCCCTCGTAGGAGGCTACGAAACCTCCGTGTCGATCTGCGCCCGCTGTAACGTCCCCGAGTAGTCGACGTACACGACCTTGGTCTCGCAGTAGAAGTCGTAGACCTCCCATCCCCCTTCGCGGTGGCCGTTGCCGGTCTGCTTCACGCCGCCGAAGGGGAGATGGGCTTCCGCGCCGATCGTCGGCGCGTTGACGTAACGCACTGTGCGTGGCCTCGGACGACGCAGCAATTCGCCCTTCCCCGCGTGAAAACGATGGCGCCCCCGGGCCGGCGATGCGCCAGACTGCGGAGGCGTGTGGACCTCTTGCCGAGCGCTCGCCGAGGAGCCGATACTATGGGCATGCCCGCCCCGATCTACTACACGGCCGACATGGTGCGCGCACTCCCCGAGGACGGCAACAAGTACGAGGTCGTCCACGGCGAGCTGCTCGTGACCCCGGCACCCAAACCGTGGCACGAGATCGTGTGGGGGCGGATCTTCGATGCCCTCCGGGCCTACGCTCGCGCCGAACCGGTGGGGCATGTGTTCGGCTCGCGGTCGGACATCTCGTACGGGCCGGACACGCTGGTCTCTCCCGACATCATCGTGGTGCCGCTCGAAGAGGCCCGCACGAACGACTGGGCGCAGATCCGCCACCTGTTGCTCGTGGTGGAAGTGCTCAGCCCGTCGTCCAAGCGCCACGACCGTTTCACGAAGCGCCGCCTGTTTCAGGAGCAGGGGGTGCCCTTGTACTGGATTGTGGACGGGGACGCACACGCGGTGGAGGTGTGGACGCCAGAGGCACGGTTCCCACGCATCGAGCGCGAGCGGCTATCGTGGCAGCCCGCGGGTGCACGGACCCCGCTCATGCTGTTGCTCGAGGACCTCTTCCGGCCGCTGTGAAAGCTCTCAGACAGGACGAAACAGCTCGGCCAACGCCAGCGTGAACGCTTGCCCGGCTCCTGCCGGGCGCCAGACCAGCTGCTGCGTCTCCATCACCGGCAGCTCCGAGTCGGGCGTCCAGACCTCGACCCGCTGCTCCTCTCCGTCGACGAGCCAGTACAACGGCACCCCCGCATCCTGATACCGATGGCGTTTCGTGAACCGGTCGGCCCGGGCCGTCGAGGGACTCAGCACTTCGACAACGAGCAGCAGGGTCCGGATGCGGGACCAGTCGCGATTCTTCGCCTCATCACGGGGGACGACGAACACGTCGGGCTGCACCAAAACGTCCCGCCCCCAGGAAATGTCGGCGGGCGACGTCAACATGATCCCGACGGGCTCCTCCTCCAAGTACTTGGCGATGGCGACAGCTACCCGGCTCACCAAGAGCTGGTGGTCGAAGCGGGGCGCGGGGGTCACCAGCAGCTCCCCGTGGACGACTTCGTAACGATTGCCGTCGTCGGGAAGCTGCCGGACCATGTCGGCGGTCCAATAAGTCGGGGCGGCCATGCCCATAGTATCTGCTCCTCGGCGCTCGGTGGGCAAGGGAACGGCATGGCTGAACATCAGCCGGGGCGCTGCGGCCCGCGTCATCGTTTGTCGTCCTGGCCGGGCCCGAAAACCGCAGGTGCCCTCAGACCCACACCACCGGCACGCGATACAGCTCGAACACGCGATCCGCGGTCAGGATCGTGAGCCCTTCATCCAGCGCCTGCACGCTGAGCAGCCGGTCCAACGGGTCGGCGCGACGCCGCGACAGCGGCGAGCGAGGGCGTGAAGCAGTCGTTCAGACCTCGCCTTCCGCCAGCAATGTGCCGAGCTTGCCGAGGACCTCCGTGACCGTCTGCGTCGGAACGCGGGCCAGGAGGGCCGCGCGCCGCGCTCGCCAGTCCAGGCTCTTCACCTGGTCCGCCAAGACGACGCCCGACGCGTCCAGCCCCTGTGGAAGTGCGACCTCGAACGGATAACCCTTTGTCTTCGTCGTGATGGGACAGAGGATCGCCAGGCCGACTTTGGCGTTATAGGCGCGGGGCGAGACGACCAGCGCCGGTCGCCGGCCGGCCTGCTCGTGCCCCGCCTGCGGGTTGAGCGACACCCACACTACATCGCCGCGGCCGGGGACGTAGCGCTTCGCCACTACCAGATCTCGCGACCGACGCGGCCGCCGAAGTCCGCCTCGCCGTGCCGGTTCGACGCGGTGACGGCGGCCAGCAACTCCCGCAAGCGATACCGCGGGGCAGCAAGAGGTGCGACGACCAGCCGGCCACGCGAGACGGCCAGTTCCACTTCTCCGCCTTGCAAGACACCCGCCTCGGCGGCGAACGGCTTGGGGATGCGAATGGCGAGGCTGTTGCCCCACTTCTGGACGCGGACGCGCATGCCACCTCCCGGTCGGTATCTACATTGACGATACATCCGGGGCGTCGGGGGCGGGAGGGGTCGCACGCCAGAGCCTGGCATGGGCCGATTCTAGCCGATCGCCGCTCGACCCCGCGTACCAGTTCCTCGCATCATGGCGCGCAATGACGCAGCCCAACGTCTCCTCAGACCCACACCACCGGCACCCGATACGGCTCGAAGGCGCGATCCGACGTCAGGATCGTGAGCCCTTCGTCCAACGCCTGCGCGATGAGCAGACGGTCGAACGGGTCGGCGTGATGCAGCGGTAGATCACGCAACAAATCGCCATGTCGCACCGTCGCCGGCAGGGGGAGAAACCCGTAGCGCGCGACGATCTGTTCGACGGTGTCCTTGAGGTCCAACTTGCCCAGCGCCCGCTTGACCGCGATCTCCCAGGCGCTGACTGCGCTCACGGCGACAAGCTCGGCCCGCTGCAGGGTGCGAACCGCAGCGGGCCGAAGCTTCCCCAGGTGCCACCGGACCAGCGCATTCGTGTCGAGCAGCAGCCTCACCCGGATTCCCCAGTGAACAACCGCAGCACCTCGGGAGGCAACGGCGCATCGAAATCGGGCGCGATCCAGCCCCTGCCCTTCCCTCTACCGGGCTTCCGCAGGTGGCGCGTGTCCTTGGGCGCGAGCGGGACCAACCGGGCCTTGGGCTTCCCGAACTTGGCGATGATGATCTCCCGCCCCTGCGCGGCTTGCTCGACCAGCTCGGAGAGATGGGTCTTCGCCTCGTACAGGCTCACGGCCTCGCGCGGCAGCCGAGTCTTCTTGTGATGGGCCATGAGCGCCGAGTCTAACAGATTTGACCAAATTGGTCAATGCCAGTCGCGGTGTTCCCCGGGTGTCAGGTGAAGACCTGCACTAAGGGGCAGGTGAAGCCCGGCAGAATGTCCTCGCCGGCGAGGGAGTCGTTGCCCCGTAACACGGCGAGGCTCCCGTCCTGGCGGTAGACGCGGACCTCGGAGCGCTCCGGATCCACCACCCACACGAGCTTCGTGCCCGCGCCGAGCCAGTCGGCGACCTTGGCGAGCACCTCGCCGGGGCGATCGTCCGGCGAGAGAACCTCCGCCAAGAGGTCGGGCGCCAGCTCGGCGTAGCCGCGCCGCGGGATCTGGTCGACCCGCTCCCCCCCGACGAACGCGACGTCGGGCGCCCGAACGGTGTCCGGATCGGAGGCGATCTTGAACCCGGTGTCCTGAGCGAATACTCTACCCAACCCGTGGCTCCGCACGAAGTCGCCGAGGTAATACGCCAGGTTCGCGGCGATGGCCCCGTGATGGGTGCCGGGAGGCTCGCGGACAATCAACTGTCCCCGGACCAGCTCGACCTGCTTTCCGGGGAGCGAGATCCGCTCGACGTCCGCCGCAGTCAGGGGAGGAGTGGTCTTCACATCGGGAAACATATCATTTCCCCTTGACGGCCGGGACGGGGAAGAAGCTGGGACCAATCCGTCAACCCATCATCAACCGCGCTACGGACGCTCACTCCGTGTAGGTATCGATCTGCGCCCGCTGCAGCGTCCCCGAGTAGTCGACGTAGATCGTCTTGGTCTCGGAGTAGAAGTCGTAGACCTCCCACCCCCCTTCGCGATGGCCGTTGCCGGTTTGCTTCACGCCACCAAAGGGGAGGTGGGCCTCCGCGCCGATCGTCGGCGCATTCACGTACGTGATCCCCGTCTCGAGATCCACCATGGACCGGAACGCCCCGTTGATGTCGCGCGTGTAGAGCGAGCTCGACAGCCCGTACTTCACGTCGTTGTTGATGCGGATCGCCTCGTCCAAATCTTTGGCCTTGAGGACCGCGAGGACCGGCCCAAAGATTTCTTCTTGCTCGACGCGCATCCCCGGCTTCACGCCGGCGAGCACCGTCGGCTCGTAGAACCAGCCGCACTCGAGCCGCTTGTCTCCCTGGGGGATCCGGCCGCCGATCGCGACCGTGGCGCCCTCTTTCTTGGCGATGTCCACGTACTCGGCCGCCTTCTGCCGCGCCGCCTCGTGGATCAGCGGTCCCACCTCGGTTTTGTCATCGAGGCCGGGCCCCAGCCGCAACTGCTTCGCGCGATCGCAAACCATCTGAAGGAAGCGGTCGTGGATTTTCTCGTGCAGGACCAGACGGCTCGTGGCCGTGCAGCGCTGGCCGGTCGTGCCGAACGCGCCCCACAGGGCGCCCTCGAGCGCGAGATCGAGATCGGCGTCGTCCATCACCATCATCGCGTTCTTGCCGCCCATCTCGAGCGACAGCCGCTTGTGCATCTTGCCGCAGGTCGCGCCGATCATCGAGCCGGTTTCGGTCGAACCGGTGAACGAGATCACGGGCACGTCGGGATGCTCCACGAGCGCGCGCCCCACGACCGACCCCTGGCCATGCACGAGCTGCACGACGTCCGGCGGGAGTCCCGCCGCGAGCAGCACCTCGACCAGAAGATGCCCGGTATGGGGCACGTCTTCGGCGGGC
Source organism: Gemmatimonadales bacterium (assembly GCA_040901965.1). Classification (GTDB taxonomy): domain Bacteria; phylum Gemmatimonadota; class Gemmatimonadetes; order Gemmatimonadales; family GWC2-71-9; genus 20CM-2-65-7. The sequence continues at coordinate 77,995 of JBBDYB010000012.1, read as the reverse complement.
TTGAAGATCACCGCGTTCCCGCACAGCAGCGCGGGAAACATCTTCCACGTGGGGATCGCGAGCGGGAAGTTGAAGGGCGTGATCAAGCCCGCGATGCCGATCGGGCGGCGGTAGCTCATCGCCCACTTGTTGCGCAGCTCGGACGGTACCACGCGGCCGAACAGCCGCCGGCCCTCCGTGGCGGCATAGAACGCGGTATCGATTCCCTCCTGCACGTCACCGCGCGTTTCGGCGAGCACCTTGCCCATCTCGCGCGTCATGGCGCGCGCAATCTCTTCCTTGCGCTCGACCAGCAGCTGCCCCACCCGCAACAGCACCTGGCCGCGGATCGGCGCCGGCGTCTGCGACCATTGGGTGAACCCGCGCTGGGCCGATGCGATCGCCCGCTTCAGGTCGTCGGGCCCCGAGCGCGGGAACCGCCCGATCACGTCGTTCCAGTCGGCTGGGTTGCGGTTGTCGAAGTAATCACCCGTGGAGGGCGCGAGCCACTCGCCGGCAATGAAATTCTTGAACGTCTCAGCCATCCGCCCTCAGTTGTTGGGTGTCGATTGCACGGAAGGTTCAGGGCACAACCAAATCGCCCGTTGGCCGGCATACCCGGCGCGAGGAAGTACGACCGCCGCCGCGAGCGTGAGGCCCCACCACACCAGTGTGAGCGACAGGAGGTGTGCGAAGCCTTGGTGGTGCTTCCAGGACGAAAACGCGCTCCACACGCCCGCCACGATGAGCATGACAATCCCCAGGATATAGAAGAGGAGTTTGACTCCGCAGACGTGCGAGTACGGCCACACGAGCAGGCCGACGCCGAGCAGCAAGGCGAGGCTCAGACGCAGCCAGGTGGTGGCGGGGCCGCGACGACCCGGAGCGTACGGCGTCGTGCGGATGGTCGGAACGCCGCCCGGCGCTGCTCCCGCACCGCCCCGCGCCGGCGCGCGCCCGAGTGTCGGATCGGCGTCCGGCAGCTTGGCGAGCAGCTTGTCCACTTCGCGCATCTCGCGATCCCAGTCCCGCTCTTTCTCTTTTTCCGCCACTAGGACTCCCCTCCCCGGGCCAGGCCGTATCGCTCGATCTTTTTGTACAGGTTGCTGCGCGGCATCTGCAATGTGCGCGCAGTCTCCGAGACGTTCCAGTCGTGCTCCTGCAGCTTGCCGAGCAGGAACGCCCGCTCGGCCGCCTGCTTAAACTCCTCAAACGTTGCGGCGTGCATCCAAGTTGCATCCTCCCCCCCCCCCGGCGCTCCGCTCCCACCGGTCCCCCCCCTCCGTACGCCGTCCTCCCTCCCCACTAACCGTTCAACATCGGCCTGGGACACGGTGGGACCGCCTGCGAGAATCAGCAGCCGCTCGACGGCGTTCTTGAGCTCGCGAATGTTGCCGGGCCAGGCGTGCGCCGTCAGCCGCTCGAGGGCGGCAGGCTCGATCTCTTTCGGAGGCAGACCGCCCTGCCGGGTCAGCTCGGCGGCGAAATGCGCGACCAGCTGGGAAATATCGCCACGGCGTTCGCGTAGCGGCGGCACGTGAATCGGCACCACGTTGAGCCGGTACAGCAGGTCTTCGCGGAACCGGCTCTCGCGGATCTCCTGGTCGAGGTGTTTGTTGGTCGCGGCGATGACCCGCACGTCCACCGGGAGCGCCTTGCCGGACCCGACGCGCGAGATCACGCCTTCCTGAAGCGCGCGCAGCACCTTGGCCTGGGCCGAGAGGCTCATGTCGCCGACTTCGTCGAGAAACAGCGTGCCGCCGTCGGCAAGCTCGAATTTGCCAGCGCGGTCGGCGAAGGCGCCCGTGAAGCTGCCCTTCATGTGCCCGAACAGCTCGCTCTCGATCAGCTCCGTGGGGATCGCCGCGCAGTTGACTTCGACGAACGGACCTGCGGCCCGGGGACTGAGCGCGTGAATGGCGCGCGCCACCAGCTCTTTCCCAGTCCCGTTCTCACCTGTGATGAGCACGCGCGCCGGCGTGGGCGCGACCTTCTCGAGCAAGCCGATCACATGGCGGATCGCCTTGCTCGAGCCCACGATTTCGTACTGCGCGCGCACTTCCTGCTTCAAGCGCACGTTCTCGCTCACCAGCACGACGTGCTGCAGCGCGTTGCGGAGCGTGAGCAGGATCCGATCGGTATCGAGCGGCTTTTCGAGGAAATCGTAGGCGCCGAGCTGGGTCGCCTCCACGGCAGTTTGGATCGTGCCGTGGCCGGAGATCATCACGATCTGCGCCTGCGGGTCGAGCTCGCGCAAGCGTTTCAGGGTCTCGAGCCCATCCATCCCTTCCATCTTCACATCGAGGAAGACCAGGTGAGGCTGGAATTCGGGGTACACCCGGGTCGCTTCATGGCCCGAGCCGCAGGCCTGCACCTCGATCTCTTCGTACTCGAGGACCTGCTTCAGCGCCTCGCGGATCCCCTTCTCGTCGTCCACGATCAAGACGCGGCGGGCGCTCACCGGCCTCCCCTCCGGCTTCGGTAGAGCACCACGCCGGTCGGGTGGATCGCGATGTCGGACACGGCGGGATCCACTTTCAGAGGAATGGCTCCATCAGGCGATGCGCCGGCCATCTGGCGCGCGACGGATCGCACCGCCGGACCAGGGAAGGCAATGCCGCGCAGGCTGATCTCACGAATCATGAAGCGGGCGGTGCCGGGCCGCTCGATCGTCAGCGTCCCGCCCAGCTGCAACGGCTCCCGGGGCCCGACCACGCCGGCGAGCGGTCCGAGGGCGCCGGGTGGCAGGGCGCGCGTATCGAGGCGCGCGTGCAGCACGAGCTCTCCTTCCCGCAATTCCACGCGCAACGAATCGTACATCTTGCGCACGTTCCAATCGATGCCGGAGCCGATGAGCGATGCCATCTCATTCGGCGTCAGCACCACCGAGTCGGGCCCGCCGGCGGTCCCGAGACTGGCGAGTTTCGCTTTCCCCGACGCCGTCGCGGCCGGCGTCGGCGCGCCGACGGCCGTGTCGGCGACGGGCGGCAGCGCCTGGGAGCCGCCGAACCAGCGAGCCCCGGTACGCAGGATCGGCTCACGGAACCACCACGCGAGCGCCAGCGCGCCCACCACGGCGGCGAGACAGCCGAGCTTAAAGATCCCCTTAAGACAGCCGTTCATGGTGTTTCCGTTGATACACCGAGCCACCCCCACTCGGTTGAAGCGTGCTCTGCATCAGGTCCACGTCCGCTGCGGTCACCGTGGCGGCGAATTCCAGTCCCGCGAGGGCTTCTGCAAGGCCCGCGAAATCGCGTGGCCGCGCATCCCGAGCGGCGCGCCCCAACGTGACGTGTGGCCGGAACGCGCGCGCCTCGGTCAGAAAGCCGAGCGGCGCGAACGCCTGCTCAACGCCGTGTTGCAACAGCTCGACGGCCGGATCGGGTGCGACGCCGGCCCAGAGCACCCGCGGCCGGTGATAGTCGGGGAACACGCCGAACCCTTCGATGCGGACTGTGATTGCCCGCGCTTCGCTGCCGGAGCCCGCCGCCTGCTTGAGCGCCGCGCGCAGCTCGGGCTCGCGCGCATCGTCCACCTCGCCCAGGAACTTGAGGCTGAGGTGAATATTGTCGGCCCGTACCCACTTGAATGGAAACCTGTCATGTAGGTGATTGGTCGCGCCCGCGAGGCGCGAGCGGAGAGCCTCGGGGAAGTTCAGGGCGACGAAGGCTCTAACAGGCTCCCCCGGCGGTAGCCGCGCGGGTCGATGTCGATCCGCGCGAAGCCAAGAGCGGTGAGCCGCGCGGTAATCGCCGCGCGCCGGTCCTCCACCCAGGGGATCCAAGGGGGCTCAACCTCGAGGCGCGCGGCAGCGCCGTGGTGGCGCACGCGCAAGTCGCCGCGCACGCCGAGCGCGCGCAGGTACGCCTCGGCTTCCTCGACCTGGTGCAGGCGTGCCGGCGTAATGGACAGGCCGTACTGCACGCGGCTCGACAGGCACGGCGCCGCAGGCGCATCCCAGGTCGGCAGGTCGAGCGCGCGCGACGCCGCGCGAATCTCGCCTTTGGTGAGTCCCGCCTCGGCGAGCGGTGACTGCACGTCCGCCGCTACACCCGCCGCCCGGCCGGGCCGATGCTCCGTCAGATCGTCGGCGTTCGTTCCGTCGCACACAACCGTGAGGCCGCGCTCGCGGGCGAGCGGGACCAGCCGCGCCCACAGCTCCGTCTTACAAAAGAAGCAGCGGTTGGTGGGGTTCGCGAGGTAGTTGGGGTCCTCGAGCTCGTGCGTGTCCACCTCGAGCACGGGCACGTCGAACCGCTCGGCGACCTCGCGCGCGGCGCGCCACTGCGCTTCCGGGTAGGACGGGCTCCGCCCGATCGCCGCCAGCATCCGCTCCCGCCCCAACTCCTGGCGCAGCACCACGGCCAGGAGCGCCGAATCAACCCCCCCCGAATACCCAAGCAGGGCCGATGGATAGCTGCGGACGAGTTGACGCAGCGCGGCGAGGGAGGAAGCAGACGACATAGCGGAATACTACCCCCGTGGAATGTCCTAATCAAAGGACAATTTGCAGTACGAAACCGGATATTCTGTCTGGTAGGAACTCATTATTGTTATGATGCGTTCATGGATACAGCAATCTAGTGACGGATAGTCGGACAATCCGCGGGAGAGCCTTCCAAATGCCCACCAAGACCGAGCTCGACGCCATTGATCGCCGCATTCTCCGCATCCTCGGCCAGGATGGCCGCGCGAGCTACCAGGCGGTCGCCGATGAAGTCGGGCTCTCGCGCCCGGCGATCATGGAGCGGGTGAAGCGACTCGAAGAGGCAGGCTACATCCGCGGCTATCGCGTGCAGCTCGACCGGACAAAGGTCGGGCTGCCGGTGACGGCGTTTGTCGCGGTGCGGTATGGCTCGAGCGACTACGTCGGTGACGAACCGCGCATGCGCGAGATGGAAAAGCATCCCGGCGTGCTCGAGTGTCACCACGTGGCGGGTGACGACTGCTACATCCTCAAGGTCGTCGCGTCGGACCTGGAGGGGGTGCAGGAGATCCTGCGCGATCTGCGCGGCCCCAACCCGCAGATGAACACGCGCACGACGATCGTGCTCTCGACGCTGTTCGAAAAACCGGGCTTCATTCCCACGGAGCCCGACTGATGGGGGCCGCGGGGGCCGCGCTCAAAGGCAAGGCGCTGATCGCCTATCTGGTCGTCTGCATCTTCTGGGGCTCGACGTATCTCGCGATCAAGATCGGGGTGACGGAGCTGCCGCCATTTCTGTTCGCGGGCCTCCGCTTCCTTGCCGCCGGACTGATTCTGCTCGTGCTCGCGCGCGCCCTTGGCGACCGGCTCCCGCGGCGCAGTGATTGGCGCACCCTCGCGATCGTCGGCCTGCTGCTCCTCGCCGGGGGCAACGCGTTCGTGGTGTGGGCGGAGCAATACGTCGACTCCGGGATCGCGAGCATCTTTGTCGTCACCGTCGCCATCTGGACGGCGTTCTTCGACGCCATCATTCCGGGCGGTTCGGGGGATCTGAGCTGGCGCGTGATCGCGGGCCTGCTGCTCGGCTTCCTGGGCACGGTCTTGCTCGTCGGTGCCACGCCCGCCGAGATCCTGGCCGCCGACCTGCGCGGGCCTCTGGCCCTGACGTTCGCCAGCGCCTCGTGGTCGCTCGGCTCGGTGTACGCCAAGCGGCATCCCACGGAATCGAGCCCCTACATGAGCGCCGCGGTCCAGATGATCATCGGCGGCGCCACCGTCGCGCTCGTCGGGACCGCGCTGGGGGAATGGCAAGCGTGGCACTTGAGCCCGCGCGGGATCGGCGCCATCGCCTATCTGGTCGTGTTCGGATCCATCCTGGGATACAGCGCGTACTCCTACGCGCTGCGCCACGCCTCCGCGACCATCGTCGGCACGTACGCCTACGTGAATCCCGTCATCGCCGTCCTGCTGGGTTGGCTGGTGCTGCGCGAGCCCGTGACGAGCCGTACTTTCATCGCGATGGGGATGATTCTCGTGGCTGTCGTTTGGATTCAGTTCTCGCATAAACTCGGACGGTCGGACGGTCGGACGGCCGTCGACCCCGAGCCGGAGGCTTCCACATGACCGCCCTCCCCCACGACGCCGTGCTCCTCGTCATCGACGTTCAAAAGGGTATGGACCGCTACGCCGAGGAGTACCACCGCAACAATCCCGATCTGGAGTCGAACATCGCGCGGTTGCAGCGCGCGTGGCGCAAGACCGGGCGGCCCATCATCCACGTCCAGCACTTGTCCAAAGAACCCGACTCTCCGCTGCGGCCGGGCCAGTCCGGCGTCGAGATCAAGGACGAGGTGCGGCCGCTGCCCGGGGAGCCCGTGGTGCAGAAGTCGGTCAGCAGCGCCTTCATCGGCACCCCGCTCGAGGCGGATTTGCGGCGCCGCGGCATCACCACGCTGGTCCTGGTCGGGATGCAGACGAACATGTGCGTTTCGACGACCGCGCGCATGGCCGGAAACCTGGGTTTCACGACCTACGTCGTCTCCGATGCGACGGCAACGTTCGACAACACCGGGCCTGATGGAAAGCGTTACGGGTCCGAGCTGCTGCACGACGTCGCCCTCGCCGATCTCCACGGTGAATTTTCAACCGTCGTCGACACCAAAACGGTGTTGGCACGCGCGTCGGAGGAGGCGTCATGACGAGCCGCACCGTCAATCTGGCCGAGATGTTCAGCCAGTTTCAGGAGCTTTGGAGCCCCAAGGTCGTGGGCGAGGTGAACGACAGTCACGTCAAGCTCGTCAAACTGAAGGGCGAGTTCGTCTGGCACCATCACGAGCGCGAGGACGAGCTGTTCCTCGTCGTCAAGGGCCGCCTGCGCCTGAGGCTGCGGGATCGCGATCTCGTGCTCGGTCCGGGCGAGTTCGCCATCATCCCCCACGGCGTCGAGCATTTGCCGGTGGCCGAGGAAGAGACGCACGTGCTCCTGTTCGAGCCCCAGTCGACCCTGAATACGGGAAACGTCCGCAATGAACGCACCGTCGCCGAGCTCGACCGTCTCTAACGAGGTCTCGCTCGATCCGGCCGACGCGCGCGGGTGGGAGGAGCTGCGCGCACTGGGACACCGGATGGTGGACGACATGCTCGAGTACTTACGCACCGCGCGGGAGCGGCCCGTGTGGCAGCCGGTGCCCGCCGAAGTGCGCCGGCGCTTGTCGGGACCCGCACCGCGGGAGCCCACACCCGCCGCCGACGTCTACGAAGAATTCAAGCGCGACGTGCTGCCCTACCCCACGGGAAACATCCACCCCCGCTTCTGGGGATGGGTGATCGGGACCGGAACGCCGCTCGCCATGCTCGCCGACATGCTGGCCTCGGGGATGAATCCGCAGGTCGCCGAATTCGACGACGCCCCCGCGGTCGTCGAAAACCAGGTGATCGGGTGGCTCGTGGAGCTCCTCGGCCTTCCCGCCGGCACGCACGGCCTGCTCGTCTCGGGCGGCTCGATGGCCAACTTCGTCGGGCTCGCCGTGGCGCGGAATGCGCGGGCGGGGTTCGACGTGCGCGAGCGCGGACTCCAGGGGGGGGGAGCGGACGCGCCGCAGCTCACCGTGTACGCCTCAACAGAAACTCATTCGTCGGTCCGCAAAGCGGTCGAGCTGCTGGGACTCGGCCACGACGCCCTCCGCTATATCCCCGTCGGATCCGACTACGAAATCGATGTCGCGGCTCTGCGTGCAACAATCGTCGCCGACCGTGCCGCGGGGCGGCGCCCCATCTGCATCGTCGGCAATGCCGGGACGGTGAATACCGGCGCGACCGACGATCTCTCCGCGCTCGCGGCGACTTGCCGCCAACAGGGGCTGTGGCTCCACGTGGACGGGGCGTTCGGGGCGCTGGCGGCGATCGCGCCGGCGCTGCGCCCGCTCGTTGCGGGGATCGAGCAGGCCGATTCGGTCGCTTTCGATCTCCACAAGTGGATGTACCTGCCCTACGAGGTCGGGTGCACGCTGGTGCGCGATCAGGCCGCGCACCGCGCCACCTTCAACGTGACCCCGGCCTACCTCGCATCGTTCGACCGCGGCATCGCCGCGGGCGGGTTTCCCTTCGCCGAGCGGGGCGTGCAGCTGTCCCGCGGGTTCCGCGCCTTGAAGGTGTGGATGTCCTTCAAGGCACATGGCCTGAACGCATTCGCGCAGCTCATCGAGCAAAATGTGCGGCAGGCGCATTACCTGGCCGGGTTGGTGACTACACATCCGAAGCTCGAGCTGCTCGCCCCGGTGCCCCTCAATGTCGTGTGTTTCCGATACCAGGCGCCCGGGATCCCCGAACCCGCGCTGAATGAGCTGAATCGGGAGATTCTGTTGCGGATTCAGGAGAGTGGCCTGGCCATTCCGTCGCAAACGGTACTCAGCGGCCGCTTCGCCTTGCGGGTCGCGGTCACGAACCACCGCAGCCGTCGCGAGGATTTCAACCTCCTCGTCCAGGCGGTCGTCGAGACGGGAGACGCGTTGCGGTAGCCGCTGCGAAGTCCAATCTTATCCGTCCGTGGAACAGCTCTTCGTTCTCCGCGACCTGGCCGTCATCTTCGCGGGCTCACTGCTCGTCATTCTGGCATTCCACCGGCTCAAGCTGCCGGCGCTGCCGGGCTTTATCGTCGCCGGCATCCTGCTCGGTCCCAACGCCCTGGGGCTTGTCTCCGACCCGCACCGCGTCGAGAGCCTGGCCGAAGTCGGCGTCATTCTGCTGCTGTTCACGATCGGGATCGAGTTCTCGCTCAGCCGGCTCAAGGAAATGGGCCGGCAGGTCGTTGCCGCCGGATCCGCGCAGATGGGCTTCACGGTGCTCGCGACACTCGCGACGGGATTGGCGTTCCTGCCCAACTGGCGCGTCGCGCTGTTCCTCGGCTTTCTGATCGCCCTGTCGAGCACGGCGATTGTCCTCAAGGTGCTGACCGACAAGGGGGAGATCGACGCCCCCCACGGCCGCTTGGCGACGGGGATCCTGATCTTCCAAGACCTGTGCGTCGTGCCGATCATGCTGGTGCTGCCGTTTCTTGCGGGCAAAGCGGAGGGCGGAGCGCTGGGGCTCGCCCTCGCGCTCGGCAAGGCGGCGCTGGTGGTCGTGGGCGTCGTCGTGGCGGCACGCACCGTGGTGCCGCGGGCGTTGAAAGAGATTCTCAAGACCCGCAGCCGCGAGCTGTTCCTGATCGCAGTGATTCTGATCGGCACGCTCACGGCGTTGGGCACCGCGGCCGCCGGCGCCTCGCTCGCGCTGGGCGCGTTCCTCGCCGGGCTGATCATCTCCGAATCCGACTACGCGCATCAGGCGCTCGCCGAGCTGATGCCGTTCCGCGACATCTTTATCTCGCTGTTTTTCGTCGCCGTCGGGATGCTCGTGCAGCTCGATACCGTCCGCGAGCACTGGGTGATCACGCTCGTCGCGGTCGCGGTGATCATGGGGGGCAAGACGTTGTCCGCCGCCGTCGGACCCGCCTTGATGGGCTACTCGGGCCGGGTGGCGCTGCTCGCGGGCGTGGCGGTATCGCAGATCGGCGAGTTCTCCTTCGTCCTGGCAAAGGAAGGGCGGTCAGCGGGACTGCTCGCCGAGGCGCTCTATCAGCAATTCCTCGGCGTGGCGGTGATCACGATGCTGGTGACGCCGTTCTTGCTTCAGGGTGGGCCGGCGATTCTCGATACGCTGGAAAAGATGATGCCGCTCGATCGGCTGCTGCCGGGGTTCCGGCCGCGCGGCTTCGCCCCGGTCCAGGACCCGGTGTCGGACCACGTGGTGATCGCCGGGTACGGACTGAACGGGCGCAACCTCGCGGCCGCGCTGCGGGCGATCAATGCCCCCTACCTGATCGTCGAGCTGAATGCCCAGACGGTGCGCAACGCGCGCGCCGAGGGGGAGCCGGCGTTCTACGGCGACGCGACCCGCGACGAGATTCTCCACGCCCTAGGCGTCGATCGCGCGCGGCTGCTCGTCATCGCGATCTCCGACCCCTCGGCGACGCGCCGGATGGTGCGCGTCGCGCGGGACATCAACCCCAAGCTCCACATCATCGCGCGCACGCGCTACGTGATCGAGATCCCCGAGCTCACGCGCCTGGGCGCCAACGTCGTGATCCCCGAGGAGTTCGAGACCTCGATCGAGATCTTCGCCCAGGTGCTGGCGCACTACACCGTGGCGCGCGAGGAGATCGACCGCCTGGTGGGCGAGATCCGGGCGTCGCACTACCAGGCGCTCCGCCCCGGTGGCGGACGGCCGCGGCTCACGCTCTCGGGCACGCTGGGCGCGATGCCGCAGATGCACGTGGAACGGATCGTGCTCGGCCCCAACGCGCCCGCCGTCGGCCAGACGCTCGCGGAGACGGGGCTGCGCTCGCGCACCGGCGCGCTGGTGCTGGCCGTGCGTCGCGGCCAGAGCGATCTCGCCACGCCGGAGGCCACGTTCCGGCTCGCCGCGGGCGACGTGCTCGTCGTCGTGGGTCAGCAGCAACAGCTGCGCGGCGCGTACCATCTGCTCACCGGCGCGGAGTCCGCGTGACCACTCCAGGCCGGGCGGAGTGCGCGCACTGCGTACCTCGGTAGCGCCCGGGGCGCGGCACTGCCCGAGCTGCGGCGCGGACGTCTCAGGTCAGCAGGGCCTGGTGGCGACGGGTGTCGTTTCGCGCGACGTTGGTACGTGAAGGGACGGCCTGGCGACTAACGGCGCTCCGCTAGAGTCGCCGCGAAACAGCGCGGCACATCGTGTGACAGCCATCACGGGCGCTCGCACGAGCGCCCGTGTATCGTTAACGGACCATGCTCCTCCATCGTCTGACATCCATGACGTCCTTCCGTCACTCCCTCGTGATCATCGTCGCGGGAGCCCTCATTGCCTGCGGTGACGCCGGCTCGCCTTCCGGTCCTGGCGCGGCGGCGCGCCCGCCGCTCCCCGAGCTCGGTGCCGGGATGTACAAGGGATTCACGGGCGGACTCTATCCAGCGGGCAGCAACGTTGCACCCGCGGCGCATGCCGCCGCCGGCCAATCGCGGGCGCAAGCCATCGTTCCGCTCGACACCTCGGGTGCGCCAAGCGCCGGCGGCAAGATCGTCGTGCTGTCCATCGGCATGTCGAACACGACGCAGGAGTTCTGTTCCGGCGGCTCCACCACGACGGCGTGTTCGGCTTGGAGCTTCATGGGTCAAGCGGCGGGCGACGCCGCCGTCAACCACACGACGCTCGCGCTCGTCAACGGCGCGCGGGGCGGTCAGACCGCGCAGACTTGGGACGCACCCACGGATGCCAACTACGATTCCGTGCGACTCTATCGTCTTGGGCCACTCGGCCTCACCGAGCATCAGGTGCAGGTGGTGTGGGTGAAAGTGGCCGACGCGGGGCCACGAGACTCGCTTCCGTCATCGCAAGCGGACGCCTACCTGCTGGAAGGCTACATGGGTAACATCGCGCGCGCGCTGAAGGCGCGGTATCCAAACGTCCAGCTTGTTTTTCTCTCGAGCCGGATCTACGCCGGCTACGCCACCACGACGCTGAACCCGGAGCCGTACGCATACGAGTCGGCATTCGCGGTGAAGTGGGTGGTGCAGGCGCAAATCGATCAGATGGCGAACGGTGGGACGGTCACTGACGCGCGCGCGGGCGACTTGAACTACGGCACCGTCGCGCCGTGGATCGGGTGGGGCCCGTACCTCTGGGCCAACGGCGCAACCCCACGCCAGGGCGACGGGCTCGTCTGGCTGGCTGCCGACTTCACGCCGGACGGCACGCATCCCTCACAGAGCGGTCAGCAGAAGGTGGGCACGCAGCTCCTCACGTTCTTCAAAGGCTCATCGTTTACGAAATGCTGGTTCGTGAACGCGGGAACGTGCCCCTAGCGGAGCAACTCCTTCGCCGCCTCGATCGCCTCATGCGTGCCCGCAAGCGCGAGCACGTCGCCGGCCTGGAGGCGCTCACCAGCAGCCGGCACGACGATCGATTCCCCACTGCGCGAAATGGCGAGCACCGTCGCGCCGCTGCGGCCGCGGAGATTCAGATCGGCGAGGCTCTGGCCGACACTCGGGCTTTCCGGGGTGATGCGGATCGCGACGGGCGCGCCGAGGCCGGGCAGTAGGCGGTTGACGTCGGCCAGCGACTGATCGTCAGGCGCGGGACTCCCCGCGCGTGCGTAGCGGCCCAGTGCCGAGACCACCGCTTGCGCGCCCGCGCGCACGTGCCCTTCCAGATCCCGGACGCTGCGCCAGATCGCCACGCCGAATCCGGCGAGCACGAGGAACAAGACGAGCGGTCCTGAATAGCTGGGCAGAAAGATCTGCGTCACCACCAGGACGACCATGCCGGCGACCAGCGCGATCCCGAGCTGGAGCGTCACGCCCAGCGTCCGCCGCGGCGCGGCGTCCATATCCGCCTTCCCTACCGCCTTCGGCAACGCGGTTTCCGCCAACGATGCGCCCAACCCCCGCGACAGCCGACCGATCCCCACCACCAGTGGCAGCGCCGCCGCCGCGGTGGCCGCCACCACGATCGCGCGGGCGAGGCCCGGCGCGATATGCACGGCCTCGGCTAGTGCGTCCGCGATAGGGGCGAATTGGAGCGACACCGCGACAATGAGTGCGCTCAACACGGCCGCATCGAGCGTGAGCAGCCCGACGAAACGTCGCAGGCGCTGCCCTTCGGTAGCGCGTGTCGCGGATGCGGCTTTGAGGCGCTCGAGCCAGGCCCCATACAGGGCTGCGAACGTTTGGAGCGGCCGCGGCAGCCTGGCGTCGATGAAGGCGGCGGCGGGTGCCGACGCGCGAATGAGCCACGGCGTGGACAGGGTGGTGAGCGCCGAAACGGCCACCGCCACCGGGTAGAGGAAGTCGCGCGTGGCGCCGAGGCTCAAGCCCAGCCCGGCGATGATGAATGAGAACTCGCCGATCTGGGCGAGGCTCATTCCCGACTGCACCGCGGTTTTCGTACCGGCGCCTGCGAGAAACGCGCCGACCGACACGCCCAGGATCTTCCCCACGATGACGACCGCCGTGAGGACGACCACCGCAACCCAATGCTCCGCCACCAGCGCCGGCTCGATCAGCATGCCGACCGAGACGAAGAACACCGCGGCAAACACGTCGCGCACGGGCTGCACGAGGCGCTCGATCTCCTCGCCCTTGCCCGACTCGGCCACGAGCGATCCGGCGATAAATGCCCCCAGCGCCACGGAATAGCCGAAGCTCTGCGCGACGTAGGCCGTGACGAAGCAGATGCCGATGCTCGCGACCAGCGTGGTTTCCGCGCGGCCGATGCTGGTGACGTAGCGGATGAAGCGCGGCACGACGAGCATGCCCACGACCAGCAGGGCGACGAGGAACGTGGCGAGCCGTCCCACCGTACCGGCGAGCCCACCCGCCGATACGCCGGCGCCGGTCGCCACGGCGGTGAGCACCGCCAGGAACACGATGGCGATCAGGTCCTCGATCAGCAGGATCCCCACCACAAACTCGCGCAGCCGCCCGCGGATTCCCTGCTCGTCGAAGGCCTTGGCGATGATCGTGGTGCTCGAGATCGCGACGATCGCCCCGGTGAACACGCTCTCCAACACCGTCCAGCCGACCAGGCGTCCGGTCAGGAATCCCAGCCACGCCATCAGACTCGACTGGATCACCGCGGTGAATCCGGCCGCCGGCCCGACCCGCGCCAGTTTCGCCAAATGGAATTCGAGGCCCAGCGAAAACATCAGCAGGATCACGCCCAGCTCGGAGAGCGTTTGGACAATGGCGGGATCGGCGACGATCGGGACGGGGACGTGCGGGCCGACGATCAGGCCCGCGATGATGTAGCCGAGCACGACGGGCTGGCGCAGCCGCTGGAAGACGACGGTCGTGATCGCCGCGACGGCGAGGACGACGGTCAGCGACCGGAGGAATTCGTGTACGTCGGGCATGACCGCCACGATAGCCTGCGATCGTGGGGGCGGACAAGGTGATCACGAGCTAGAATCAACCGGTCTCGTTCCCCGAGGACGCATGCTCGCACTCATCACCGGCCTTCTGGTTGCCGCGCAGCAGCCTGCGCCGCTCACCATCGGATCCGTCACCGCCCGGCCTGGCCAGGCTGTGTCCGGGTTTATCGAAGTCCCGGCGGCCGCGGATGCCGCCACCCGCATCCCGATCACGATCGTGCGCGGGGCGCAGCCCGGGCCGACGCTGGCTGTGATCGCGGGCACGCACGGCTCCGAGGTCGCCCCGATCGTGGCGCTCCAGCGCGTGCGCGCCGCGCTCGACCCCGCGGCTCTGCGCGGGACCGTGCTCATCGTCCACGTGGCGAACCTGCCGTCGTTCCTCGGCCGGACCGTCTACTACAGCCCCGTAGACGGCAAGAACCTGAACCGGGTCTATCCCGGCAGGCCCGACGGCACGGTCTCCGAGCGCATTGCCCACGCCATCACGCGCGACATCATCGACCGCGCCGACTACCTCGTGGACATTCACTCGGGCGACGGAAACGAGTCGCTCCGGCCCTATACGTATTGGAGCCCGCTCGGCCTCGACGCCCGCGCCGACTCGATCGCGCGCGAGATGGCGCTCGCCTGGGGGAACGATCATATCGTGATCGACACAGTGCGGCCGCGCGATCGGCGGGTGTCGGTGTACACGCAGAACACCGCGCACATCCGGGGCAAGCCGGCGCTGACCACCGAAGCCGGGTATCTGGGCATCGCCGCCGAGGACATGGTGCAGCGCAACGTGGACGGCGTGTTCCGGCTGCTGCGCTACTTCCGGATGCTGCCCGGCGCCGTGGAGCTGGTGCGTCAGCCGCTGTTTTTTGAGCGCACCGAGGTGTTTCGGAGCCCAGGCACCGGCGTGTGGCACCCCAAAGTCGAGCGCGGACAGAGCGTGCAGAAAGGCGCGCTGATCGGCGTGCTCACCGATTTCTTCGGCGCGACGCAGGCCGAAATCCGGGCGCCGTTTGGCGGGATCGTGCTGTACGTGGTCGGCACGCCGGCGATGTCGCAGGGCGAGCCCATGGGCATGATCGGGGAGCCGCGACTGGAGCGCTAGCCGGACGCCACCGCTACGCTCTGGCGCGGTCGAGGCTACGGTACTGAATCGCCTCGCTCACATGTTTCGGCTCGAGCGACGGGGCGTCGTCCAGATCGGCCACGGTGCGCGCGATCTTGAGGATCCGGTGATACGCGCGCGCTGACAGCCCCAGCCGCGTGATCGCCGTCTTGAGCAGCGCATCGGCGCCGTCCGAGACTCGGCAATGCGCCCGAATGTCGCGCGGCGCCATGTGCGCGTTGGCGTAGATGCCCGGCCGGTTGGCGAACCGCTCGCGCTGCACCACCCGCGCGCGATCCACGCGCTCTCGGACCGCCTCGCTTGGCTCGCCGCCGCTTTCGTCGGTGAGCGCCCGGTACTTCACCGCCGGCACTTCCAGGTGAATGTCGATCCGGTCGAGCAGCGGCCCCGACACCCGCGCGAGGTAGCGCTGCACGGCTACCGCCCCGCAGGCGCACGCATGGTGCGGATCGCCGAACCAACCGCAGGGACACGGGTTCATCGCGGCCGCGAGCATGAACCGCGCCGGATAGGAGAGGCTCATCGCCGCTCGCGCGATCGTCACCACGCCGTCCTCCATCGGTTGACGTAGCACCTCGAGCACGTTCTTGCGGAACTCGGGCAGCTCGTC
The DNA here is from genome assembly GCA_040901965.1 of Gemmatimonadales bacterium. Classification (GTDB taxonomy): domain Bacteria; phylum Gemmatimonadota; class Gemmatimonadetes; order Gemmatimonadales; family GWC2-71-9; genus 20CM-2-65-7. The sequence continues at coordinate 62,418 of JBBDYB010000012.1, read as the reverse complement.
GAGGAACAGCACGCCGCCATGGGCCAGGCTCACCTCGCCTGGACGCGGATACGATCCACCGCCGATCAAGCCGGCGTCGGAGATCGTGTGGTGGGGTGCACGGAACGGCCGCCGCGCGACGAGCGACTCCCCAAGCGGCAGTGTGCCCGCCACCGAATGGATCTTGGTGGTCTCCAGCGCCTCGTCGAGGCTCATCTTGGGGAGCGTCGTGGGCAAGCGGCGCGCGAGCATCGTCTTCCCCGAACCGGGCGGGCCGACCATGAGGATGTTGTGCCCGCCGGCGGCAGCTACCTCGAGCGCCCGCTTGGCGTGCGCCTGTCCCTTCACCTCGGCGAAGTCCACGTCGTCACGGGCGCGCTCGGCGAACAGCCGCGCCACGTCCACCGCGGCGCCCGGCAGCTCCGCCTTGCCGTCCAGGAACTCCGCGATCTCGGCGAGGCATCCGGCCCCCAGCACCCGCAGGCCCTCGACGACGCCGGCCTCGGGCAGGTTCTCCCGCGGCAGGATCAGCGCCTCGAGCCCCGCGGCGCGCACAGCGAGCGCCACCGGCAGCGCGCCCCGGATGGGCCGGACGGCGCCCTCGAGCCCCAGCTCGCCGAGCACCGCGATCCTGCTCAGCCGCTCCCCGGGCACCTGTTCAGTCGCCGCGAGAATGCCGAGGGCGATCGGCAGATCGAACGCGGACCCTTCCTTTCGTATGTCTGCAGGCGCGAGGTTGACGGTGATGCGCTTGAGGGGGAAGGTGAAGCCGGTGTTGGCAAGCGCCGAATAGACGCGGTCGCGCCCTTCTTTCACCGCGCCTTGCGGCAAACCCACCGTAACGAACGTGGGCAGCCCGTTTGCAATGTCGGTCTCGACGTCGACCAGGTACGCATCAATCCCGAGGACGGCGGCGGAACGGACGCGCGCGAGCATCCTGGATGGTAGCGCGGAACACCGGGGGACCGGTAAGCAAAAACGCGCACCCAGGATAACTTCGACGCATGAATTCGCCCACCAGTAACTGAAACGAATCTTGCGATGATCGTTCCCCCTCTCCCCAACGGGGAGAGGGGGTCAGGGGGTGAGGACTACCGAATTCCGATCGTGACTCCCGCGTGCCACACCCGCATGCCGACCGGCGTCTCCACGCGCTCCACGGTGTACGTCCCGTCGGGGTTCTCGCTCAGGCCGCCCGCCGGCACGTACTTCACGCGATCGTGCCGCACCTCGCGCACGCCCACGTCCAACGCCAGGCGCCGCGAGAGGTTGAGCAGGATGCCGGCGCCCGTCGATCGATTGGTCGTGAAGTCGCCACTGAGAAAGAAGACGTCGGAGTCGTAACAGCCGCACCCCGCCTCGCTCACCGAGCTCCAAAACACCGATCCGCCCAGCGTCGCGAAGCCGTACACCCGCAGCGGCCCCGCGCCCAGCGTCAGTTGGGGGCCGACGGCGAGCGAGCCGATGGACGACGTGGTCGATACGCCATAGCCCTGATAGTCGGAATCGTAGGCGAGGTACGCGCCCTCGATCCGCACGCCGAGGGGTTTGCTGCCCGTCACGCCGAACGCATTCAGGCCGGCCCCGACGTTGCCGTGGCGCTTGAAGTCGCCCCACGGCTGGGCGACGACCAGCGTCAAGCCGGCATCGCCGCGATTGCGCACTTCACGCAGTGCGGCGCGCTGCCCGAGAAGCGACGAGGGGATTACCATGAGCGCCAGTGCGACGATACGCCGCATATTGCCGTCCCGGAAAAAGGTGAGCCTTCACCGTGGCGGAAAGGCAATGCACGTGCCAAGCTTCCCGAGCACAGTCGGCCGCGGCGTCTGACCTCAAAAAGGGACATGTGGAGCCCGTATGGCCCCGTCCGCGATCAGCTACGACGATTTCGCGAAGATCGACATCCGGGTGGGGCGGATCGTGGCGGCGGAGGACTTTCCTCACGCCAAGAAGCCCGCCTACAAGCTGCGCATCGATTTCGGACCGGCAATCGGCGTGAAGAATTCCAGCGCCCAGATCACGAAGTACTACAACCCGCGGGACCTCGTGGGGCGCCTGGTGCTGGCGGTCGTCAACTTCCCGCCGCGCCAAATCGCCACGTTCTTCTCGGAGGTGCTGACCCTAGGGGTGATTCTTGGGGAGGGTGACATCTGCCTCGTGCACCCCGACCGTGAGGTGCCGCTCGGCACTCCGATTCGCTGAGTTGTACCGTGCCTCCACATACTCTTCGAGAATCTTCAAAAAATCGGCGACGATGGTATCACCTTTCAGTGTGACTTTCAGCGCGCCGTCTACGTAGACGGGCGCCTTGGGTTCCTCCGCCGTGCCGGGAAGCGAGATGCCGATGTCCGCGTGCTTCGATTCGCCCGGACCGTTGACCACGCAGCCCATCACCGCGACCCGCAGCTCCTCGGAGCCCGGATAGCGCGCCTGCCAGGCGGCGCGGCGCTCGCGCAGGTACGTCTGAATCTCTTCCGCCATCTCCTGAAAGAACGTAGAGGTCGTGCGCCCGCATCCTGGGCACGCGGTCACCTGCGGCGTGAAGCTCCGCAGCTCCAACGATTGCAGGATCTGCTGGGCGACCTGCACTTCCTCGGTGCGGTCCCCGCCCGGCCGCGGCGTGAGCGACACGCGGATCGTGTCGCCGATGCCCTCTTGGAGGAGGATCGCGAGGCCCGCCGTGCTGGCGACGATCCCCTTCGCGCCCATGCCCGCTTCGGTGAGCCCCAGGTGCAGCGGATAGTCGGACCGCTCGGCGAGCATGCGGTAGACGGCCACGAGGTCCTGGACGCCCGAGACCTTGGCGGAGAGGATGATGCGGTCGTGCGGCAAGCCGCACTCCTCGGCCAGCTCCGCCGAGCGCATCGCGCTCGCCACCATGGCGCCCATCGTGACTTCGCGCGCGTCGCGCGGCTCGGCGAGGGCGGCGTTGGCATCCATCATCTCGGTGAGGAGCTGCTGATCGAGGCTGCCCCAATTCACGCCGATGCGGACGGGTTTGCCTTCGTCGATCGCGACCTGGACGATCGTGCGGAAGTTGTCATCGCGGCGCTTGGTGCCGACGTTGCCGGGATTGATGCGGTACTTGGCGAGCGCCCGGGCGCACTCGGGATACTTCGTCAGCAGCAGGTGGCCGTTGTAGTGGAAGTCGCCGATCACCGGGACTTCGACCTGCGCCACGATCTCCGGCACGGCGCGCGCCGCGGCGTCGTTGTTGACCGTCACGCGCACCAGCTCGCTGCCCGCGGCGTGCAGCGCCCGGACCTGGGCGGCCGTCGCCGCCACGTCGGCGGTATCGGTGTTGGTCATCGACTGGACGACGATCGGGTGGGCGCTGCCTCCCCCCACCGGCACGCCGCCCACGACGACCGCCACGGTCTGGCGTCGGGTAGTCACGGGGGCGAAATATAGCACCCGCGCCGTGGACGGACGCGGGCCGATGCGGCGAACCCGCAGAGGCTAGAAAATCTTGTCCTGCAGGACGATGCGCACCTGTAGCGCCGTGAGCACCATGTTTCCGCTCAACACGGTGGCACCGGGGTTGCTGCTGATTGCCTCGATCCGAATCCAGATTGACGGAGAGCTAAACACATCCTTCAACGTCGTGGTCAGATCCTGGGAAATCGGTACCGCTACCGTAGTGGCTCCCGGTCCCACCCCGGTCGCGGGGATATTGATTGCCAGCGCAGACGGGTTCGACGTTCCGGCTGACGTCGTATCGATGTAAAGGCGGAACCCGACGGTTCCGGCCCCAGTGGCGTTCACCAGGTTCACGTTCCCGACAAATCTCACGCTATCGACCACGGAGCTCCCGAACCCCGGCGGCAAATTGATCTCCTGGGGTGCGTTGGAGGCCGTGTCAGAGAATCCAGGAGGAACCAGATACGGGACAGTGTCGTTTCCCGTTCCCTGGATGAAACTGTAGACGTCCACATTGAAGATGGCGCGTCCCTCACCGCAGGCCGCCACAACCGCGAGCAAACCGACAAAAAGAGCCTTCATGGGTTGCCCCCTAATAGACCGAGATCGACGTCGCCATCGTGATGCCCCGCTTATCCGCGAACGAATTGCTGTGCGTCCAGAATCCCACGTCGAGGCCAACGGGTCCCAGCCGCACACCCCCGCCCCAGCCGAACTGCATCTTCTTGCGCTGGTCGCGCGATATGCCGCCGCGCACCGCGAACGGGCCCGTCCGCTGCTCGACCCCCACGTGGATCACGGAGCCGCGGCCCGAGTTGACGATATCGCCCCCGACGGTCGTGCCCGTGCCCATGCGCAGCGCCGCGTTGGCGATGTAGGTGATGGGGAGCTTCGTCTTGGTCTCGACGTGGTTCGCGAGCAGCGTCGTACTGACCGAGTCGCCCGCCGCATCGTAGCGGATGCGCTGCACCTTCGTATCGGACCACGTGAGCTCCGCGCCGATGTCGTTGACGCCCACGCCGACCTCGAATGGGCCGGAGATAAAGGCGATGCCCACATCGCCCCCGACGCCTTTCCCGAACGGCTTGTTCGACGTGTACAGTGTGTCGTCGAGCAGCGCCGCGGGGGTCGTCCCGAACACCGGGTTACCCGTCGTGAAGCCCGCGGGTCCGGTGCCTCTCGCATACGTGACGCCGGTGTAATAATGGAGCGCCGCGCCAAGGTACACGCCGTCGTCCGACTCGTCACCGCCGGCGCCCCGGAGCACCCGCCCCGCGTAGCTGACCGTGGGCGCGAATCCCGCCTGCGCGACAGCGTCACCGAGGATCCGGTACGTCGTGTTCGCCCGTACGGAGTCCGCGTCCTTCAGGACGCGACGCAACGAATCGTCGAGCGTGAAACCGACCTCGTACTGGAAGAAGCCCATCACGCCCACGCTGAAGCCGGCGAAGCCGAAGCCGAGGTCCAGCAGGCGGCTCGTGCTTCCCAGCCCGAATTCCTGCTCGGGGATCAGCACCTGCGCGGCGCCGAGATCGACGACGAACGCATTCTTGCCGATGGTGAACTCGACGTCGTTGGTGGGCGCCGGCGCTTTCCGTACTTCATAGAAGATGGGCGGGTTCAAGACCAGGTTCATCAATTCGACCGGATTGAACGCGGCTGAGTCGGGATTGAAGAGCGGATCGGTGTCCCACTGACCGATCGGGTGATCCTTGAGGAACGTGATCAATCCCAGCGGCACCGGAATGGTGAACTTCGGGGCCCCGCCTCCGTCCGCGCGGTCCTTCACGGCGCGGTACGCCGGGTTGAAGCGCCGCAGGCTGCCGCCGCGCGTCAGCGAGACGCCGCCCATGCCGATGCGGCGCGCGTCGAACGAGAATTGCGCGCGGGCCGGCCGCGGGGGGGCGAGGACGAGTACGGCGAGCGTGAGGGCGACGACTCCGGTTCGCAAAGGGCACCTCGGACAAGGTGAAGGCCGCCACAACTTTGCACATCTTGTCCGTTTTTACCATCCACAGGTGTGAGCGAGGTCACCGATCCGCGTCTGGGGAGGCCGCCTGGAGGGTCAAAGTGACCGTAGTGCCCTGCCCGGGAGCGCTCTCCAGCTTGATGACCCCGCCCCAGCTCTCGACCAGCCGGCGTGCGATCGCCAGCCCGAGGCCGGAGCCGCTGGAGGTCGTCGAGAATGTCGGCTCGAACACGCGCGGCAGCGCTTCCGGCGCGATCCCGCGGCCGTCGTCGGTGATGATGAGCTGGCGGCCGTCCGCTGCCACGCGCACCGTCACCCGCTTCGCGTCCGCGTTGCGGGCGTTCTCGAGCAGGTTCACCAGGACTTCTTTCACTTCGTCCTTGCGCGCCAGCGCCGGACCACCGTCCGGTCCCGCGCGCACCTCGAACTGGGTGGTCGAACCGAGGCCGTAGAGCTGCACGACGTCGCGCGCGGTCGCCGCGAGGTCCACCGGCTCGAGCGGCACCTGTTCCGCACCGGCGAGGGGCGCGCCAAAGCGCGAGAAGGCGCGCGCGATCCCGTCGAGGCGGTCGATCTCCGCTAGAATCCGCGCGGCGGTCTCCTGGAGCGTCGCCTCGAACGCGGCGTCCGGCTCGGCTCCTTTCTTTGGCTTCCCCCGCACCCGCTGCAGATGCTGAATGCCCAGGCGAATCGGCGTGAGCGGATTCTTGATCTCGTGGGCGACCTGGCGCGCCATCTCGCCCCAGGCGAGCACGCGCGCGGCGCGCGTGAGCGCCGTGGCATCGTCGAGCGCAATGACGCAGCCATCGGGCGCCGTGCCGAGCGGGGCGAGCTGGACGCGGATCTGGCGCCCGCTCACCTCGAACTCCCGCTCCTCAATGACGTCGCGGTTGGCCGCAATGAAGACGCGCACCGCCTCCCACACCGGCGCCCAGGCGGCCTGCGTCGCCTGCGGCAACACGTCCCCCGGCGCCAATTGTTCTCCGACCAGCTCGGCGGCACGCGGGTTGGCCATCGTGACGCGCAACGCGTCGTCCACGGCGATCACGCCGGTCGCGACGTTCGCGAGGACGCGCGCGGTGCGCTGGCGGGCCTCCACGAGGGCCGCCTGGCTGCGCCGCACGTCGGTGACCATGCGGTCGAACGCGGTCAGCACCGGCTCGAACTCGCGGGGCGTGCCCGGCGGGAACGCCGGCGGCTCGCTGCCCCGCCCCACGGCCAGCGCTGCGGCCCGCAGCGCGGCCACCGGCTTGGCGAGCCGGCGCGCGGCGAAGCCCGCGAGGTACATCGCGGCGAGCAGACCCACGACGGTCCCGAGCACGAGCGCGAGCGCGAGATCTTCCTGCTGCCGTTGCACCCGCTCGTCGTCGAGCAGCCGCGGAACGGCCAGGACCGCTTGCTCGCCTGGTTGGCCCGGAGCGACGACCCGGTACCCAATCCTGGTCCGGCGACCCGCGGCCCGGGCGTCCGTGGTCAGCTCGAGCTCGTCCGCCAGGATCGCGCGGAACGCCGCGGTCGCGAGGAATGGGTTGACCAGTCTCAGCTCCGCCAATACCGGTGAGGAAGTCCCGACGAGGACCCCGCCCCGGTACAGCCACAGCTCTGCGTCAAGCCGGCGGCCCAGCTCCGCAAGTGATTGCCGCACAGCTTCGGGGTGGTCTTGGGCGACACTTGCCGCACCGCCAAAGGCATCCCGCAGGGTCTGCCGAATCAGGAGGTCGCCGGCGCGGCGCGACTCGTCGGCAAGACGCGCGAAGCTCCATGCGGCAAAGCCGAGCAGTGGGAGAACGAGGAACACGCTGAGCACCGCGGTGAGCTGTGCTCGATAGCTGGTGCGCACCGTGGCGATGAGGGCCGGAATGCGGGGACGCCACCCCTCGGCAATGACAAGGCCGAATAACCAGATGGCGGCCAGAACCGCGACATCGAGCCACACCACCAGGATGCCCCGGACCAGCAACGCCCACGGTCCGCGGAGGTCCACGCGCAGGTGCACGTGGCTGCCGCCCGCGGGTAGTTCGATCAGCCGCTCACCGCGCGCGGACCACCCATTCCTGCGCCACTGCAGTGCGTCGCCGAGGTGGCGTGCGTCCGTCTGGGTGGGGAGCGAAAGCGTGATGGTATAGGGCGGCTCGACACTCGGTGCTCCGCGCAGAAACCTCGCCACCCGGTCAGGCGGCAAGTAGCGCGTTCGCGGACCGACACCGACGGTCATGACGGTGCCATTCGCCAGGGGCGCCAGCAGGACATGGTGAGTGCCGGGACTCCGCTCCAGACGCTCGACGCACGGTCCCTCGGCCGTTCGCACCAGCGTCGATAACAGCGCGGGGGGAAGATCGAGCGATGCCAGCCGCAGCTCGGCCAGGAGCACCCCGTCACGACTCCACAACGCCAGCATCGCGGGATAGTCCTCCGCGACGAGCCACGATGTCGCCCACAGCGCATACAGATCGGCCGCGCTGCTCGGCGGTGGCTGCGAGGGCGCGGTGACCTGCTGACTCAGCCGTTCGAGCAACGCGACGGCGACGGCATCGCCCTCCCGCCCCAATCGCTGCGCGTCGCGGTTTGCGAGCGCGAGCCGGCCTTCGACTGCAGCGCCCCATGCCAGCAGGGCGCCGGCCGTCCCGGCCACGACCGCCATGCCGACCAGGGCCCAACGACGCGGTGCCGGAAGAATGACGCCGGCAAGCGCGGGCAACCACAACAACGTATACCACTCCGGCCAGGCGCCATGGGGGTCCCACAACCAGAGCCCGCCGATGGCCGCCAATGCGCCCCACGCACACGCCGCCGGGAGGGCCCAGCTGACGCGTGTGGGCTCAGTCGAGCCGCGAACCAACGCCGCCGCCAATAGGATGATGGCCATCGCCGTCACCGCGAGCGCGGTTTGCCAAGACAACCAGAGACCCAGACTCACGCCAGTCGCCGGGGGCGCGATGCCCCGGCCGCAATAGCGCACCACATACGGCGCGAACAGGATGAGGAGTGTCGCCGCCGCGATTCCCCACCAGCGGCGCGGCACACCGCGCCGCCACAACCAGCCGGCTGCGAGCAGGAGGAGCACCCCGGAGACGAAGAGCGAGCCGGCGGACGTGCCGATCACTCCCGCGATGGGGCGATAAAAGGTGGCGGGCGAAAACCAGGCGGCGGGGCCTATGGGCGCCCGCAACAGCGCCCAGGCCCCCACGAGTGCCACACCCCAGCGCGTCCCCCCGCCGGGCGGCGCCGCAACGAGCAGCAGCACGAGCATCGCACCCAGGACGATGCGCGCCAGCCATGCCGTTCGCGCGAGCACTGCCAGCTTCGCGTCGCCCTGCGAGGGCGCAATGGTCTGTACCGAAAACAGCGTGTCACCCTGCTCGCAGCCGCTCGGCGGCGGACAAATCTCGAACACGCTCGAATCGCGCGGTCCGAGTCCCGCGGGAAAGAACCGCAGCGACACACCGTGTGCGCGCGCGAATGCGGCCGCGATGGAGCGATCGCCGTCGGCGATCACCGGCGCCGCCCAGAGGAGCACATTGCCGACGGCCACGCCCGACGGCGTCTGGCGGCGTGCCTCAAGCACGGCGTAGAATGGAGTCATGACCGCTTTCAGCTCGGTCGTGTCCGGCGGGGGTAGGGGAATCATCCGGTGCCGTCCCGACCAGGCGATGGGATACGCGACGGAGTCGGCCGGGATGATAGCGACCCCCCGCTCGATCGCCTGTCTGCCACCCAGGGCGTCGCGCAGCCGATCAAACACTTCAGGCCGCGGCAGTGCTGCCGCCGTCGCAGCGCGTTCGGCCAAGCGGCGCGCTTCGGCGATCGCCGATCCGAGAGCGTGCTGGAGCGCGCGCGACGTCGCCGGCACGCGCGACTCGCGCAATGCGGGCCAGCAACATTCGATGCGCCAGACCCGCAGCGCGCCGCCAACGATCACGACGCCGAGGAGCAAGCTGACCGCCGCTGCGGCGACGCCGAGCTTGGGCCGCGGCGCGGGCGGCCGGACGGCGAGCCCGAACGCGACGAGCCCGGCAATGCCCGTCAGCAGCGCCCACGCCGCGGCGTCGCCGCGCAGCCACTCGGCGGCGGCGACGGCCACGAGGCCGCCGGCGATTACGACGTGACCCTGCCGCTGCACCTGAAGGTCCTCACTCCCGCGGCTGTGCGCGCCGCCCTGGCACGCGACTCACGACTGCTCGTGCCCGTGGGCACCTGCGAACAGCACGGGCCCCATTTGCCGCTCGGCTGCGACACCATCATAGTCGAGCGGCTGGCCGACGACCTCTCCTCCGGCTTCGGCATCCTGCGGGCGCCGACGATCGAATACGGTGTCAACACCGCAACCAAGCGTCCGTACCCCGGGAACGCCAGCGTGCGCCGCAAGACCCTGCACCGCTGGATGAACGATCTGCTCGGGTCCTGGGAGCAGGGCGGCGTGGATACCTTCATTATTCTGACCGCGCACGGCCACGATCCGCATCAGGAGGCGCTGTCCACCCTGCGCACCCGCCGCGCCCGTATTTTCACCGTGGACGTGTTCGCCCTCGACTTCAGCGGCTATCTCGAAGATCCCGCTGGGCCGACCCACGGCGGTGAGCTCGACACGTCCCTGATGCTCCACCTGGCGCCGCAGCTCGTCCGTATGGACCTCGCGCAGGATTTCGTGCTCACGGCGCGCCAGGCCGCCCGCTACCGCCGCGCCGCACGGGGCACCGTCCCCGCCCTTTCCCCAGGGTCGCTGGGTCGTCCCACGCTGGCCTCAGCCGAAAAGGGCGCGCGGCTGTATAAGATGATCCATGATCGCATCGCGACGCGAGTTTTGGGGGCGGTAGCCGCATGACGCCCGTCCTCCTCCTTCTAGCGCTCTTGCAGGCGGGGGCCCCCCTCGATGAGGGGATCTTCGTCGTGCGCGACGATACGTTGGAGGTCGCGCGCGAGTCGTTTCGCCTGAGCCAGGGCCGTCTGGCGCGGGGGGGGGGGGGCGTCGGTTGGACCCTGGCCACGACGATCCGTTACGACCGGGCCCGGCCGGTGATCGTGCTGGCGCCGATCCTCGAGGTCACGGCGGACACGATGCCGGCCACCCTGCAGTACGACATCGCCGACCCGCGCCAGCCGTCGCGCATTCTTGGCGAGCTGGGCCGCGGCCGCTTCACGGTGCGGTTGGTCGCCCGCGCGACGGAACGGGCCCGGGAATTCCCCACGGGCCCGCGCGTCGCGGTGTTGGATGATTCGGTCTTCGCCCTCTATGTCTTCGCCGCATGGCGGGCGTCCGCGCAGCCCGCGCCGCTCACGGCTATCGTGCCTCGCGGCCTGCGCCGCGAGACCGTTCAGGTCGAAGACCACGGCGTCGCGTCCACGACGTTGAACCGCGATCCGGCCACCCTGCGCCACGTCAGCGTCACGGGCGGCGTGAACGTGGTCGTGCATCTCTGGCTCGACGCCGCCGGCCGCCTCATGAAGGTCGAGATTCCCTCGCGGCGCCTCACGGCGGAGCGCCTCCCCGGCCGCTGACCTTGCCCCCGCTCCCCGCGGGACTAGGTTTGTCAGTTCCGAAAACAGCCGCACCGCACGTGTCGCAGGTCGAAACCCCGTCCGGCAACCGCGCGTAGGGGCTTCGACCTCACGACATATCTTGGCAAGGACAACCATGAGACACGTGCTGATGACCGCCGGGCTCCTGCTGTGCCCGGCCCTCACTGACGCGCAACAGTCCGCTCCCGCCACGCTGTCGCTCGCCGATGCGATCGCCGTGGCGCGGGACAAGAATCCCGCCTACCGCCAGACGTTGAACAACCGCGGCCCCGCCGCTTGGGGCGTGCGCAACGCATTCTCCAGCCTCCTCATTCCTACCGTCTCGGCGTCGGGCGGGATGAGCTACACCGGGCCCGGCTCGCAAACATTCCTGTCCTCGAGCTTCTCGCAGAGCGTGGCGACCGTCTCGTCGTTCTACGATCTGGGACTGTCGTGGCAGCTGTCGGGCACCACGCTGTCGCAGCCGGGGCTCGCGAAGGCACAGCAGCACGCGACGGATGCCGACATCGCCGGCGCGGCGAACGCCCTCACCACCGGGATCACGCAGCAGTACCTCACGGTGTTGCAGGCGGGCGAGCAGGCCGAGCTGGCGCGCAAGACGGTGGACCGCAATGACGAGTTCCTGAAGCTCGCGCAGGCGCGCTTCACGGTCGGCCAAGCGACGTTGATCGACGTGCGCCAGGCGCAGGTCGCGCGGGGCCAAGCGGAAGTCGCCCTGCTGCGCGCCCAGACGGCCGTCAGCGTGGAGAAGCTGCGCTTGTTCGAGCTGATGGGCGTGACGCCGCCCGTGGATATCGCCGCGGTGCAGCTGACGGATACCTTCGCGCTGCAGACGCCGGCGTGGCAGCTGCCGGAGCTCCTCACGATGGCCGAGCAGCAGAACCCCGCGCTCAAGGCGCTGCGGGCGCGCGAAGGCGCCGCGGCGTGGGGCGTGCGGGCGGCGACGTCCACCTACGGGCCGACGGTGTCGCTCTCGGCCGGCTGGTCCGGCTTCACGCAACAGTTCACCGACGTCGCGCCGATCATCGACACCCAAGAGTTGGCCTTCGGTCAGCAGTACAGCGAATGCCAGGACAACAACACGATCCGCGCCGCTGCGGGGCTGCCGGCCAACAACTGCAACGTGTTCATCTGGGGCGCATCCAACGAGCAGGCGCTGCGCGATCGGAATTCCGTGTTCCCGTTCTCGTTCACGCGCCAGCCGTTCCAGGCGCGCCTCACGGTGTCGCTGCCGATTTTCACGAATTTCTCGCGCACGTTGCGCGTCTCGGAAGCGCGTGCGCAGCACGGCGACTTGGAAGAGGCCGTGCGGGCGCGCGGGCTCGCGGTGCAGACCGAGGTGAGCCAGGCATTCCTGACGCTGCAAACGGCGTTCCGCACGATCGGCCTCCAGGATACCAATCGCTCCGCGGCCAGTGAGCAGCTGCAGCTCGCGACGCAGCGCTACCGGGTGGGCTCGGGGACGTTCTTTGAGCTGCTCGATGCCCAAGTGGCCGCCCTGCGCGCGGAGAGCGACTATGTGAACGCCAACTACGACTATCACAAGGCGCTGTCCGCCCTCGAAGCCGCGGTCGGCCGCAGCTTGCGCTAACCGGGAGGAAAGAGTCGACATGTCCAAGCGGAACAAGGTGCTGCTCGGCGGGGGAGGCGTGGTGCTCCTCGTCATCCTGGTGCTGGTGAGCGCGAGCGCCAAGCGCGAGAAGGGCGCGGAGGTGCGCTTCGAGCAGGTGGGGCGGCGCGACCTCGTCGCCGCCGTCACGGCCAGCGGCAAGATCCAGCCCAAGAAGAAGGTGGACGTCAGCGCCGACATCACGGGGCGGATCACCCGCATCGGCGTGCGCGAGGGCGATTACGTGCAGCGCGGCCAGTTCCTGCTGCAGATCGACGCCACCATCTACGAGGCCAACCTGCAGCGCGCCCAGGCCGCCATGTCGTCGGCGCAAGCGGGCGCCGTGCAGGCGCGGGCGAACCGCGATCAGGCGCAGCGGGCGCTGCAGCGCACCAAGGAGCTGCGCGACCAGAACCCGAACCTGGTCTCGCAGGAACAGATGGAGCAGGCGCAGACGGCGTTCGATATCGCCGAGTCGAACCTCACCGCCTCGCAGCACATGGTGGAGCAGGCGCGCGCCGCCATGCGCGAGGCGCGCGATCAGCTCGCCAAGACCCATCTCCTCGCGCCGATGGCGGGACGGGTGACGCGGCTGGCCGTCGAGGAGGGCGAAGTCGCGGTGCCCGGGACGTTCTCGCGCGAGACGGGCCTGCTGCTCACGATCTCGGATCTCTCCGTGATCCAGGTGGAGGTGCAGGTGGACGAGACCGACGTCGTGCGGCTGCATCTCGCCGACTCCGTCGAGATCACGATCGACGCGTTCCCCGACACGGCGTTCGTCGGCCGCGTCACCAAGATCTCCGACAGCGCGATCCTCACCGCAGCGTCCAACATCGGAGGCCAGAACGACCGCGCCGTGGACTACGAGGTGGAGATCACGCTCGCCAACCCGCCCTCCGAGGTGCGCCCGGACCTGTCGGCTACCGCGCGGATCATCACGGACACCCGCAAGCAGGCGGTCGCGATACCGATCATCGCCCTCACGGTGCGGGAGCATACCCCCCTATCCACGGAGCAGCGGCCTGCCGCGAGCGGCGCCGCTCCCACCGACAGTGCGCGGGGCGGCCAGGACGGGAAGAGGAAGGAAGCGGAGGGCGTGTTCATCGTTCATAGCGGCGTGGCCACATTCCGGCCGGTGAAGGTCGGCATCGCCGGCGAGGAGCACTTCGAGGTCGTCGAAGGGGTGACCGAGGGCGACACGATCGTCGCGGGGCCCTACCAGGCGATCCGCGATTTGAAGGAAGGCGCGCGCGTCAAGTCGAGCGGCCAGCCGGCGGATTCCGCGGCGCGGAGACCGTCGTGAGCTCGGAGGGCGCGCAAACTTTCCGCACCGGCGACACGCCGTTGCCGGACGTCATCATCCTCGCGCACAAGCTCACGCGCGAGTACGACATTGGCTCGGAGCTCGTGCGCGCGCTGCGCGGCGTCAGCATCCAGATCCGCAAGAACGAGTACGTCGCGGTGATGGGGCCGTCGGGTTCGGGGAAGTCCACGCTCATGAACCTGATCGGCTGCCTCGACACACCCACCAGCGGCGAGTACTGGCTCAACGGCCAGCAGGTGAGTGACCTGGCGGACGACGAGCTGGCCCGGATCCGCAACAAGGAAATCGGGTTCGTCTTCCAGACCTTCAACCTGCTCCCCCGCGCCGACGCCCTGCACAACGTCGAGCTGCCGCTCATCTACGCGGGCCTCTCCGCCAAGGGACGGCGCGCGCGGGCGGCCCAGGCCCTCGAGCGCGTCGGCCTCGGCGACCGCATGGAACACAGGCCGAACGAGCTGTCGGGCGGGCAGCGGCAGCGCGTGGCGATCGCGCGCGCACTGGTCAACGACCCCAGCATCCTGCTCGCGGACGAGCCCACCGGCAATCTCGACTCAACGACCGGGCTCGAAATCATGGCGCTCTTCCGCGAGCTCCACGATGCCGGCCAAACGGTCGTGATGGTCACGCACGAGGCGGACATCGCGGCGCAGGCCGCGCGGGTGATCACGCTCCGCGACGGGCTCGTGGCGACCGACCAGCGCCAGGCCGCCTAGTGCCGCTGTTCGAAGCGATCGCCCTGGCGCTCGGGCAGCTGCGCGCGCAAAAACTCAAGAGCGGGTTCTCGCTGCTCGGGGTGTTCGTCGGCGTCACGTTTCTGATCGCCGCCTGGTCGATCGTGAACGGGATGAACGTCTACATGACGGAGCAGTTCGCCGGCCGGCTCATCGGGGTGAACACCTTCCATTTGCGCCGGCGGCCGAATTTCACGCCCAACATTTCCGACTCGACCTGGCGGGCCTGGGCGCGCCGCCCCCGCATCACGTTCGGCGACGCGGAGGCGGTGAGGGCGGCGATCACCGCGCCCGTGATCACCGCGTGGGAGTCCTCGGATCGCGTGACGATCGAAGGGGGCGGGAAGAAAGTTCTCGACGTGGAAGTGACGGGCGCGACAGAGCGTTACTTCGACATCAAGAACCTCGCCATCGCGAACGGCCGCGCCTTCACCGCTCAGGAGGTGCGCAGCGGGGTTCCCGTGATCGTGCTCGGCGAGGAGATCGCCCTGAAGCTGTTTCCCTCGCGGGATCCGATCGGCCGGCAGGTGCGGATCAGCGCCCAGCCCTATCGCGTCATCGGAGTCGTGGCGCACCAGGGGAAGATCTTCGGCTTTTCGCTGGACCGATTCGCCGTGGCGCCGGCTCGCTCGCCGATCCAGGATCTCGTGAACCCTCCGGGCATTATCGACGCCCTGATCGTGAAGGCCAGCTCGGTGGAGGCGATGCGGGAAGCCATGGTGGAAGCCGAGGGCGTGATGCGCAGCCGCCACCACCTGCGGCCGCGCCAGGACAACAATTTTGTGCTCGAGACCTCCGAGGGCGTGTTGGAATTCTGGGGAGGCATCAAGCGGATCCTGATGTTCGTCGGGCCGGGGCTGGTCGGGGTGGCGCTCGTCGTGGGCGGGATCGTGATCATGAACATCATGCTGATGGCCGTCGCCGAGCGGACGCGCGAAATCGGGTTGCGCAAGTCGTTGGGCGCCCGCCGCACCGACATCCTGCGGCAGTTCCTCGCCGAGTCCGTCACGATCGCCGTCGTCGGGGCCTCGATCGGCATCGTGACCGGGATCGGCCTCTCCATGCTGCTCGACGCGGCCACGCCGCTGCCCGCGTCGGTGTCGGTCGCCTCGATCATTCTGGGTGTGGTGATCGGCGGCGGTGTCGGCATCGTCGCCGGCGTGTACCCGGCGAGCCGCGCGGCGCGGCTCGACCCGATCGCGGCGTTGCGCCAGGAGTAGCCCATGACTCCCATGCTCGAAGGCGTCGGAATCGCGCTTGCATCGCTGCGCGCACACAAAGTCCGGGCGGCGCTGACGATCCTCGGCGTCGCCATCGGCGTCATGGTCGTGATGGTCATCGGCGCGCTGATTGCCGGCTTCGACAAGGGGCTTTCCGACATGCTGGCGTCGCTGGGCCCGAAGACGTTTTACGTGGGCCGGTTCTGGGGTGGCACACAGCACGAGGATGAAAACGATCCCAATCCTTGGCGGCGGCGGCCGCCACTGACCATCGCCGAAGCGGAACGTCTCGAAGCGCTGCCGACGATCAAGTTCGTCGTCGTGGATGAGAACGGCAGCGCCGACGTCGAGTTCGAGGGCAAGCGCTTGGGGGCGGTCAGCATCCAGGGCCGCGATTCCGATTGGCCGTTCGTGTCGGGCGGCAGCATCTTCCCGGGCCGCTCCTACAGCCATCTCGAAGACGTCGCCAACAGCCGCGTTGCGGTGATCAACGAGAAGGTCGCGGAGCAGCTCTTCACCCAGCGCGATCCGCTGGGCCGCCGGATCAAGATTGCCGGTCTGCCCTACGACGTCATCGGCGTCTATACCCCCCCCACGGGACTATTCGGCGAGGGCGATCAGAACGAGGTGTACATCCCCTACGGGACCCTGGTGAAGTACGTCCCCTACTGGCAGGGGTGGCTGGACTTCTTCGTCGCCCCGGAAGACAGCGTGCCCATCCAGAACGCCATCGACGACGTCACGATCGCCCTGCGGGCGATGCGCGGGTTGCGGCCGGGCCAGCCGAACACGTTCGACGTCGTCACGCAGGACAAGTACCTGGAGGCGGTGAACAGCAGCACGCTGATGTTCAAGATCGTGATGCTGGTGCTGTCGATGGTGGGGTTGATGGTGGGCGGCATCGGCGTCATCGCCATCATGATGATCTCGGTCACCGAGCGCACCCGCGAGATCGGCGTGCGCAAGGCGCTCGGCGCGACCCGCCGCGCCATCATGTGGCAGTTCCTGGTGGAGGCGGCGACGCTCACGACGGTCGGCGGCCTGATCGGCCTGCTCGTGGGCGGCGCGATCGCGCTGGCGCTCGGCGCTTTGACGCCCGTTCCCGCCTACGTGCCGATCGGCTCCGTGATGCTCGCCCTCGCCGGCGCCGCGTTCACCGGCCTGCTCTTCGGCATCTATCCAGCCAGCAAAGCGTCACGCCTGGATCCCGTCGAAGCCCTGCGATACGAATAGCAGGCGTGGCGTGGGATGTCGGTCGGGCTAACCCGCGTCTCACGTCCTGACCGCCCTCCGCCGTTAAGTTTGCAGGCATGCCGCTGCGCGAAGCGATCCGCCTCGCCATCCAGACGGTGTGGAGTCACAAGCTCCGCTCGTTTTTCACGCTGCTCGGAATCATCGTGTCGGTCGCGTTCCTGATCGCCGTGGTCGCGGTGATCCAGGGGATGAACGCGTACGTCCGCGAGCGCCTCGCGGGGGCCATCGTGGGGGTGAACGCCTTCCAGATCCGCCGCGATCCGATCCAGGTCGGCTTCATCGACGAAGAGCTCTATCGGCAGATGCAGCGGCGTCCGATCATCGCGCCCGAGGACATCGCGCACGTCGAGCGGGCCGTGCCCGACGCGCAGGCGATCGCGCTCCAGTCCGGGTGGCCGACGCCGATGGCGGATGTGGTGTGGCGCAACCGCACGATCGGCGACGTGTTCGTCTTCGGGGTGACGGCGCCGTACGTGATCGTGCAGGACTACCAGCTCGCGGCGGGCGACGCGCTCACCGACATCGACGTGCGGGAGCGCCGCCTCGTGGCTGTGCTGGGATTCGACGTGGCCGAAAAGCTGTTCGACGACGTCGCCCGCGCCCCCGGGCGGCGCATCCGCGTGCAGGGCTCCGAGTTCACGATCAAGGGCGTGATCGCGAAGAAGGGCACGGTGCTGGGGCAGTCGTGGGACGGATTCGTCATGCTGCCGATCACGACCTTCGAGTCGTTGTACGGCCGGCGGCAGACGACGGTGATCTCCGTCAAGATGCACCGCGCCGACCAGGTCGGGGGCGCCATGCTGCGCGCGGAGGAAGCGATGCGGATCGCGCACCGGCTGCGCCCCGGCGAGGACAACGACTTCACCGTTGACACCGCGGAAGGGCTCATCGCGTTCTGGCAGAATCTCACGCGCGTCATCTTCACGGTCGTACCGGCCGTCGTGGCGATCGGCATCGTGGTCGGGGGGATCGTCATCATGAACATCATGCTGATGAGCGTCACCGAGCGCACGCGCGAGATCGGGATCCGCAAATCGCTCGGCGCCACCCGGGCCGACATCCGGCGCCAGTTTCTCGCCGAGTCCGTGACGCTGGCGTCCACGGGCGGCCTGCTCGGTCTGGCGGCCGGGTCGGGGCTCGCCACGCTGGTCGGCCTGGCCACCCCGCTCCCCGCGCGGGTCACGCTCTGGTCGGTCGGCGTCGCCCTGGGCCTCGGCATGTCGGTGGGGGTGCTCTTCGGCGTCTATCCGGCGGCGCGCGCGGCGCGACTCGATCCCATTACGGCGCTGCGGGCCGAGTGAGACTCCATTCGGTCGCAGAGGGATGGCTGATCGCCGTGGCGCAGCTGCGGGCGAACAAGGCGCGCTCCGTGCTCACGGTGCTCGGCGTGGTGATCGGCATCGCCACCGTCATGGCGATGGCTTCGATCGTCACCGGCTTCCGCGAGCAGATCGTCAACACGCTCGAGGTGGTGGGACCGACGACGTTCCGGATCCTGCGCTTCTTCTCGACCACGCCGCTGAACCCTGACGCCCTGCCCCGCGAGGTGCGGATCCGCCCGGTGCTCAAGGCGGAGGAAGCCGAGGCCATCGCGCGCCTCCCCCAGATCCACTACGCCGCGATTTGGACCCAGCTCTTCCACCGCTTCGCGTACGAGGGCGAGCGCACGCAGTACCTCGGTCTGTTCGGCGCCGACCACCGCTTCATGGAGATCCTGGGCGGCGGGCTCTCGCACGGCCGGTCGTTCACGGCCGCGGAGCTCCGGAACGGCGAGCCCATCATCATCGTGGAGCAGCGCACGGTGGACCGCCTCTTTGGGCCGCGCAGCCCCATCGGCCGGCTCATCCAGGTGGGCGGCCGTCCGTTCAAGGTGATCGGGATCTGGCAGCGCCCCGCCAATATCTTCGAGCCGCCGGGCGCGCCGGAGATCGCGGGGATCGTCCCCTTCGAGACGGCGCGCCGCAATTTCCAGTTCGACGAGGTGAACGGACTCATCATTCTGGTCAAACCGGTGGTCGGTGTGCCCGTCGCGCGGGCGATGGACGCCGCGACGCTGCAGCTGCGGCGGATGCGTGGCATCAAGGTGGGCGCCCCCAACAGCTTCGACCTGCTGACGTCGGACCAGGTGTTGAGCATCTTCGACAGCCTCACGTCCGCCTTCTTCCTGGTGATGCTGGTGCTGTCGAGCATCGCGCTGATGGTGGGCGGCATCGGGGTCATGGCGATCATGATGGTGTCGGTCACCGATCGCACCCGCGAAATCGGACTCCGCAAGGCGATGGGGGCGACGCGGCGGGAGATCCTGTGGCAGTTCCTGGTGGAGGCCGCCACCTTGACGCTCATGGGGGGCGTCATTGGGATCGTGCTGGGGCTCGGCCTGGGCGAGGTCCTGAAATCGGTGCTCCAGTTCTCGACCAAGGTGCCGCTGTGGAGCGCCGCCGTGGCGACGATCGCATCGATTACGGTTGGCGTCGTGTTCGGCATCGTGCCCGCGAATCGGGCGGCCCGGCTCGATCCGGTGGAGGCCCTTCGCTATGAGTAAGGAACAGGTGGATCTCCTCGCCATCGCGGCCCATCGCGACGACGTCGAGCTCACTTGCGGCGGCACGCTGGCCAAGGCAGTCCGCGCCGGCCATCGCGTCGGCATCGTGGATCTGACGCAGGGCGAGTCCGGGACCCGCGGCGATGCCGCGACGCGCGCGGCCGAAGCCGAGCGCGCCGCCCACACGCTCGGCGCCCACGTACGGCTAAACGCCGGCCTGCCCGACGCACATTTGGAAAACAATGAGACGTCGAGGGCGATAGTCGTCGAGCTAATTCGTCGAACCAGACCGCGCGTCGTGATCCTCCCCTTCGCCGTCGGCCGCCATCCCGATCACCGGATCGCTTCCGAGCTGGGCCGGGACGCCTGCTACCTGGCCGGGCTTGCGAAGTACGGCTCCGGGACGGGCGGCGAGCCCCCCCCGCACCGGCCGTTCAAGCTGCTGTATGCCCTCGCCTACCGGGAGGATCCGGTCAAGCCGACGTTCGTCGTGGACATCTCGGAGACCTTCGAGACGAAGATGCAGGCGATTCGCTGCTACGCGTCGCAGTTCGACGGCGCGAGGGCGGCGGGCGAGGTCTTCCCGACGGGGCAGGACCTGTACGAGCTGATCCGCGTTCAGTCCGCCCATTACGGCTCCCTGATCCGGCGGCGCTACGGCGAGCCGTTCTATACGGCCGAGACGCAGGAAGTGGCGGACGTGCTCCAGCTTGGCGTCCAGTCCCTGTAGTCGGTAGATTGCGGCTTCCATGACCAAGCGCGTCACGTATCTGGACAACGCGGCCACCACGCCGGTGCGCCCGGAAGTGCTGGAGGCGATGCTTCCCTACCTTGGGAAGGAAGCCTTCGGGAATCCGTCGTCCGCGCACCGGTTCGGGCGGGCGGCGCGCGCGGGCATCGAGGAGGCAAAGCGCGCCGTCGCCGAGGCGGTGGCCGCCGAGCCGAATCAGGTCATCTTCACCTCCGGCGGCACTGAAGCGGACAACCTCGCGATCATCGGCGCGGCGCTCGCGGCCCGCGATCGGGGCGGCCCGTTCCGCGTCGCGGTCTCGGCCAGCGAGCACAAGGCGACGCTCGCCGCCGCCCACGCGGTGAAGCACCTGGGCGGCGAAGAGGTGATTCTGCCGGTGACGGCGTCGGGCCGCCTGGAGGACGGAGCGCTCGAGGCCGCACTCGCGCGCGGCGTGGCGCTCGTGAGCGTGATGTGGGTGAACAACGAGGTGGGCACGGTCCAGCCGGTCGCGCGCATCGCCGAGCGATGTTGCGACGCCGGCGTCTCGTTCCACTCCGACGCCGTCCAGGCGTTCGGGAAGGTTCCCGTGTCGCTCCGCGGCGTCAACTGCACGCTCCTCACTATCTCCGGCCACAAGATCGGCGCTCCCAAGGGGATCGGCGCGCTCATCGTGCGCGACCGCAAGGCGGTCGAAGCGATCATCCACGGCGGCGGCCAGCAGTTCGGAATCCGCCCCGGCACCGAGAACGTGCCAGGGATCGTGGGGCTCGGCACCGCGGCGCGGCTCGCGGCCGAAGAGCAGCAGGCGCTCGCGGAGCGGCTGGGCGCGCTGCGCGACGAGCTGGAAGGCCGCCTGCTCGCCATCGTGCCCGACGCGGTGATCAACGGCTGGCAGGGCGAGCGCGCCCCGCACATCTCGAACGCGTCCATCCCGGGAACCGACAGCGAAGCCCTGCTCATGCATCTCGACCTCGCGGGGGTCGCCTGCTCGTCCGGCTCGGCATGCAGCACGGGCGCCGTCGAGCCGTCGTACGTCCTCACCGCGATGGGCGTGCCCCGCGAGCTGGGCGTCGCGGCGCTGCGGTTCTCGTTCGGCAAGGACAGCACCGGCGAGGATGTCGAGGCTGTGGCGGCGGTGCTCCCGCGAATTGTCGAGAAGGTGCGCTCCCTCGCGGCGGTCCTCCACCGATGAAGGTGCTCGTCGCTATGTCCGGGGGCGTGGACAGCTCCGTCGCCGCGGCGCTGCTCGTCGAGCAGGGGTACGAGGTGATCGGGGCGACGATGAAGCTGTTCTGTTACGGGGGGGGCGACAGCGTCCCCGACCGTCCGTGCTGCTCGCTCGATTCCATCACCGACGCGAAGCTCGTGGCGCACAAGCTCGGGATCCCACATTACGTCCTGAATCTCGAGGACCGGTTCGGGCACGATGTGATCGACAACTTCGTGGCCGAGTACGCGCGCGGCCGCACGCCGATTCCCTGCGTGCGCTGCAACTCGTTCACCAAGTTCCGCGACTTCCTGTATCACGCCGACGCGCTCGACTGCGACGCCATCGCCACCGGTCACTACGCGATCGCGCGGGACGGCGCGCTGTACCGCGGCCGCGACCCCCAGAAGGACCAGTCGTATTTCCTCTGGGGCATCGACCGCGCGGTGGTGCGGCGGATGCTGACGCCCGTGGGCGAGCGCACCAAGGCGGAGACGCGGAAGATCGCACGCACGTTGGGCTTGCTGACGGCAGACAAGCAGGAATCGGTCGAAATCTGCTTCGTCCCCGACGACGATTACGTCGCCGTGCTCGAGCAGCACCTGCCGGCCGATGCGCCGGCGCTCACGCCGGGGCCGCTCGTCACGACGACCGGCGACGTCATCGGCGAGCACGATGGATTTGCCCGCTACACGGTGGGCCAGCGGAAGGGTCTGCCGGGCGGATTCGACGAGCCGATGTATGTGGTGGCGATCCGTCCCGACACCCGCGAGGTGGTCGTCGGGCGCGGGACGGAGTTGTTCGGACACGCCGTGTCCCTGGAGGAGGTCAACTGGCTCGCCGATCCGCTCACGCCCGGCGATGCCGTGTGGGTGCAGTGCCGCTACCGCGCCCGCGCCGTGCCCGGCACGATTGGTGCAAACGGCGACGGTCGCATAGCGCTGCGGCTCGCGGAGCCGGTCCGTGCGGTCGCTCCCGGGCAGTCGGGCGTCCTCTACAACGCGGACGAGCGGCTGCTCGGCGGTGGTGTTATCGCCTGACCTCGGCCCGCGTGTGGCGGGTCACAGCGACCCGGGTCGCCGCGCGTGCAGACTTCGGTTTCGTCCCCTCTTCTCCCCACTGGAGGCAGCATGCGGTTGTTTCTTCGTGCCGGGATCGTTCTCGGCCTCGCGGCGGTGGCGTGCAGTAAGGACTCGCCCAGCCCAGTCGACTTCGACGATCCCGTCGCGGTATCGGCGGACCTTCAGTCCATCGACTCTGCGTTCGACAGCGACGTGTTCCGCAGCTTCTCGACCGCCACGTTCATGCTCGATCCGGCGGCGCCGACGGCGATGGGGCAGGTCGCCACGCTCCTCGAGACCACCCGCCCGGCGTTGAAACGCGCCGGTGGCCAGGCGTTCCTCGCGGGCACGCTCCAAGGGCGCCGGTTGCAGGCGCTGGTGCCGGAGCTGAGCGTCGCCGCCGCGCAGGGGCAGATCATTCCCGAATCGCTGTACAATCGCGTCTACGAGTGGGATGCCACGCTGGATGAGTACACGTGGCAGGGCACAACCACCACCGGCCTAACGGGCGTGCGTTTTGTCCTCTACGCGGTGGGGCTCGATGGCTTGGTCGTGGAGCCCGTGAGCGCCATTGGGACGCTCGATATCATCGACCAGAGCACCCTGTCCACGTTGCAGCTGCAGGTGCTGGTCCGGGGTCCGGGCGGCACGCCGACATATCTGGACTACACGATCGCCCTCACGGCCAACAGCCAGACCTCCGCAACGGCGACGGCGAGCGGGACGATCTCGAATGGCCTGTCGGCCGCGGCGAATAAAACGTTGTCGTTCGACGAAACGTTCACGGTCAACCAGACCTCGATCCGGGTGAACGCGACGTTTGCGCTCAACAATCCGGTCATCACGCTGACGCTGAACCAGTCGCTGACGTTCGACGATCCTATCGTCATCAACGCCGATTTCCAGATCATCCAGCCGGGCGAAACGATTCGGACGGTCGGCCGCATCACAATCGACCAGATCAGCAACGTGACGGTGACCGCCACGGTGTACGTGAACGGCCATCCGGTCGCTTCCATCAGCGGCGATCCGTCGAATCCCGCGACGCAGTGGGTGGATGCGGGCGGCGAGCCCTTGACGGTCGAAGACCTGGTCGCCCTCGATCATCTGTTCGACGCATTCGAGAGCTTCCAGGTAGCGGTCGCCGGATTGTTCTCCCCCTTCGGCACGCTCGTGACGCTCTAGTCGCCTGCGCTCCGGTGTACCCCCCGTCCGGCTCTGGCCGGACGGGGGGTTTTGTTTTATTACCTAGGCGTGCTCTACCGGCTGCTCGCGAACGCCGTCGTCGCCTTCCACGCGCTGTTCATCGTGTTCATCGTATTGGGCGGCTTCCTGGCGTGGCGGTGGCGGTGGGTGGCGGCGGTCCACGTGCCGTGCGCGATCTGGGGCGTCCTGATCGAGTTTCGCGGCTGGATCTGCCCGCTCACGCCGCTCGAAAACCACTTGCGCGCCAAAGCGGGCGAGCAGGGCTACAGCGGCGGCTTCATCGAGCACTATCTGTTGCCGGTGATCTACCCATCCGGCCTGACGCCGCGCGTACAAGCGGTGCTGGGCACCGTCGTGCTCGCGGTCAACCTGTTCGCCTACGGCGTGCTGCTCCGCCGCGTGCTGCGAGGGGGGGGCTCATGATGACCACGCGCCGCCGCTTTTTGCATGCGCTGATCGGTGCAGGTGCGGCTGTCCCCGCACTGCGGAACGATGCCTTGGCCCGAATACTCCCGACGGTGCGCGGCGTGGACGGCCGCTGTCCCGAGGACGTCGCCCAGGACGAGGATTTCTGGCGCGAGATCCAGCAGGCCTTCGACATCGACCGCGGCATGATCAACCTCAACAACGGCGGCGTGGCGCCCAGCCCGCGCGTCGTGCACGCCGCGTTGCAGCGCTACCTCGCCGTGTCGAACCAGGCGCCCGCGATCACGATGTGGGGATGGATCGAACCGCAAATCGAGGCGGTGCGTCACCGCCTGGCGAACAGCTTTGGTTGCGATCCGGAAGAGATGGCGGTCACGCGCAACGCGAGCGAAGCGCTCGAGATCGTGCAGCTCGGGCTGCCGCTCGAACGCGGCGACGAAGTCCTGACGACGACCCAGGACTACCCGCGCATGATCACGACGTGGAAACAGCGCGAACGCCGCGACGGGATCGTGCTCAAGCAGATCTCCTTCCCGGTGCCCCCGCCGTCGCAGGACGACCTGGCGCGCCGGATCGAGCAGGCGATCACGCCGCGCACCAAGGTCATCCACATCTGTCACATCACGAACCTGACGGGCCAGATCTTCCCGGTGAAGCGGATCTGCCAGCTCGGCCGCGCGCGGGGGATCGAGGTGATCGTGGACGGGGCGCACGCCTACGCGCATTTCCCGTTCACGCAGGGCGAGCTCGACTGCGACTACTACGGCACCAGCCTGCACAAATGGCTGACGGCGCCGATCGGCACGGGATTCCTGTACGTGCGGCGGTCCAAGATCGCGAAGCTGTGGCCGATGATGGCGGCGCCACCGGAAATGAATGAGAACATCCGCAAGTTCGAGGAGATCGGCACGCACCCGGCTGCCAACCACAACGCGATCGTCGAGGCGCTGGGCTTCCTCGACGGCATCGGACTGGAGCGCAAGGCGGCGCGCCTCCGCTTCCTGCGGGACCGCTGGGCCAAGCGGCTCGAACGCGTGCCGGGCGTGAAGATCCTCACGCCGTACGATCCGGCGCAGTCGTGCGGACTCGCCTCGTTCACGCCCGGCCAGCTCGACGTCGGGAAGGTCACGGGCCATCTGTTCGACCGGCACCGGATCATCGTCACGCCGATCGCCCACCCCGAGTTCAACTGCCTGCGCATCACGCCCAACGTCTACACGACGCTGGCCGAGATCGATCGCTTTGGGGACGTCATGGAGGAGCTGCTCCGGACCGGACTCCCGGCCTAGGGGAGCAGCGCCACGATCCGGAGCGGTCCCCCGCTGCCTCCCCCGATCTTCATGGGGAGGCCGATCACGAAGGCGCCCGACGGGGGCAAGCGGTCCAGGCTCGCGACGTTCTCGAACGCCGGGATGTTCGACGCGAACAGGCGCCGGTGGACGCCGTACGTCGTGGACTGGCCGTAATCGATGCTCGGGGTATCGATGCCCACCGCGTGCACTTTGCGCCGCACCAAGACCCGCGCGGCGTCCAGATGGAGGCCCGGGAAGTGGAGCTCCGGCACCGCCGCGGGGCCGGTCTTCGTCGTGCCGAGGTAGCGGGCGCGGTCGGGCCAGCGGCTCCCCCACCCCGTGCGAATCAGCACGATGGCGCCTGCCGGGATCTCCCCGTGCTCCGCTTCCCATGTGGCGAGGTCGCCCGCGCTGACGAGGTAGTCGGCGCTCGAGTCGGCCTGCCGCGTCACGTTGATCACGACCGCCGGCCCCATGAGCTGTCCCAGCGGGATCTCGTCGGTCGTGTGCTTTCCTTCGGCGAAGTGAACGGGCGCATCGAGATGCGTCCCACCATGCTCGGCCGCCGAGATATTATTGGCCGCATAGTAGTAGCCGCCGGCCGTGCGCTGCGCGGAGACGACCTCGAGACGAAACGGCTTTGCGGTCGGCCAGTAGACCGTGGTCGAATCGAACGGATACGTCAGGTCCACCCAGGTGCCCCGGGCCAGCCGATCCGCGGACGGTTGGCGGCAGGCGCCGAGCAGCAACACGAGGGCGATGGACATACGGTGCAGCATTGAGCGCTCCGGTTGAGAATCCGGTTGCAAGTGTACGGCCTGAGAGTAAAGTTGCCAGTCTCGAACCGCGGTCGTCCGTGGGCTGAAGCCCCGGCTCGGCCAAATCGGGCGTCCTTAAGGACGCGTGACGTAGCCGAGCCGGCCCTTTAGGGCACGGACAAAATTGGGGGTCCACCGTGAAATCCGTTCACCTGATCGCTTTTCTTTGCATCGCCGCCGCTTGCGGCTCGGACAGCGATTCCAAGCAAACCGTGAACCGCGACACGCTCACGCAGCGGCAGAAGGACAGCATTCTGGCCAATTCCCGGATTCCCGGCGCCAGCAACGTCCGACGGGCGATGACCGCGGCCGACTCGGCGAGCGCGCGCGCCTTGCGCGCCGATGCGGTGGCACGGGATACGACGGAGTTCTGATGCGGGCCGGCCTGGCGACGGCCGCCGCGGCGCTGCTCCTCGCCGCGTGCGGCCCGGCGGATCCCTGCTCGGGTCATCAATTCGACCGGCTGAAGCGGTATTCGCGCCCCTACGCCGGGCACTGGGTCGTCACACGCGGCGACAGCCTCACCTTTCCCGACGCCCCCCAGATGAGCGACCGTTTCCGCCTCGCCGACATCGTGCTCGACACCGCGACCGTCGTGGTGGGACGAGAATGTATCTTCCGCGGCAGGATCGTCTTCCGGGCTCCGCGCGCGGATACCCTCGCCGTGACGTGGTTCGGGCAGCCGGAGCAGGCGATCGTCAGCGGCTGGCCGGCCGACCTCGGCCCATTCGCGGGCCTCGCGCTCGCATGGGCCGGCCCCGATTCATTGCGGGGATCCGTCCTCATCGATTCCAAGCTCGGCATTCAGGCGCGTCCCGGGTTGACGGCGCAATTCGTCGCCGGGCGGTTATCTTCCGCCCCATGACTCTGTGGGCATTGTGGCGACGGAGGTTCGTATGAAGGGGTTTCTGATTCGGCTCTTGATCACCGCCCTGGGTCTCTGGCTCGCGGCCTCGATCGTTCCCGGCATGACGATCACGGGCACCGGGGCACTGCTCGTGTCCGCGCTGCTGCTCGGCCTCGTCAACGCCGTGATCCGCCCCATCATTCTGATTCTCACGTTGCCGTTGACGATCCTGACGCTGGGGCTGTTCGTCCTCGTCGTGAACGGCATCTCGCTCGCCCTCGTCGCTTGGCTCGTGCCGGGGTTCCAGGTGGCCGGCCTCTTGGCCGCGACGCTCGGGGCGATCATCGTCGGGCTCACGGGGTGGTTCGCCTCGGCGCTCATCGGCGGATCAGGGCGGATCGAGCGGATTCAGCGGGTGGAGGTCTCCGGCCGCCGTATCGATGGATAGGGCGTTCGCCTTCGCCGGGAGCGTGTCGGCATTCCTCGCCGTAGCGGTGGGCGCGTTCGGAGCGCACGCGCTGCGGTCACGTCTCCACCCCACGCTGCTGGCGGCGTTCGAGAGCGGCGCACGCTACCAGATGTTCCACGCCCTCGCACTACTCGCGGTCGCCTGGGCCGCGTCGCGTTGGCCGAGTCTGCCCGTTCGTGCCGCCGGATGGCTCTTCATCGGCGGCACCGTCGTGTTTTCGGGAAGCCTCTACGTCCTGGCCCTTACGGGAGCCCGCTGGATCGGCGCGCTCACGCCGCTGGGCGGTTTGCTCTTCCTCGGCGGCTGGGTCGCGCTCGCCGCCGGAATCGCGAAAGGTGGCTCCCCGTCATGATGCCGACGCTGATCCTCGCGGCCACGCTGCTGCAGGCTGCCTCGCAGGCAGCTCCCCTGACGGCGACGCCGGCGCGTCCGCTGGGTACGCTGCGCGAGCAGGCGGCGCTACAGCAGGAGTGGCTGCGTTACCGGCTCGATTCGGTACTCCCCCGCCTGATGCGGCACTACGGCGTCGAGATGTGGATCATTCCGATGCGGGAGTACAACGAGGATCCCGTCTTTTGGTCGCTGGTCTCACCGACGACGTTCTTCGCGCGGCGCCGCACCATCTATGTGTTCACCGATCGCGGGGCTGCGCGCGGCGTCGAGCGCCTGGCGCTGGGCGGCGGCTCGCAAGGCGGGCTGTACGAGGCCTACGTCGCCCGCGACACCATCGATCCGTCCATCGGCCGTAGGCCGGAGCTCGTCGGACAGGGCCAGTGGGACCTGCTCGCCCGGATCGTGCGAGAACGCGACCCCAAGACGATCGCGGTAGACATCTCGCATACGCACGCCTTCTCGGACGGTCTCTCGGCTGGAGAGTGGGAGCAGCTGTCGCGTGCGCTGCCCCCCGGCTATCTGGCGCGCGTCGTACGGGCCGAGGGGCTGGCCCTCGACTACCAGGCGATTCGCGCGCCGGCCATGCTCCCCGCCTACCGCCGCATGATGGAAGTCGTGTGGGCGATCGTCGACACGGCGTTCTCCAACACGGTGATCACTCCGGGAAAGACCACCACCGATGACGTCGTCTGGTGGATGCGGCAGCGCGTGAACGACCTGGGTCTGGGCACCTGGTTCCACACCGATGTGGACGTGCAGCGGCGCGGCGTGGACCTGAGCGACGCCGAGACCATCGTGATCCAACGCGGCGACGTGCTGCACTGCGACTTCGGCATCACCGCGCTGGGGTTGAATACCGACACCCAGCACATGGGATACGTGCTGCGCCCGGGCGAGCGCGACGTCCCTGACGGATTGAAGCGCGCGCTGTTGAACTCGAACCGGCTGCAGGACCTGCTGCTCGCGGAAATGCGGCCGGGCCGCAGCGGCAACGAGGTGCTCACCGCGACGCTGGCCGCGATGCGCGCCGCGGGGATCAACGGCACGGTTTACACCCACCCGCTCGGAGATCGGGGACACGGCGCGGGTCCGCTGATCGGCCTGTGGGACCATCAGGAGGGCGTGCCCGGGCGCGGCGACGTCCAGTTGCTTCCCGTGACGTGGTTTTCGATCGAGCTGCAAGCGTCCACGCCCGTTCCCGAGTGGGGCGGCCAGCTCGTGCGCTCGGCGCAGGAGGAAGACGCCGAGCTGGGGGCCGACGGGCGGATGCGCTGGATCCTGCGGCGCCAGACCGAATTCCATCTCGTGCGGTGAACGGCGAGCTCTGATGATCGACGTCGAAACCCCCGCGCTGCTCCTCTACCCCGACGTCGTGGAGCGGAACCTCGCACACATGGCTGGGCGCGCGCGCGATCTGGGCGTCGCCTTGCGGCCGCACATCAAGACGCACAAGTGCCTCGAGCTGGGACGCCGCCAAGTGGCTCACGGCGCGCAAGGTCTGACGGTCTCGACGTTGTTCGAGGCCGAGGCGTTCGCCCGGGAGGGGGGGGGCTTCACGGATCTCACCTGGGCGTTCCCTCTCGACCCCACCCATATCCCGCGCGTGCGCCGGATCGCCGAGACCGGCGTGACCCTCCGGGTTGTGGTGGACGATCTCGAGACGGCCAAGGCGCTGGCCGGCTCCGGTTTACACGTGTGGCTCAAGGTGGACTGCGGGTACCATCGCGCCGGGGTGGACCCCTCGTCGCGCTACGCGCTCGAGGTCGCCCGGGCGCTGGGGGCAGAGCGGGGGGGGGGCCTGACGTTCGACGGGATTCTGAGCCATTCGGGCCACGCCTATCGCACGCGCAACAAGCAAGAGGCGGCGCAAATCGCCGAGCAGGAGCGGCAGGTCATGGTGTGGTTCGCGGAGCTGCTGCGGAAAGATGGCTTGCCGGTGCGCGGAATCAGCGTCGGCTCCACACCCGCCATGGTGGCCGCGGAAGACTTGACGGGCGTCACAGAAGCGCGGCCGGGGAACTACATCTTTTACGACCGGACGATGGTGCTCATCGGCTGCTGCACCCCACGGGATGTGGGCGTCTCCGTCCTGGCGACCGTCGTGTCGCACCAGCCGGGGGCCGCGCATTTCATCGTGGACGCGGGCGCGCTGTCGCTCTCGAAAGACCTGGGCCCCACGCATCTTGGGCTCCAGCCCACATTCGGCGAGGTGAAGGGCCATCCGGAGCTGGCGGTCGCGTCCGTCTCGCAAGAGCACGGCATCATCCGCGCGGCGACGCCCGCGGCGATCGAGGGCAAGTTCAAGGTCGGCGAGCGGATCGAGATAATGCCGAACCACTCCTGCCTCACGATGGCGCACTTCGACGAGTACGTGGTGGTCGAGGATGAGAAGCCGGTGGATCGCTGGAAGATCGAGCGCGGCCGGTGAGCGTGCCCTGGCAGGCCCACGCGGCGCTGAGCTGGGCGATCCTCGGGCCGGCCGTGGTCATCTACGCGGCCACGCGCGTGCGGCGCGGCCGCCCGCGCCTGCACGCCGGGCTCATGCTCGCGGCAGTGGCTGTGACCGTGGTGCTGGTGGTCACGTTTGCCTTCGTGCAGTCGCCCAGCCCGCGCCGGCCCGACCTGATGGCGCTGCCGCTGTTCAAGATTCACCTGGCGTTCGCGTTCAGCGCGCTCCTCGGGATGGCGTGGCAGCTGACGAGCCGGGCGGTGCCGCGATTGCGCGGCCTGCATCGTCACACCGGACCGTACGTCGTGCTGCTGTGGTGCCTCGCCTTGGTGACGGGGATCTACAATTTCGTCTTCCTCTATGTGATGGGAGATGCGACCAAATGAAAATCCTGCGGCGTCACTTTTTCATCGCGCTGCTGCCGCTGGTGTTCGGCCTGGCCGCGAGCTGGGGGTTTGCGTTCTCCCAGGACAAGTGCGGCCGGCTGGTGGGGCCGGTGTTCGCGCCCAAATGCCATTGGATCCAGCTCGAGTATCAACTACTGTTCCAGTCGGCCGGAACGCTGCTGGGCTGCCTCGTCGCCGTGGTCCTGGGCACGTGGCTGGAACTTCGCAGTCGCCGGGCCGTACAAGGTGCGGACCTCAAACCAGGAGCGCCGTCATGAAAATGCTGCTCACGCTGGTGTTGACGCTCGGGTTCGTCGGGAGTCTCGGCGCGCAGGATACGACCGCCGCGCCGGCGCCCCCGCCTTCGCAGGACGTGGCCGTCGAAGCGGTGTTGGCGCGCAACGTCGTAGACCGGGCGCCGCAGGATACCGGAACCGCGTTTCCCGCCGATGTCGGCACGCTGGTGCTGTGGACGCGCGTGACCGGCGCCGATGGTCAGACGCTCAACCATGTATGGTTTTACGGCGACACCGAAGTGGGCAACGTGCCGCTGACGGTGGGCGGGTCGCCGTGGCGCACGTGGAGCCGCAAGACGATTCCGGCGGAAGCGACAGGCGCCTGGCACGTAGAGATAAGAGATGCGGCCGGCACCGTGCTCAAACGAATAGATTTTACCGTCGGGCAATAAGGCCAAAAACGCGGACATGCAAAAACTAGACGCGTAGACGTCTAGCTTTTGCACGTCCGCACTTTTGCGTGTTATTCTTGCGCCCATGGATCTCGTGCAGCAAGTGGTCGCCAACCTGGAAGTCGAAACCGGCCAGGCCGAGAAGGGCGTGGGCGCCATTCTCATGGCGCTGCGCATGGTGGTGGACAAGCCCACGTTCGAGAAGGTGCGGGCCGCGGTCCCCAACCACGAGAGCTACATGGGGCGCGCGCTCATGAGCGGCGCGCGCACCGGGGAGATGATCGGCGTCATGGGGCCCGCCGCGCTGACGGCGGGCCTTTCCGCGGCCGGCTTCCGCAAGGAAGACGTGCCGCGGCTCGGCCGGATTGTGATGGAGCACCTGCGCCCCGCGCTCGGCAACGACACGATCGAGCGGTTTCTCGACGGCGCGCCCGCGTTGAAAGGCTAGCGCTACAGCCGCATCCGCTGCACGAGCGCCGCGAACCGCGGATGGCCACGCAGCGGGTCGAGCATCGGATTCACCTTGAAATAGGCAAGCCATCCCCGCCGCTCGTCGTACGCGCGTTCCGCCCAGTCGAGCGCCCGATCGAGGCTTCCCAACCCGATGTGCAGGATCGCGAAGGGTACGGGTGAGACGTAGCTCGACTGTGCGGTGAGCTCGAGCTCGCGCAGCAACGCTTCGGTCTCGGGGCGGCGGCCGGCGAGCGCCAGGACCCAGCCGAGCGCCCCTTTCGTGTAGGCGCCCGCGCCCGACAGGGTGAGCGTCTCCCGCAGCACCCGCTCCGCCCCGGCGAAGTCTCCCTGCAGGGCCAGCGTATGGCCAAGCATCCGGGAGCTTTCCACGGCCAGCGGGTTCATCTCGATCGCACGGGTCAGATGATCGCGCGCCTGGTCATAGCGGCGTGCATAGTAATACAGCCAGCCCACGCCGCGGCGAATCGAGACCGACGCCGGATCGAGCTCGAGCGCCGTGTGACCCTCGAGCAGCGCGGCGTCATGCTCGCCGCGCGACGCGAGCAGGAATGCAAACCACTGGTGCGCGCTGGCGTAGCGGGGGTTGAGCTCGATGGCGCGGCGGAATTCCCGGTCCGCGCGCTCCCAGTCCCAGTCGTAGATGAACAGACTCCAGGCGAGTGAGGCGTGAGCCGAGGGGACCGCTTCGTCGAGGGCGAGAGCCTTCTGAGCGTATTCCTTGGCGCGGGCAAAAACGTCCGCCACCGGAATAGCGCGGTAATCCACGTCCAGCGCGTACGAGTCGGCAAGGCCGGCGTACGCCGGCGCATAGTTGGGATCCTCGGCGATCGCCTGCTCGAAGTAGTCGATCGCCTCGGCCACGCCCTCCTGGGTGCGCTTATTCCAGGCGTAGCGCCCTTTGAGGTACAGGCCGTACGCGTGGATGTTCTCGGTGTAGCGCCGCGGGACGTGCTCCGATAGGTCGGCGAACATCGTCGCCCGCAGCGTGCTCACGATCGTACCGGCGATCTCGTCTTGAATCGTGAACACATCCATCAGCTTGCGGTCGTAGCGCTGCGACCACAGCAACCGGCCGTCCTCGGTGGAGGTCAGTTGCGCGGTGATCCGCAGCTTCTCTGCCGCCTTGCGGACCGTCCCCTCCAACACCACGGACACGCCGAGGAGCGCGCCCACGGCGCGGATATCGAGGGGTTTGCCCTTGAGGGCGAACACCGATGTGCGAGACGACACGCGCAGCCCCACGATCTTGGCGAGCGCATCAATGAGCTCGTCCGTGATGCCGTCGCTCAAGTACTCGTTCGCGGGATCGGGACTGGCGTTGACGAAGGGCAGGACGGCGATGGAGCGGGTCGCCGCCGGCGTCAGCGGGATGCCCGTCCCTTCGGCGAGCAGCGCGGCGACGAACTCGGCGGCGCTGGCAAACCGCTGGTCCGGGTCCTTCTCGAGCGCGCGCGCCAGGGCGCGCTCGACGGCCATTGGGACCTCGGGCCGGAGTCCCCGCGCCGGCCGCGGCGTCTCGATGACGTGCTTGGCCATCGTGGCGCGCGCGCTGGCGCCCCTGAGCGGGGGCTCGCCCGTCAGCATCTCGTACACGACGCACGCGAGGCTATAAACGTCGCTCGCGTTGCCCAGGTCCGGCTCACCGCTCGCCTGCTCGGGGCTCATGTATTCGGGCGTACCGACGGCGAGGCCGACCTCGGTGACGAGGTCTCGTACGGCCGGGGGGGCGCCGCCCGGATCGCAGCATGCCCGCGCGACACCGAAGTCGGCGAGCATGGCGTGCCCGTCGGCGAAGAGAATGTTTTCCGGCTTCACGTCACGGTGGACGAAGCCGTTGCGGTGCGCAAAGTCGAGGCCCGCGCCCACGTCTTGCGCGATCCGCAGCGCATCTTTGACCGGCAACCGCCGCTCCAGGACGAGACGCTCGCGCAGCGAGCCGCCGGGAACGTGCGGCTGGACGTAGTACAGCAGGCCGCCGGCCTCGCCGGAGTCGATCAAGGGAACGATGTGGGGATGCGACAGCCGGGCCGCGATTCCGATCTCCCGCAGAAACCGCTCGGTGCCCAGCGAAGCGGTGATCTCGGGCCGCAGCACTTTGATGGCGACCTTGCGTCCGTGCTTCTTTTCTTCCGCGAGATAGACAGTCGCCATGCCCCCGCGGCCGAGCTCACGCTCGACGGTGTAGCGGTCCGCCAGAACGGCGGCGATGGGAACGGCAGCAGACGTATCCGGCACCAGCGGGCTCCGGGTGGGAGCGGGAGCCCAAAGCTAGCGGGGCGACGGCGACTGGCTCAATCCCCTCTTGGTACCCCAGCGGCCCACCGTCACGAGCAGCAGCAGGGCGCCGACTGTAATGCCTACATCCGCCAGGTTGAACGTCCAAAACCGCGTGTTGGCGACACCCAGGTCGATGAAATCCACGACCCCCGCGGACGAGCGCAACCGGTCAATGAGGTTGCCGACCGCTCCGCCCACGACGAGGGCCACGCCCACGGCGCGGCGGCGGTCGCCCGGTTTGGTCCGGCGATAGAGGAAGCCGAGCACGACCAGCGCGGCGATGGACAGGGTGGTCAACACCAGCCGGGAATCGCCGCCGAGCCCGATGCCCATCGCGGCATTGGTGTTGTAGGACAGCGTCAGGCGGACGACGTCGCCTACGACCGGCTGCGGCGTCCCGACGCTGAGATGGTTTTCCACGGCCCGTTTGGTGGTGCAGTCCGCGACCAGGAGCGCAATCGCGAGCGGCCAGAACCAGCGCGCCTTCCGCGTCAGGCGAGCCCGAAAACCCTGAGGAGCCATGCCGTCAGCACCGCCCCGAGCGCGAGCAGCCCAGCGCCCACCGCCACGACGCCACTGGCGACCAGCACCACGAATGTCCGGTCGGCCCGCTCCGCCCGGACCGGCGTGGCCAGGTGTCGCTCCAGGAGGGCGATGTTTCGAAGATTGGCTTTCCAGGCGAAGTCAAAGAAATCTCCCAGCAGGGGAACGGCGCCGATGCACGCGTCGAGAATGATGTTGCCCGCAATCCGGGCCAACGTGGCGCGAGAGGCTCCCATCCGGACCGCCTCCACGAATATCCACCCAGCAAGAACGGCGCCAGCGGCATCGCCGGCGCCGGGAATGAGTCCGATGATTGGATCGAGCCCGAATCGCAGCCGGGTGCCGGGCACGCGGATGCCGGCATCCAGCCACGACGCGAATCGGGAAAGCGACGCCAGGCTACGTGACGACATCTCCCGCGCGCCGGCCGACGAATCTGCGGCGTTCACGGACCGGTGACACGTCGATCGCCAGCGCGATCACCAGACCGACGATGGGCCACAGCGACCAGACACCGCCGAACCAATGCAAGACCACGGTATACCACAGGAGCGAGGTCGGCAGGAAGATGAAGCCCAGGATCGGCCAGAGCGACGACGTGAACAAGCCGTCGAACCAGTTCGTGAACAGCCACAGCACCACGATCGAGATGCGCGGCGCGAGGAGGGCGAGCAGCGCGAGGAGCAGCGGCATCGGGCGTCTCTTTCAGCGGTCAGTCACGCGATCCGAACCGGGTGGCTTCATCCGCATAGATGGCGATCTCCACGCGCCGGTTCCATTGGCGCCCGGCATCGGTGTCATTCGTAGCGATCGGCTCGGCGTCGCCCCGTCCCAGTGCGGTGAGGCGCGCCCGGTTCACGCCGACTTCGACGAGGAGGTTCGCGATGGCCTGCGCGCGCCGCTCGGAGAAGTCGAGATTCCGCTCGCTACCGCCCTGCGAGTCGGTATGCCCCACGATCATGATCCTCGTGTTCGGATACTTCTCGAGATTCGTCGCCAGCCGGCGCAGATTGTCGCGGCTCGCGGGGGTTAATTGATCCGACTCCTGGGCGAACAGCAAGCCTTCGGGAAGCGTCACGACGATACCGCTGCCGAGGCGCTGCACGATGGCCCCAGGCAGCTCGAACGCCAGCTCCTGGGCCTGCTTGTCCATCTGCCGCGCGACGATCGCCGCGGCCGGCCCGGTTGCGGCGGCCCCGTTGATCGCGTTGCGCACCGTCGCTCCCGTCGCCTTGACGACGGACGCGGCATTGACGGCGACCGCCACACCGTCGTTGGACTGTTTGCGCTTTGCCGCGCAGTTCATCGCGACCGGCAGCAGCGCCGCCAGCATGAGTGCACCTGCCAAGGAACGTCTCATGACTGCCCTCCCCCATGGAATTCGGTATGAAGCCCGTTTTGGGGAAGGATCACCAGACGCGAGGGCGCGAGGAATCGGTCGAAGGGATGGCGCGGGGTTACATCTGCCGAAGTAGCTGGGGCGGGAGGACTCGAACCTCCAACTTCCCGGTTAACAGCCGGGCGGTCTGCCAGTTGACCTACACCCCAAAATGCTAGATGCCGACGCTGAGATGCCGAGACGCCGAGGAAAAGCAAAACAAGCACGACGCAACACGATCCGCAAGCTACCTTAAGGGTCATGGAGTATCTCGTCACCGGCGCGACCGGCTTCATCGGCCGACGGCTCGTCCGTCAGCTCCGCGCCGCCGGACACGGCGTCCGCGCGCTCGTCCGCTCCCCCGCCAAAGCCGCCGACCTTGCGGCACTCGGCGCCACGCTCCACGCTGGCGACATCACCGACTCGGACTCGCTGCGGCCGCCGATGCGCGGCGTGGATGGCGTGTTTCATCTCGCCGCCTGGTACAAGATCGGCGCCCGCCAGCGCGAGCGGCGCGCCGGCGAGCGCATCAACGTGGAGGGCACGCGCAACGTGCTCGAGGCGATGCGCGAGCTCCAGATCCCCAAAGGGGTGTACACCAGCACCCTGGCCGTCTTCTCGGACACGCACGGCTGGGTGGGCGATGAGACGTACCGCCACGAAGGCCCGTGGCTGTCCGAATACGACCGGACGAAGTGGGTCGCCCACTACGAAGTCGCCGTGCCCATGATCCGGCAGGGCTTGCCACTCGTTATCGTGCAGCCCGGCGTCGTGTACGGGCGGGACGATCCCAGCGCCATCGGGACGTTGCTCCACCAGTACCTGACGGGCACGCTCCCCGCCGTGCCGAAGGGCACGGCCTACTGCTGGGGCCATGTGGACGACACCGCCCGCGGTCATCTCCTGGCCATGGAAAAGGGCCGCCCGGGCGAGGCCTACATCCTGGCCGGGCCACCGCACACCCTCGAGGAAATGCTCGAGATTGCCGAGAGCATCACCGGGGTCCGGCCCCCACGCGTGCGCCTCCCCGGCTGGCTCCTGCGCGCGCTCGCCGCAGTCGCGGGCGTAGTCGAGCGGGTCGTGCCACTCCCCGAGACCTATTCGGCCGAAACCCTCCGGGTCGCCGCGGGTGTCACCTATCTCGGCAGCAGTGAAAAGGCAAAACGGGAGCTCGGATTCTCCACGCGCCCGTTGGAGGAGGGCCTCAAAGAGGTGCTGGGAGCGGGGCAACGCCCCGATAATGTCGGACCGGCGCGGACGGGTGATCTGCCCGAGATCGTGGCATTGCTCGAGGCGAGCGCCCTGCCGGTCGCCGGCATCGAGCGGCACATCGGAACTACGCTCGTCGCGCGGGAGGCGGGAACGATCGTCGCGTGCGCGGCGGTGGAGGTCTACGGCGCGGCGGGGCTGCTGCGGTCGGTAGCGGTCGCGCCCGGGCAGCGGGGCAAGGGGCTGGGACAGCGGCTGACGGCGGCGGCGCTCGATCTGGCGCGGGAGCGCGGCGTGCGCAACGTCTATCTGCTCACGACCACGGCGGGCGGCTTCTTCCCGCGCTTCGGCTTCACACCGATCACCCGCGCCCAAATGGACCCGGCCCTCGCATCGTCGGAAGAGCTGCGCGGCGCCTGCCCGGCGAGCGCGCTGGCGATGCGGGCGCCGCTCAGTACTTCATACCCGCTTTCTCCGCGAAGCTCTTCACCGCCGCCTGCTCCTCGGCGCTGAGCTTCTCCGGCAGCGTGACGTGCACCTCGACGTACATGTCCCCGCGCCGGCCGTTGCGCTCGATCCCGTGTCCCGGAATGCGGAACTTCTGGCCGTGCTGCGTGCCGGGCGGGATCTTCAGCACGACCCGCTTGCCGTCGAGCGTCTTGACCTTGATGCGTGAGCCGAGCATCGCCTGAGCGAGGTTGATCGGCACGACACCGATCACATCGAGCCCCTCGCGCCGGAAGAAGCGATCGGGCGCGACGTGAATCTGCACGATGAGGTCGCCCCGCCCCTTGGGGCCCTGATTCTTGAGCCGGATGCGCGTCCCGTCCTCGACGCCGGGCGGGATCTCGACCGGGATCCGTTTCTCGACGCGCACCTCGCCACTCCCCTGACAGGTGGGGCAGCGTTGCGACGGGACGGTGCCCTTGCCCCGGCACACCGGGCAGGGGCGGTTCACCGCGAACCCACCTTGCCCGAACGAAACCGTGCCGCGCCCTTTGCACTCGGGACAGGTGGAGATCGTCGCGCCCTTGGCGGCGCCGTTGCCGCCGCACGTGGGGCAGACCTCCGGCATCGCCAAGGTGATCGGCACCGCACCGCCGAGCGCCGCGACACGGAATGGAATCGTGATCGTCGTCTCGACGTCTTCCGGCTCCGCTTCTCGACCCCCCGCCCCGCGGCGCCCGAAGATGGACGAGAACAGATCGCCCAATCCACCGAGGTCGGAGATGTCGAAGTCTCCGCTCGCGTCTTCGGCTCCCCCGGGACGTCCCGACGGGCGGCGCGCGCCCCCCCCCATCCCCGGTCCCGCAAATGCTCCGTAGCGGCGCAACTGATCGTACTTCTTCCGCTTCTCGGAATCGCTCAACACGTCGTGCGCTTCGTTGATCTCCTTGAAGCGCTCGGCGGCTTGAGGATTGTTGGGATTGCGATCGGGATGGTGCTGCTTGGCTAAACGGCGGAATGCTTTCTTGATTTCATCCGTTGTGGCCGTTTCGGCGACTCCCAGTACTTGATAGTAGTCGCGCTGTGACGCCATTACTTACCCTGCCACGTGAGCACGACCACGCGCGCCGGCCGCAGCAGGGTGTCCCGCAGCTTGTAGCCCGGCTGCACCACCTGCCCCACCGTGTGATCCTGATCGGGATTCTCCGCGGGCTGCGTCGTCACCGCCTCGTGCACGTGAGGATCAAACGGGACGCCGGTTTGGTCAATGCGCGTCACGCCCGCCGACTCGAGCTCCTTCCACACTTTGCGCTCGACGAGGTCGACGCCCTCGTGCAGCGTCCTGGCATCGGTCTCGGCGGGATCGATGTGCGCAAAGCGCGACAGGTCGTCCAGCGCGTCGGCCAACCGCGACACGAGATCTGCCTGCGCGCGCGTCCATGTTTCCGCGCGCTCCTTGGTCGTGCGCTTGCGGAAATTGTCGTACTCGGCCGCGAGCCGAAGATGCCGGTCTTTCCAGACGTCGGCGTCCGACGCCGCCGCGGCGGGTGCCTCGGACGGAGCGTCGGCCGTCGCATCGGGGGAGGGGGATGCAGCGGCGACATTCCCCAGCGGCTCCCCCGTATCCGGATCGAGGGATGGAGCCTGTGGCTGGCGCGGATGACGTTTGTTGTTCATAGGTTCGGAACCTTCGGTCTGACAACAAGATACCCCGGGGCACTTTGTCTGGATAGCGCCCCGGGGCTCAGGAAAACTCTTGCCTTAGTAACCGAACATCAAGCCTACGGTCAGGGGCACGAACGTGGTTGACGCCAGGCTCGTTTGAATGCTCAGATACCGGGCTTCCGCAAAGGCGTTGAACCCTCCCAGCCCGAACAGCACGCCTCCGCCGAACCCGAAGCCAATCTTCGATTCCGAGTCGCCGAAGGCCTCAACGTTGTAGAACCCAAGGCCGCCCAGGATGTACGGCCTCGCGGTGGCGGCCGGAGCGCTGAAATGGTAAAGCGCGCTGACGTTGCCGCCCAGAATAGAGGTGCTGCCACTCACGCCGTCGTGCGCGGTGCTCGAGTAGATCCCGTCCACCCGCAGGTGCACGGGGGTCGTCTCAGCGAGCGAGAACTGGAGCACGCCCAGTACGTTGAGGCCCATCTTATCTGCGTCCCCGTAGTCACCCACGGGCATAGTCGCCCCGACGCCGAGGCCGAAACGAGTGCCCTCGGTGGGTTGACGCACTTGTGCGTGCAACGCCGTCGTCGCGCAGACCCCCAGCGCGAGCGCCAGAGCCCCAAAAGACTTCCGTGTCATTGCTGCTCCTTGTGTGTGGATAGAGAAGCCTGGAGGACTATAGAAAGGCGCCATCGAAATTGGCAGAGCACGTTCGGTGCACCTCACCCATCCCTTGGAACTGGATCAGAAGAACGACGCGCGGAGAGGTAGTTGACCACGTCCTGCAGGACCGGCGCCGCCTTCAGCACATCGTGCTGCAGTTCCGGATACCACCGCACCTGGGTTGGCGCGGACAGACCCTCGGCGAACTTACGCGCCATCGCCGCGTCAACGACCTGATCGTCACCCGCCAGCAGGAATAGGAGTGGGCACTCGATCCGTTCATGATCCGCCACCACGGCGCGCTGCGCCCACTGGATTTCGGCGCGCGCCCCGGCGGTCATGCGATCGGTTCCCCGCCCGGTGGGCAGCCTCGGCCAGAGGTCCGCGAACTTCGCTGCGAGCCGCTTCCACGCGGCCGGTGGGCGCGCGGACGCCAACCACGGACTCGACACGATTGCGGCGGTCGGGGGCTCGCCCGGCTGCGTCTCCAGGTAGCGCAGGACGACGAGCCCGCCGAAGCCGTGGCCGAAGAGCACTTGCGGCACGTCATGCTGCCTGCGGACGGCGCGGCGGAATGCCTGGAGGTCCCCGAGCAACTGGCTGAAGCGCGACAGATGCACGCGTCGTCCGCC
This sequence comes from Gemmatimonadales bacterium, assembly GCA_040901965.1. Classification (GTDB taxonomy): domain Bacteria; phylum Gemmatimonadota; class Gemmatimonadetes; order Gemmatimonadales; family GWC2-71-9; genus 20CM-2-65-7. Next base: position 21,590 of record JBBDYB010000012.1, on the reverse strand, counting down.
GGAGCGGCCGTGCCCGCGCTGATCCAGCACGAACGCGGCAAATCCGGCGTCCCGCAGCCGCGCTCCCGTCGCCGCCCAGCGGTCCGCCTGATCCGCCCAGCCGTGCAGGAACAGCACGGCGGTGCGTGGTCCGGAACCGCTCGGCCGGGGCTCATACGCGTCGTATACGAGCGACGTGCCATCCGGCGCATTGACGCGATTCACGGTCCCCCCCTTCCCGGCTCTTTCCCCCCGCTCTCGAGCAGGCGCCGCAGCAGATCGAGCGCCGCCTGGGCGGCGCGCGCGCGGATCTCGCCGCGGTCCCCGGGAAAGATGCGCTGCAAGGCGCGCGTCTCGGAGCCGCAGCGCGCGGCGAGCCAAACGGTGCCGACCGGCTTCTCCGGCGTTCCGCCCGCGGGACCCGCGATCCCCGTCACCGCGAGCGTCGCGTCCACCGCGAACCGCTGCTGCGCCCCCTCGGCCATCGCGCGGACGACTGCTTCGGACACCGCGCCGTGGGTGTCGAGCAGCGCGCGCGGCACGGCGAGCAGATCCGTTTTGACGCGATCGTCGTACGCCACCACACCGCCGACGAAGACATCCGAGGCGCCGGGCACCGCCGTGATCCGTCCTGCCAGCAGCCCGCCCGTGCACGACTCGGCGACGGCGAGCCGGGCATGGCGGGCCCGCAGTCGCTCGAGCACGGCGGCCGCGAGGTCCGTTGCCTCCTCGCCGTAGCAGTGCTCGCCGGCGCGTTCGCGCAGCCGTCCCGCCGCGGCAGTGAGCCGCCGCTCGGCCTCATCCTCCGGCAACGCCCACGCCGTGACGCGCAGGTCCACGCCGTCGGTCGAGGGAAGGTACGCAAGCGTGAGCGGCGCGATCTCTTCCTCGATGGGTCCGACCCGCTCGGCGAGCGCCGATTCGGGCACGCCCGTCGTCCGGACGGTGCGTGACCGCACCACGCGGCCCCCGGCGGCCGCTTGGTGAGCGCGCGCGACGATGCGCGGCAGCACCTCCTCGGCGAGCAAACCGCGCATCTCGGAGGGGACGCCAGGCAGCATCACGACCACGCGCCCGCTGCGATCTTCCACCCAGAGCCCCGGGGCGGTACCCCGTGGGTTCGGCAGCACGGTCGCGCCCACGGGGACTTCGGCCTGGGTGCGGTTCACGGCGGGCATTGGCCGGCCCAGGCGGCGGAACCGCGCCTCCAGGGAACGCAGCACGCTGGGGTCGAGCTCGAGCGGCTTCCCGAACAGGGCGGCGACTTCGCGCTTGGTCATGTCGTCGCGCGTCGGGCCGAGCCCGCCGGTCGTGATCACGAAGCCGGTGCGCTCGAGCGCGTCGGCGACGGCGGCGCGAATCGCATCGGGGCGGTCGGGAACGGAAACGTGGCGGACGACTTCGGCGCCGGCGGCGGCCAGCGCCCGGCCCAGCTCCGCGGCATTCGTGTCGGGTGTCAGGCCCAGCACCAGCTCGGTGCCAATGGTGACGACCTCGAGCTTCACTTGCCGACTTTGAGGAGCGCCCGGTAGCGGTACAGGTAGACGAAGAGCGAGTACACGGTGAGCACGATGGCGCCCGCCAGCGTCACCGCGACGAACCATCCGTGGAACTGGTCCCATACGTTGCGGAACGTCCCGGCGAGCCGCCCTTCGGCGATGGCGTCCTTCCAAGCGAACCAGGCGATCGTCGCACCGATGAAAATGTTCTGCACGACCGCTTTCAGTTTCCCGGCGCCCACCGCGGGAATCACGATGCCGCGCCGCTTCGCGAAGAAGCGGAACACCGTGATGAGAACTTCGCGCCCCACGAGCAGGAGGGCGACCCACAGCGGCAAACTGCCCCACCAGGGGATGCGGTAGTCCACGAGGATCGTGGGGTGGCGCGTCATCCAGAAGATGGGAATGAGCGTCGCGAACAGCAGCAGCTTGTCCGCGATCGGGTCCAGCAACGTGCCGAGCTCGCTCGTGGTGCCGTAGCGGCGGGCGAGCCAACCGTCCACGAGGTCCGAGAAGGCGGCGATCAAAAAGACGAGGAACGCAATGACTTTGGGCCAGTAGCCCTGAATGAACGGCAGGAGCGCGATGACCGGCGTGAGACAGATGCGCGCCAGGGTGATGATGTTCGGCAGCGTCCAGCGGATCGACTGGCCCTTCGGGTCCATCGACTGGCTCGTCAGCTCAGAGTTTTCAGCACCAGCTTGCTGACCGCCTTCAGCGTGTCGAAGACCCCGTCGCCGCGCACCGCCACGGCTTCGTGATAGGCGGCGTGTCCGACCCATTCATTGCCGGCCTTGTCGATCAGGTTTTCGCCCGGATGCGCCAGGTCGGGCGTCACCTTCTGCTGGGCGGCATCCTCGACCGGCCACCCCGGATTCAGGGCCGCCTGGAGGTCTTTGATCGGCGCGGCATTGGGGAGGTCGCGCTTGTTGTACTGGATCACGAACGGAATCTTCGTGAGGTCGTAGCCGTACTCCGACATGTTGTCGTACAGATTCTGCATCGACTCGACGTTTGCCTCCATCCGCTCGATCTGGCTGTCGGCGACGAACACGATCCCGTCCACACCTTTCAGAATGAGCTTGCGACTGGCGTTGTAGTACACCTGCCCCGGCACCGTGTACAGGTGAAACCGGGTTTTGAATCCGCGGATCGTGCCGAGGTCCACCGGCAGGAAATCGAAGAACAGCGTTCGCTCGGTCTCGGTCGCGAGCGAGATCATCTTGCCGCGTGTGTTCGGCGACACTTTCCCGTAGATGTGCTCCAGGTTGGTCGTCTTGCCGCCGAGCCCGGGTCCGTAGTAGACCAGCTTACAGTTGATCTCGCGGGACGCGTAGTTGATCATCGACATGGGCGCGTCCCCTTAACCGAAGAGTTTGTCAATTTCGTCTTCCGCCCCTTCGAGCAGGCCTTTCTGCTGTGCCTGACCCGTGCCGACCCGATTGAACATCTCTTCGAACACCTTGTTGAGCTCCGCCACGACGCCCTTGGCCTTTATTTTCACCAGGCCGAGGGTCGCGCGCTGATCGAACAGCACGACGAGGATCACCCGCTTCGCGACGTCGGCGAGATACATCGACTCGCGCTCGCCCTGATGCACCAGCGAGGCAAACTCCGCCTCGCCGATCATTTTGGCGAGCTGATCGTTGGCGCTGAAATCGGCGGCGGTGAGCGAAGCGAAGGCGGTAGGATCGAACTGCGGTGTTTCGCCGACGGTGGCGACCAGCTGGCCGTTGCGGTCCACGAGCAGCGCGCAGCGAGCGTTCGAGTCCCGGAGGAACGCCAGCAGGTGCGCCTGGATCTGCTTGAAGTCATTCTCGTTGAATGACCAGCTCGCGGCCCCGGCCATGCGCCTCCTCAGGTCACTCGGTCTCGGACATGTCGCGCCGTGCCGCCAGCGCCTGGGCGATGGTCACCGCATCGGCATACTCGAGATCGCCGCCCACGGGCAACCCGCGCGCGATCCGCGTGACCCGGACCCCGATCGGCTTCAATACCTGCTGGAGATAGGTGGCCGTGGCCTCACCCTCCATCGAGGGATTCGTCGCCACGATCACCTCCCGCACCTCCGAGCCGTTGGCCACCCGGGCCAGCAGCCGGTCCACGTGCAGCTCATCGGGTCCCACGCCCTCGAGTGGCGACAGGCGGCCGCCCAGCACGTGGTAGCGCCCGCGATAGCGGCCGGCGCGCTCGATGGCGCCGACGTCGCCGGGCTCTTCGACCACACACAGCAAGGCCGGGTCGCGCCGGGGGTCGCGGCAGATCGGACAGGGATCCTCGTCTGCCAGATTGCCGCACGTCGCGCACGCCATCACCCGGCTGCGGACCCGACGGATGGCCTCCGCCAACCGCTCCGCCGCCTCGGCGGGCTGCTTCAGCAAGTGGAACGTGAGCCGCTGGGCCGTCTTACGCCCGATGCCGGGGAGCTTGGCGAGCTCCGCCACGAGCTCCTCGATGGCGGACACGGGAGAGCCGGAGGCCTACAGCGGCAACTGAAATGGGAACGGCAGGCCCGACGCCAGCTTCCGCACTTCCGCCTGATACAGCTCGGCCGCGCGCTTCTGCGCCTCCGCCACCGCGGCGAGCACGAGATCCTCGAGCATCTCGACGTCGCCCTGGCTGACCGCCTGTGGGTCGATTTTGATGGCCCGAATGTGCCCGCGCCCATCCACGGTGGCCTGGACCATCCCCCCACCGGACGAGACTGTCAGCGTCTGTTGCGCGAGCTGGGTCTGGATTTCAGTCAGCCGGCCCTGCATCTGCTGGCTGAGCTGGAGCAGACTAGATAAATCCGCCATACGTCGAAAGTTACCCCTCACTGGACTGTTGGCAAGCTATTCGAGCAGCTCCAAATCTAACGCATCCACCGCCGCGCTCAGGGTGGGATCCTTGGCGCGCAGCATCTTGAGTCGCTCGGCGCTGGCCCCCGCCTCGGTGAGGCGCACGGGTCGGTCGGACGCTCCCGCGAGCCGCACCCGCGGCGCGTCGGTGACATAGCGGCCGATCACCTGCCCGATCGCCTCGTGCTGCCGCTCCAGCCCCTCCCCGTGCCCGGCATTCCCGGGCCGCAACGTGACGACGCGACCCTCGACGGCGGTGACTTCCGCCTCGGCCAACAGGCTGCCGAGCATCGGCGCCCGCGCGCGTGCGTCGGCGACGACTTGAGGCCAGAGCGAGCGCAGGCTCGCAAGCGAGAGCGGACCCTTCTCGGGAGCAGGGAGCGGGGAGCCGGGAGCAGTCGGCGACGCTGCGGAATCGCGCAATTCTGACGGTGCCGCGGATTGGCTGCTTGTGGGCCGCGGGGGCGCAGGGTTCCTGCTCCCCGCTCCCTGCTCCCTGCTCTCAAGAGCTTGCAGCACCTCTCCGATCTGGACCGTCCGATCCATCATCGCCCACCGGAGCAGCAGCACCTCGACTGCGAGCCGGGTATTGCCGCTGCGACGCAGGCGCTCTTCCGATTCGCCCAGGATCGTCAGCAGGCGCACCACGTCGGCCGGCGGCAAGCGCGGTGCGTACTCGCGCACCAGCACCAGGAGCCCTTCGGTCAGCCCCTCCGGCTGTCCGCCGACGCCGACGAGCAGCAGCGCGCGCAGCGTCTCGCTCGCCCCGTTCACGAACTCGCCGAGGTCGGCGCCCGCCTCGAGCAGGCGATCGACGAGCCGGAACACGGCGGCGGGATCGCGCTCCACGATGGCGCGCAGCATTTCGCCGTAGAGCTCGTCGGAGATGAGCCCGAGCACCTCCCGCACCCGTGCGGCGGTGACCGGCCCTTCGCCGAACGAGAGCACCTGATCGAGGAGCGACAGGGCATCGCGCATCCCGCCGTCCGCGCTTTTCGCGATGAGATGCAGCGCGTCGTCGTCCGCCTGCAGACGCTCCGCCGCGACGACCTGCTTGAGGCGGGCGACGATGGCGTGCGGGCCGATGCGCCGGAAATCGAACCGTTGCAGACGCGACAGGATGGGCGCGGCGGTGTTGGCGATCTTCTGAGGCTCGGTGGTGGCGAACACGAACACGACGCGGGGCGGCGGCTCCTCGAGAATTTTGAGCAACGCGTTCCACGCTTCGCGCGTGAGCATGTGCGCTTCGTCCACGATGTACACCTTGGAGCGGGACTCACCGCTCGCGGCGTACATGGCGCGCTCGCGCAGGTCACGCGCGTCGTCCACCCCGCGGTTGGAGGCAGCGTCGAGCTCCACGACATCGAGATTGGCGGCGCCGGTCCAGATGCGGCTGCACGAATCACACGCGCCACACGGCTCCCCGCTGCCGGTGCGCTGCTCGCAGTTCAGCGCCATCGCGAGAATGCGGGCGGCGGTCGTCTTCCCCACTCCGCGCGGTCCGGCAAAGAGATAGCCGTGGGCGGCGCGCCCCTGCGCCACGGCCCCGCGCAGGGCGGCTGCGACGTGGTCCTGAACGATGAGGTCGGCGAACTGCTTGGGGCGGTATTTCCGGGCGAGCGCGATCATTGAGAACGCAATCTAACCTAGGTAGCTTTCGGGCGCCCCAGGTCCGCAGGCTTTCCGCTCGTGAACCGCGTCAGGCCCCCGCAGGGAGCAGCGCTAAGCGAGGCAGGGATTCGTTGCGGGGTGCCTGGGGCATTTTGCTGGTCCATGGTCAACCGGCGACGGGGAACAGACGCACGGCGGTTAGCAGGACCAGCACGTCCTACGGGCAATCCATCAGCTCACGGCCGCCGGCATCCTGACCGCTCGAAGCGGCTCTCGACCGAATCCACGCCCGCATACAGCGCCTGGTCCTGCGAAACGCGCCGCTGATCGAAGGCGGCGATACGCGCCCGTCGTTCGGTATTGTACGTGACCCACAGGTTCTCGATCGCGACGAGCCCGCTCGCCAACGTCGTGCAGTCGAGGCGTCCGCTGGCAAATAGCGCCGCCCGATCCTGAAAGTTGCGAACGGCCCGCGACAGGCTGTCGCTCAAGCGGTCGAACCGTGCGAACGTGGTGTCCACCGGCGGGCGTGGCGGAATCACCGCCGCCTGTGGAGCGCGGGGGGCGGGGGCGGGCCGGGTGGCGGGAGGCGCCGCGGCGCGCGGCGCGGCGCGGCGCGATGCCGGAGGCGGCGGGGGACTCGCCGACGAACGAGACACCAGCCGCTTCACGCGGTCCACGACGCCCGCCCACGGAGGGGGCGCACCGGGATCGCGGAGCATGAAGTACCAATATCCCCCCGCCCCCGCGCCGCCAAGCACGAGCAGCACCGCCAGCCGGCTGAGCCACCGTCCCCCCTTCTTTTTCTTGCGCTTCCCGGGAGTCGGCGCGCGCTCTGCCTCTTCATCAAGTAGCCGGAACGTGTGCGTCGGCGTGCGCCGCGGCTCGCGCGGCAGTGGGGGAGCGGGACGCATCTGCCCCAGGGATTCGGGCGTCACTTCCCACGGCAGGTCCGAACCCCTGGCGGCGACCGGCGGAGGCTGCGGCGGCGGCGGCGGCCGGGGAGCGGCCCGCGGCGGCGCACGTGGCTCGTCGGGGACGAATACGGGGGCAGCGGGGCGCGGGGGGCGCGGCTTCGGCGCTCGTGGCGGCGGGACGGGCTTGGGAGGCGCGGGGGCCGGCTCGTCGTCGGCGCTGGTACGGATCACCGGGATGTCGTCGGCACTCGAGCGCATGATCCGGAATCCGTCGTCCGGCTCTTCGGCCTCCGCCTCCTGAGCCTCCGGTTCTGCTTCCTCTTCCTCAGGCGGCGGCGGCGGCGGAGCCGGCCGTGGAGGAGGAGCCGCATGAGGGCCCGACGTGCGCTTCGCACCAGGGGGATTGAACGCCTTGTAGTTCCTCCACGTGACGTACGACCGCTTTTTCCCGTCCTTACCGATCGAATCGGGCTGCAGCAACTCGTAAAACGGCAGCGGTGTCTTGGCCCAGTCGGCGCTCCCGCCCGCCCGGAAGAACCGGCCGGTCACTCCGCCGGCCTCGGCCGCAACCAGCACCGCGACATGCCAGGGGTCGGTGAAGTATTTCTCGTGCGTCTCGACATCGTGCGTCGTGAGCGAGCCCCCCTGTCCCGGATGGCTGTGGTACCAGCCGAGGAGGCGTCCCGAGGCCTTCTCCAGCTGCTGCTGCATGCGATCCCACAGCCGCGCGACGACGACCTCGGTTTTGTCGCCATAGATCGCCTGGTTCAGGCGCAGCGTCTTGTCGATGATGGCGTACAGCACGCCGCTCTCCGGATCCCGGAACAGGTCGCCGACCAAAAAACCGAAGATCGCTTGTGTCGGCGAGCTCTTGAGGTGCTCCTGGAGCGCGATGACCGCTTCCTGCTGGAAGAAGATCGGGTACGGAGCGCGGCCTGACGTGCGGGCCCCCGGCAACGAGGGGTTCCACAGAATCGCGCGATCCATCGGCATCGGCTGCGGGCTGGCGTCCGGCTTTCCGGTCATCGCAGCGTCTCCACGATCACGCGCGCGGCGCGCTCCACGTCCGCGCGGCTCACGTCGAGGTGCGTGACGGCGCGCAGGCGCCGGGGCCCGAACGGCACGACGCGCACGCCGGCGCGCGCGAGCCGGGGAATGACGGTCTCCGCGGAATCGCCGTCGCGCACCAGGTCCAGCATCACGATGTTGGTCTGAGGGTCGGACGGCCGGACGGCCGGACTGTCGGACAGCAATTCCGCGAATCGCTTGGCGTTGGCATGATCCTCGGAGATCCGGTCGACGTTGTGATCCAGCGCGTACAACGCCGCGGCCGCCAGGATGCCGGACTGCCGCATCCCTCCACCGAGCCGCTTGCGCGTCTCCCAGGCGCGGGCGCGCATGTCCTTCTTGAAACCGAGACACGAGCCCACGGGGCAGCCGAGGCCCTTGGAGACGCTCACCATCACCGTGGCGGCGCCGCGCGTCAGCCGGGCGGGCGGCACGCCCGCTGCCGCGGCGGCGTTCCAGAGCCGCGCCCCGTCCACGTGTACCGGCAGCCGAGCGGCGTGGGCCGCCCGCATGATACCGTCCGTCGCGTCCGGCCCCAGCACCCGCCCGCCGGCCGCATTGTGCGTGTTCTCTATCGCCACGGCGGACGCCCGCGGCACATGTGGCGACGGCGGTCGCAGTGCGCCGCGCACGAGCTCGGGGGTTAGCAGGCCGTCGGGCGTGGCGATCGGCCGGATCTGCACACCCGACAGCGCGGCGACGCCCGCCAGCTCGTAGTGCACGAGGTGCGCGTTCGCTTCTATGAGCAATTCAGTTCCATATTCCGTCACCAACGCAATTCCTGTCTGGTTGGCTTGAGTTCCCGACGGGAAGAAGAGCGCGTCCTCGGTGCCAAGCAACTCGGCGATGCGCTCCTCGAGGCGGCGGGTCGTCGGGTCGCCGTCCAGGACGTCATCCCCGACCTCCGCCTCGGCCATGGCCCGCCGCATGGCGGCCGACGGCTTGGTGACGGTGTCGGAGCGAAGATCGATTGGCGCGACGCTCATCCGAGCCGTACGCGTTGCTGGCGCCGCATGCGAATCAGGTCGTAGGTCTCGGCCACTTCGCCGCCCAGCAGGAACACGTAGGCCGTGTAGTAGATCCACAGGACGAACAGCAGGAACCCGATCAGGTTGGCATCCGAGGCGAGCTGGTCGAAGGTGACGAACCGCGCCACGTACAGCGCGTAGAGACGTTTCGCGACCTCGAACGCCACGGCGCAAAACAGCGAGGCGACCAGGCTCGTGCGCCAGTAAATGCGGCGGCTCGGCAGGAACTTGAAGATCACGAAGAACAGCAGGGTGCTGAAGACCAGCGACCCGGCCTGCGCGACGACGCCGGTGCCCGTGGACACGAAGGCGTTCGCCAGGAACAGCGAGCCGGCGACGAAGACCATCGCGAGATCGGTGAGCTTGGCGACCGGCCAGGGGCGGTTCTCCTCCGTATCGAATACCTCGTTGAGGGCGGCACGCAGCCCTCCGAACATACGGGTCGAGAACCAGAGAAACAGGGGCGCGGCCAGCAGCGTGAGCCGGCCGCGCCGCGCCACGAGGTCGCCGAGCGCGCGCTCGATGAAGCCGAAGGTGCCGGACTCACCGCCGCTGGACTCGGGGAGGAAGCGCTGCAGCAGCTCGTGGACGTTCAGCTGGTGGATCGCGAGCTGGTATTCGACGAGATACCCGACTACCGCCAGGACGAGCCCGACGAACGGGATGGCCGTGAGGAGGATGTCGAACGAAAGGGCGCCGGCGAGAAAGGGAATGTTGTCTTCGTAGGCCGCCTCGAGGGTGCGCCGGATGACGCCGGTGACCGTGCGGTGCCAGCCGCCTTCGCCATTCACGCGAGGGGCTCGTCCTCCTCCTCGCGCCCGCTGTCGGCGGGCCGGCTGCGGCGGCGGCGCGCGGCCTGGAGGCGTCGCCGCAGCTGCTCGCGGGTGGCGACCTCCGGCTCCTCCTCCTCGGGCTCCTCGTCGTTCGCTTCGTCGAGCAGGCCGCGCACTTCATCGACCTTCTCCTCGGCCAGCTCCTTGAGATTGCGGAGCCCCTTCTTCATGCGCTGGCGCGTGTCCCCGCCGCCCTCGGGCGCGAACAGGAAGCCGGCGACCGCCCCCAGGACGATCCCGAACAGGAACGCGCCGAAGCCACCACTCCGTTCGCTCATTCGCCCGCCTCCGCGTCGTCAGGCGCAGCCACGAGCGCGGCGCGCGGCGCGGCGTGCGACGCGAGCGCCAGCTTCACGTAGCGGTCGGTGGCGGCGCGCGTGCCCTGCACCCGCAGCTGCTCGAACAGGAACGCGAACGTTTTCTCCAGATCGGCGCCGATCGCCGCCCGCACGTCCGCCGGCAGGTCCCAGAAGCGCCGCTTGAAGGGCCCGATCGCCTTCTTGCGGCTCTTGTAGATGAACTGCTCCTCCGTGTCGCCCTTCTTCCACTCGTCCTTGCACTCGGCCTTGACCCAGGCGTCCACCTCGCGGCGCAGGTCCGCCGGAACCGCCGGGTGGTCGAATACCAGGGTCTGGAAGTTCGTGGCCAGGTGGATTTCAACCGCCTCGCACGCTGGGAACTGGGAGAACGCCTCGGGCGGGAGCGTGGACGCGCCGTGCTGCACGGCGCCGCCCAATCCGTACTTGGTGCGCGCGTCGTGCGACAGCGCCTTCAGCGCCTCGAGATCGAGCTGAACCTTGGCGATCGAGCCGTCGGGCAGCACCACCCCGCCGTGGCTCGTGCCGGTCTGGACCGAGATCTTCGAGATGCCCGGGTGCGTGCCGAGCCGCCGCAGCGTGCGCAGGTAGCCGTCCATGAACGCCTGCAGCTCGTGCACGTCGCTGTTCTTGCCGCCCACCTCGCCGATCTCGGCGCCGACCGAGACGGTCACGCCGTCCGGCTCGCGCTCGCGGATGAACTGCGTCAGCTCGGCCGCGCGCTCGTAATTCGTCCGCTGCTGCTCGTCGAGATTGGGTTTGGAGAGATCCACGAGCGTGGACGTGTCCACGTCGATGTTGTAGAACCCGGCGTGGAGCTCTTCCTCGATCAGCGCGCGCAGCGCGCCGAGCTCGCCCTCGGGGTCGGCCGCATATTTCTTGGCGTTGACCTGGACGTGGTCGCCCTGGATGAAGAGCGGTCCCCTGAACCCCTCGCGCAGCGCCGCCGCCGTCATCACGGCGACGTATTCCGCGGGCCGCTGATCGGTGTACGCGATCTCGCTGCGGGCGATCTCGCAGATCACCGCTCCCACGTCGAGGCGCTTCGCCGCCCGGAAGATCGCGCGGCCGGTGTCGTAGGCGAGCATGCGGACGTTGATGGCCGGGGTCGTGAACGGCGGCACTTCGTCGCGGCCCCGCGCGAGGTACAGCTCGTGGATCGAGGCGGGACGCACGCCGGCGCGCTGTCCGATCTCCCAGATCAGCCAGCGGGCGCGCGCCGTGGCATCCTCGCCGCCGAATACCGCCTCGCGCGCCAGCGCGTCCATCGCGGCGCTCATGCGGACCGCGGCGTCGTCGAACTGCTGCAGCATACGAGAGCCTCCCGCCGCGGAATTTATGCCCCGTCCACCTCGATGACCAGTCCGTCGTAGGCCGGCGCGACCCCGGCGGGCAGGCGCGCCGCCAGCGCGGCGTGCGTGGAGTCGTGGGTGAGATGCGTGAAAAACGTGCGCCGTGCCCCGATGCGTTGCGCCGCCGAGACCGCTTCGGGGATCGAGAGGTGCAGCGGGTGCGGGCGCGGCAGCAAGGCATTCAGCACCAGAACCTCGAGGCCCTCGAGCTGCGTGATCACGTCCTCCGGAATGGTCTTGACGTCCGTGAGGTAGGCACAGGCGCCCACGCGATACCCGAAGACATGGTGGTCGCCGTGCGGCAGCGCCAGCGGGAGTACCGGCACGCCGGCAACGGACGCCGCGACGCCGGGCTCGAGGATGTGCGCCGAGAGCTCCGGCTTGCTGGTGCCCGGGTGCGCGCGGATGGCCGGGTCGAAGATGTAGGGGAACTTGGCGGTCAGCTCCGCCATCGTTTCGGCCGACCCGTAGGCCGGAAGCATCGCGCCCTGACGGACGGACAGCGCGCGCAAGTCATCGATCCCGTGCACGTGGTCCGCATGCGCGTGTGTGTAGAGCACCGCATCCACCCGGTCGATGCCGGCCGCCACGAGCTGCAGCCGCAGCTCCGGCGGCGTGTCGATGAGCAAGCGCTTGCCCCACGTTTCGATGACCGCGCCGCTGCGGGTGCGACGGTCGCGCGGGTCGGAGGAGGTGCAGGTGGGGCAGTGACAGCCGATCTGCGGGACGCCGAACGACGTTCCCGTCCCGAGAAAGATCAGCCGCACGTCACACTTCCTCGACCTTGATGAGGTTGGTGCTGCCGGACACCTCCCACGGCACGCCGGCCGTCATCACGATGCGGTCCCCCGGTTTCGCGAACTGCCGCTTGAGAATGAGATCGCGCACGACGGCGAGCATCGCGTCATACCCCGGCACATGATCCACGCGCACCGGCAGCACACCCCACACCAGCGCCAACTGGCGATAGGTCGCGAGCTCCGTCGTGACCGCGAGAATCGGCACGGGCGGCCGCAGGGCGGCCACCTTGCGCGAGGTGAACCCGCCTTTGGTGAGTGTCACGATGAGCGGCGTCTTGAGCATGCGGGCGACCGAGTACGTGCCCCAGGCGATGGCGTCCTCGACGGTGACGTCGCCCTGCCCAGACCCGAAACGCCGCTCGTCGCGCGCCGGGGGCGCGTGCCGCTCCATCTCACGGATGATCCGGTCCATGGCCTGCACCGCCTCTACCGGATACTTCCCGGTCGCCGTCTCGGCCGAGAGCATCACGGCGTCGGTGCCGTCGAGAATCGCATTGGCGACGTCGGACGCCTCCGCCCGCGTCGGCCGGGGTGCCTGGACCATGGACTCGAGCATCTGCGTCGCGGTGATCACGGGCTTGCCGTGGCGGTTCGCCTCCCGAATCAGCCGCTTTTGCACGAGCGGGACTTGCTCGAACGGGAGCTCGACCCCGAGGTCGCCGCGCGCCACCATCACGGCATCGCACGCCGCCACGATCCGCTCGAGGTCGTCGAGCGCGGTCGCCTTCTCGATTTTCGCGACGAGCTTCATCCCCGCGGGAACGAGCGCGCGCAGCTCCGCGAGATCCTCGGCTCGGCGCACGAACGACAGCGCCAGGTAGTCCACCCCGCGGCGGACCGCATCCTGGACGTCCTCGCGGTCCTTCTCGGTGAGCGCGGGCGCCGACACGTGCAGGCCCGGCAGGTTCATCCCCTTGTGCGCGGTGAGGATGCCGCCGTCCACCACGCGGCCGCGCACCCGGGGCGGGTCCACGCCGGTCACTTCGACGGACAGCAGCCCGTCATTGAGCAAGATCCGGGAGCCCACCCGCACGTCGCTGGCGAGACCCGCGTAGGTCGTGGGCAGCTCGTCACCGCGCGCGACCTCCTCGGGCGCGAAAACAATCGTCTGTCCGGGGATGAGCTCGCGAGGGGCCGGCAGATTGCCGACCCGGATGCGAGGACCCTGGAGGTCGAGCAGCACGGCGACCGGCAATCCCTTCGCGTCCGCGACGCGGCGGACGGCGGCGATCCACTCCCCTCGCGTCTCCGCCGTGCCGTGGGAGGCGTTGACGCGCATGACGTTGGCGCCGGCGTCGAGCAGCGCGCCGATCGTCGCATCAGTCCCGGTCGCGGGCCCGAGCGTCGCCACAATCTTGGTGCGGCGGATCACCGGGCCCCCGTCAGAGCGGTTTTCCACAAATTGGCGAACGCTGTGAGATGTGGAAAAGTAGCCAGATCGGAACAGCGCATTTCGGCTCCCGGACTGGCGACAGTGAGGCGCTGGACAGTGGCATTAAGGCGTTGAAGGCGGTGTGGATATCGCGTGGACTTGAAGCCCTGTGTGAAGACACAGCGGCGCCGGCGGCGGGCGCAGGCGAATGCATAAAAATACGCACATCGGTATATGCGTTCAGCGCACTACCTCGAGCGGCTTCTTGGCGAGCCGCTGCTGGAGATCGCGCAGCACATGGACGGCCCGGGCCATGGCCGAAGCGGGCATCCCCTCGATAGTGCGGGCCGCCAGGCGTCGTTCCAGCTGCCCGACGCGCAGCAGCACCTCGAGCCCGTGGCGCGTGAGCGTCACGCGCACGCCCCGGTCGTCATCCGGATCGGTGGACGTCTCGACCAGACCCTTGGTCTCCAGGCGCTGGATGAACGTCGTGGCCGCCGCGCGGGATACGCCCAGCTGACTCGCCACGTCGCTGGGACGGGCGCCATCGGGCCCTCCCTGGTCCACGGCGCCGAGGGCGGCATGCGCCCGCTGCGAGAGCCCAAAGCTCTTGTAGGCCCGGTCACCGGCCCGTTGGAGCGCTTGGTGTGCAGCGGCGACCGCGTCAGCGAGCTGGAGCGCGAGTTCGGAGCGGTCGGTCATGTAGTTAACATGTTGATAGTTAATATACTAAATACTTCCGGGGCGGCAAGGCTAGCAGGTTTCCGACCAGTCCACCTTCGACTCCCGCGCGCAACGGGTGCATTTGATCTGGTCGGGCTTGCCGGTGAAATCCTGACGCTCGTGGCAGTGGGGACAGACCGCATAGGTCGTGACCACATCCAGCCCTCCCCCGAGGGTGGGACGGAGGACCCCCGTGCGCACCACGACGCTCCAGCGGTCCGGCGGGGTCTCACGGACGGTCACGTCCACCCGGCTCAACCGGACCGCCTTCTGACGCACCTCGACCACCACTCTGCCGTCGGGCGTCTCGGCGACGATGGGGTACCAGGCGCCACGACGCAGGACATCGGCCACGTTGTCCAAACAGCGGGCCCACCCCAGGGGACGATTCATGAGGGGGCCCAATCTAGCACATCCCGTTAAATTCCGTTATGCGCACGATCGCAACGATCGCCCGGCTGCAGATTCAGCGCTCCTCACTCAAGACAGGGGAGAAACCGACCCGCGTCTACGACCCCGCGCCGCTGCTCGCCGTCCCGCGGCTCAGCGTGACACCCGACGGCGTCCTGGGCGCAGGCGACCGCGACACGTGGATCGTGGACGTGCATCATCGCGCCCATCCTGAGACAAAGAACGAGGACGGCCTCCACGGCGTGTCCCTCGGGTTCACGTCCCACTACGCCGCGATGCGGGAGCGGTTCGGCGATCGGTTGGTCATGGGGTGTGCCGGCGAGAACATCATCGCCGCGGCCGACCAGCCGTTCACGTACAACGATCTGGCCGGTGGCGTCACCATCCTGGCTCCCGACGGGCGCGAGCGGGTGCGCCTGCGGGTGCTGCAGGTCGCGCACCCATGCCGGCCGTTCACCGGCTGGGCACTCGGGAAACAGGTCGAGCCGGAGGTCCTGAAATCGCACCTGCAATTCCTGGACGGCGGAATGCGCGGATTCTATTGCGTGGGTGAGGGGACCGGAACCGTGTCCGTGGGAGATCAGGTCGCAATTACCTAGTCTTTGCAGGTCCCCGCTTTTGCCTTTAGGAAAGCTCGTCCCACGCCATTCCCGCCGCTTTGTGACAGCGGTCGCATGTCATCTCGTTGGTCCGCGCTTCGATGCCCTGGCGGTGGCGGCAGCTCGGGCACACCGCGTACGTGAGCGGAAAGATCCGGCCCAGCTTTTCGATGACGCGCGGCTCGCAGCGCACGATTGTCCAGCGCTCCGGCGGATGATACCGGATCTCCAAAAAGCGGCGGTCCACCGGGACGTTGTGCCGGTTCACGTCGAGCACGACGATGTTGCTCGAAGAGATGCGGACGACCGGGTACCACGCGCCGCGGCGTAGCGTGTACGCGCCCGCCGGGCCGACGCGCGCCCAGCCCTTCACCTGCAGACGAGTCGGGGTGATGGGACGGAGTTCCATAGCCTGTAGACTACCCTCGCCGCCGGAACGCCGTCGTGACTGGAGTCACAGCGCTCGCGGTCGGGGGAAGCTCACCCGCACTCCGAAAAGCCGCAGACGTGACATTTCGCACAGCCTTCGATGAAGGCCAGCTGCGAGCCGCAGTCCGGGCAGGCGCCGATGAAGTCTTGCTCCGGACCCCGAGCCGCCCTGAGGGCAGCCTCGCCGCCGGAGCCGCGCACGACCTCGGAGGAAGCCGGCGAGGAAGGCTTCGTGTCTTCCAGCAGGTCCTGCTGCACACCCTGCTTCTCCTGCATCCACTTCTCGATGGCGATACCGATGGCGTCCGGTACCGAGAGCACCTTGTGCGGTCCCAGGCCGACCGCGCGATCCGACGAAATGCCCCGCAGTTGGCGGTAGATCTCCGGTAGCGGCACGCCCGAGCGCAGCGCCAGCGAGATCAACCGCCCGATGGCCTCGACGTCGGCCATGAGGGCGCCGCCGGCCTTGCCGAGCGACATGAAGACCTCGAAGGGCTGGCCCTTGTCGTCCTCGGTGATGGTCACGTACATCGTGCCCAGCGGCGACTCGACCCGGCGGGTCGAGCCCTTGAGCAGGTCAGGCCGGGAGCGCTTGGCGCGGCGCTGCAGGTTCTCGGCCTCCACGTCGTGGAGCCGCTCGCGCGTCAACTGCAGCTCGGTCTCGAGCTCGGCGAGGCGGCCCAGCGCCTCCGCGAGCGCGTCCTTCCCTGCCCCCCCCCCCACCCCCCCGGCGCCCGCATTCTCCTGCACCTTCTTGGCGGTCGAGCCGGTGGACAGCACCTGGTTCTCCCGCGCGCCGTCGCGGTACACCGTCACGCCCTTGCAGCCGAGCTGATACGCGTAGCGGTAGATCTGCTCGACGTACGCCTCCGTCGCCTCGTTCGGGAAGTTGCTGGTCTTGGAGATCGCCGAGTCGGTGAACTCCTGAAACGCCGCCTGCATCTGGATGTGCCACTCGGGCGTCACATCGTGCGCGGTGACAAAGACGCGCTGCCATTTCTGGGGCACCGCATCGAAGTGGATGTGTCCCGCCTCGGCGATCTGCTGCATCAGCTCTTCCGAGTACCAGCCCTCGCGCTGGGCGATCGCGACGAAGTCCTCGTTCACGTCGGGCATCAACACGCCCGCCTGGTTCCGCATGAACGCCACGGCGAACAGCGGCTCGATGCCCGAGGAGCAGCCGGCGATGATCGAGATCGTCCCGGTCGGCGCCACAGTGGTCAGGTTGCAGTTGCGCAGGCGGCGCATCGGCCGGATGCGCTCGCCCTGGGTGTCGCGCGCGGCGGTGTCGTCCGGCCCCCAGATCGACCGCTCCCACTCGGGGAAGACACCGCGCTGCTCGGCCAGCTTCTCGGACGCGACCTTCGACTCCTCGTCGACGAACTGCATCAGCTTGCGGCCCAGCGCGACGCCGGCATCGGAGTCGTAGGGGATCCCCAACCACACCAGCAGGTCCGCCCAACCCATGATCCCGAGGCCGATGCGGCGGATGCGCTTCGCGAGATCGTCGATTTCGGCGAGCGGGTACCTGTTCGCGTCGATGACATTGTCGAGGAAGTGCGTGCACAGATGCACGGCCGTGCGCAGGCGCTCCCAGTCCACGTCGCCGTCTTTGACGAACAGGCCGACGTTGATGGATCCCAGGTTGCAGACGTCATACGGCAGCAGCGGCTGCTCACCGCACGGATTGGTCGCCTCATAGCTGCCAAGGTGCGGGACGGGGTTGTACTGGTTGGCGCGATCGATGAAAAAGACGCCCGGCTCCCCCGTCTTCCAGGCGCCGTGCACGATCTGGCGGAACACGTCGCGGGCGTCGAGCTGCCCCACGACCTTCCCGGTCCGGGGATGGATCAGGTCGTACGCCCTGCCGGCCTCCAGCGCCGCCATGAAGGCGTCCGTGACCGCCACCGAGATGTTGAAATTCGTGACCTGTGAGAGGTCGTCCTTGCAGTGGATGAAGTCCATGATGTCGGGGTGATCCACGCGCAGGATGCCCATGTTGGCCCCCCGCCGCGTGCCGCCCTGCTTCACGACGTCGGTCGAGGCGTCGTACAGCTTCATGAAGGACACCGGCCCCGACGCGACGCCCATCGTGGAGCGGACGACGTCGTTCTTGGGCCGCAGCCGGGAGAACGAAAAGCCCGTGCCACCCCCCGACTGGTGCACCAGGGCCATGGCCCGCAGGGTGTCGTAGATCCCAGAGCGCCCATTGGACAGGGCGTCCTCGACCGGCAGCACGAAGCACGCCGACAACTGGCCCAGGGGCCGGCCGGCGTTCATCAGGGTCGGCGAATTCGGCATCCACACCCGAGTCGCCATCAGCTCGAAAAAGGTCTCGGCGAGGCTCTCGACCGCCCGGTCCGAGGCGCCGAACGACCGGTCGGGGGCGGCGACGGTACGCGCCACCCGCCAGAACAGGTCCTCCGGACGCTCCACGGGCTTACCCTGGTCGTCCTTGACGAGGTAGCGGCGCTCGAGGACCGTGAGCGCGTTGACGCTCAGGTCGAGCCGGGGGTGCGGTGTTGAAGCAGTCATGCGATCTCACAACGCTGAAGGGCAATTCGGAAAGTTAACGGAGTGCGAGGGGTCAAGGTAGACGAGCCGGTAGGTCGGGGCAAGACTGTCGGCGCGTGACGCCGCGGCTTAATCCCTGACAATCAACATCACAAACTTGGTCGCTCCAGGGGGAACCTGCCGCGACGATGCCGCTCGGCCTCCGCGACGTAGTGCTCCCAGGTGCCGCGGATGCGCGCGCGCAGGGCGTCGTCCACCGGCCGGGCGACGCGCGCGGGCACGCCCATCACCAGGGAACCGGGCGGCACCTGCACCCCTCCGGCACGACCGCGCCCGCCGCCACCACGCTCCCCGTCCCGATGCGCACGTCGTTCAGCAGGATGCTGCCCATCCCGATGAGGCAGTCGTCCTCCACGATGCAGGCGTGCAAGATGACGCGATGCCCCACGCCGACCCGCGCGCCGATCAGCGCGGGCTTCCCCTCGTCCACATGCACGATCGTGGCGTCCTGCAGGTTGGTGGCCTCGCCGATGACGATCGGCGCCATGTCGCCGCGCAGCACCGCCTGGTACCAGACGCTCGACCGCGGACCGAGCGTTACATCGCCGAGCACGACCGCGCCCGGGGCGATGAACGCGGTGGGATGGACTTTGGGCGAGCGGTTTACTGGCGCACCGGCTGGAACGGCCATTGCACCCACGCCTCCACCGGCTCGCCGTTCTTCTGGGCGGGGTTCCAGCGTAGGTTCTTCGCCATGTCGAGCGCTTCGTTGTTGAACGTCTCGACGTTCGACCGGACGTACACGCGCGCCTCGAGCGTGGTGCCGTTAGGCGACACCTTGATCAGCAGGATAGACTGGCGCGGGAAGACGGGCGCGTCCGCCGAGACGGGGATCAACGTCGGCGCGAGCGGCACGGGGCGCGAATCGAAGCAGAGGTTGTCCTGATTGTACGCCGGCCCGAATTGGTCGCAGGGGCCGATGCGATCATCGCCGCTGCTCTGCATGTCCACCCGGATCGTGAACGTCTCGCCGGGCGTGATGGCCACCTGCCGGTCATAGGTCTGGTACCCGGCGGCCCGCACCGTCAGGCGGTGCATGGCGGCCGGGAGGTCGAGCTGAGTGCCGCGAACCTGTTGCCCATTGATCGAGATCCGCGCCCCCTGGGGAACGTTCTGGAGCACGAGCCGTCCCGGTGTGCCGGGCGGCGCGACCGGCGGCCGGACCGTGGTGGTCCGGCTCGTGTCGCGGCGCGTGCTGTCCACGGCCGCCATGCCGCCGGCCGAATCCGCCCGCTTGATCGAGTCACGGGCGGCACTGTCGGCCGCCAGCGTCGTGTCGGGCGGGACGGAGTCCTTCTTGGCGGCGAAGATGAGGCCCTGCTTATAGGCGTAGAAGCCACCGGCACCCAGAACCGAGCCGACGATCACCAGCCACAACAGCAGTCCGGAAAGCACTGAACGGCGTGCCGGTTCGCCGACCGTCGCCGGGAAGGTGGCGCGGGGCAGCGGCGTCGTCGGCGCCGAGCCGCCGCGGCCGCCCGCCAACGAGGGCATCGCCATCGTGGCGTCGGTCGTGAACGAGACGGAGCGCCCGCCCTCGAGCACGCCGACGAGCTCGTCGGCGTTCTGAAAGCGCTGTCCCGGGAGCTTCGCCATCATCCTGCGGATGACTTCGAACAGCTGGCGCTTCTCCGGATTCTCCAGCGCCGGCGTGGGGATCTCCTCCATGATGTGCTTGTAGCCGATGGAGAAGGAATCCTCCCCGTCGAATGGCACCCCGCCGGTCAGACACTGGTAGGCGACGACGCCGAGGGAGTAGAGGTCGCTGCGGCCGTCGAGCGGCTGCGCCTTGGCCTGCTCGGGGCTCATGTAGTGCGGCGTCCCGATGGACATGCCCGTACCCGTGAGCTTGCCGCCGGAGGCGGCCTTGGCGATGCCGAAGTCCGTCACCACCGCGTGCCCGTGCTCGTCGAACATGATGTTGTCGGGCTTGATGTCGCGGTGGACGATTTCCTTCTTATGGGCGTAGGCCAGGGCCCGCGCCACCTCGGCGAGGATCTTGCGGATCTCCGTAGGCGGGAGGCTGCCGCGCGCGGCCAGGATGGTGGAGAGCGGCTTGCCGCGCAGGAACTTCATCACGAAGTAGATCACCCGGCCCGCTTTGCCGACGCGGTAGATCGGGATGATGTTCGGGTGTTCGAGCTTGGCGGAGGTGCGGGCTTCGCGCTGGAACCGCTCGACGAACTCCTTGTCGAAGGCCAGCGAGAACGGCAGCACCTTGATGGCGACTTCCCGGTCGAGCTGCTTTTCCTTGGCTTTGAAGACGATGGCCATGCCGCCGCGGCCCAGCTCGTCGACGATTTCGTACTCTTCGTCGAGCTCCTGGCGCACCATCTCGATTTCCGTGATCTCCTGCGGGTCGCCGAGGGCGCCGACCGGAGTCGTCGCCGTCAGGTCGAGGCCGCAGGAATCGCAGAACTTCGCGGTGTCCTTATTCTGGGTGCCGCAGCGGGAGCAGTACAATCCATTCTCCGAGGGAACGGCCTAACTTAGGGTTCGCGCGGAGGACGGTCAACCGACTTAGCGCGCCACCACTTGGAATCGTTGTGTGCGCGTGGCGCTCGCGCCGGTCGCGGGATCGCTGATGATGACGGTGAGGCGGTAATTGCCTTTCGGCACGTCGCGCAATGCGATGCCGCGATGCACGCGCGTGAGCGGCCCGGTGGCCGGCGCGTCGAACTCGAGCAGCACGGGCGAGCGCCCGCCGCCGAACAACCCGCGGATCGCGCCGAACAACGAGCGGCCGCCCTCGCGGCTGAGTCGCACGACGGTGTGATACGTGGCGCCGCTGGAAAGCCCGTAGATCTCGTAATACAGCTCGGCCGCGCCGCCTTCGGGGAACCGCTGCAGCGGGTTGAGCCGCACGGTATCGCCGGGCGGGGGCACCCACACGAGCCCCGATCCTTCGCGGCCCACGACGATGTCGCTCACCGCGAACCGGCGGCCGTCGAGCGCTTCGACGCGCAGCGAATCGCTCACGAGGTCGCCCGCCTCGCCGTCGGGACTGGTCACGAGCAAGCGGTAGCGATACCGGCCGGGCGGCACGGGCACGGTGAGGCGCCCGGTGAGATACGCCGGGTTGCGCAGCGCTTGGCGCGCCGCGAAGACGCGCAGCGTGTCGAGCCGCGCGATCACCCCATCGCTGGAATCCGAGACGACCAGGCGGAACCGCAGGGGATAGTGCACTGGGGGGGGGGGGGGGGGGGGGGGGGGGGGGGGGGGGGGGGGGGGGGGGGGG
>JBBDYB010000011.1:0-128359 GCA_040901965.1 Gemmatimonadales bacterium | reverse complement strand
TAGTGTCACCCATGTTCCCGGTCTAGAGTGTTACCTATGTACCCGGTCTGTACCTCCGCCCGGCCTAACACGCGCCTGAAGCTGCCGGCGCCCAGATTGCACCCAACGCAGCGCCGTCAAGGACGGCCGGCAGAACTCGGCGTTCCCTCACCCAACCCCCTTCTCCGCTTCCCTCACCAGATCCGACAGCCGCATGCCTAGGGCTCGGGCGAGGGCGTGGGCGGCGTCCAGCGTTGGGTTCCGTTGCCCCCGCTCAATCAGCCCGACATAGGTCCGATGGAGGCCGGCGGCGTGTGCTAACCGTTCCTGCGAGATCCTCTTCTCCTTGCGGTGCTCGCGGAGGGCCCGCGAGAGAGACGCGGGCGGGCCATAGTGCCCGTTAACGTGTTGCGAGGAGACTTTAGTCTCTACAGACTATGGTCTCCCCTGCTGTTTGGAGCGGCCCTATGGAATCACCTTCTACTGCCGGCCGGAACTCAATCTTCAACCGTCGCCAGCTCGTCGCCCTCTGGGCGGGCCTCGCTGTGTTCTCACTCTCGGCGCTGTTCCCGCCGTGGCAACAGCACGTTGCGCTTTTTCCAAGGAATGATTTCATCGAGTACCCACTCGGTCGGCATGCGTGGTGGTCTCCGCCTGAGGAGTGGAGGCGAGTACTCTCCGAGACGCGATCTGATATTCTCGGTCCGCCGCCGCGTAACAGGTTTCTCAGCATGGAACCGCGTTCAGATAGCGTTCAGGTCTTAGTCGAGTCTGCGCACGTTTACCGCGCTCAACTGTTCGTGGAGCTAGCCGTGGTGGCCCTCCTCACCGGTGGTCTGGTGAGGACGCTGCATCGGAGAAGGAGCTAGGTGGAGGCTGGGACCGTCGCCCCTCGAAGCCCCTAGGGCGCTGGCGGGTGGCACCTCGCTTACACCATTGCCAACGCGAGGGCTTCCTCAGGGGCCCCCACCCCCAGCGCGTCGCCTACCAGCCGCTCGGCTGAGGCAGCGGGGGCGTCGGGCGGAAGCGCGCGGAGGACGGAGGGGATCGCGAGCAGCCGCACCTGTGCGCGGTCCTCAGCCGAGAGCCCCTCGCCCCACTCCGCCAGCACCTCCAGCCCGGCTTCTAACCCCTGCTCCTTGAAGAGGTGTTCGCGGCACCACTCCTCGACCAGCCTATATCGTGAGTCGGTCATGAATCGGTCCTCCCTGTGTGTGTGTCGAGTAGAGCGGGCCAGTTACTCCAGCCCGCTGACCGAGTGACCGTTTTGACCATTTCTTAGAAAGGTGGTCCCCCGTCGCGAAAGCGAGGACCTACCCCCCTTCTCTACTAACTCAGTCAAATGGTCACTACTACATCTATCTATGTATGTATAAAGGATTTAAGCCTGACCATTTCCTCCGCGCCCCACTCGGTCGCAATCGGTCACTCCGGTCAGGCCGTACCGCCGCGCGTAGTCGCGCAGGGCTGGCTGGCAGACGGTGTAGACCCGATCTCGGCGGTCGGGAGCGCGACGGGAGGGTGCGGTGAGGACGCCTACGAGCGCGTTGAGCTGCCGCCCGATCTTCCACGCGTTCCACGTCGGCTCCGCGAAGTCTTTGTCGGTGGCGTTCAGATCCTTCTCCAACGCCGAGCGCGTGACGGTGAACGAGGGCTTGCCGTTGGACAGCGCCCATAGTGGCCAGCGCCGCCCACCCACGCACACGGCGGAAGCAGCCCCGCGGCCTCGGGCGGGAGTGAGCGATGGAGCACGAGGGGAAAGGTCGGGTGAGCGGGCCGATATACCACGCGATCCCCCGGCCGGGCGTCCCACACGTCCACGCGCTTCGTCAGCACGTAGACGCCAGGCCGTGGCGTGGGGCCGCCTTCTACGTGTCCCCCACGCGCTAGCTCTAGTCGCCGCTTCCCTGTACGCCGCGCCATGAGATTATTATACCATCCTACAATACTATACGTCAAGGGGGGCTATGTTGGCATGTTATATTGTAGGGAGGGGGCCCACAATGGTAAGACTCAACCTTCGCGCGCTACTCCGCGCCAAGGGTATGACGGCCTACAAGCTCGCGAAGGAAACGGGCTTGAGCCTAAACGCTATTTACCGCCTCACTGGCAACCGCACGGCGCGGATAGAGCTAGAGACGATAGACCGCCTGTGTGCAGCCCTGGACGTGGCGCCAGGGGAACTGTTCACGCGGGGAGCGGGAAAGGGACGGGCGTGAGAGCCCCCAGGCGGGAGCTAGAGCCCTAACCCCGTCCTTGAAAGGGCCGGAGGGGCCAAAGGCGCGCCAATTTTGGAAACCCGCCACGCGGGCCTTGCCGGCGGAGCGGGGCGCAGGGGGATCGCGCGGCGCGCAGCCAGGCGTTTCACAGCGGCGGAGGCCACGCGCGCTGGCGGCGGGGCGGCTGAGAGGGCGTAGGGGGGATATGCGTCCTCTCCCCCGCGTGGGGCTCTAGCCTACGTTTCCCGTCAACGCGGACCAAAGGAGCGCACTAAATGCAGAACGCAGGCACAAAGGACGGAAAGGGCGAGGAGCTGCGCGCGTGGGACCCTTTGACGGCCGAGGAGGTCGCGCAGATCCTCCGCGTGCCGAAGCGACGGGTGCGGCAGCTTGGGATACCGGCCGTCCAGCTCGGGCCGAACACGCTTCGCTACTTCCGGGAGGATGTGGAGGAGTTTTTGAGGAAGCGGAGGGTTGGCTGGGACGTTCAGGGCGGGCGGAAGCGTAGGAGGTAGGTGTAGTCCTTTCGGGCACTGCGCTCGGCAGGTGAAGAGCGCAAGCGCGATTCTTAGCGCCCTGGCACTGGCGCAGACACTGGCGACCTTACCCCACCAGCCCGACTTCCTAACTCCCTATGCGACCGGAGGGACTCGAACCCCCACGGGTTGCCCCACCAGCTCCTAAGGCTGGCGCGTCTACCAGTTCCGCCACGGTCGCAAGAGCCTCCCGGAATGTATAATTGATCTCCTTCTCACGCTTCCGGGAGTCAATCATGCGCGTCTGCCTTGCCGCCGCTGCGTCCCTCCTTCTGGCCGCGCCGCTCGCCGCTCAGGACAAAGAAAAGATCTGTCGGGATGTAGAGAACAGTCCCATGACGGTGGGGACGTGGGCGACGTACAACTGGACCGGTGGCCAGACCGCCGGCAGCACGATGCGCGTCGCGGTCGTCGGCAAAGAGCCGCATCAGGGAACGACCTACTACTGGTACGAAGTCATCATCGACGATCCGAAGCGGCCCAAATCGAAGATGATCATGCAGATGCTCGTCCCCGGCCTGGGCGTGCAGGCGGGCAACGTGCGCGCCATCGTCACGAAGAGCGGCGATCAACCGGCGATGCGGCTGCCCGAACAGATGGTCCGGATGATGGCCGGCAACAGGGGCGCCAACGTGGCCGCGGAGATCGCGCGCAGCTGTCACGAGATGGACGTCGTGGGGTGGGAGCAGCTGACGGTGCCGGCCGGCAGTTTCCGGGCCCTCCACCTCCGGCACGCGCGCAACGGAATGGACGTCTGGATCAAGCCTGATCTGAACTTCGCGCTGGTGAAGACCGTGATGAAAGATGGCGGGACGATGGTACTCGCGGGGCAGGGGGCCGGAGCCAAGTCGTCCATCACCGAGACGCCGCGCGAGATGACGGGGCTCCCGGGCGCTCCGCCGCCCCATTAGGCGTTGACGCCGTGCCGCGTCTGAAGTGGCTCTGGCTCCTTCTGACCGCCCTGTCCCTCGGCTGCGGCGGTTTCTTCCCGCAATCCACACTCGCCCCGAAATCCGATTTCAGCGCCGCCATCGATGCCCTGTTCACGGACATCTTCTGGTGGGCGGTCGTGGTATTCGTCATCGTCGAAGGCCTGCTCCTGTTCGCCATCGTGCGCTACCGGGCCCGGCCGGGGCGCCCCGCGCCGAAACCGGTGCACGGCCACACCGCCCTGGAGATCGGGTGGACCCTCGCGCCGGCGCTGATTCTCGTGTTCATCGCCGTGCCCACGATGCGCACCATTTTCGCGACAGCCGGCCACGCGCCCGAAGGCGCGCTGCGCGTCGAAGTGATCGGACACCAATGGTGGTGGGAATACCGCTACCCGGCGCTCGGCATCACCGCCGTCAATGAGCTGCACTTGCCGGTCGGCATTCCGGTGCAGCTCGTCATGACCTCGGCCGACGTGATCCACAGCTTCTGGGTGCCCGCCCTGGGCGGGAAGCGGGATCTGACGCAGGGCCGCACCACCCGGATCGCGTTCCGCGCGGATTCCGCCGGCGAGTACTGGGGCCAATGCGCCGAATTCTGCGGCGCTTCGCACGCCAACATGCGGCTGCGGGTGTTCGTTGAGCCCGTTACCGCATTCGACGCCTGGGTCGCCCGGCAGCGCGCCGTACCCGCCGCGCCTGCCCGGGGCTCGCTCGCCGAGCGCGGTCGGCAGGTCTACGCTCGCAGCGCATGCATCGGATGCCACACGATTGCCGGGGTGTCGCGCGGCACGATCGGGCCGGATCTGACCCACCTGGGCAGCCGTGCGACGATCGCGGGTGCGCTGTTCCCAAACACGGCGGAGTATCTGCGGCGCTGGATTGCCGATGCGCCGTCGCTGAAGCCCGGCGCGCTGATGCCCCCGCAGGGGATGTCCGACGATGACCTGACCGCGCTGGTCGCCTACCTCCAGAGCCTGCGATGAAGAGCTGGCTGACCACCACCGACCACAAGCGCATCGGCCTGCTGTATTTCTGGACGGCGTTCGGGTTCTTCCTGGTAGGGGGACTCGAGGCGCTGGTGATCCGCGCCCAGCTGGCGAAGCCGGACGGCATCGGCGTGAGCGCCGAGCTCTACAATCAGATGTTCACGATGCACGGCACCACGATGGTGTTCCTGGCGCTGATGCCGTTGTCGGCGGCGTTCTTCAATTACATCATCCCGCTGCAGATCGGCGCCCGCGACGTGGCGTTCCCGCGGCTCAACGCGTTCAGCTATTGGGTGTTCCTGCTGGGCGGGTTGTTCATGAACGCGAGCTTTCTGGCGGGGCCGCTGTTCGGCGCCGACCGCCTCTCCGTGGCGCCCGACGGCGGCTGGTTCGGCTACGCGAACCTGACGGAGCGGCAGTTTTCTCCCGGGCCCAACATCGATTTCTGGCTGCTGAGCCTCCAGATCCTGGGCATCGCGTCGCTCGCGGCGGGCTTCAACTTCATCGTGACGATCCTGAACATGCGGGCGCCGGGGATGAAGATGCTGCGGTTGCCCCCGTTCAGCTGGATGACGCTCGTCACGCAGTTCCTCGTGATCACCGCGTTCCCCGTGATCACGGTCGCGCTGGTGCTGCTGATGTTCGACCGGTTCTTCGGGACGCATTTCTTCATCCCGGCCGGGGGCGGCGATCCGATCCTGTGGCAGCACCTGTTCTGGCTGTTCGGCCATCCCGAGGTGTACATCCTCATCCTGCCGGCGATGGGGATCGTGTCCGAGGTGCTGCCGACGTTCTCACGCAAGCCGCTGTTCGGCTACACGGTCGTGGTGTACTCGGGCGTCCTGATCGGATTCATGGGGTGGGGTGTGTGGAGCCACCACATGTTCTCCGTCGGCCTCGGCCCGATCGCCGACTCGGTGTTCTCCGCGACGACGATGCTGATCGCAGTCCCCACCGGGGTGAAGATCTTCAACTGGATCGCCACGCTCTGGGGCGGCCAGATCCGGTTCACGACCGCGATGCTGTTCGCGGTCGGCTTCATCGCCATGTTCATCATCGGGGGGCTGTCCGGCGTGTCGCATGCCGCCCCGCCCGCCGATTTGCAGCAGACCGACACGTACTACGTCGTCGCGCACATCCACTACGTGCTGTTCGGCGGCACGATGCTCGGGCTGTTCGCCGGGATGTACTACTGGTGGCCGAAGATGACCGGCCGGCAGCTCTCCGAGACGCTCGGGAAATGGCATTTCTGGCTGACGCTCATCGGGATGAACCTCGCGTTCTTCCCCATGCACTTGAGCGGACTGCTCGGCATGCCGCGCCGCATCTACACGTATGGCGCAGAGCTCGGCGTCACACAGCTCAACGTGATTTCGACCGCCGGCGCGTTCCTGATCGGTCTCGCCATGCTGGTGTTTCTCTGGAACATCGTCCGCACACGACGCGTGGGGACGCCCGCCGGCAACGATCCGTGGGGCGGCGCGACCCTCGAATGGGCAATCCCGTCGCCACCGCCGGTCTACAATTTCACCGTGATTCCGCACGTCGAGAGCCGCGTGCCGTTGTGGCCAACGGAGCGCCACGGGCCGACGGCGCCGCTCCCGCCGACGCCGCCGGCGCCGATCCACGTGCCGGGCGGCTCGTGGTGGCCGCTGTTCACCGCGTTCGGCCTTCCCCTGATGGCGATCGGCGCGCTGTCACATCAGGTGTGGCTGGTATTGGTCGGCGTGGCGGTGGTGATCGTCGGGATCTACCGCTGGGCCTACGAGCCGTTCGAGGTCTGAGATGAGCCACGCACATCCGACCAGCATGGGCGTCGACAGCCGCAAGATGGCGTTCTGGGCGTTTATCGGCTCGGAGTGCCTGCTGTTCGGGTCGCTGATCTCGACCTACCTCATCTATAAGGGCAAGAGCCTCGTGGGCCCGTACCCTCACGAGATCCTGAATATCCCGTTCACGTCGTTCAGCACGTTCGACCTGCTGATGTCGAGCCTGGCGATGGTACTGGCCCTGGCCGCGATCCAGCGCGGCGATATGAAGCAGGGCAAGATCTGGCTGTTCGTCACGGCTTTCCTCGGCCTCGTCTTCCTGGGCGGGCAGGTGTGGGAGTTCAGTCATTTCGCGCACCAGGGGTTGGGTCTCACGACCAACATGTTCGGCTCGACGTTCTACGTGCTGACGGGGACGCACGGGGCGCACGTGACGGTGGGCGTGATCTGGCTGCTGACGCTGTGGGTGCAGGCGCTGCGGGGCAAGCTCGGCCCGGGCCAGGCGCTGACGGTCGAGATTGCCGGGCTGTACTGGCACTTCGTGGACGTCGTGTGGATCGTGATCTTCACGGTCGTGTACCTGATTCAATGATCGGAGCGCTGTGATGAGCGAGCAGGGGGGGGCGGGGGCGACGCACGCGACGACCGGGACATACCTGCGGGTCGCCGCGATCCTCGTCATGGTGACGCTGATCGAGGTGGGGATCTTCTACGTCCCCGCTTTCCAGGGGATCCTGGTGCCGCTGCTGCTGGTGCTGTCGGCCCTGAAGTTCGCGCTCGTGGTGATGTTCTACATGCATCTCAAGTTCGACAACCGCTTCTTTACGTTCCTGTTCGGGGCGCCGTTGTTCCTCGCGCTCGGCGTGGTGATCGGGCTGCTGTTCCTCTTCTATGGATCGGTGCGCCTGCGGGCAGGGGGGTGAGCCACGAATGATCAATGTAGAATGATCAATGATCATTGATCATTGGACATTGGAAATTCCTGTCTGGAATAAATGGGATCTGCACCCTAGCATAGTGGCCGGGCTCGTCCTGTTGGGCGGGCTCTATGTGTATTGGGGAGGCCTCAAGGCGCCGCGGCGGAAGGTCGCAGCCTTTGCCGGCGCCCTGCTCGTGATCTTCGGCGCGCTGAACGGGCCGCTGCACAATCTCTCCGATTCCTACCTATTCAGCGCGCACATGGCGCAGCACCTGGTGCTGACGCTGCTGTTCCCGCCGCTCCTGTTGTACGGCACGCCGGCATGGGTGGTGCGCGCCCCCCCCCTGCTGCGGGTGCGCTGGGTGATGGCGCTCGCCCGCGTGGTGACCCGGCCCTTGGCGGCTGCCGCGCTGTTCACCGCGCCGATCGTGCTGGGGCACGTGCCCGTGTTCTACGAGGCGGCGCTCCGCAATCACAACGTCCACATCCTCCAACATCTCGTGTTCATCGCCACGGCGGTGCTCATGTGGTGGCCGATTCTCTCGCCCGTTCCCGAGCTGCCGCGGCTGCCCTACCTGCTCCAGATGCTGTATCTGTTCCTGCTGGGGATTCCCATGTCCATTACGGGGGCGCTGATCACGCTCTCGGATACGGTACTCTACCCGTTTTATGCCGCAGCACCGCGGCTGTGGGGCTGGGCGCCTCTCGATGACCAGAAGATCGGGGGACTACTGATGTGGGTGGGCGGGGGATTCGTGCTGTGGGTGGTGGTGAGCGTCATTTGGTTCAGGTGGTCCGTCTGGGATGCGAGGGGTGATGCTGAACGAGCAGTACCGCTGGAAGCCTACTCGAATGATCAATGATCAACGATCAATGCCCAATGATCATTGATCATTCATCATTGATCATTCGTCACTCCCCATCTTGGGTCTCGCCAAGAGGGTGACGGCGCAGCTCTTCGCCGATCCTAGGATGCTCGCGCCACAGGTAATATCCCATGGCGAGCGCCGCGAGGCCGTTGCCGATCGCGACATTCCACCACGCCAGATAGCCGAGCAGCGGCTTCGCGAGCAGCGCGACGAGAATGTAGAACCCCACCTCGAAGAAGCAGAATCCCACGACGACGAGGAACAGCGTCGAGGGGGCGTACTCGACCTCCGCGGCGAGCGCGGCGGCGATGCAGCCCACCACCACGAACGCGCTGATGTGGATCATCGTGTACCCGAAGATGCGGGCGGGCTCGATGACGACGGCGGTGGGGTCGTGCGCGCCCCAGAACACGGCGCTGCCGAGCATCGCCGGGGTGAACAGCGGCTGGCCGTTGATCGCGTCCACGACGAGAAACCAGATCGCCACGGCCGCGGCGCCGATGCAGCCGGCGATGAAGCCCTCGCGCAAAATGCGGTTGAGATCCATGGCCGCTCAATATATCGCGCGGCCGTATGCGTGCTAGATTAGCAGCCCATGATTACCACCCGGCGTCCGATCTTTTACGGCCTGTGCCTGTTGGTGGGTGCGCTCCTGTTCGGCGTCGCCGGGTTACTGCATCCGATGCTCGCGGGAGACGGAGCCGCGCAGCTCGAGACCATCGCACGGACGAGTCGGTGGCGCGCAATCCATTGGTCGCTGCTGTTCGGCCTGGCGCTCATGTATGCGGGTCTGATCGGCGTCGCGCTGCGGCATGGCGAAACCGGGGGCTCCGCGCCCGCACGCGCCGGCATCCTGATGGGTGGCGTCGCTTTCTCGGTCTGGTCCCTGAACATCGTCTTCATGGTGGGCGGGGGCTGGCATCTCGCCCACGCCTTCATGACGTCGGACAAGGCGCTCACCGCTACGCACGCGGTCTTCCTTTACGACATGCTCCATCCGGCGGGCCTCGCGGCCGAGCGGCTGGCCACGTTCATGCTTGGACTCGTGGCGTACATGTTCGGGTGGGCGATCCGCAATGGCGGCGTGTATCCGCGCTGGCTGTCGTGGACGGCATTCGTGGTGGCGCTAGCAAACAGCGCCGTGGCCGTAGCATTCGACGAGTTCTCGCCGAATCTCTTCTACGGCCAGGCGCTGTTCGTCATCTGGCTGGCGGCGACCGCGGTCGTGATGCTGGCGGAGCGCCGTCAGGTCTAGCGGTCTACTTCGCGCGCAGCCGTATGATTTCCTGCTGCCAGCCCTGCGGGTACCGCCGGAGCACGGTGAGCGTGACGATCTCGCTTGATTTGACGCTCGCCATCGCCTGCCGGAACTCCGCGCGTGTTCGGGTCGGCTGCCCGTTGACTTTGAGGATGATGTCCGGGGAACCGTTACTGGCGTCCGCGAGCTTCTGATACGCGGGGCCGTCGGGGGACACCTGGGTCACGACCAGGCCGCCGCCCGAACGGGCCACCGACCGCAGCTGCGGATCGCGCGCGTCTTCCTGCGTCAGCGGCTCGACGGTAATGCCGAGGGATTCCTCGGTCGGCGCCGAGTCCCGCCGCGAGGCGCCATCATCCGTCCTGGCCACTTCGTCGGACCCGCTGGGCGCCGCGGCGAGCTTCACGGGAATCGTCTTGCGCACGCCTCCCTTGCGCACGACGGTGACCTGCACCGTCTCGCCGGGCTTCTTGAAGCCCACCCGCTGCTGCAGCTGCGGCACCGACTCGATCGGCTGGCCATCTACGGCCACGATGACGTCGCCTGCCTGGATCCCGGCGCGCTTGGCGGGGGAATCGTCCGGCGGCGTGAAGTCGTTCACGACCACCCCGCGGATGTCCGGCAGCTTGGCATCCTCGGCGTCTTCGGGCGTGATTGGGCGAATCGAGACGCCCATGACCGCGCGCTCGACATGGCCGGTGGAGATCAGCTGCGTCATCACGGTGCGGGCGAGGTTGATCGGGATAGCAAACCCGTACCCGGCATAGAACCCGGTCTCACTGGCGATGGCCGAATTGATGCCGATGACCTCGCCGCGCACGTTCACCAGCGGCCCCCCCGAGTTGCCGGGGTTGATCGCCGCGTCGGTCTGAATGAAGTCCTGAATCGCGTACCGGCTCTGTTGCAAGCCGGACAGCAGCCGCCCCTTGGCGCTCACGATGCCGGCGGTCACCGTGAAGGTGAAGGCTTCGCCGAGCGGGTTCCCGATGGCCAGCACCCAGTGGCCGATGAGCGTCGAGTCGGCATTGCCGAGCCGCACGGTCGGCAGGCCGGTGGTCTGGATCTTGATGACCGCGACGTCGGTCGTGGGATCGGTGCCGACCGTCGTGGCGGTGAACTCGCGGTTGTCGTACAAGCGCACCGTCATGCGATCGGCGCCCTGCACGACGTGGTTGTTCGTGAGGATGTAGCCGTCCGCGGACACGATGAAGCCGGACCCCGAGCCTTGCTCCACCTGGGGCCGGCGCGGGATCTGGAAGAAATCCTCGAAGCCCGGCGGCAGACGGCGGGCGGTCGTGCGCTCCCGCCGCTCGGATCGAATGAATACGACCGCCGGCTTTACATGCTCGGCGGCCGACGCGAATGCATCCCCCAGATCAACGGCGACCTTGGCCTGGGGAACGGGACGACGTGCGGTATCCTGCAGCAACAATCCGCGCACCGCCGCTTCGCTGCGAGCGGGCAACTTGAACGCCGAGGCGAAGGCCAGGCCGAACACAAACGCCATCGCCACCAGCGTGCCGAATTTCAACCAGTCCCGCGTCTTCACCGACATTGCTCCCCCCCTTTATGGCTTCTTGGACTTGTCATCATCCACGATTTCGTAATCAGCGTCCACCACATTCTCCTTGTTCCCGCCCGCCGGCGCGCCCGCGTCTGCCGCGGGCTCGCCCGTCGTCGGTCCATCGCCGCCCCCCCCACCGCCGGCCTCGGCACCGGCCGTGGACCCGCGCGCCGCGTACAGCGACGCCCCCGCGGCGGAATACGCCTGCTGCAGCTCGTCCAGCGCCTTGCTGATCTCGTCGGCGTTCCCGCTGCGAAGCGCCTGTTGCGCCGATTGCAGCGCGGCGTCGAGCCGCGCCTTGAGGCCGGCTTCGAGCTTGTCCACCCAGTCCTTCGATTCTTTCGTCACTTGGTACACCATGTTATCGAGCCGGTTGCGCTGCTCGATCACATCACGCCGCGTCTTGTCCTCGGCGGCATGGGCCTCGGCTTCCTTCACCATCTTGTCGATGTCCTTGTCGGCGAGGCCCGAGGACGCCTCGATCCGGATCTTCTGCTCCTTGCCCGTCGCCTTGTCCTTCGCCGTCACGTGGAGGATGCCGTTCGCATCGATGTCGAACCCGACCTCCACCTGCGGCACGCCGCGCGGAGCCGGCGGAATGCCGGTGAGCTGGAACTTGCCGATGGTGCGGTTGTCCTGCGCCATCTGGCGCTCGCCCTGCAGCACGTGAATCTCGACCGTCGTCTGATTGTCCTCGGCGGTCGAGAAGACCTCCGATTTCTTGGTCGGGATCGTCGTGTTGCGCGGGATCAGCACCGTCGTGACGCCGCCCAGCGTCTCGATGCCGAGCGACAGCGGCGTGACGTCGAGCAGCAGGACGTCCTTCACCTCGCCCGCCAGCACGCCTCCCTGGATCGCGGCCCCGATCGCCACCACCTCGTCGGGGTTCACGCCCTTGTGCGGCTCCTTGCCGAAGAAGCTCTTCACGACCTCCTGCACCTTCGGCATCCGGGTTTGCCCGCCGACCAGGATCACCTCGTTGATGTCTGAGGGCTTCAGGCCGGCGTCCTTGAGCGCCTGCTGCATGGGCGGGGTGGTCCGCTTGACCAGGTCGTCCACCAGCTGCTCGAGCTTGGCGCGCGTGAGCGACAGGTTCAGGTGCTTGGGCCCCGACTGGTCGGCCGTGATGAACGGCAGGTTGATGTCGGTCTGCATCACCGACGACAGCTCCATCTTGGCCTTCTCCGCCGCTTCCTTGAGCCGCTGGAGGGCCATCGGGTCCTTGGACAGGTCGATGCCCTGCTCGCGCTTGAATTCGGCCACCAGCCACTCCATGATGCGCGCGTCGAAGTCGTCGCCGCCCAGGTGCGTGTCGCCGTTCGTGCTCTTCACCTCGAACACGCCTTCGGCGAGCTCGAGGATCGAAATGTCGTACGTGCCGCCGCCCAGGTCGTACACCGCGATCTTCTCTTCCTTCTTCTTATCGAGGCCGTAGGCGAGGGCCGATGCGGTCGGCTCGTTGATGATCCGGACCACGTCCAGGCCGGCGATCTTGCCGGCGTCCTTCGTGGCCTGGCGCTGTGAATCGTTGAAGTACGCCGGCACCGTGACGACGGCCTTCTCGACCTTGTGGCCGAGGTAATCCTCGGCCGTCTGCCGCATCTTTTGGAGGATCATCGCGGAGATCTCGGGCGGCGCGTAGGTCTTGCCCATCACTTCGATCGCCGCCATGCCGTTGGGGCTCTTTACGACCTTGTAGGGCACCCGCTTGATCTCTTCGGGTACCTCTTCGTACCGCCGCCCCATGAAACGCTTGATCGAGAAGATCGTGTTCTGCGGGTTGGTCACCGCCTGCCGCTTCGCCACCGTGCCGACAAGCCGCTCGCCATCCTTCGTGAAGGCCACCACGGACGGCGTCGTCCGGCCGCCTTCGGCATTTGGGATGACAACGGGATCGCCACCCTCCATCACCGCCACAACCGAGTTCGTCGTCCCGAGGTCGATTCCAATAATCTTCTCAGCCATAACTCACAGCTCCTGGTAGGGATTTGATGCGGACCCGATGCTGTGAGTCGCAATGGGCAAGCATCGTGCCCCCATTCGCTGCCAAATAGGCAGCCGATTGGGCGGTTGGGCGGTTCGACAAGGCGAATACTAACCGCCTAACCGGCCAACCGCTTAACCGCCTAGATTCCGCTTCATGTTTCCGTACAAGGATGAGAACCCCACCGAACGTCCTTCGATCGTCACGGTTGCGCTCATCGTCGCCAATGTGCTCGCCTGGCTGTTGGTCCAGGGCGGCGGCTTCGCTCAGGAAGCGTTGGCGCGGTCGGTCTGCGATCTGGGCCTCATCCCGGGTGAAATCCTGAGGACTGCCCGCCCTGGGAGTGGAGCGGAGCTTGCGCCCGGGATGTACTGCCTGGTGGACGCCGCGCCCCACTACTGGACCGTGGTCACGTCGATGTTCATGCACGGCGGCTGGTTCCATCTGATCGGCAACATGCTGTTCCTGTGGGTGTTCGGAAACAACATCGAAGACGCCATGGGACATGTGAAGTTCATCACCTTCTATCTGTTGTGCGGTGTGGCGGCAGCGGCGACGCAGACGTTCCTCAGTCCACAGTCGGTCGTCCCGATGGTCGGCGCGTCCGGCGCGATCAGCGGCGTGCTGGGCGCGTACTTGCTGCTGTACCCGCGCGTGCGCGTGCATACGCTCATCATCCTGCCGATCTACGTCACCACCGTCGCGCTGCCCGCCTACGTGATGCTCGGCTACTGGGCCGTGCTCCAATTGATCGGCGGATTGGGTAGTCTCAGCGAAATCGAACGGGGCGGGGTGGCGTTCTTCGCGCACGTCGGCGGCTTCGTCGCTGGGCTGCTGCTCGTGCGGCTGTTCGTGTCGGAGGACGTGCTGCGCCGGCGACCCACGCCACCGGCGGGATATTACCGCTACCGCACGTTCGGCTGATCCCAAAGAGCCGGCAGCAGTTTTCGTAGCTCGTCGCGCACCGCCCGGAATTCACGGAGATCCTTCGGATCCGGCAGCGGCCAGTGGAGGCGGCGCACCTTCCCCGGCACGACCGGACATACCTCCTCGGCGCACAGCGTGACGATCGTATCCACGTGCTCGACCGCGATGCCCACGAGACCCTTGGCGCGATACTGCGCGATGTCGATGCGCTGCTCGGCGAGCGCCTGGATGGCGAGCGGGTTGAGCGTGCCGGGATCGGACCCCGCGCTCAGGAACCGGTATCCGGGGGGCGCCATGGCCCGCGCCAGGCCTTCTGCCATTTGACTGCGGGCCGAGTTGCGAACACAGAGGAAGAGGATCGTGGGCACTACGATCCGACGTCTTCCGCGTGGTGCTTGATGGACTTTCCCTCCACGAGGAACACCACGTCCTCCGCGATGTTGGTGGCGAGATCGGCGACGCGCTCGAGGTTGCGGCTCACCAGGAACAGCTCCATGGCCGTGCCGATGATGTGCGGGTCCTCCATCATATGCGTGAGCAGGATCCGGAACATGGACGCATGCAAGGCATCCACGCTGTCGTCGCGGCGGCAGATCGCGCGCCCCGCCTGCGGGTCGCCGCGCACGAACGCGTCGAGCGCGTCGGCGAGCATCGTCCGCGCCTGGCGCGCCATCTCGAGCAGCTCGGGCTCAGGGACGATGGGCCGGCTGGCGAGCAGCCGCTCGGCTGACTGCGCGATGTTGACCGCGTGGTCCCCCACGCGCTCCAGGTCGTTGGCGATCTTCATCGCGGCGGTGAGGAAGCGGAGGTCGCGAGCCATCGGCTGCTGGGTGGCGAGCAGCCGGATGACGGATTCTTCGACCTCGACCTCGAGCCGGTCGACGTCCTTGTCGCCCGCGATCACCGCCCGCGCCTTGTCGCCGTCGCGCTGCAGCACCGCCTCGACCGCGGCGGCGAGAGCGGCCTGGGCGTCGCCCGACATGTTGAGCAGCTCGACTTTGAGCTCGGAGAGCTCGTCGTGAAAGTGCCGGTGGGTAGAGGCTTGCGCGCTCATCCGAATCTCCCGGTGATGTATGCCTCGGTCCGCTCGTCGGCGGGCCGTGTGAATACCTGCTGGGTCTCGCCGAATTCTACCAGGCGGCCGAGGTAGAAAAAGCCCGTGTAGTCCGACACGCGGGCGGCCTGCTGCATGTTGTGCGTCACGATGACGATGGTGTACGCCTGCTTGAGCTCGACCAGCAGCTCTTCGATGCGCTGCGTCGCGATCGGGTCCAGCGCCGAGCAGGGCTCGTCCATGAGGAGCAGCTCGGGCTCGTTGGCCAGCGCCCGCGCGATGCAGAGGCGCTGCTGTTGGCCTCCCGACAGCGAGGTTCCCGGCTCGCGCAAGCGGTCGCGCACCTCATCCCACAACGCCGCCCGCCGCAGCGCCTGTTCCACCCGTTCGGGAAGCTCGCGGGCGGGACCGAGCGCGTTGAGCCGCGGGCCATAGGCGACATTGTCGTACACGGGCTTGGGGAACGGATTGGGCCGCTGGAATACCATCCCCACGCGCCGGCGCAGCGCGACGACGTCCGTTCCCGGCGCGAATATCGAGCCGCCATGGAGCAGGAGATCGCCGCTGTGACGGGCTCCAGGCGTGAGATCGTGCAGCCGGTTCACGGACCGGAGAAACGTGGTCTTGCCGCACCCCGACGGGCCGATCAGCGCGGTGATCGCGTTGGGCGGAATCGAGCAGGTGATGTCGTGCAGCGCCTGGGTAGGGCCGTACCAGAAATTGTAGGCGCGCGACTCGAGGACGGCCGCCGAGAGCTTCAACCAAACCTCCCGGTGATGTACGCCTCAGTCTGCTCCACCTGAGGCTTTGTGAAGAGCTCGCCTGTCCGGCCGACCTCGATCAGCTGCCCCAGATACAAGAACGCCGTGTAATCGGACACGCGGGCGGCCTGCTGCAGGTTGTGGGTGACGATCACGATCGTGTAGTGGCGCTTCAGCGCGTGGCACAGCTCCTCGATGCGCTGGGTTCCCGCCGGATCGAGCGAGGCCGTCGGCTCGTCGAGCAGCAGGATCTCCGGCTGCGGCGCGATGGCGCGCGCGATGCAGAGCCGCTGCTGCTGCCCGCCGGACAGCTCCAGGGCGCTCGCTTGCAGCCGCTCCTTCACCTCGTCCCAGAGCGCCGCCTGGTGCAAGGCACGTTCCACAATGTCATCGGTTTCGCTGCGGGGGCGGCGGCCATTCACGCGCAATCCCGCGGCGACGTTGTCGTAGATCGACATCGTCGGAAAGGGCGTCGGCCGCTGGAACACCATCCCGATGCGGCGCCGCAGCTCGACCGGGTTCACATCCTTGGCGTAGATATCGACGTCGTCGAGCAGCACTTTGCCCGTCACCATCGCGTCCGGCGTGAGCTCGTGCATCCGGTTCAGGCAGCGCAGCAACGTGCTTTTGCCGCATCCCGACGGCCCGATGATCGCCGTGACGGTGTGCGCCGGGAACAACAACGAGATCTCCCGCACCGCCGCATTCCTGCCGAACAGCGCGGTGAGGCGCACCGTCTCGAGCCGCAGCCGGGTGTTAGCGGCCGGTTCCATAGCGCTGCCGCGTGACCCAGCGGGCGGTCAAGGCGAGGATCAGCACGAGCCCCATGAGCACGAGGGCGGCGGCCCACGCCATCCGATGCCATTCGTCGAACGGCCCCGTCGCGTACACGTAGATCTGGAGCGACAGCGTCTGCATCGGATGGTTGACGGCCAGCGAGAAGTTGAGATTGCCCAGCGCGGTGAACAGCAGGGGGGCGGTCTCGCCGGCGACGCGGGCGATGCCGACGAGGCACCCCGTCACGATGCCGCCGAGCGCCGTGCGCGCGACGATCTTGAGCGACGTGCGCCAGCGGGGGTAGCCGAGGGCCAGCGCCGCTTCGCGCAGCGAATGGGGCACGAGGCGCACCATCTCCTCGGTGGTGCGCGCCAGCATCGGGATCATGAGGATCGCGAGCGCGACGCTTCCCGCCAGGGCGGAGAACCGGCCCGTCGGTCTGACGAGGAACGTCCAGGCGACGATGCCGATCACGATGGACGGCGTCCCGTTGAGCACGTCCGCCACGAACCGCACCAGGAATCCCAGACGCCCCGAGCCGTACTCGGCGAGATACAGACCGGCGCCCACACCGACCGGCACGCCGATCAGGGCGCCGAGGCCCACGATGATGAACGTCCCGACGATCGCATTCGCGACGCCGCCGCCCGACTCACCGGCGGGCACCGGACTCTTGGTAAAGAACGCCCAGTCGATCGAGGAGGCGCCCTTGGCGATCAGGTCGCCGAGGATGAGGACCAGCGCGAGCACTGCGGTGAACGCCAGCACCACCACGAGGGCCGTCATCACCCGGCTCGTGAGACGGCGGCGGAACGTTCCCACCCCCACCCCGGTGCTCACAGCGCTTTGCTCCCCACCGCCGCGCCGCGGGCGACGCGCCAGATCAGGATGCGGGCGACCGCGTTGACCACCACGGTAACCACGAACAGGATCAGTCCGACTTCAAACAACGCCGACAGGTACATGTTGGTCGTGGCTTCGCTGAACTCATTGGCGATCGCCGCGGCCATGGTGTAGGCGGGCTGCAGCACCGATACCCCGATGTCGTGGCGATTGCCGATCAACATCGTGACGGCCATCGTCTCTCCCAACGCGCGGCCCAGGCCCAGGATGATGGCGCCGATCAGGCCGGCGCGCCCGTACGGCAGCACCGCGGAGCGCACTGCCTCCCAGCGCGTCGCGCCCATCGCGAGCGCCGCCTCGCGCTGGCTGGTCGGGACCGCAAGCAGCACTTCGCGCGACACGGCCGCGATGTACGGCACGATCATGATGGCCAGAATGATCCCGCCCGCGAGCAATGAATTGCCGTAGAACGGACCCTGGAAGAACGGCGTCCACCCGAGCACGGCTTTGAGCGGCGGCACCACATAGCTCCGCAGGAACGGG
The DNA here is from genome assembly GCA_040901965.1 of Gemmatimonadales bacterium. GTDB lineage: Bacteria > Gemmatimonadota > Gemmatimonadetes > Gemmatimonadales > GWC2-71-9 > 20CM-2-65-7. The sequence goes on along the minus strand of JBBDYB010000011.1, from coordinate 110,439 downwards.
ATCAGCACGAAGACCCCCCACAGCCCGTACACCACGCTGGGGATTGCCGCCAGCAGCTCGACGAGAAACGCCACCGGCTGGCGCAGCCAGCGGGGCGAGAACTCGGTCAGGAAGATCGCGACGCCGAGCGCGAGGGGCACGGCGATGAGCAGCGCCAGGAACGAGGACGCCAGTGTCCCGAAGATCATCGGCGCGGCGCCATAGACCTCGGCCACGGGGTCCCAGGTCGAGGTCCAGAGGAACGAGGGTCCAAAGCGCTCTACCGCGGGGAGCGCGTTGACGAACAGCACGCCCAGGATCACGAGGATCAGGAACGGCAGCGCCAGCGCGAAGGCCGTCAGGACCCGCCGGTAGACCCGGTCGCTGCGATCCACGCTGCGCAGCGCCCGCCACCGCGGCTCCATGCTGGGGGTCGTCTGCTCCTGCGGCGCCGGGACGGGCTCGAGGGGAAGCGTTGTCATGCGAGCGGGAAACGTATCCGTCACACGGCCGCCGTGTTCGTCACGGCCGTGTAACGGATATGTCACTTGGCAGGCGATCTACGAACGCGTGGCGGTTGGCCCCCTCCACACCGGCCGGCCCCCGCTGGTGATCGTCTTCAACCGCGCGTCGATCCAGGCGAGCATCTCTTTGGGCAGCGGTGCGTAACCCAGCGGCGCAGCCTTGGCTTGGCCTTCGGTCAGCGCCCACCAGATGAACTTGACGAGCTCCCGGGCCTTGGCGGCGTCCGAGTATTCCTTGCGAACGAGGAGCCAGGTAAAGCTCGAGATCGGGAACGCTGCGGCTCCGGGGGAATCGGTGATCGAGACCCGGAAGTCGGTGTTCGGTCCCATCTCGTCCATCGCGCCCGCCGCCGCCGCCGTTACGGACTCGAGGCTGGGAGCGATCCAGCTCCCCGCCTTATTGCGGACCACGCCGGCCGGCATCTTGTTGACGAGAGCGTATCCCAGCTCGACGTAGCCGATAGCCCCCGGCGTTTGCCGCACGGTGGCGGTCACACCCTCATTGCCGCGGCCGCCGAGCCCGACGGGCCAGTTGACCGACGTGCCGCGCCCCACGCGCTGGGCCCATTCCGGGCTGACCTTCGTGAGGTAGTCCACCCACACGTACGTCGTGCCCGACCCATCCGAGCGGTGGACGACGATGATGTCCTGCTTCGGCAGCGTGACCCCGGGGTTGCTGCTCGCAATTCGCGCATCGTTCCAGTTCGTGATTTTTCCGAGGAAGATGTCGGCGAGCACGTCGGGGGTGAACCGGATCGGCTGTGCCACGCCGGCCAGGTTGTAAGTGGGCACGACCGCACCCAGCACGGTGGGGATGTGGAGCGCGTTCCCGCCGATCGCCGCGATGGCTGAGTCGCCCATTGGGGCGTCGGTGCCGCCGAAGTCCACGGTCTTGTCGGAGAACTGGCGTATGCCGCCGCCCGAGCCGATGGACTGATAGTTGATCTCGACGTTGTCGAACTTCTGGTTGTACGTCAGGATCCACGTCTGATAGATGATGTTCGGGAACGTGGCCCCCGCGCCGTTGAGGCGCACCTGCGCCGCGACCGGGGGGGGGGAGGCCAACGCCCCGATTATGCCGATGGCAGTCAGTGTTCTGCGAAGCACGGTCATCCTCCTTAAAAATTCGCCTGCCAGGAGAACTTCAGCTCCTGGGCGGACCGGCTGGTGCCGGTGGCGTCTTTATAGCTGTAGAAGTCGAAGCCCGCCCGCAACACGACGCTGTTCGCGAAATAGATGTTGAGCACGGGAGTGATCAGCAGCCCCTGGTTGTCGCCGACGTCCGTATCGGGATCCAGGTAGTCCACGCGCAGCGCCGGCTCGAAGATCTTGATGAGCCGGGTATCGGGGCCGGACGTGTTGATCCGGTAGGCGCCGATGACGCTGAGACCCATGAACGTCGCGATCGGCGCGCTGGCGCTGTCCAGGTTGCCGGTATTCCGGCCCGTCGCCTTCCGGGTTGCGAGCGGCACGTTGTCGCCGGTCGCGAAGTCGACGAACACGTGGAAGCCGGGCCGGAAGCCGCCCCACTCGGCGTCCACCCCGAACGCTGTGGTCGTCTTGGAGGAATCGGCGTAGTACGCGTTGCAGGTCGCACTTCCGACGCTCGCGAGCGTCTGGCAGATCGCGCGGTCCCGCGAGGCGAACGAGGCACCCAGCTGCAACATGGGTTGGTTGTCGGCGTTCGTGATGACCGCCGCCGTGGCGTGTCCAAAGAAGCTCTTGGCGTTGTTCACGTCGGCCGAGCTTTCGCGCGAGCCGTTTTGCACGCCGACCTTGACGGCGACTTTGTTGTCGGGCCCGGCGAAATCGACGAATGCGCCGAGGTCGTGCGAGACATATCCGTTGGCGGAGAGCAGATCATTCAGCCCTTCGCGGCCGCCCAGGCGCAGAATGCGGACTCCGCGTTCGATCGAGAGGAGATTGTTGGAGCTGTTCAACTCGTAGCGCTGGAAGGGCGATTTCTCCTGGCCGAGGGTGACGCCGAAGCGGGGGTTCAAGCCCACCCGCACGAAGGCGTCGCGCATCCGCAGCGCGCCCATTTCGAAGCTCGGCTGGATGACGAGAAGCATGTTGTCGCCGAAGCGAACGTCGGCATGGATCCGCAGCCGGCGGACCTCGAAGCCGTTGCTCACCTGGAGCGGGTTGTAGTTGCCGGACGAATCGCCCGACGATAGCCGGTACTGCGCCTGCATCCGGCCCGAGACGCCAATGTTCGGCGCCTGGGCTTCGGCGACTGCAGCGGCCGCGGTCAGCAGCCCGCACAGCAGGATGGTCATACGGGTGACGGCACTCATGCTTGCAGCGACTCCTGAGTGAGAGACTCAGCGATGAAGCGGTTCACGGATAGGAAGAAGCGCGTCAGCGGTCACGTGGGAGCGGCGGCTACGTAACGAGTCGGTAACGCTCTAAAAGGCTGCGGCGATGGGAAATACCAGCCGGATAGTCGTTCCTGCCCCCACGGTGCTTTCCGCTTCCACGCGTCCCCCGTGTGCCTCGAGCAGGTGCTTCACGATCGCCAGGCCGAGGCCGGTGCCACCCTCGTGACGCGAGCGCCCCGGATCCACCCGGTAGAAACGCTCGAAGATGCGCGGCAGATGCTCGGCGGGAATGCCGCTGCCCGTGTCGGCCACGGTGACCGCGATGCCGTCGCGCGCGCGCCGGGCAGCCACGCGAATGCGGCCGCCGAGCGGCGTGTGCCGCAGCGCGTTATCGAACAGGTTCGTGAAGATCTGCCGCAGCGCCTCGGGATCGACGGTGATGGTACCGGCGTCCGAAGAGACAGCGGTCTCGAAGGCCACGCTGCGCGCTGCGGCGCGCTCGGCGAACGGCGCCCAGGCGTCGCGCGCCGCGGCCTCCACGTCCACGACGTCCGGCTCCGGGCGCCACCCGCCCGATTCGATGCGCGACAAGTCGAGCAGGTCGTCCACCAAGCGTTGCATCCGGTGAGCGTTCTCGAGAATCGTCTGCGCGAAGCCCTCGGCCTGGGTTCCCTGGGCGGCTTCCGCGGCGAGCGTTTCTGCGTACCCCGCGATGGCGGTGAGCGGCGTCTTCAGCTCGTGCGACACGTTGGCGACGAAATCCCGGCGCACCGTCTCGAGCCGGCGCAGGTCGGTCACGTCGCTCAATACGAGCAGCGTGCCGCCCTCCTCGAGCGGCCGGGCCGAGACGAGCACCGTACGCTCGCCCAGGTCCAGCTCGCGATCCACGACGGCCGCGCCGGCCAGCACTTCCCGCATGAGCGCGCGATGCGGCTGGTCGTGGAACAGCTGCGCCAGCGGCGGAAGCGCCTCGGTCGCGCCATAGCCGAGCAGCCGGCGGGCGGCCGCGTTGGTCGAGACGATGGCGCCGCGCTCGTCCGCCGCGATCACACCGTCTGACAAGGCTTCGACCAGCGTACGCGATTCCTCGCGCTCGCGGCGCAGGGCCGCGAACCGGCCCTCGAGCTCCTGCTGCATCGCGCGCAGCGCGTCGACGTGATGGGCTAACTCGGAGACGCGCACGTCGGGAAACGCCGCGGGACGGCCGGCGGCGAGGTCCCGGGCGGCGCCGGCGATGTCGAGGAGCGGGCGAACGAGCGCGCGGCTGACCAGCCAGGCGACCACGGCCGCCGCAAGCAGCATCACGAGGCCCGCGCCCAGCACCGCGCGCGGCGGCAGGGCCGCGACGAGCAGCAACCCCACGACCGCGGCCGCCACGAGCAGACTCATGCTCGCGAACAGCCGCGTGGCCAGCTTCATGAGCGGCGCCGGGTGGGCGGCGGCGGTTCGCGCAGCCGGTAGCCGACGCCGCGCACGGTTTCGATCCAGGGGCCCGCAGCGCCGAGCTTCGCGCGCAGCCGCTGCACGTGCATGTCCACGGTGCGGGTCTGGATGTCGGGCTGCGCCTGCCACACCGTTTCGAGCAGTTGGGTGCGGCTTTGGACTCGGTCACGGCGCTCGATGAGCCTGTCGAGCAGCTTGAACTCGGTGGCCGTGAGCTCGATGTCTTTGCCCGCGACGGTGACGCGATGGGCGGTGCGGTCGAGCGTAATGGGGCCGGCGCTCAGACGTCCACCCGATGCGACGGGGGGCGCCGCAAGCCGGCGCAGGATGGCCGCGACGCGCAGCACGAGCTCCTTGGGCGAAAACGGTTTGGCCAGGTAATCGTCCGCGCCGAGGGTGAGCCCCTTGATGCGGTCGGGCTCATCCTTGCGCGCGGTGAGCAGCAGCACGCCGACCTCTCGGGTTTCGTCGCGACGGCGCAGCTCGGCGAGCACGTCGAAGCCCGAATGCCCGGGAAGCATCAGGTCGAGGACGACGAGATCGGGGCGTTCTTCCCGGGCGGACCGCAGCGCGTCGGCGCCCGTGCCCGCCGTCGTTACCCGGTAGCCTTCCTTGGCGAGGTGATAGGCGACCAAGGCGGTGATGTCGGCCTCGTCGTCTACGACGAGGATGCGGTGGACCGCGCCGGTCTCGGTCGCCATGGCAGGCCGGAAGGTAGCGCGGCGGGCAACGGTTTGGCAATTTACAGCGCACTATGCGGCTCCTCTGTGCGTTGCTCCTGTCGCTCCAGAATCCTCCTCCGGCCCCCGCCCCCGCGACCTCCACCGCTCTCGACACCGCGCACGTCGTGATCGTCGCGACGACCGACGTGCACGGCCGCGTGCTCGGCTGGGATTACGTGCGTGACGCGGCGGCGCCCGGCGGGCTGTCGCGCGCCGCCACGATCCTGGAAACCTTGCGGGCGCGCTACCCGGGACAGGTCATCCTGCTCGACGCCGGCGATCTGCTGCAAGGAAATCCGTTCGCGACCTTCTACGCGCGCTATGACAAGCGGCAGCCGCAGCCGATCGTCGACGCGCTCAACGCCCTCCAGTACGACGTCGTCACGCCCGGGAACCACGACTTCGATTTCGGCGTGGACTTCCTGCGCCGCGCCGCGGCTGAGGCCACGTTCCGCTACGTCTCGGCGAACGTCGAGGACGGAGCGGGCGCGCGGCTGTTTCCACAGACGGTGTTGGTGCCGCGCGGCGTCGTGAAGGTCGGCGTCACCGGTTTCACGACGCCCGGGGTCATGTTGTGGAACCGAACGCTGCTCGCGGGCCGCGCCCGGGTGCGCCGCATCGCCGGGGCGGCGACCGGTGCGATGGCCCGGCTCGAGGGAGAGGGCGCCGATCTCAAGATCGTGCTCATTCACAGCGGCCTGGGCGGCGAATCGAGCTATGACACGACCGGCGTCGGCCCCGAGAACGACGCGGCCGCCCTCGCCACCGTGACGCCGAAACCCGACCTCGTGATCGTCGGCCACACGCATCGCGAGATCCGCGACAGCGTGATCAACGGCGTGCACTTCGTGCAGCCGAAGAACTGGGCCCAGAGCCTTTCAGTCGTGCATGTGTGGCTGACGCGGGAGCAGGGGGGGGGGACGAGCGGCAGATGGCGCGTTGCGACGATCCGCGGCGACCTCATGCCGATCGGCACGGTCGCGGAGTTGCCCCGCTTTACGCGGCGTCTCGAGGCGCATCACGAGGCGGCCCGTCTGTGGGCGGCGACGCCGCTGGGCGCCGCCGCGCCGGGCTTCGAGGCCCGCTACACTCGCGTTCAGGACACGCCCCTGCTCGACTTCATCAATGAAGTCCAACGGCGCAAGGCGGGCGCCCAGCTCTCCGCCGCCGCGGCGTTCGACGTGCAGGCGGGGCTCCCCGAAGGCGAGGTGCATCTGCGCGAGGTGGCGGGGATCTACCCCTACGAGAATACCCTCCGCTCCGTGCGCATCTCGGGGCAGCAGCTGCGCGCGTTTCTCGAGCACTCGGCGCGCTACTTCCGGACCTACGAACCCGGGGCGGGCCGTCCGATCATCAACGACAGCGTCCCCGGTCACAACTTCGACGTCGTCAGCGGCGTCGTGTACAACATCGATCTGTCCCGGCCGCCCGGCCAGCGCATCCGCGGCCTCGCGTATGAAGGCCGGATCGTGCAGCCGGGCGACAGTTTCACGATGGCGGTGAACAGCTATCGGCAGGTCGGGGGCGGAGGCTACACCATGCTCGCGGGGGCGCGCGTCATCTACGACCGCGGCGAGGACATCCGCGAGCTGTTGGCGGACGAGATCCGCCGCGTGCGCACGCTGCAGGCGCCATCCTACTTGAAGCCGAGCTGGGGGATAATTCCCGACGCCGCGCGCGCGGCGGCGCGCGCCGCCTTCGCTCCCGCCGCGCGGCCGGTCAGCACGGCGGACAGCACCGTGCTGCGGGTGCTCGCGATCTCCGATCTCCACGGCCAGCTCGAGCCCCGCGTCTGGGACTGGTCGGGCGGCCGGCCCGTGGGTGGTGTGGCGGCGCTCAAGCCGTGGCTCGACAGCCTGGCCCGCGCCTGCCGCTGCACGAGTGTCCGGCTGGACGCGGGGGACCAGATGCAAGGCACGCCCCTCTCCAACGCGACGTACGGGCGCGGCACGGTCGAGGCCTTGAACGCCATTGGCCTCGACGCCGCCGCGATCGGCAATCACGAGTTCGACTGGTCGCTGGACACGCTGCGCACCCGGATGGCCGAAGCCAGGTACGCATTCGTGTCGGCCAACATCACCGACGCCGCCGGCACCACCCGACCGGACTGGGCGACGCCCTGGACGCTCGTGACGAAGAACAACCTGCGGATCGCGGTCATCGGCCTCACAACCCGCACGACACCCACGAGCACCGCGCCCCGCAACGTGCGCGGGCTCGCGTTCGGCGACGGCGCGCAGGCCATCCGACGGTACCTGCCGGCGGCGCGGGCGGCCGCGGACTTCGTCATCGTCGTCGCCCACCAGGGCGCCATCTGCGACTCGACGGCGTGCCGCGGCGAAATCATGGACGTGGCGCGCCAGCTCGACTCGGGGTCGGTGGATCTGATCGTCGCCGGCCACACGCACGCGCGCGTCAACACGGTGGTGAACGGCATACCGATCGTCGAGGCGCAATCGAGCGGGCGCACAGTCGCGGTCGTGGATTTCGTGCGGGTGGGCGGCACGCGGCGCGCGGTGCGCGTCCAGCTCGTGACGCCGTACGCGGACCAGGTGAGGCCCGATCGCGCGCTGACGGAGGCGCTCGGCCGCCAGCAGCAAGTCGTACGGAACATCACGAGCCGCCCCGTGGGGCGCCTCAAGTTCCCGTTCAAGCGCGAGGGTGACGAGTACGGGCTGGGGCGGCTCATCGCCGATGCGCAGCGAAACGTCGGCAAGGGCGATGTCGCGATCATGAACAACGGCGGCATCCGCGCCGATCTGGCCGCTGGCACCGTGACCTACGGAGACGTCTACCAGGTGCAGCCGTTCCAGAACCGGCTGCAACGTCTCACCGTGAAAGGCTCCGTGCTGCTCGCGGCGCTCGAGCACTGCGTCGCCGGCGGTGATCATCGGCCGGACTGCCACGTGTCCGGCGTCGAACTCTGGTTCGATGCGCGCAAACCGGCGGGGAACCGCATCAGCCGCACGCGCTTCGTGAATGGCAAGGACATCGACAATAACCGCAGCTACACCCTCGTCGTCAGCGATTTCATGGCGACCGGGGGCTCGGGATTCGCGATGTTCGCCGCTGCGCTGGTGGAAGACCTCGATCTCGTGGATGTCGACGCCCTGATCCGCTATCTGAGCGTGTTGCGCGCTCCGGTGGAGGCGCCCGCCGACGCGCGCTTCCATCGGACCGACCGCTGATGCGGGTTTTCGTCAACGACAAGCCGGTGGACGTGCCGCACGGCGGAGGGGGGGGGGCCCGCGTGCGCGACGCGGTGGCGCGGGCGGACGCAGGACTGGCGCGCCTGCTCGACGGCGGCGAGGCCTACGTGACCGATGCCGTCGGTCGCCCCATCGACCCGGGCGACCCGATCGGCGAAGCCGGCGCTGTGTTCCGAGTGGTAATCTCCGCCCGGCGGGAAGGGAGGCCGCGCCTCACCAAAGACGCATTGCGCCGCTGGCCCAAGGCCGAGCTGCACGTGCACCTCGACGGCGCGCTCCGGCCCGCGACGATGCTGGAGCTCGCGCGCGCGCAGGGCATCCGCCTCCCCGCCGAGACCCCGGACGCGCTCGCCAAGGCGATGCTGGTCCGCGACGCGAAGAGCCTCGAGGAATATCTCCAGAAATACGAGATCACCCTCTCGGTGCTGCAGACGGCCGCGGCCTTGGAGCGCGTGGCGTACGAATTCGTCGTCGACGTCGCCGCGGAGAACGTCCGCTACGTCGAGGTGCGCTACTCGCCGCTGTTGCACCGGCCGGCGTTGACGCTCGCGCAGGCGATCGAAGCCCCGCTCGCCGGGATCCGGCGGGCCGCGGCGGAGACCGGCACGAAAGTGGGCCTCATCGTCTGCGGCATTCGCACGCTGCCGCCGGCGGACTCCCTCGATCTTGCGCGCGCCGCCGCCGAGTATCACTCGGCCGGGGTGGTCGCGTTCGATTTGGCCGGTGCGGAGCGGGGCCACCCAGCCCGGGAGCACCGGGCCGCGTTCGAGTACGCGGCGGCACACGGCATGGCCTGCACCTGCCATGCGGGCGAAGGTGACGGACCGCACTCGATCCACGAGGCGCTGCACGAGCTGGGGGCACAGCGAATCGGCCACGGCACCCGGCTCGCCGAAGACCCGGCTCTGCTCGAGGAGGTCGTGGCGCGCAAGATCCCGCTCGAGATGTGCCTCACGAGCAACGTGCACACGCACGCCGTGGCGCGAGTGGCGGAACATCCATTCCGGCGCTATCTCCAGCAGGGCGTCGTCGTGACCCTGAACACCGACGGTCGCCTGACCGACGGCATCACCCTGACTGACGAGTACTTTCTCGCGCATGCGGCGCTCGGCCTGACCCCGGACGAGCTCGCCCGCGTGGTGCTCAACGCTTGTGAGAGTGCGTTCCTTCCCGATTTCGAGAAGGTGGCGCTCGTGTCCCGCGTGCAGCGCGAACTGGAGGAGGGGCCCTAGGATGACGGGATGGTGGCTGCTGCAAACGGCGGCGGAGCGCCTCGCCGCCGCGCGCGGTGGGTTGGACACGCCGTTCCTCGAGCGCCTGATGGGGCTGGTCGGCATCGCGACGATGCTCGCGATCGCGTTCGCGATCTCGTACGACCGCAAGCGGATCAACTGGCGGATGGTCGGCGCCGGCGTAGCCCTGCAAATCGTTCTCGGCGTCATCGTGCTCAAGACGCCGGTCGGGCGCGCGCTGTTCACGTTCGCGAACAACGTCGTGACGGGACTGCTCGCGTTCCAGGAGCGGGGAGCCCGCTTCGTCTTCGGCAACCTGGTCCAGAATGAGGTTCCCTTGGGCGGGGGCGCCACCGGCGTCGCCCTCACGGGCGCCTATTTCGCGTTCAACGTTCTTCCCACGATCATCTTCTTTTCCTCTCTCATGACGGTCCTGTACTACCTGAACGTCATGCAATGGATCGTGAAGGGAATCGCGTGGGTGATGCAGAAAACGCTCCGGACGTCCGGCGCGGAAACGCTGTCGGCCGCGGGCAACATCTTCCTGGGCCAGACCGAAGCGCCGCTGCTCATCAAGCCGTTCGTCGGCAAGATGACAAACTCGGAGCTGAACACCGTGATGGTCGGCGGCTTCGCGACGGTGGCGGGCGGTGTGATGGCCGCGTACGTCGGCATGCTGAAAGGTTATTTCCCCGATATCGCGGGCCACCTTCTGACGGCCAGCGTGATGAATGCGCCCGCCGGCCTGATCCTCTCGAAGATGCTCCTGCCCGAGACCGGCGTCCCCGAAACGCGCGACACGCTCCACGTCGTCGTCGAGAAAACGGAGGCCAACGTGATCGAAGCGGCCGCCTCCGGCGCGGCGACCGGCGTGCAGCTCGCTATCAACGTCGCCGCTATGCTGATGGCCTTCGTCGCGCTCGTGGCACTGCTGAACTTCGGGTTCAGCTGGGTGGGTGGCCTGTTCGGACACCCCGAGATCACGATGCAATGGCTGCTCGGCAAGGTGCTCACGCCGATTACCGTACTGATGGGCGTGCCTCCTGCGGACGCCGACACGGTGGGCTCGTTCATCGGGGTGAAGACGGTGCTCAACGAGTTCGTCGCCTACGCCGACTTTGCCAGGCAGATGGGCGAAGGCTTGGTCTTGAGTCCCAAGGCTGCGCTCATGACGACGTACTGCCTGCTCGGCTTCGCGAATTTCTCCTCGATCGCCATCCAGATCGGCGGCATCGGCGGGCTCGCGCCGCACCGTCGGAGCGACATCGCCCGCCTCGGCTTGCGCGCCATGATCGCCGGCAATCTGGCGGCATTCATGAGCGCGTCCATCGCGGGCATGCTCGTTTAGCGGGCAGCGGGATGCGGGAGGCGGGAGGCGTACCGGCAGCGACGGAAGCGGTGGCGCTTCGATTGGGGACGTTGCGGCCGCGCGTCGCGATCGTGCTCGGCTCCGGCCTGGGCTTTCTCGCGACCGATGTCGCCGACGCCCTGCACATCCCGTATCGCGCGATCCCCGGCTTCCCCGAGCCCGGCGTCGCGGGCCACAAAGGGGAGCTCGTGGCGGGCACGCTCGAGGGCGTCCCGGTCATCGTGCAGGCGGGCCGCTTTCATCTCTATGAAGGTCATCCCGCAGCACTCGCGGGGCTCCCCGCGCGCGTGTTCGCCGACCTGGGCGTGAAGATCCTGATCGTCACCAATGCCGCGGGTGGGGTGCGACGGACGTTTCAAGCCGGAACCCTGATGCTCATCGCCGACCACATCAATCTCATGTGGCGGAACCCGCTGACCGGCCCGCCGCACCCGGGCGAGCAGCGGTTTCCCATCATGCACGAGTCATATGATGCGGAGCTGAAGGCGCTCGCCCGGGTCGCGGCACGCGAGGCCGGCGTCGCCCTCGAGGAAGGCGTGTACGTCGGGCTGCTGGGCCCCTCGTATGAAACGCCCTCCGAAGTTCGGATGCTCGAGCGGCTCGGCGCCGACGCGGTGGGCATGTCCACGGTGCCCGAGGTGCTGGTGGCGAGGGCGCGCGGCGTCCGCTGCCTGGGATTCTCGTCCATCACGAACCCCGCGGCCGGCATCACGGGGGAAGCGCTCTCGCACCAGGAGGTGCTGGCGGTGGGGGAAAAGGTGGCCCGCGGCCTGGGCGTCGTGGTGAAGGGTGTATTGCAAAGGCTTAAGCCCTCCATCTAGTCCTGACGTTCTATTTGCAACCTTTTAGCTTGCCGCCCTGTCATATGTGTCGATACCACCGCGCGCTCGCCGTCAGCGTTCGCGACCGGGGTTCCACCATTCACATCAGCCGGGCGCACCTATGACGACGACGCTTTGCCTGTGTCTCGCCCTGGCGGGGATTCAGCCGCCCGCCGTTCCAGCCGATTCCCCGGGCACCGCGCAGCGCGTGCGCGCCATTCGCCTGCTCCACCCCATCACGATCGACGCGGCGCTCAACGAATCCATCTGGCAGACAGCGGAGCAGGTATCGCAGTTCGTGCAGCGGGACCCGAACGAGGGAGGGGTCCCCAGCGAAAGTACCGTGGTGTACCTCGCCTACGACGATGCGGCGCTGTACGTGGGAGCGCGTCTGTACGATCGCACGCCCGATTCGATCGTGGCGCGATTGGGGCGGCGCGACGTGGCGACCAGCTCCGATCAGTTCACCTTCTATGTGGACTCCTACCACGATCGCCGCAGCGGTTTCTTTTTTGGGGTGAATGCGGCGGGAGCGCTCTCCGACGGCGTGCTGTACAACGACGACTGGGACGACAATTCGTGGGATGGTGTGTGGGAGGGGCGGGCGCGGATCGACGGGCAGGGGTGGGTCGTCGAGATGCGGATCCCCTACTCGCAGCTGCGGTTCAATCGGGCCGATACCTACACGTTCGGCATCAACTTCCGCCGCGACATCGCGCGGCGCAACGAGGTTGATTACTACGTGCTGCGGCCGAAGACGGCGAGCGGTTTCGTGTCCCGTTTTGCCGATCTGGTGGGGATCGAGCGCGTGACGCCGCCGCGCCGGCTGGAAGTGATGCCCTACGTCACCACGCAGGCCGCGTACACGCAGCACCAGCCGGGCGACCCGTTCAACGATGGTTCTACCTACCAGCCGACCGGCGGTGTGGACATCAAGGCCGGGCTGGGCAGCAACCTCACGCTGAACGCCACGATCAACCCCGATTTCGGTCAGGTCGAAGTGGACCCGGCCGTGGTGAATTTGAGCGACGTCGAGACGTTCTTCGGAGAGAAGCGCCCCTTTTTCATCGAAGGCGCGACGATCTTCGACTTCGGCTTTGGCGGGGCGTCGAATTACTGGGGCTTCAACTGGCCGGGTCCCGACATGCTGCACACCCGCCGCATGGGCCGGGCGCCGCAGGGCAGTTCGCCCCGGGCCACCTTCACCGAGCGCCCTGAGGGCGCCAACATTCTGGGCGCGCTGAAACTGACGGGGAAGCTGGGCAGCCGCTGGAATCTCGGCACGCTCGCCGCCGTCACGCAGCGCGAGTTCGAGCGCGCGCATGATACGACCACCAGCCTGACGTTCCGCCAGGAGGTCGAGCCGGCCACCTATCATGGCGTGTTCCGCATGCAGCGGGAGTTCCCCGAAGGCCGGCAGGGGCTCGGAACGATGGTCACCTTTGCCGTACGCGACTTCGCCGACCCCGCGCTGCGCGACGAGATCTCGACCGGCGGATATGTGGCGGGCGTGGATGGCTGGTCGTTCCTTGACCGGGACAAGGAGTGGGTGGTAACGGGGTGGGTCGCGGGCTCGCACGTGCGCGGCAGCCAGCCGCGCATCCTCGCCCTGCAGCAGCATCCGGTGCATTACTTCCAGCGGCCCGACGCAAAGAACCTGGGGATCGACAGCGGCGCGACGGCGCTGACCGGTTGGGCCGCGCGGTTCCATCTCAACAAGCAGAAGGGCAACTGGTTCTCCAACTCCGCCGTCGGCTTCATCTCGCCGGCGTACGAGACGAACGACATGGGGTTCATGTCGCGCACCGGGCTGATCAACATGCATGCCGGCGCGGGGTACGGCTGGCGCAAGCCGGGAAAGGTGTTCCGCAACGCCGAGGTCATCGGCGCGCTGTTCCAGAGCTACAACTGGGACCGGGACGTCATCGGCCGCGGCGTATGGCACTCGGTGTGGGCGCAATTCCTCAACTACTGGTCGTTCAACATCAGCCAGGCGTACAATCCCGCTACGTGGAGTGACCGGCGTACCCGCGGGGGGCCGCTCATGCGCAATCTCCCCGGGCATGAGATCAACCTGAACGTCAATTCCGACGGCCGGCAGCGGATCATCTTCGGCGCGTACGGCGGCCGCTACTCGCAGAAGTCGAGCGATTACGACATGTGGGCCGGCTTCGACGTCGAGTTTCGGCCGGCGCCGAATCTCTCCGTGAGCGCGGGCCCGAACTGGTACTGGAGCAAGGAGCCGGGGCAGTTCGTGACGGCGTACGTCGACACCACGGCCAACGCGACCTACGACCAGCGCTACGTCTTCGCGAATCTGGACTACGCCGAGTTCTCGGCCGGCATCCGTGTCAACTGGACGTTCTCGCCCACGCTGTCCCTTCAGGTGTACGCGCAGCCGCTGCTCTCGGCGGGCGACTACGAGCGGTTCAAGACGCTGCGCCAGGCGCGCACGTTCGACTTCGACGTGTACGGCGACGGCGCCTCCACGTTCGAGGACAGCGTGAGCTTCTACCGCGCCGATGCGGACGGCGCGGGGCCGTCGCCGACGGTCAACATCGGCCGGCGCGACTTCAGCTTCGAATCATTGCGCGGCAACGCCGTGTTGCGGTGGGAATACATGCCCGGCTCCACCCTGTACTTCGTCTGGACGCAGAGCCGCTCGGATGGCGGCTCCGACGGGACGTTCCGGTTCAGCCGCGGCATGGACCGGATGATCGGCGCGCCGTCGGACAACATCTTCATGGTCAAGGCCACGTACTGGTGGAATCCATAACGCGGGGTAGGCGCTGGGTTGGATATGATGATGGGGATGGATTGTAGGGGCACGGCATGCCGTGCCCCTACATGTTTGTTGGCCGGTTTGTCCACCGCATCGGATTCGTGACGATGTACCGCCGGATGGCCCGGAGGTCGTCGTCGTTGCGAATCACATGCTCGTAATAGTTACGTTGCCAGACCTGGCTGCCCAAGCCGGTGGCCCGGAGCCGCCGTGTGACCGCTGATTTAAATGCGCCGATAATCGTCGCCAACGAACCGGGAATTGGACGTCCGAATGCGGGCCGCACGGTGGGAACACAAGCCGAGCGCGCGGCCGGGTCGTGTAGGGGCACGGCATGCCGTGCCCCTACAATCCCCGACTGATCGTCGGCAATCGGTTGGACACGACCATTCTCGGCGCTCGATTCACCACCAATCACGAGGATGCCATGAATGTGATCGGGCATGATCAGAAACCGGTCGAGCGATACGCGCGGAAAGTGGTCAGGGATCGCCTGCCAGCACTCGCGCACGGCGTTGCCAGCAGCAGTTAGGCGCACGCGTGAGTTACAAACCACTCCGAAAAGTGTCTTGCGACTGTGGGTGCAGATGGTCAGGAAGTACGCGCCGTCCCGACGATAGTCATACTCCCAGAGACGGATTGAACGTCGGCGACAGCGGGCCACTCGAAGATCGGCGGGCATGGAGTACAGGTAACGCCCGCGGCTGCGGACTCAGTAACGAAATCATCGCGACGAGGATTGTTGCGACGCGAGGCGTCGGTTACAGCCCCTCGTTGGGCGGCCGCGGCGGCGCCGGCACGAAATGATTCAAGGGTCCGTGTCCGTCCCCCCGTCCCAGGCCCGGCGCCGCCGCAATGGCCCGGTGCACGAAGTCGAGTGCGTCGGCCACCGCCTGCTCGAGCGGCCGGCCCAGCGCCAGACCCGCGGCGATCCCCGCCGAGAGCGTGCAACCGGTGCCGTGCGTGGACGTCGTGTCGATCCGGGGATGGGTGAACCGCCGCACGGTGCTCTGTTGGACCAGCACGTCCACGATGTCGTCAGTTCCGCCGAGATGACCGCCCTTCACCAGTGCGGCTCGCGCGCCCATCGCGACGAGCGCGCCGGCCGCGCGCTCCATCTGCGCGAGCGTGCGCACGTCGTCTCCCACGAGGATCGCCGCTTCATTGAGATTCGGCGTCACGATGGTGGCGAGCGGGACCAGACGCCGTGCGATCTGTAGGGGCACGGCATGCCGTGCCCCTACATCGTCCACCAACAAATCCCCCGACGTGGCCACCATCACGGGATCGAGGACGTAATTGGGCAACCGGTGGTGCGCGATGCGGTCGGCGACCGTCGCCACGATTTCCGCGGAGCCGAGCATCCCGGTCTTGACCGCGGCGGGCGGCAGGTCGCCGGCGAGCGCGTCGATCTGCCGGGCGACGAGCGGGGCGGGCAGCGCCTGCCAGTCCAGGACGCCCACGGTGTTCTGCGCGGTGACGGCGGTGATCGCCGTGGTGCCGAACACGCCGAACTGATGAAAGGTCTTGAGGTCGGCCTGGATGCCCGCGCCGCCGCCCGAGTCCGAGCCTGCGATGGTAAGCGCGATTCTCATGTTCCCCCTCCGCCCCGCTTGGCGAAAGCAACGGGGAGCGCAATCTTAGGGGCACCCATGACCGGCGCGAGGACTCGCATCGCCAGTAATCTGCAGTCGACCGTCCGCGATCTCCAACGCCGCAAGGCGCGGGGCCGCCGCGGGCTGGCCGTGCTCGAAGGCGTGCGGCTCGTCGAGGAAGCGCTCGCGGCCGGACTCGAGTTCAAGGGCGCGCTCGTCTCTCCCGATCTCGCGCGCACCACGCGGGGGCAGGCGTTGACGGCCGAGCTCGCGAGCCACGCGGTTACGGTGGAGGAAGTCGGCGCCCGCGCGTTCGGCCAGCTCGCGGGTACGGACACGCCGCAAGGAATCCTCGCGATCGTCGCGCCGCGCGCGTGGACGGTGTCGGACGTGCCGGCGGCGCCGGGCGGCGCGGTCCTGGTGGTGGACGGCGTGCAGGATCCGGGCAACGTCGGTACGCTGATCCGCACTGCGCACGCGCTCGGCGCTTCCGCCAGCGTACTGCTGCGCGGCACCGCCGATCCGATGAATGCGAAGGCGCTGCGGGCGGCCATGGGGGCCACGTTCCGGCATCCCGTCATCCAGCTCGACGACGCGCCCTTCATCACGTGGGCGCGCGCGCGCGGTCTCACGCTGTGGGCGGCCGCCGTGGACGGCGTGCCGCTCGCCCGCGCGCTCGATGCGAGTGACTCACGCAAGGAGCTGATCGCCGTGATCGTGGGAAACGAAGGCGCGGGGATCCGCCCGCAGCTGAACGCCATCGCGGCGCAGCGCGTGGCGATCCCCCTGGCGCGTGGCGCGGAATCGCTGAATGTCGCGGTGGCGGCGGGGATCCTGCTGTACGAGGTGCTGCGTGGGCGCTGATCCCGTCATCGTCGCCGGTGCGGTCCTCGTGGGCCTCTGCTTCGGCAGCTTCCTCAACGTGTGCATCCTGCGGCTCCCGCGCGATCAGTCGCTGCTGCGCCCGCGATCCACGTGCCCGAACTGCAAGCAACCGATCGCCTGGCGCGACAACATCCCCCTGTTCTCCTGGCTCTGGCTGCGCGGCAAGTGTCGCTGGTGCCACAAGCCCATTTCCAGGCAGTATCCCCTCATCGAGGCCCTCGTCGGCGTGCTGTTCGGCGTCTCGGTGCTCGTCTACGGCATCTCCCTGGAAGCGGTCCAGGCCGCCGTGTTCGGGACGCTGCTGCTCGGCATCGCGATCACCGATGCGCGGCATTACATCATTCCCGACGAGTTCACGTGGGGCGGTCTGGTGTTGGGCCTGCTGCTGGCGTTGGGCGGCGGCGTGCCCGGCTTTCTCAACGCGCTGCTCGGCGCGGCGGTGGGCTTCGGGTTGCTGTGGCTCGTCGCCATGGCCGGCGCCTGGGTCTTCAAGGAGGAGGCGATGGGCGGCGGCGATATCAAAATGATGGCGATGGTGGGCAGCTTCTTGGGGTGGCGCGGCGTGCTGCTCACCGTGTTCGCCGGCGCCGCGCTCGGCTCGCTGATCTTCGTGCCGCTGTCGCTCAAGAAGAAGCGTCTCGTCCCATTCGGGGTATTCCTCGCTGTCGGAGCGGCGGTGACGTTCGTGTTCGGCGACGCGATCATCGCCTGGTATGGCCACTTCCTGCGAGGCGACTGACGACGGATGGGCGATCCCTTCGAAGGCTTGTTCGACTCGGGCGACGTGCTGGAGCGCGTGGGCATCGACGTCACGGCGCTGGCCCGGCGCGGCGATCTCGAGCCGGTACGCTGTCGCGATGCCGAAATCGCGCGGGTCGTGGACATCCTGCTTCGCCAGGGCAAGAACAACCCCGCCCTCGTGGGACGGGCGGGCGTGGGGAAGACGGCCATCGTGGAGGGTCTGGCGCAACGGGTCGCCAGCGGGAACGTGCCACCCGCGCTCAAGGACGCGCGGATCCTGCAATTGGACCACGTCGCCCTGCTCGCGGGCACCTCGTTCCGCGGCCAGTACGAAGACCGCATCCGCCGCCTCGTGAAGGCGCTCGGCGCCGATCCCAATCTCGTGCTCTTCGTGGACGAGCTGCACAACCTCATCGGCCAGGGGACGGCCATGGGGGCCGCGATGGACGCCGCCAACATGCTGAAGCCCGCGCTCGTGCGCGGGGATATCCGCGTCATCGGCGCCACGACCGGCGAGGAGTACGACAAGTGGATCCGCTCCGATCCCGCGCTGGAGCGGCGGTTCCAGCCGGTCACGATCGAGGAGCTCGACGCGATCCAGACCTGGGAAGTCCTCGTCGCCCGGCGGTCGCGCCTCGAGCGCCACCACGCCGTCGCGATCGCCGACGATGCCCTCAAAGCGGCGATCGTGCTCACCGACCGCTTCGTGCCCGAGCGGGCGCGCCCCGACAAGGCGATCGACGTGCTCGACGAAGCCTGCGCGCACGCCCAGGCGACGGCGCAGGTATCACCCGAGCTCGATCGGCTCATCCGGGAGCGTCGCAAGGTCGAAGCGATGATCCGGCGGGGACTCACCGAGGAGCGCGGGCCCGAAGAGCCGATGCCGGACCTGGCGACGGTGCTGCAACGGTTCGGGGAGGAGCTTGAACAACTGCTCGGCGGACGGCCAGCCGGCCGGACGGCCGAGACGGCCACGGACGAGCAAGGGCCGTCGGGCCGTCCGGCCGTCCGGCCGTCCTTAGACGAACAGCGCGCCGATCTCGACCGCGGCCTGCGCGCCGAGCTGGAGCGCCAGGGGATCGTCGTGACCGGCAAGGACGTGGCCCGCGTGGTCGCCGTCGCGGTGGGGAAGGGCATCGAGTGGGCCGGGTGACGCGAAGCATGGCGCTCGGCGCGGGCGCCGTGGCTCTCGTCCTAGGTTGTCGCGAGCGCGCCCAGGCGGTGCAGGGCGAGGCGGACCTGCGCGATATGGTGCGCCGCATGATGCCGGTCGTGTCGCAAGTGGCGGGACTCCCCTTCAAGAAGGAGCCGGACGTCTTCCGGCGCTCGCGCGCCCAGGTTCGCGATTACGTCATCCACAAGTTCGACCACGATCTCCCGCCCGGGGATCTCGACGGGCTGCAGGCGGGACTGCGGCTGTTCGGGCTGATCCCCGAATCGCTGGATCTGCGGACCACGATGGTCGATTTGCTCACCGAGCAGATCGCGGGCTACTACGATCCCGATTCGAACGCCTTGTACATTCCCGCCGACATCGAGCCGTATCAGCTGCGCATCGTCATTTCACACGAGCTCGGCCACGCGCTGCAGGATCAGTACATCCGGCTCGACTCCATCATCGCAATGCACCGGCGCAATGACCGCCGCTCGGCGGCGCAAGCGATTCTCGAGGGCCAGGCGACCGTCGCCCAAATCGCCGTGCTGATGCCGGAGCAGAAGCCGGACACCTTTCCCCTCGGCTGGTTCTGGCAGCAGCGGGCGGTCATGTCGCGCCAGCAAGAGCAGATGAAGGAGTTCGCGCGCGCCCCGCTCTGGCTCCGCGAAGGACTCGTCTTTCCCTATCTGGGGGGAGCCGACTTCATTCTCTGGTTCCGGCGCAAGTACTACGGCCGCTCGGTGCTCGAGGCGATGCCGGCGTCCACCGAGCAAGTCCTCCATCCAGAACGCTACGCTGCCGGCGATCAGCCGACGGAAATGACGTTCGCGGCGGGAGGAGGGGACACGGTGCCGTACGAGGACAACCTCGGCGAGTTCGAGACACGGCTGCTGTTCCAGCAGCATCTGGGTGACGAAGCGGAAGCGGGGCGGCTCGCACAGGGGTGGGATGGCGACCGCTATCAAGTGCTTGGCCGCAACGCCGACGCGTTGGTGTGGTACACGGTGTGGGACGACGCCACCGCGGCGGGTCGCTTCGCTGGGGGACTCGAGCGCGCCTGGCAAAAACGACCGGCGGATGGGCGCACGGGCAGACGCTCGGAGATCAAGCAACTCACGATCGACGGACGTCCGTGCGTCCGATTAGTGGATGCGCCAGCCGACTGGACCGGCTGGCGCGCGCTCCCGTCCGTGCGCCTCCGTTAATTGAACAGCAGGCTGATTCCCCACGCCGCGACACCCACCAAGGCGCCCAGCACGTAGCCCAGCTGGACGATCAGGCGCAGCTCCCGCGCCGTGACGCCCTTGATGATTTCTTCCATCCGCTGCACCGAGAAGCCCATCACCTTCTGCTCCACGATGTCCTGCACCGACAGCTGCGAAACGATCACGGGCACCTGCCGTTGCATCCAGCCCCACAGCGGCTCGGTCAAGGCACGCCGCAGCTTGGCCTCGGCCTCGCCGGGCAGGAGGTCCGCCGGCCGGCCGATCGGCCGCTCGAGCAGCGCGCGCACCGCCCGATGGGCGGCCTCGGCCACGCGCTCCCGGCCCGTTTCGCCGGCGAGCATCTCCCGGCCCAGCGCCACGGCATCGTGGGCGCGCGCGACCGCCCAGCCCCTCGTCTCCGGGGCGCGCACCGCCGCGAGAATGTAGTCCGCGGCGGCTTTCTCGACGCCGTCCAACCGCTCGGGACCGAGCGCCCACAGCCGGTCGGCGATGGGCGTCCGCAGAAAACGCACGACGGCGTCGTTGACGGCGCGCGCCACCTGCGCGCGAAAATCCGGCGTCTCGAGGACGTCGGCGAGGTCGGCGAATCCGCCTTCCTCCAGTCCATCGAGCACGCGGTCGAGGCGCTTCTCGGTGATCATGAGCTTCGCCATCACGCGCTCGTGCACCATGAGGTTCTTGAGCGCGCGGTCGAGGAAGCGCTTCAGCCCTGTGCGGATGCGCTCACGCGCTTCGGGATCCGCCAGCAGCGCGCCGAGGCGCTCGACGGCGATCGGCAGGTAGTCGGCGATGCCTTGCTGGAGGGCGGCGATGAGCCCGGCAGGAAGCTGCTCGAGCAGCGGCCGCTCGTCGCGCAGCAGCCGGACCCGTTGGGTGGCGATGAAACGGCGTACGGCCTGCTCGAGCTCGGGTCGCGCCACGCCTTCGTCCACCCATCGCTCCAGCTGCAGGTACTTCTCCGCGGCCTCGTCGAACCCCGGGCCGGCGACGAAGTCCGCCAGGCGTTCGGCGATCGCCGTGGCGAGGGGCTCGAGCGACGTCTCGAGCTCGGCGAGGAGCGCCGGGGGCAGCTCATCCCGGAGCGCGCCGCGGGGCGTATTGAGCGCGCGGTCCACGAACCCCGCGATGGCGCGGTCGAACGCTTCACGGACGCCGGGCGCGCCGAGCTGACGCGCCAGGTCGTCCTCGGTCAGCAGCCGCTGCCCCACCGTCTTGCCGATGCTCTTGGCGAGCCGCGCTTTGCTCTTGGGGATCGCGCCTTGGAGCCAGAAGCGCTGCTCGTAGGGGTGGAACAGCATCCACACCGCGACGGCGTTGGTGATGCCGCCGGAAATCGCGCCGACCGCCACTGTCACGAGGCCTTGCAGCCACACGCTTGCGGCCATAAGCAGCGAAATAACACTCCCCCCTTTGAATACGGCAACTCGCTAACTATTTTGCAACGCTTATGTTTACGGCCCTTTCCGAGCAGCTGACCGGCGTCCTGAAGCGTCTCACGGGCCGCGGGGTGCTCTCGGTAGCCGACGTGACGGACGCGCTGCGCGAGATTCGCCGCCACCTGCTCGAGGCGGACGTGAGCTTCGAGGTGACGCGCGGATTCGTCGAGCGGGTGCGCGAACGGGCCGTCGGCGCGCTGCAGCTGACGGCGGTCAGCCCCGGCCAGCAGGTGGTGAAGCTGGTCCATGACGAAATCGCGGCGCTGCTCGGCGGCACCAGGGCCGGTCTCGATTTCGCCTCCGTCGGCCCAACGGTGATACTGCTCGTCGGGTTGCAAGGGTCGGGGAAGACGACGACGGCCGCGAAGCTCGGGCGGCGGCTCAAGCTCGAGCAGAAGGCTCCGGCCCTCGTCGCGGCGGACGTGTACCGCCCGGCGGCGGCGGAACAGCTCCGGCAGCTCGGTGAGCAGATTGGCGTTCCCGTTTTCGGGGCACGGGACACGGGAAACGTGGTCGCGTTGGTCCAAGACGCGCTGCGCGAGGCGGAAGCGGCGCGCGCGCGGACCGTGATCGTCGATACGGCGGGGCGGCTGCAGATCGACGCCGAGATGATGGACGAGCTGCGGGCGCTCAAGGCGGCAGTGAATCCGCGTGAAGTCCTGCTGGTCGCGGACGGGATGACGGGCCAGGACGCGGTGAAGATCGCGGGCGGGTTCCACGACGGCGTCGGGCTGACGGGCGTGATCCTGACGAAGCTCGATGGCGACGCGCGGGGCGGCGCGGCCTTGTCGATTCACGGCGTGACCGGCGTGCCGATCAAGTACGTCGGCGTGGGCGAAAAGCCCGACGCGCTCGAGCCGTTCGATCCCGCGCGCATGGCGGGCCGGATTCTGGGGCAAGGCGACGTCGTGGCGCTGGTGGAGAAGGCCGCGGCCACGGTGGACGCCGCAGCGGCCAAGAAGCTCGAGCAGAAGGTGCGGTCGAAGCGGGGGATGGATCTTCAGGACTTCCTCGCCGCCTTGAAGCAGATGCAGGCGATGGGCCCGCTCAAGCAGGTGCTCGGGCTGCTGCCGGGCGTGAAGGCCAAGGCGCTGCAGGGTGTTTCGCCGGACGACAAGCGCGTGAAGCATGTCGAGGCCATCGTGCTGTCGATGACGCCCGCGGAGCGCGCCGATCCGAGCGTGTTGAGCGGGTCGCGGAAGCTGCGGATCGCGAAAGGGGCCGGACGGCCCGTACAGGAAGTGAACCGGCTGCTGGAACAGTTCCAGCAGATGCGGAAGCTCATGAAAAGGATGTAGCGAACGTATGGCAACTCGAATTCGACTGCGCCGGGT
Source organism: Gemmatimonadales bacterium (assembly GCA_040901965.1). Classification (GTDB taxonomy): domain Bacteria; phylum Gemmatimonadota; class Gemmatimonadetes; order Gemmatimonadales; family GWC2-71-9; genus 20CM-2-65-7. The sequence goes on along the minus strand of JBBDYB010000011.1, from coordinate 87,664 downwards.
GGGGCGCAAGGGCCAGGCCTATTTCCGCATCGTGATCGCGGACTCGCGGTCGCCGCGCGACGGGCGGTTCGTGGCGTCGATCGGGAACTACAACCCGCGCGCCAATCCGGCGGTGATCGACGTGAACGCCGAGCAGGCGCGGGCCTGGCTCGAGAAGGGCGCCACCCCGACCGACACGGTGCGCTCGCTCCTCAGGAAGGCGGGCGTGCTAGGCGGGGGAGGGAGCAAACGGCCGTCGCCAACCCCGCCGGTCTCCGAGTAGTCGGGCGGCTGCGCAAGCCGCACGGCCAGCAGGGGGAGGTGGCGGTGATCCCCCTCGTGGAAAAACCCGGGACGGTGTTCGTCCCCAAGGCGCGGGTGTTCGTGCTGAACGAGGACCGCGCGGTGCTTGCCGGCCCGCTGGTGCTGACGCGGCGCCGCGCGTATCACCGCGAGTGGCTGCTGGGGTTCGAGGGCATCACTTCCCGAGCGGCCGTGGAGGAGTGGCGCGACCAGCTCGTGGCGGTCGAGGACTAGGACGCCGGTGCTCACGATCAACGTGGTCACGCTGTTCCCGGAGTGGTTCACCGGACCGCTGGCAGGAAGCATCCTGGGGCGCGCGGCCGCGGCGGGGTTGGTGCGTTACCGGATCGTGCAGCTGCGCGACTATACGCACGACAAGCACCGCACGGTTGACGACGCGCCCTACGGCGGCGGCGCGGGGATGGTGCTGAAACCGGAGCCATTCTTCGAGGCCGTCGAGGATCTGAAGGCAAAGCCTCCGCTGGTGTTGTTGTCGGCCCGCGGGCGGCCGTTCACGCACGACACCGCGGTGCGCTACGCAGTGGGTGCCGAGCTGACGTTGTTGTGCGGGCATTACAAGGACGTGGACCAGCGGGTGGCGGACGGGCTGGGTGCCGAAGAGCTGTCGATCGGAGACTTCGTCCTGTCGGGCGGCGAGCCGGCGGCGCTGTGCGTGGTGGACGCGGTGGTGCGGCTGCTGCCGGGCGCGCTCGGCGATCATGAGTCGGCGGCGAGCGATTCGCATTATGAAGGAATGCTGGCGCCGCCCAGCTACACCCGGCCGCCCAGCTATCGCGGCCTGGATGTCCCTGACGTATTGTTGAGTGGCGATCACGACAAGATTGCGGCATGGCGGGCGGCCGAGGCTCGGCGTCTGACCAGGGAACGCCGACCGGATTTATGGAACACACGAGACGTCTAGGCGCCTAGGCGCCTAGCATTTGAGGGTGGGTTATGGAGAGACTGAGAGCAGTCGAGCGCGAAGGCATGAAGGAGAACATCCCGGCCTTCGCCCCGGGCGACACGGTGCGCGTGATGGTGCGCGTGCGCGAAGGAGAGAAGGAGCGGCTGCAGGCGTTCGAGGGCATCTGCATCGCGCGGCGCGGCGGTGGCATGAACGAGACGTTCACCGTCCGCAAGATCTCGGCAGGCGTGGGCGTCGAGCGGATCTTCCCGCTGCACGCGCCGTCGATCGCGGAGATCGGCCTGATGCGTAAAGGCCGGGTCCGCCGGGCGAAGCTCTACTTCCTGCGGCGCCTGGCCGGCAAGTCGGCCCGGATCCGGGAGAAGCGCGGCGCTGGGCAGGAGGCGGCAGCGCCGGAACAGGAGCAGTCGAAGGCGTGAGGCACCGCCGCCCATCGCTCAAGCGCGAGGCGGCGCTGTGGTGCGAAGGGCGGACTATCGTCGCCGGAATGGATGAAGTCGGCCGCGGCCCCCTGGCTGGACCAGTGGTGGCTGCGGCCGTCGTGTTTCCGGTGGGGGTGAAGCCGATCCGCGGCCTCGACGACTCCAAGGTCCTCACCGCCGCACAACGGGCTAAGTTCGCCGCCAAGATCCGCCAGCGCGCGGTCGCGGTGGCCATCGGTGCCGCGAGCGTGCGGGAGATCGACCGCTTGAACATCCGGCGCGCCTCGATTCTCGCCATGGAACGCGCGCTGCATCACCTCGGCTTCGTCCCCGCCCACATCCTCATCGACGGCCTGCCGTGCCCCGAGCTCGGCTGCCCGCACGAAGCGATCGTGGACGGCGATGCGCGCTGCCACTCGATCGCAGCCGCCTCGGTGATCGCCAAGACGCTGCGCGATTACCTCATGGACCGGCTCGCGGCCCGGTATCCCGGCTATTACTGGGAGACGAACAGGGGCTACGCGACGCCCGAGCACCTCGATGCGTTGCAGCGACTCGGTCCCACCCGCCATCATCGCTACAGCTTCGAGCCCGTGTCGCAGCTCGAGCTGCTAGCGGTTGCGCGCGCGCTTTAGCGACTTCACGAACTCCGCGAGCGGCCGCGTGTTCATCACGTCGGCCGCCTCGAGGCCCGCCCGCCGCGCCACCGACACCGCGAACCGCATGTAGCCGAGCTCGCGCTGATTGTGCGCGTCGGTCGACAGCACGAACCGCACGCCCTGCGCCTTGGCTGCGGCGGCCAGCGTGTCCGGCAGATCGAGCCGCTCGCTGCCGTTGATTTCGAGGAGGGTGCCGGACGCGGCTGCGGCCTTCGCGACGGCGTCGAAGTCGAGGGGATACGAGGCCCTAGTGTTCACGATCCGGCCCGTGGGATGGCCGATGGCATCGACCCACGGATGCGCGATCGCGCCCAGCAGCCGGTCGGTGAGCTGTCGCTCGGTCTGCTTCAGGCCGTAGTGGATCGTCGCCACCACGTAGTCCGCTTCCGCCAGCACGTCATCGGGCAGGTCGAGTTTGCCGCTTTCCAGGATGTCCATCTCGACACTCTTCAGGACTCGGAAGCCGCGCAGCCGGGCGTTGAGCCGGTCGATGGCCTTCCACTGCGCGCGGTGCTCCTCCGGCTGGAGCCCCGACATCGAGACGCGCTTGGAGTGGTCGGTGATCGCGATGTAGGCGTACCCCAACGCCTGCGCCGCTTCGACCATGGCCGCGAGCGGCGCCTTACCGTCGCTCGCATCGGTGTGCATCTGCAGGTCGCCGCGGATCTGCTCGAGCGTGACCAAGGCAGGGAGCTGGTGTTTCTGGGCGAGCCCGATCTCGCCGCGGGCTTCCCGCAGCTCGGGCGGGATCCAATCCATGCCGAGCCGGGCGTAGACGTCTTCTTCCGCGCGTCCCGCAATGCGCTTCGCGCCCCGGAACAAGCCATACTCGTTGAGCTTGAGCTTTTTCGCCTGGGCGATCTTGCGCAGCTCGATGTTGTGCGCTTGGGAGCCGGTGAAATACTGGAGCGCCGCCCCGTAGGCGTCCGGCTCGATGACCCGCAGATCCACCTGGAGGCCGCCGGAGAGCCGCACGGTGGATCGCGTATCCCCCTGCGATGCGACGTGCGTGACGTCGCCGAATTTGGCGAAGCGGGCGATCACCTCCGCCGGGTTGGCGCAGCTGACGACGATGTCCAGGTCGGCAATGGTTTCGCGCCGCCGCCGGAAGCTTCCCGCTACCTCGATCGTCTCGAGGCCGCCACCGGCCTTGAGGTACTCGACGAGCGCGCGGGCGTACGGTTCGGCCTCGTGGAGGCGCATGCGACTCGGCGCCTCTCCCCCGCCCGCGACCCCCGCCTGGATCTTCTCCAGGAGCTTGGGACCGAAGCCGGGGAGCTTGGCGATTTTGCCGGCTTTGAGCGCCCGGCCCAGGTCGGCGACCGTGTTCACTTTGAGCGTGTCGTGCAGGAGCTTCACCCGCTTCGGGCCGAGTCCCGGCATGCGCAGCAGGTCGAGCAAGCCCGCCGGGATTGTGGCGGCGAGCTCCTGGCGCTGGGGCAGCGTGCCGGTCGTCACGAGCGCCGTGATTTCGCCGGCGATGCCCGCGCCGATCCCGGGGAGGTCGGTCAAGTCGAAGTCGCCGCCGCGCACCAGGTCGTCCAGGGGGTCGGCGTGATCGCGCACGGTCCGGGCGGCATTGCGGTACGCGCGGACGCGGAAGGGGTTGGCCGCGGAGATCTCCAGCAGGTCGGCGACCTCGTCGAGCAGGCGGCCGATGTCGGCGTTTTGCATCGCTCGGAAAAGTAGCACCGGACACCCTGTCCTTGCGGAGCTTCGCCGCGGGTGATACGCTAGCCCGTCCCGGAAATTCACTCCATTTCCAGTCGGAGGCCGACCGCATGCTGCGCAAGCTCATCGGGCCGATCGTCCTGGCCCTCGCGTTCCCGGTCGTCATCGCCGCCCAGTCCCAGGCCACCACGGGCATCATCCGCGGCGTCGTCACCGACCCGGCAGGGTCGCCGGTGGCCGGCGCGAGCGTCGTCCTGCGCGAGACACAAACCGGATTCCAACGCCAGCTCACGACGAACGAGCGCGGCGTGTTCGTCGGATCGCTGCTGCCCCTTGGGATCTACGACGTTACGGCCCGCGCCGTCGGGTACAGCGAGAGTCGCCGCACCGGTGTGGCGCTGCGCGTGGGCGAAATCGTGGAGGTGAGGTTACCGCTGGCGGCCGTCCAGCTGCAGGCGGTGGTGGTAGAAGCGTCGCAGCCGGTGGTGGACGCGACGAAAATCGAGAACTCCACGCGCGTACCCAATGAGGCGGTCTCGCGCCTGCCCAACAACGGTCGCAATTACCTGAACCTCACGCTGCTGACGCCGAACGTGGCCATCGTGCAGGGACCGGACGGCGACGAGCTGTCCATCGCGGGACAAAAGGGTATTCACAACAACATCTCCGTGGACGGGGCGGACTTCAACAACCCGTTCTTCGGCGAGCAGCGCGGCGGCCAGCGGCCGCCATTCACGTTCAACCTCGACGCGGTGCAGGAAATCGTCGTGGTGGCGTCGGGTGCGAGCGCCGAGTTCGGACGCTCCTCGGGCGGGTTCGTCAACGTCGTGACCAAGTCGGGCACGAATCAGCTGAGCGGCTCGGCGCATTACTACGGCAAGGACGGCATACTTTCGGGCCACCCGCGGCACGGCAGCCTGACTCTGCCGCCCCCGGACTTCACGCAGCATCAATTCGGATTCACGCTGGGCGGGCCGATCAAGCGGGACCGGGCATTTTTCTTCGTGGCATACGATCAGCAGATCTACGACGAGATCAAACAGACCGATCCCAACCGCATCGCGGCGCCCTTACGCGCCTGGATGGACACGGCGTTCGGCGGCGCGCTGCAGGGCGACTACGGCCCGATCGCCCGCACCAACGACGCCCGGGCGCTGATGGCCAAGTTGGACGTCCGGATCTCGGACCGGCACAACGCGTCGCTCAAATACAACTACGCCTGGTCCGAGCAGGCCAACGGCACGTTCGACGTGGACAGCTGGGCCCGCAGCGCCAACGGCCTGGAGCAAGACCATTCGAACGCCATCAACGGCAGCCTCGTGTCGCACCTGTCGTCGAGCATCGCCAACGAGTTCCGTTTCCAGTATTCGCGCGAGGACCGGCCCCGGCCCTATGACGGGCCGCGCTCGGGCGCCCTGGGCGCGAACCGGGTGGATGCGTCGCCGCTACGGCCGTTCCCGGATATCGCCATGGATTTCGCGGGCGGGTACCGGTTCGGCATGCCGTTCTTCCTCCCGATCGACTACTACGACACGCGCGTGCAGCTGCTGGATAACGTGTCGATCGCCCGCGGCGATCACTTCTTCAAGCTCGGCTTCGAGTACAACAAGGTGCACTCGAACCAGACGTTTGTCGGGTTCGGCAACTCCCGCTACATCTTCAACTCGGTGCAGGGCTTCTTGGATTTCGCCGAAGACCCGAGCCAGAGCGGCGGCGTCCTGCTGTACCTCCAGCAGGCGGGCGTTGGCCGCACGGTGCGCGAGGCCGGGACCCAGGATATCCCGCAAACCGAGTACGCCCTCTACCTCCAGGACACGTGGCGGCCCAACTCCAAGTGGACGTTCAACTACGGGCTGCGGTGGGAGGCGCAGATCCAAGCGGACCCGATCACGCCGCCAGCGCAGGTGTTTTACGCACCGTTGATCGGGCAGACGCGGACGCGGGTAAACGACGTGGGGAGCTCGGTCGTCAGCACGTTCCCGTCCGACGGCACGATCCCGTCCGACAAGAAGATGTTCCAGCCCCGCTTCGGGTTTGCCTATGATCCGGGCGGCGACGGCCGGCGCGTCGTGCGGGGAAGCGCGGGGCTGTACTTCGCGCGCATTCCGGGACTCAACCTGGCCTCGAGCCGCAGTACCAATGGCTCGGTCGGCATGACCTACTTCCGGGCCAGCTTTTTCGGCCCCGTGCCGGCCTTCAACAGCCAACTGCCGGACAACGTGGCCCCGAGCGCCGTCTTCTTGCCCGACGTGTTCGTATTCGACAAGAATTTCCGCAACCCGCGGACGTTGAGCGCCAGCCTCGGCTACGAATGGCAGGCCGGCAGCGATCTCGGGGTCTCGATCAGCTACACCCACTCGCGGACGGATCGACTCACCCGGTTCATCAACCGGAACGCGGCCGCCTTCGGCTCCCCGTGGGACTCGGCGCTTACCGGCCCATCCGACCTGAATGGGATTACCACGCTCACCACGGTCGAGTCGAGCGCCAAGTCACGCTACAACGGCGTCACAATCGGCGTGAAGCGGGTGCTCGATCCGAACTTCCAGTTCCAGGTGAACTACACGCTGTCGTTCGACAAGTCGGATGACGACAACGAGCGAGATCCGTTCACTTTCCGTTACGCGCGCGCCGATTCGCTCCACGCCGAGTACAACTGGAGTGATCGCGACCAGCGGCATCGCTTGAACGGCTGGATGCTGGCCCACATCGGCGGCGGCTTGTTCCTGAACAACCGGGTCAGCATCTACTCCGCGCAGCCGACGTCGGAAAGCTGCGGACCCACCACCGCCAACCCCTTCGCGCCGCCCGCCGGACAGCGCGCCTCGGCGCCGGCCGACCGGGTCTGCGCCGACGGCCACATCGTGAGGCGGAACACGCTGCGCAAGGACAACAGCTACTTCTCGTGGGATATCGGTCTCACCTGGCCGTTCAACCTCGGAAAGCAGGGACGCCTCGAGGCGATCGTGCAGGTGTTCAACGTGCTGGGGGCCGAGAACTTCCGCGACCCGGCCGCGACGAGCCTGCTGTTCAACTTTGACGGCACGCTGCGCAGCGGCTTGGGCGATCCGCAGCAGGCGCAGATCGGATTGCACTGGGTCTTCTAAAAAAGACGGCGGAGGGCGGCGGAGGGCGGCGGGGGACGGCGCAGGACGTCCTTCGCCGCCCTTCGGCGCCTTCCGCCGTCCTCCGCCGCGCCGCTATCTTTCGGCGCACCGAGGCGGTAGCTCAGTTGGTAGAGCAACGGACTTTTAATCCGTAGGTCCTGGGTTCGATCCCCAGCCGCCTCATCCAGGACCCGACCCTTTTGTCCGGAGAGAGTTCGTGACCGTAGTCTGGATCGACGGCAAGTGGTACGACCGCGCCACCGCGGTCGTCTCGGTATTCGACCACGGCTTGCTGTACGGCGACGGCGTCTTCGAAGGCATCCGCTCCTACGGGGGCAGGGTCTTCCGGCTGGACACGCACCTCGACCGCTTGTACGCCTCCGCCAAGGCGATCTGGCTCGAGATTCCGATGGCCAAAGACGCCATGGGCCGCATGGTCGAGGAGGGTGTCGCGAAGAGCGGACTCAAGGATTCCTACATTCGGCTGGTGGTGACGCGCGGCGTCGGCGACCTGGGCCTCGATCCGCGCAAGTGCGCGAAGGCGACCATTTTCTGCATCGTTGACACGATCAAGCTGTGGCCGCAGGACCGGTACGAGAAGGGGCTGACCGCGCTCACCGCCGCCACGCCCATTCACCACCGTGAAGCACTCTCCCCGCGTGTGAAGTCGCTGAACTACCTCTCCCACATCCTCGCCAAGGTCGAAGGCATCGCCGCCAACGTGGATGAGGTGATCATGCTCGATTCCGCCGGCTATGTCGCGGAAGCGAGCGGCATGAACCTGTTCGCGGTCATGAACAGCACCCTGCGAACCCCGCCGCCGTACGCGGGCATCCTGCGGGGAGTCACCCGCGACACCGTGATGGATCTCGCCCGGGAGGCAGGATACGGGGTCGAGGAGCTGCCGATGAACCGCTACGATCTCTACACGGCCGACGAGGTTTTCCTCACTGGCACCGCCGCCGAGGTCGTAGGGATCTCGAAGCTCGACGGCCGGACAATCGGGAGTGGGACTGCCGGCACGGTCACCCGGGATCTGGCGGCCCGCTTCCGCGCGTACGTGACGCGGGGTGATTAAGACTCACTAGTGGCCTTGGCCGCCGGACTGCGTCTCCGGGTGTTGCGGCCCCTGCGGGAGGTCCGGACGTTGCAGGATGCACGAGTGCTCGGACTGTTGAAAAGTCAGTCAACTATTGACGGTACTTCAGCTTAGACACATATTGGGGCCCCTTTGCGGGCCTTCCCCGGTCGAGGTGAGCCATGTCATGGCGGGTGATCGCGCACGGGGACCAGGTTTGGCATGTGGACGCGGTCGCCGAGCGTCGCGCAAACACGGCCGCTTGGCAGCTGGTGTTGTCGTTTCGTGCCGCGTCGGAGTCGGGGCGGCGACAGTCATTCTGGACGCCGTATCCGTTGGAGGCCACCTCGAAGTCATCGCTGTTCATCCAGGCTGAGCGGATTCCCGACGCCGCGTTATCACAGCTCCTGGCCGAGCGTATCGCATGAGTACCGTGGACCTCCAGGCTTTGCGGCGCATCGTGGGAGCGGTGACGCGGCTGCGGGGTGAGACGGTCAAGCATGTCACCGTGCGCTCCGACGTCCGGCACGTGAAGGTGGAGTTCGACAGCGGACTGATTCTCGTCATCTCGGCGGAGCGCGACGCGCAGGGGCGGCCGCACCTCGAGGTGGACGTCGTGGAAGCGATGCAGGACGCGGGTTTGAAGCAGCAGATCGAAGTCCGGTTCGACTGAGGGGCGGGGGGCTCTAGTGCCCGACGAGCGCCTGCGGTTCCAGGAATTCGGATTTCAGCGGCTCGCCAACGGCCGCTGCCGGGCGAAGGTCGTGCTGACGTGGAGCGACGGCCGCCGGTTCGAAGGAGCGTCGGACGGCGTGTCATCGCAGACGGGCGAGCTGCGCTGTTGCGCCGTGGCGGCCGTGCATGCGTTGGAGCAGGCCGTGCAGCCGCGGCTCACGTTCGAGCTGCTGGGCGTGAAGGCGGTGCGCGCGTTCGATGCGACGGTGGTGATCGTGTCGCTGTCGGCGCGGACGACCGAAGCGACACGGCTGGTCGGCTCCTGTTTGACGGAAACGGATCCGCCGCGCGGCGCGGCACTTGCGGTCTTGAACGCGACAAACCGTTTACTCGGGAATTATCTGGCGACACGATGACACAACGGTACGCATTCTGGCTCTCGACGATCGGCGTGGCGGTGCTCGGCACCGCCTGCGCCGCTGGTGCACATATGTCCGGCAGGGCGTCGGTGACCGTGGCTCCTGCCGCGGCGGACACGTCCGGACTCGCGCAGCTCGGCACCGCCATCGCGAACGCGGAGCGGGATTCCGCCGCCGATCAGTCGGCGCTGGACAGCCTGCACCGCCGCTCCGCCGATGCGCCCGCGCCGCCGCGCACCAATACGCCGGTGCAGGGCGAGGAAGTCCGCGAGGAGGCCGAGCGGTTGTTCGGCGCCGAGGCCACGGCGGATGCCGCCACCAGCTTCGATATCGACGTCACGAGCTATGCGGGGAACCGGCGGGTGCTCGAGTACCTGGAGTTCTTCCAGCTCGACGCGCGCGACCGATTCGAAATCTGGTTGTCGCGGCTGGGCCGGTACGAGGGGATGATCCGCGCGCGGCTGCGGGCCCGGGGACTGCCCGAGGATCTCGTCTACCTCACGCTCATCGAGAGCGGCCTGTCGAACACTGCGGTGAGCCGCGCGCGCGCCGTGGGGATGTGGCAGTTTATCGCCGGGACAGGCCGGATGTACGGCCTGCAGATCGATCCCTGGGTGGACGAGCGCCGCGATCCCTTCAAGGCGACCGATGCCGCCGTGAATCACCTGGAGGATCTGGTCCAGCGGCTGGGAAGCGTCTATCTCGCCGCCGCCGCCTATAACGCCGGGGCGGGGCGCATCGAGCGGGAAATCCGCCGCCTGCCCGGCGAGCCCGATACCGTCGGCGACCACACCTTCTTCCAGATCGCCGACCGCCGCAACCTGCGGCGCGAGACCCGCGACTACGTGCCGAAGCTCATTGCCGCGGCCCTCGTCGCCAAGCAGCCGGCCCGCTACGGCTTTACGGACGTGCAGCGGCTGTCGCCGCTCGTGTTCGACGAGGTCACCGTCCCTGATGCGACCGGCCTCGACGTGCTGGCGCGGCTCGCGGATACGTCCGTCGCGGCGCTGCTCGAGCTGAACCCGCAGTTCGTTCGCGGCATCACGCCGCCCGGCCGGGGCGCGTTCGTCCGCGTGCCGCGCGGCGCGGGCGCCCGCGTCGCCGAGCGCTACGCCGACTTACCCATCAACGAGCGCGTCACGTTCGTCGATCACTATGTCACCGCCGGCCAGACGTTGTCCGCGATCGCGCAGCGCTACAAGGTGACCGTGACGATGCTCCAGGGGGCGAACCCGCACCTGCGGGCGCGCGCGCTGCGCATCGGCCAGCGCATCATCGTGCCCATGAGCGGCCGCGTGGTCCCGCGCGCCGCGTGGAGCACGCCTCCCGAGCCGCGGGTCCGCAGGGTGTCGAGCCGGTCGAGTTGGGGAGGGGGAGGGGGAGGGGGAGGCAGCGGCAGCACGCGGCACCGCGTGGCGTGGGGAGAAACGACGAGCGAGATCGCCCGGCGGCATGGCGTCGGCCTGGCAGCCCTGCTCGATGTGAATGATTTGACGATGCAGAGTATCATCCGGCCCGGGGACGTCCTGCGCATCCCGAGCCGGTGATGAACCGGCACCCGAGGTTAGTGGTGCCGGAATCCCTTCATGACTTCCGTTTCATAGCCGTTCGCAGGGTCGCGCCCGGCGCCCAGCAGCTTCTCCACCTTGGCGGGGCCGCGATTGTACGCGAGTAGCGCCAACTCCATGTTGGCCGGATAGCGGTCCAGCAAGTCCCGCAGGTACCGGAACCCAATCCGCAGATTCGTGTCGCGGTCATAGAGCTGCTGGGTCGTGAGACCCGGCTCATACAGGCGCGCCGTGCTGGGCAGCACCTGCGTGAGGCCGAGGGCGCCGACGTGGCTGGTGGCGCGCGGATTGAAGCCGGATTCGACCTTGACCAGGCGGAACGCGAGGCCGGGGTCGATGCCTTCACTCAGCGCCACGTCATATACGGCGATCGCCATGTCGGCGGGCAGCCGGTAATGGGTCGAGTACTGCATGATGGCGTCGACGCGGTCGAGCTGCAGCCGCGCGACTTCGAGCTCTCCCTGCTTGGCATCGAGCTGCTGCCGGAGCGAACGCAGCTCGCCCAGGAGCTCCGCGCCGGAAGCAGGCGCGCGCCCAACGTCGGTCCCCCCCCCTCCCCCTCCCGTGGTGCCGCCCGCCCAACCGCCAACGGTGCTCACGAGCAGGGCGGCGAGCACGATCATCCCGCCCCGTAGCATCAAACGCTGAGTATTCGTTCGCATACCTCTCTCTCCTGTTGTGCGCCTGCTAACCTGGGGCGCGGCTCTCAAACACGGATCAACCTGCGACCGGCACCTTTTTCTTCTCGATCAGCTGCACATCCACGATCACCATGCCGGAATCCACGGCCTTCACCATGTCGTACACGGTGAGGAGCGCGACCGACACCGCAGTGAGTGCTTCCATCTCGACGCCGGTGCGGCCCACCGTCCGTACCGTCGCCCGGACCCGAACGCCCGGGAGCGTCTCGTCCAGGCTCGCGTCCACCTCGACGTGATCGAGCCCAAGGGGATGGCAGAGCGGGATCAGCTCCCCCGTCCGCTTCGCCGCCAGCGTTCCCGCGACCTCGCTCACCGTCAGCACGTCACCCTTCGTGACGGCCTGATCAGCGACCTGCTGGAACGCCTCCCGCGTCATCCGAATAGCGCCGGCCGCGACCGCCGTCCTGTCCATCAGCGGCTTATCGCCGACATCCACCATGCGGGCCCGGCCCGCCTGATCCACATGCGACAGCTTCATGCCCGCTGCGCCCGACTCAGGTCCTCGCCCAATACGGCGGTGAGGAGCTGTGGGTTCACGTTGCCTTGGGCCAGCTCGCGCGCGTCCATTACCAACGCGATCGCCTCGACGAGCTTCTCGGTGTCGCCACCGCGCTTCGCTTCCGCCCGCAGACGCCCGGCCAGCGCGTCCAACATCTCGGTGAAGCCGCCTCGGGCCTGAAAGGGCATTTGGGCGAGGGCGAACGCCTGACGCGTCGTGGGCCCCTGCTGTATGGCCTCCAGGAACCGAGCTGCCTGGTCCAGCTGTCCGGCTCGCGGCGCTTCTGTTGCAAAGAGCTTGCCAATGCATCCTTCAGCGGCCGTAACTCGTTGTGCCAGTTCGTCTTTGTTCGCTATCCCCAGTGTCTGCTGTGCGAAGACTGTCACGGCACTGTCGGCGATTCGTGCCACACGAACGAGCACAACACGCGAAAGAATCGTCGGGAGCAGGGCATTGACCTCGGCGGCTGTGATGATGATCACCGAGTCCGCAGGCGGCTCCTCGAGTGCCTTGAGCAACGCGTTCGCCGCATCCTCACTGCCGCGCTGCGGGATGAGGCGTTCCGCGTCGCCCACAATGAAGACCTTGCGTTGGCCCATCGCCGGCGTCAGCGCGAGCCGTCTGAGCAACAGCCGCACGGCGGCAATTGAATGAATCGCCAGGCCGCCGGGTGGTGCGTACAAGGGCTGCTCCCGCCGCGCCGCCATCTCGTCCGCGAGCGCCTCGGCGACGAGATCCACCTGCTTGTCGGCGTCCGCCCCCTTCTTATTCAACTCAATCGGCACGAACCAGTGCACATCGGGGTGTTGGAGCGACACCGCGAGGCGACACGACTGGCACTCGCCGCACGGTGCTCCGCGACCAGCCCCACATTGGATCACTTGCGCGAGCCAGAGTGCTAACCGCTGCTTCCCAACGCCGCGGGGGCCCGCCAGCAGGATCGCCTGGGGCAACCGCCCCGACGAGGCGGCTGCCGCGAGCCGGCTCCTCAAGCCTTCGTGCCCGACAAGGGGGGGTAAAGGCATGGCGCAATCTAGTGGGGGGGTCGGTATGCGGCGTCACTTCGCGACGTAACCTATTGATTTGTAAGCTTGTACACTTATTCGTCTGGCCTTGCGCGGTATTAATACCAAGGGCCAGAAGCGGATGCGCCGTTAAGTGAGCACACACTCGCTAGATAGTGCTGGAACCATCGCTTTTTTCGGGTGATCTTCGGGTGGCCGTCAGCGGGGACGCTTCAGCGTCTCGCGCACCTTCTGCAGCAGGCCGGCAGGGCGGAACGGTTTCTCCAGATAGGCCAGTCCGGGCTCGAGCATGCCGTGGCGCACGATCGCGTCGTCCGTATAGCCCGACATGTAGAGGACGCGCAGCTTGGGGTAACGGGCGGTAAGCTGATCTGCAAGGTCCCGCCCGCTCATTCCGGGCATGACGACATCGGTAAGCAGCAAGTCTATTCCCGCCGCTTCCCGCTTTCCGTCCAATAGGGCCAGTGCGGCGGGGCCATCGGGCGCTTCGACGACTTTGTACCCGTTCCGCTCGAGCAGCTGGCGTGTCACGGCCCGCACCGCCGACTCATCCTCGACGAGCAGGATCGTCTCGTTGCCCCGCAGGCTTTCCGGGGCGGCCTTCGCGGGGCGCTCGATGGGATCGGGGGGGGCGTCCACTCGCGGCAGGTACACTCGCATCGTGGTGCCGCGTCCCGGCTCTGAATAGGCCCAGATGTGCCCGCCGGTCTGCTGGACGATCCCGTAGACCGTGGCCAAGCCGAGTCCCGTTCCCTTGCCGCGGACCTTCGTCGTGAAGAACGGCTCGAAGATGTGAGCCTTGGTTTCCTCCGTCATCCCGATGCCGGTATCGCTCACGACTAGCTGGATATAGCGCCCGGGGGTGACGGCAGGGTGGTCGGCGATGTAGGTCTCGTCCAGCTCGACGTTCCGCGTCTCGATCGTGAGCCGTCCGCCATCAGGCATCGCGTCGCGCGCGTTGACGGCGAGGTTGACGATGACCTGCTCGAGCTGCCCCGGGTCGGCGCGGACGTTGCCCACTCGCGGGTGGAGCACAGTCGCGAACAGGATATCCTCGCCGATGAGGCGGCGCAGCAGCTTCTCCACATTAGCGACCAGGGCATTGACATCGATGACCTTGGGCTGCATCACCTGGCGCCGGCTGAAGGCGAGGAGCTGCTGGGTCAACGCGGCAGCGCGTTGGGCCGCTTGGTAGATCTCCTCCACGTCCTGACGGCGGGGATCGCCTTCGGGGAGATCGGCCAACAGGAGGTCAGTGTAGCCGCCGATCGCGGTGAGGATGTTGTTGAAGTCGTGGGCGACGCCGCCTGCCAGCCGGCCCACCGCCTCCAGCTTCTGCGACTGCAGGAGCTGCGCTTCGAGGCTCCGGGTGCGAGCCTGGCTCTGCGCCAAGGCCAGCGCGCCGCGCACCGCCGGTCCCAGGCGCACGAGGTTCGTCTTGAGGACGTAGTCGCTAGCGCCGGCCTTGATGCATTCTGCGGCGGTTTCCTCGTCGAGACTCCCCGTGACGATGATCAGCGGCAGATGGGAGGCTTGCTCGCGCAGGATGTCGAGGGCCGCTATGCCGCCGAAGCCCGGCACCGTGTAGTCGGCGAGGACCAGGTGCGGGGCAAACTCGGTCAGCGCGCGGCGGAAGGCAGCCGCCGTCTCGACCCGCTGAGTCTTGCACTCGAGCTCGGCCCGGGCGAGCTCGCGGGTCGCCAACTCCGCGTCCTCCGCACGGTCCTCCACCAGCAGCACGCGCAGGGGCTCGGACGCCACGGGTTATTGCGGAGGGTGGTTCAGCAGCAGCCAGTACAAGCCGACTTCGGAGACCGCGCGCGCGAACGCGTCGAAGTCCACGGGTTTGACGATATAGCTGTTGGCGCCAAGCTCATACGCCCTGGCGATATCCGGCTCCTCACGCGACGAGGTCAGCACGACCACCGGGATCGCCTTGGTGCGGACGTCGGCCTTGAGGCGGCGCAGCACCTCGAGGCCGTCCACCTTAGGGAGCTTCAAGTCGAGCAGGACCACTTTGGGTACCGGGCCGACCCCCTCTGCGAAGAAAGCGATCGCTTCCGCCCCGTCGCGGCACAGGAAGAGCTGATTCGCGAGGTTGCGCTGTTTCAAGGCGCGGAGCGTCAGCTCGGCGTCGTTGGGATTGTCTTCCACCAGCAGGATTTCCACCTCGTGTGGCCGCATTATCCCTCCGACCCCGGCAGCGTAAAGTAGAACGTGGCGCCCTGGTCCAGCTTCCCCTCCGCCCACACGCGGCCCCCGTGTCGCTGCACGATCCGCTGGACGATCGCGAGGCCCACACCCGTCCCTTCGAACTCTTCGGCGCGGTGCAGCCGCTGAAACACGCCGAACAACTTGCCCGCATAGCGCTCGTCGAAGCCGGCGCCGTTGTCCTTCACAAAATACACGGTCTGGCCCCTGTCGGGCCGCGATCCCACCTCGATTCGGGCGGGGGTGCGGCCCCGCGTGAACTTGGCCGCGTTCTGGACCAGGTTGCTCACGACCTGCCGTAACAGCGCACGGTCGCCACGGGCCGGGGGCAGCGCGTCCACGGTAATCTCCAGGGGCCGGTCGCTTTCGGCGCGGCGCACGTCGTCCGTGACTGTCCGGGCGAGCTCGCGCATATCCACGCGCGATGTGTCGATCTCCTGACGGCCGAGGCGTGAGAAGGCAAGCAGATCGTCGATCAGTTGGCCCATGCGACGCGTGTTCTGATCGATCACGCCGAGCAGGCGCTGGGCCTCGAGATCGAGCTGCGCGTTGTGGTCCTCGAGTAGGATGCGGGCGAAGCCGTGGATCGCCCGCAGCGGCGCCCGCAGATCGTGCGAGACCGAGTAGGAGAACGATTCCAGCTCGGCGTTCGTCGCCCGCAGCGCTTCTTCCATGCGCTTGCGCTCGGTGATGTCGCGGATCACGCCGGTGAACGACATGCCGCCTTCGAGCGGGGCGGCACCGAGCGACAGCTCGAGCGGGAACTCGCTGCCGTCTTTGCGCCGTCCCGCGAGCTCCACGGTACGGCCCACGACGCGGGCCTGCAGCGTCTCGACGTAACGCCGGATGCCGCTCCGGTGCGCGTCGTGAAACCGTTGCGGCATGAGCATGGTGAGCGGCTTCCCGAGGACCTCCGCGGTGTCGTACCCGAAGATTCGTGCGGCGCCCGGGTTCCAGTACTGGATCAGGCCCTCGGCGTCCGCGGCGATGATGGCATCATGCGCGGTTTGCGTGACGCCGCGCAGCATCGTCTCGCTGTGTTGCAGCGAACGGGCCACCTGCTCCGTCATGGCGTTGAACGAGCGTCCCAGCCGGCCGAGCTCGTCCGTGCGGTCCACCTGGACGCGCCGGTCCAAGTCGCCGGCCGCGATCGCCTCGCTGGCTCGCGTGACTTCCCGCAGCGGTGTCGTGATGCGGCGGCTGCCCCACCAGGCCCCCAACGCGCCGATCAAGACGACGACGGCGGCGATGGGAGCCATGCGCCGCAGATAGGCGCGTGCGGGAGCGAGGATCGTCGGGCTGGGAACCTCCACAATGACCATCCATGGCGAGCCGGGCACGGGCGCGGCGCTTGCACGCTTCGTCTCGCCGCGTTCATAGCTCGTGGGAGTCGCACTCCGGAGGACGGTCGCAGGAGGCGCGGGCACAACCGTGGCGAAATCGGTCCAGGGATCGCCCGCCGCGTTGCCCAGCAACAGCAGCGCGTCTCCCCCCGCCAATCCCGTCAGCATGGCTCGCGCCTGGGCACTGAGATTGATGCGCCGCACCAGTCGCGCGCGGCCGACCACGGAGGTTGCCTGCGGCCCCTTCCCGTCGGCGCGGACGGCGTGAACCACTTCGTAATACAGAATGCTGTCACGCCGGATCAGGGGGCTGACCGCGGCCGAGTCCGATGCCGGAATGCTGGACGCCCCGGCACGCAGTCGCCCGGTGCGGAGCAGCAGCCGTCCGCCACTGTCCCACAGCTCCGCAGCGATGTTGGACACGGTATCGTGGGCGATATGGTCCAGTGCCGACAGCGCCCGTGCGTGGGCGCGCCGCCCGTGCGACGCGAGGAAGGCCACTACGCCGGCGTCGCTTGCCAGCGCGGCGGCCTGCGCGCGGTACTGGGCGAGGGAGCGCTGCAACGCCTCCGCCAACTGCTGCGACGCCCGCTGCAGCCGCTCGTTGGCGAGGTCTCGGGACGCGCGCCGCACTTCGCCAAACCCGATGCTGAGCAGCACGAGAACTACCGCCAGCAGCAACCCGGCGACGAACAGCGGCAACTTGCGCTCGATGGACCAGTTCATGGGCCCCCAAGATAGTATAGGCCCTACCGCGTATCCAAAATCTCCCGGACTTTGCGAGTGACCGCCTCCGTGGTGAACGGCTTCGCGAGGTAGGCCACACCGTCGTCGAGCATGCCGTGATGCGCGATGGCGCCGTCGGGGTAGCCTGACATGAAGAGCACCCGCAACCCGGGCCGCTCGCCGAGCAACGCCTCGGCCAGCTTGCGGCCGTTGGTGTCGGGCATCACGACGTCGGTGAGCAACAGATCGATCCGCCCCTTGTGGCGGCGGGCGATGTCGAGGGCGGTGGCGCCGCGATCTGCTTCCAACACCGCGTAGCCCTGGCCGGCGAGCGCCCGATGCGCCAGCCGGCGCAGCTGCTCGTCATCCTCGACGACGAGGATCGTCTCCCGGCCCCCCTTGCGCACCGCGTTGACCGCCGGCTTGCCCGGCTCCTCCGCGGCGGCGTCGACGGCGGGGAGGTAAACCTTGAAGGTCGTTCCCTTGCCGGGCTCGCTGTACAGCCAGATGTTGCCGCCGCTCTGCTTCACGATGCCGTACACAGTCGACAGGCCCAGCCCGGTCCCGCGGCCGGGAGGCTTGGTCGTGAAGAACGGCTCGAAGATCCGCGCCTTGGTGTCTTCGTCCATCCCGCTGCCGGTGTCGCTCACGGCGAGCATCACGTACTCGCCGGGCACCACGGAGAGGTGGTGAGCCGCGTAGGTCGCGTCCAGCGTGGCGTTGCCTGTCTCGATCGTCAGGGTGCCGCCCTCGGGCATCGCGTCGCGGGCGTTGATGGCGAGGTTCATGATGACCTGCTCGAGCTGGTTCGGGTCGGCACGCGCCGCCGCGAGCTTGGGGGCGTAGGCCGTCCGCAGGTCGATGTTCTCGGAAATGAGCGAGCGCAGCATCTTGTCCAGGTTCTGCACGATGGTGTTCAGGTCGATCACCCGCGGCTCGAGCACTTGCTTCCGCGAGAACGCGAGCAGATGCCGGGTCAGCGCCGCGGCACGGCGGGCCGCCTTGCGGATCTCTTCCAGGTCCTCGAGGTGGCGATCGTTGGGGCTGAAGTCCGCCGCCAGCAGGTCGGTGTAGCCCACGATCGCCGTCAGGATGTTGTTGAAGTCGTGCGCCACGCCACCCGCAAGCTGGCCGACGGCTTCCATCTTCTGCGATTGCAGCAGCTGCTGCTCCAGCCGCTTGCGCTCGGTGATCTCCGTCGCCACGCCCAGCAGCTTGGGAAAATCGTCGTTCGGAAGGCGCAGCGGCACTTTGATCGTCTGGAACCAGCGGGTCTCGCGCGTGCCGGGATGGGTGACCGGCTCCTCGGCGATGAGCTTGGGCCGGGCGGACGACATCACCTCCCGATCGTTGCGGAGAAAGTGCGCGACCTCTTCCTCGTTGGGGTTGAAATCCGCGTCCGTCTTTCCGACGAGCGAATCCACCGTGGTGCCGTAGATCTCGGCGACGGCCTGGTTGACGAGCACGAACCGCCCGTCCCAGTCCTTCACGAAGATGAGGCTCGGATTGGCGTCGATGATCTGCCGCAGCAGGCGCTCGTGGTGGCGCAGCGCCCGTCGTTGGCGCGCGCGCTGGAGCGCTTCGACGACGGCCGGGCCGAGGCGCACCAGGCGGTCTTTGAGGATGTAGTCCGTCGCGCCCGCCTTGAGGTACGCGACCGCGGTCTCTTCATCGAGCGAGCCGGTAATGAGGATGAACGGCGCATGCGGCAGGGCGCGCTGCGCCAGCTCCAGCGCTGCCCAGCCGCCGAAACTCGGGATGTTGTGGTCCGACAGGACGATGTGCGGCGCGAACTCCGTGAGCGCCGCAACGAACGCCGCTTCCGTCGCGACATGCCGAATATCGGACGGAGCAGGGAGCCGCCCCAACTCGCGCCGGATGAGCGCCGCATCGTGCTCGCTGTCCTCGAGCATCAGCACGCGCACGGGCTCGTTCGGGGCGGAGGTCATCCGCTTCAGTTTTGATGTTCCTGGAGGATGTGTCTGTCGGCGTGACGCAAGTACGCCCGTAGGTGTTCCCCTACTTGCGGTAGGGGCCCTACTTCTTGCTACGAACGGCGCCGCGGAGGGCGGCGGGACTGACGAGCGCGTACTGCGTGGCGTAGAACGTGAGCTCCGCGTTGGACTTCATCCGGAGCTTGTGTAGCAGGCGGGCTCGGTAGGTGGTGATCGTTTTCGGCGAGAGGCCAAGCTGTCGGCTGATCGCCGTGATCGGCCGCCCGGCGGCGAGCAGGCGCAGCACCTCGAGCTCGCGATCGGACAGCTGTTCGTGGGGTGGGGGGGGGGCGCCCCCGAAACCGTCGGCCACCGCCTGCGCCATCGTCGGACTCAGGTACTTGTGCCCGGCCATCACGCGCTCCAAGGCGCGGAGCAGCTCCTCGGGCGCGGACTCCTTGGTGAGGTATCCCGCCGCGCCGATCTCGAGCATGCGCAGCGCCAGCTGATCCTCGGGGAACATCGTCAGGATCAACACCGGGAGCTGCGGGCGGGCCGCGCGCAGCTGGCGCAGCACGTCGAGCCCGTGCCGGTCCGGCAGCCCGAGATCGAGGAGCACGACGTCCCAGCGTTCGCCCAGCGCGAGCGCGAGGGCCTCCGCGCCCGTCCCCGCTTCGCCAAACTGCGCGCCCTCCGGGAGACCCTTGAGGATCTGAATCAACCCGCGCCGCACCAGCGCGTGATCATCAACGACGAGGATGCGGATCATCGGTGCCCGCGCAGCGGCGGGAACCAGGCGGCGACGCGGGTGCCACCGTCTGCGCGCGGCCCGACTTCCAGCACGCCCCCCTGGGCCGCGGCGCGTTCTCGCATGCCGAGAATGCCGAGCGAGGCCGGTCCGGAGGCGGCGGCGTCGGTGATGCCGCGCCCGTCGTCGGTGACCTCGAGGCTGACGACGTCGCTCAGGACGTCCAGCGCGATGCACACGCGCGCCGCCCCCGCATGGCGGGCGACGTTGGTGAGGGCCTCCTGGACGATGCGGAACAGGGCGGTCGCGAGACCGGCGGGAATGGCGGCAGTGGGCGGGAGCACGGTCGCGCCGCACGCGATGCGGGTGCGGCGGGTGAAGTCATGCGCGAGCCATTCGATCGCGGCGGGGAGGCCCAGCTCATCGAGGATCGGCGGCCGCAATTCAGTCGCGATGCGGCGCACACCTTTGACGAGGTCGTCCACCATTTGCGCCGTTTCGGACAGCTGCTCGGCCAGCCCGGCAGACCCGCGGCCGGCCGCCTCGTGCGCCGCGGCCAGGTGCAGCTTGAGGGCCGTGAGCGCCTGGCCCAGGCTGTCGTGGATCTCCCGGGCAATGCGGGTGCGCTCCTGTTCGCGCACGTCCTGATGGCGGGTGGCGAGGAGGCGCAGAGCGGCGCGGGATGCCTGCAGCTGCTCCTCGAAGCGCTTGCGCTCGGAGACGTCCATCATCGACCCGACCATACGCAGGGGGCGGCCGCCCTGCGGTGCGTGAATCACGTATCCCCGGTCGTAGATGTCCGCATAGGACCCGTCACGGCGGCGAAACCGGTATTCGCTGGACCACGACACGTTCCCCGTGTCGATCGCGGCCCGAATGCCCGCGATGACCCGATCGCGGTCCTCGGGATGGAGCCGGTTGTGCCACGACTCGATGCCCGGCTCGATTTCCTCCCGCGCGTATCCGAACAGCATCTCGAAGCCCCGTCCCCACCACAACGCATTGGTCACGAGGTCCCAGTCCCATACGGCGTCGTTCGTGGCGCGCGTGACGAGCTGCAGGCGTTCCTCCGACTCGCGGAGCGCCTGCTCGGCGTGCTTGCGCTGCGTCACATCCCGCGTGATGCCCAGCGCTGCGGTGATGGCTCCGTCCGGCCCGCGCAACGGCACCGCGTGCGTCTCGAGCCAGCGGCGCGTGCCCTTCATCCCGACGATCTCGAACTCCAGCTTGCCGCAACCGCCGGCGAACACCCGCCGCATCAGATTATTGAACGCCGCGCGGTGGTCCGGAGCCACGATCTGCTCGGCCGCCAGGCCCCGCACCTGCTCGATGCGGTCAGCCTCGATCATGGCGAGACCGGCGGGATTCATGTCCAAGAGCAATCCACTGGAATCCACGAGCTTGACGCACTCCGGCTCACTCTCGATGATCGTGCGCAGCCGTGTTTCACTCTCGCGCAGCGCGAACTCCACCCGGCGCCGGTCGGTGATGTCGTAAGCGATCCCGACCACGCCATAGATGCGGCCATGCGCGTCACAGAGCGGCTCGACCCGCGCGCTGAATGAGCGTCCCCGGAAGGTGACCTCGTACGTCGTCGGCTCGCCGCGGAGCGCGGCTTGATGGGCCTGAACTGCGCGCGCCCCCTCCGCGGGGTCTTCCGCCCCTTCGCCTACCCGGAGCTCGTCAAGGTGCTCGGGCAGGGGTCCCAACAACGCGAGACCGCCGCCATGCCGCGAGGTGACGCGCAGCTCCTCATCGGCCGACCAGAGCAGCACCGGAAGGTGGTCCACCAGGCGGCCCAATTGCGTCGGGTCTAAACCTCCCGGACCGCTGAAGGTCGCGGGCGGGGTGTAAGTCATACTCGGCAGCGTACCACGTTCACGCGTGCGCGTCCAGGACGTCGCGCACCTTGCGCGCCAACCCGTCGGGAGAAAAGGGCTTCTGAAGAAACGCGCTTCCCGGCAGCAGGGTGCCGTGCTGGACCACGGCATCGCCCGGGTAACCCGACATGTACAAGACGCGGATGCCGGGACGGCGGGCCTGGAGCTGGTCGGCCAATTCGCGTCCTGACAGACCGGGCATCACCACATCGGTGAGGAGCAGGTGGATCGTGCCGCCGTGCCGCTCCACAACGCGCAGGGCGGCGGCGCCGTCGGCGGCGGCGAGGACGACGTAACCCTGGGTCTCGAGCGCGCGGCGGCTGAGCGTGAGCACGGCCGGCTCATCCTCGACGACCAGGACCGTCTCGGAGCCGCGCGCCGCGCCCGGCTTGGCCGGCGCGGTGGCGGCGCCCTTGGGCGTCTCGGTGCGGGGCAGATAGACCTTGAAGCTCGAGCCCTTTCCGGGTTCGGTGTAGACGGAGATGTATCCGTCGCTCTGCTTGACGATGCCGTACACGGTGGCGAGGCCGAGGCCCGTGCCCTTGCCGACTTCCTTCGTCGTGAAGAACGGCTCGAACAGATGCGCCTGGACCGTGGCGTCCATGCCGGCCCCGGTATCCGTGACGGCGACCATCGCGTAGGAACCCGCCACCGCGCCCAGGTGGGCCTGCGTGAAGGTCTCATCCAGCTCCACGTTGGCGGTTTCGATCGTGAGCGTGCCGCCGTTGGGCATCGCGTCGCGCGCGTTGACGGCCAGGTTTACGATCACCTGTTCGATCTGGTTGGGGTCGGCCCGCACCCGGCCCAGCTCCGGCGCCGCCACCGTGACGAGCGTGATGTGCTCACCGATGAGGCGGCGCAGCATCCGGTCCATGTCGGCGACGACCACGTTCAGGTCCAGCACTTCGGGTTGCAGCATCTGGCGGCGGCTGTAGGCGAGCAGCTGGCGCGTCAGCGAGGCGGCCCGCTCGGACGCCTTGCGAATCTCTTCCACGTCACCCCGCTTCGCGTCGCCGGGCGGCAGCTCCCGCAGCAGCAGCTGGGTGTTGCCGAGGATCGCCGTGAGCAGGTTGTTGAAGTCGTGCGCGATGCCGCCGGCGAGCTGGCCCACGGCCTCCATCTTCTGCGCCTGGCGAAACTGTTCCTCGAGATGGCGCTGGTCGCTGACGTCGCGCTGCGTGCCCCACACGCGCACCAGGTGCCCGTCCTCGACGAACCCGACGACGTTATTGAGGAAGACACGCGGCCGGCCGTCGCGCGCGCGCTCCTGGGTCTCCGAGTTGGAGACGCGGTATCCGGAGCGCACGAAGGTCCGCACCTGCTCCCTGTTCACCGAGTTCGTGCCGTCGTGCAGATCGACCAGCCGCGTGCCGACGAGCTCACGCGCTTCGTTGTACCCGTACATGCGGGCCATCGCGTCGTTGCACTCCGCGATGCGGGCGCCGGCGTAGAGCCGATCCACCTGCTCTTCCTCGGGCAAAGCCACCGGTACCGGGGGATCGATCTCCAGGCGGGACACCCCCTCGGAGCTCTGGGCGATGAACGCGCGGTAGCGCTCTTCGCCCCGCCGTAGGAGCTCGCTCTGTTGGCGCCACGCCTCCTCAGCCCGCTTGCGCTCGATCGCCATCGCCATCTGTGAGGAGACGAAGGTAAGGATGTCGAGCTCCGCCTGGCCATAGCGCACCCCTTCCGAGTACGTCTGGGTGACGACGACGCCGATCGTCCGCTCCCTGACCATGAGTGGCACGCCCAGCCAGTCGATCGAGGGCGCGCCGATCAGCTCCGCTTCGCCTGCGGCGACGAGCGCTTCGTACACTTCGGGGGTGGCGAGCAGGGGCTTGCCGGTGCGCAGCACGTATTCGGTGAGCCCCTTGCGGAGCTTGCGCGGCGGGACGTCGCGGGCGGTGTCGTACTCGTCCACGAAATAAGGAAAATTGAGGCGGTCCGTTTCCGGGTGGTAGAGGGAAACGTAGAAATTCTTCGCCGGCATGAGCTCCCCGACGATCTCGTGGATCGCGCGCAGCAGCTCCTGGAGGTTGTCGGCCGTGTGCGCGGTATGGGAGATCCGATACACCGCTTCCTGCACGCACTCGGCGCGGCGCCGGGCGGTCACGTCCCGGAAGCTCCACACCCGGCCGACGGCCTTTCCCTCCAGCCGCTGCGGAATCGAGTACCGCTCGAAGACCCGCCCGTCCTTGAACGTCAGAATGTCGAAGCTCTCCGCGCCCGGATTGGCGTACAGCTCGCGGACCTTGTCGAGAAACTGATCCGGCTGCGCCAGCTGGTCCTGGACGTGGGACAACAGGCGGTCATCGATCCCGGCGGCGACGAGGGCGGGCGGGATGCGCCACATCTCCTCGAACCGCCGGTTGTGCGACACGACGCGTCCCTTTGGATCCACGACCAGAATGCCGTCGGCCGTGGATTCGAGCGTGGATTGCAGCAGCGAAACCGTGAGCGAGTCCGCGTTCCTACGGGGTTTCTTCGCCCTGGATTTCCGTGCCTTGGAACGCCGTGTGGCCATGCGACCGAATCTATGGGTCACGGACCGCTTGGCCATCGGTCACGGTGCCGCGAGACGAGGGAGCCTAGGTTCCAAGTTCTTCCCCACGGGAGTCGCGTTGCGCCCGAAGCGGTTCCGCTGGCTCGGCGTCGAGGAATCGAACCGTGCCGAGCAGCAGCTCCGCGCGGCGGCCCGCCAGCAAGAGGCGGTCGCCCACCTTGGCCAGCACGCGCTGGCCGGGGCGCCGCGGGCCGACCTCTTCCATACCGCCGCCACGCTCGTGGCGCGCGGGCTCGACGTCGAATTCAGCGACGTTCTCGAATTCAAGCCGGAGCACCGCAGCCTCATCTTGCGCGCCGGTGAGGGATGGAGGGAGGGGTGCGTCGGCCGGACGTTGGTCGGCGCGGACCCCGGCTCCCTCGCGGCCTATGCGCTGAGCGCGCCTGGAGGCGCGCCGCTCGTCGTCGAGGACCTCGCAGCGGAATCCCGCTTTGCCGCGCCCCCGCACCTCTTCGAGAATGGCATCGCGAGCGGGCTGTGCGTCGTGGTGCAGGGGCGCGACCGCCCGTGGGGCGTGATCGGCGCCTACAGTGCGCAGCGCCGCGAATTCAGCGGCCCCGACATCTTGTTCGTGCAGGCACTGGCGCACGTCCTCGCCACGGCGGTCGAGCGCGGGCGCGCGGAAGACGCCCTGCGGCAGAGCGAAGAGCATTTCCGCTCGCTTACCGAAAACGCTTCGGACATCGTCACGATTCTCGGCGACGACGGCATCATTCGCTACACCAGCCCGTCCGTCGAACGGCTGCTCGGCTACCGCACCAGCGATCTCTTGGGTCGCAACGCGTTCGAATTCATACATCCGGACGACCTCGCCCCCGTGCTGGAGGCGCTGGCGAACGCGATCGAGCGGCCCGGGACCCCGCAGACGGCCGAGTTCCGCTTCAAGCACGTGGATGGGACGTGGCGCGTGCTCGAGTCCATCGGCCAAGCCAAACGCGACCAGCCCAACGCCTACAGCGTGATCGTGAACTCGCGTGACGTCTCCGAGCGCGTCCGCCAAGAGGAAGTGCTGCGCACCAGCAAGCGGCGCCTGCGGACGGTGGTGGCGGGTGCGCCGGTCATTTTGTTCGCCCTGGATCCCAAGGGGATCTTCACCCTCGTCGAGGGGAAGGGCCTGCATTCCCTCGGGGTGCGCCCCGGGATGCTCTTGGGCCGGTCGTTTTTCGATCTCCTGAGCGACGTGCCGCAGGCCGTGAGCGACGTGCGGCGGGCGCTCACCGGCGAGTCGTTCACCTCGACCGTGGAGGTTTTCGGCTTCGAGTTCGAGGCGCAATACTCCCCCGTGCGGGAGCGGGACGGCACGATCTCCGGTGTCGTGGGCGTCGCGACTGACGATCATCCTGGCCAACGCCGAGCTGTTGGCGAAGGGGCCCGATGCGGGGAGCCTGCGCGACATCGTGTCGGCGGCGGTGAGCGGACGGCTGATGGTCAATCAGCTGCTGGGATTCGCCCGACGCTCGAGCCTGACGCTGGAGTCGGTGCAGCTCGGTCAGGTCGTCAACGAGCTGGCCGCGGTGCTGCGCCGCGTGCTGCCGGCGGACATCGAGGTGCTCGTCTTCGCCGACGAGGACCTGCCGGAGGTGTCGGTGGACGCCCACGCGGTCGAGCAGATCCTGCTGAACCTCGTGAACAATGCCCGCGACGCAATGCCCGACGGCGGCGTGCTGCGGGTGGAGACGAGCTGCAGCTGGATCAGCGACGCGCAGCGGCAAGTCCTCGGCCCCGGCGCGGCGAGCGAGTACGTGTGCCTCGCCGTGGACGACACCGGGGCGGGCATGGACGACGCGACGCGGCAACGCGCGTTCGAGCCGTTCTTCACCACGAAGCCCGTGGGGAAGGGGACCGGGCTGGGCCTCGCGACGGTCTACGGTCTCGTGAAGCAGCACGGGGGATTCGTGCAGATCGACAGCGCCGTGGGCGCCGGCACGCGGCTGCGCGTGTATTTCCCCGTCGCCGACGAGGCAGAGCGGCGCCGCGTCTCCGGCCCCCACAAGGCCGCGGCGTCCGGGGGAAGCGAAACGATTCTCGTCGTCGAAGACCAGGCACAGCTGCGGCGCGCCACGGTGTTCACGCTGGAGCGCGCCGGATACCGCGTGCTGTCCGCCGCGGACGGGATCGAGGCCTTACACCTGTTGCGTCAGCATCCGGAACCGATTCATCTGGTGTTCTCGGATCTCGTGATGGCGCGGCTGGGCGGGCGCGGATTGTATCAGATCGACCGCCGGGAAGGGCGGGCGACGCCGTTCCTGTTTACCAGCGGGTACGCCGGCGCGGGACGCGGAGAGGACCCGCTCGACCCGACGCAGCCGTTCCTGCCCAAGCCGTGGACCAGCGCCGATCTGCTCGCCCGAGTGCGGCAGCTGCTCGATGAGGCGAAGGGTGCCTAGCGTCAGTGGCAGGTCCCGCTGCCCCGATCCTCGATATGGGAGAAGCGGCTGTTCACGAATTCCCACGTGTACGCGCCATCGCCCAGCGTCAGCTTCAGGAATCCGTTGCCGCCACTGCGATACTGGCTGAGCGGGTGCGTGACGGCGACGGACGGTGTCGTCGTCGGGCCGTCGCCCGCGAGGCCGGTGCTGAACTGGACCATGCCACGCGCCGAATCCACCCGAAACTCGGCGGGGCGGACACCGTGAACGTCACGGTAACGGTCTGGGGACTGTTCGACGCCACGCTCGAGGTGACTGGGATCGCGGCCGTGTAGGTCCCTGGGGCGATTCCGCGGTTCGCAGGCGTCACCGTCAGCGTCGCGGGCGCATCGGGGCCGCTGAGCGTTGCGGTCAGCCAGCCGGCGGTCCCGGCGCCGTAGGTAATGGTTCCTACGCTGAGGCCGTTCAGCGAGGCGTTGCCATTGCCGGTCACGGATACGCTTGCGCGGTGGCGGGGGCGGGGGCGGGGGCGGGGGGGGGGGGGGAGGGGCGGCGGCTGCACAATCGTCCCCGGGTCGGTGCGTTCGCACGAGGCGTCCCAGAATGCCGCAAGGACGCACAGGAGCAGTGCGCCCTTGAGGACGCGCCGCGCAGACACCAGTGACTTCTCGTTGATCTCCATCCCGCACTCTTCTAGGGGCCGCTTGTACCTTGGCGAGAATCGTGCCGATGGCTCCGCGGTAAACCCGCGCGATGATGGGGCTAGTGCGGAGGGAGGGGAACCGGCTCCTCTTGTAGGGCGTCGCTGACAGAATCCTCGACAGGCGCGTCTTACGTTTTGCACCATGACCCGAGTCATCGTCATCGACGATCAAGACGCTATTCGTCGCCTCATTCGTCGCGCACTCGAATCGAAAGGGTATGCGGTGCTCGAGGCCAGCGATGGGGGGGCTGGATTGAAGCTGCTCGCTCAAGAGGCGGTCGAGCTCGTGATTACGGACATCTTCATGCCGGGGCAGGATGGGATCGAAACTCTCCGCCAAATCCGCAAGGAATTCCCGCAGGTGAAGGTGATTGTCATCTCTGGCGGCGACTCGACGGGTACCCTGGACATGCGCCGCGATGCCGAGTTCTTGGGGGCTGTGCGGAGCCTGGCGAAGCCTTTTACAACCACGGAGTTGGTGGGACTGGTGGAGGAGGTACTCGGACCGCGGTGAGAAGAAAGCTCCCGAGGCAGGACTCGAACCTGCGACCCGTTGATGGGAAAGATGTCCGGACGCCGGCGCCCAGCAAGCAACGTCGTCACTTAGCTCGCGGCAAGTCGTCACGCAAGTCCCGAAACGCGCCCGAATCGCACCCCTCAGACCGTACCCAGACCGTACCGGGCGAGAAGGAGCGCGACGCCTGAAGTATGCGCGCCGTGATTCACGTCGGGAAAGGGTTGAGGGTCAAGTCGCGGCGTTGGCGACTAGGAATTCGCGAACCCCGTTGGCGGGCAATCGGGCGACTGTGGCGAGAACGCGATGACCGGTGGGTCGCCCGAGAGGGTGGGTCGACTTCATCGGCCAGCCGCGATTCGAACGCGGGACCTTCGGCTCCGGAGGCGGCTTCGGCCGGCGCGCACCAACGCCGGCCGGTGCTGTTTCAAGCGCTTACGCGAGTCCGGCATCAGCCAGCGCCAGCCACCGACGCCCTTGTTGTTACCACGGTTGTTACCACGGCTCATTCTGCTACGCTGCGCAGCACGATAGCTTCGACACGTCCTTGGTGAAGGTCTGCGCGGCGAGCTTGATTCCTTCCGAGAGCGTCAAGTACGGGTGGAAGGTCGATGTGAGATCCTCGATCGTCAGCCCCAGCTTGATCGCCAGCACCGGTTGCGTGATCATCTCACCGGCCTCGGCGGCAAGGATGTGCGCGCCGATGATCTTCTTGGTAGCGGCGTCCGCCACGAGCTTCACGAATCCCCGCGTGTCCCGCGCCGCGAGCGCGCGTGGCACGTGCTCGAGCGGGAGCTTCGATACCAGCGGCTCGATACCCTGGGCGCGGGCCTCGTCCTCGGTGAGACCGACGGAGGCGACCGCCGGATCGGTGAAGGTCACCCTCGGCAGCGCCGTGAGATCGTAACGCCGTGAATTCCCCGTCAGGGCGTTCTCAGCCGCCAGGGCCCCGCCGTACGCCGCCACGTACACGAACATCGGATCGCCGATCACGTCGCCCGCGGCGTAGACGTTCGGATTCGTGGTCTGGAGGAACTCGTTGGCGACGATCTCCGCCTTCTTGCCGAGGGTCACTCCTGCGGTGTCAAGCCCGAACCCCGCCGTGTTGGCTCGCCGACCCGTGGCGACGAGCAGCTGCTCGGCGCGCGCGGCGTGTGTCTTGGCGCCGTCCTTGAAGGACACGGTGTAGCGATCGCCGGCGCGACCCACTTGCTGGATTTGCACGCCGGCGTGCACCTCGAGCCCCTCCTCCTGCAGGTAATCGCCCAGGGCGTTGCCGACGTCCGGGTCCTCCGCTGGCACGACGCGGGGCAGAGCCTCGATGACCGTCACCTTCACACCCAGCCGCGCGAACATCTGCGCCAGCTCCAGCCCCACTGCGCTCGCGCCGATCACGATTAGCGACTCCGGCAGCCGTTCGAGCGCCATCGCCGAGACGTTGTCCAGATAGCCCACCTCGGCGAGCCCCGGAATCGGCGCGGCCCAGGGGGACGCGCCCGTCGTGACGAGGATCTTGTCGGTGGTGATCGTGCGACCGTCCGCCAGGCGGATGCACCGGCCGGAAGTGATCTCGGCCCGTTGCTCGAAGAGCGCGACTGACTCATAGGAGCGCAGCACGTTCCCGTACTTGGTCTGCCGCAGCTCGGTCACGAGCTCGTCCTTCTGGCTCCGCACCGTGCTCCAGTCGGGGCGGCCGTCGGTCGTCGGGATGCCTTGGAAGCCGTGGTGTACGCGGCGGCGCTGCGCCTCGGCGGCGCGGATCAATGTCTTCGAGGGGACGCAGCCGACGTTCACGCAGGTCCCGCCCAGCGTACCGTCCTCGGTCATCGCCACGCGGGCGCCCAGCTCGGCGGCCTTGATCGCCGCGGCGAACCCGGCGGAGCCGCCACCAACGATCAGGAGGTCGAACTCGTGAGCTGGCTTCATTCCGAACCGGGGTCCGGGGAGACTTTGCTCGAGTCCGGCAGGATCGTGGCTCCGAAACCCGTAAGCTGAACTAGGTGAGCGGCGATTTGGGAGGGGGTGACCCGCTTCGGATCGTAACGCACCACGCCGAGGCTGTCGTCCAGCGTAACCATGGCACTGTACACTCCTGGCAGTCGCTTCAACGCGAGCCGCGCCGTCGTGGGACAGCTGCCGCAGGTCATCCGCGAGATGTGGAGCCGGACGATGGCTGTATCAGCAGCCTGAGGAGCAACGCTTACGTTCTGTGCGCCGGCTGCTTCGACTCCTCCTCCGCACAGCGGACAGAGGAACGCAGCGCCACCGATTGCGGCGGCGATGAACATCGGGGCCTTCAGGGATGAGAACATGTTCAACGTCCTAGCCAAGCACGAACTTCGACCACCAGGGGAACGTGAGCAGCGGGATCGCGATAGCCGTCGCGACCCATAGGGCCGCTTTCATGCGATGGCGGGCGAGCGGCGACGCGCAAAGGGTCCCCGGCTCGCATGCCCGCCGATCCTCGCGACGCAGCACCAGAAACCCGAAGCCCAGCGCTCCCGCGGTGCCGGCCACGAAGTAAGGGCGTAGAGGCTCGAAGGTGGCGGCGAGCCCGGCGCCGCTCACACCGAGAGCGACGGCCACGAGCGGCCCGGCGCAGCAGAGCGCCGAACCAACAGCCGCCGCAACGCCGGCCGTTGCGGCGAGGGCAGTCTTACTTGCTGGTGACGCCATGGTCCCCCAACGCCTCGAGAATCGGGCACTCCTCTGTGGGTCGCCGAGCCGCGCACGCTGCCGCGAGTCGCTCGAGCGTGCGCTTCATTCGTTGGAGATCGCCGATCCTGCCCTCGACGAGCGCGATCTTGGCGCGGGTCTTCCGCTCCACGGCGTCGCACGCCGCGGCGTGCCGAACGCGAAGCGCGAGCAGCTCCTGGATCTCCT
The DNA here is from genome assembly GCA_040901965.1 of Gemmatimonadales bacterium. Classification (GTDB taxonomy): domain Bacteria; phylum Gemmatimonadota; class Gemmatimonadetes; order Gemmatimonadales; family GWC2-71-9; genus 20CM-2-65-7. Next base: position 56,759 of record JBBDYB010000011.1, on the reverse strand, counting down.
TGAGCGAGAACCCCAGCTTCTGCGCGTGCTTGACGAACCGGAGGCGCGCCACGGCGTCCTCCGTGTACTGCCGGTAGCCGGACGGCGTCCGGCGCGCGGTTGGGAAGAGGCCCCGCCGCTCGTAGTAGCGAATGGTCTGGATGTTCACGTCGGCCGCAGTCGCGACCTGACCGATGGTCAACGCCATCGTCACCCTCCTGATGTCCGAGGTGCAGTATAAACCCTATACCTAAGTACATGGTCAAGGGCAGGGCTTGACTCTGGAGCGGGCTCCAGGGTTTAGGTTGAGAACGTGACCACGGAACCGTTGACGATCGGCGAGGTGGCGGCGCGAGCGGGGATGACCCCGGATGCGTTGCGTTATTACGACCGCCTCGGTCTGCTGCCGCCGGCTACGCGAACCCCGGCCGGCTACCGCCTCTACGACCGCGCGGCCCTGGACCGGCTGACCTTCATCCGGAAGGCCCGCGCCCTCGGGTTACGACTGAATGAAGTGCGGGACATCCTGCGTGTGGCCGACCGGGGGACTCCCCCGTGTGAGCACGTACGCGAGACGCTCGCGGCCCGGCTCGCGGAAGTGGACGCCCGGATCGCCGAGCTCGAGTCGTTACGGGCGACCCTGCGACGCGCCCTCGCCCGAAGCAGGCGGTTGCCGCCCGTGTCGTCCTGTATCTGTGGGATCATCGAGTCGGAAACAACCAAGAAGGAGGAACGATGAGTACGACCCCCAAGCAGATCCATTCCCTTTGCCCTGCCTGCTCGGAGTGCCCGAGCGTCGAGATTTACGACGGCACGGTGCGGATCGGTGAGGTGCCGAACCTCGTCACGCTGCGCCGCGAGGAGTGGAATGAACTCGTGAACGCGATCAAGAGCGGGCAGCTCGCTGAAATCGGGGGCTGACCTCGGCATGGACGGCCCCCGCTGGACCACTGGTGCCACGTTCCTCGGCGCTGTCCTCTCGATGACCTGCTGCGCCCTGCCGAGCCTGCTCGTGACCCTCGGGCTCGGGGGCGCCGTGGCGAGCGTGGTGAGCGCGGCACCGGTCGTCACGTTCCTCAGCGCCCACAAGATCGGGGTGTTCGCGGTGGTCGGGGTGCTGCTCGGGTTCTCCTGGGCCGCGACGACCGGGCGACTGCCCATCGCGTGGGCGCGGACGCTCGCGTGCCCGACCGGCAAGGCGCCGCACAACGTGCGCCTGGTGTGGCGCGTGTCCGCGGCGCTCTACGTGTCGTCCCTCGCGGTTGCATACCTGGGCGCGCCCGTAGCGCGCCTCCTGTGGAGATGAGACGTATGAGCCAGATGATGATTCCGGCAGCGCTTGCCGCGCTGATTCTCGCCCTGACGCGCCCGGGTCTGGGTCAGGCGCCCGCCGCGGGCGACTCGCTTCGCCTCAACGTGGACGGCATGGTTTGCTCGCTGTGTGCGTATGGCGTCGAGCGGCGGCTCAAGAAGATTGAGCACGTGGAGGGCGTCAGAGTCGAGCTGGACAGCGGACTCGTGGTGCTCACGCTCCGACTCGGCACGGCGGTCAGCGACTCGGTGCTCGCTGCCGAAGTGCGCCGGGCGGGGTTTGCGTTGCGCGGCGTGACGCGGTTCAACCGCAGGCGCACCGAAGAGGGAACCCGATGAGCAGAGCGCTAGCTCTCCTCCTCTGCTTGTGCGCGCGGGTGGGCGCCGCGCAGGAGCCCATCTTTGTCACGCCCCCCGTGACCATGTACCAGTTCGGCGGCGTGGCCGGCGTCGATGTCGAGCGGGCCGGTCGGACCACGGCCGTTAGCACCGAGGCGGCGATCGGGCTTCTCCCGCCGTGGACGGTCTCGGTCCACGCGGTCGGGATCGACGACCCGCGCGCCGCGTTCGAGCTCGCGCGCGTTCACGTCGGGACGCGCGTCCGGCTCGTGAAAGTGGACCGGCCGCGCGAGTGGCTGCTCCTGTCAGCGTACGGCGCCGTCGCGCTGCCGGCTGGCGACGCTGCAAGGGAGGTCGCCGAATCGCACGCCGTGCCGGATGCGCTCTTCGGCCTTTCGGCCGCCCGCATGGCACGTGGCGGCGATTCGTTCGGGGATGTCGCGGTGGCCCGCGTGCCGACGCCCGCGGGCTCGCGGACCGTGGGAACGTTCGGCCTCGCGTGGGGCTGGCGCCCGCGGCCGGGTGGCTACGGTGACCTGGAAGGCCAGCTCTTCGGCGAGGCGCGGATGCAATACGCCGAGCGCGGCGTGGCCGTGCTTGGGCTCGCCCCCGGTTTCCTCGTTCACTCCAAGAACACGGTGTTCAAGCTCGGCGTCCTGTTTCCGGTCTGGGAGCGCGAGGTCGAGGCCGATCCGGTGGTCCGGGCGGCGGTCAAGGTCCTCTTCTAGGGGCGGAATCGTTCCTCGAGCTCCACGCCCAGCCCGTCGGCGATCCGGTTCACAAACGCGTAGTAGGCCGTGATCGCGCAGATGTCGTGGATTGCCCGATCGTCGAAGCCAGCTCCCCGCAAACGCTCCACATTCTGGGCCGTCACCGCATGGGGGGCCTGCGTGAGCGTGAGCGCGTAGTCGAGCATCGCTCGGTCGGCGGGCACAACGTCCGCGGTGCGCGGGTCCGCGACCAGGGCCTCGACGAACCGGTCAGCCGCCGCGGCCGAGTGACCGGCGGAACGCAGGAGCTGACGGAGACCCGCTCCGTGATGAGCGACTCAGTAGTGGCAATGGTTAGCCGTCGAGACCGCGACCGCCAACATCTCACGCTGGGCGCGCGTCAACGGACTGGGGCCGCGCATCAACTCGACGTAGAGCTCGTAGTGCAGGCGCATGGCGCGGGGATGGACGCCGTGGACCCGCAGGATGTGATCGCGGTCGGGCACCTGGTCCGGTTGCGGTACCTGGTCGTCGGGTACGTAGGAGATGAAGGCCACACCGGCACCTGCACTAGTCGAGGGGGTCTCGAAAGATGGTTCGCTTCCAGCGATAAGGGAGGTCCAGAATAGCTCCCGGTGCACTTCGTCTCCTCGACGAGCGGCGCGGTGTGTTTCGCCCGCGCCGCGAGCAACCGCGCGGTGCCGTCCCGGATCCGGCGCTTCGCCGCCGCTTGGGAGACCCCGAGCAACCGCGCTACCGCGGCCGGCGTGCGGACGGGAGGTGCTGCTGGAACAGCACGGGGTGCATTTAGGAGGCCTCCCGAATGGCTGTCTCGAACTGTGCCCTGGTCTGCGGGCCGATCAGCCGATGGCGGATCACGCCGTGGCGGTCGACGATGAGCGTGAGCGGCAGGAGGAGCGGCAGGCCAAGCTGCCGAAAGTAGCGCCGGCCCCACTCCTCGTCGGCGTCGAGCAGGAGATAGTCCATGGCGTGCCTCACCGCGAACGCCTGGATGTCCTCCCGGCTGCCGGAGGCTATGGAGATGCCCACGACGCGCACACCGGAGGCCCGGCCGTGGTCGTGCAGCGCCACGAGCTCCGGGATCTCTTGCAGGCAGGGCGCGCACCACGTCGCCCAAAAATTGACGAGCGTGACCTCGTCCCGGCCGGGGGTGAGCGACACGGTGTGCGCGCTCAGATCGGGCAGCTCGATTCGGGGCAACGGCAGCGAGTCCCAGGGGAATCCTACGGGCGCGTCGGCGCTCCCGGGTGGGCGATCCTCGCCCGTGGTGGCCACGCCCCGGGGTGAGGAGCCGCCGCAGGCGAGCGCCGCGAGCGCGACACCGACCCCAAGCAGACGAGCGACTTTGGCGACGAGGCTCACAGTACGAACCGATTGAGGAAGCCGAGCTGCGAGCTCAACCACGTGAAGTTGCCGGTGAAGATCATGAGGCCGATCACGATGAGCAGGACGCCGCTCGTGACTTCCACGGTCCGATAGAGGCGGCGGAATCGGGTAGTGAACGCGAGCAGGTGGTTCGCGCCCAGGGCGGCGAGGAGAAACGGCACGCCCAACCCGAGGGAATAGACGGTGAGCAGGCCCATCCCCTGGAGCACGGTCTCCTGGGTGGCCGCCATCGTCAGCACGCCGGCGAGAATCGGCCCGATGCAGGGCGTCCACCCGAACGCGAATGCCGTCCCGACCGCATACGACCCGACCAGGGTCCGCGGCTGGGTGCGCGCCTCGAAGCGCTGTTCGCGATACAGCAGCGGAATCTTGACGATACGGAGCACGTGGAGCCCGAATAGTACGATCACGGCGCCAGCGACGCGCTCGAACAGTGGCCCTTGCACGATGAGGAACCGCCCGATCGAGGTGGCGGTGGCTCCGAGCAACACGAAGACGGTGGTGAACCCGAGTACGAAGGCCGTCGTGTTCGCCGTCACGGCGCCCACGAGGCTACCGCCCCGAGCCCCGGCTGGCCCTTCTGCCGTGGCGGGGACGAGCGAGATGCCTGAGATGTAGGAGAGGTATCCGGGCACGATGGGCAGCACGCAGGGCGACAGAAAGGACACGAGGCCGGCGAGCGCCGCGGCCGGTACGGACACGTCGGTCATCGCACCTGCTCCGTGCGCGGCACCTCGGCCTCTCCACGTCGACGCTTCATTGTGGACAAGCGAATCCATGACTCGACCTAAAAGTTCCGCTGGAGCGCGTGACCGCCTCCGCGAGCCGGGCTGCCCCGTCACGGTCGAATTCGCGAGTCGCAACCTACGCCGATGCCAGCGGGTCCCGATAGACGCTGCGCTTCCAGCGGTAGGGGAGATCAAGGATCGCTCCCGGGGCCTGCACATGCAGGAGAGCACCGAGGGCAACCGCGAGGACTGCCCGCTGCTGCACCTCCGCTCCCGGCTCGCCGAACACCTGTCCCAGCCGGAACGGGACGAAGACGTTGCGAGGCGCCGGGGAGCGCTCCGAGGCTTGCCTCACCACGGACAGGGCGACGGTAGGGATGCCGACCCGCTCGATCTCCCGTGCGATCAGTCCGACGGACCGATGGCACGTGGTTCACCCCGGGGTCGCGAGCACGTAATGCACACCGTCGGCGGCGAGCAGTCTCGCAATGGCCGGCGCCGTTTCGCCCACGAGCCGCCGCTCCTCGTCGCCGAGGATGTGACCCATCGTGCCGATGTGCCGCGGCGCGACGCGCCCGATCCAGCCCGCCCGAGCCAGCTCGTGCAGCCGCGCGAGCGGGAAAACGCAGTTCAAGTCACGGTCCGCGGCTCGGTGGTCGTAGTAGTCGTGCGTGATGGTGAGGTCCCGAGCCGCCGTGTCTCCCGGAATCACCCGGAAACTCGCGTCGCCCTCCGGATTCATCATGTCGAAGGGTCGGTCGTGCCGCAGGTGAACGCCGGCGCTCGTAACCAGGGCGACGCTCGCCTCGGGTACGCGGACTCGCGCCGGGCACCACGGGATCTCTCCACTCTCGTCGCTCCTCCACCGCCGAGCGGCGAGCGTCGGCAGGACGGGCAGGCGCCCGTAGAGGGCCCCGAGCACGCGCTGCCACGAGCGTCGCAGGCCGACCACGGGGGCCTCCTTCCTCAGGACTTCCGCTGGATCGAGGCGATTTGAATGGCGTTCGCCCCACCCGCCGGGAACACGGTTCCCGTCACGGTGACCTGCTGCTCGGCGAACTCCTTCAGCCGGTCGTTCTGACCGTCGCCCGGCATCGCGGTCGAGGTCGGGATGTAGAGCGTGCCGTCCGAGCCGAGAATCGCGAGCGGAATGCCCTTGTCGGCGCAGACCTGTGCGCACATGCGATGATCGTTCCCTGACAAGCCCTGGCCGAACTTACACGAGACATCGACCACGGTGCCCGTGATCGTCCGCTGCGTGCCCTTGGGAGCCTGCATCCCTTGGGCGACGGCGGTGCCGGCACCGGCCAGGCTAAGCACGGCGGCGACGGAGAGCATGCGACTCAACATACGAACCTCCTCATGGTGTTACGTGGAGACGAGCAGGCGCAACCGTTGCACCAGCGCCTGCGGGGGTCCGGGGAGCCGGTCGCGCTGCCGCGCGACGGCTTCCAGGAAGGCAAACTCGAACCGGTACTGGGGATAGCACCGCGCGCACTCCGCGAGGTGCTCGGCGATCTCCTCGATCCGCTCGGCCGGGAGCTCGCCATCCAGATAGTCCCATAGCTGCCCGATCGCCTCGCGGCACGAAATCATCGGTTCGATCCTTTCGGCTTGCGGCAAATCCGCAGCGCGAGCGATTGGTTCCCGGGAACTTCGGAGCGAGCCTGGGGATTGGCTGACGACGCCATCCGGGAGTGACTCATGTCCGTGCGGGATCCCGTGGTCACGGAGCGCTGGGCCCTGGCCGTGCTGCGCGTGTCGCTCGGCGTGTTCTTGCTGCTCTGGGGGGTCGAGAAGTTCGTGATCCCCGAAGTGACGGTGCGGATCTGGGGTGGGTTCTACGGCGTAGGGCTGGCGGCCGCGCTCGTGCCGGTCGTGGGGGCCGTCGAAAGCGCGCTCGCGCTCGCCATCACCGTCGGCCTATGGCGACGCGTGAGTTACGGGCTGGGCCTGCTGCTCCACGCCGTATCGGTGGTGTCGACCTGGCGCCAGCTGCTTGATCCCTGGGGCCTGCGCTCCGGCGGCGCACCCAACCATCTGTTCCTGGCGGGTGTCCCCGTACTCGCCGCCTTCCTGGCGCTCTACCTGCTGCGGGACCGTGATACGTGGACGTTGGACGAGCGGCTGCGGCACAGGAGCACGCCGTGAAGCGGGACGACTGTCCCCTACGGAGTCTCGTGAAATGATGCTGTCGCTGGCGCTCGTCGCCGTGGTGAGCCAGGCGCCATTCGCCGACGAGCTGCGAGAATGGCGCACGGACTTCTCACGTCACACCGTGCCCCTCGCCGAGATCGTCTCGGGCGGCCCCCCCAAGGACGGCATTCCGGCGATCGATCGCCCGCGGTTCGAAACGGTGGCCGAGGCTGCGGCATGGCTGGACGACCGCGAGCCCGTGGTCGTGGTGGAAATCGCCGCCGACGCCCGCGCCTACCCGCTCCAGATCCTGATTTGGCACGAGATCGTGAACGACGACGTCGGCGGGACGCCCGTGGCGGTCACCTACTGTCCGCTTTGTAACACGGCGCTGGCCTTCGACCGGCGCCAGGGCGGCCGGGTGCTGGACTTCGGCACCACGGGGCGGCTGCGGCACTCGGACCTGGTGATGTACGACCGGCAGACCGAGTCCTGGTGGCAGCAGGCGACGGGCGAGGGGATCGTCGGGGCGTACGCGGGACGGCGGCTGCGGTTCATCGCGGCGCCGATCGCGCCCTGGAGAGACTTCAGGGAAAGCTATCCCGCCGGCCGGGTGCTCTCACGCGAGACGGGATACGAGCGCCCGTACGGGCGGAATCCCTACGAACACTACGACACGCGTCGGGGCCCTATCGCCGGCTTCTTCGACGCGGCGCTCGACAAACGCCTTCCCGCGATGGAACGCGTCGTGGCGATCGACCTGACGGACGGTACGGCAGCCTACGCGTTCTCGCTCCTCGCCAGACGGCGCGTGATCAACGACGAGATTGGCGGCCTTGCGGTCGTCGTCGTCTGGGCCCCGGGGACCGTCAGCGCGCTCGACGCGCCGGCCATCCGCGACGGCCGGGACGTTGGCGCCACGGCGGTGTTCGACCGGCGGCTCGACGGCCGAGCCCTGACCTTCGAGCTCGCGGGGGACGGGCGGTTTCGGGACCGGGAGACCGGGAGCGTGTGGCACTTGAGCGGGCGCGCGGTGGAGGGCCCGCTCGCGGGCCGTCGCCTCGTGCCGGTCCCGCACGGCAACCATTTCTGGTTCGCGTGGGCGGCGTTCCGTCCAGATGCCAGACTCGTGAAATGACTCGACCCTGACACGGAGGGAGACCATGACTGCGATGCATCGTGTGGCGCTCGTCGCCGGGATCGTCCTCGGGTGCTCCGATGACGCCACCGGGTCTTCGTGCGGCAGCGGTGGAACCGCGACCGCGGTGAACGTGTGCAACAACTTCTTCGCGCCGGACGCTTCGCCCATCGCCGCCGGCGCCAGCATCACGTGGACGTGGCGCGGGGGAGACACGCACAACGTGACGTTCGAGGACCCCGGCTTCACCAACTCGGCCACCAAGACGTCCGGGACACACGCGCAGCAGTTTGCCGCTGCCGGGACCTTTCGGTATCGCTGCACTATTCACTCGAGTGGCTTCACGCCCGGGGCCGGGCAAATGGTCGGTTCGGTGACGGTGCAGTAATCCCGGTCGAGGCGAGCAGGCTGTCGGTCGGCCGCGTCAGCGCACCACGCGCCAGGGGCGGCGCCATGCGAGCCACGCGTCGAGCGCCCAGGCATCGCGGTGGCGCAACAGGTAGAGTGCGATGAGGGCGGCGCAGACCGGTAGCCCCGCCAGAACGGCTGCCCATGGGTCGCGCAGCTGGCCCCAAAAGAGGAGCAGGGAGCCGACATGCACCAGGAGCGCCGTCCCGTAGCTCCAGCGCCGGCCCACGCCAAGCACGATGAATGCGCCGAGGGCACCCTCGAGCATCGCCACGACGCTGAGAAGACTCGATGGGGCCGCCAGCCTTCCGATTCCGACGAGCAGGAATACACCCAGGGAGGCGCGCAGGATGACCAGCGCCCAGCGCTCGGCGCGCGCGCGCGATCCCATCGACGGACCGCTCGGCGGGAGCGGTGCGGCGGCCATCGGAGTGGGCCGACGCTCTTCGACTGCCGCGCGCGGGCGCGCTCCACGGTAGCCCGGAGCCCTGGGCGCGTTCCCCAGTACGGCTCCTGTAACCTGTTCGACGAGCGCGGCCGAGGGGCCGGGACCTTGGGCGCGCTGGCGCGCCACGGCCGAAAGGAACGCGTACTCGAAGCGGTACTGGGGGTAGCAGCGCGCGCACTCCGCCAGGTGATCGGCGATGAGCGCCGCCCGCTCGGCCGGCAGCTCGCCATCGAGATAGTCCCACAGCTCGGTGATCACCTCGTGGCAGGAGATGATCATGGCTTCGGCTCCACTCGCGCCGGGATGAGCCCCGCGTCCATCGCGTACGCCAGGAGATCTTGCTGCAACAGGCGTCGCCCGCGGAACAGCCGCGATCGGACGGTGCCCACCGGAATCCCGAGAATCTCAGCCACGACCCCGTACGACTGGTCCTCGATGTCCACCAGTGCCACCACGGCCCGGTACTCTTCGGGGAGCTTGTCCAGCGCCCTGCGGACGGCGTCGTCCAGGTCCGTCCGCTCGAAGACCGTGCCGGTCGGATCGGAGGCAGCCACGGTGCCGTGCACGGCGGCCGCACCCATCGCTTCCAATTCCGCATCCTCGGTGGCGAGCTCGCGTGCGTCCCGCGTGGCTCCCCTCACGAACACGTTGCGACAAATCGTGAACAGCCACGCCCGGCAGTTCGTGCCGACCGTGTATTGATCGCGATGGGCGAGGGCTCGCAGGTACGTCTCCTGGACAAGGTCCTCCGCTGCGGACGTCTCGCGGGCCAGCCGCAGCGCGAAGCGGTGCACCGCCTCGATGGAGGCGAGCAGCTCCTGCTCGAACGCCGCCGCCCCCGTCTCCGGCGGCGGCGTCATGGGCCTGATGTGCGAATCCTCGGGTGGCGTGGCGGGTTCCCTCCGCTGGGCGAACGCATGCGGGAAGGAACGCCGCCCGGCGCCCCTCCGGATTCCCACCGGGAACTTAATCCCCCTGAGCCGGATTGGCCCGAGAGCCCGCATCCCTGGAACCGCATAGTCGGAGGCCAGCATGACGATTCTCACAGGGCGTACTCCGCTCCACGTGCCCGAATTGCATCTGTTCGAGGACGACGGACTCACCTACGCCGTGGACGGCGCGGCGCCGAACTGGGCCGTTGTCGAGCCGGCCGGCCGGCGACTGCTCGAGACCATCGCCCAAGGGCGGGGATCGGTCACATTCGGCGGGCTCGTGGCGCGGTATGCGGGCGAACGGCAGGTCGAAGCGGGGAAAGCCTGGGTGCACGTCCACGATTTCCTGCGGGCGCTCGACCGGGCGGGCATGCTCTCCGACAAGTCCTTCACCCCCAAGCCGTATCTCGGCCGCGCGACCCTCGTCAGGCCTCAAGGCCTGCGGGAGCTGTGGCTGCAGATCAACAATGCCTGCAACCTCTCGTGCGCTCACTGCCTCGTCTCGTCGGGGCCGGGGAAAGAGCGCGGGCTGCCGCTCGAGCAGCTCCGGGGCATCGTGGACCAGGCGGTGCAGCTCGGCCTCGAGCGGCTCTACATCACGGGCGGCGAGCCGTTCGTGCGCAAGGACATCTTCGAGCTGCTGCGCCACGCCACCGAGACGCGCGGTCTCGAAGTTATCCTCCTCAGCAACGCCACGGTGTTCCGAGGGCCGATCCGCCGTGAGCTTGGGACGCTCGACCGTTCCCGGGTGCGCTTCCAGGTGTCGCTGGACGGCGCGACGCCTGAGACGAACGATCCCGTGCGCGGCCCCGGCACGTTTGCGAAGGCACTGGACGGCGCGCGCCTCCTCGCCGACCTGGGGTACGATGTGGCGCTCACGACCGTGACCACGAGGCGGAACCTCGCCGAGTTACCCGCTCTCCCCGGCATCGCGAAGACCGCCGGCGCGAAGAGCCATCACTTGATGTGGACGCACAAGCGGGGTCGGGCGGCGGCGAGCCTGAACGGTTTCTTCCCCGCAGTCCCCGATCTCGTCGCTGCCGTGCAGCGTACCGCGGACGCCGCCGCCGCCGCGGGCGTGGTGCTCGACAACGTGGAAGCCGTGAAGCGCCGCGTGAATGGCGTACCGGGCGTGAAATACGACTTCGGTAACGGCGGCTGGGACTCGCTGTGCGTCAACTTCGATGGCAAGGTCTACCCCACCGCGGCGCTCGCTAATGAGCCGGGGTTGTACTGCGGCGATGCGACGCGGCAGGATCTTGCCGAGATCCTCGACCACTCACCTGTGGTGCAGCGGCTGCGCGCCGCTACCGTGGCGGACAAGCCGGCGATGGCCGCTGACCCCTTCCGCTTCCTCACCGGCGGGGGCGATTGGGAGCACGCCTGGTCTTTCTCGGAGGGCGACCCCCTAGCGCCCGATCCCTACTATCCGATCCAGCTCGCGCTGGTGCGGCGCGTGATGACGACCCTGGGCAAGGAGAAGCAAGCCCGCGCGAACCGCCGCTCCGGCTACGACGCGCCGCTCGTGCTGCATGCGATGGGCGAGGGAGCGATCGCCTGCGGGACGGCCGACGGCGCGCTCGCCGAGCAGCCGGTCTTGACCCTCCACTCGAACTGCGTGCTGTCGTTCGACGTGGACAAGCCGCGCGCCAAGGTGCGCGAGTACTACGCCGCTGCTGCCGAGCAGCCCAAGGCGGATCTCTGCTGCCCGACCAAGTACGACGCCGGGGCGGTTGCCCACATTCCCCAGGACGTGCTCGACCGGTTCTACGGCTGCGGATCGCCGATGCTCTCCGCGAACATCCGGCCGGGAGAAACCGTGGTGGACCTGGGCTCCGGTGGGGGGATCGACGTGTTCATCGCGGCGAAGCTCGTGGGACCCACCGGGAAGGCGATCGGCGTGGACATGACCGACGCGATGCTCGCGGTGGCGAGCGAGAACAAGCCGAAGGTCGCCGCGGCCCTCGGCTACGACGTCGCGGAATTTCGCAAGGGGTACCTCGAGGACATCCCAGTCGAGTCGAAGAGCGTGGACCTCATCACGTCGAACTGTGTGGTGAACCTCTCCCCCGACAAGCCGCGTGTGTTCGAGCAGATGTGGCGGATCCTCAAGGACCACGGCCGGATCGTCGTGTCGGACATCGTGGGCGAGACCGACGTGCCGCCGCACCTCAAGGTAAACGCCGAGCTGTGGGGCGAATGCCTGGTCGGCGCGCTCACCGAGGAGCAGTTCCTTGCCGCCCTCGAGCGGGCCGGCTTCTACGGCTTGACGGTGCTCAAGAAGAGCTACTGGAAGGACGTCGAGGGCTACCCCTTCTTCTCTATTACGGTGCAGGGGTTCAAGTACGAGAAGGCGGCGGGTTGTGTGTACAAAGGCCACCGGGCCGTCTACCTCGGTCCCGGCAAGGCGCTCATCGACGAGGAAGGCCACCTCTTCCCACGCAACGAGCCGTACGAGGTGTGCACCGACACGGTGGCCAAACTCTCCCGGCCGCCCTATCAAGCCCTGTTCGCGGTACTCGAGCCCCGCGAGGAGCGGACGGGTTATGCCTGCTGCAGCGCCGACGGAACCTGCTGCTGATGGGCGTCCTACTCGTCGCCCTCACCCTCGCCCTCGCCTACGCGAACGGGGCGAACGACGTATCCAAGGGAGTCGCCACGCTCGTGGGCTCGGGCGTCACCGATCTCCGGCGGGCACTGCGCTGGGGCACGGCGTGGACCGTGGCGGGCGGCGGCGTCGCGGCGTTCGCCTCCCAGGGCCTCGTCGCGGTGTTCTCCGGCAAAGGTCTGCTCGCCGCAACGCCGGGAACCGACTTCCTGGTGGCGGTCGCGGTTGGCGCGATCGGGTGGCTGGTCATCGCAACCCGGATGGGCCTTCCCGTGTCGACGACGCACTCGCTCGTGGGCGGCCTGGTAGGGGTGGGGATTGTGGCAGGGGGTACGGCCGGCGTCCATTGGGCGACGGTCGTCACCAAGATCGCGGTGCCGCTCGCCGTTTCGCCGCTCGTCGCGCTGGCGCTCATGGTGGCCAGCTACCCGCTCATCGGTTTCGCGTTCCGGCGCTTCAACCGGTATTGCGTGTGCGTCGAGCGGGAGGAGCAGGTGGTCCTCGGCGCGGGCTCAGCCGCCGTGCTCACGGGCGGGCCGGCGCTACGGATGATCGCCGGAGCCGACTGCCCGAGCGCCGTCGTGGCACGGGTGAACGCGATGGACTCGATGCACTGGCTGACGTCCGGCGCGACCAGCTTCTTCCGCGGGATGAACGACACGCCAAAGATCCTGGCGCTGGGCGTGCTGGCGGCCGCCGCTGCGGGGATCGCGACTGAGTGGTTCTTCCCCCTCGTCGCGCTCGCGATGGGCCTCGGGAGTTACGTCGCGGGCCGCCGGGTAACCGAGACGTTGGCGAGGAAGGTCACGACGATCCGGCACGACGACGGCTTCGCGGCGAATCTCGTGACGTCGGCGCTGGTCGGCGTCGCCTCGTTCTACGCGCTCCCCGTCTCCACGACGCATGTCTCGACCGGCGCCATTACGGGTGTCGGCGCGCGCAAGGCCGACGTGCGGTGGAGGGTCGTGCGCGCCATGGCGGTGGCGTGGGCGGTGACGCTTCCCGTCGCGGGGATCATCGCGGCACTCGCCTACCTCGCGATCGGCCGGCTGGGCTAGCCCGTGCCGACGCACGACATCGTGATCATCGGCGGCGGCACGGCCGGTCTCGTCACCGCCGCCGGCGCCGCCGCGTTGGGCGCACGCGTTGCCGTCGTCGAGCGCGAGCGGCTGGGCGGGGACTGCCTGTGGACCGGGTGCGTGCCGTCGAAGGCACTCATCGCGTTCGCCCGCCAGCGTCAAACGCTCGCCCGGCGGCGTCGCGAGGGCTCGGCTGGAACGTGGCCCGAGGCGGTCGCCTGGCTGCGCTCCGCGCAGCAGCGGATCGCGCCCCACGACGATCCGCAACGGTTCCGCGCCATGGGAGTGGATGTCGTCTTCTCGCGGGCCCGGCTCGCCGGTGCGGGGCGCGTAAAGGTTCAGGACCGGACGCTCGCGGCCAAACGCATCGTCATCGCCACCGGTTCCTCCCCCACGGCCCCCCCGATCCCCGGCCTCGAGGAAACCGGCTACCTCACGCACCTCACCGCGTTCGACCAGGTCACGCTTCCGCCGAGGATCACGATGCTCGGCGGCGGCCCGATCGGCCTCGAGTTCGCCCAGACCTACGCCCGCCTGGGCGCGAAGGTCACGGTGCTCGAGCTGCTCCCCGAGGTGCTCCCAAACGAGGACGCCGAGGTGGGCCGCTACATACGCGAGCAGCTCGAGGCGGAGGGCATCGTCGTGCGCACCGGCTTTCGGGCGGCGACAGTCGCCCAGGAGGCGGGGGCGAAGGTGGTCTGCGATCCCGCCGGGGAGCGGATCGCCGCCGACGAGCTGTTCGCGGCGACGGGCCGACGACCCAACACCGCCGATCTCGATGCCGAGCAGGCGGGCATCGCGCTCGACCGGGGCGCCGTGCGGGTGAATGCGCGACTGGAGACCACGCAGCGCGGGATCTGGGCCGCGGGTGACGTAACGGGCAGGTTGCAGTTCACGCACGTCGCCGACTACATGGCGCGGATCGTCGTCCAGAACGCGCTCACGCCGTTGAAGACGAAGGCGGACTATCGGGTCGTCCCGTGGGTGACCTACACCGATCCCGAGGTCGCGCGCGTGGGCCTGACCGAAGCGGAGGCCACGGCCCAGGGGGAGCGGGTGGAGGTGTACCGGTCCGACTTCGTCGACCTCGATCGGGCGATCGTGGACGGCGCCACGGCTGGCTTCGCGAAGATCGTCACGCGCCGGGATGGGCGCATCCTCGGTGCGACGATCGTCGGGCGCGGGGCGGGCGAGCTGATCATGGAGATCGTCCTGGCGATGCGCTTCCACATCCCACTCCAGAAGCTCGACGGTGTCATTCACCCGTATCCCACGATGGGCGAGATCGTCAAGCGGACGGCGGGTACCTGGTATCGACAGCGCTATGGGGACACGAATCGCGGACGCCTGCTCCGGCGGTTGATTCGGTGGTGGCTGTGACGCCCCGGGCTCGGGGGCTGCTCAAGCTCCTCGCCTTGCTCGCGTTGCTCGCGCTCGCCTGGCTCGCGTTTCGGCACGTGCCCGCGCGAGACGTACTGACCGCTGATGGTCTCGGCCGGCTGAGCGCGACGCTACGGAGCGCCTGGTGGGGCCCGGTGGCGTTCGTGCTCCTTTACGCCGTCCTCTCTGCGCTCGATTTCTCGGGGCTCGTCCTGACGCTCGCCGGCGGGGCCGTATTCGGGTTCTGGTGGGGGGCACTCCTCAACACGATCGGCGCGAACCTCGGCGCCACGGGGGCCTTCTGGCTGGCGCGGGCGCTGGGGCGCGAGGGACTGCGCGCGTTCGTCGGTGACCGCTTGTCGGGGCTGGATCGACTCGCCGAGGCGCAGGGCCCGATATGGCTGCTCCGACTCCGGCTCATCCCGGTCGTCCCGTTCAATCTACTGAACCTCGCCTCCGGCCTGACGGCGATGCCGTGGCGCGGGTACGCGGCGGCAACCCTGATCGGCATCCTGCCGGGCACGCTCGTGTACACGTATTTCGCCGACGCGCTGGTCGCCGGGGTCGCCGGCGGCTCGCGCGGCGCCCTGCTCCGCGTGCTCGTCGCCGGCGCACTCCTCGTCATCCTGTCGTTCCTGCCGGGCGTGGCGCGCCGCCTGCGCTGGGTGGAGGACCGGCGATGATCGGCGTTGTGATCCCGACCCTGAATGAGCAGCAGTCGCTGCCCGCCCTCCTCGAGGACCTGCGCGACCTAGGCGGGTCGATCCCGCTCGACGTCGTCGTGGCCGACGGGGGGTCCACGGACGGCACGCGCGCCTGCGCGGCGGCGGCCGGCGTGCGCGTGCTGCAGGCTCCCCGCGGACGGGCGCCTCAGCTGAATCGGGGAGCGATCGTGGCGCGAGGCGACTGGCTGCTGTTTCTCCACGCCGACGGTCGGCTCGGCGAAGGCGCCCGAGCGGCTCTGCTCAGTGCACTTGAGCCCTCGGCCGGGCTGCAGGCTGCGGTGTTCCGATTTGCGATCGACCTCCCGCCGTTCTGGCGGCGCTTCCTCGAGACCGGACAAGCCATCCGCGAGGCTCTGTCCGGCTTGGCGTACGGCGATCAGGGGCTGTTGGTCCGTCGCGAGCTGTTTGAGTCCATCGGGGGCTACCCGGACCTGCCGCTCATGGAGGATGTGGCGATGATTCGCGCGTTGCGGCGACGGACGCGCGTCGCGCGGCTGCCCGCGCCGCTCGTCACGTCGGGGCGTCGCTACCGGCGCGGCGGGGTACTGCGGACGTGGCTGAAGCACACCGCGCTGATCTCGCTGTACCTGATCGGCACGTCCCCGGCGCGACTGGCGAGGTGGCGGGACCGTGCGTAGACCATCTCACCGGGACGTCCTCGGCGTCTTCGTGAAGGCGCCGCTGCCCGGCCGGGTCAAGACGCGCCTGGCCGCCGAGGTTGGGAGCCAGCGCGCGGCCGAGATCTACCGGGACCTCGGGCGACGTGCCGTGTCGGCCGCGGCGGGGGCCGGCTACGAAACGGTGGTCTGGTTCGCCCCGCCGGAGGCCCGCCCCGAGGTTCGCGCCTGGCTGCAGGGACTGAGCGTGGCGGACTATCGAGCCCAGGTGGCTGGTCCACTGGGAACGCGCCTGGCCGCTGCGTTTCTGCGGCACTTTGACGAAGGGGCGCGCCGAGTGATCGTGATCGGATCGGACTGTCCCGCGGTCGACGCCTGCGTGGTGACCCAAGCGCTGGCGTCGCTCGACGAGCGTGACCTGGTGCTCGGCCCCGCGCACGATGGCGGGTACTATCTGATCGGGCTGCGCGCGCCGGCCTCGCAGCTGTTTCACGGGATCGCATGGTCCACCGCCGCCGTGCTGAGCCAGACGGTGGCGCGGGCGCGGCAGCTGGGGCTGAGCGCGGCGCTTCTACCTACTTTGCGGGATGTCGACACGGCAAGCGACGCCCGTGCCGCCGGTGTCCTGCCCTGACCCGCAACATCTGCCAAGAACGGGAGGTTCAAAATGGTCGAACAGAACCAGGAAGGCGTCGTCGTGGTGCGCGGCGGTGCCGAGGGATTCGTTCAGGAGATCACTGCAGGGCGGCACCGTTTGATCGCCGACGAGCCCGCGTCCGCCGGTGGGACCGATCGCGGGCCTACGCCGTACGACTTGCTGCTCGCCGCGCTAGGCGCCTGAACCTCGATGACCATCGCGCTGTATGCGCGACGGAAGGGGTGGCCGCTTACCGGCGTGACGGTTCGCCTGCGCCACTCGAGAATCCACGCCGAGGATTGCGCCGACTGTGAAACCAAGCAGGGCATGCTCGATCGGATCGAGCGGGAGATCGCGGTCGCCGGGGAGCTCATGGAGGAGCAGCGCGCCAAAGTCCTCGGGATCGCCAACAAGTGTCCGGTCCATCGGACGCTCACGTCGGAGATCGACATTCGGACGAGGCTCGCGTGAGACGATGGAAGCTATCCGATGACGGGACCTTCGGCCCCGTTGTAACCACCGTTGTTACCGCGTTGTAACTTCATGCGCCAGGCGGGATTCGAACCCACGACCTTCGGCTCCGGAGGTGGCACCGGCCAGCGACCACCAACGCTGGCCGTTGAGTCGGTTCAGGGCACTTACGCGAGTCGCGCGTCGGCCAGCGCCTGCCAGCGACGGCCCCGTTGTTACCGCTGTTGTTACCGCGGGTAGCGAAATTCCTATTCTCCCGGCGTAGTTCAGCCCATCGGGCGCGACATCGCGACCGTCTTCTCACCGACGGCGCGCACCATTGCGGCCCGGGCCCGATGTCTTCTTCGGCTCGACCCCACGCGCGTTCGGCGTGCCCGGCGCGGGCGGCTCGTTCGCGTTCGCCGATCCCGACGCGCGCCTAGGGTTTGCCTACGTGATGAACAAGATGGACTTCTACCTGTCCGACGATCCGCGCGAGAAGGCGCTGCGCGACGCGGTGTACCGCGCGATCGCGCGACTCACCGCCCGGACTCGTGCTGTTGAGATGGTAGGCGCCTCGAAGCACCTTTGGAGCGCCCATCCTTAGCTAACGCCGCTAGTCAGGGGTCGCGGAGGGGAGGGTGTTTACTCCCATCACGACGAGCGCCTGCTAACCTGCTGCCCTTGACTTCGTATGATGGACCGGGCGCGTCCCAACCGTACCCAGACCGTACCGGAGGCGGGGGCCGCTTCCGAGCCGGGGCCGGAACTCGTTGCGGCAGGAGGAACTGCGGAGCTCCCGAGGCAGGACTCGAACCTGCGACCCGCCGGTTAACAGCCGGCTGCTCTACCAACTGAGCTACTCGGGAAGAGCGCCAAATATCGCCTGGCTACGCGCTCAGTTCAACGGGTACCGGCTACCTCGGGCGCGATGGAACCTCGGCGAGAACCATCCCCGCGATGATCAACCCCGCGCCCACCCACTGCGTGACCGACAGCCGCTCTCCCAGCCAGACCCACGACGCCGCCGTCGCAAACACCGGCTCGAAGCAGAGCAGCAACGCCGCCCGCGCCGAAGACATCTGGCGTTGCGCGCGCATCTGCCACACGAGCGCCGCGGCGGTTGCGACGACACCCGTGAACAGCAGGGCTCCGAGTAGTCCCGGCGACCAGTCGACCCGCACCGGCTCGAGCAACGCCGCCGCCGCCGCGGCTCCCACTGTGGTGCCCGCCAGCTGCAGCCACACCAGCCGCCGCGCATCGTGACGCTTGGAGAGCTCTGCGACCGCGACGATGTGCCCACCGAACACGACCGCGGTCACGAGCGTCCACACATCGCCGCGGTTCAGGCCGCCCGCGTCAGGGGCGGTGAGCAGGTAGATACCCAGCCCGGCGATCCCTACCGCCGCCAACACCACCCACCCCGGCCGATGGCGCAGCACGATGAGCGCCACGAGCGGCGCGAGCACCGACGACAGCGCCACGATGAACGCCGAGCGCGCGGGCGTCGTGTATTGCAGGCCCACCGCCTGGGTTGCAAAACCGATCGCCAGGAGCGTGGTGAGCAGCAGGCCGCCGCGCAGCTCGGCACGTGACCAGGGCGTGCGGAAATCAATGAAGGGACTGAGCACCGCGGTCGCGATCGCGAAGCGCAGCGCGAGAAACGCCAGCGGCGAGCTGTCCGCGAGCGCTCCCTTGACGATCACGAAGCTCACGCCCCAGACCGCCGTGGCGGCGAGGAGGAGTAAGTCGGCCCGTCTGTCGGACAGTCGGACGGTTGGACGGTTGGACAGGGACTGCACGCTCAAGAGAGGTTCCGCAGGTAGCGACCGGTCGGCGATTCGGGCGCTTGGGCAACGTCCTCGGGTGTCCCGGCGGCGACCACGCGGCCGCCCTGCTCGCCCGCCCCCGGTCCCAAGTCAATCACCCAATCCGCGCGCTTGATGACGTCGAGGTTGTGCTCGATGACCAGGACCGTGTGCCCGGCGTCCACGAGCCGGTCGAGGACCTTGCATAGCACACGCACGTCGTCGAGATGCAGGCCTGTGGTCGGCTCGTCGAGGATGTAGAGCTTGCGCTTGCCGAGCGTCCGCGTGGCGCTGCCGGCCAGCGCGAGCTCGCGCGCGATCTTGAGGCGCTGCGCCTCGCCGCCGGAGAGGGTCGTAGCCGGCTGGCCCAGGCGCAGATACCCCAGGCCCACCTGCTGCAGGTGCCACAGCGCCCGCGCGAGCCGGGGGTTCCGATGGAGCCGCTTGATGGCCTGGTCCACCGTCCATTCGAGCACCTGGGCGATGTTCTCGCCTTGCAGCTTGACGTCGAGGACCTCGCGCTTGAATCGCGAGCCGCCGCAGATTTCGCACGGCACGAACACATTGGCGAGGAAGACCATCTCGATCAGCACGTGTCCCGCGCCCTCGCACGCTTCGCAGCGTCCCCCCCCGCCCCCCCCGGCCACGTTGAACGAGAAGGTGCTGGGCGTGTACCCGCGCGCGCGCGCGAGCGCCTCGTTCGCGAACAGCGCGCGCAGCTCGTCGAACGCCTTCACGTACGTCACCGGATTGGAGCGCGGCGTACGGCCGATCGGCGCCTGATCGATCAGCACGACGTCGTCGAGGCTCTCCCAGCCCTTGAGCGCTTTGACCGCGCCGACCGGCTCGCCGAGGTGTTGCTTGGCGGTGTGCTCGCCCCGGAGCCGTCCCTCGAGCTGACGGTACAGAACATCGTGGACGAGCGTGGACTTGCCCGACCCCGACACGCCCGTGACGGCGGTGAGTGTCCCCAGCGGGACGCGGATGTCCACGCCCGCGAGATTGTGCAGCCGCGCGCCTTTGACATCGAGCCAGCGAACCGCCGGCCGCCGCGCCGAGGGGACGCCGATCCGCTTCTCCCCGGACAGGTACTGGCCGGTGAGCGTGCCGGCCTCGCGCACACCCGCGGCGGGACCCTCGTACACGAGCTGCCCGCCGGCCTCGCCGCTGGCCGGACCCAGCTCCACCATCCAGTCCGCGGCGCGCATGGCCGCGGGATCGTGCTCCACGACCACGACGGTGTTGCCGGCATCCGACAGCCGGCGCAGCAGCCCGAGGAGGCGATCCACGTCGGCGGGGTGGAGGCCGATGGACGGCTCGTCGAGCACGTACAGCGTATCCACGAGTCGCGAGCCGAGCGCGTTGGAGAGCGCGATCCGCTGGGCTTCGCCCCCCGACAGCGTCCGCATCTGGCGGTCGAGCGTGAGATACCCCAGGCCGACGTCGTTGACGAAGCTGACGCGCGCTCCGAGCTCGCCGAGGATGTGGTCGGCGACCTGCTGTTGGAAGGGCGGCAGCTGCAGGGTGCGGAGCCACTCGGCAAGGTCGGCGGCGGTGAGCGCCGCCGCCTCGGCAATCGTCTTGCCCGCCACCCGCACCGCGAGCGACTCCGGTTTCAGCCGCGCGCCGCCGCAGCCCGGACACGTCTTGGCGAGCTGGTACTGCCGCAGGAAGACGCGGATGTACTGCTTGTAGCGCTTCTCTTCGAGGCGCGTCAAGAACGGGAGCATCCCGAGATACCGCCCGCTTGCGTTGTGGAGCAGGAAGCGGCGGTCGCGCTCGGGGAGATCGCGCCACGGCGTATCGAGATCCAGCTGCCGGGCCCGCGCGGTCTCGCGGAGCAGGCGGCGGCGCCCCTCGTACCGGGGCTTCGTCCAGGGATCGAGCGCACCGCGTGCCAGCGACCGGCCGGGGTCGGGGACGATCAGCGATTCATCGTACTCGAGCACCGCGCCAAAGCCGTTGCACCCGGGGCACGCCCCGCGCGGGTTATTGAAGGAGAACAGCGTCGGTGTGAGCGCGGGAGCAGGGCAACCGCATGCCGAGCAGGTCGGATGCTCGGAGAAGCGGCGCCGGTCGCCGTTGTTCAACGCGAGCGCGACGCCTTCGCCCTCGGTAAACGCCGTTGCGATCGCATCGGCAAGGCGGCCGCGGTTGCCCTCTGTGGGCGCGATGCGATCCACCACGACCAGAACTTCACGGCCGTCGCGCACGCATTGTTCTGCGCCATCCTCGTCCAGCCGTACGACCGCGCCATCAACCTGCGCCCGCACGAACCCCGCGGCGCGCAACTGCGCCGCGACTTCCACATCGGGACGGTGGGCGGAGGCGGGCAATGGAAACGTGACCAAAATCGCATCATGCCCGTCCCGCGGATCATGCCCGTCCTGGGCATCCGCGATGACTGCGTCCACCACGTCCTGCACCGTATCCCGCTTCACTTCCTTTCCGCACTGCACGCACACCTGCGTCCCCGCGCGCGCCCACAACAGCCGCAGGAAGTCAGCGATCTCCGTGGCCGTTCCCACCGTCGAGCGACTCGAGGTGGTGGGGTTTTTCTGCTCGATCGCCACGGCCGGCGACAGTCCCTCCATGGCGTCCACCAGGGGCTTCGGCATCCGCTCGAGGAATTGCTTGGCGTAGGTGGAAAGGGATTCGATGTAGCGGCGTTGGCCCTCGGCGTAGAGCGTGTCGAACGCCAGCGAGCTCTTTCCCGAGCCGGATG
Organism: Gemmatimonadales bacterium; assembly: GCA_040901965.1. Classification (GTDB taxonomy): domain Bacteria; phylum Gemmatimonadota; class Gemmatimonadetes; order Gemmatimonadales; family GWC2-71-9; genus 20CM-2-65-7. The sequence continues at coordinate 35,194 of JBBDYB010000011.1, read as the reverse complement.
GTCCCGTCACCACGGACAGCGCCCGCCGGGGGAAGGCGACCGTGATGCCCTTCAGATTGTGCTGCCGCACGTTGCGGAGAACGATGCGGTCGGGGGGATGGCGCATAACCCCCAAAAATAACAGCTTTGCCCCCTGAATGGCCCTCGCCCTGACTCCCCGGCTCCTCCGTCGCGGTCTCGAGCTGTTCGCCGGGATTTCGGTTGCCGCTGTCGTCATCATCTTCGCCTACTACCTCATCCGGTTCGGCGACCGGATCGACGTTCTCATCGCGCCGTTGCTGCGGCTGCACTGGGGCTGGCTGCTCGTCGGGCTGGTCCTCGCCTCCATGGACTGGTTTGGCGGAGGCCTGCGGCTGTGGGTGTGCGCCCGCCACGTGCATCCGGGCGTGCGGCTCAAGGACATGGTGCTCGCGGGCGGGCTCGGGGCCTGGGGAGGGTACCTGACGCCGTTCCAGTCCGGCTCCGCCGCGTTATCCATCTGGACGCTGCGCCGTGCCGGTCTGCCCATGCCGGAGGCGGTTACGTCGGTGTTCATCACCTTCGTTGCCACCGTGGCCTTCCTGGTGATCGCCGGACCGTTGGCCGTCTGGCTCGGGGCCGGTCGCTCGCTGTCGGAGCACGGGCTGCTGCTCGGCATCACGCTGTACGACCTGTTCAAGACCAGCCTCACCTTGTTCGGCATTATCGGCGCACTGATGCTCGCCGCGATGGTGTTTCCGGGGGCCATCAAGCGCCTCATCCAGCGCGTGGCCGCGCGCATCAGCCGCAAGAATCCGCGGGCGGCGGCGCGGATGGAATCCCTGTCGGGGGGAGTCGATCGGGCACACGCGTGCATGGTGGCTTTCGCGAGCCCGAAAGGGTTGCTCACCGTCTTTTGGGCGATCCTGATCTCCGCGCCCGCGCATTCCAACAAGTTGCTCGCCGGGTATGTCACGCTCCGCACGCTGGGGATCCCGGCGAACTTCTACGACATTCTGCTGCTCCAGACACTCATCGCCTTCCTCCTGTACTTCGCGCCCACTCCGGGCGGTTCCGGTCTCGCCGAGCTGATTTCCGCGGCCGTCATGTCGATCTATGTGCCCCGCGAGCTCACCCCGAGCTACACGCTCATCTGGCGGTTCATCAGCAGCTACGCGACCGTGATCGTCGGCTCGCTGATCTTCTGGCACTGGCTGCGGCGCGGCCTCATCGGACGCGAAGAGCAAGTACTCACCTAACCTCAGCTTGCTTGCCCGGTTACGAACCCGGGCGTAACTTCTTCGGCCTGGTCACCGAGACGGGAGTGCGGGTGCATGGCGTTGCTTGAACTGGGCGGGCGGCGGTTCACGATTCCCGCGGGAGAAGTGCTGCTCGGTGCCGATCCGGGCTGCGCCATCCCGTTGGCCGTTCCCGGCGTCCTCCCGCGCCACGCCAAGCTGAAAGCCCTCCCCGACGGCCAAGTCGTGATCACCAAGGCGGTTCCCGAAGCGGAGGTGTTGATCAACGGCGTCCGCCTCGGGGCCGAGCCCACCCCCCTGCTGCACGGCGACAAGGTTGAGGTCGCCGGTCAAGAGCTGACCTTCGTAGACGAGCGCCGCAGCGGCAGCACTCAATACGTCCAAGCGATGAGCCTGCCCCAGGCGATGGAGCACGCCAAGGCTGGCAAGGCGACCGCCAATACGGGCGGCCGGGTCGTCTCGCTCACCGACGGCCGGGAGTACGCTGTCACCGGGACCTCGCTGGTGTTCGGGCGCGACGCCACCTGCGACGTGGTTGTCTCGGGGAAGGATGTGTCCCGCCGGCATGGCGAAATCGTCCAGACACCCAAGGGCTATTTGCTCGTAGACTCGAGCACGAACGGGACCTGGGTCAACGACGAGCGGGTCGAGGGACAGCGGCTGCTGGCGCGGGCGGACGTGATCAAGATCGGTGAGGAGAATTTCCGGTTTTATGCGGACGCGCCGCGAAACCCTTCACCGGGGCCGGCCGCTAGCGCGCCCTCGGCCGTGGCCCCTACTCAGGGCTCGGCACCCGCCGCGGGGGAGCGGGGGGAGCGTCTGAAGGAGACCGTCCATGGAGTGCCGGCCGGCGTCCCCCCCGCCCCCCCCGCCCCCCCCGCCCCCCCCGCTCCCCCCGTCCCCTCCTCGCCGCGACCCTCGGGCGCGGTTTTGGGCAACTTCCTCGTGCGCGCCGGGGCGCTGAAGGGCCAGCGGCTGGTCGTGAAGACGCCGGTCGTCAATATCGGTCGGGCTGACTACAACGATCTGGTGTTCCCCGATGAATCGGTCTCCACTACGCACGCGAAGCTGCAACGTCGCGAAGGCGTATGGGTATTGGTGGATCTCGACTCGACCAATGGGACGTTCGTAGACGGGGAGCGGATCAAGGGCGAGGCGCCGCTCGCGCCGGGGGCGAATGTGCGCTTCGGCGACGTGGCGCTGGTGTTCGAGCCGACGGATGATGCCGCCGGAGTCGCCAAGGGCGGCGGCACCCGGATGATGGAAATGATGAAGCCGACGGCGCAGCCTGCTCCGCCCAAAGCGCCCCCGGCGGCCAAACCGGCAGCCAAACCGGCGGCGAAACCGGCGGCGAAACCGAAGTCGCGCCCGCCGGTCGCGCAGGAGAAGAAGAAGGGCAAGGGCTGTGGAGGGAGCGCGGCCGTACTGCTCTTCGGGGTCGTGGGACTCGTGTACTGGGTGTTCATCTAGGGATCTCGTGCACATCACCGCCGCAGGCCGCACCGATGTCGGGGTCATCCGGTCGGGGAATGAGGACAGCTACCTCATGGTCCCCGACCGCGGCATCTTCGTGGTCGCCGACGGCATGGGGGGCCACGCGGCAGGCGAGGTGGCGAGCGAGATGGCGGTCCGCTTCGTGGCGCGCGAGATCGATTCGCTGCGCGGGTTGACCGACGAGCAGGTAGCCGAGCGCATGCGCACGGCGGTCCGCACCGCGAATGGCGCCATCTTCCAGCGCACGCTCACCGAGCACGACAAGCGCGGAATGGGAACGACGGTCACCGCGTTGACGCTGTACGAGACCCGCTTCCTCATCGGTCAGGTGGGTGACAGCCGGGCCTATCTCCTGCGGGACAGCCGCCTCAGCCAGCTCACCAAAGACCACTCCTATGTGCAGGAGCAGGTAGACGCCGGGTACCTGACCCCTGAGCAGGCGCGCTCACATCCCTACAGCAACGTGATCACCCGCTGCGTCGGTGCGAACAGCGACGTCATGCCGGACATCTACGTGGGGACGGTCAAGCCGCGCGACGTGTTCCTGTTGGCATCCGACGGCCTGACGGGGATGCTGGAGGATTATCAGTTGGCGGAGCTGCTGTCGCCCGAGCGGATGCCGCAGGAGGAGGTGGACGCGCTCATCGCCGAAGCCAACCGCCATGGCGGGCTCGACAACATCACGGCGATCATCGTGCGCGTCGATTCCGTCGAGGCTCCCCCTCCGCCGACCGCCGAAGAGAACGTCACGACGCAGCAGACGATCGCCCGGCCGCGCTGAGCAGGCCGCGCTCCCCCTCGAGCCGCGCTTCCACTTCGGCGCGCGGCCACGTCACTAATTCCACGATCGCGCGGGCCGGCACCTCGGCGGGCCCCCCCCCGAGCACGAACACGCGCAGCCGCTGCGCCGAGCGGTGCAGCTCCGGCGCCACGCGCGGGAGGCCGAGATGCTCCGCGGCGCTCCCCGCGCGCCCCACCACCGGAATCGCCACGTCCAGCATGTCGGGCTTCGATGGGAAGTCGAGGAACAGCTGGTCGGGGCCGAGCCCGACCTCCTGCGCCAGCCGGTCCTCGACCCGCTCCACCAGATCTGGATCGCTGGCCGGCCAGGCGGCAGTCTCGACAGGCAGCTCCGTTGCCGGCACGTCGAGCGCGCGCTTGGCGAGCCGCCGCTCGCGCAGCGCACGGGCGAGCCCGGTTTGGTCGCGCTGCTGCAGCTCGTGGCTCAGTCCGTCGTCGGTCGCCACGGCGATGTCGTCGGGCGTCACGCGGCCCGCGGCGATCGCGCGGCGCACGAGTCTCTTGAACATCGCCGTCGCGCTGCGCACGGCGTGATGCCAATAGACGTTCCGGTACATCTGGTACTTCGCGAACAGCAGCGATTCCAGCGCCGCGAGGCCCTTCGCGTGCAGCGCCAAGCGGCCTTCAGCCAGAGTGAGCGACGTCAGCAGCCGGTCCACGTCGATCACGCCATAGGGCACGCCGCACATCTTCGCGTCACGGGACAGATAGTCGAGCTTGTCCACGTCCAGCGATCCCGCCACGATCCCGGCGAGCGGCGAGGGGCTCGCGCCCTGAATCATCGGCAGCAGCCGGCTGGCGGGAACACCCAGCTGCTCGAGTGTCGTCGCCAGCACGCCGCTTTGCAGGTGGCGGGCTGCCAGGGTCTCGTGACGCGGCAGGCCGGCTTCTTCGAGCGCGTGCGAAAAGGGGTAGTGGCCGATGTCGTGGAGCAGGGCGGCCAGGCGAATGGCCAACCCCTCAGCGGAGTCGGCATCGGTGAGCTCGGCCGCCGCGCGGCGGGCCAGGTGATATGCGCCGAGTGCATGTTCGAAGCGCGTATGCGTGGCGCCGGGGTAGACCAGGAAAGCGTGCCCTAGCTGCCGGACATACCGGAGGCGCTGGAACGCCGGCGTATCAATGACCGCGAGAGCCTCAGGCTCGAGGCGAATGTTGTTCCAGAGCGGGTCGCGGACGACCTCGAACTGGCTCAAGGCCCTCCTACATCCTCCGCGGTCCGGCCTCCCGGACGGTCGCGGGAGCGGCGAACTGCTCGAAGTTCTTCCGGAACAGCCCGGCCAGGCGGGCGGCCTGCGCGTCGTAGGCGGCGGGATCGCGCCACGTGGCGCGCGGGTCGAGCACCGCGTCAGGGACGCCGGGCACGTGCCGCGGTATCTCCAAGCAGAATACGGGCTCGCGACGGGTCGGCACGCGGTCCAGCTGGCCGGCGAGCGCCGCCCGGATCATCGCGCGTGTATGCGACAGTTTCATCCGTTCCCCCACACCGTAGGACCCTCCCGTCCAGCCCGTGTTTACCAGCCAGCACTGCACGCCGTACCGCGCGATCCGCTCCCCGAGCATCTCCGCGTACAGATTGGGCCGCAGGGGAAGGAATGGCGCGCCGAAGCACGCGGAGAACGTTTCCTTGGGCTCGGTGACGCCGCGCTCGGTCCCCGCGACCTTGGCCGTATAGCCCGAGAGGAAGTGATACATCGCCTGTTCGGGCGTCAGCTTGGCAATCGGCGGCATGATCCCGAACGCGTCGCACGTGAGGAACAGGACGTGCGCCGGGTGCCCGGCCATGCCCTCGGGCACGTGGTTCGGGATGTAGTGGATCGGATACGAGGCGCGCGTGTTCTCCGTGATGCGCTGGGAATCGAGGTCGATCGCGCCGGTCTCGGGATCCACGACGACGTTCTCGAGCACCGTCCCGAACATCTCGGTCGTCGCGTAGATCTCGGGCTCGCCGTCGCGCGACAGACGAATGACCTTGGCGTAGCACCCGCCCTCGAAATTGAAGATCCCCTGGTCGGACCACCCATGCTCGTCGTCGCCGATCAGGCGGCGCTCGGGATCCGCAGACAGGGTCGTCTTACCTGTGCCGGAAAGGCCGAAGAAGAGCGCGGGATCGCCTGCCCCGACGTTGGCGGAGCAATGCATGGAGAGCACGCCCTGCTGGGGCAGGAGGTAGTTGAGGATCGTGAAGATGGACTTTTTCAGCTCGCCGGCGTAACGCGTGCCGCCGATGAGGATGGTCTTTTGCGCCAGGCTCACGACGATGAACGTGCCCGACTTCGTGCCATGCACGGCGGGGGTCGCATGGAACTCGGGTGCGTGCAGCACCTGGAAGCCGGGCGAAAAGCTGGACAGATCGCCGTCTCCCGGTCGCAGGAACATGTTGTAGACGAACAAGGCGTGCCACGCATTCGGTGTCACAAACCGGATCGGCAGCCGGTAGGCCGGATCGGCGCCGGCAAACACATCGCGCACGAACACCTCTTGGTCCTTGAGGTGCGCCTCGACGTCGGCCCGGAGCCGCTCGAAATGCGCCGACGAGAGCGGCTGGTTCACCTTGCCCCACCAGATCTGGTCGCTCGAGTCCGGTTCCTGGACGAGGAACTTGTCGTTCGGACTGCGGCCGGTATGCGGCGACGTCACGGCGCAGAACGGGCCGCCCGCCGTGACCACGCCTTCACGGCGGCGCACGGCGTGCTCGTACAGCTCGGGGGGCGTCAGGTTTCGGTGCACGGTCTGCTCGGTTGAAAGGCTCACGTTTTCTTGTGTTCCAAAGCGTCCACGGCGGCGATAACCGCCATGTTCACGATGTCCGGAACTTCCGATAACCTTTGCAAGACATGGACCGGCCGGTCCATCCCCACAAGGATGGGGCCGATGGCCTGCGCTTGGCCGAGCCGGTCGAGCAGCTTGTACGCGATGTTCGCAGCGTCTAAGCTTGGGAATATCAACACGTTAGCCGGGCTGCGCAGCTTGGCGAAGGGATACACGCGGTTCAGGATCCGCTCCACGACCGCCGTATCGGCCTGCATCTCCCCGTCCACTTGGAGATTGGGCTCCCGCTCGTGGAGCAGCGCCACGGCCTGCTGCACTTTGGCGGCGGCCGGGTGCTTGACCGACCCGAAGTTCGAGAACGAGAGCATGGCGACCCGGGGCTCGACCCCGAGGCGGGTGACGAACTGCGCCGTGACCGAGGCGATCTCGGCGAGCGTCTCGGCGTCGGGGTCGATGTTCACCGTCGTGTCCGCGAAGAAGAACGTCTGCTGGCGGAAGATCATCATGTAGATGCCGCTGACGTGCTTGCGCCCTGGCCGCGCGCCGATCACTTCCAAGGCGGGGCGGACAGCGTCGGGATAGTCGATCTCCTCCCCGGCCACCAGCGCGTCAGCCCGGCCGGCGCGCAGCATCAGCAGGCCGTAGTACATCGGATCGCGTACGCGATCCTGCGCTTCTCGCAACGTGATGCCGCGCCGCAGCCGCCGCTGCCACAGCTCCTGGGCCAGCTGGTCGCGGTCCGCCGCCGTCCTCGGATTCACCAGCTCGATGTCCTCGAGGGTGAGCGCGCCTTCATCGGCCTGGCGACGGATGACGTCGAGATCGCCGAGCAGGATCGGACGCGCGATCCCTTCGTCCGCGAGGATCCGGGCCGCGCGCAGGATGCGCGGGTCCTCGCCCTCCGGAAAGACGATGGTCGGCGGGTCCTGTTGGGCCCGCGTGATCAGGCCGCGCATCACCTGGCGCTCCGGCCCCAGCCGCGCCTCCAGCTCGGCGCGGTATTCCTCCACGTCGATGATGCGGCCCGCAATGCCCGACGCGACTGCCGCCCACGCGACCGCGGGCGCCACCCAGAGGAGCACGCGCGGGTCGAACGGCTTGGGGATCAGGTAATCCGGGCCGAACTTCAGCTTCTCGATGCCGTAAGCGCGCGTCACGGACTCCGGCACCTCTTCCTTGGCGAGAGCGGCAAGCGCGCGCGTCGCCGCCATCTCCATCTCCTCGTTGATCTTCTTGGCCCGCACGTCCAGCGCGCCGCGGAAGATGAACGGGAAGCCGAGGACGTTGTTCACCTGGTTGGGGAAGTCCGAGCGTCCGGTCGCCACGATGGCATCGGGCCGCGCCTTCTTGGCCTCGTCGGGCATGATCTCGGGGACGGGATTGGCGAGGGCGAAGATGATCGGCTTCTTGGCCATCCCCTGGAGCATTTCTCCCGTCACGATGCCGCCCACGGACAGTCCGACGAACACGTCCGCGCCCTGGAGGGCTTCGGCGAGGGTCCGCGCGTTGGTTAGGGCCGCGAAACGCCGCTTGAACTCGTCCAGTCCCTCGCGGTCCTTGTAGATCACGCCCTTTTGGTCGCACATGATGATGTGCTCGCGCTTCACGCCCAGACGGACGTAATGCTCCGCGGTGGCGATCGCGGCCGCTCCCGCGCCCGAGAAGACGACCTTGATCTTGCTGATGTCCTTCTTGACCACGGTCAGCGCGTTGAGGAGCGCCGCCCCCGAGATGATGGCGGTGCCGTGCTGGTCGTCATGGAAGACGGGGATGCCGAGCGTATCACGGAGCGCCTGCTCGATGTAAAAGCAGTCGGGGGATCGGATATCCTCGAGATTGATGCCCCCGACCGTGGGTTCGAGCAGCTGGCAGAACTTGATCACGTCCTCCGGCTTTTCGGACCCGACCTCCAGATCGAACACATCAATGTCGGCGAAAGCCTTGAAGAGGATGCCCTTGCCCTCCATCACCGGTTTTCCGGCCAGGGCGCCGATATTGCCCAGCCCGAGCACCGCCGTGCCGTTCGTCACCACCGCCACGAGGTTGCCTTTCGCCGTGTAGAGGTAGGCGGCGTCCGGGTGCTTGGCGATCTCGAGGCACGGCTCCGCCACCCCCGGCGTGTAAGCCAGGGACAGATCGCGCTGGTCCTTGAACGGCTTGGTCGGTACGACCTGGATCTTCCCAGGGCGGCCCTGCGCGTGATAGTCGAGGGCGTCCTGGCGACGGCTGGACAAGGAGCAGAAGTCCTTTCTTGAGAAGGGGTTATGCTAGACCGCCGCCACGGCGATGTCAAGCGACCCCCCCCCGCGGGCTACGGCGGTGGGGGCCCTATCGTCGCAGGCGAGTGGTAGAGGACCTCCACCGTACGACGGTCGACGAGCGAGGGGTAATTGGCGACCGGGGACCCAATCATGATGTCCTGGGGATTGGGGCTGTGGCGCAGCAGACCCAGAGAGTGCCCCAGCTCGTGGATCGCGACCCGCCGCATGCACCCCTGCACCCGTTCCGGTGACGCCGGCGTTCCGCCGGTGAGAACGCGGAGCGCCACGTGGATCGGCGCCGCCAAGGCGGTCCCCTCCGTGTCATAGTCGAAGCTGGTGACGCCGGTGCATGAATTCGGCGGCGTCGTATCCGGCGGAGCGTCCGGAGGGATGCTGTCCGTCCACCGCACGATCACGTCGGCTCGCGTCGAATCCGCCACTAGGACGCCGCGAAACTCGCCGTACAGAAACTGCTCCTCCCAGACCTCCACGGCGCGCGCGACGAGGAAGGCCATGTTGCCGCGCGGATCCGCCCAAAATCGGACCGGCAGCCGGCTGGCCGGCCAGTTGAAGACGTCTACAAAGACATCGGGTCCAACAAACACCGTGTCGGCGAAGCTGTAGAACCCGCTGCGGTCGGGAATGGTTGGCTCTCCGCATGCCCCCCCCGCGCCTACTGCGGCGCCTGCGGTGATTCCTGCCGCGACGAGCCCGCGCCATTTCATGGCGTAGGTTGCCCGCCCGCCGCCCAGCCGAGCCGCGCCAGCAACGCGACGCGATGTACGGAGCGGGCTGCGCGGAAGCCCTGCGTCCGCAGGGCAGGGGTGATGAAGCGATGAAAGTCGTAGCGCGCTTCGAAGGCGAGTTGGCGGCGCTCGCCGAACCGGGGTGTGAACGTCGCCGCGGCGGTGACCAGCGGGAACAGGCCGCCCGATCCCTCGCGAAACACCCCGGTCTGGGCGGTGGCGTACTTGAGCGCGCCGAACCCCGCGCGGGCGGAGAGCCCCCAGCTGATCTCGCGGCGCAGGCCCACGGTGAACGCGAGCGCGGTAAACGACCCCGCGTCGAATGCGCCGCCCCCCTCATGCCGGCGCAAGCTGCTGGGGGTCACGTCGATCGTGCCATCCGCCGACCAGCCGGGTCTGAGCTCCTCGCGCACGGTGACGAGCAGGGTAGGGGCGAGGGCGGGACGCAGGTCGAAGGGCACCACGACCGAGTCGTGCACCAGCGTGGAGGAGTGGCGGACGCCGATGGAGACGTGGAAGGACACTTGGGCGGCCGGACGGCCCGACGGCCAGACGGCCAACAGCGCGACTAGCGCGACCGCCCGTCGGGCCGTCCGGCCGTCCGACCGTCCGACCGTCATGTGCTCACCGCCTTATCCCCCACGCCCAGCTTCCGGAGTATTCCAGCGCCCACCAGCACCAATCCATACATGCAAACGATCAATGGTCCAGTCGGGAAGTTACCCACGTACGATATGTACAACCCGAGGAGTGAGGCGAGGGCTCCAGCGCCCCAGGAAATGAGCACCATCTTGCGAATATTCCGGCTGAACAGAAACGCCACCACCGCCGGGACGACCAGCATGGTGAACACCAGGAGCACCCCTGCCACCGGCACCGAAATCGTCACGGCCACCCCGAACGACACATAAAACAGGAAGTCCCAGGCCCGGATCCGCCACCCCTCCCGCTCGGCCTCCTCAGGGTGGAACGAGATCTTGAGGAATTGCTTGCGCAGCGCAAAATGCAGGATACCCAACGCCAGGTAGGCCGCGCCCTTCGTCAGGATCGTCGGCCAGGTGATCCAGATGATGGAGCCTTCCATCACGTCGTGGAGGGCCTCGGCGCCCCGGGGCGCCTTGTCGGCCACCAGGATGGCGGCCGCCGAGGCCACCACGTACACGATTCCGATGATGGCTTCGTGCGGGACCCGTCCTTTGCCGCGCGTACGGGTGAGCGCGAACACGGCTGCGCCGATGCAGGTGAATATCAGCGAAAAGATGAACGCCGTCTGCGAGTCGGGCGCCACTCCGTAGAGGAGAGCGACGACGCTCCCGAGGCCGGCCATCTGCGCGAGTGACAGGTCCACGAAGATGACTTCGCGGGCGATGATGTGGAGGCCCAGGTAGGAGTGGATGGCGACGAGCACCATGCACGCCACGAACGGCGCCAGCATGAACTCAAACACGGTACACGATCCCCCCTGCGCCTAGACGGTTGGTTAGCGGCCGGTGCTCGCGGTGTCGGTGAACGCCTGTGCGAGCGAGCCGACCAACGTATTGATCAGATCGAAAAACGTGCTCACGCGTGGTGCCCCGCCCACGTTGGACGGTACGATGACCGCCTTCGCGCCGGTTCGCTCCGCCACCTGACGAATCTGATTGTGATCGAAGTACCCGGGTGACATGAGGACGTGCACGCGCCGCTGCCGCATCAGCTCGATCAGCTCGCGCACGTGACGAGGCGCCGGTGGGATCCCCGGCTTCGGCTCGATGTAACCCATGCACGGAATGCCGAACTCGCGGGAGAAATAGTCCCACTGCTTGTGATAGCACGCCATTTCCTTGCCGCGAAAGATCAGCCCCTGCTCGAGCCAGCCGCCCAACCGGTTGGCGAGCGGCGCGCCCTGGTAGCGCCGCTGGCTCAGGAAATCGAACAGTTTGCCCTGGCGGTCCAGGTCCATGAGCGTTTGCCCGCCCAGCAGCGTGACCAGCTCATCCCCGTACAGCGCTCGGAACACGCGGTCCTCGAAGTCCTTTTCGCGCGCCGTGAAATAGTCCGTGTTCTCCGGAGAGACGCGCTTCAATCCCGTCAGAATGTTGCGGGCGATCTGCACGCCGTTGAGGGGATCCGTCCAGATGTGCGGATTCCCATAGACGTGGATGTCGCCCTGGGAGCGGGAATAGCTTGCGGGGACGTCGAGCAGCGGGATCCCCTGGTACGCGGCCACGTAGCCCGGCCCGCCTTCCGTGACTTTCGGGTTGCCCGCCTTGTCGAGCAGCGCGGGAACCCACAGCTCGAGATCCAGACCGGTGGTCACGAACACATCCGCATTCGCGAGCAGCGGCACGAAACTCGGCTTGGGCTGGACATAGTGCGGATTCTCGTCGCTCTGAGCGATCGAATTCACCTGGCCGCGGTCGCCCACGATTTCGCGGGCGATCGCCGCGTAGGTCGTCATCGAGGTGACGACCTTCACGGGAGCGGCAACCGGCGGAGGCGTCACACCGGCCAGACTGAGAAACAGCGGAACGATGTATCGCATGTCAGTAGGTCTCATGTTTATGGGGACCGATGGCCCAGATCGCCTGCACGAGCAGCCGATTGCGATCGGCGCCGACAGGACTGAGCCGCCGGGTGAATTCGGCGCGTAGGAACACCCACTCGCTCTGCCACCACGTGAGCGTGGGGACGATCTGGCGAGTGATCTCGTTCGGACCTTCGGGTGCCTCGACGTAGTCATAGCGCACGCCGGCGATCCATCGCTGGCCGAGCCGGTACGTTGTCCCGACGTAGCCGCCGAGGCGGGTATCGCCCGCGCCCGCGCGTTCTTTCTTGAGGCCGTAGACCTCGCCGCGCAGCGTCCAATCGCGATACAAGGCTCGAGCGGGCGGCCGCCACGTGAAGCGGAAGTCCACTCCACCCATCGTGGTCTTGAGCGCGGTGTCCGGGTTTGTGCCGTACACGCCCGTCGCACCGATCTGCATGTACGTCGAGCGGCTCAGCTGCCAGAAGTTGTTTATGTGGAGCAGATACGCCGGCCGGTTCCCGCCCTCGAATAACACGTCATTCGAGCCCGCTGTCACCTGCGCGTAGAGCTCGTGGGTTCCGAATCCTCCGAATGCCCGGTACAGCGACGCACCCGCGCCCGCAAGCCCCTCCTCGCCGGCGAACGTCGTCAGGACCAGGGGATACTCGGTCTCCGGAACAGCGTGCAGATGCCAGCGATTGAGCTCGCCCAACTGTTGACGAAACACACCGAGGTCGAGCCGCAGCCGCGCCGGCAGACCGGTATAGTAAAAGTAGCCCTCTTCGATCTCGATCCCGTCCTCATGTACGCCCGCGAAAATCTTGGTATGGGAGTACGGATCGAGGGCGGCCTGAAACGAGAACTCGACTTCGTGCAGCTCAAAATTGTCGCGCTGCGCGCCTTCGGTTTGTAGCGCCGCGTGCAGATTGCCGGTGACGCTGATCTCCGGATTGAGCTGCGACTGGCTGCGTCCTCGGCCTCCAAGCTGCCGCGCCGCGGCCGTGTCGGCCGTCTGGATAGTGTCGCGCCCGACCGCCGCGGCGGCTGCGGCCCGCAACGCGGCCAGGTCATCGTCCGCCGGCGTGCGCGGGGTCTCGGTCGCTTGCCGGCGCGCCAGCCGAGCCAGCTCGACCCGCAGCGAGTCGAGTCGCGCGCGCAGGGCGCGCAGCTCGGTGGCGAGCGAGTCCACTTGCCGCTGAGCGGGCTGCTGTGCCGCGGCTGGTGCCACGATGCACGCGGCCGCAAGCAGCGCCGCGCAAAATGTGCGTGTCATGGTCGATGTCCTCTCCTGTGACTGCGTCGGAGCCTCAGCGCGCCGCGAAGTGCCGCGCGCACGTGCTACGGATTCAGGAGAGCGGGAGAGGCGGTGCTCGAGCGGGGGCGCTGAGACGAACGGCGGAGGCCACGGCGACGACGGGCGGAGTCCGGAGAGGCTGTACCCGCGCCACAGGTGGGACGGCGGTAACCAACGTTTGGTGGACGACCACGCGCGCGCCGGCGTAGTGGCACAGCGCGCAGCGCAGCTCGTCATGGAGGATCGCGCAGCGGCCGTCATGGCTCGCTTCGATACCGGGCGGGGCGGTAACGACGTCGCGGGCGTGCGCGAGCGTGATCGCGCCGCCGCCGAACACCTGAATGAACAGGAGAACCCTTAGCATCGTCTTGATGATAAGCTCCCCCCGTTGGCGCGCGCGTACGCGCGCAGGCGCCGTAACATGCGGCGATCGTGCCGCAGCGGGTCGTCCCGCTTGGGCGTCTCGATAATCTTAACGACGGCGGCGAGACGCGGATCGCGCATGATCCGCCGGAACGGCTCGGCCCCGATGCGCCCCTCGGCGATCCACTCGTGACGATCGACGCGCGATCCGGCGTCGGCCCGGGAGTCGTTGAGATGCAAGCACTTAAGCAGCTCCAGGCCGATGACCCGGTCGAATTCGTCCCACACCGCCTCGATGCGCATCAGGTCATACCCCACCGCGTGCAGGTGGGCCGTATCGAGACAGAACGCCACGCGGGCGCGGACGGTCGCCGGCACGGCGTTCCGCAAATCGCGCAGTTCCTCGAACGTCGCGCCCAGGGCCGTGCCCGACCCGGCCGTCCCTTCAATCCACACGCCGACATCGCACGGCACCGCCGCGAGAGCCTCGGCGTAGGCGCGCGCGTTACGCTCCAGCCCCGACGCGCGATCGTCGATGTAGTTGCCGGGATGCGACACCACGGCCCGAATGCCGAGGTCGCGGCAGCGCAGCAATTCGTTCGTGAAGCTCTGGATGCTGCGTGCGCGCAGCACGTCGTCGGGCGATGCCAGATTGATGAGATAGCTGTCGTGCGCGACGACGCATTGGAGCCCGTGGCGCGTGACCGCTGCCCGGAAGCTCGCGACGTCGCCCGCGGCGAGTGCGGGCTCGCGCCATTGGTTTGGCGTTTTGGTAAACAGCTGGATCGCCGTCGCGCGCAGCGCCCCGCCGCGAGCGGGAGCCGTGGCGACGCCGCCCTGACTCGAGACGTGCGCTCCCAGCACGTCAGCGGTCCTCGCTGAACGCGTGGCGGGAAATCAACGGCACGAAGCGCACGCCGCCGGCCTGCCGCTGCTCCAGTTGTCCCTGCCCGTGGGCAGGCCGCTCGAGGATGACCAGCTCCTGCGCGCTGAGGTCGCCGACCGGGATGACCAGCCGCCCTCCCGGCGCGAGCTGCGCCACCAGCGGCTCCGGCACGCGCGGCGCCGCCGCCGTCACGACGATGCCATCGAACGGCGCTTCCTCCGGCCACCCGGCGGCGCCATCGCCGAGCCGCGTCTGGATGTTCGTCAGCCCCCCCCCGAGCCGACGGAAGCGCTCCTCGGCCTCGACGAGGAGATCGGGAAGCCGCTCGATCGTGAAGATCCGGCCTCCGTTTGCGAGACGGGCGAGAATCGCGGTCTGGTATCCGGAGCCCGTGCCGATTTCGAGGATGCGGTCGGTGCGCCGCGGCGCGAGATGCTCCGTCATCAGCGCGACGACGTACGGCTGCGAGATCGTCTGGCCGTTGCCGATCGGGAGCGGCGCGTCGCTGTAGGCGTCCGCGGCGAGGTGCGGGGGTAGGAACCACTCGCGCGGGACCCAGCGCATGGCGGCCAGGACGCGGGAATCGCGGACGCCGCGGCCCGCCAGCTGCCGCACGACCATGCGGTGCCGCTGATCGCGGGTCTCGGGCGCGGGGCGCGCGGGGCGCGCGGGACGTGCTTGCCGGGGCATGGACTGAACTATACCTTGGCCCCGCCCCCAGCGCGCGAGACCGTGGTTTGCCGGAATTGTTTCGTCACCGCATCCTCCTGATCGGAAACCCCGCCGCTCGCCCGGAAGGACTCGAGCGGCTGCTCGTGCGCGGCGGGTTCCAGGTGACCGAAGGCTCGTCCGCCGTTCCACCCGATCTCTTGTTGTACACTCCCGACCCCGGGATCAAGGGCCTCGCGGACGAGGTGCGCGGGCTGGCGACGCAGACCGCTTACGGAGGCGCGCCGGTGTTCGTCGTGTTGGTGGACGGCGGGGCCGAGGCGGCGACCGAAGCGCTGCTGGCGGGCGCGCAGGACGTTCTGCTCGCGCCCGTGCACCTCCCGGAGCTGCGGGCGCGGCTCGACACGCACATCCGCGTCCGCTCCGAAGTGCGCGAAGCGCAGGAAGCGTTGCGCGCCCGCGACCTGCTGTTCGACATCTTCCAGGAGGTCTCGGCGGCGGTGCGGGCCGACGAGATCTTCCAAACGCTGGTGCGCCGGGTGGGCCAGGCGTTCCGCTTGTCGCACTGCTCCTTCGTGCTGACCGCGCCGGGGGAAGACAAGGGCCGCGTCGTCGCCGTGTACGAAAACCCGGCCATCCGCGACCTGCGCGTCGATCTCGAGCGCTACCCGGAGATCCAGGAGGCGATCCGCACCGAGCGCCCCGTCGTGATCCAGGACGTGCACGATCATCCGCTGTTCGCCACGATCCGCCAGCACTGGTCGCAGCAACAGATCGAAGTCAACGTGCAGGCCGCCGTCGCGCTGCCGGTCTTTGTGCAGGGGCGGGCGGCCGGCGTGTTCTTTCTGCGCACGGAGAAGGGCGATCCGCAGCTGCGGTCGGAAGACGTCGCGTTCGCCAATACGATTGCCCAGGCGGCCGCCCGCGTCCTCGAAAACGAGGAACGGCGCTCGGCGATCTACCGCCGGCAGATCAGCGCCGGCACCACCGACGAGATGACCGGCTGCGGGTCGCTCGACGCCCTCGATCGCCGGCTCCGCGACGAGTTCGAGCGCGCCCGGCGCTACTCGCTCCATTTCTCGCTGGTGTTGATCGACATCGAGCAGCTGCGCGACATCAACGAGCGGATCGGTCATGCCGCCGGAGACCGGGTGCTGGGTGAAATCGGCGCGATCCTGCAGCGGGAGATCCGCGCGCCGGACTTCGTGGCGCGCTACGGGGGCGACGAGTTTGCGTGCGTGCTTCCGGAAACCGACGGCGTCGGCGGGCGCCACTTCGTGGAGCGCCTCCGCCAGGTCTTCGGCCGGCATACGTTCGCCGACCTGGGTCCCGCCAAAGCGCCGGCGATCTCCGCGGGCGTGGTGGCGTATCCGCACAGCGAAGCGTTGCGGCCCGAGGATCTGTTCACGCTGGCAGAAAGCGCGCTCCAAAAGGCCAAGACCGGCGCGCCGGACCGGATTGCCGTAGCGGGAGAGCGCTAAGCGCTAGCGACGGGGACGCCGGAGCCAGTTCCCGGGGTCGAGCGCAATGCCGCCCTGGCCCCGAATCTCGAAATGCAGATGCGGCCCTTCATCACTCGATTCGCCGCCCACGTGGCCGATCAGTTGCCCCCGCGCGACGCGATCCCCTTGCCGCACCGTCGCATCGTTCAAATACGCATAGAACGTGTAGTACCCGCCGCCGTGATCGAGCAGCACCGAGGTGAGGTACAAGCCGAGGGGACCGGCCAGGCTCACGGTGCCCGGCGCGACCGCGCGCACCGGGGTCCCGACCGCCGCCTTGATCCCGATGCCGTGCCGGGGAATGCGGGTGTTGTTGGGTCCGGTGGTCGTCCCGAAGGGATAGATGATCGAGCCTTGGACGGGCCAGTCGAGCCCACCGAGGTCGGCCGTGGTGATGGCGCCGGGCCCCGCGGTCGCGCCGCGCGCTTCCGCCTCGCGCCGCGCGCGCTCCAGGGCTTCGATCCGGTCGTTGAGCGCGCGCTCGTCGCGCTCGAGGCGCGACAGCCGCTGCTCCGCCTGCCGCGTGCTGCGCCGCGTCTCGCGCAGGTTGGTCTGGCGCACCCGTTCGAGCGCCTGGTAGCGATCCAGCTCGCCGGTGCGCTCGCGCTTGCGTCGCGCCAGCGTTTCCCGCCCGTCCACCAAGAGCTGGCGATGTCGCGCCACCCGGTCGCGCAGCTTGTGCATGTCGTTCGTGAGCAGGCGGTCCTGCCGGCTCACGAGATAGAGGTACTTGTAGCGCGACAGCAGGTCGCCGAAGCTCTCGGCGGCGAACAGGACCTGCCAGCTGTAGAGCTGGCCGCGCTTGTAGATGTCCACGAGCCGCCGCTCGAGCACGGCCCGCTTCTCGAGCAGCGCATCCTGCGCGATCAGCAGATCCACGGTGATCTCGTCGATCTGCGCGCCGAGACCCGTGATCTGCCGGTCCAGCTCGTTGACGATGCGGTTGGTGCTCAGCTTCTGCCGCTCGAGGTTCGCGATTTCGTCGGACAGCGAATGCGCCTGGGTGCGCAGCCGCTCGAGCTCCTGCTCGACCTCGGAGCGCTCGCGTTTGATTCCCTCCAAGCGGCGCTGATTCTCTTGCCTTTGCTGTTGGTAGGTCGGACGCTGCTGTCCGACGGCCGGCGCGGCAATCAACAATAGCAGCAGGACTGCTCGCTTCATACGCGCCTCAGATGCCTTCCGACACTCGTCGCGCTCCCCAGCAGGCCGATCAATGCGCCAAATGCTACGATCGCGGCGGCTTGCTCGCGGGTGAAGAACGAGGACTGCAGGAGGTAGCGGTTGATCAGGACGTACGCGACAAACGACAGTCCGATCGCCACGGCGCCACCCAGGAGCCCCTTGATGGCGCCTTGCAGCAGGAACGGTCGCCGGATGAATCCATCAGTCGCGCCCACGAGTCGCATGATCGCGATCTCGCGGCTGCGCTGCAGCACCGCCATGCGGATCGTCGTGCCGATGATGATCACCGCGACCACCGCGAACGCCGCGCCCACGACGATGCCGACGGCGGCCGCGAGCTGGCGCAGCCGGTCGAGCTTCTCCACCCAGTCGCGCCCGAAGCGCACGTCGTCCACGAACCCGAACCCACGCAGCCGCTCCGCCACGGCGCCTACGTGCTCGGCGTCGCGGAACCCCGGCTTGAGCTTGACCTCGACGGATGCCGGCAGCGGATTGCGCTCCAACTCGCGCAGCACGTCCCGGAATTCGACCAGCTCGGCGCGGGCCCGGGCGAGCGCATCGTCCTCGGAGACGTAGGTCGCGCGCTGGACCTCGGGGAACGCCTCGATGTCCTTCAGCGCCTGGGCGGTGGTCTCGATCGGCGTGCCGGGCAGCAGGTAGGCGACGATCTCGACCCGCTCCTCCACGCCGCGCAGCGCGTCCTGCAGATTGACGACCACGAGGCCGAACAGGCCGAGCACGAACAGCGAAAACGCGATCGTCGTGACTGACAACGCCGACAGTAGCGGCGCGCGCTTGAAGGCGAGCAGCGCTTCGCGAATCACGAGGTTCATGGCGCGGCCACCTGATCCCGCGGCTCGTCTACGGCGGAGTCGTACACCAGCGCTCCCTCCTGCAGCTCGATGACGCGGTAAGGCGCCTGGCGCACGACGTCGAGATCGTGGGTCGCCATGACGACCGCCGTGCCGCTCGCGTTGATGTCGCGGAGCAGCTGGAACACGCCACGCGTCGCCCGCTCGTCGAGGTTGCCCGTCGGCTCGTCGGCCAGCAGCACCGTGGGCTCATTCACGAGCGCGCGCGCGATGGCGACCCGCTGTTGCTCGCCGCCCGACAGCTCGCGGGGATAGGCCTGCGCCTTAGCCGCGAGCCCCACTTGGGTGAGCACGCGCATCACCCGTGCGGCGATCGTGGACGGCCGGGCGCCGGTCACCTCGAGCGCGAACGCGACGTTTTCCTCGGCCGTGCGGTCCTCGAGCAGGCGGAAGTCCTGGAACACGATGCCGAGGCGGCGGCGGAGCAGGGGCACGTCACGCGGGCGCATGTCGTTGACGCCGTGGCCGGAGACGCGCACGTCGCCCGACGTGGGACGCTCGTCGGCGTAGATGAGCTTCAGGACGGTGGACTTCCCGGCGCCGGAATGTCCGGTGAGGAACGCGAACTCACCTTTGGCGATGTGGAAGGAGACGTCCTTGAGCGCCAGCCCGCCCTTGGGGAAGGCCTTGAAGACATTCGTGAACTTGATCACTTAGGGCCGGGCCAGGGCCTGGGCGAAATCCGCGATGAGATCATCGGGATCCTCCAGTCCCAGGGAAAATCTCAGGAATCCGTCCGGAATGCCAGCCTGCGCACGCTGTTCCGCACTGAGACTGGCGTGCGACGTCAGCCGCGGCTCCGACACCAGCGTCTCCACGCCCCCCAGACTGGGCGCGTGGGCGGCGATCGTGAGCGCCCTCAGGAAACGCTCCGCGGCGCGCACACCCCCCTTCAACTCGATCCCCAGCATGCCCCCGAACCCGCCGAGAGTCCGCTTGGCCAGCTCGTGATCGGGATGCGCGGGCAGCCCCGGGTAGTGAACCTTGGAAATGGCGGCCTGCTTGGCGCACCACTCCGCGACGGTGAGGCCGATCGCGTTCTGGCGCTCGACGCGCACGGTGAGGGTCCGCATGCCCCGATCGATCAGCCACGCCGCGAACGGATCCAGGGCCTGTCCCCACACCTGCATCAAGCGACGCACTTCCTCCACGACCTGGTCCGTTCCCGCGACGGCGCCGGCGATGACGTCGGTGTGGCCGTTCAAGTATTTGGTGGCGGAATGGATCACGATGTCCGCGCCGTGCTCGAGCGGCCGGTAGTTCACCGGGGAAGCGAACGTGGAGTCGACGATCAACGCGAGCCCTTCGGCCTTGCACAACGTGGCCACCGGCTCGAGATCGATCACCCGCATCAACGGATTGGTGGGGGTTTCCAGGAAGACCGCGCGGGTCGTCTTGCGCATCGCGCGCTTCCACGTTCGCGACTGGGTCGGATTCACGAACGACACGTCGATACCCAGTCGCCCGAACTCCTCGCGGAACAGCCGGAACACCCCTCCGTAAATCCACTCGCTCGAGAGCAGATGGTCGCCGGGCCGCAACACGGCGAGGTGGGCGAGGGCCGCCGCGCCCATGCCGCTGGCGACGAACAACGCGGCATCCGCGCCTTCCAGCAGCGCCAGCCGGCGGCCGATGTCCACCTGGTTGGGATTGTTGCCGTAACGGCTGTAGAGAACTTCGGCGGTCGAGCCGACGGGATTCGTGAAGGTGGCGCTTTGGTACAGCGGCGGGGCGACGGCGGTCCAGTCGGGGCGCGCCTTGGGGTCGCCGTGAATGGCGCGGGTGGAGAGTCCTAGGCGGCGGCGCTTCACGCCGCGGTGAGTGTGATGGAGCCTCCGGGCGTCCGTGCCGCCAGCCGCCGGGCCACCAGCTCCTCCAGCAGCGCCGGGGCCGGCTCGCGGGCGCCGAGCCCTTCGAGCGTGCCGTCGGCACGGGCGCAGAGGGCGGCGAGGCCGGCGCCCGCCAGCACCGGCTCGATCGCCTCGCGGTGAGAGTCCGTCAGGCCGCGGAGCAGCAGCACGCGCACCTTGTCGCGGACGAGCTTCGCGATGATTTCATCGGCGCAGGAATAGTCGAGGCATCCGACGCCGGTAAAATCCATCACCGCAATCGTTCCTGTTGGAAGGTCCCGCTCGATGTTTTCCCGGACCGCGCGGCCGGTGGGCCGCGTGACGAGGTCGGTGTAAAAGCCGGCGACCGACTGCTGCAGGACGGCGTGAATCATGATCTGTTGAATCACGTCTGCGTGGACCCTCCGGGCCCCCCGGACCCTTGCTCGGGAATGATGAGCAGCACCTGCGAACCTGGAAATGCGGGCAAGCCGTCTTTGAGCGGCACATCGTCGTCCCACCGGGGCACGATGGCGATGCGCGCGGTGCCGCTACGAATCGCGATCTTTCCTTCCCAACGGGCGAGATACCGCCGGATGCCGGCGAGCCCCTGACCGCGGCCGGGATCGCGAAACCGGCTCACGCCCTGAATCAACGCGGCCTCGAGCGCCGCCGCGTCGCCCCACCGCTCGCCGAACCGCTTGGCCTGCGTGGGCTCCAGCGAATGCCGGAATCCGACGCCCGCGTCGGCGACCGCGATCACCACCACGCGGCGCGCCAGCTTGCGCCGCCAATTGTACGCCTGCACCGCCACCCATCCGCCCGTTCCCGCGTGCTCTACAATATTCTGACAGGACTCCGAAAGCGCCATAGCGAATCCCATCGTCGCCTTGGGATCGAGTCCCAGCTCGGAGCTGAGGATCGCCGACGCCCGCTGCTGAATCGTGCTCACGACGGCGTGGACGTCTTCGGCGGCGCGGACCGGCGTCACCGGCAACAGCACTTCGCTCTCCGTCGCCGGCTTCGCCTTCGGCACCTTGCCGTGCACCTCGAACAGGTCGCCGGCTTCCCGGAAGAATCCCGCGCGCGCCCAGTAGCTCACGACGTCGGGGTTCACGGGAACCGTGAGTAGCGGGCGCTCGCCACTCCCGCTCCCTCCCCGGCGCGCGGCGGCTTCGCCCGCCGCGAGCAACCCCACGAGGCCGTACGGCGAGGCCCATTCCGCCGCGTGCGCGTCGAACAGCAGCCGCTCGCCCCCCCCTCCCCCCGTCCCCCCGTCTGCGGCTTGCGCGTACGCGGCGGCGAACTGGTCGAACGAGCGGTCGTCGAACTGGGCGGGTACCTCCACGAGCCGCGTCATGCGAGCGAGAGTCTGCCGATGAGGTGGTCGCGCAGACCGGAGGCGCCGCGGTGCGCGAGATTCCGTGCGCCGAGCCGCGTGCCCGCGCGCAGCGCGTCCTCGAGACTCGCGCCCGCGAGCAGCGAAGCCGCCACCGTACCGCCGAACACGTCGCCGCACCCGGTGGGGTCGCCGTCCTGCTGCGTCGCTGGATCGGCCGGGATCCGCGCGGTGCGGATCGGGGGCGGGCTGCCCGTGAAGTACGCGGCGCCGCGCTGGCCCAGGGTGACGCACAACGTTTTGCATCCGTGGCCCAGCGCGTCGGCCGCGATGGCCAGGGGATCGTTGCCGAGCTGGCTCATCTCGTGTTCGTTGAGCTGGATGACGTCGAAGCATCCGAACCAGGCCGGTGCCTGTGGGAGCGGGCGGGGCACGCGCATGCCGTCCGGCTCCTTGCCCAGGAACAGGCTGTGCAGGTCCGCGTAGATGAAGTGCGGGAAGCCGCGGCGCAGCAGCTGCGCCGTCTCGAGACTCATCTCGAACCCCGAGATGAAATTCACGTACAGCGCGTCGAGATCACGCACCAGCGGTCCGAGCTCCGGCCATGTCCAGGGCGGTACGCCGCCCTGCATCTGCTCGCAACGCCGCTCCAGCGACTCGTAGCGCAGCGTGACGCGGTTGTTCGGCTCGGGAACCTCAATAAAACGTGCGCGGTGCGCAGTGCGCTGTAAGCTGGAAAGAAAGCGCTGTGCCTCAGGGGCAAGATCCCGCCCAACCTTGATGAGCGGAACGATCTCCCAGCCGTCAGGGAGCGTCGCGTCCAGCGCGGCGAGCGCGTAGGCAATGCCGCCCCACTCCTCGATCGCGGCTTGCGCCGGATCGCGGCCGTGGATGGTGTCCCACACCATCGAACCGATGACGCCGAGCCGCTTCAGCAGGTCCCCCCCCCCCCCAGCCCCCACGTCCGCTGCATGAAGACGGCGGCGGCGCCGTAAACGCCCGCGGTACCCTGCAAGGCGCCGGGCACGATGCGGCACGCCTCCCACGCCGGCTTGAAGGCGCGCCGCTGCACTTCACTCTGCAGTGGGGCGAACAGCTTGTCGCCCGCGAGCGTGACGCCGCCGCAGATCACGACGACCTCGGGATTGAAGATGTTGAGAATGTTGGCCACGCCCACGCCCAGCAATTTGGCCGTCTCCCGCACCATGTCGAGCGCGTAGGCGTCGCCGTCGTGCGCCGCTTCGTACACGACTTGGGCCGTAATCTTCGCAAGATCGCCTGCGACATACTGAGGGAGGGCCGTGTCCGCGCCTGCCTCGATGCCTTCGATCGCGCGGGCGGCGATGGCGGGCCCCGACGCGTAGGCCTCGAGGCAGCCGTAGTTACCGCACTTGCAGCGCCGGCCCGCCAGATCGATGGTCATGTGGCCGAACTCGCCCGCGACGTCCGACGCGCCATGATAGATCCGGCCGCCGAGCACGATGCCGCCGCCGATCCCGGTGCCAATCGTGAGACCCACCACGTATTCGGCGCCGCGGGCCGCGCCACGCCACCACTCGCCGAAGATGGCGCAGTTGGCGTCGTTGTCGAGTGCGGCGGGAAGCCCCAGCGCGCCGGCGACCCGGTCGCGCAGCGGCATGTTGGTCCAGCCGAGGTTGGGAGTGAGCAGTACGACGCCGGTCTTGGTATTGAGCGGCCCCGGCGAGCCGATCCCAACGCCCGCAATCTCCTTGCCTCCCGCCTCGGCCATCGAGGCACGGGCCAGCCTGACGATGCGCGCGACCACCGCGTCGGCGCCCTGCTCGGAGATCGTCGGCTCCGATACGACGCCGAGGACCTCGGAGCCGTCTTCCGCGACGGTCCCGACCACGATGTTCGTCCCCCCAACGTCAACTCCGACGACGTAGCGCACCCGTCTCCTCGATAGCTGCGGCCACGACCTCGGCACTGAGGTCGCGCATACAGCGGTGATGGCCCAGCGGGCAACGCGGCGGGCCGTGCCGCGAGCATGGACGGCACTCCAGCCCCTCGAGTCCCAGCGCCACATCCCCCGGGCGGATCGGCCCGAATCCGAATGCCGGCAGCGTGGGCCCGAACACCGCGACGACCGGCGTGCCCATCGCCGTTGCCAGATGCAGGGGCGCGCTGTCGTTCGTCACCAGGACCGCCGCGCGGGAGATGAGCGCCGCGGACTGCCGCAGCGTGAGCCGGCCGCAGGCGTTGACGGCCGAGGGGATCTCTGCCCCCAGCGCCGCGTCTTCAGGACCCCCTACAACAGCGACCGGAATCCCCTTGGCGGCCAGGCGACGCGCGAGGGCTGGATAATAGGCCCATCGCTTGCTGCCCCAGATAGACCCGGGCGCGAGGGCCGCGAACGGCGTCCCGGGTTCGATGCCCCCCAACGCCAGCAGATCGGCGGCCGCACGCTCGTCTTCCGGCGTGGGCCGGAGCTGGGGAGGATAGGCCCCTGGAGGCTCATCCGCGAGGGCCAAAAGGCGGTCGATTTCGTGCCCCCCCCGCCCCCCCTCCGGCCTCCCGGGCTTGCGCCGGGCTGCTGTATAGAGGAAGGACCACCCCCCCGAGAATCCGATCCGCTCCGGGATCCGCGCGAGCAGCCCCAACATCGCGGTGCGCAGCGAGCGGTGCGGGAGGTAGGCGCGCTCGTAGCCCTCGCTGGAGAGGCGCCGCGCCAGCGCCCGCAACCCCCGCCAGCCGCGATCCGCACCGCGTTTATCGTACGGAATCACCCGCCGCACCGCCGGGTGCGTTTCCAGCAGCGGGGCCGCGTCAGGAGTCGTCACGACGTCCACCGGTCCGTGGCGTGCGGCCAGCGCCGCGAGCAGCGGCGTGGTCAGCACCACGTCGCCGAGGAAGGCGGTTTGGATGACGAGCGTCGGGGAGCTACTGACGGCTGTTCCCGGTCGTCGCTCCGGTCCCCCTGCCCATCAGCTGCCGCTCCAGGAACGCCGCCGTGGCCGCATCTACAGTCAGGATGTTGGCGTACCGCAAGAAGTGGTGCGTGTCGTCGGGGATGACCAGCGTTTCGTGCGGAATTCCCCGGGCCGCAAGCCGGCGCACGAGATCGGTGCTTTGCGCGAATCGCACGTTGCGGTCGTCGTCGCCGTGAATCACGAGCACGGGCGACTTCCACCTCGCCATCGCCGAAACCGGTGATGATTGCCATGCGACGTCCAGCGCGGCAGCGACGTCGGGTGCCTGCTCGAATCGTTGCCGATCGAGGAGGCCGCGCCACCGCTCTGTCGTCCAGTCGTGGACGCCGTGAATGTCCACGCCGGCCGCGAACAGGTCGGAGTTTCGCGCCAACGCCAGGGCGGTCAGAAACCCGCCGTAGGAGCCGCCGTAGATGCCGACCCGGCTCGAGTCCACCTGGGGCAACGTCCGGAGATACGCGGCGCCGGCTTGGATATCGCGGTACTCGGCCGCTCCGCGCGAGCCGGAACCGGGCGGCTGATGAAACTCGTAGCCGTAGCCGATACCCAGGCGGTAATTGACGGACAACACCACGAAACCGCGGCTCGCGAGATACTGGTTGAGGGCGTAGGCGTTGGCGTAGTAATCCGAGTAGTGCCAGCCCAACAGCATCTGGCGTGGCGGGCCGCCGTGCACGTAGATCACGGCCGGCTTGCGGCGCGCCCCGTCGGCGGTCTCGAACAGCTGGCCGTGGACCGTCACGCCGTCGGCGGACCGGAACACGACCTGGCGCGGTGTGACGAGCCGGTCGGTGGGGTAGTCCCCGGGAATCCGCTCGGCACCAAGAAGCTGTGGGCGTGCGCGCCGGCCCGCAGCGATCGGCAGGACGGCCGGGAGCGGGGGTCGCTGCGCGGTGGCGCTGATGAACACCAGCGTGGCGCCGTCGCCGGTGACTACCGGCGACCATTCGTTTCCGGCTCCCGGTGTCATGACTTCCGGCGCCGCGCGATCCACGGGGACGCGGACCACGTGACGGCGGTCGAGGTCGAGCGAGTCGCCGGCGTTGGCCGCGAACACCAGCCAGCGGCCATCCGCGCTCAGGCGCACGTGCTCGGCCATATAGCGGCCGGGTGTCAGGAGGACCGGCTCTCCGCCGGACGCCGGCAGGGAATAGAGGTGCGGCCAGCCGTCCTGGTAGGACAGGAATGTGATCCGGCCGCCCGCTGCCCAGGCGAGATTCGTCCCGCCATGCGTCGTCGGCACCGAGCCGCGCAGCGTCTCGGGAGATTTCCAGAGGCGCTGCGCCTCCCCCGTGGTCGCGTCCGCGGTCCAGATCTCCCACGGATTGGGGCGTGGCGCGAGCACCGAGTCGGGCGCCCCGCCGCCGCCGCGGACTCGCACGAATGCGATGCGCGCGCCGTCGCGCGACCAGCGGGGAGAGCGGTCCCGGGAGAAGGCGGGCGCGAGCCACACGATGGGAGTGCTGTCGTTCGTGTAGATGCCGACGAAGCTGTGATCGCCGCGATTCGATACGAACGCGAGCCGCGTGCCGTCGGGCGACCAACGGGGATCGCCGTTCTCTCCTCGCGCGTCAAACAACGACTTCGCGGGTGCCGATCCGTCGATCGGCGCGATACAGATCCGCCCGCCTTTCACGAAGGCCACCACATCGCCGCGCGGCGAAATCACCGGCTCTTCGCCGTCTCCCAGCGCCTTGGGTTCGCCTCCTCCAAACGGCACGCTGAAGATCTGGACCTTGGGTGCCTCAGGATTCGAGCCGACATTTACCGGCGCGTGATCGTCCCAGTTGGAGCCGTGATCCCCGCCGCGCACGTACGTCACCCAGCGCCCGTCCGCCGATACCGTGACGCTGCTTAGCTCCTGGCCGTCGTCGCTGTCATAGCGTGTGAGCTGCCGCGCGGCAAACGCGGGACCCTCGGCCACGTAGATGTTGCGCCGCCCCTGCTCGTTGAACGCCCAGGCGACCCGCGCGCCGGTCGCCGACGCCGCGAGCTCGTTCGGGAAGGGGTACGAGCGCACCTGTTCCAGTGTGAATGAAGTGGGACGCGAGGCGCGTTGTGCGGCGCTCCCCCCCGGGGCGGTGAGCGTCGCGGCGACGAGCAGCGTAGTGAGGAAGGTGTGGCGCATAGAAATCTCCTGGTCGACCTGAAGGAGCGACAAGCGCGTTTCTCTAGTCGGGTAGTCCCGGGGCGAACAGCGCGACCGCCCAGACCGGGTCGTGATCGCTGGTGCGGAGGGTGTCGCGCACGATTCCGGTGCGGGCGGTGGCCCGGGGGTAGCGGGCGGCATCCGCGAGGACGGCGCGGACCTGATCGCGCCACTTCCCCGGCCCGATTTCCGCCTGCGGGCTTCGATAATTGCTGACGGCCCGGCAGGCGCTGAGCATCAGCAGCGCGGCGGCGAGAGCGGAGCGATTCACGAGCGTCCGCATGAAGGTACTCCCGCCGCCGCCCCTACTCAACCTGCAGCACCGCGAGAAACGCCTCCTGCGGAATTTCCACCGTGCCGACCTGCTTCATCCGCTTCTTTCCCTCTTTCTGCTTCTCGAGCAGCTTGCGCTTCCGCGTGACGTCGCCGCCGTAACATTTGGCGGTCACGTTCTTGCGCAGCGGCCGGATCGATTCCCGGGCGATCACTTTGGTCCCGATCGCCGCCTGGATCACGACCTCGAACAGCTGGCGCGGGATCAGGTCTTTCAGCTTCTCGGCGATCTTGCGGCCCCACTCGAACGCCTTGTCGCGGTGAATGATGACGCTGAACGCGTCCACCGCTTCGCCGTTGAGCAGCATGTCCAGCTTCACGAGGTCGGCGGGGCGATGGGCGAGGAACTCGTAGTCGAGCGACGCATAGCCGCGCGAGATCGTCTTCAGCTTGTCGTAGAAGTCGAGAATGATCTCGGCGAGTGGAAACTCCCAGTGGAACTCGACCCGGGTCGGGTCGAGGTACTGCATCCCCTGGTACACGCCCCGGCGCTCCTGGCCGAGCTTCATGATCCCGCCGATGTAGTCGGCCGGCACGAAGATCCGAGCCTTGACGTACGGCTCCGCGACGCGGTCCACGGTGGAGCCATGGGGCATTAGGCTCGGATTCTCCACGAGCTCCATCGTGCCGTCCGTCCGGTAGACGTGGTACTCCACGCTGGGGACGGTGCTGATCAGATCGAGATCAAACTCCCGCTCGAGCCGCTCGCGCACGATCTCCATGTGCAAGAGACCCAGGAAGCCGCAGCGGAACCCGAACCCGAGCGCCACCGATGTTTCGGGCTGATAGTGCAGCGACGCGTCGTTGAGCTGCAGCTTCGCCAGGGAGTCGCGCAGCTCCTCGTATTGCTCGGGGTTGGTCGGGTAGAGCCCCGCGAATACCATGGACTGGATGTCGCGGTATCCGGGCAACAGCGGCATCTCGCGATGCTCGGCATCGAGCACGGTGTCGCCCGGGCGCGTCTCGCGCACGCCCCGTACGTTGGCGACGACGTATCCCACCTCGCCCGCCTCGAGCTGCTCGGCCGGCTTGTGGCCGAGCTGCAGGTAGCCGACCTCGTCCACCTCGTACACGTCGTCCTTGTGCGCCCCGAACGCGATCTTCATGCCGGGGGCGACCACGCCGTCCACGACGCGGATCGAGGGGATCGCGCCGCGGTAGCGGTCGTAGTAGGAATCGAAGATGAGGGCGCGCAGCGGCGCCTCGTGATCACCCTTCGGCGGCGGCACGCGCTGGACCACGGCCTCGAGCAGCTCGGGAACGCCGGTCCCCTCCTTGGCGGAGATGCGCAGGATCTCGTCGGGCTTCGTGCCGATCAGGTCGTGGATCTCCTGGGCGCGTTTGTCGGGCTCGGCGCCGGGCAAGTCGATCTTGTTGAGGACGGGGATGATCTCCAGCCCGGCGTCCATCGCCAGCAGCAGGTTCGAGAGCGTCTGGGCCTGGATACCCTGCGAGGCGTCCACGACGAGAATGGCTCCCTCGCATGCCACCAACGAGCGGGATACCTCGTAGGTGAAGTCTACGTGGCCCGGGGTATCGATCAGGTTCAGCTCGTACAGCTGCCCGTTCTTGGCGTGGTAGCTCATCCGGACCGCGTTGAGCTTGATCGTGATCCCCCGCTCGCGCTCCAGGTCCATGGTGTCGAGGACCTGTTCGCGCATCAGCCGCTTGTCGAGGGTCCCCGTCAGCTCGATGAGCCGGTCGGCCAGGGTGGACTTGCCGTGGTCGATGTGGGCCACGATGCAAAAGTTGCGGATATGGTCTTGGCGCATGCGGCGGGAAATATAGTGCCTATCCTTCTTCCGACGGTCTGCATAGGTTTCGGCTGTCCTTCCCTCAATGCCATCGCTCACCGGTTGGTTTGATCCCGCTCCCAAGGGCGGCTTTCTCCGCCTCGCGGCACACAGCTATCTGCCAGCGAAGACCGATCCGCCAGTTCGTCTTCCCGGGCTCCGTCGCGGCGACTTGATCGTGCTCGACAATGGTCGCGTGACGACGGTGAACGGACGCCCGGCCGGCCGGTTGGACGGCCGGCCCGATTTCGCGAATCTGGGCGCCGTCCATCCGAACCGCCCGCTCACGCTCGAGACGCCGCGCGCGTCGAGTCCCCGCACCGCCGAAACACAGCGCGTGGTGGATTTGATCTGCCCGTTCGGCTTCGGGCAGCGGGCGCTGATCGTGTCGCCTCCGAAGGCGGGAAAGACGATGATGCTCCAGGCCATCGCGGAATCGGTGGCCGAGAATCATCCCGAAGCGATCCTGCTGATCCTGCTCGTGGACGAGCGGCCGGAAGAGGTCAGCGAGATGATCGACTGGGGGCGCGGGGAAGTGATCGCGTCGAGCTTCGACTTGCCGCACGAGCGTCACGTCGCCGCGGCCGACATGGTGTTCGACCACGCGCGCCGGCAGGTGGAGCTCGGGCGCGACGTCGTGATCGTCCTCGACTCGCTCACGCGCCTGGCGCGCTCACACAACACGACCGGGCGGGGCACCGGCCGCACCATGTCGGGCGGACTCGACGCCAACGCGCTCGCGAAGCCCAAGGGGCTGTTCGGCGCCGCGCGGGCCGTGCCCCCCAAAGACGGTGGCGGCTCCCTCACCGTGATCGCGACCGCGCTGGTCGAGACCGAAAGCAAGATGGACGACATCATCTTCGAGGAATTCAAGGGCACCGGCAACGCAGAGCTGCGCCTGACGCGCTCGCTCGCGGACCGGCGGATATATCCGGCCGTGGACATCGCGGCGAGCGGCACCCGCCGTGAGGAGCTGCTCGCCGATCCCAAGACCGTCGAGGCGAAACAGAAGCTCCGGCGGGCCCTCGTGGGGCCGCCGCCGGAGCAGGCGATGCAGGCGTTGCTGCAACAGATGAAGCGCGCTAAGACGAACGCGGAGCTGCTCGCCGCGCTGTAATCAGTTGCCCGTGACGATCCGCTTGTAGCTGTCCGGGTTCCACTTCGGACGCTCGGCCGCGTTCGCCACGTCCAGCCCCAGATAGAGCACCAGGCGCACGATCCGTGCTTCCTTTTCCGCATCGATCTTGTCCGCGGAATCGCTCGTCCGGTGGTAATCCGGGTGCGTGCCGCTGAAGAAGAACAGAATCGGCACGCCCTTGCGCGCGAAATTGAAGTGATCGGAGCGGAAGTAGAAGTTCTCCTGCGGCCAGATGTCGTCGATCGGCCGCATGTTCAGCTCGGGGTGCGCCGCGGCGACGCGGTTGAGCGTCGCGCCAAGGTCCGAGTGCTCTTTTCCGATGACGACGATCGTATCCTTCCAGTTGCGGCCGACCATGTCGATGTTGACGTTCGCGATGATGGCCGCGACCGGCACGGGGGAGTGATCCGCGAAGTACGCGCTCCCCCACAGACCTTTTTCCTCGCCGCTGACGGTCAAGAAGATGATGGACCGCTTGGGCCGCGGATCGAGCATGGCAAACGCCTCGGCGGCCTCGACGACCGCGACCGTGCCCGATGCGTCGTCATCCGCGCCGTTGCAGATCGAGTCCGCGCCCTGCGCGCGGCAGCCGCCGCTGCCCGCGGGACCCGCCACACCGACGTGATCCATGTGCGCGCTGTAGACGACGTACTCGTTCTTGAGACGCGGATCGCTGCCCTCGAGAATGCCGACGGTGTTGGGAGCCCAGTTGCGCTCCACGGTTCTGATGTGCGCGCGCACGCGCAGCGAGCCGCCGGCCAGCGGCTTGGCTTCGAAAGCGGTGGCGCTCTGCGCCGCGCCCAGGTCCGCGCCGAAGCGCGCCAGAATCGGCTGCAGCGAGCCGGCGCGGATCCCGATCACGGCCGGCGGGCCCACGGTACGGCTGGGATCGCGCAGCTGCGCTCCCGCCATCCGCGCCACGCGCTGAGTCCAGATCGAATCGGTCATCGTGACGGCCAGCACAAGCGCCGCCGGCCGCCAGGCCAGCACCCGCTGGCGCTCGCCCCGGTTGCGCGGATTGGCGGCGAGGACCAGCACCTTGCCCGCAAGCGCGGCGGTATCGGCGCGTAGCTCGCCCCCGAGCGGCCCCGAGATCAAGACGAGATCCCCGGCGTACTCCCCGCTGGGGAACGCGTTGTCGCCGAAGACGAAATCGGTGCCGTAGGTGAGCGGTATATCGCCCCCCGTCCCGCCGCGCACGACAGCGCTCGAGCTCTCGGGAACGAACTGCACCCGGTCGATCGGATAGCGCTGGAGGAAGGTGCCGTTGTCGCCACCGGGCTTCAGGCCCAGGCGGCGGAATTCACCAGCGATGTACGCGGCGACCTTGTCGAGCTCGGGGCTCGGCGTGTCGCGGCCGCGCATCGAATCGTGGGCGATGATGCCGACCCGGCGCCGGATGTCTTCGGGTGTGATGGACTGGACGGCCTGCTGCACGGAGGCCGGCGATTGCGCGGTGAGCGCGCCGGGGAGCAGCAGCAGCGCGAGCAGGCGAAGCGGGTGACGCACGGGATCGGCCCTCTTAGAAGAAGGAAAGGGAAGGAAAGCTAGCGCGCCCGACCGGTGGGGACTACGATCGGGCGCGTCAGGTTTCAGTCTGCACGCTCAGGGCTTGCGGCGCCGCACCTCCGGCTCGTTGCGCGGCTTTTCCTTGGGCGCTTCCCGCTGCGGCTCGGCACGGGCCGGGGCCGGGGGGGGGGGCGGGGGCGGGGGCCGCGGCTCGACGCGTCGCGGCTCCTCGCGCCGGGGCTCCACCTGTCTCGGTTCCTCGCGTCGGGGCTCGACGACTCGCGGCTCGACGCGCCGGGGCTCTTCGCGGCGTGGCTCGACGCGCCGCGGCTCCTCGCGCGGCGGCAGAATCATCGGCCGTTCGGGCTTACTGCCGCGATCGGGGCGGTCCGGACGATCGGGACGGTCGGGACGATCGGGGCGATCGGGCCGATCGGGGTTGTTGGGATTGTCAGGACGATCGGGACGGTCGGGCCGGTCCGGACGGTCGGGCTGATCGGGACGGTCGGGACGCTCGCGGCGCCCACCCCCACGGTCATCGTTCCCGTCGTTCCCCGGGCGATCCGGCTGCCCAGGTTGTCCGGGACGCTCGCGGCGATCGCGCACGTTCGGAGGTGGAATGACCCCCCGGGCCCCGATGTCGCGTCCCGTGACGCCACGGCGCGTGTCGTCATTGACTGGCCGCTCGCGCTCACGCGTTACAAAGCCGTCGCGGCTGGGCCGGTTGGCTCCCCAATCCTTGAAGATGAAGCGCGGCTGCGGCCGGTAGGGCCGGACCACGATCACGCGGGTGCCGCCATAGCGGTACGGGTAATACCATGGGTCGTCGTAGACGAACATGCGGAAACGCACGCACGAGGCGTGGTACGGATTCCAATACGAGTAGCTGACGTACGTGTGGCAATCGTAGCACAGGAACCGGGGATAGTCGTAGTGCCGCTCGACGTTGTACGAAACGATGTCGTAGTCCCAGTCGGCGTATCCTTCGGGGACGATGCGCTGCGCCAGGTCGGTCAGCGCGACGTACGGATCGCCGCGCACGCGACCGTCGGCGATCACGCGATAGTCCCAGTGATCTCCGCTGGCAATGCCGTCATACACAAATGGGTCGGCCGCCGCAACCGCGAAGATGTAGCCGACGCCCGGATAGTCATCGATCGTGAAGGCATCGCCACCCACTACGCGGCCATCAACCTCGAACTCCCGCCCGCCGCGCGCGAAGTTGTCCTCCCACGGCTCGCGGGGGAACAGGACGCGGACGCGACCATCAGTATCCACGCGGAAGATCGTGACGAAGGCGTCGCGATCGAGCTTGAAGAACATCCGGACGCGCTCGCCGCGGGTATAAACGGCGCCATCGCCGCGATTCGTCCACAGCTCGATGCGGGGTCGGTACACGTAAGATGCCGGATCCCGAGTCGCAGGTGCCGGCAGGGTCGCCAAAGCGAGCAACGCAAGGTGTACGAACATGAGTGCCTCCCGGCCGCTACTGAGGCACGGACTATGCCAGGGGATGATGTCCTGTAAACTACTGCCTAACAATAACTTGTCGTCGTGTCGCCTTGTCGACTGTGTCCTGTAGCAAGGACATTCGTCCTGCCATTAGCTTCCGCCACGCATGCCCGCCGCCCCTCGCCTAGACCTCCTCGACCCCGCTGACGTCGCCCGCCTCGGCGGCATCGAGATCGTCGCCGAAGGCGTGGTGGAGGGGTTCCTCGCGGGCCTGCATCGGTCGCCGTTTCGCGGGTTCTCCGTCGAGTTCACCGAGCATCGCGCCTATCAGCCCGGTGACGAGCTGCGCTACCTGGATTGGCGCATCCTCGGCCGCTCCGACCGGCTGTTTGTCAAGCAGTTCGAGGAAGAAACGAACCTCCGCGCCATGATTCTGGTGGACGCGAGCCGCTCGATGGCGTGGCGCGGGACGCCGGAGCGCCTCACGAAGCGTGCGTATGCGGACCGCCTCGCGGCGGCATTAGCGCTCATCCTGCTGCGCCAGCGGGACGCGACCGGTCTCGTGACCTTCGACGAGCAGGTACGGCAAGTCATTCCGGCGCGCGTGAAAACGGGTCAGTGGTCGCGCCTGGTGCGCGGGCTGCTCGACACCCCGGACGGACTCGGCACGGCAGCGCACGCCGCCCTGCAGCGGCTCACCGCGCTGCTTGCCAGGCGTGGCATGGTCGTGCTGCTGTCGGACCTGCTGTTCGACCGCGACTTGGCGCTCGCCGCGCTGCGTTACCTGCGACATCGGGGGCATCAGGTCATCGTCTTCCATCTCATGGATCCGGCGGAAGTGGAATTGGGCGGTCCTCCCGAGGTGCGCTTCCGCGACCCGGAATCGGCGCTGAGCGTCGTCGTGCGGCCACGAGAGCTGGCGCGCGCGTATGCCGACGCCGTGCGCCGCGAGATCGCCGCATGGCGCACGGCCTGCCGCCGCCACGGTATCGCGTACCATCACGTGCAGACGGATCTACCCTTCGGCATGGCGTTGCGACTGCTCACGTGACCTTCATCCATCCGCTGGCGCTCTTGGGGCTCGCCGCCGCCGCGATCCCCGCGCTGCTCCATCTCTTACAGCGGCGCACGCCTCCCGAGCTCGACTTCCCGCCGCTGCGTTACCTGAGCGAGGCAGAGCGCCAGAGCGCGCGCCGCTTGAAGCTGCGCCACCTGCTGCTTCTCATTCTCCGGACGGCGCTGATCGTTGTGATCGTGCTCGCGGCGGCCCGCCCGCTGGTGCGGGTCAAGGGCGGCGGCGCGCATGAGCCCACCGCGTTGGTCGTCATTCTCGATAACTCTCCGTCGTCCGGGGCGGTGGTTGACGGCCGGGCGGTTATCGATCGACTGCGAGCCGCGGCGCGTGCCTCGATCGCGCGCACGACCGCTGCGGATCGAGTCTGGCTGATGCTCGCGGATGGGATGGTGCGCGGCGGATCACGCGAGACGCTGCTGGCCAGCGCCGACAGCACGACGGCCGGGTGGCAGCGGCTCGATCTCGTGCAAGCCGTCGAGCGAGCCGCCCGCCTGGTACACGCTGAACCGTTGCCCGGACGCGAGGTGCACGTGCTGAGCGACATGCAGCGCACGGCGCTCGCCGCGGGGAGAGCCGAAGTGCCGAGCGGCGTGCGCGTGCTCACCCTCGATCCCGGCCGCGCGGTTCCGAATCGCGGCATCGCGGCGGTGCGGGTGACGGAAGGCGCGGCGGTCGTCGAGGTCACGGGATCCGGGGCAACCGCGCAGCTGGCCCCGGTCACCGTGCGCGTTGGCGGGGGGGGCGGGGGGGGCGGGGGGGGAGGAGGGGTAGGGCGGGAACGAGGAGAAGTCGCCGCGCGCGGGCTCGCCGCGCCGGGCTCAGCTATCACGATGCCGCTCCCGACGCAGTCCCTCGCGCCGGGCTGGTGGAGGGGCGAAGCGGCGCTGGAACCGGATGAGCTGCGCGCCGATGACCGGCGGCCCTTCGCCTGGCGCGTGGCACCGCCGGCCCGCGTCTCGGCGACGCCGGGGGCCGGCCCATTCGTCGCGGCCGCCTTGGCCGTGCTGCGGGACGGGCGGCGCATCAGCGAGGGGGGGGGGGGGGGGGGGGGGGGGCCGGGG
>JBBDYB010000010.1:0-358927 GCA_040901965.1 Gemmatimonadales bacterium | reverse complement strand
CTCCGGGTGACGAACGACAATCTGCGGTCGTTCCTCGCCATGTCCATGTTCTAGGCCCCCCGCCCCCCCGCCCCCCCGCCCCCCTCCCTATGCACCGCTTGCTCCTGGGCGTCGCGCTGATCGCGGCATGCGGCGGGAGCGACCCCGCCGCGAGTCCCCGCGTCGTCGTAGCACCCCTGCTCGATTCCCTGTTCGTCGGCGAGACGAAGCCGGCGCGCTCCGCAACGTATCTCGATGCCCGCGGCGACACCCAGCCGGCCGGCCCGGTCCGCTGGGCCAGCCGCGACACCAACGTGGCGCGGGTGGACAGCGTGACGGGCGAGATCGTTGGACGGGGTCCGGGCACGGCAATCCTGGAGGCGCGCGCCAACGGCGTCACGGGGACCGCGTTCCTCGTCGTGTCGCGCGTACTGGACCTGTCACTGCTGCTCGACACGATCTATCTGATGCCGGGCGACACGTTCACCGTGCCGTTCGACCTGCGCGTGAAGAGCGGCGGTCCGGCGACGGTGTGGTTTCGGACCCCGGCCAACCCCTACTTTGCCGTCGATTCGGCCAGCGGGCGCGACAGCGCGATCGTCGCAGGTCCGGCGCGGCCGTTTTACGTCTTTGCCGCGCTGGGTCCCGACACGGTGGCTGATACCGGCGCCACGGAGGTGGTGCAGCTCACCGACACGGTGGGCGGCGGGAAGGGCTTCTTCTCCGTGTTGGGCACGGTCATTCGCCGCGCGCGCAGCGGGGCGCGGGCGGTCCATTACCGGCGCGAGGGGGACACCGTCACATTCCGGATCTCGTTGCCCATTACACAACAAGGGATCGTCGTCGAGAACGTGCTGATCACGTTGCGGGATTCGGTGCCCGCGGCGGGGACGTTCCCTCTCGATTCGATTTCGCTCGCCGAGCTGCTGGGCAGCGGAGCCAACCCGGTTTGCCGTCCCCCTCGGCCGTGGGCCCTCTGGTCGTTCCAGACGAACCCCCCGCTGCGCGCGTTATCACGCCGCGGCGGCAGCCTCGCGATCA
Organism: Gemmatimonadales bacterium; assembly: GCA_040901965.1. Taxonomy (GTDB): domain Bacteria; phylum Gemmatimonadota; class Gemmatimonadetes; order Gemmatimonadales; family GWC2-71-9; genus 20CM-2-65-7. Next base: position 357,907 of record JBBDYB010000010.1, on the reverse strand, counting down.
CGCAGGTCACGCCCATTGCCCACGGGCGGGCGATCAGCGGACGATTCGTCTTCACGGGACAGCGCGCCGATCTGTACGACGATCCCCTCGCCGCATTGCCGATCCGCGGCACGTTCGTCGCGCCGCTGATCGCCGACGCCCGGCCTTGTCGGTGATGCCCCACCCCCACGCCTTTCCGGAGGTCTCGTGAACCGACTGACGCCGTACGCGGCTCTCTTCATGCGCCTGGCCGTGGGTGGGGTGTTTCTGAACCACGGCATCGCGAAATTCCAGAACGGCATCGGAGCGACGGCCGCGTTTCTCTCCAACGTCGGCTTCCCCTTCGCCACGATCTTCGCCGTGATCCTCATAACGATCGAGACGGTCGGGGCCATCTGCGTGCTGTTGGGGATTCTGACGCGGGCGTGGGCGGCGGCGATGGCGGTCGTGATGACAGTCGCGATCCTGGCGGTGCAACTGCCGGGCGGCCGGAATTTCGAGCTCGAGGCTCTCCTCCTGGCGGGCGCGGTGACCCTGGTGGCCCTGGGAGATGGGCCACTTTCGCTGGCGGTGCGATTCAAAAGAGATACCACCAACTAATGCAGGATTCTTAGCACTCCCGCGTCGGCCCCGGCCCGGAGAAAGCTCTCCGGGTCGGTGGCCGGGATGGCGAGCCCCGTCTGCTTGCGCCACCGCTTGGCGCTCGCGGCCATGTAGTCTTCCAGCGACCCGCCCACCCATTCGGCGGCATCGTCTTTCATCTGGCGCACGATCTCCTCCCAGGTCCCCACGTAAGTCGCCCCCGAAACGGTGCTCACGCGGTGCACCTCGTCGACGCCGTTTCCTGGGCTGCCCCGGTTCTTCATCCCTTGCAGCTCGGTGAGCAGCGTACCGAACAGCTCCAACTGGCGCGGATCCCGGATCTGGCCGTCCGGCCCCATGGCTTCGATCTCCGCGAGCAGGAGGTCCTCGGGTGCGGCGTCCCCGGCCAGCTCGTTCAGCCGGTCGTGCCAGGGCACGAGCTCGGGGTCGTTGTCGGGGAGGCGGTACACGCTCTTCTTGAGCTCGACGAGCCGCCAGATGGCGAGCGCGTCGTAATGCTCCTCGGGTCCGGTGCGTTCGAGGTGAAACAGGGCGGCCTCGTATTCGCCGCGGTCATAGAGCAGGTTGGCCAGATAGATCCGTGCCTCGCCAAGACTCGGGTCGAGCTCCAACGCGCGGCGGAGCCAGTGTAGGCTGCCGCCCTCGTCCGCCAGCCGGTGGGCGGCGTAGCCGACGCACGCGGCCGCGTCGGCGGAATCTGGGTGTGCGCCGAGGGCGCCCTCGAAGAAGCGACGTGCCTGATCGAGCACGCCTTCGCGGAACAGCGCGCGCCCGACTTGCAGCATCAGGTCGTGGTCGCCGTCGAAGCCGAGCGTGACCACGCGCTCGAAGCAGGCGAGCGCGGCGGCCCGTTCGCCGAACTTGAGGAGGACTTCGCCCAACCCGGCGAGTGCGTCCTCGTGATCGGGATCGAGGCCGCGCGCTTCCTCGAACGCCCGCCGGGCCCAGGCGTACTCCTCGCGGGCGAGGCGCGCGTAGCCCATCCCCACGTGCAGCTCAACGGCGTGGGGATACAGCGCCAAGCCCTCGCGCAGGGTGTCTATGGCGTCGTCGTATTGTCCTTCGTTGTAGAGCTGATGCGCACGTTCGTCGTATTCGTCGGAGCTGAGGAACGGATCCGACATCGAACGGGACCCTCCGGGAAGGTTGTGCTATGATACGAAACGCCGGGCGGTTACACAAGCGACCGGCGAGCGCTATTTTGACCGCCGATGACCTCCGCGCTGACAGCGATCGCCAACGGCTCGGTCACGTCGCCGGCGGGTTTCACCGCCGCCGCCGCCCACGCCGGCTTGAAGACGGATGGCGCCGTGGATGTCGCGCTGCTCGTCAGTGCGACGAGCTGCGCCACCGCCGGTGTCTTCACCCGCAATGCCCTTCGCGCCGCGCCCGTGATCTACGACGCCGATCTGCTGAGCGAGCGCCCCGGCCGCGTCCGGGCCGTGGCGATGAACGCGCGCGTCGCCAACGCCTGCACCGGCGCGGCGGGGCTGGAGGCCGCCCGAGCCATGGCCCGCTGCGCCGAAGAAGCGGCCGGCCTGCCGCCACGCACCGCGCTGGTGCTCTCGACGGGCGTCATCGGCGTGGCGCTGCCGCTGGACAAGATCACGGCGGGGCTGCGGCAGGCGTCGGCGCGGCTCTCCAACGCCGGCGGCGCTGAGGCGGCCCGCGCGATCATGACCACGGACACGCGCCCCAAGCACTGCGCCATCCGCGTCGACACGCCGGGAGGCGCGATCACGATCGGCGGCATCGCCAAGGGCGCCGGGATGATCCATCCCGACATGGCCACGCTCCTGGGGGTCATCACGACCGACGCCGTGTCGGAGCCCGGCGTGCTGGGACCGTTCCTGAAACGCGTGGCCGACCACACGTTCAACGCCATCTCGGTGGATGGGGATACCAGCACCAACGACACCGTGGTGCTGCTCGCGAACGGGGCCTCGGGAATTGATCCGGCCCGCGATGGCAGCCTGTGGAAACTCTTTGAGGAAGCCGTGACCGAGGTAGCGCGAACGCTGGCGCTGGCGGTCGTGGAGGACGGCGAGGGAGCGACCAAGCTCCTCGAGATCCACGTCGTGGGGGCGCAGACGGAGACGCACGCGCGCGACGTGGGGCGCGCGATCGCCCGCTCCACGCTCGTCAAGACTGCGATCTACGGCGGCGATCCAAACTGGGGACGCGTGCTCGCCGCCGCGGGCGCCGCCGGCGTGGCGCTGGTCGCGGACCGCCTCGGCCTCGAGGCGGCGACCGACGGCGACTGGCTCACGCTCGCCATAGGCGGTGCCACGGCACACCCCGACATCGCGCGGGCGCGCGCGATCTTTCAGCAAAAGACCGTCCGCCTCCGGCTCGACCTGGGCCTCGGCCGGGCGGAGGCTCTCGTCTGGACCTGTGATTTGAGTCCGGACTACGTCCGGATCAACTCCGACTATACGTCCTAGGGGCCACGACTCGCGAGCACCTCGCGGGCCGCGCCGAGAAACGTCGCGGCGCGCAGACCCGCACCGTTGACGGTACCGGCGAACGCCTCCAAGGCGGCCTCGGCACGGCGGCGGTAGGCGGGGTCAGTGGTCACCTCAGACAGGCGCAACAGCACGCGCGCGGCTGTGGCGTTCGCGCCGGGCAACATGTCGTCAAAGACGTGCTTCGTGCGGTCGGTGAGGGCGGGCGCGGCGGGGTCGGGCGCGGCGGGCGGAGCAGGTGGTGCGGCGGCGTCGTAGTAGCCGCCGAGCGGATCGGCGTAGCCCTGCTCCAGGACGGTGGCGAGGTCGCGCGCGATCTCGAGGTAGCGCCGATCGCCGGCGAGCTGGTGCGCGGCGAGGCAGGCGGCGGCCACCTGCACCTGATCCTGCAGCAGCCCCTGGGCTGAGCCTGTGCCCGAGTGCCGCACGCCCCAGCCGCGGGCATACATCCGTTGGAGCAATGCATCGAGCGCGGTGCGCGCCCGCCGCTCGGCTGCCGCCTCACCGAACGTCGCCGCCGCGAGCATCACCGATTCGATGATGAACGCCTCCTGGTCCGCGAACAGCGCGCCGTCGCCCCCGGTCCGCAGCTCGCGCGCCAGCGAGCGAGCGAGTGTTGCCCCCGCTTCGCGATAGCGCGCGTCGCCGGTCACGACCCAGGCCTTGCCGAGGGCGCTGAGCAACGCCGCCCGCACCAGACGCGGAGGATCCTCATTCGCGCCGGCGGGCGGCCCAGTCGCGGCGGCCGCCGAGTCGAGCATGAGGTCCAAGGCCCGCCGCGCGGCGGCAAGCGACAGCGTGTCGTTCGCGCGCGCATACTCGGTGAGCAGCAACGACGCGGCCTCAGCGTGCACGACGCTCCCCACCGCCTCATGCGTGCGTACCGCGGCGTCGAGCGCCGTGCGAGCAGTCGCGATCTCGGCTTGGATCGAGGCCGCATGGAGCACGCCGCGCGATCCGCTGCTGCCGGTGAGCACCAGCTGGCGCACGAGCGCCGCGTGCTGAACGATGAACGGACGCCGATCGCGATAACTCTGCGCGACCTCGGGAAGGATCTGCTTCAACCCGCGTCCGGTCACGGGGTCGTCGGCCGGGAAATACGTCCCGCCGAAGAACGGCGCGCCGTCGGCGGTGAGAAACACGGTGAGGGGCCAGCCGCGCAGCCCGGCCAACCGTTCGACGGCGGCCTGATAGCGCTGCGCCACGTCGGGCCGCTCGTCACGATCTACGCGAATTGGGACGAACAACGCGTTGATGAGAGCGCCGATTTCCGGGTCGGTGTAAATCGCGCGGTCCGTCTCGGCGCACCAGCGGCACGCGTCGCCGCCCACGTACAGCAGGACGGGCCGGTCGAGCCTCGCCGCGAGCGCGAACGCGTCACGCCCCCACGGTTGCCAGTTGACCGGCTGACGCGCGGCACGCGCGAGATAGCTCGTCGCCGAATGGGCCATGCGATTGCTCAGGGGCCCACGCTCGGCGATGCACGCGGAGGCGGCGGCGAAGAGAACCGTCAGGAGCGAGCGGGTATGCATCGATGTGCACGGGGGGATACCCTGCCGCGCGGCGGCGCGTTCCGTTGCATCCCGCGCCAAGGCGCCGGACCGAACCGCCCGGCTATATTGCCGGTATGACCCACGTGACCATTACTCCCAAGTCGAACGGTCCGCTCGTCATTGAGGGGGTGGTGCGAATCGTGACACCGGACGGGCGGGAACTGACGCCCCCGCCCCGCAAGGACGGCCGGCCGGCGGAAGTCGTTGTCCTGTGCCGATGTGGCGCATCCGCCACAAAACCGTTCTGTGACGGATCGCACAAACGGAATGGCTTCCAGGACGCCCCGGTTACCCCCGGCTAGCGCGACCATATTATGTTGTCTGGCGCTGCAGGCGTCCCCGTGCCCCCGAACTGGAGGAGCGACCGACAATGGCGAAGGGAAAGGCCCCGATGGCCGCGGACGAAGGTTACTGCGTGAAGTGTAAGGCGAAGCGGAAGATCTCGAACGCCCAACAGGTGAAGATGGCCAATGGCCGCCCCGCGCTAAAAGGTGTCTGTCCCGTTTGCGGGACGGGAATGTTCAAGATCCTGCCGCCCAACAAGTAACCTCCGCGGTCTCTCAGTACGCGCCCCCGGCGACGCAATCGTCCGGGGGCGCGTTGCATTCGTGAGCCCCCCGCCCCCCCCCCCCACCCGGCGGCTGCCGTCGCCCTGGAACGCGTAGCGGAAGGTGTAGCACGCGGCGCCGACGTCGCGGCAGTAGTAGGCGAGAATCTCGAGCTTCGCAAAGCGCCCGTCCACGGTGCGCACCGCGTACACGTGACGCTTCGAGGTCAGCAGGTGCGACAGCATGCTGTACGCGTACCACCTGCCCACGCCCCGATTCACCGTGTCGGCGCCGAACGTGGTGGCCGCGTAGCCGTCCGCCGGCAACTCCGCGATCGAGTCGAACGTCACGGAGCCAAGGTCCGCGACGCCGGCGCCGGGCGCGGCGATCACCTTGTTGCGACGGAAGGCAATGTCCCAGGGTCCCGAGTCCACCACCGCGTTGCGGCCGAAATGAAACCGGCGCCAGGCATCGCCCTGCGATGCGTCGAGCGTGTAGGTCGACGGGCCCACCAGCGAGTCGCCCACCGCGGTGGAAGGAACGGGAGCAGCGGTCAGCGGGTAGGGCGGGAACTCCGGCGTCGTGAAGGAGCCGATCAGAAGTGATACGACGAGCAAGAGAAACGCGCCCGCCAACACGAGCACCAGGATCGGCGGACGCGTTCCCCCCCCCCGCCCCCCCTTTCCCCCGGTCAAGCCTCCGCCATGAACGGGTACCAGGGATCGCGGGGCGGGACGAAGTTCTCCTTGATGGCGCGCGCGCTGGTCCAGCGGATGAGGTTGAGCAGGCTGCCCGCCTTGTCGTTGGTGCCGCTGGCGCGCGCGCCGCCGAATGGCTGCTGTCCCACGACCGCGCCGGTGGGCTTGTCGTTGACGTAGAAGTTTCCCGCCGCATAGCGCAGCGCGGCGTCCGCCTCGGCCACCGCCGCGCGGTCCTGGGCGAGGACCGCGCCTGTCAGCGCGTACGGCGACGTGCGGTCCACCAGCACGAGCGTCTCCTTCCACTGGCGCTCCGGATACACGTACAGCGACAGGACCGGACCGAAAATCTCCTCACACATCGTGCGGTAGGTCGGGTCCTCCACCTGGATCAGCGTGGGCTGCACGAAGTATCCGTCGGTGTCGTCGCAGCCGCCGCCGAACAGCACCTCGACCTTGGGATCGCGCTTGGCGCTCTCGATGTACTCCTTGATCTTGTCGAACGCCTTCCGATCGATCACGGCGCCCATGAAGTTGCGAAAGTCGGCCGGATCTCCGACACGAATCTCGGCCAGCATGGCCAGCACGCGCTCCCGGACCTTGGGCCACAGCGTGTCGGGCACGTAGGCGCGCGAGGCGGCGCTGCACTTCTGGCCCTGGTACTCGAACGCGCCGCGCACCATGGCGACCGCCAGCGCATCGACGTCCGCGCTCGTGTGGGCGAGGATGAAATCCTTGCCGCCGGTTTCGCCTACGAGCCGGGGGTAGTCGGCGTAGCCGGCGACGTTCAGGCCCACCTGCTTCCACAGCGACTGAAACACTTCCGTCGAGCCGGTGAAGTGAATGCCCCCCAGGTGCCGGTCGGCGAGCAGCCGCTCACTGATCTGCGTCGCGGGCCCCGGGACGAAGTTCACGACGCCCGGCGGCAGGCCGGCCTCCTGGAGGAGCTTGAAGACGAGATAGTTCGAATACGCGGCCGCGGCCGCCGGCTTCCAGACGACCGTGCATCCCATGATCGCGGGCGCCGTGGGAAGGTTGCCGCCGATCGCCGTGAAATTGAACGGCGTGATCGCGTACACGAACCCCTCAAGCGCGCGGTAATCCATCGCGTTCCAGGTCCCCGGCGACGAGATCGGCTGCTCCGCATGAATCCGGTCGGCGAAATGGACGTTGAAGCGCCAGAAGTCGATCAGCTCGCAGGCGGCGTCGATCTCGGCCTGGTGCGCGGTCTTGCTCTGCCCCAGCACCGTGGCGGCGGTCACCATCGACCGCCAGCGGGTGGACAGGAGGTCAGCGGCCTTCAGGAAGACCGCTGCGCGGTCGGCGAGGCTCCAGCGCGACCATTCCCGCCAGGCCGCGCGCGCCGCGGCGATCGCCTCCGTGACTTCCTCGGGCCCGGCCTGGTGCACTTTGGCCAGCACATGCCGGTAGCACTGCGGCATGACGGCGTCCACAGTGCGGCCGGTGCGGACTTCCTTGCCGCCGATGACGACGGGGATCTCGATCTGGCGGCCGCTCAAGTCCTTCAGGGCCTGTTTCAGCTCGCTGCGTTCGCGCGTGCCGGAGGCGTAACTGAGAACCAGCTCGTTGACGGGGGTCGGGATCTGTGCGCTGGGATTCATGCGCGGAATCTAATGGGGTGGAACAGCCGGACGGCCAGACGGGCGGAGGGACGTCAGCCGGCGCAGATCCCACCACATCGCGATCGGTCCCACGATCGCCAGCGCGAGAATCGGCGGAGAAGGGTAGAGGGGACGCAGCAGCGCGACCTGGTAATCGCCCGCCAGGCGAATGACGGTCTCCACCACCGCCACGATCGCGGCCACCAGGATCCTCCCACGACGCGTGCTCACGGTGGTTCTTGGGTCGGTGATCATGAAAAACACGAACAGCTGGTACATGGGGCCCGTGATGGGAGCCAGCTCGGCGAGCAGCGGGCCGCCCACGATGAAATAGCGCACCAGCGCCAGCACCGTGAAGCACCCTACATACGTCAGCGTCACGTGGAGCACCCGCGCCCGCCAAGCAACCGCCAAACCAAACGCCCAAATCACGAGGTTCGTTGCCAGATCGTTGCCCCACTGATGGCTGAGGATCGCGACGGTGTCGGCTGCCACCAGCACCAGCAGGGCGATGGCGAAATTGCTCGGGTTCCAGAGGTGACGGCCTCGATAGGTGAGCACGTACTTCGAGGCGATCGCCAAGAAGCCGCCGAGAGCGAACGGCCACAGGATGTTGGCTTGCGGCTTGATCAGGAGCGCCAGGCTGATCCCTGTGATGTAGGCGCTCGAGATGTTCGCTCCACGGCCGCGCAACAACCACGCCAGCAAGACCTCCGTCGCGACACAGGTGCCGAGCGTCGTTGCGAGGCGGTCGTAGCCGCCGAGAATGCTGTAACGCGCCTCGCCCACCACCAGCACCAGCGTGATGAGAAAGACGATGAGGTACTTGGGGTCGCTCAGCCCCGCGATGACGCTCCGCGCGGGGGCGGGGGCGGGCGCTGCAGCAGGAGCCGTGGTCACTGCCGCGTCGCTCCAGGCTCGGTGATTACGTGCAGCCGATCCACGGCCAGTCCGTTCAATTCCTGCTTCGTGCCCGACGGCCATTGAATCGTCACGTGGTCGAGCGCGCGGTCACCCAGCCCGAAGTGCAGGCGGCGATCGTTCTGACTGCAGAACCCCATTCCCCCGTCCACCACCTGGCGTTGCCGCGCGCCACCGAAGTCCACCGTGACCTCCGCCCCAATCGCGCTGCGATTGCTCCGCGTCCCAACCAGCTTGAACGCGACCCAGTTCCCCCCGTTCCCCCTCTCCCGAAGGGAGAGGGGGTCAGGGGGTGAGGAATTCCGGTAGAGCAAGGCCCTGCCCTTCTGGTTCGCGATCACGACGTCCAGCGTCCCGCGGTTGAAGAGATCGGCCAGCGCGACCGATCGCCCGTCCAGCCGATCCGTGACGCCCGCCTCCGCGGCCACATCCACGAAGCCCTCCCGCCCGCGGTTGAGCAGCACGCGGGAGCGCTCGTATCCCGACAGGCTGGCGGTCCCAATGGGCGGCCAGTTTTTGGCATCCTCGAAGATGTTGCCCTGCGCGCCCGCGATCTTCGACATGGCGTACCAGTAGTCGCGCCCGCTGTCGGCGGAGATGAAGCCGTTGGTTACCACCAGATCGAGCAACCCATCGTTGTTGAGGTCGCCGAACTGCGCGCCCCAGGCCCAACCGGCGTCCGCCACAACGCCCGTGGCGATTTCGTCGAAGCGGGCGAGCTCGCGGAGAAAATTGATGCGCAGATTGTTGCCCTGGAACAGGAAGCCACGCACCGAGATGTTGGTGACGAACACATCAAGGCGACCGCGGTTGTAGACGTCGCCCAGCGCGACGGACATGCCGCTCTTCGAGTCGTCCTCGAGGCCGGCGCGGGCCAGCTCGAAGCGTCGCCCCTCACGATTGAGAAACAGCTCCTCCGGACCGTAATCGTTGGCCAGGTAGAGGTCCGGCCAGCCGTCGTCGTTGAAGTCCGCCGCCGCGGCCGCCAGGGTCCAGCGCGTGCTCCCCACGCCCATGCTATCGGTCACATCCTCGAACCGGCCGTTCCCGGCGTTCTTGAACAGGAGATTCTTGCCGCCGTTCGAGGCGAACTCCCAACTGTGCTGCATGATGCGCGTGGTGCGCAGGTTCCAGAAATCCACGTCGGAGCGGAAATAGCCGGTGATGTAGAGATCGAGCAGGCCGTCCCGATCGAAGTCGAGCCACACGGCACCGTTCGAGTTCATCCAACGGCGGAGGCCCCCCCCCTCCCCCGATTGCGCAGTCACATCCTCGAAGCGGCCGTTGCCCAGGTTGCGCAGCAGCTGTGGGTAGCCCCACTTGTAGACGAACAGGTCCTCGAAGCCGTCGTTGTCGTAGTCGCCCCAGACGGCGCCCATCGATACACCTTCGCCCGGGCGATTCAGCGAGCCCACCCCGGCCGCCGCGGCGATGTCGCGGAAGCTGCCGTCCCCCTGGTTCACGTACAGCGCATTCGCGGCGCCGAATCGGGAGCTGGTGAAGTAGAGGTCCGGCCAATTGTCGTTGTTCACGTCGGTCACTGACACGCAGGCGCCGAGCGCGGCCACGTGCGCCGCGATGTGCGCGAGCTTCGGGTCGAGCGTGGAAGATTGGTGAACGAAGTCGATCCCGCTCTGCTGGGCCACTTCGCTCAACTGAATGCCCCGCGCCTCGGTGACACTTCCCGCGGCGCGACGGTTGAGCGCCACGACCCCAGCGACCGCGGCGACGAACGCCGCGATCACGACGACACGGCGCCACGACGGGAGGGTTTGGGGTGGGGGGGGGGACATCGGCTAAACGATATCCGACTCTGCCGAGGAGCGTTAGTTTCCGTCCCCATGCTCCGACGCTGGACAAGAGCAATCCTCGTGATCCTGGTGATCGGCTGCGGGAAGCGAGACCGCAGCTCTGCCGACGCCGGCACGATCCTCACGGCCCGCACACTCGGCCTCGCCTATCTCGACGAGAACCGCCTCGAGGAAGCCGAAGCCGAGTTCCAGAAGCTGATTCAGCTCGCTCCGGACGAGCCGTCAGGCCACGCGAATCTGGGCGTCGTGTACATGCGCCTCGGCCGCTATCAGGACGCCTCGCGGTCCATTGACCGCGCGGCCACGCTTGCCCCCCGGGACCCGGACGTCCAGCTGCTGCGGGCGACCGCCCAGCGATTGAGCGGCCGGACCGATGAGGCGCGGCGCACGCTGGAGGCATCGCTCCAGACCTCACCGCGACATCTGAAGACGCTCTACGCGCTGCAGTCCTGGGACCGGTTAGTCGAGGCGGCACCCGCCAATGTGACGGCACGCTTGGCGCTCGCCGAAGCGCTGCTGGACTCCGGGCGCATCGTCGAGGCCCGCGACCAGCTCGAGCTGCTGCGCCAGCGCTTGCCCCAGCTACCCAGCCAGGCGCAGCGGTTCTACTCGGCGGCCGTCACCGCCGCCCAGGCCAACCGCACGGCCGATGCGCGCGCCGCGCTGGGGCGCGCCAAGGGGTTTCTCGAAACGACGCCGGTCTATCAGGTGAGCATGACGGAGCTGCGCGGGCCCAGCGGCACGCCGCCCGGGTACCCGGTCCTCACGTTCAGCGCGCGGCTCGCCCTCACGCAACAGGATCCGCGAGCGGTCGTGAACGCCATTCGCTTCACCGAGATCGCCGGCCGCGCGGGAATCCTGGCGTCCGCCCTGGGCGTAAGCGGCTTCGACAGCGCCCGGATCGCGCGGGCCTCCGCGGTGGCGGTCGGCGACTACGATAACGACGGGCACGTCGATGTCTTCGCGTCGAACACGCTGTTCCACAACAACGGAGACGGCACGTTCACGCGCTCGCGTGTCATCAGTGATTCGACGGCAACGAGCGCGCTCTTCGCAGACCTCGATCATGATGGAGATCTCGATCTGTTTCTGGGTGGTAGACTGCATCGCAATAACGGCGATGGGTCTTTCAAGGAACAGACCGTTGCGCCGGAGGCGACGCATGCCGTGTTCGGTGATTTCGACGGCGACCCACGGACGGACCTGATCGTCGTGACCAACGGTGGACTGACACTCTACCGCGGGTTGGAAGAGGGTCGGTTCGAGGCTCGCGACCTGCAAATACGCGGGCGAACGGTCGCGGTGGGCGATTACGACAACGATGGGTTTCTGGATCTCTTTGTCGCAGGGTTCTACCACAACGACGGGTCGGGCAAGTTCACGCGCGACGCGCGTGCGGGCGCGGTTCGCGGCGACGTGTACGACGCCGTGTTCTTCGACTTCGACAACGATGGCTGGCTCGATCTGATCACCGCGAGCCGAACCGGGTTGACACTGCTCCATAACAACGAGCGCGGGCGGTTCGCCGACCGCAGCGCATTGCTGCCCGCCCAGCTGAAAGGAGCCGCCGCACGCCAAGTCCTGAGCAGCGACGTCGATGACGACGGTGATCTCGACTTGCTCGTGGTCGGGTTCGATGGCCGCGTGCACATGCTGCGCAATGACGGCGGCAATGCGAACCAGTTCGTCAAAGTGGGGCTCGTCGCGCTGCGGGACGGCAGCGGCAAGAACAACAGCTTCGGCATCGGCTCACGCCTCGAGATGCGGGCGGGCGATCTGTACCAGGCGCGTGTGGTGGACCAGCCGGTGATGCATTTCGGTCTCGGCAACCGCCTCAAGGCCGACGTGCTGCGGGTCGTCTGGACCAACGGCGTGCCGCAGAGCTTCTACTATCCCGTCAGCCAGGCCATGCTCGAGGAGCAGGTCCTGAAGGGGTCCTGCACCTTTCTCTATACATGGGACGGCGAGGCGTACCGCTTCCTCACCGACGTCACCTGGGCCAGTGCCCTCGGCATGCCGCTCGGCATCATGGCCGGCGAGACGACGGTGTACGGACCGCCGCAAGCGGCTCGCGAGTATTTCCGCATCCCCGGCGAGCGCCTGAAGCCCCTCAACGGCCGCTATCGGATGCAGCTCACCGAGGAGCTGTGGGAGGTCGCGTACGTCGACCAACTCGCGCTCCTCGCGGTGGACCACCCCGAGTCGGTGGATGTGTTCGTGGACGAGCGCTTCGTGCCGCCCGGCACGCCCGGCGCCGGACAGCTCGACATTCACCAGGTTCACGAGCGGCATCTTCCCGTGTCCGCCACCGACGAGCGGCGTCGGGATCTGTTGCCGTTGCTCCGCGCCAAGGACGATGCGTACGTCGGCGGGTTCACGCCCGGTCCCTATCAGGGGATCACGGAGCCGCACGATCTCATCCTCGACCTTGGGGGGGGGCCGCTGCGCGGCGCCCACGAGATCCGCCTCTTTCTTCAGGGCTGGCTCTTCCCCACAGACGCGAGCATCAACGCGGCCATCGCCCAGGGGACGGCGGTTCCGGTGATCCGGCCTTCGCTCCAAGTGCCCGACGCCGCCGGGAATTGGCGCACCGTCATCGAGAACCTGAGCTTCCCCGCCGGCAAGGACAAGACGATGATCGTCGACCTCACGGGGAAATTCCTCTCGGGCGACCAGCGCGTGCGGATTCGCACCAACATGGAGATCTACTGGGACTACGCGTTCGTAGCGGTGGGCCGGGCTGACGCCCAGCTTCGGGTCACGCGCCTGGCGCCGGTGGCGGCCGATCTCCACGCGCGCGGGTGGTCGCGCGTCTCTCGGAAGGGCGGGCGGTATGGGCCGCAGTGGTTCGACTACTCGCAGGTGTCGCGGGAGTCACCCTGGCTCCCCATCGGGGGTCGCTTCACGCGCTACGGTGACGTGCTCCCGCTGCTGGGTGAGGCCGACGATCAGACGGTGATCATCGCCTCCGGCGATGAGATGACGCTCGAGTTTCCGGAGACCTCCGCGCCGCCCCTCCCGACCGGCTGGAAGCGGGACTTCCTGCTGTTCAACGTGGCCTGGATGAAGGACGCGGACCTGCACACGGCGAGCGGGCAGACCGTGGAGCCGCTCCCATTCCACGCGGCGACGCGCTACCCGTACGGCGCCGAGGAGCGCTACCCCGACGATCCGGCGCATCGCCGCTACGTCGAGAAGTACAACACGCGCGAGATCGTGCGTCCGTGAACGGTTAGTGCGACCCCTTCGTCTTGATGACGATCACGCCATTCCCCCCGCGCACGCCGTAGATCGCCGCATCCGCGCCCTTGAGTGCCCGGATGGACTCGATGTCGCGCGCGCTCAGCCAGCTCAGCGTGCCGCGGCTCACATTCACCGGGACGCCGTCGATCACGAACAGCGGATCCTGGCCCGACTGGAAGGACGTTGGGCCCCCGATGCGCACGATGATCCCGCCGCCGGGCGCGGGCGTCACGATTACACCGGAGATCCGTCCCGCAAGTAGTTGATCGAGTGATGCGGCGCCTTGCCGGGCCGGCTCGTCGGCCGTCACGGTCGTGGGGTCAGCGGGGGGAAGAGCCGATGGTGGGCTTGGTGCTGGTTCACTCTGACTCGCGCCGCCCCCGTGGGCGCATGCGAGGACGAGTACAGCAACGACCGCGAGGGGCGGCAGGACACGCGCTGGGTACCAGTTCATTGGACCCCCTTTGTTGGGGGTAATATAGCCGCACAGACATACCGTCCGACATCGGTAACGACCCGATGCCCTTGACGCCCCCGAGTCCCGCGGCGATTCTAGCCGCCCCTCATTCTCGATGGGATGCGTTGCTTGCTACTCGAGTCTAAACCAGCGCCTCGCACGAATCCGCCCCGCCGGGTTGGGACTTCCGTCCTTCGAAGTCTCGTCGTGCTCTTCGTTTCTTTCGTTCTGTTAAATGGATGCAGCCGTCAGCAGGACCGCCCTCTCTTCAAGCTCCTGCCCCCGAGCCACACCGGCGTCACGTTCTCCAATCCCATCACTACCGACGACTCAGTCAACGTTCAGACGGACGTCTACATCTACAACGGCGCGGGCGTGGCCGTCGGAGATATCGATAACGACGGATTACCGGACCTGTTCTTCACCGGCAACCAGGTCTCGAGCCGCCTGTACGTGAACACGGGCAACATGCGGTTCGCAGACATTACGGAGTCAGCAGGGGTGACGACGAACCGGTGGGCCGCCGGCGTCACCATGGTGGACATCAATGACGACGGGTTTCTGGATATCTACGTCTGCGTCTCAGGGTCCGGGCGTTCCAAGGGAAAAGAGCGGGCCAACCTGTTGTTCATCAATAACGGGAATCACACGTTCACGGAGGCCGCGGTACGGTACGGCATCGCCGACACCGGCTTCGCCACCAACGCCGTCTTCCTTGACTACGACGGAGATAGAGACCTCGATCTCTTCTTGCTCAACAATTCGCCCAAGGACTTTGCACGGGGTGCGGCAGACGCGCATCCGCTCGGCGTACGCAGTGACAGCCCGGAGGGCTACAACAAGCTCTATCGAAACAACGGCGATGGCACGTTTACCGATGTCTCCCGCGAAGCGGGGATACTGCGGCAAATCGGGTATGGTCTCGGCGTAGCGGTCGCCGACGTGAACCGGGATGGATGGCCCGACCTCTACGTCTCCAACGACGTCGCACCGAATGATGTCCTCTACATCAACAATGGGGATGGGACCTTTACCGACAGGGCCGGCGCGTGGCTCAAGCATGCGAGCTTCGCGGGCATGGGCGTTGATATCGCCGATTTCAACAACGACGGCTGGCCCGACATTCTGCAGGTGGACATGCTGCCCGCCGCCCTGGACCAGCAAAAGCGGATGAGCGGGTACCTCACCTACGGCGGGCGCGTCGAGCTGCGTCGCAGGGGATTTCGCGACGATTACGACGCCAACTCGCTGCAATTGAGTAACGGCGTCACGCACAACGGAGACGTGATCTTCAGTGACATCGGAGCCCTGGCGGGCGTCGCGGCCACGGACTGGAGCTGGAGTGCCCTGTTTGCCGACTTCGACAATGATGGAGCCAAGGACATTTTCATCACCAACGGCTATCCCAAGGCGCCCAATGATCTCGATTACCAGACGGCGGTCTTCGGGGCACGCCGAGCTGGAGACCATGGGGCAGCACTGAGACAACTGAGGGACCTGCGCAGTTACCGCTTGTCCAACTATTTCTTCCGGAACAACGGTGACCTGACGTTTAGCGACAAGACAAAGGAATGGGGAATGGACCAGCCGGGCTTTTCTTATGGCGCGGCATATGCCGATCTCAATAACGACGGCAGGCTCGACATCGTGGTCAACAACATCGACGCGCCCGCGTTCATCTACGAAGGTATCCGAGCCGAAGACGACACCGCTCACTATCTGCAAATCAAGCTCGAAGGCGAGTCTCCCAACCCACGGGGGATCGGAGCGACGCTGATTCTCACGGCCGGGGATCAGAAGCAGTACCTCTACCATTCCCCCTACCGCGGCTACATGTCGACGATGGATGACAGGGAGCAGTTCGGGCTCGGCCATGCCCCGCGCGTAGACAGCCTGGAGGTGCTCTGGCCGGATGGGCGGTATCAGCTACTCACCGATCTGGACGTCGATCGGCTGTTGGTCGTGAGACAGCGAGATGCAACCGGGAAGCGGCATGCGGACGCATCCCGCATCACGCATCCCGCATCCCGTCTTTTCCAGCCGATAGACCCGCGCCGGGCATTGAAGTACAAGCAGCCGGAAGGCGCGTTCGTCGACTACGAGGTACAGCCGCTCTTGCCGTACGAGCTCTCCCGGCAGGGTCCTCCCGTCGCCGTGGGAGACGTGAACGGCGACGGCCTGGACGACGTCTTCATCGGCGGGGCAGCCGGCGTCCCGGGCAGGTTGTTCGTGCAACGCAAAGACGGCAGCTTCGTCGAATCCGTCCAGGGTCAACCCTGGGCGGCGGACAAGGACTACGACGATTGGGGAGCGTTATTCTTCGACGCCAACGGCGACAGTCTGCTGGACCTGTATGTGGCGAGCTGCGGTTATCGGCTCGCCCCCGTGTCTCGGTTTCTGCAGGATCGCCTCTACATCAACCAGGGAGGCGGGCGGTTCGTGAGAGATCCCCAGGCATTGCCGGCGATGTTGACGTGCACGGCGAGCGTGACGGCCGGGGACTTTAGCGGCGACGGTCGGCCCGATCTGTTCGTGGGCGGGCGCCTCACACCGCGCAATTACCCGTACCCGACCCGCAGCTATCTCTTACGAAACGATGGCGGCCGTTTTACAGACGTCACGGCTGACGTTGCTCCCGAACTCAGTCAGCCCACAGGCATGATTACCGCCGCGGTCTGGATCGATTTCGACGCCGACGGGCGATTGGATCTGGTCACGGCGGGTGAATGGATGCCGCTGCAGTTCTTCCGCAACGAGAGTGGGACTCGCTTCCGCAACGTCACGGCTGGCATGGGCCTCGACTCTACGCGCGGCTGGTGGTTCAGCCTCGCCGCCGGCGATTTCAACCACGATGGCCGTCCCGATCTGGTGGCCGGCAACGTTGGGCTGAACTTCGCGTACACGACGTCGCCCCAGAGCCGGTTTGGAATTTACGCCGGTGATTTTACCGGAAATCAGACCAGCGACATCGTGCTGACGCAGGAGATCGGCGGAACCGAGTATCCGTTCTTCGGCCGGGCGAAATTGGGGCCGACCATCTATCCCGTGGCGCTGCGATTCCCGACCTACGCGGGGTTTGCTGCCGCATCCGTCGAGCAGCTGTTCGGCGCCTCCCAATTGCGGCGCGCCCTCCACTATCAGACAGACACGTTCGCCAGCGTCTATCTGCAGAACAACGGGGACGGTACGTTCACATCGGCGCCGCTGCCGCTGCCGGCGCAGATCTCACCGATCCGCGGCATCCTCGCACACGACGTGGACAGCGATGGAAGCCTCGACCTGATCGTCGCCGGCAATCTGTTCGAGACGGAGCCGAACACGCCGCCGGCCGACGCCGGAAACGGGCTGTGGCTCAAGGGAGACGGTCGGGGCCAGCTCACTCCGGTCCCCCCGGTGGAAAGCGGCTTCCTGGCCCCCCGCAACGTCGCGGGACTGGCGCTCATGCAAACGCCCGCAGGGAAGGCCGTGCTCGTCGCGAATACCGGCGATTCCCTGCAGGCGTTTACGATCCGAAAGCGTTAGGTCTCGCTTACCACCCCGGATTCTGTTGCAGCCGGTCTTCCGTCCCCACCCGGCTCAAGTCGATCTGCACCGTCGGAATCGGATAGCGCCCATACTTCGGCAAGGTGAAGGTGGTCGCTAACGAGAGATACGGTATCCGGTTCGTCTCCGTAGCGATGTAGTTGGCGATCACTGTATCGGCGCCGCCCCAGCGTCGCAGGTCGAAGAACCGCTGGCCCTCCATCGCCAATTCGAGCCGGCGCTCATAGCGAACCGCCCGTCTCGCGGTGGCCTGGTCCGGGAACGGCACCGGATACCGGCCGATCCGGTAGATCCCCCACGGCGTCGTCAGCGTGTCCAGCGTCGCGCTCTGCGCCGCCAGCGGAATTGCCATTGGCTGGAGCGCGTTATTCGACGCACACGCTGGATACGCGTTCGTCACCACTGTATCCGCGGACCCGCACCCTTGCGCCGCCTGCGCGGCCCGGGCTCGAATCTGATTGACGATGTTCGCGGCATTGATCAGCGAGCCTACCTCGACCTCCGCCTCGGCGAGCAGCAACAGCATGTCGGCGTAGCGGAAGATGTGGAGGTTCACGTTGTTCGTTTGCGTGGCCTGCCACCCCACGTTGTTTTCGGCCGTGCCGGCGTCCGACTGCTCATGGACGTTCTTCTTGACGCTGTACGGGCCGCTGTACGAGGCGTCGCGGATCCACGACCGGTTGTGAAGTCCCCAGTCCTTGTACGGCACGTTATCCCGGCCGGCCGTCCAGTCGAGCCGCGGATCAACCGCGGCGGAGTTGCCGGCGCGGAAATTAAAGCCGGCCCAGACCTGCCCCGTGTCGGACGGCGGAACCACCGGGTCGGGCGCCGGGCTGTTCCAGGCCGAACTGGTAATCGCCACCGGCAACCCGGCTGCGTCAACCCGGAAGAAATTGAGCAGGTTGAACGAGGGCTGATGGAAGCCGCAGCAGCCGAAGTGGCTACCCGAGTGCGGGAAATTCAGGCGTTCGCCCCAGTTCGAGTTCCAGCCGCTGGGCTCTCCGTCCCTGACGGAGGCCTGAAACGCAAGGATCGTCTCCGGACCATTCCGGAACTGCGGACGGCCGGTCCAGACGCGGTCGAAGCTCGTCTCCAGAGCGTACACGCCGGATGTCTGAACGGCCGTTAACGTCGCCAATGCCGCGTTCCAGAGCGCGGGCGTCGCGGCGGCGCCGTAGACTTGCACCCGACCCTTGTAGGCCCGGGCGGCCCATGAGGTCGCGCGTCCTTTGTCCAAGTTTCGCGGCGTCGCCGGGAGCAGCGCGATGGCCGAATCCAGGTCCGCGAGGATATTCGCGATGGCGTCCACGCCCACATTCGTCTTGCGGAAATCCAGGTCGTTCTGTCGATAGTAGGGAATACCTCCCGTGCCGCCTTCGGTGTTACTGCCCCACATGCGATACGCTTCGAAGTGATAGTGCGCCCGGAGGAAGATCGCTTCGCCCCGGATGCCCTTCGCGGACGTGGTGTCGATTTCAGCCGATCCCTTTTCCGTAAGGACCTTATCCAGGAGGCGGAGGGTCGCATTGGCGCGCGACACCCCCTCATAGACTTGGCTCCACTTCTGGTTGATGTAGGCGTCGGCATCGCCCACAGACCAGAGGTAGGTCTCGATGTTATTGATGGGTTGCTGGTCGCCAAGGTTGGACCCCTTGTAGGCATCACCGCTGGGCACACTGCCCCACACCCAGTTGCTGGCGGCGCATCCCCACGAACCGGCGGAGCTGCTGCTACAGTCCAGCGACCGGTAGGCGGCGATGAGCGAGCCTTCGACGCCGGACCTCGTCGCCAGCGTCGCCTCATCCACGGTCCCCTGGGCGGGGGTCTCCAGAAAATCCTTGCAGGCAAGCGTGATCGCTCCCAGCGTCGTCAACACCGCAGCCGCGATCACCCACCTGGATCTTAGAACTGTTTTCATCGTCTCGCGTCCCCTGTGAAAGGCGATCCGCTAGAAACTGGTCGTGATGCCGATAGTGATCGTTCGGTTGCTCGGATATGTGCCCTGGTCAACACCCCGGAACTGGTCCCGAATGTCGCCGACCGCACTGAAGACGCTGGCTGCCGGCAGGGATGGATCGAGCCCCGAGTACCCGGTGATGGTGAACAGGTTTTCTGCTTGCACGTAGATGCGCGCGGCCGGGATCCAGCGGATCATGGCCGGCGGCACGTTATAGCCGATCTGCAGCGTGCGCAGCCGGAGGTACGAGCCATCCTCGACCCAATAGCTGCTGAACTGCCGGCTGAACACATCGCTCCCGTCCACGCGGGGGTACTTGGCGTCCGGGTTGGTGACCGCTCCGGTGGCGTCCAGAATCACGGAATTAGCCAGCAGGTCGCTGCGCACGTTGGTATCGAAATACCGGAACACGTACCAGTACTTCTGCGAGTTGAAGATCTCGTTCCCGAGCGTCGCGAACAGCGTCGCGCTGACCTCCCAGGCGCCGTGGCGCACCGCGAGGTCCAGTCCGCCGGTGAAGTCGGGATGGGGGCTGCCGATGATCGACCGGTCGGCGGCGGTAATCAAGCCGTCCCCGTTCAAGTCTCTGAACTTGAGCCGGCCGGCGCGGGCCCCGGAGGAGAAGAACGGGGCCGCATCGGCCGCATCCAGATAGTAGCCGTCCGCCACCAGACCGTAGAACGACCCGATCGGCTCGCCCAGCTTGTTGATCACGGGATTCTGTTCGCGGATGGAAATCGGCCCCTGGAAGTCGGTGCTCCCTTGGTCGTCGATCCGGACGATCTTGTTCTTGTAATGGCTGCCGTTGAACGTCACGCTCCACAGCGTCCCCGAGCCGATGGTGCCGCGGTAGCCGAGGGCAAAATCGATGCCGTTGTTTGTCATCTTCCCGATATTGACGATCGGGGGAGCGGCGGAGCCCGCCGTCGCCGGTTGCCTTGGGGCGAACAACAGATCGTTCGTGTTCCGCTGGTACACGTCGGCGCTGAACGTGCCCTTGCCCTGGAAAAACTCGAGGTCCAATCCGACGTTCACGGACTGTTGCTCTTCCCACTTCAGGTTCGGATTCCCGAGCGCCGTCACCTTGAATCCCGGCCGAATCGCCGCGCCCGATCCCGAGATGTCGTAGAACGTATCGCCCCGGTCGCCGCCGAACTGACTCACGATTCGCCCGCTGGGGATGTTCTGATTGCCGGTGATCCCCCATCCGAACCGCAGCATCAGGTTCGAAAATGTCGAGCTGTTCGCCAGGAACGACTCCCGGGAGAGTCTCCAGCCTAGCCCGACCGCCGGGAACGTTCCCCACCGGTGCGACGGCCCCAAACGGGACGAGCCGTCACGACGCAGCGTGACGCTGAGGAAGTACCGCTCCCCGTAGCTGTAGTCGGCCTTGCCGAAGAAGGACAACAGGGCGCTCTTGCCGCCGGTGCTGCTGACGTTCTTGGTGGTCGGGTCACACAGGTCATCCCGGATGTAGCGCGAGTCCAGGTTCGGGTTGAGGAGGTTCGCGCAGCTTCCCGCCTCGAACCGACTGGTGCTCTGGTTCGCTTCCTGCCCCAGCAGCACGGTCAGATTGTGCTGCCTCATCACGCGCGAATAGTTCAGCGTGTTGCTCCATGTCCAGTCGGTGGACAGGCTGTAGTTCTCGAAGATCGCGTCGATGTCGGTCACCTCCGAGTTCTCCGGGGTGGTTGCCGCGTACCCGTGAAATGAGCCCTGACCCAAGTTGAAGCCCAGCCGCGTGTTCAGGGACAGGGAGTGGCCGGCGTCCAGACCGGCGAACACGTTCCCGAAGATGCGATCGTTGGTGTTGATGTTATGCTGTCCCGTCGCGGCGATCTTGAGCGGATTGGTCAGGTTGCTCAGACCGTTGGCCTTGCCGGAGGCGAAGTTCCCCCCAACGTCGTAGATCGGGACGACGGGCTGCTGGAAGATGTTCTTGCCGACGATGTTGTCTTCACCCAGGGCGTTGTCGTCGAGCCCGCCGTAGCGCCGCTCGCGCGACACCGCGATGTTCTCCCCGACGCGCACCCGCCCCACGTTGAACGTGGTGTTGACCCGAGCGCCCCCCCGCTGCAACCGGTTGAACGCCGCCGTCCCTGTCTGATCGAGGTAATTAAACGACACGTGGTAGGCGTTATCCTCCCCGCCCCCCGACAGGGCGAGGTTCGCGTCGCGGAACGGAGCGGCCCCGAAGACCGCCTTCCACCAGTTCGTCCCGGCGCTGCCGGGCATTATGAGGTTGTCGGGATAGGAATACGTAGACGGATCCACGACCATCGTACAGGTGGGGCTGCTGACGTCGCAGCTCTGGCCGACACCGTCGTTCGGCCAGACGTAGTCGGGCACCGAGGGGTTATTGGGGTCCCCGTAGATGTTTCGCGGGACGGACAAGCCGGCATTCTCGTGGGCGGTCTTCACGACCCGGAAGTAGTCGAGCGAGTTCAGCGTGAGGATATCGTCATAGCCGCGCGTCGGCGTGGCCACGCCGGTTCGGACGTCCAACGTGACCTGACGCTGTCCCGGTCTGCCGCGCTTCGTTTCGATGATGACGACGCCGTTGCTCGCGCGCGAGCCGTAGATCGACGCGGCCGAAGCATCTTTCAGGACCTGGATGGATCCGATCTCGTTCGGGTTCAGCCAATTGAGGTACGAGTCCTCAACGGGAGTCCCGTCGATGATGTACAGCGGATCGTTGTTCTGGAACGAGCTGACGCCCCGGATGCGCACCGTGGTGCGCGACCCAGGAGACCCGCTGTTCTCGACCTGCACGCCGGGCACGCGGCCATCCAGGCGCTGGAGCACGCTGGTCGAGGTCTGCTGGGTAGCACCCTCGATGTTGACGCTGGACACGGCGCCCGTGATGTCGGCTCGACGCTGGGTCGTGTACCCCGTGACGATGACCGGGTCCAACACGGCGACGGCTGCTTCCAGCGCGACATCGATGGTCGCACGACCCGCAATCGTGCGCGCGGCCCCCTTGTAGCCGATGAGGTTGTAGAGCAGCACGCCGTCCCCAGGGACCATCAGGGAGTACCTGCCCTCCGCATCGGTCGTGGTACGGTTGTCGGTCCCCCGCAGCTGGACGGTGACGCCGGCCAACGGCTCACCCGTTGCCGCGGTGACCTTGCCGGAGACCTGGATCTCCTGAGCCTGTGCGGTGCCGCACACACCCAGCGCGAACAGCACGCTCATCACCACTGCACGAAAGACACCGTTTCGCTGTAGCACGTTTAGCATTGGATACCCTCCGGCGTCCATTATCCTACGGGTCTGCGCATCGACTTCAAACCTTCCTTGACGATCAATGCGCGATAGGTCAGCAGCTGGACATTGCGGGCCTTCAAGGCCGCGGCAAATCGCGGTGACGTGAGTGCATCCAGCTCCCCCTGGCGATTCTTGCTCATGTCGGGCAGGGGCTGATCAGTGTTCATATCCAACAACGCGGATAGCTCGGGATCATCCATCCCGACATGCGTGATGACGACCGTGACGCCCGGCTGCAGTCGCTCGATCATCGCCACCAGGCTGTCGCCCTTCTGGCGCGGCGACGCCCAGTACTGCGGCGCGTCCATCGTCTCGCCGAAATACTCCGACATGCCGAGCGCAAACTCCCGCGCCAGTCGCTCGGCGACCTCACGGAACTCGGCGTAGCGCGTCGCCGTCCCCATGTGATAGTCGACGTAGTCGATTTGGAGACCGGAGCGGAGCGCGCGATCGATCTGCGCCCGCAGCTCCCGTTCAACGTCGCGCACATCAGGCTTGTGCTGGTACAACGCATCGGCGGAAGGGAAGAAGTAGCCGTCGGCGTCGACCAGCGACGGCACGGCGGCGGCGCCCGCGACCGGGCCCCAGCGATAGTGTTTCCACTCCGAATTTAGCGTCAAATGAATGCCGACCGCGACCTCGGGATGCTGCTTCAGGATCTCCACCGCTTCCTGGTACCAGGGGCACGCAAACATCACCGAAACGGACAGGGGAAGTCCGGTGGCAATGAGCCGCTGCATCCCCATGTTGACGCTATGGCTCATGCCTACGTCGTCAGTGCGGATGATCAGAGAGACCGGCGTGGGACCCCGCCCCTGACCGAGCAACCCGGAAACCGGCGCGCTCGCCAGCAGGATCCAGCTGCATACCGCAACCCATGGTGATGCACGCATCCGTGGCGGCTCCCGTTCGGCGATTCGTCCCGGCCTGCCGACCACCCAACGAGGCCAACCATAGCTCCGCCTGCTCTCGCGACAAGACCCCCGCTCAGGGTCACCTGTTCAGGCGACATCGAGCGACAGATGTTCGTCCCGCGCTAGTTTTTCGGACCGTGGCGACGACGTCTGGGGAGGGAGCGAAACTCGGCGAAGACTCTTACGAGGAGCTCCTCGCGACTCTGGATATGCAGTTTGCGGTAGATGCGCCACAGATAGGTATGCACTGTGTGGGGCGAGAGACCGATGCGCTCGGCGATGCGCTTCTCCGAGGATCCGTCGAACACCGCGCGGACGATGCCGGACTCGCGGGGTGACAGGCCGAGGGCCAACGCCAGGGAGCGCCACTCTCTCGGCATGAACACACCTTGGCCAACTCCGTTCCCGGCGGTGCGCGCCGGGACGACACGAAGGGCGGGGGCGGGGGCGGGGGCGCTCATAATATCCCCAATATGCCGCTGGTACCGGGGTGCGCTAGTAATCGAGGCCGCTCACTCGGGGGGAGGCCGCATGCTGGAGCGTCCCAAGCGCGTAATCACGTCGGCGTAGGTGACGAGTTTCACTTTGCGCGAGTCACCCCCGCGCGCGAACTCGAGGAGCATTTCGAGCTCCGTCTGCCGATGCCGGCTCATCAGCGGCTCGCCGGCCGCCGTGTTTTGCGTCGGGTTGTTCATGTCGACCAGCCACATCTCGGGAGTTGCCTGCGCGGCGTGCACCACCACCAGGTTCAGCGTTCCCGCCGTCAGCCCCGCGAGGTACGCGCGAAAGGCGGACCGCTTCTCGGCGATGGGCGTGGCGAACATGCTGTGGTAGTTCTCGCCGAAATAGCGCGAGATGCCGAGGCCGTACTTGTCCGCGACGCGCTCCACCACCGCACGCAGCGCCGGCGTCGCCGCGGCGGTGCCCATGTGGTGATCGACGTAGTCGATTCGCAGGCCGGACCGCAGCGCCCGCTCGACCTGGGCGGAAAGCTCGCGCTCCACTTCGCCGAGATCGTAGGCACGCGCGAGAAATTGCTCGCTCGATGAGAAAAAGTAGCCGACGCTGTCGACCAGCGACGGCACGGCATCCTTGCCGAGCACCGGCCCCCAGCGGTAGCCCTTCCACTCCGAGTTGAGCACGAGGTGCACCCCGACGGAGATGTGCGGATGGCGACGCAGAATCTCTACGGCTTCTTGATACCAGGGGCACGCAAACATCACGGACGCGGAGAGGGGGATGCCGGTCTGGCCGAGCTGCTCGAGCGCGAGGTTGACGGAGTGGTTCATCCCGAAGTCGTCGATGCGCACGAGCAGCTCGGGGGGCGGCCGGTCTTGGGCGGCGGCGCGGGTCCCGATCGAGAGCGCGGCGATC
This sequence comes from Gemmatimonadales bacterium, assembly GCA_040901965.1. GTDB lineage: Bacteria > Gemmatimonadota > Gemmatimonadetes > Gemmatimonadales > GWC2-71-9 > 20CM-2-65-7. Next base: position 332,952 of record JBBDYB010000010.1, on the reverse strand, counting down.
GACACGAGCGCGACGGCCCGGAGGAAGTTGCGCACGCCCTAACCTGAGGCGTTCACGGTTCGTACGCTAGATCATCGGTCGCGCCTGTAGACCCGCACGTAGTCGACGAGCATCGACGCCGGCAGCATCGCGTCCGACTGCGGATCCCCATCGAACCTCCCGCCGACGGCCAGATTGAGGATCACGAAGAACGGTTGGTCGAGTACCGATGCGCCGAAGCGCTCGAGCTCGCTGCGTGTGACCGTGTAATGCGCGGTCCCGTCGACGAAGAAGCGTACGCGGGTCGAGTCCCATTCGACGGTGAACGTGTGGAAGTCGTCCGCCAAGCCGCCCTGCGCCAGCGAATGCGCGTGCGCAAACGGCGTGTTCCCGGAATAGCCCGGACCGTGCACGGCCGAGCTGGTGGTGGCCGGCTGGCTGCCGCGATGCTCCATGATGTCGAGCTCGCCGCACGCCGGCCACGGTGTCCCCGGAAAGCGATGCCCCAGCATCCAGAACGCGGGCCAGAGCCCCTGCCCCGCGGGCAGCTTGATGCGTGCGGTCACACGGCCGGGCGCGGCATTCATCCGTCCTCGCGTCGTGATCTTGGCGGACGTGTAGCGGCACGGACCGTAGTAACACGTCAGGCCCGGGGGAGGGGGAGCACGCCGGGCCACAATCATCAATTGTCCCTGTCCATTGAGCGCGATATTCTCAGCGGCGTCGGTATAGTACTCTTTCTCCTCGTTGCCCCAGCCGCAGATCCCCGCCGCGCAGCCGTCCCCCGTATCGTACCGCCACTTCGTGCTGTCGATGCGTGCGCCCGCCGCGCCGGCGAACTCGTCACTCCAGACTTGGGTCCAGGCACTTGGCGCGACCGAGGACACGGTGGATGTCGTCCTGGGTGTGCAGGCGAGCGCGGCGGCAAGTGCGACGAGCCAGGCCGATGAATGAGTCATTTCCCTACGTACGCCCCGGTTAGCTGAGCGCGCCAGAGCGCGGTATCGTTGTCTCATGCTCACATGCCTCGTTGCCGCCATCGTCGCCGTTGCCGCTCCCCAAGCGAGCGACACCGCCCTGTCGGTCATCCCCCGGCCGGCCCGTATGACGCGCGGAACGTCCGCGTTCGTCCTCGTGCCTGGCACCGTGGTCGTCACCGATCGTGCCACGCGCCAGGTGGGTCACCAGCTCGTCGCGTGGCTGGCGCCGGCCACGGGTTTGCGGTTCGCCGTGGCCGGTGCCGTCCCCGGGGGCGGTGCCGCCCGCGTGATTTCCCTGCGCCTGGACGCGTCCCTCGCGCGGCTGGGCGAGGAGGGGTATCGCCTGTCGGTGACGCCGACGCGGATTGCGATTCGCGCCTTCCGTGCCGCGGGGGCGTTCTATGCGGCGCAGACGCTGCGCCAGCTCCTGCCGGTCGAGATCTTTCGCGAGGCACCGGTCGCAGGCGTGGCATGGAGGGTGCCGTCCGTGGAGATCGAGGACAGCCCCCGCTTCTCGTGGCGGGGCGCGCATCTCGACGTCTCGCGCTCCTTCATGCCCAAGGAATTCGTCAAGAAGTACATCGACCTCCTCGCCCTCCATAAGCTGAATCGCTTCCACTGGCACCTGACGGACGACCAGGGGTGGCGGATCGAGATCAAGAAGTATCCGCGGCTCACGTCGGTCGGCGCCTGGCGCCGCAATTCGCTCGTCGGCGTGCAGCATAGCTATGCCGACACGATGCAGTGGGTCTATGACAGCGTTCCGCACGGCGGGTTTTACACGCAGGACGACATCCGGGAAGTCGTGGCGTACGCGCAGGCGCGGTTCATCTCCGTCGTGCCGGAAATCGAGATGCCGGGCCACGCGCAGGCCGCGATCGCCGCGTACCCGGAGCTCGGGAACACCGGCGCGCAGCTCGAGGTGCTTCGGCGTTGGGGGGTCAACCCGAACATCTTCAATCCCGAAGACGCTACGATCCGCTTCCTCCAGGATGTGCTCACCGAAGTCCTGACACTCTTCCCGGGGAAGTACATCCATATCGGCGGGGACGAGGCGGTAAAAGACCAATGGCAGGCGAGCCCGCGCGCGCAGGCGCGAATTCGGGAGCTGGGATTAAAGGACGAGCACGAGCTGCAGAGCTGGTTCATCCGTCAGATGGACGCGTTTCTCACCGCGCGGGGGCGCTCGCTCGTGGGGTGGGACGAAATCCTCGAGGGCGGTCTCGCGCCCAATGCGACCGTGATGTCCTGGCGTGGGATGGAAGGGGGGATCGCGGCTGCGCTCGCGGGGCACGACGTCGTGATGACACCGACCTCGCACACATACTTCGACTACTACCAGGCGCAGGACAGAGCGTTGGAGCCGATGGCGATCGGCGGGTTCCTGCCGCTGGACACCGTCTATGCGTTCGAGCCGGTCCCCGCGGCGCTCGGCCCGGCCCAGGCGGCCCACATCCTCGGCACGCAGGGGCAGATCTGGACCGAGTACCAGCGCAATCCCAAGAACGTCGAGTACATGGTGTTCCCGCGGCTCCTGGCGATCGCCGAGGTGGCGTGGACGCCGCGCGAGCGAAAGGACTTCGCGGACTTTCGGGCGCGGCTCGATACGCACCTGGCGCGGCTGACCATTCTCGACGTCAACTACCGTCCGTTGCGCTAAGGGGCCTCGGCGCGCGCCCCTGGCCGCGCGTCGCCTTCGCGCTGGGGCGGCAGCGGTAACACGACGGTGAACGTCGTGCCCTCACCAGGCTGGGAATCCACGTGGACGGTTCCGCCGAAGATCCCCTCGGCCACGCCCCGCACTTTGGCGAGCCCCGTCCCGCTCCACTTGCCGAATTCCTTCGCCGAGAAGCCGGGCTCCCAAATCTGCGGGAGATACTCCGGAGGAATTCCCGCGCCGCGGTCGCGAACGACCACCTCGAGCTCCCGCCCCTTTTGCCCGAGCCGCACTTCCACCGGCGCCGGCGCATGCGCCGTGGCATCGGCGGCATTCCGGATCAGGTTCACGAGCAGATCGAAGAGCGCGTTGGGATCGCCTTTGAGATACGACGACTCGAGCGTGGTCGTGAAGTCCAAGTCGATCCCCCGATCGCGCAACAAGCGCCGCTCCAGGGTGAGGCAGGAGCGCACGACGCGGACCGCATCGAACCGCTCGGAGCGCCCTGCGCTCACACCGATCACTGCGCCCGCCCCGACCGCGCCGCCGCGGGCGCGAGCCTGCACGGCCCGCAGAAACTCCATTGCCCGGTCGATATCCTCGATCACCTGACCAAGGTCGTCGAGCAGGTTGAGACGACGGTCGGCCGCCAAGTCCACCCAGCGCCCGATTGATTCCATGGCGAGTTGCAAGCCGGCGCGAGCCGCTGTGAGCGGATTGCTGGCCTCGTGCGCGATCATCACGGGGAGTGCGGCCAGCTCGCGCAGCGGATCGCTCCACTGCGAGCCCTCGAGGCCCCGGTCGATCAAGCCCAGCGCGAGGCCGGCGAGCTCGAGCGCGAGCCGCTCTTTGCTCCGCCGCTCGCGACCGCCCGGGGGCGGGGCGGGCGGGTGCGACCGCACGGGGGCGATGACCCAGGCGTCGGGGGTGGCCCCCGCCCCCGGGGCCGCAACCCAGCGGGATCCCACGGGGACAGCGACTTTCCAGCGGCGCAGCGTGGCGTCGAGGTCAAAGCTGGGCAGGAACGCGCCGGCGTCTGGATCGCTCGTGGCGCGGGGAACGGCTTCGTGGGCGCCCGTCACTTCCCACAGGACGACGGGCCGGCCGAGCACTGCACTCGCCTGGCGGAGAACTTCCCCCGCCTCCCCACGATACAGCAATGCACTCACCGTCTCACCTCCATGGAAATCCCAAGGGCGATTAGGGGGCAAGTCGGGGCGCACCCTAGAAATGCGGGTTGCCGTGCGCGCCGTCAAGCGGCTCGTTGAATCGGGGCCGATTGACACACTTCTGCACCGACACTAGTGTGGGGCCCCATGACTACACCACCCCCCTCCTACCCGTCCCGTCCGTCGGTGGGACGCTCGTCCTTCGCCGTCGCAATGAAGGATTACACGTTTATCCGGCCTGGCATCGCCGTGACGGTCAGCGCGGTGACGCTGGCGCTCGCCCTGGTCATCGGGCTGTGGCTGATCTTCTCGCTGAACCAGGCCGCGGCAACGGTGGAGCGCGGAGCGCGCACCGTCGAGACCCTGCACCGCTACAACGCCGGCCTGGAGGTGTGGCGCGAGATGGCCACGAGCACCGACCCCGCCTATCGTCGGCCCGAGGCGCTTGCGCAGCGTGACAGCCTCGGCCGGGAGCTGCGCATGCAGCTTGCCTCACTCGCCAACGCCAACGAGGATGAGCGGGAGCGGGATCTCCTGGCCAGCGTGCTCAACGGTCTGACCAGCACGGGCAGCGGGGCCGGGACCGAGTCGCGCCAGGCGATGATCGTGCTGCTCGCGAAGCAGGACGCGGCCATGTTCAAAGCCGCCCAGGCCTCCCAGCGAGCGGTCCTGCTGGCGGCCGTACTGCTCGCATTGACCATCGTCGCAGCCGGCATGCTGATCGTGCCGATGGCCTGGCTCTACGTGCAGTACAAGCGTGGCGCGACGATCGAAGTCAAAGTGTAAATTGCCGTCATGACGGTCCGCCGCAGCGAATCCGAGGTCCGCGCCCGCCGCAGGCCTTTTGTGACCATCGAAAGCGCCCGCGATCGCGAGCGGCTCCACACCGTGGTGCTGCCGGGGCATGACGACCTTGCGGCACTGGTCGCCGACCGCATTGTGGAAGTCATTCGCCGCGAGACCGCCGCCAAAGGCCGCGCGGTGCTCGGCCTGGCCACCGGGAGCACACCGCTCGGCGTCTACGAGGAGCTGATCCGCCGCCACCAGGCCGGCGACGTCGACTTCGCCCGGGTCGTCACCTTCAATCTGGATGAGTACTACCCGATGCCGGAGGACAGTCCCCACAGCTACCGGCGCTACATGTGGGAGAACCTGTTCGCCCACGTAAATATCGCCGCCGAGAACGTCCACATCCCCGATGGCACGACGCCACGGGAGCGTGTGGCGGAGGCCTGCGACGCCTACGAGCGCGCGATCGCGGCGGCGGGCGGGATCGACTTCCAGATCCTCGGCATCGGGAAGACAGGACATGTGGGTTTCAACGAGCCGGGCTCGTCGGCCATGTCGCGGACGCGGCTCGTGATGCTGGACACCCTGACCCGCAAGGACGCCGCCGCGGATTTCTTCGGCGAGGAGAACGTCCCCCGCGAGGCGATCACGATGGGCGTGGCAACGATTCTCGACGCCCGCGAAATCGCGCTGCTCGCGACGGGCGAGCACAAGGCGGCGATCGTGCAGCGCGCCACGGAGGGCGAGGTGTCGGCGGACGTGGCGGCCACATTCCTGCAGCGCCATGCGGCGGTGACCGTCCACCTCGATCTCGCCGCAGCCGCCGAGCTGACCCGCATCAAGACGCCGTGGGTGTTGGAGCCCGTCGAGTGGACGCCGCCGATGGTGGAGCGCGCCGTCGTGTGGCTGGCGGAGCGCACCGGCAAAGCGGTGCTCAAGTTGTCCGCCGGGGACTACGCCGAGCACCAGCTGAGCCCGTTGCTCGCCCGTTTCGGCTCGGCGGGACCGATCAACGGGCAGGTGTTCAACCGGCTGCGCGAGAAGATCCGCGGGCGCGCCAAGCTGCCCGCTCACGAGCGGGTGCTGGTCTTCTCGCCGCATCCCGACGACGACGTCATCTCGATGGGCGGGATCCTGCGCAAGTTGTGGGAGAACGAGAACGCGATCGTCGTCGCCTACATGACGAGCGGCAACATCGCGGTGTTCGACCACGATGTGCGGCGCCACCTCGACTTCACGGAGCGGGCGGCGGGGGCGCTGGGCCTGGACGCCGGGGCGGTGCAGCGGGCGCGCGCCACGATCGAGGCGGCCGCGGAGGGAAAGGCCCCCGGGGACGTGGACCTGCCCGTGGTGCAGGATCTGAAGCGCTTCATTCGCGAGTCCGAGGCGATTGCCGCGCTCGCGGCGGTCGGCCTCCCGCGCAGCACGGCTCGCTTCCTCGACTTGCCGTTCTATCGGACGGGGGAAGTGCGCAAGCGGCCGTTGGCGGAGGAGGACATCGCCACCGTGCAGCGGCTGATCGACGAGATCCGGCCCGACCTGGTGTTCGTCGCCGGCGATCTTTCCGATCCGCACGGCACGCATCGCACCTGCAAGGTCGCGATCGAGCGAGCGCTCGCGCGCTATCAAGGTCCGCGGCCCGAGGTGTGGCTGTACCGCGGCGCGTGGCAGGAGTGGTCACTGACCGAAGCGGACGTGCTGGTGCCGCTGTCGCAGGATGAGCTGCGCGCCAAGATCCTCGCGATCTTCAAGCACCAGTCCCAGAAGGACACCGCGGCCTTCCCCGGCGGCCACGACGACCGGGAGTTCTGGCAGCGGGTGGAGGCCCGCAACCTGGAGACGGCGGCCCATGCCGACCGGCTCGGCCTTCCCGAGTACAGCGCGATGGAAGCGTATGTAATTGAGCGTCAGTAGCCCGCCGGATGTTGCACGGCGACCCCGCCGTTCATTATGTTGGCCCCGAGTTCCCCCCTCTTGGAGGAGGCCAACCGATGAACGCATTGACTACTAAAGCACTCGCGATGGCAGTGGTCGTGACCCTATGGGCGGTGATTTCCCATTTTGGCAAGCTGCCGCTGCAGCTGTGGCCGGTGATCGTCGGCCTCGCCTGCTTCGTCGGCGCCGGCGGCGGCATGTCCGGGCTGCAGCGCTCCGTGCTGGGCACCGCGTCCGGCGTGGTGTGGGCGATGCTGTACGTCGCCGTGGCGGGCGCGCTGGGGCGGTCCGAAATCGTGGACGCGCTCGTGCTGGGCGCCGCGGTGTTCGGCATGGTGTTCCAGGCGCGCGTTCCGCTGCTCTCGTACACGGCTGGTGCCATCGCGGGCGCCGCGGTCTCGATGGGCGTGATGGGCATCCGCGTCGTCACGGTGAACGGCGGGATCCGAGTGGCGATCGCCCTCGCGATCGGCTGTCTCCTTGGCATCGTGGCCGAGCGGGTTGCCGAGTTCATCGCGCGGACACGCTTGGTGCCCACGATGTCGAACCGCTGAGATCGGCCACGATTCGGACGCACAGGCACATGCGCGCCGGCTGGCTCGCCATCGCATATGCCTGTAGCGTTTCCTCTCTCGCCGCGCAGGACAGCACCCGCAGCGCCCAGGACTCGGCGGTGCGGGTGTTTCTCGATTGCCCCGACTCGTTCTGTGACTTCGATTACTACCGTACCGAGATCACGTTCGTGAACTGGGTCCGCGACCGGCAGTACGCGCAGATCCACGTGCTGATCACCACGCAGAGCACGGGCGGCGGGCGCGAGTACACGCTGGCGTTCATCGGACTCGAGCGGTTCGCCGGGGCGGCGGACACGCTGCGCCACGTTTCGCGCACGGGCGATACGGACGATGACATCCGCAAGGCGCTCGCCCGCGCGATGCGCCTCGGGCTCGTGCGGTTCGCGGCCAGAACCCCCGTCGCCTCGCGGATCGAGATCTCTTACCGCGCGCCGACCGGAGCCGCTGAGCAGGTGCGCGACCCGTGGAACTATTGGGTGTTCAACCTCAGGCTCAACACCAATCTCTTCGGTGAAAAGAGCTACAAGCAGAGCTATGTGTCGGGGAATATCTCCGCCAACCGCATCACGGCCGCGTGGAAGATCCAGCTCTCGATGTACGAGAGCTACAACCAAAGCGACTTCGTCATTCCGCTCTTCGACACTGCCGGGACACAGACCGGCGAGGAGACGGTCTCCAACATCCGGCGGGATTACGGGGCCAACGCGTTGATCGTCCGCAGCCTCGGGGACCACTGGTCGGCCGGAGCGCGCGCTTCCGCATACTCCTCCACGTATTCGAACCAGGACCTTTCGCTCAAAGCGGGCGCCGCGGTCGAGTACGACATCTTCCCCTACTCGCAATCCACGCGCAAGCTGCTCACGCTGCGCTACGGCCTCGGCGTCGCGACGTTCGAGTACGGCGATACTACCATCTTCGAGAAGCTCGCGGAGACGCTCGCGGAGCAAAGTCTTTCGGTGTCGTTGAATGTCAAACAACCGTGGGGCTCGGCAGGCATCTCGGTCCAGGGCAGCCACTACCTCCACGATTTCAGCAAGAACCTCCTGCAGTTCTACGGCGATGGAAACCTGCGATTGTACAAGGGGTTGTCGCTGGACTTCTGGGGATATGTGGAGCTGATCCACAATCAGCTGGCGATCAGAAAGGGGGCTGCGACCGAGCAGGAAGTGCTGCTGCGACGGCGACAGCTCGCGACGTCGTATCAGTACGGCGGCTTCATCGGCTTGCGATACACGTTCGGCTCGAAATACGCCAACATCGTCAACCCCAGGTTCCCCAGCGACTTTTAGCAACATGACTCTTGCATTTGTCTTGCTGCTCAGCGTGCCGGGCGGCGCTCCGCAGCGCCCCATAACGACTCCGCGCGACGTGCTGCAGGCGATGCACGCGCGCTACGAGGGCAAATGGTACCGCACGCTCACCTTCATGCAGTACAACACCGAGCGTCACCCGGACGGCACCGTCGGCCACTCGGTGTGGCGTGAGTGGCTCCAGTCTCCCGGCCGGCTGAGGGCACGTGGCAGGATTGGCCCGTTTGGATCGTCGGAGCGAAGGCGGGTGACCTGCGCACACGGCAGTTCTGGATCGATAAGGAACGGTTGGTGTTCGTCCGGATGCTCGAGCCGGCGCGCGATACCACCAAGACGTCGGAGACGCGGTTCAACAAGTACGCGCCGCTCGCCGGCGGCTGGATCTCTCCCGAGGTCGAGTTCCTGCTCGACGGCCAGCAGCAGTTCCTCGAGGAGTACAAGGACGTCCAGGCCAACGTGACGATGCCGGCCGCGCTGTGGGACCCGAGACAGTGGAAGGCGGCGCGTGCGCAAGGCCCATAGCCTCCGCAGGCTTCACGTCGAAGGCCCGATACTGGTGCTCCCCAACGCCTGGGACGCGGGGAGTGCGCGCATCTTCGTCGCGGCGGGCTTCCCCGCCCTCGCCACGACCAGCGCCGGCATTGCGTTCAGCCTCGGCTACGCCGACGGTGAACAGATCTCGCGCGCTGAGATGCTCGCGGCGCTCGCGCGCATCACGCGGCGAGTCTCCGTTCCCATAACGGCCGATATGGAGGCCGGCTACGGCCGCACCCCAGACGCGGTCGCCACAACGGTTCACGGCGTGCTCGAGGCGGGCGCGGTCGGCATGAACCTCGAAGATCGCATTGGGGAAGAGGGCCTGATCGACCTGCCGCTCGCGGTCGAGCGGGTGCGGGCGGCCCGCGCCGCGGCCGACGCCGCGGGAATCCCCCTCGTGCTCAATGCGCGCACCGACGCGTTCGAGGCACCCGAGATCCCGCGGGACCGGCGTGTCGAGGAGGCGATTCGGCGGGGGAAGGCCTACCGCGACGCCGGGGCGGACTCGATTTTCGTGCCGTTCGTCAGCGATCGCGATACGATCGAGCGCCTGGTTCGTGAGATCCCCGCGCCGGTCAACATTCTCGGAACGCCCAACGCCCCAACGCTCAAGGAGCTGGCGGCGCTCGGAGTTCGTCGCGTGACGTTCGGCTCGGCGCCGATGCGCGCCACACTCGGCTTGGTGCGCCGGATGGCGCGGGAATGGAAGGAAAAGGGGACGTACGGAACTCTGGAGGCCTACGGGATTCCGTTTGCCGAGCTGCAGAAGCTGTTCGGGGGGACCGAGGGAGCCTAGTTCAACTCCACGTGGAGATGGTCGGCCGTGCCCACGTGCCGCCGCGTCTCGAATCCCATGATCCAGAAATAGAGCTGCACGCTCCGGTTCTTGAGCTCACCGCGTCCCGCCGTGCGCAGATCCACGGCGTAGACCCAGCCGTCCTTCTGGCGGTAATGCCGGGTGCGGCTGTTGGCTGGCAGTCCCATGCGCCCGTAGTCCTCGGTCTGCCGGCCCGCATCGGTGATCAGGATGTCGCGATCGGCGAGGATCAGCGTGGAGAGAGCCAGCCGCAGGAGGGGGTGTAGCGAGGTGTAGTAGGCCCGCACCGGCTGCGACTTTGCGTTCACGCTCGCCAGGTACAATAAGGAATAGCCGCAGTAGAAAACCACCAGCGGCAGCGCCACCCACTTCGCGAGCGGCACCACGAGCGCCCGGCGGCCGCGTCCTTCCCGGCCGCCTCGGGTCGTGAACTTACGGACCACCCAGACCGCGTAGATGGTGACCACCGCCGCCGTCAGCAGGGCAGCCACGAGCAGCGCCGCCCATACCGGGGCGCGCCCATGCTCATGGATAAAGACCGCTCCCCGTACCAGCACGGCGAATGGCAGCGCGATGATCAAGGCCACCCGCAGCAGTCCCGTGAGCACGTCGCCGGCAAGCGCGCGCCACTCGGCCGCACTCGAGGGCGCCTTCTGGCGCCAGCGTTGCCGCCACTTCCGCTGCCATTCGCGCCGCGCCTCGCGCTTCAGCCGATCCAACTTGAGGGCGATTCCGTCCATACCGGAATCTACGGACTGCGGGGGCGCCGAGCTTCAACGTGTGCAAGGCATCATGCACGAGCCGTCTCTTTTGGGCACCCCCAAAAGGAGCCCCACCGTGAGACCGCGTTCAATCCTGCTTCTCTGCGCTGCCGCCCTATTTGCCTGCCAGCCTACGGCCAAACACCCTGCTGCAAGGGAAGACGTAGCCGGGTTGCGCCAGCAGGTGGGTTACGACGGGTTCGGCCGGACGGCCCCTGCCACGTTGAATGGCGTGACTGTTATGGAGGTCGCGGCCCTTCCCCCGATCGCGCCCCCCGACAGGGCCGTAAGCATGGTCATCCGCACTGCGAGCGCGTCGATCGAAGTGGATTCGCTGGAGCCAGCGGTCGCCCAGGTGCAGCAGCTCGCGGCGCGGGTAGGGGGCTATGTCGCCAACACCGAGCTGCAGGTGGGGAAGAGCCGGCTCCGGAGCGCCACGCTCGAGGTCAAGATCCCGGCGCCGCGGTTCGATGAAGGTCTCTCGGGACTCGACCCGATCGGCAAACTGGAAACGGTCAGCGTCAGCGCCGAAGACGTCGGCGAGCAGTACGTGGACGTGACCGCCCGCATGGAGAACGCCCGGCGCCTCGAGCGGCGCCTCCTCGACCTGCTCGCCAACCGGACCGGCAAACTCAAGGACGTGCTCGACGTCGAACAGTCGCTCGCCCGCGTCCGCGAGGAGATCGAGCGCTACGAGGGGCGGATTCGCTACCTCCGGGAGCACGCCGCCACCAGCACCCTCACGGTGTCCCTCCACGAGCCGGTTCCGGTGGTGGGAAGCGCGGGCAGTAGCGTGATGGGTGAAGCCTTCCGTCAGGCGTGGCGCAATTTCGTGGCGCTCACCGCGCTCGCCGTACAACTGCTTGGCGTGCTGATTCCACTCGGCGTTCTCGCCGGCATCGCTTGGGTGGCCACGCGCCGCTGGCGGCCGGCCAAGCAAACCGCGGCGTGAAGCAGCGCCTTGCGAGGACTGGGTTGGCGCGCAAATTGCGATGCCATGCGGACATTTATGCTGATCACGACGCTCGCCCTGGCAGTGTTGACCCTCCAGGGCACCGCCATCCCCAAGCCTCTGATCGCCCCCCATCGGGGCCAGGGCGATTCGGTCGTGGCTTTCGTCGACGTCAACGTCATCCCGATGACCCGGGACGGTATCCTCCAGCATCAGACGGTGATCGTGCGCGGCGGGCGGATCGCCGAGATGGGTCCGGCGGCACAAGTGAAGGCGCCGGCCGGGGCTATCACGGTGAACGGCCGGGGCAAGTATCTGATGCCCGCGCTCGCCGAGATGCACGGCCACCTGCCCAGCCCGAACGCCGCACCCGAGCTGACGGAGAACGTCCTCTTCCTTTATGTAGCCAACGGCGTGACGACGGTGCGCGGGATGCAGGGGAATCTCGAGCACCTCGAGCTCAAAGCCCGCGTAGCGCGCGGCGAGCTGCTCGGGCCCCGGCTCTGGGTGCCCGGCCCCCCTCTCAGCGGCAACTCCGCCCCGACGCCAGAGGCGGGCCGCCGCTTGGTGGAAGAGCAGCACGCGGCGGGGTTCGATCACCTGAAGATTCACGAGGGACTCTCCCGCGAGACGTACGACACCATCGTCGCGACGGCGAAGCGGCTGGGGATGCGCTTCGCGGGGCACGTTCCCGACGCGGTCGGCGTGTATCACGCCCTCGAATCGGGCCAGGCGTCGATCGATCACCTGGATAACTACGTCGAGACGGTGAGCGGGGGGGGCCCCGACTCCGCGGACGACCGGCGTATCGCGCAGGTCGTCGCGGCCACCTGCGCCGCGCAGGTCTGGACCGTCCCCACCCTGGCGCTGTGGGAGACGTTCCTGGGAACGGAGGATTCGGCGATGCTTGCCGCGCGGGAGGAGCTACGCTACGTGCCGCAAGCGTGGCGCTCGAGCTGGGCCCAGCGACTCGTGCAGATGCGCGCGAACGCCCTCCCCGCGGAGCAGCGTCTCGCAACGGTCGCGCTGCGCCGCCGCATCCTCAAGGCGCTCCAGACCGCGGGTTGCCCGATTGCCCTCGGCACCGATTCCCCACAGCTCTACAGCGTTCCGGGGTTTTCAGTCCATCGGGAGATGCGCAGCATGGCGGTCGCGGGTCTCGCCCCGCAACAGATCCTGAACGAGGGCACGTGCCAGCCGGCGCGCTACTTCGGCGCCGAGCAGGAGTTCGGCACTGTGGCCCCCGGCCGGCGCGCCGACCTGCTGCTGCTCGACGGCAATCCCCTCGCGGACCTCGCGAACGTGGCGCGCCGGGCGGGCGTCATGGTCAACGGCCGCTGGCTGCCCGAAGCGGACATCCGCGCCCGCCTGGAACGCATCGCGGCGGCCCACCGGTAGCATCTTCCGCCGTCCTGCTCCGCGCGGCACCTTTGGTATAGCCCCAGCGAGGAGGCGGCCATGGCGGAGACGATCCGGAAGGTCGACTACTACTACATCACGACGCCGGACAAGCCCGGAGAAGGCGCGCGGGTGCTCAGCACGTTGCGGGATGCGGGCGTGAACCTGCTGGCCGTCCACGCCTTTCCAAGTGCGCGCCGGACCCAGATCGATGTCGTGCCAGCCGACGCCGTGGCCTTCCTGACCGCCGCGAAAGCCGCGGGGCTCAAGGTCTCAAAGCCAAAGACGGTCTTCCTCGTCGAGGGCGACGACCGGGTCGGCGCCGTAGCGAACCTTCTGGCCCGCCTGGGCGCCGCCGGCATCAATGCCACTGCGACGACCGGCATCCGCACGGGCACCGGCCGCTACGGCGCCATGCTGTGGGTGAAGCCGCGCGACGTGAAAAAGGCCGCCGACGCCTTCGGCGCGATCTAGCCCGCGGCTACGGTACCGGCTTTGTCCCCAACGGCGGCTTGATCCGGACGATCCACAAGCCGTTGAACATGTCGTTGACGTAGGCGAGGCCGTTGTTCACCACGACGCCCCACGTCATCGGCGTGTTCTTGACGTTGCCCTCCATGTCGCCCGTGTGGACGTGGGCGATTTCGCGCTGCTGCGCCCGCAAGTCACCGAGCAGCTCACCCGATACGTCGAAGGCATGGAAGCCGCCGTTGTAGGCGCCAAGGTAGAGGGTATCCCCGGCGACCCAGACGTTGTGCACGCCGCCGTACTCCGGCTCATACCATGCGACCGACTTCGGGTGCTTCAGGTCCGACACGTCGATCACTTGGAGCCGGCCAAACGCGCGGAAGGCCGATGCGTCGCGCGCCCCTTCGACTTGGCCCGCCGGGAAGACCTCGTCGGCGATAAAGACGTATTGCCCGTGCCGCCACGCGGTGTGCGTCCCGCGAATGAACCCCGGCCCGTGGCGCAGCTCGACGTCGCGGTAGAGGGAGTTGAGGTCGTACTTGTACTGCGACACGAGCTGCGGGGTGGACGGACTGCCGCCCGCCATGCCGTTGCCGACGTCGAGGATCACGAGCCCGTCGTTCCAGTACGACAGGTACGCGAGCCCGTTCTGGATGTCCACGTCGTGCAGCGTCCGGCCCGCATCGGCCCGCGGCGTGCGCCACTGCGCGACTTCCTTGGGATTGTACGGGTCGTTGATGTCGATGACGTGCAGCGCGCCGGTGCCGTCGTTCGTGATGTAGACGTGCGTCCCGAACTTGTCTTGACGATACACGAAGGCGGAGTGCACGCCGGCCGTCACGCCCTCGGTGAACTCGGCGATCGGCTTCGGGTGCGCCGGATCCTCGATCTGGGCGATGACGATCCCGTTCTTGCGGTCGGCCGCGCCCTCGCGAGTGAACACCAGGAACCGCCCGTCGGGCGTCGTCATGATGTCGTTCACGCGCCGTGTGTTCGCCACGATCGAGTCGGTGACGACCGGCTTGGCGGGATCGGAAATGTCGATCGCGTACATGCGATCGCCTCCCGACCCGGTGCCGAGGTAGGCGATACGGCCGTTCGGATGGATCCAGACCTCTTCGGTGGTGAACAGGGAGCGGGGCAGCCGTCCCACGATCTCCACGGGCCGGCGCACGTCGCGGGGACCGACGGAGACCGGCACCTCGGCGCCGCTCCTGCCGAAGCTCGCCGTGATTACATAGTCGCCCGTCTCGTAGGCGACGAAGTTCCCGTCTTCCGTGATCGTCCCCTGCCCCGGCGAGAAGCTCCATGACGGCGTGAGGCCGGGAATCTCACGGCCTGCGGCTGAAAGGGCCCGCGCGGTGAGCTGCACGACATCCCCCTGACGCACCTTCGCGCTCCGCGGCTCGATCTCCACAGATGCGACGGTGTTCGGCACGACTTCGAACGCCACGCGCTCCGTGGCGGGGCCGGCGGCGACCGTGACGCTCGCGCGTCCCGGCGCCACTGCGGTTACGACGCCGTTGCCGTCCACGCGCACGATCGCGCGATTCGAGCTGCGCCAGGTGACCGTGTCGGAACGCGCATCGCCGGCTTCGCTCGTGACGCGCGCCGTGAGGCGGACGCGCTGCCCGGCCGCCAGCTTGGGCACCCGCGGCGACACCGCGATTCGCGCGGCCGGGCCCGGGACGATGCGTACCTCAGTCCGTTTGATGAAGGGCTTAGTCCCCGGTACCAAAGCGAAGACCGCGACCGGAATGGTGCCCGTCGCACCGGCGACGACGACACCCAGCGTATCGACACTGCCTTCGAACCGGCCTCCAGCGGGGCTAAACTTGATGCGGATGTTCGCGAGCGGGCGTCCCGCGGAGTCGCGGGCTTCGGCGCGGAACCGCAGGGTATCTCCCGGGGTCAAAACCCCCCGGGCCGGCGTCAGGACAATGTCGGCGACAGGCGAAGGCGGCAGGGCCGCCGCCTGGGGGGGGGGCCGTGTCTGCGGTTGCTGTAACACGAGCGCGGCGAGCAACAAGTCGAGCATCATCGGCGAGTCCCGCGTGAGGGGTTAGATTGGGAAGCGAAATGTACATACACCGCGGGAGGCTCGTGAAGGCGCTGCTCGCGCTCCTCGTGTTGGCGATCACGCCAGCATTTCGTCAGGATCCCCTGCCCGACTACCTGGTCTGGGTGGCCTCCGAGGCGACGGATCGCATCGCGCTCGTGCGTTTCAGCCCGGCCGCCGGGACCGCGCGCGTGGAGCGGGAGTTCACGATCGGGCTCCTCCCCACCGATCCTGACGGGCCGCACGGTTTGACCGTATCGCCGGACGGCCGCTTCCTCTTTATCAGCACCGCGCACGGCCAGCCGTTCGGATTCCTCTGGAAGGTCGAGGCGGCGACCGCGAAGGTCGCAGAACGGGTGGAGCTCGGCATGTTCCCGGCGACGGTCGCCCTGACGCCGGATGGGGCGTTCGCCTTCGTCGTCAACTTCAATCTCCACGGGGACATCGTGCCGTCGTCGGTGTCGGCCGTGTCCACCGCCGAAATGCTCGAGGTCGCGCGCATTCCGACGTGTACGATGCCCCACGGCTCCCGCATCAACCCGCAGGGCACCAAGCACTATTCCGCGTGCATGATGGACGACCTGATGGTCGAGATCGACACCCGCACATTCGGAGCGTCGCGAACGTTCAGCGTCGCGACGGGCGCGGAACAGGTTGCTACAATCGCGTCGGCCACGGAGCACACGGCGCACGGCGCACAGCGCACGGCGCACGCAGCGACGTGTTCGCCCACGTGGGCGCAGCCGTCGGCGGACGGCGCCGCGGTGTACGTAGCGTGCAACAAGTCGAACGAGGTTCTGGAGATCGACGTCGCGCGCTGGACGCTGAGCCGCCGGTTCAAGGCGGGCGACGGCGTCTACAACCTCGCGGTGACGCACGACGGCCGACTGCTGGTGGCCACGAACAAGCGCGGCCAGTCCGTGTCGATTGTGGATCTGACCGCGGGCCAGGAGCTGGCGCGCGTCGCCACCAAACGGCGGATCGTACACGGCGTGGTCGTCTCACCGGACGACCGCTACGCGTTCGTGTCGGTGGAAGGCATCGGCTCGGAGCCGGGAACGGTAGAAGTGATCGACCTACGCACCCGCACCGCGGTCGCCGCGGCGGACGTGGGACAAATGGCGGGTGGTATCGACTTCTGGAAAACCGAGGGAGGGCACTAGTCATGGCGTCACGATCGGAGCGCTTCAAGAAGGCGGCGGTGAAAGCCGCGAAGAAGGCGAAGCAGTGGGCCCAGGTGGCCGTACGCGAGGCCGACCGTCTCCTGGAAGAAGCGCAGAAACGGGCCGAGACCGAAGAGCGGCAGCGCCGGCTCAAGCAGGCGCTGGTGCGCACGGGGAAGGTCCTCAAGGCGGTCGGCCGGGCAGCCCTCGTGGCGGGCGTCGCGGCGGGAATCGCGGCGGCGCGGGCGGAGAATCGCGCCCGCAAGCTCACCAAGAAGGCGAAGCGCTAGGCGGCCCCGCTCATTTTTAGGAGCTTCTGAAACAGTGAGGCAGGGACGGGAACCACTGACAACCGTCCCTGCCTTACGAGCCCCAGGTCCGCAAACGCCTTGTCAGCCTTGATTGCCGCCAGCGTCACCGGGCGCGGAACCGGGCGTTCCGCTGTGAGCTTCGGCAGGCCCAGCTTCTGATCCTGCGCGACGACCTTCGCGAGTCCCACGATCGCCTTCTCATCCCCCGTGTGGTAAATCATCACGGCGTCGCCTGGCTGCATCGCGCGCAAGTGTTTCACCGCCACCGGGTTTTTCACCCCGTCCCACACCGTCGTACCCTCCCGCGCCAAGTCGTCGTAGCTGTAGGTGCTCGGCTCGGTCTTTACAACCCAGTAACCCATTGTGCGATTGCCCCCGCAAGCTCACTCATGACGTCGGCTTCTGGTTTGCCGGTGCGCTTCGGCACCTTGAACGAATGATCGCCCTCGTGTACGAGATGCAGCGTCGCCCGGCCGTTCAGCTGCTGCACCACGGCCTCGAGCAAGTCGAGCTGTGCAAACTCGTCGCGCGTCCCCTGCAAAAACAACATCGGCACCTGCACCGCCGATAGGTGTTCGGCACGGGTTGTGCCGGGGCGGCCCGGGGGATGCAGCGGGAAGCCGAGAAATACGAGCCCGCGTACGCCCGGCAACGGCTCCTTGGCCTGCGCCTGCGACGTCATGCGTCCGCCGAAGGATTTGCCGCCGGCCAGGAGCGGGAGGCCGGGCGCGGCGCGCGCTGCCGCGAGCACCGCCTCACGCACAGCGGCCTCGGCGACGGCCGGGGGATCGGGACGGCGCTCCCCCTTCATCATGTAAGGAAAGTCGTAGCGATACGTCGCGATGCCCTGCGCCGCAAACGCCTGCGCGGCGCGCTCGAGAAACGGATGCCGCATCCCCGCGCCCGCGCCATGCGCCAGTACATACAGGAAGCGCGCCTCCGCCGGCCGGACGAGCAATCCCGCCACGCCGTCAGCCGAGCCGCTCGTTGAGCCGCTCCAGGACCGCGACGAGATCGGGCTTCAGCGTGAGCACCGGCGCCACCGGGTCGTCCCCGAGCTTTGGCATGCGTTTCAACGCGTTGGCGATCGTGAATTTGCGGTTGTCGAGCTTGGCCGTCAGCTCGCGCCATTCAATCGGCATCGAGACCGGCGCGCCGGGAAGCGGGCGCACGCTGAAGGGCGCGACCATCAGCTGGCCGCGGCGATTCTGGAAGGCATCCACATAGACTTTGCCGCCGCGCTTGCCGATCGCGCGCGTCGTCGTGGCGATGTCCGGCATCTGGTCGGTGACCAGCCGCGCGAACAGGATGGCCAGCTGCAGGCATTGCTCCCACGTCAGCTGCCTGCCGAGCGGCAGCAACACGTGCAGGCCCGACTTGCCTGTCGTCTTGATGAACGCCGGCATGGCGACGTCGTCGCACAGTTTTTTCAGTGCCTTGGCGATGGTGATGACGTGGGCGAACGGTGCTTCCTTCGGATCGAGGTCAATGAGGCACCAGTCAGGATGCTGGAGATCGCTGACGCGACTCCCCCAGATGTGCAGCGGAATCGTGCCGAGATTCACGAGGTAGAGCAGCGACTCGATGGTCTCAGCGACGAAGTAGTTGATGTCGCGCTGCGTATCCTCGCTCCAGACGCGCACGGTCTGGATCCATTCCGGTACGAATCCAGGCGCGTCCTTCTGATAGAAGGATTTCCCGTTGATGCCGTCGGGAAAGCGTGTCAGCACCACCGGCCGGTCCTTGAGATAGGGCAGCAGCCACGGCGAGATGCCGCGGTAATACTCGATCAGATCACCCTTCGTGTATCCCTCGTCGGGCCAGAAGACCTTGTCGAGATTTGAGAACTTGACCTCTCGAGGGAGCGGGGAGCTGGGAGCGGGGAGCAGCGCGGGCTCCTCTGCTCCCTGCTCGCTGCTCCCTGCTCCCGGCAGCACGCACTCCTCCGGCTTTTTATCATCCCGAAATCGCACGAACACCGGCTGGCGCAGCAGTCCCTCCGGGGTGAATTCCTTGTAGCGCACCTCGCACACGAGCTCGGGCTCGACCCAGATGTGATCGGGTCCCTTGGGAAGCGCGCCGTTCTCGGGGGGATCGCACGGCGGGGTCGGGCGCACCAGCCGCTCGAGGGTCGCGCTCACTTCCTCGAGCTGGGCGGCGGTGAAGCCCGAGCCGGCTCGGCCGCAGTAGACGAGCCGGCCATCCTGGTAGGCGCCGACGTGCAGCGCGCCGAAACCGCCGCGCGAGCCCTTGGGGCGGGAGAATCCCACGACGACGAAGTCGTCCGTGCGGTCGGCGCGGATCTTGAGCCAGTCGGCCGAGCGGCCGCCGCGGTAGATAGAGTCCGCCTTCTTCGCGACGATGCCCTCGAGGCCGAGCTGCACGACTTTCTCGTACAACCCCTCCCCGTCCGTCTCGAAGTGCTCCGAGTAGCGCAGCGGTCCCGTGGACGGCAGGATCTGCCGGAGGATCTCTTTGCGCTTCACGAGGGGGAGCCGGCGCACGTCATAGCCGTCGAAGGCGAGCAGATCAAAGACGTAGAGCGTCGCGGGGTGCTCCACGGCGGCGCGCTTGACCTCTCTCGAACTCGACAGCTTGGCGCGGGAATGCAGCAGCGAGAAGCTCGGGTGGCCGCTGTCGTTCAGCACGACCAGCTCGCCATCCAGTATCACCCCTTCGTAGGGCAACGCCTCGACGGCGCGGGCGATCTCGGGAAACGCGGGAGCGAAGTCGAGGCCTTTACGCGACAACAACACGGCCTTGTCGTCCTCGCGCGCGGCGCGCACGCGGTAGCCGTCCAGCTTGAGCTCAAAGACCCAGCCGGGCTTTGAAAACGGCTGATCGCGCGATTCGGCGAGCATCAGCTCCGTATCGCGCACGCGGAGGGCGCGCTTCGGCGCCCCGAGCTTGTCGAGCTCCTTCTTGATGGGGATGGCCTTCGTCTTCGCTTCGCGCAGCTCGTCCACCGTGAGCCCCGACAGCACGGACTCGTTCGAGTACGTATCCGTCGAGACGAATTCGTCCCGCTCCTTGATCAGCAGCCATTCCTTCTGGGTCTTCTTCATCTTCACGAGTGTCCAGCGGCCGCGCAGCTTGTAGCCCTTGAGCTCGAACAGCAGCTTGCCCTTCTTCATCCCTTCGTGCGGATCTTCGAGGGGCACCCAGACGCCGCGATCCCATACGATCACCGAGCCCGCGCCATAGTTGCCTTCGGGAATGATGCCTTCGAAGTCGCCGTATTCGAGCGGATGATCTTCGACGTGCACGGCGAGCCGCTTGTCGGCGGTGTTGGCCGAGGGACCCTTGGGGACCGCCCACGACTTGAGCACCCCGTCCATCTCGAGCCGCAGATCCCAATGCAGGCGCGTGGCATCGTGCGTGTGAACGATGAACAGACCCCCCGTGCCCACCCCGGTGGGCCGGGGTGGCCCCCCCGCGGGCTCGGGGGTCTTGTCCAAAAAGCGCTTGGCCCGATAGGTGCTGAGCGCGCTCCCCTCCTTCCCCCCGTCTTCCCGTTCCTCCTTGTCAGCCTCCACCGAAGGGGCTAACCGGGTGGGACCCTTCCGATTTCCGGGCATAGAGGCGTATCATACCCCCATATGGCCGGTCATTCCATCGGTTCCGCCACGGTGTCCTTTGGCCTGGTGTCCGTACCCGTGCAGCTCTACGCCGCCGGGGAGTCCAAGGCCAACATCTCGTTCAACTGGCTCCACAAGAAAGACGGCGCCCGATTGAAGCAGCAGTACGTCTGCTCCAAGGACGGCGAGAAGGTGGAACGCGACGAGATGATCAAGGGGTACGAGTTCCAAAAGGGTCAGTACGTCACGTTCACTCCCGAGGAGCTGAAAGCGTTGGAGGAGCGTGCCACCGGGACGATCGACATCATCGAATTCCTGCCCGCCGACCAGGTCGACCGCATGTACATCGACCGCACCTACTTCCTCGGCCCGGACAAGGGCGGCGAGCGCGCCTACAAGCTGCTGGCCGAAGCGCTGAAGAAAACCGGGCGCGTGGCGCTGGGGCAGTACGCGGCGCGCGGCAAGCAGTATCTCATCATGGTGCGGCCGATGGACGGCGGGCTGGCGATGGAGCAGCTCCGGTACGCGGACGAAGTGCGCAAGATCGATGAAGTCCCGATCCCCAAGACGGAAGTCAAGAAGCCCGAGCTCGACCTGGCCATCAAGCTGATCGACCAGGCGGCCACCGACCAGTTCCGCCCGGAAGCGTACAAGGACAACGTGCGCACGCGGATGCTCGAGCAGATCCAGCAGAAGGTCGAGGGCAAGGAGATCACCGAGGAGCCGGAAGCGGCGCCGAAGACGAAGGTGCTCGACCTGATGCAGGCGCTGAAGCAGAGTCTCAAAGAAGGTGGCGGCAAGGATAAGGAGCCCGTCGAGCGCAAACCCGCGAAGCGAAAAGTGGCGGGCGGCCGCTAGCCTACTATCTTGGGGCGTCCTTAACCCCAGGAGCCCGCCGTGCAGGACACATACGCAGTCAACGGGTGGAGTCCCGTCGTCTGGATCATCTGGTGCGTAGTCGTCGTATTCCTGCTCGCCAGCATGTGGAAGGTGAATCAAAAGGCGGGTAAGCCCGGCTGGGCGGCCATCATTCCCATCTACAACGAGATCGTACTCATCCAGATCGCCGGCAAGCCGGCGTGGTGGTTCCTGCTCTACCTCATCCCGCTCGTCAATATCGTCATTTACTTCATCGTCCGAATCGACTTGTCGAAAAATTTCGGCAAGGGCGTTGGCTTCGCCCTCGGGCTCATTTTTCTGCCGGTGATTTTCTTCCCGATTCTGGCGTGGGGGGATGCGCAGTATCAGCCAGTGCAAGGAACTCAGCCGCCAGCTTAGGGCCCATGCCCTTTTCTTCGTGCTTGAAGAAGACAAAGGCATCGGTCCAGGACTTTCCCAGGTCCTGGACCTTTTGCCGCCACCCCTCCAAGGCCGCCGGCCCGTAGCCCTCATCCCGTAGCCGTACGTAGCCAAAGTCGGCCGTGGCCTCGAGCGGCGTCGTTCCTGCTTCCGTGTCGGCGACGCACAGGGCCGTGTTCGTGCTGCGCAGCAGCTCGTAGACGTCGTCTGACCACCAAGAAGCGTGACGGAACTCACAGGCAGCGCGCATGTCCGAGGGGAATTGTGTGAGCAGGTCACCCAACCGCTCGACGTCCTTCTTGAAGTTCGGGGGTAATTGAAACAGCACCGGCCCAAGCTTGGCATGGAGCTTGCGAACCGTGTCGAGGAAGACGCGGAGGGGCTCGTCGATGTTCTTCAGGCGCGCGATGTGCGTAATCCGTTGCGGCACTTTGAGAACGAAGGTGAACTCCGCCGGGGTCGCCGCATCCCATCCGGCGACCGTCTTGGCGTTGGGCATGCGGTAAAACGTGTAATTGATCTCGACCGTGCCCAATTGTTGGGCATAGTACTCGAGCCATTTCGCGCTCGGGAGCTTGGGCGGATAGAAGCTTCCCTTCCACTCGGGGAAGTTGTAGCCGGACGTGCCGACACGCAGCCGCATCGCGGCAAAGCTAGTATGACCATTCTCGATCGGGGAGTCTTTGCTATGAATCTGAAGCCCACATTCGCCGCGCTCTTCCTGGCGGTCAGCGCCTGTGGCACGTCGGCCGAGACCGAGCGCAAGCTCGCCGAGCTCGAGCAGGTCAACGCGCTGAAGGACAGCCTGATGCAGGAGATCGCGCTGAGCTCGCGCGCCCTGAGCGACGTCAGCGTCGAGCTGGCCAAAGTCCAGGTGCGCGGCACCCGGCTGCAGGTCACGTCGGAGAGCCCGTTCATGGCGCAGCGCGACACGATGATGGCCAAGCTGCGCTACGTCGTCACCCGCGTGCGCGAAACCGAGGCGCAGCTCAGCCAGAACCGCCAGCGCATCAAGAACCTGACCAGCCTCTCGGACAGCCTGCGCTCGACGCTCGATTCGACCGTGTCGAACCTTCAGACCGTGATCGCGACGCAGAAGCAGACGATCGACTGGCTCACCAATCAGGTGAACACGTTGACGGCGGAGAACGTGGCGCTGCGCGACAGCATGGCCACGGTCTACTACGTGGTCGGCACGCGCGACGAGCTCAAGAAAAGGGGCATCCTGGTCGAACAAGGCGGCAGCCGGGTGCTGTTCATCTTGTGGCGGACCGGCCGGACGCTGCAGCCGGCGCGCAACCTCGACCCCAGCCTGTTCACGGCGATCGACAGCCGCCAGGTCACGGAGATCCCGCTGCCCGACCCCAACGCCGAGTATCGCGTGGCGTCCCTGCAGGACCTGTCGTATGTGGCGCAGGAGCGCAAGCACAACAAGTACTCGGGCACTCCCAGCCTCACGATTACATCGGCCGTGGATTTCTGGCGGAACTCGAAGTTCCTAGTCATCATCCTCGAAGGATCGTCCGGCCAGGTGGCTGACGGAGGATCTCCGACCAATTCCGAATCGCAAGCCACGAATCGTTAGAGGGCAAATCCCCGCCGCCCCACATCACGAAAGTGGTGTGGGGCGGTGTATTTTTCCGTATGGAAAAGCGCTGCGGTTGGTCGACATCGAATGAGCAAATGATCGCCTATCACGACACCGAGTGGGGTGTCCCCGTGCACGACGACCGCCAATTGTTCGGCAAGCTGGTGCTGGATGGATTTCAAGCGGGACTCTCGTGGGCGATCATCCTGCGCAAGCGCGACGACTTCCTGCGGGCGTTCGACGGGTTCGACCCCGACCGCATGGCGCGCTACGACGCGCGCCGGGTCGCCAAGCTGCTCCGGGATCCCGGCATCGTGCGCAACCGCCAAAAGGTGCGGGCCGCCGTCGGCAACGCCCGCGCCTTCCTCGAGATGATGGAGGCCGGCGAATCGTTCGACGCACTTCTCTGGCAATTCGTCGGAGGGAGACCAAAGCACAATTCGTGGAAGACCCTGCGGCGGATCCCCGCCGAGACCAAGGAATCGATCGCGATGAGCAAGGCGCTGGTGGAACGTGGATTCCGATTCGTGGGACCGACGATCTGCTACGCGTTCATGCAGGCGGTGGGGATGGTGAACGACCACTTGATAGCATGTTTCAGATACCGAGAGCTTGGAAAAAGGAGCAGGGAGCTGTAGGCAGGGAGCAGCACTGCTCCCCGCTCCCTGCGACCTGCTCCCTCCCTATTTCGCGCGCTCCAGATACTCGCCCGACCGCGGATCCACTCGGACCTTCTCGCCGGGGCTGATGAAGTCGGGTACCTGCACCGTGACGCCGTTCGACAGCTTGGCGGGTTTGGTGCTCGCGTTCTTGGTCGCCGTCTTCATCACGGGCGCCGTATCCACGACCTTCAGCTCGATCACCGGCGGCAGCTCGATGGCAATGGGGCGGCCGTCGAGCCACTCGACCTGCACCACCATCTCCGGCTGTAGCCACGGCGTGTCCTCCCCGACCGCGCGCTCGTCGAGCGTGAACTGCTCGTAGCTCTGCTGATCCATGACGTGCACGCCGCCCTGGTCCTGGTAGAGGACCTGCATCTCCTTGGTGTCGAGACGCGCTTCGTTCAGGAAGTCGGTGGCCGCCAGGCGCTGATCGAAGGTGTTGCCTGATACGAGGTTTCGGAAACGGACCTGCACGAACGCGCGCAGGTTGCCGGGAGTGCGATGCGTAAAGTCCATGACGCGGCACGGCTGGCCGTCGATCAACAGGACGTGTCCTTTGCGGATGTCGGTGGCTTTCATGGGGAGCGGGAACATAAACTGATCGCGGGCTGGGGCCTAGGGGCTGGGGGCGTTTTAGCAGCACTCGGGTGCGGAGAGCGCCAAGCGTGTGAGGGCCCTCACATCCTTATGTTGTGTCCGAGTGCAGCGTTCCGCAGCCTGATGGGGACAGCGGACGCGTGGGGTACGGACGTAGATGTGTGGCACCAAGCTTGCCTCTCTCAGGGCCCCAAGGAGGGAAGCATGATCAGGCCTATCATCCATCGTCAGCTCACGCGCGGCGATCTTTCGCGACTCGTGGACGAGATCGCGCGCGTGGACGTCGCCGAGGGCCGGGAGGCGGAGCAAGCGCTCCAGGCCGGCGCCGTCGATACGGTGCTCGATTCGCCTGCCGCCCTCGAAGCCGTCCTCGGCCGCGGCGGGGCGCCCGCGCCATTGCCCCTGACGTTGCTGTGGTACATCCCGATCCGCGCCCAGCTGCGCGCCCGCGGTGTGACCGATATCGCGCTCGCCGATTACGCCGCCACCTTGCCGGTGGTGTTTGCGACTTCCCATTCACAGAGCGCGATCGCCCAGGGAGAAAACGGCGTGGCGGAGTGGTGGCGCTTCGTCGCCGCGCTGCCGTCAGGCACCGTCGCCCAGGCGGAGGCTGCGGCCGACGCGGCCGCGCTGGCGCTGTGGTGGGCCGGCTGCTTCCCGGAGTGGGTGGAACGCGGCGGGTCCGGCCGCGGGATGGTGCGCGCCTACGTCACGTTCGCGGGCCGGATGCTCGCGCTGGCCGCGGACCTGCTCGAAGCGCGCGCTCCGGAAGAAGCGGCCCTGTGTCTGCGGGCGGCCGAAGCGCGGACTGCCCTGCACGCCGCGCTCGCCGAAGCGCGCGGCGACTACATCGGCGAAGACCCACATAGCAGCGAAAGCCGCCTCAACAGGTTCTTGAGGCGGCTGCAAGACAACTAGGCTTTCGCTACCAGCGGTCCACTTCCTCCTGGAACTTCTTGGACCGCTCACTCAAATCCACCGGCGTCACAGTCGGATCCTGCTTGACGATCTCGACCCGCTGCAGGTTGGCCACGGCTTTCCCGTACGTCCCTTCGATCGCCAGCGCGGCGCGATAGGCCTCGATGGCGGCGCCGAACTGCCCGATCCGCTCCAGGGCCATGCCGAGGTTGTTGTGGAACGTCGCGACCTTGTCCTCCAGCTCGACGGCGCGCGCCAGCGGTCCGATCGCATCCTCGAAGCGCTCCAGGCGGATGTACAGCGCCCCCAGGTTGTTCAGCGCCCAGACATCGCTGTCGTTCGTCACGATCGCCCGCTGGTAGGCGGCGATGGCGTCGTCGGTTTTGCCCAGGACTTCGAATGCCCGGCCTTGGAGCCGCAGCGGCTCGCTCGACGTGGAGTCGAGCGCGATCGCCGCTTCGATGTGCACGAGCGCGCTTTCCGGCTGCTCGCCTTCGAGCAGCACGCGGCTCAGGTTAACGTGACTCTTCAGGTGATTAGGATCGACCGCCAGCGCCTGCACGAACGCGCTTTCGGCCTGGACGCGGTCGCCCGCCTTCCACGCCGACAGGCCGAGCATGTAGAAGCCCCACGGGTTCGTGGGCCGGCCTTCCGTATAGGCCTTGAACAACGCGGTGGCGTCATCGTAGCGGCGGCCGCGATATGCGGAGTCCGCCACTTCGAACGACACCGGGCCGCTGATGACGAGCGCGGGCTTCTCGGTCGTCGCCGGCACGGACTCCGCCGGGGTGGTGACGATCGGCTCGCCGGCGGCGGCCTGATCGGGGGAACGGTCACCGCACGCCGCGAACGTATAGGCGGCGATCACGGCGCACACGATGCCGGCCATGACCACGACCGGGAATCGGAAGGAAGAAGCGGGACGTTCGATCGAGAATTGGTACGACATGGCTCCTCCGGGAGCAGGGGTTCGCCCGGAGGTAAAGCAGGCGCCGGACCACGACCTAACACGTTGTCATTCAACGTCGTGTTTCCACGATTGTGCTTGACGGTACACGCCTTTCGGGTGCTCACGTGTCCCGCTGGACACCCAAGCGGCGCATGATCTTGAGGAGACTGGCGTGGTCCGACAGCCCCAGCTCCTTCGCCGTCTTGGTCACGTGCCAGTCATTGCGCTCGAGCGCTTGAATCACGATTTGGCGCTCGGCCTCTTGCTTCTGCTCCTCGAATGTGCGCGGTGCGCTGTGCGCGGTGCGCGGGTGCGCGCCCTTATGGTCGCGGATCTCCGCGGGCACGTCGTTGCGCGTGAGCTCCTCGCAGTCCGTGGCAATGATCATGCGCTCCACGATGTTCCGCAGTTCCCGCACATTGTTCCGCCGCCAGTCGTACGCCATCAGGGTCTCGAGCGCATCCGCGGCGAGCGTCCGCGGCTTGATGCCGAACCGCGCGCACGTCGCCGCCAGCAGGTGCTCGACGAGCGCGGGGACGTCGGACAGCCGATCCTTGAGCGGCGGCACGCGCAGCACGTGCACGTTGAGCCGGTAGTAGAGGTCCTCGCGGAAACGCCCTTCGGCGACTTCCTTCTCGAGATCGCGGTGCGTCGCGGCGATGACGCGTGGATTCACGTCGATCGTTTTGCTTCCGCCCACGCGCGTCACTTTCCGCTCCTCCAGGACGCGGAGCAGCTTCGCCTGAGCGGCGGGGGGCAAGTCCCCGATCTCGTCGAGGAAGAGCGTGCCGCCGCTCGCCGTCTCGAACGCACCCTTGCGGGTGGCGTTGGCTCCCGTGAACGCGCCGCGCTCGTGGCCGAACAGCTCGCTCTCGATCAGCTCGTGCGGCAACGCTGCGCTATTGAGCGCGACGAACGGCCCTTTGGGATTCACGCCCAGGCGGTGCAGCTCGCGCGCGACTAGCTCCTTGCCCGTGCCGCTCTCACCGACGATGAGGGCGGGGCTCGGCACGGGGGCGATGCGGACGATCGCTTCCTTCAGCTTCGCGAGCGCCGGACTACTGCCCACCAGGGGAGATTCCACGCCGAACCCGCGGCGCAGCATGGTCACTTGCTCGGTGAGGCGGCGCCGCTCGAGCGCGTTCTCGACCTCCTGCGCCACGCGCTCCATCGGCTCGGCCTTGTCGATGAAGCCGTACGCGCCGAGCCGGATCGCCTGGGCGCAACGGTCGTAGTCGCCCGTTCCCGTGTAGACGATGATCGGGACGCGGAGACCGAGGCGTTCGACGGCGCGCAGCACCTCGAAGCCGTCCATCCCCGGCATCTCGAGGTCGAGGATGACGCAGTCCACCGGCTCGCGCGTGAGGCTGTCGAGCGCCGCCCGGCCGCCGGCCGCCACGTGGGTGTCGTAGCCGCGCAGCCGCTTCAAGTCGTAGGCGTACTGCTCCGCCATGGCGGGGACGTCGTCCACGATGAGGACCAGGGTCATGCGACCGGGATCTCCACGACGAAGTGGGACCCCTTCCCCGGCTCCGTCTCGACCTTGAGCGAGCCGTTCGAGTCCAGCACTAAGCGGCGCACGATCGAGAGGCCGAGCCCCGTGCCGCCCGGTTTGGTCGTGTAGAAGTCGTCGAAGGCGCGATCGAGCTCGGCCTTAGTCATGCCGCGGCCGGAATCGCTGACGGAAATGCGAACCACGCCGTTCCCCTGCTCCGTCGCGACCGCCACGGTGCCGGGCCGTCCATCCAGGCTGTCTACCGCGTTGCCCAGCAGGTTCTCGATGACTCGCCGCAGCACGAGCGCGTCGGCCGACACGGCGGGGAGGTCCTTTCCGAGGTTCGTACGGACCGACCCGGCCCCGGCGACCGCATCGCGTACGACGGCGTTGACGTCCGTGGGACGGCGCTCGGACTGAGGATACAGGCGGGCGTAGTTCGCGGCGAGCGTCTCGAGATAGCTGATGCTCGATTCGACGGTGCCCTGCCGCTCCGCGAACACCTGCGTCAGCTTGGCCGGCTCGTCGCGTCCGACCTGCGTGAGATGGCGGAACACGTTGCGCAACGGTGCGAGGCCGTTCTTCACGTCGTGATTCACTTGCCGGGCGAGGTCGCCGATCGCGATGCGGCGCTCCATCTCGCGCATCCCGGCCTCCAGCGGCTCGCTGATGCGGGTGGACAGCCAGCCGGCGAGCAGCAGCGCGACGAGCGCCGCGATGAGCACCGCGGCGGCGAACCAGGTGTTCACGTTGCGCTGCAACGCCGCGAGAAGGTCGGCGGCATGCGTGACGACGATGCGGGCCCGCTCGAAGCGCCCCGGACCATCCACGGCATCGATGTAGGGGAGCGTGAACTCCGCCACGATTTGCGCGGCGGAGTCGGGGGAAGACGCGATGCTATCCGAAGGGAGCACGACCGTAACCTTGAGCTCGGGATCGCGCGCCAGCCGCGCGAGAAACAGCGAATCGACCGCGATCCCGCCGATGAGCCGCAACGGCCGGCCGGACAGCCGCAAGGAGTCGCTCGTAACGAGCGCGAGAAACTGCCCTTCGGCCGTCGCCGCTCGCAGCAACGCCGGGGGGGGGCCCCGAATGGTGGGGCTGAGGCGGTCATACTCGTTGCGGAAGTGGCCCGAAGAGACGACGCGCCCTTCGGCGTCCTGGATCTGGAGAAAGTCGAGTCCGGCAAGGCGCATCGCGTCGCCCGCGTAGTCGAGCACGTACGCTCGATTCTCACCCCGCAGCACGCCGGCGCGGAACGCATTGTCGGCCGCGAGCGCGCCCTTCAGGGCGTCGAGCCGCGCTGCAATGCGGTCGGTTTCGCGCGCGATGTCGGCGCGGATCACACCGACCAGCGCCGTGACGCGCTGCTCGTACTCCGCCGTCAGCCGCCGCGACATCTCCCGGCGGATGCCGAGCCCGAACACGAGCAGGGGAACGAGCACGACCACGCCGAAGGCGGCGAGGAGGCGCGTCCGGAACGTCATGGGCCGGGGGGGACCAGGTACACCGTCCCGTCCTGATCCACCGCCCAGCGCGCCACGCCGCGCCGCACGATCGCCGTCGCGCGGGTATCCACGAGCGCCGTGACGGTGGCGGCCCACGACGGCAGCCAGTCGCGCGCGGCGCGGCATGGGTCGGCGACGATCCGCGGCAGCGCGACGACATAGCCCCAGTCTCGGCCGCTCGAGAGGGCGGCGGCGAATTCGTGCGGCGGCCGCGCGACCGCGACCCCGCGCGCCAGCGCCGCCAGGCGCCCCGCGAGCTCCCGTGCCGTGGGATCCAACCGGGAATAGAGGATCCGGCGCTGAGTCCCGGTGGCCGCGGGAGGCGAAACGGCCGGCGCCAGGCCCGCCCCGCAGGCGCGCAGATCCAGCCACCAGAACCCGCTCTCCGCCCGCCGGGCCTCCGCGCGGACGGCCTGCTCGAGCCCGTCGAAGCGAGTGCCGCCCGCCTCCGGCGTGACAAATACGTATGTCCGGTCCCAGGGAAGCGGGTGCACCGCGAACGTCTGCTGGGTCGCGGCGTAATCGCGCAGCGCGCGGTCGCGGGTCACCAGCAGGTCTACCCCGGCGTCGAGCAGATCCCGGGCGTCGCCGCCCCCCCCCGGTGCGAGCCGAAACACGAGCGTGTCGCCGCCGGAGCTCTGGGCGCGGATCTCCTGTGGTGTCGTCGTGCCGCTGGTGGCCCAATAGCGCCCGGTGCCGATCGGCCAGCTCGAGTCGGGAGCGGGCTTCGAGACGGCGAGTGCCGCATCCGCGAGGAGCGGCGGCACCTGGTCTCGGGGCCGCGCCAGCATCACGGTCACGACGCGGGTCTCGAGGGCGGCGAGCGTGTACCCGACGCCGCTCCTCCCGAACACCACATCCTGCGCGGCGACCGGCGCGCCGTCCCAGAACTGCGCGTCCTCGCGCAGCCGGAACGTCCAGCGCCGCCCATCGTCGTCGCGGACCCATTTCTCCGCGAGCGCGGGGAGGACGCGGCCTTCACAATCGAGGCGGACGGGCGTCTCGTACAAATGACGGAATACCACACGCTCGGCGTCGGTGCGCGGCACCGGAGCATGCCGGGGATCCACCGGCTCGGCGAGCCCGATCGTTATGGTGCGCGCGCGCGTCGCGACCTCTCCGGTGGAGAGCACGCAGGCTTCACTGGCAGCCGTGGTCGGCCCGCCCGCGTCCGGCCGCGGCACGACGGAGGGATGGGCACACGCTGTGGCGACGAGCGTGAGCGCGAGCGATGAGAGCTGGAGTCGTAAAGGCATGCAGTAACGATAGCGGGGGGCTTGGGGTCTATCCAATCCGCTCGGATCCCGGCACTATGGGCCCATGGGAATCGCCCGCAGCCTCCTGCTGCGTGCCTCACGCAGCCACTGGCTCGCGAGGCAGCTGCGCGACCGCCGCTTCTTCCAGCGCGCCGTGCGCCGCTTCATGCCCGGCGAGACGCTCGACACCGCGCTCGCAGCCGCGGCCACGTTCGCGAAGACCGGGGGGGGGATCGGGAGCGTGCTGACGGAGCTGGGCGAGCAGGTCACGAACCGCGCGGAAGCCCAAGCCGTGCGCGATCACTATCTCGGCGTGCTCGACAAGATCCAGCGACGCAAGCTTCCCGCGCACATCTCGGTCAAGCTCACCCATCTCGGACTCGAGGCGGACCGCGACGCCTGCGTGCGCGATGTGCTCACGCTGGCTGAGAAGGCGGAACAGGCGCGGTCGTTCCTGTGGATCGACATGGAAGAATCGCGCTACGTGGACGCCACGCTCGAGGTGTACCGGCGCGCCAAGGCCGAGTGGTCGGCGGTGGGCGTGTGCTTGCAGACTTACCTGCGGCGCACCGCCGCCGACCTCGAGGCGCTATTCCCACTGTCGCCCGGGATCCGCCTGGTGAAAGGCGCCTACAACGAGCCGGCGAGCGTTGCATTCCCCCGGAAGCGCGATGTGGATGCGAACTATTACCAGCTGGCGCTGCGCCTCCTCGCCGAAGCGGCCCGGCAGCGCGCGAAGCCGGTGTTCGGCACGCACGACCTTAAGCTGATCGGCATGATCCGGCAGGCCGCCACGGCGCAGCGCCTCGACGCCTCGGCGTACGAATTCCACATGCTATACGGCATTCGAGCCGCCGAGCAGCGGGCGCTCGCCACCGAAGGGGCGCGCGTGCGGGCCCTCATCAGCTACGGCAGCGCCTGGTTCGCCTGGTACATGCGGCGCCTCGCCGAGCGGCCGGCGAACATATGGTTCGTGCTCCGGAACGTCGTGTAGATTAGGACCATGGCAATCTCCGCCACTTCCCGCCGGTCGGGCCGCGAGGCCCGCGACGCGGTCGTCATCCGCTTCGCCGGCGACTCCGGCGACGGGATGCAGGTGACGGGCAGCCAGTTCACGCTCGAAACGGCCCTGGCCGGCAGCGACTTCTCGACGTTCCCCGATTTTCCCGCGGAGATCCGCGCCCCCGCCGGCACGACGTTCGGCGTATCCGCCTTCCAGATCCATTTCGGCGGCACGGAGGTGATGACGCCGGGCGATGCGGTGGACGTGCTCGTGGCGATGAATCCCGCGGCGCTCACAGTCGACGTGAAGGACCTGAAGGTCGGCGGCACGGTCATCGTGGACACGGCGGCCTTCACCGAGCGCAACCTCGGCAAGGCGGGCTACGCCAAGAATCCGCTCGACGACGATTCGCTCGCGCGCTACCAGGTCCTCAAGTTCGACATCACGCGGCTCACCGCCGAGGCCGTGAAGCCGCACGGCCTGACGTCCCGCGAGGCGCACCTGTGCCGCAACATGTGGGCGCTGGGCCTGCTGCTGTGGATGTACGGGCGCGAGCGGACGGCGACACTCGAGTGGCTCAAGCGCAAGTTCGCGAAGAAGCCCATGATCGCCGAAGCGAACATCGCCGCCCTGAATGCCGGGCACGCCTTCGGCGAGACCGCGGAGATGCCAGAGCACCTCGTGGGCTACGTCGTTCCCAAAGCGCACGTGCAGCCCGGGCGGTACCGGACCGTGACCGGGACCGACGGGCTGGCGTGGGGCCTCCTTGCGGGCATGCGGGCCGCCGGCATCGACAAGATGGTGTTCGCGGGCTATCCCATCACGCCCGCCTCTGCCCTGCTCCACACCCTCGCGAACCTGCGCGCCTACGGCGTCGTGACGTTCCAGGCGGAAGACGAGATCGCGGCGAGCGGCGCGGCGCTGGGCGCCGCTTATGCCGGCGCGCTTGGCGTGACGTCCAGCTCGGGCCCCGGCATCGCCCTGAAAACCGAGATGCTGGGTCTCGCGATCGCCACCGAGCTGCCGCTCGTAGTGATCGATTCGCAGCGGGCCGGTCCCTCGACGGGCATGCCGACGAAAGCGGAACAGTCGGACCTGTTCCAAGCGGTGCACGGCCGCAACGCTGACGCGCCGCTGGCGGTGCTGGCGGCCGCGACGACGAGCGATTGCTTCGACGTCGCGATCGAGGCGGTGCGGCTCGCGACCAAATACATGACTCCGGTGATCGTACTGACCGACGGCTACCTGGCGCACGCCGCCGAGCCGTGGCGCATCCCGCGCGCGGCCGACCTGCCGCGGTTCCCGGTGAGTTATCGCACCGATCCCGAGGGCTTTCATCCGTTCCTGCGCGATCCCGCAACGCTGGCGCGGCCCTGGGTAAAACCCGGCACACCGCGGCTCGAGCACCGCATCGGCGGCTTGGAGAAGGACTACGACTCGGGGCACATCTCGTACGATCCCGACAATCACGCGCGCATGACGACGGCCCGCGCCGACAAGATCGCCGGGATCGCGCGCGACGTGCCGCTCCAGGACGTGACGCTGGGGAACGACCACGGCCCGCTGGCGGTCGTCGGTTGGGGCTCCACGTTCGGACCCATCTACCAGGCCGTGAAGATCGCGCGCGACGAGGGGCGCGACGTCGCGCACATCCACGTGCGCTACCTGAGCCCGTTCCCGCGCAATCTCGGCGATCTGCTCAAGGGCTACGGCCGGGTATTGGTGCCCGAGATGAACAATGGGCAACTGGTCAAGTTGCTCCGCGCCGAGTATCTCATTCCGGCGGAGCCTCTCGGTAAGGTGACCGGGAAGCCGTTCCGCGTCACCGAGATCACCCAGGCGATTCGGCAGAGAGTGGGAGGAAAGAAGTGATTCGTGTTATCCGTGCCCTGAAGGGCCAGCTCGGCTACTACGCAACGCCCTTAAGGGCGCGTGGTTTGGCCGAGCCGGGGCTTCAGCCCACGGTTACAACGACGTTCGAGATAACTCTCCCATGACCGTCACGACGATCACCGACGCGCAGCTCGCACCCAAGGACTATGCCTCGGACCAAGAGGTCCGCTGGTGTCCCGGGTGCGGCGACTATGCGATCCTCAAGGCGGTGCAGAAGACCTGCGCCGAGCTGGGGGTGTCGCGCGAGCGAACCGTGTTTGTGAGTGGGATCGGCTGCGCGGCGCGCTTTCCATACTACATGTCCACCTACGGCTTCCATACCGTGCACGGCCGGGCCCCGGCGATCGCGACGGGGATCAAGCTCGCGAATCCCGAGCTCGACGTGTGGGTGATGACCGGCGACGGCGACGGCCTCTCGATCGGCGGCAATCACATGCTGCACGTGCTGCGCCGCAACGTGGATCTCAACATCATTCTGTTCAACAACGAGATCTACGGGCTCACGAAGGGCCAGTACTCCCCCACGTCGCGGCGCGGCACCCGCTCTCCGTCCACGCCGCTCGGGTCGATCGAGTATCCCGTGTCGGCGTGCGCCTTCGCGCTCGGCGCGGGCGCGCGGTTCGTGGCCCGCTCGATCGACACGCTCCAGGCGCATCTCGTGGCGACGCTCAAGCGGGCCCATGCCAACAAGGGCGCGTCGTTCGTCGAAATCCTCCAGAACTGCGTCGTCTTCAACGATGCGGTGTTCGAGCAGATCACCGGCAAGGAGGTTGCCGCCGACGCGCAGGTGCTGGTCGAGCACGGCAAGCCGCTGCTGTTCGGCAAGAACAGGGAGAAAGGGTTGCGGCTCAAGCCCGGTACGCTCGAGCTCGAGATCGTGACGATCGGCGCGAACGGCGGAGGGGTGGAAGTCAGCGCGGCGGATGTCCTCGTCCACGACGAGACGAATCGCGCGCTGGCGCAGCTGCTGGCGGCGCTGGAGCCGCCGTTCCCGGCGGCGATGGGCGTGCTGTACTGCAATCTGGCGGCACCCTACGAGCAAGAGGTCTACGCGCAGGCCGGTGCCGCCAAGGGAACCGGAGATCTCGACGCACTGCTGAACAGCGAACGGACCTGGGAGGTGGAAGGAGGAGGCGCATGACCGTTGCGAATCGCAGGCGGGGCGGGGATCGGCGGGTCAAGGAGGTGCCGGTAGAGGTCGAGCGCCGCAGCGGCATCGATCGCCGGCTCCAGATGGAATCGGCCATGGCACAGATGCACGCCGTCATGGAGCTGCTCACGCAGATCGCGGACTCGGGCTCGCTCCGCGACGACAACCGCCGCCTGCTCGACACGGCGATGCTGCGGCTGCGGTTCGCCGTGGAGATGATGGAGCCGGAGTAGTGTAGTTGCGGGCCCTTCGGGGTATTCACCCAACCCCGAGAGAGCCATGAACAGATGGCGCATCACAGCCGGGGCGGCGCTGATTGCGCTCGGCGCCTGCGACGTCGGATCCGGATATGTGGATGCGTACGCCGCCGTGATGGCGGTGAAGCGGTAGTCTACTGCACGGCCTGTAGCCGCTCCCACACCTCGGGACGCACGATCGCTTGCACGTCGCGCCACAGCGCCGCCCAGCACTGTTCGAGCTGGGTGGCGTTGGGCGCCTGGGCCCGCGCGCCGGCCTGGTGGCGCGCCACCACCGCCGCGACGGCGGCGGTCTCGGCCGCGTCGGGTTGGCCGACGGCTCGCATCAGCGCTTCGAGATAGGCCCGCCCGCCATCCCCCGCCGCGAGCGCCAATGCGCGCGCCGCATCCGGCGACACGTCCGCCGGCGCGGGGTAGCCGAGGCGCGCGTAGGGCAGCGCCCAGTTATCGGTCGCGAGCAAGCCATCGGGATTGTCGAGCCAGATCCACGCATGGAGCACGGCAATCCGGGGTCCCTCCACGCCGGGCATGACGTGCCCGAGTCCCACGTGACTGCGTAGGAAACTCTCCTGCTCCACCGTGCCCTGATGGAAGTGCCAGTCGCTGGCTTGAACGGGAAGCGATGTGGGCGGGGCGCCGTCTTTGACGAGCGCGGCGTAGGCGACCCCGACCAACGTCAGCCGGCCCGTGATGTCGGCGTACTCCAGGACCGGCGGCTGGGCAGGATCGAGCGAGTCGCGGAGGATCAGCGTGGGGTGGATCCAGTGCCGGCCCATCCCGGGAAAGTCGGGCCCGACAGGGCGGTAGCCTACGGCGCGCGCCACCTCTGCGTCCCGAAACCGCTCGGTGCCGGCGCGCGCGC
Source organism: Gemmatimonadales bacterium (assembly GCA_040901965.1). Taxonomy (GTDB): domain Bacteria; phylum Gemmatimonadota; class Gemmatimonadetes; order Gemmatimonadales; family GWC2-71-9; genus 20CM-2-65-7. The sequence goes on along the minus strand of JBBDYB010000010.1, from coordinate 297,077 downwards.
GGGCCGTGAATTCGGCAAGGCCGGACGCCGCACTCACCCGTTGGAATTCGGTCTGCCCGTAGGCCGTGAGCAGGCGCGCGCGCAGCTCCGGCGTGAGCCCTGCGGGGAAGCGGCTCATGAGCCGGATGCGGGTCCGCTCCTGCTGCGATATGCGGCCGTTTTCGATGAGCGTACCGCGCTGTTTAAAGACCCCGCTCCTGATCGAGCCCAACGGCACGAGGAGGATCTGATTGTCGCGCAGCACGATCAGCGCGGTGTCCTGGAACGCGAGCAGCTCCCCCCGCACGCGGTCCCTCGACAGCGCGAGATGAACCTCGATGCCCTTCGGTCCTTGTGCGGGCTGGAATCGTTCGGGCGTCGGACCGTGAAAACAGGCGCCGATTGTGGCCAGGGCCGCTGGAATGAAGAGCGCTCGTCGCATGAGGCCGCTCATCGGACCGGAATGCGCGTGGCCATGAAGCGCGCCTCGAGGGTATCCTGGGTGATCCGCCAACGGCTGATCGCCTCGGACAGGGCGGAATCGGACGGCACAAACGTGCGCGAGGCGCGTGGCGCGGTGAGCCAGCCGCGCCGCACCCACTCTGTGTAGTAGCCCTGGGACGCCAGGAAGAAGGTCCGCGCCGTGTTCGCCGGCGCGGTCCCGGCCTGAAACTCCGCCGTGAACCGCTGCCCACCCGTGGTTTCGAGATAGCGGCCGTCGGCGGCGAGGAGGCTGGCGCGCGCGGTGGTGTCGCGCTGTTCGGCGGCGTCCCACACCGCGGCGAGCGGATGCACCATCGCAGGCTCGCGGCGGAAATGCGACGCGATGGCGACGCGGTCTATCCGCCAGTTGTCCGCGGGGAAACTCAGGCGGAGACGCAGCGTGCGGCGGTCCAGGACCGGGATGACGAGCGCCACATCCTTCCACGCGACGGGGCCCGTGTCCTTCAGGTGCGCGACTTCGCGGTAGCGGTCGCCGTCCCACACGGCGATCCGCATTCCCATCTTCCGTTGGTACCACTGCGCCAGCTCGACCGCGGGACCGACTTCCTCCAGCCTCTGGCCTACCCAGTCGAGCGAGCGCGCGCCTGGGTCGCCGAGCATGATGTCATAGAAGAGGATCGTATTGAGGAGGCTGTTCCGCAGCCGCAGGACGACCGCCACGCTGTCGGCGCCGGCCGCGACGGGCGCGGTCAGCTCGATGGCGTCTTCCAGATCGCCGACTCGCGCGCGGCTCAGCACCTCCGGATCGGTGCGATACACGCTGCCGTCCGGATCGGCCAGGATCGCGCCCAGGTCGGTTCCCCGCCGGTCGCGCGCGGCCGCCGCGGCGGCGAGGTCCCGCACGATCACCGGGCGATTCTGCTCGTCGGGAAGCACGAACTCGCCTTCCGCGTGGCGCACCTCGAGCAGCTCGAGATGATTGATGTAGTGCGTCTCGAACGCTTCATTGCGCACTTCGATGCGGACGGTGCCATCGGAAGCGGCGGGAAACCGCAAGCGGTCCACGTCGCGTGCCTCGAACAGCGGCGCGATGCTGTAGGAGAACCCTTCGGCCTCGAGCACGTGCGTGCCCGCCGAGTCGGCATAGTACGTCGGGCAGGAGCCGAAGCATTTGGGATTGTTGAGACAGGCAATGAGAACGGCGGCCCCTGCCACAACCAGCACGGCCCCGGCCGTGGACAACGTCGAGACGACGATGCTGGATGCCTGATTCACATGGGTCCGAAACGACTCCATCCCCACGACGCTGTCGAGCGCCAAGCTGACGATGGCCGTCGAGTCGCGGAGCGCGAGATCGTAGCGATTCCCCGCGCCCCACACGGTGTCCCGGGCAATGATGACGCCATCTCGAAACACCACGGTCGAGCCGTCCACCATGTGAGCCTTGACCGGGCTCCCCACGCTGACGGAATCGGCGGTGCGCTCGACGGGTTGGACGTCGACAGTCCGGAACGTGTGGATGCACGCGGTGGCGAGCACCATGAGCGACAGCACGACGCGGTGATTCATGCAGTCTCCCGAACGGGACGACTCCACGAAACGGCGCTACAATCAAGGACGCGTCAAGGGCCAGGCTCTGGGGTATAGCAGCGATGCCGTCCCTCCGCTCGTCTGCTTCCGGCCCCGCCCTGCTGCTCGACCTCGACGGCACATTGACCGACAGCGTGTACCAGCACGCGCTCGCCTGGCACAAGGCGCTCGAGTTGGGCGGCATTGAGCTCTCCGTCTGGCGCATCCACCGCCGCATCGGCATGAGCGGCGGCCTGCTCGCCGAAAGTCTGGCTCGTGAGACGGGCCGGAAGATTACTGAGAAGGAAGCGGCGACGATGAAGAGCGCGCACGCGAAGGCGTTCGCTGCGCAGGTGCGCGACGTGCGGGCATTGCCGGGCGCGCACGATCTACTGCGCTTTCTGACCAAGGCCCGCGTGCCGTGGGCCATCGCGACGAGCGGCGCGCTCCACAGTGCGCGGCCGCTGCTCCAGCTCCTCGATCTCCCCGCGGATGCCGTCGTGATCAGCCGCGACGATGTGCAGCACGCCAAGCCCGATCCCGATCTGTGGCTCGCCGCGGCCGCGCGACTCGGCGTGCCGATCGAGTCCGCGATCGCGGTGGGCGACAGCGTGTGGGACCTGCTCGCCGCGCGCCGCGCGCGGGCTCTTGGCGTCGCCGTGCTGTCGGGCGGTTACGGCCAGGAAGAGTTGGAGCGCGCGGGCGCGTATCGCGTGTATGAGGATCCTCGGGACCTGCTGCTGCACATCGACGAGCTGGGCGTGCGCCACGGCTAAACCCGCGCCGCGGTTTGACTTCCCATGTCAGTGTGATTAGGATTCCAGCAATTGAAGGCGGGACTTGGCCATATAGACCGGTCCCGCTTTTGCTTTTGACGACACACCAACGCACGGGCGGGGCATGGCCAAAGAGGAAGCGATCGAAATGGAGGGGACCGTGTCCGAGGTCCTGCCGAATACCACGTTCCGCGTGATGCTCGAGAACGGGCATCAGGTGCTCGCTACCGTCGCCGGCAAGATGCGCCGGTTCCGCATTCGCGTACTCGCGGGCGACCGCGTTACCCTGGCCGTATCGCCCTACGACCTGACCCGCGGACGCATCACGTACCGCCATAAGTGAACGCCTCCTGGAGCGCGCGGCTCGCCCGCTATAAGGGCGCCGACCTCACGCGCAGCGTCCTCCAGCTCAGCCTCTCGGCCATGCTGTTCGCCGGGGCCTGGGCACTGATGTACTTGAGCCTCAGCGTGAGCTACTGGCTCACCCTGCTGCTCGCCGTGCCCACGGCGTTCTTCATGATCCGGCTCTTCATCATTCAGCACGACTGCGGCCACGGCTCGTTTTTCTCCTCGGGACGCGTGGCCGACATCGTCGGCTCGATCCTCGGCGTGGTGACGCTGACGCCGTATCACTATTGGAAGAAGACGCACGCGCTGCACCATGCGACGTCCGGCAACCTCGAGCACCGCGGGTTCGGCGATATCGATACGCTGACCGTCGAGGAGTACCTCAAGAGCTCGCCGTGGCAGCGTTTCCGCTACCGGCTGTACCGTCATCCGTTCGTGCTCTTCGGCGTGGGCGCGATCGTGCACTTCTTCATCCGCCACCGCCTCCCGACGATCGCGCCGCGCGAGTGGACGCGCGAGCGGCGCAGCATCCTGTGGACCGACGTGGGTCTCGCCACGGTGATCGTGCTGACCGGCTCGCTGCTCGGCTTCCGCGAGCTCATGATGGTCCACTTGCCCGTCGCCCTGCTCACCACCGTAGTGGGCGTGTGGCTTTTCTACGTCCAACACCAGTTCGAGCCCACATACTGGGAGCACGACGATCGCTGGAAGTATGATGCCGCGGCGCTGCAGGGCAGCTCCTATTACCGCCTGCCCAAGCTGCTGCAATGGGCGACGGGCAACATCGGCCTTCATCACATCCACCACCTGCATCCCCGCATTCCCAACTACCGGTTGCAGCGTGTGCTCGACGAGCATGCCGATCTGCGCAATGTCCCCACACTGACGCTGCTCGACAGTTTCCGCTGCGTGCGCCTCACGTTGTGGGACGAGCGGGAGCGCAAACTGGTGCCGTTCCCTTCTTAGCGGCTGAGCCAGGGACGACACCTCCCCGGCACCAGAACAGCGCGAGAAAAGGTTGGTTTCGAGGGTTTTGCGCCCTGGCACAATCAACGTCCGGACGGTAGTTTCGCCGGGCCGTGAAATCGTCATTTTCGAGCCCTCCGCTCAGAGGTATCCAAACCATGAATTCCCTGCCGTCACGCCTCGCCCTCCTGGCACTCATGTGCGCGGGAGGGTCCGGCGCCGCCCTCGCTCAAGCACCGGGGCTGCCGACCACCCAACCGGCGCTCGTCACGATCATCCGCGAAGATGTAAAGGTCGGGCGCGCCGCCGATCACGCCCGCATCGAGGCCGGGTGGCCGGCCGCGTTCGCGCGCACCAAATCCCCCGACTACTACCTCACGATAGTATCGACGAAGTTCAGCCGTGACGGGCTCCTCAACTCCGAGACGAACCGCTTCCGCCTCGATCCCAAGCAGAGCTACGTGTCAGCCGAGACGCGGGCGACCGATCCGGCGTTCTGGGGACCACCTCCTGCCCCCGCGCGCCCCCGCACTGGGACCGCCACCCGTCCCTAGATGACGTTCACGCGGCTGTTGTCCGACCGCCGCACCGGCACCGACCGCCGCGCTGAGCCCCGGCGGCGGTCGGTGGGCGTGGTCGCCCCCGAGCGGCGCCGGGTGGTGGACCGGCGGCGCGGCGCGGAGCGCCGCAGCACGCTCGATCGCCGCGGCCGCGCGGCGCGCGCGGCGAACGCCGAGCGGCCGGTCGAGCACGTGCGCAATGCGCTGCAATTGTTGCGGGAAGTCGCCCTGGCGGGTGAGCTGACGGCCGGACCGAATGCCGACCTGGGCGCGGCCATCGAACGTCTGCACCGCGCGGTGAGCCTGCTGGAACGCCAACCCCTGCGCTAGATCCTACTTCTTGAACAGCGCCACGTACTGCCCGTAGCCCTCCGCATCCAACCGCTCCGCCGGAACGAACCGCAGCGCCGCTGAGTTGATGCAGTAGCGGAGCCCCGTGGGCTTGGGCCCGTCGTTGAAAAGGTGTCCCAGGTGCGAGTCGCCGTGCGTCGAGCGGACCTCCGTGCGCTCCATGAAGAGCGAGCGGTCGGACTTCTCACGGACATTCTCCGCGACGAGGGGCCGGGTAAAGCTCGGCCACCCGGTGCCGGACTCGAACTTGTCCACGGAGCTGAAGAGCGGCTCGCCCGAGACAACATCCACGTAGATCCCGGCCTTGTGGTTGTCCCAGAATTCGTTTTGGAATGGCCGCTCCGTGGCCTCGTGCTGCGTGACCTGATACTGTAGCGGCGTCAGCCGGCTTCGCAGCTCGGCGTCACTTGGCTTGGTCGAATACGTCATCGGTTGATCCCTTCCGGTGGCACGCGACTCGGTCGTTTGCGGACCCCCCGGTCCCCAGATCTCCCGCACGCGCCGGTCGCGGCCGCACCCCACGCTGTACACCCCATACCGCACGGGATTCTTCTTGTAGTAGTGCTGGTGATACTCCTCCGCCGGGTAGAACGGGCCCGCGGCGCGCAGTTGCGTCGCGATCGGGCGCTGGAACCGGAGCGCGACGTGCCGCTTCGACCCCTCGGCGAGCCGCTGCTGGACGGAGTCGCGATAGAACACCGCGGTCTGATACTGCGGCCCGCGGTCGCAGAACTGCCCGTTCGCCTGGAACGGATCGATGTTGCGCCAGAAGGCGTTGAGGAGCTTGTCGTAGCTGATCTTCGCCGGGTCATACACGACCTGCACCGACTCGAGGTGCCCCGTCGTGCCCGTCACCACGTCGTTGTACGACGGGTTCTGCGTGCGCCCGCCCATGAAGCCCACCGTCACCGACACGACGCCATCGAGCTGATCGAAGGGGCGCTCCATGGACCAGAAGCAGCCGCCGGCAAACGTGGCGGTATCGAGGGGCGCGGGGGGAACGGCGGGGGTGAAGGCAAGAAGGAGGGCGAGCGCGAGGTTCATGCTCTCAAAGTATCATTATTGCCATGAGAACGGCACCGGCTGCGCTGGTCCTCCTCACGGCGCTCCAGGGCACGCCCCAGCGCGACACCGGTGACTGGCCGATGCCCGGAAAAGACTTCGCCTCCACTCGCTACAGCGGTCTCTCGCAAATCACCGCCGCCAACGCCCATCAGCTCCGCGCCGTGTGGAGCTTCTCGACCGGCGTCCTGGGCGGGCACGAAGGCCAGCCGCTCGTCGTCAACAACACGATGTACGTCGTCACGCCCTTCCCCAATGTCCTATACGCGTTCGATCTCAGGCGCGAAGGCTATCCGCTGAAATGGAAGTACCGGCCCGACGTGAATCCCAGCGCGGTCGGTATGGCGTGTTGTGACGCGATCAACCGCGGCGCCGTGTACGCGGCCGGCAAGATCGTGTACAACCTGCTCGACGGGCACACCGTCGCCGTGGACGCGAACACGGGCCGCGAGCTCTGGAAGACGCAGATCGCCGACCTGGGCCAGGGCGAGACGACCCCGATGGCGCCGTTCGTGGCCGGCAACCGGGTGATCGTGGGACCGTCGGGCGGCGAGTTCGGGATCTACGGCTGGGTGAAGGGGCTGGACCTCGCGACCGGCAAGATCGCGTGGACCGCGCACAACATGGGACCCGACAGTCTCATGCTCGCGACCGCGGCATTCCTGGGGGACCGGAACATCGGGCTCACGACCTGGACCGGCGACGCCTGGCGACGCGGCGGCGCGCCGGTGTGGGGCTGGATCTCCTACGATCCCGCGCTCGACCTGATCTACTTCGGCGTTGGCAACCCGTCGCCGTACAACAACGAGCAGCGCCCCGGCGAAAACAAGTGGACGAACAGCGTGCTCGCGCGGCGCCCCGGGGACGGCACGCTGGTGTGGGGCTACCAGTTCACGCCGCACGACAGCTGGGACTACGATGCCAACGCCGAGATGATCCTCGTGGATCTCGTGGTGGGCGGCCGCCTGCGCAAAGTGCTCGTGCACTTCGACAAGAACGGCTTCGCGTACACGCTCGACCGCACCACCGGAGAATTGCTGGTCGCCGAGCCGTTCGCGCACGTCACGTGGGCGAAAGGCATCGACCGCAGCAGCGGGCTGCCAATCGTCGACTCGAGCAAAGTGACCGGCGCCTCGCGCGGCAACATCAAGGGCATCTGCCCGAGTCTCGAGGGCGGCAAGAGTCCCGCTTCCCCTTCTTCTTATTCTCCACGCACCGGCCTGTTCTACACGGCCACGAACAATCTCTGCATGAGCTTTGAGGCGGTTCCGGTGACGCGGATTCCCGGCACGCCGTTCATCGGCGCCAGCACTCCCTACACCGCCGGCCCCGGCGGCCACATGGGCGCGTTCATTGCCTGGGACGCCGCGCGCGGCCGTAAGGTCTGGGAGATCAAGGAGAAGTTCCCCGTGTGGAGCGGGAGCGTCGTCACCGCCGGCGACGTCGTGTTCTACGGCACGCTCGACGGCTGGTTCAAAGCCGCCAATGCGCGGACCGGCCGGGAGCTGTGGAAGTTCAAGGTTGGCTCGGGCGTCGTGGGCGCGCCGATCTCGTTCCGGGGAGCGGACGGCAAGCAGTACATCGCGGTGTACGCAGGGATCGGCGGCGACTGGTTCCTGCTGTCGGGCGATGTGCGGTCGGACGACCCCGCCGACGTGCGGCCGCCCGCGGACTTCGCTCCAGACCTGGCCCGGTATACGAGCCAGGGGGGGATCGTGTGGATCTTCGGCCTCTAGCCCTCGCCGCCATCGGCCTGATCGCCTGCAACCGACCCGATGCGGGCCCGCCCCCCTCCGTGGGCTACCCTCAGCATGTGGCTGCCGGCGGCAACCTCCCGCCCGCCCGCCAGTTCGATAACCCGTTCGGCAGCGACTCCGAGTCGGTATCGCAGGGGGGGCAGATCTTCGTCCAGATGAACTGCGACGGTTGCCACGGTGGGGGGGGAACCGGGTGGGTTGGACCGAGCCTAGTGGATGGCCGCTGGCGCTACGGAGGGACCGACGGCGCCCTCTATCAGTCCATCTACTATGGACGCCCGAAGGGCATGCCGGCCTACGGCGGCATCCTGTCGCCAGGAGCTATCTGGAAGATTGTCAGCTACATACGCGCTCAGCCGGTACCGGTGACGGTGCCCACAGAGGCTTGGAAGTAGGGGAAAGCATTATGTTGGGTCCCCGAACGCCTTCCTCCCTCGAGGTGCCTATGCGCGCTCTCCGGGTAACTGTCTGCTTGATGATCGTGATGACCATCTTCGGCTGCGGGTCACGCCAGCCCCCTCGCCAGCGCGTGCTCTTGCCCCCCACGCTGAACCTGGTGCCGCACCGCAACATCGGCCTGTTCCAGTTCTCGGTGGAGAACGCGAAGGGTACGCTCCACGAGCTCGCCACGCGGCGCTTCGAGGAGTACGTGCTCGCCGCGCAGACCGGCATCGAAATGCGCGAGTACGGGAAGGCCGACTCGGCGCGCGTGTTCACCGACTCGACCGGCGTTCCGGTGGCGTTCTTTGGGCACCTGAAGATCTCGAACGTGAAGCCGAGCGGCGGGTTGACCTCCGGCTTGACGCCGAACCTCAAGGCCACGGTGACGGTCGAGCTGTCGGTGTGGCTCGTGAACACGCGGACGGGCGGAACCATGTGGCGTCGCAGCTCGCAGTCCACCGCGGAAGTCGGCGGGTTGTCGTTCCTGGGCGGCACGCCCTCGTTCTCGGCACGCGACCCAAACGACGCCTACGGACAGCTCGTCAACCGGCTCGTGTACAACGTGACGTACGACGTGCGGTCGACGTGGGTGGATCAGTAAACGCAAACAGCGTGCGCCGTGCGCTGTGAGCCGTTCGCCGGACTACACTGCCATCGGGGCTGTAGTCCGGCGCACTGCGTACGGCTCACGGCGCACGCATTTAGCAGCCGTGCCCCCACATGTCCACGGCTTCAACGAAGCCATTCGCGCGCCGGATGAGCTCCGCGTCCGCCATCTTGGCGTGGCCGCTCTTCTCGATCGCGCGGTCGAGCGCGACCCAGAGGCTGCGGCGCGACGGATCGAGCTGCACGGCGCGGGCGAGCGGGCCGATCGCGCGCTCGTACCAGCCGTTATCCAGATAGACCCGCGCGAGTTTGTGCATCGCGTCGACGTCCTCCGGATGCTCCCCCAGATGCACCATGAGGTAGTCTTCCACACGACTCAGCTCCGTGAGCGCGGCGACCGTGAGCGCGTCTTGTACAGGGGCCGCCTCGACAAGCGCAGGCGGCTCCGGCTCCGTCACCAGCAACGGACAGCCCATGATCCACACCAGGTCGATGGCGGCGGCGAGCATCAAGCCTTTCCAGTAGCTCATGGCATCCTCCCTTTGTGACGGGGGAGAACGCACGAGGCGCGCCAGGCAATTCCTAGGCTAGGCGCGCCTCGATTGTGTCAGCGGGGACACCGTCAACGATGGGGGAGCGTGTCTACTCGGACACCGGGGGAGGAGTGTCTTCCGGCTTGTCCTTCCTATTGAGCCACCAGAAGGCCAGCAGGATCAGACCGCCGATCAGCGCGACCTTGAAGAGCAAGAAGACGAAGGGGAGCAGAAAGACGGCGGCGATCTTGAACAGACCGAAGCCGACGAGGCCAATGGCGGCGAGTTGCAGGACCGGCTTGAACATGACAAGGCTCGCGAGAGGGACCGAATCCCTACGTTCGCGAGCCTTGGTTTGCTTCAGCCTGCTAAACGGCCACCTACCGCATTTTCGAGCCGCTGATCTTCTTGTCGCTCGACTTCCGCTGCGTGGCGGACCGCTTGGTTTTGGAGCCGGTATTCGAGTTTCGAGTCTTGCGAGGCATGGAGTACTCCAGGTAGTGAGGTCGACCTACCAGAACTTCAACTTCGCCAACAGCGAGCGTTTCGCGCGCACCGCTTTCCGGCGCACCGTCTTCGTCGCTGGAGCCTGTTTCCGAGAATTCGTCTTCCGAGCCATGTGCTGCTCCTCTGCTTGGTAGCCCGCTAGACGCTGGGTGACCGGCGTCCGGCGACCAGCTGCCAAATGAACGCGACGAGTGCCACGATCAGGAGTAGATGAATCAGACCGCTCGAGACGTGAAACACCACGAAGCCCATCAGCCAGGCTACGATGAGAATGACCGCTAGTGCGGCAAACATGGACTGCCTCCAAGTGAATGGACTAACTCCGCCGGGAGTTTAGAAAACTTGACCCAGTAGGCCAATCGTCCGATGAAACGGTTTTGGGATGAGAAAGGTGGGTTAGCCCGAACAGACGATTGCGCTGCAAAGTCGCGGACGACCGGTCAGATTCACAGGATGACTCTGCTCGACGACTTCGCCCCGAAGTGGCAGTTCCGGGAGATCCACGCCATCGCGGTGCTCGCGACGCCGGAGCGGGCGTATCGCGCGATCGAAACCGTCACCGCGGGAGAAATCCGGCTGTTTCGGGCGCTCACCTGGTTCCGGCGGCTAGGGCGCGTCGGCCCCGAGAGCATTCTCAATGCGCCGCCGGACCAGCCGATTCTCGACGTGGCGACGCGCAGCGGCTTCCTGCTGCTTGCCGCCGAGCCACCCAAGGAGATCGTCGTCGGCACCGTCGTCGTCGCGCCGCCCGGCGTGCCGCGCCCCATGGCTCCGCGTCAATTCAAGGACATCAACGAGCCCGGCTACGCCAAGGCCGTGATGAACTTCCGCATCGATCGCGCGGGGCTCGCAATTCTACTGGTGGACGATTCGGGCCGGCAGCGGCTTGATTCGCCGCATGTGGCTGCGGGCGATCAGGCGAAGAGCTGAGACTGCGAGCTAGGGGGATGCGGTGGGGGCCGCATGGCGGCGAGCGCCTTGCCGGCGTCGGTCCAACGCGAGCGCATCCACTCGGTGACCCACGCGGGAAGCGCCCGGCCTCGCTCGAGCGGCTCTTCGCCGACACGCGGCGCCTTCCCCGTGAGCATCTCGTGCGCCAAGGCCTGCGCCGAGACCATGTCGTTGCGCGCGGTCGCGGGTTTACCCAACGCGCCGGCGATCCCCGCATCCGCCACCAGGATCCCCTCGTCGGCCAGCAGCACGTTCTCGGCCTTCAGCTCGCCGTGGGCGATCCCCGCCGCATGGGCGTGCGCGAGACCGCCCACGACGCCTCTGAGGATTTCAACGGCGCGGGCGAGCGGCACCGCGCCATTGTTGCCCAACCAGGCGCGCAGTGTCGTCCCCGGAACGAAGGGGCGCGTATGATACACGAATGAACCCGCGCGTCCCGCGCCGCGAGGTGGGACGAGATGTGGATGGCGCAGCTGCTGCGCGAGCAGCAGCACGGCGCGCTCGAATTGCAGATCGTTGATGCCTAATGACAGGGCGGCGGGCAGAACCTTGACCAGCAGCTCCGGGCCACTGGGAGCCTGCGTCGCGACGAAGAGGCGATACTCGCCTATCGGTCGCACTTCGCGCTCGACCCGGTACAGGGGTCCGAGGGCGTCCGCTATGGCCGCGCGGAGATCGGACATATTGGCAACGTAGCTAGGCGCCCGAGGAAGGCAAGGGACTACTCCCCAGTCTCGCGTCTAATCCCTTGGTATAGGTCTTTGGCCCGCGCCCGCTCGGCCGGGCTCCCGAAGATCTTCTCGCCGTCAAAGCGGCCGTTCTCGATGAACACCTCCGAGATCCTGTTGCCCCCGGTCACGCTGCCCGCGACATGCACCCCCGGCACCGACGTTTCAAGCGTGTCCGGATCGATCTCGGGGCGGCCCGACTCGGCGTCGAATGCGATCCCGAGCTGCTTGAAGAGCGCGAGGTCCGGATGGAAGCCGATCAGGGGGTACACGCGGTCGGCCGGAATGCGCTCGTCACCCTGAGGCCCCCCCCGCCCCCCCCGGATGCGCACGTCGCGCGCGGTGATCTCGACGACGTTGCTGCTCATGCGCGCCGCGATCTCGCCCGCCTGGATGCGATTTTCGAGGTCGGGACGCAGCCAGTACTTCACGCTTTGCGGCCACGCGGCGCCGCGATAGACGATCGTCGTGCGGGCGCCGGCGCGGAATAACTGCAGCGCCGCTTCGACCGCCGAGTTCTTGCCGCCGATCACGACGACGTCGAGGCCGTACGACAGGTGGGCTTCATCGAAGTAGTGGTGGACGTGAGGCAACTCTTCGCCGGGGACGCCGAGACGGTTGGGGTGGTCGAAGTAGCCGGTCGCCAGCACGAGGCGCTCCCACTCGATGGGCTCGCGCCCCCCCCCGAGACGCGTTTCGACCTGGTGCGCGCTTACCAACTTCGCATACGTGCGCACGCGAATGCCTTCAGCGCGCGCGACACCGCGGTAGTACTTCAGCGCTTCTTCGCGCGTCGCCTTGGCGCCGGATGAGACGAGGGGATGGCCGCCGATCTCGAGGCGCTCCGGGGTAGTGAAGAACGTCATGCCGATCGGGTAGCGGACGATCGAATTCGCGAGCGCGCCGGCGTCTATGACCAGCGAATCCAACCCGCGGCGTTTGGCGGAGATGGCGCAGGCGAGGCCAATGGGGCCGGCGCCCACGATCACATTCGACTCCCCCCGCTCCCCCCGCGGCTCTGGCATCGCGCGGGGAATCTAGCGCCTCGGCCGGACCAATCCGAGGCGCTCCCGCAGCTCCGGCCGTACACTCTCGATGGCGTCGGGGGTATGCTTGCCCAGCACGGCGCTGATGTCGGTCGTATCGAGTCCGGCCACGCGGGCCTCGACGATCACGCTTTCGAAATGAATCCGGGCCTCCTGGATCATCGGGCCGAACGGCCCGGGCCCCGACTCCCGTTCACCGATCGCGAGCGCGAGCAAGTAGAGGTCGCGGGCCCCGTCCAGGCGCTGGGCGAGGTACTTCAGGGTAGACGAGGGGGTGGGTGCGGGCATGGCAAACTCGGGGCTGGGGACTAGGGACTGGGAGTTAGGGCTCCAAGTAATACACGCGCGCGCCAATTTCAGCGCGTGGATCAGAGGCGCAGCCCAGCGCCGCGAGGTGCATTAGTGTATGTTGTACTGCGGAAGACGAGGGCGGCACCCAGCCGCCCTTTGTTTTTCCGGGAAAGAGGCAGTCCCGATGAGCGAGATCCATTGTCATAGCTGCGGCGGATTCATCACCGACCCCGTCACGGTTTCCTATAGAGTCCCGGACGACGCGACGGTAACGGCGTCGCCCCACACGGGGCTGTGCGCCTGCAGCCCGGCGATCGTCTTCGCGGCACCGCCCGGATGGGTGAGCGGCTCCCATTTGATGACGACTTGAACCGCGCCTCGGCCAAGTCGCCCCTCGTGGCCGACGGCGGCCCGCCGCGCTGTCCCGCCTGCGGCGGCCATCTCCTGTTTCGAACCGACCGGCTGGGCCGCGCGATGGAGCAGTGCGACTGCGGCTACCGCGCCTACGTCATACGCCGGGACGGCAAGCGCGCCGTCGTGCCGCCTGTCCCCTAGTCGCAAAGTCTGGCGGGGCCGCTAAACTATTAGTCTCATGGATTTCCACCCCCTCCTACAACAAAAGCGCGCGATCGAGGCCCCGCTGGGCCCCGTGCTTGTCGTTGCAGGTCCCGGAGCCGGCAAGACCTTTTGCCTCATCGCTAGAATCGAGCATCTGCTTACCGCGGAGGGCCTCGCCCCCCATCGCATCTGCGCAGTCACCTTCACGAACCGAGCCGCCGAGGAGATCGCCGTAAGGCTGAAGCACACGCTAGGCGACCGCGCGGAGGGCATGACGCGCGGCACGATCCACGCGTTGTGTCTCGCCCTGCTGCGCGAGCACGCCGAGGCGGCGGGATTGCGCAGGGGATTCGGCGTCGCCGACGAAGCGTACCAGCGCGTCATTCTCGCCAGGCTGCACGTCCACCCCGACCGGCGCGGCCCGATGCTCAATCGGTTCAGCCGGCATCGCGTGCAGGACTATGCGCTGGCGGCCGACGAGGCGCGGCTGTTTCGCGAGTACGCCGCCTGGCTCGCGCACCGCAACATGGTGGACTTCGACGACCTCATCGTGAAAGCCGCGGCGCTGCTGCGCGGACACGCCGACATCGGCGATGCGGTGGCGGCGCGCTGGGACTACCTCCTGGTGGACGAGTTCCAGGACGTGAACGCCGTCCAATACGACTTGCTCAAACGCCTGGCGGCGCCGCACGGCAATTTCTTCGCCGTCGGCGACGACGAGCAGTCGATCTTCGCGTGGACGGGCGCCGATCCGTACGTCCTGGTGCGCTTCCGCAGGGACTATGACGCCGAGCCGATCATCCTCGACAAGAACTGCCGCTGCTCGCGGCAGATCTTTCAGACGGCTCGGAGAGTTTTGGCTCAAAACCCCCAGCTCTTCCAGAAGCAGCTCACCGCCGACCAGGAATCGCCGCACGAAGTCGCCGCGTTCGCATTCCGCGACGAAGCGGAGGAAGCCGCCTGGCTGCTCGAGGACCTGTGCGGCGACCGCGCGGCGTCGGGGCTGGGTTGGGGCGACTACGGCATTCTCTACCGCAAGCACCGGTTGGGCGAATTCCTCGAGGGGCGCCTCCTCAGGGCGGGAATTCCCTGCCGGCTGGCGCGCGGCCGCTCCCTCATCGAGGACGACGTCATCCGCTACGTGATCACCGCGCTGCGCGTCGTGCGGGCGCCGGACGATCCCGTGGCCCTCGAGACGTTCGCGCGCTGCGTCCTGTCGGAGCACTTCCTCCAGGAGGTCGAGGCGGCGATCGACGGCACCGCCAGCGACTTCCTTTCATCTATACGCGCGCTGGCCCAGCGCCGGCCCAAGCACGATCCCGACACGAAGAAGCTGTGGCGGCTCGTGTACCAGGTGGAGAACCTGCGTGCCCTGCCCCGCTCGCACGGCTCACTCGCCGCGGTCATCGAGGAGATCCTGTCGCAGAGCATCGGCCCCTATCGCAACAAGCTCGAAGACCGGCACGACGAGCTGACCGATCCGGCGGACTGGCCGGATGCCGTGCGGCTGGCCGAGCGGCTCGAGCAGGCGATGGCGGGCGAGGAGAGCATTGTTTTCGAGCCGAGGGACGGAGTGGAAATCGCGTTGCGAGGAATGTTGACGGCAGCGGGCATTCGTCACGTACCAAGCAGTCCCGCGTACCGCGCACCGCGTACCGCGCACCTTGGGTGTCCGGATGCCCTCACCCTCTTCAAGGCACTCCAGCTGCTGCACGCCCGCGACCTCGCGGCCACGCTCGACCGCTACGTCGCCTTCGACTTCGAGACGACGGACAAGGACGTGGCGACGTGCGGGGTCGTGGAGATCGGGGCGGCGCGCGTCGTGAATGGGGAGATCGTCGAGCGGTTCCACACCCTGGTCAATCCGTTCCGGCCGATCGCGCCCGGCGCCTCGAAGGTGCACGGCTACACCGATGCTGACGTAGCCGAGGCCCCGCTTTTCTCCGCCGTTTGGGCGCAGTTCCGCGCCTTTGTCGGTGATGACGTCTTGATCGCGCACAACGGCCAGAAGTTCGACGTCCCGGTGTTGCGCCGGCTGGCGGCGGGAATGGACGGCGTGGACACGCTCGTCTGCTACGACACGCTGCCCCTCGTTCGCTCCCTGTCGAGCGACAGCGGCAAGCTCGAGGACCTGGCACTGCGGTTCGGCATCGATCGCGGGCGCGGGCATCATGCGCTCGACGACGCGCTGACGCTGGCGCAGGTGTATCGCGATCTCGAGCGGCAGCGGGTGGTGCGGGCGAGAAAGGCTGTGCTGGCGAACCTGCTCGATTATCTGGGGCTGGCTTTGGCCCTGGAGCAGGGAGCAGGGAGCGGGGAGCGGGCGCTGCTCTTTGAGATCGCGAAGTTCCATACGCTCGGCCGCTACAGCGATGCGCTCGAGTTCTATGTGATGGAGCGGGAGCGCACAGGATCCGGGGTGCCTGAGGTCGAGGAGGTCATCCAGCGGCTCGGTGGGCGCGCCCTGATGACCAGGCTGCGCGCCGAGCGCGACCCGGCGCAGCGCTATCCGGCGGCGGTGGCTCGGTTACGGGCGCTCATGGATGGCGATGTGTCAACCACGCTCGAAGACAGCATCGACCGGCTCCTCGAGCGCGTCGCGCTCTCCACGTCCGATGGCATCGAGGTCGCGCCCGATCGCGTGAACCTGCTCACGCTGCACTCGACCAAAGGGCTCGAGTTTTCGCGCGTGTACGTCGTGGGCGTGGAGGATTACGAGCTGCCGGGCTACAAGGCGACCACCGACCATCTCAAGGATGAAACCGAAGAGGCCCGCCGGCTCCTGTACGTCGGCATGACGCGCGCGCGGGACCGGCTGATTCTCACGCGCGTGGAGCAGCGGTTTGGCCGCAACGCGGGCGGCAGCAGCTTCCTCGACGAGATGCAGCTCGTCCCCGAAGGATGCTCGGCGCCCAGCTCCCGCTGATCAGTGCGCTGCCATTCGTGGCCCTGCTGGCGGCGATCGCCATCGCGCCGCTGGCCGCGCCGCATTGGTGGCATTCCAACCGCCACAAAGCCGTCGCCGCGGTGCTCGTCTCGCTCCCGGTGCTTCTCTACCTGGGCGTGACGCTGGGCGACCCGGGGCGCGTCGTGCTGGCCGAGAAGGTGCATGAGTACATCGGCTTCATCGTGGTGATCGGGGCGCTGTTTGTGATCGCGGGGGGAATCGTCGTCCAGGGCTCGCTCTCGGGCACGCCGCTCGTCAACACCTTCATGCTCGCCTTGGGGGCCGTGCTCGCAAACCTCGTCGGCACGACCGGCGCGTCGGTCTTGCTCATCCGCCCGCTGCTGCGGGCCAACAAGAGCCGGCAGCGTGTCGTGCACATCGTCATCTTCTTCATCTTCATCGTCGCGAACTGCGGGGGACTGCTCACGCCGATCGGCGATCCGCCGCTGCTGCTCGGCTTCCTCAAAGGCGTGCCGTTCGAGTGGACGCTGCGGCTGTGGCCGCAGTGGCTCACGATGAACGCCATCCTGCTCGTGACCTTCAACCTCTGGGATCAGCAGGTGTTCGCCCGCGAGGAGCGCGAGCGTCCCGGCTCACAGCTCGAGCAGGTCATGGTCCATGAGGCGCTGCGGGTGCAGGGAGGGGTCGCGATCGCGGCGCTCGGCGGGGTGTTGCTCACGATCATCATGGCGGGGCGGGCGGCGGCGGGCGGCCTTCCCTGGCACACGGGCATGCAGGAAGCGGTCATCGTGGCGCTGGCGCTATTCGCCTATATCGCCACGCCCCGCGAGAACCGCGAGAAGAACGCCTTCACGTTCGGGCCGATCGTCGAGGTGGCGGTGCTGTTCGCGGCGATCTTCGCGACGATGGCGCCGGTGCTCGAGATCCTCAACGCCTGGAGCCAGGGCACGCGCACAGTGCTCGGCGCAGGATTCGGCGTCGACCAGCCGTGGGAATTCTTCTGGACCACGGGGGCGCTCTCGAGCATGCTCGACAACGCGCCGACCTATCTCGCCTTCGCCGCGTCCGCCGCTGGACTCGAAGGCGTGTCGGCGCACGGCCCGTTCATCGGCGCCCTCATTTTCAGTCCCGAGTCCGCGCGGATCCTGGCCGCGATTTCGACCGGCGCGGTATTCATGGGGGCGAACACCTACATCGGCAACGCGCCCAACTTCATGGTCAAGGCGATCGCCGAGGAGAATGGCGTGAAGATGCCGTCGTTCTTCGGGTATATGGCCTACAGTATGGCGATACTGTTGCCGATCTTCGTGGCGGTGTCGCTGGTGTTTTTCCGGTGACGCGGGTAGCTGATGCAAGGGTATCCTTGGTATGAAGCGTTTTCTCTTCTGGCGCGAGATCGCGCTGCTGCGCGGCGCGCGCGACGGAGATGGAGCGTCGGGGACGTGGACGTGCGCGCCGTTCGATATCTGGGAAAACGGCTACGTCGATACGGTGCTGGTCGTGCAGGGGACGTGGTGGACGGAGCGTATCGCCCTCACCCCCTGACCGAGGCGTGAAGCGGCGCTAGGGCTCCTCGAAGTGCAGCGGGTCCCTCAAGTTCTGCAGCTCCCGATAGTAATACAGGGCGGTGGGCCGGCGGCCCTGGAACCGCAGCTCCTTGAGGAACGCGAGCTCGGCGCTGGTCGCCGTGCCGCTCAAGAAGCGGTCCGCCAGGAACTTCTCGAGACCCGGCTCCGGCCCGGCACTGCGCTCCACGAACGCGAACCGCCGCACCCGTTCGGCGGCGGCGGCTCCCCGCCGGCGCAGCACGATCTCGAGGCTCAACGTCACGAGATCGATATCCCACCATTCGATCCGCGGTTCGAGGAACGCGACGTGCTTGGCCGACAGATGGAAGATATCGGTAGAGAGGCCGACCGCGTCGAGCAGCTTCCGGGCAACGAGCCGCTCGAGCTCCCCGAAGGGCTGGCGCTCGATGATCGCGCGGATCTGGTTCGCCTTCTCGGGACGGCAGGTGCGCAGAATCAGCTCGCGGACGTGCGGGAAGAGGGGCTCGAGCGTATCGCCGAGCTTGCGCTTCAGCTCCGCCTTGCGCGCGAGCTCCGCCACCTTGGCGAGCTCCCCGGGCGGCAGCTTGAGGAACCGGTCCAACCGGTCGTAGATGTCGGTGCGGTGCGGCGCCGGCGGTGCTTTTTTTCCGGTGAGGAGCTGTGAGACGTACGATTCGGTGACGCGGGCCGCGCGCGCCAGGTCGCGCTGCTCCAGTCCCAGCTCCTCGAGTCGCTCCCGGATCACGAGCGCCACTTCCATAGTTTCCGCCTCCTCACCCAGGCATGTCCGTGCTTCGACATTAACTGATATGGTTAAGTGCTTTGCATCGAATACACAACACTTGACACAATGTAGTACATCAGGGTAGCTTGCACCAGCTTGGTAGTGTCAACTGCAGGGAAGGTTCATGTTGGAGTCGCAAGGAGTCACCCATGTACGCACGCAACGTCACGCTGCACCTCAAGGCCAATTCGGCCCCCGAATTCACGCGGATGCTGGAAACGGACGTCCTGCCGGTGCTGCGCAGGCAGAACGGCTTCAAGGACGAGATCACGTTCGTCTCCCCGAACGGCACGGAAGCGCTCGCCATCAGCCTGTGGGAGAAGCAAGAGAACGCCGATGCGTACAGCCGCGACACATATCCCGCCGTGCTGCAGAGCCTCGCGAAGGTCGTCGACGGCTCGCCGCGCGTCGAGGCTTTTGAGGTTGCGAACTCGACGTTCCACAAGATCGCGTCGAACAGGTAGGTGTCAGCGAAGCGAAGCGACACCAGGGGCGGCAGCACGCCGCCCCTTCTCGTTGCCACTGAGGAGGGAACCGCATGACCAAGGAAGTAGCGATTGAAATCGAGGGAAAGGTGGAGGGGGTACTCCGCAACTCCACGTTCCGCGTACTCGCTGTCGTTTGATCATGCCAGCCGCCGCACAGTCTCAATCGTATCAGCTTCGTCCGGCTTCTTGTCGTCGCGATATCTGATCACCCGCGCGAAGCGCAGCGCGAGCCCGCCAGGGTAAGTCGAGCTCTGCTGTAGTCCGTTGAACGCGATTTCCACCACCAGCTCGGGCCGAACGTACACTACGTGTCCCTCGCGGCCGACCTCGAGCTCCTGCAACCGCCTGGTTTGCCATTCGAGCAGCTCATCCGTCATCCCCTTGAACGTCTTGCCCAGCATCACGAATCCACCGTTCGGGTCCCGGGCACCCAGGTGCAGGTTGGAGAGCCAGCCGTGACGGCGGCCGTGGCCCCACTCGGCCGCGAGCACGACAAGATCGAGCGTGTTGGCCTGTTTGATCTTGATCCACGCGGCGCCGCGTGCGCCGGCTTCATAGGGAGCGTCGAGGCTCTTGGCCATGAGGCCTTCGTGGCCGGCGGCGAGGGCAGCCGCAAAAAAGCCCTCAGCTTGTCTGCCGTCAGCCGTCAGCAAACGGGGTGGGCGTTGTGCTGCGGAGATGTACTTGGAAAGTATCTCAGATCTCCGCTCATACGACACTTCAAGAAGCGACTTGCCGTCGATGTACAGGATGTCGAAGAAGAACGGCGTGAGCGGCAGCTCGCCGCGCAGCCCCTCGACGTCGAGCTTGCGGCCGAAGCGGCGCATCGTGGTCTGGAAAGGCAGAGGTCGGGTGTCAGGTCCCAGGGCAATTGCCTCGCCATCGAGGATCAGCTCATTCGCCCGCAGACCCTTCACTACCTCCACCACTTCGGGCACTGCCGTCGTCACTTCGTTCATCAACCGCGAGTACACCTTCACGACCCCGCCCTGCTTGTGCACCTGGATGCGGGCGCCGTCAAGCTTGTACTCGAACGCCGCAGATCCGAGCTTCGTCAACGCTTCCTGGACATCAGTGGCGGTCTGGGCCAGCATGGGTCTGATCGGGCGAAACAGCTGCACCGTGAAGCTCGCCAGGTCCCCCCCCCCGGCTACCGCCCCCAAGTTGCCCACTACCATGGCCGCCCGCCGCACATCGCCAGCGGGAAGAGCAAGAGCTTTGGCGACGGCTTCGACCATAAGTCCTTCGAGAGCGCCCTGACGCAGCTCGCCGGTGAGGAGTCGAACCAGAAACTCCTGCTCCTCGACGGTCACGCGGGCGAAGAGCTCGCTCAGGAGCTGAGTCTTCTTGCCCGCAGAGCCCTTCCCTGCGGCACTCGCGACGAGCGCCAAGGTTCGGTGCACGTCCGTGATCTCGAGGCTCGGAGTCTCAGCGGCTTGGACCTTGGCCGCCTGTAGACCGGCCCACCCGACACCAAGCTTTGGCTGGAGTACCGTCCCCGAGAGATAGGCGATCACCGCCTCGACCTCGTCCGCGCGCGCCTGCTTCAGCAGGGCAGCGAGGAGCTCGATCTTGGCGAGGCGGCCGCGGGTGGCGGCCACCTGGCGGGAGGTGGAGACGAGATGATGGAGGAGGATCTGCTACGCCAGCGCCGTCGCAGGCACCGTGCTCCACTCCTGCACCAGCTCGTCTACAGTCTTGAGCTGCCGCGTCGGATCTGTGGCGTACCAGGCTTCGAAGTACGCGAGGCCGCTCTTGTGGGCTTCATCGGTGAAGGCTTGCAGCGCGTCCGTCACCCACACGAGGTCATAGCCGCGCTGAAACGCGTCGCCTGACGTGTGGCGGGCGCAGCAGTCGGTGTGCAGGCCGGTGACGTACAGCTTGCTGATTCCGCGCTTCCGGAGCATCTGCTCGAAGCCGGGATTCACGAACGGCGAGTAGTGCTGCTTTCCCCAGACGACGTCGCCGGGCTGCGGCGTCAGTGCTGGAACGATTTCGGCTTGCGGCGTGCCGGCCATGGAATGCGGCGGCCATTTGCGCAGTTCCTTATCGGTGGGCTTGTGCGCATCGGTCGAGTAGATCACGGTGACGCCGGCCGGGCGCGCCGCGGCGAGCAGGCGGGCCAGCGGCGGGATGATGGCTTGCGCCCGCTGCTGGTACTCGGCGCCGCCGGCGTCCGCGATCGTGCCGCCGGGGAAGACGAAGTCGTTCGCCATGTCGATGACGAGAACCGCGCTGTCTGAGGTCTGGAGACTTGAATCTGCGGCAGGATGTGGCATGGACTGCTCCCATTGTTGAGTGTACCGCAGCGGGGGGCCGATTGGGCAACGCCTCAGCCCGGCGGAGATGCCGGGCTTCTCCCGTGCGACTAGAACGCTAAATGGGGACGGTGAAAAGTGGGAGGGCCCCCACCCCCTGACGACTAGTGCGCCATCCCTGGCGAGCCAGGCGCGCCATTCCTTGCGGTTTTTCGCGTAGTAGGTTTTGCCAACGTTCATGTCCTTACCTCCCGGACCCTCACCCCCTGGCCCCCTCTCCCCTTCGGGGCGAGGGGGAACGAAGCGAGACGATTACGTCGCCCGACGGCTGCGCGGGTTCGGGCCGATCGGCATCCTGGCGATCCTCGTCATCCTCGCCGGAAATCTGCTGTTCGTGCCGCTCAGCGCACTACTGGTCCTGGCGTGGGCATCACGGTCGGGCACACCGTGGAGCGAGCTCGGCTTCGTTCGGCCGGTGAGCTGGGCCCGCACCGTCGCCGTGGGCCTAGCGTTCGGCATTGTCCTCAAGCTCGTGATGAAGGCGATCGTGATGCCGCTGTTCGGCGCGCCCGCGATCAACCCCGCCTACCACTATCTCGTCGGCAACACGGCCGCGCTTCCCGGCATCCTCTTCCTGGTGATTGCCGGAGCCGGCTTCGGTGAGGAGACCCTATTCCGCGGATATCTGTTCGAGCGCCTCGGAAAGCTGTTTCGGCCCGGTGTCTGGGCCAAGGCAATGATCGTGGTCCTCACCGCGGCGTTCTTTGGCTTGGTTCATTACCCCGATCAGGGGCTCGCCGGGGCGCAGCAGGCGACGATCGTCGGACTCGTGTTCGGCTCGATCTTCGCGATCACGAAGCGAATCTGGATGCTGATGGTGGCGCACGCGGCGTTCGATTTAGCTGCCGTGGCCATCATTTATTGGGATCTAGAGATCACCGTCGCCCAACTGTTCTTCAAATAGGAAAGAGGTACGCGGTGCGCGGTGAGTGGTGCGCGGGAAGGCGGAGCAGGCAGTGCAGTCCCGCGCACTGCTTACCGCGTACCGCGCACCTATTGGTTTGCCCGGATCCGAATCGGCACGATCACCGTGCCCCAGTGGATGCGCAGGAGGGCGGAGTCCGCGTCCACCATGGGGAAGTAGTACGCCAAGGTTTCCAAGTGGCTGCCCGTTTCCGGCGTAGCCTTGAGCCGCAGCACGTCGAGCGACTCGCCGGGATAGGGCGTGTGCCAGATGTTGACGGCGCGGCTGACGATCATGGTCCACGGCTTGGGCGCTTCCTCGGGGATCGTCCACAGCGTGTAGCGGCCGGCGGCGAGGGAGTGGCCGTCGAGCGTGACGCCCTTGCTGAAGGAGATCGTGGTGGCCGAGTCGGCGCCTGGGTGCCAGATGCGTCCCCAGGGGATGATCCCGCCGAAGATGTCGCGTCCGCGCGCCACGGGGCGGTTGTAGGAGATCGCGATCTCGGTCGTGGCGACGCGTTGGGTGACGGAGCCGTGCTGGCTCTTGCGGATCTCTTGGGCGGCGAGGGCGCAAGGAAGCAGGAGGAGAACAACAATGGAAGCATGCATGCCCCAGCCCCTAGCCCCCAAGCCCTGCATTTACGCCCCCAACCTCATCAACGCCCCCTCGTGCTCGAGCAGCCAACGTTTGCGATCCAATCCGCCGCCGAATCCCGTCAGCTCACCCTTGGCGCCGACGACGCGGTGGCAGGGGACGATGATGGGAATGGGGTTCTTGCCGTTGGCGGCGCCGACGGCGCGGGTGGCGTGCCGATCGCCCAGGCGGCGCGCCAGCTCGCTGTAGCTCGTCGTGGTGCCATAGGGGATCGTACGAAGCGCGTTCCACACGCGATGCTCGAACGCCGAGCCGAGCGCTTCGAGCGGCAAATCGAACGTGGTGCGCGTGCGGGCGAAGTACTCGGTGAGCTGCCCGCGCGCGCGCGTGAGTAATGCACTCGCGGGCCCCTGGCCGGTATCCTCCACCCATTCCGCTTGGTGCGTCGGGGCCGCGCCGCGGCGTGAGGTGGGGAAGTAGACGCCGGTGAGGGCGGTGTCGGAGGCGGTGAGAATGAGCTCGCCGAGGGGTGTCACAATCCGGGAAAACTGCATGCGGTAAAAACTAGTCGTTTTCCGTCATTTGCATCGTCCTCGTCAGGGACCGCAAATTGACACCCGTGAACCCCCACGAGCGGCAGCGCCTCGCCGACGCGCTGAGCGGCCGATACGCGATCGAGCGGGAGCTGGGCCAGGGCGGGATGGCGGTGGTCTACCGCGCCCGCGACCTGAAGCACGATCGGCTCGTCGCCATCAAGGTGCTCAAGCCCGCGCTCGCCCACGCTGCGCGAGCCGAAGCAGCTCGTGCTGGTGCCCGGCGGGGGGCACGTGCCGCCGCTCGAGGCGCGAGTGCCCGCGATCAATCGGTTTCTCGATCAGACGCTGGGGCCAGTGAAGCGTAGGCCCTAGCCCTCACCGCACTCGCACTCTAAACGCACCCTCTGAATCGTCCAGCGCCCATTCCGACACGAAGCCGCTCAGTTTGGTCTTGAGGAGCGTTTGGATTGCGGGACGCAGGACCGGCCCGTCAGCGGAGCCCTTCCCTTTTCCCGTGATGATGAGGATGACGGCGCCGGGCTCGCGGCGGCGCCAAGTGTCGATGAAGTTGCGGACGACGAGTTCGGCCTGATCTACCGACAGGCCGTGGAGATTGACGCGGCCGGCGAGCGGCGCATCAGAGAGATCGTCGCTCGAGTCGAAGCGGGGGTGTTTGGGGCGGCGTTTGCGCATGGGGAACCGTCCTGTTGTTGTTAACCGTGCCCTGAAGGGCTCCCTCCTTCACCTTTCACCACTCTGTCTCCCACTGATGCGTGAATACGGCCCCTTCTCGCGCCTGGCAAGCCCGCGACCTGCCGCAAAAACACCCCTCTTTGCAGCAAAAACAACCTAGCCAGGCGGCGTATCGAAGCTCAGGTTGGGGAGGATTTCAGGAGGAGCCTATGGCCACGCAGAAGGGCGTGATTTTATTCGTGCACGGTTTCGGTAGCTCGAAGAAATGCTGGAAACCCCTTCTCGACCTTCTCGAGGGGGACGAGCGCGTCACGCAGCGCTATGAGTTTGCCGCGTGGGATTACCCGACGTCGTGGTTCAATCTCAACGTTTTCGGTCGGATTCCGCGGCTCCAGGAACTAGGCAGGGGACTGGGCGACCGGGTCGACTCGCCGGACTTCCAGAACCGCGAGCTGACGCTCGTAGGTCACAGCCAGGGCGGCCTCATCATCCAGAGCTGGATCGCCGACGTGCTGCAGCGGGGTGAAGGGTCCCGGCTGAGAGACGTCCGCCAGGCCATTTTCTTCGCGACGCCGAGCCACGGCTCGACCATGGCCATGAGCCTGCGACTGCTCTTCTCGACCTTATTCTCGAATCCTCAAGAGATAGCGCTCCGGGTACTCAGCCCGGACGTTTCGGATATCCGCAACGTCATCCGCGAGCGGGTCGTCGCGACGAAGAGCGATGGCGCCACTGCGTGGCGGATCCCGATCCACGCGTTCTGCGGGATGGAAGACGGCATCGTCCTCGAGGACTCTGCCCGGGGGCCGTTCGACAGCGTGACGCGAGTCCGCGGAAATCACTTCACAATTCTCCGGCCCAAGAACCGCGAGGACGACCGTTACCGGGAGTTCGTCGAGCTGCTGCTGGGCCCTGGGGGTCACACGCAGCGCTTCGAGATCGACGAATACAAGACCGTGCTGCGCGTCGAGCCGCGAGACGACGAGCAAGTCGCGGTGAAGAGCGAGCGGAATCCGCGCACGGTCACCTACAACAACTACGCCACCATGAACCGCGCGGTGCGGTTCGCGGCACGCAATCGCTGCAAGAACCCGTTCGCCATTCGCTACGCCACGCAAAAGAACGGCTATGTCGTCGGCCACCCGGGAGGGCCCAACCTCGCGCCTCCCGAAGCCCTCGGCCGCTGGGAAGACGGTGGCGACGAGTACGAGTACGACTTCGTGCCTGAATCAGGGACCCAGTATTGCCTCAATGTCGAAGTGTTCAAGGGCTACGACGAGGGGCAGCGCGAGGCGCATTTTCACCTGAAGGACCACAGCCACTATCGCCACATGGAGTACGTGCTCGACCTCTCGGCCTACGTCGCAGCGGGCTACCGCGTGTCTCGCGGACCCTGTTTTTACTTGCATCCCCAGGACCAACCGCACGGCGACATGTGCAAGTCGCGACCCGCGAGGGAACCGTTGCCGCCCGTCGCCAAGGACCCGAACGGGACTTGGACGTGGGAGCTGGACGACCTGCATCAGGGGATCGTGGACATCGTGTGGGATGTCGCCAAGCCGACAGCGTCCGTGAGGCTCCCCAATGGGTGAGGTGACGATCCATCTCCGCGACGGCGAGACTGCTGTCGTTGGCTATGGGTCGCTGTTGTCGGTCAAGAGCCTGGAGAAGACGCTGCAGCGCGTCTACGAAGGCCCATTCATCCCGTGCCGTGTTGCAGGGTGGCGACGCTCCTGGGACGTCGCCATGCCCAACCAGATGTTCTACTACGTGGACCAGGGCGAGCGCATCTACCCGCACCAAATCCTCTACCTCAACCTGCGCCCAGTGGCCGGCGCGCTGGTCAATAGCGCGGTCTTCGTGGTGAGGCCTGAGGAACTCACGGCGATGCATCGGCGGGAATGGATCTACGATTCCGTCGTGGTGACCGACCAATTGCGAGGGGCGCACGTCCAGGGAGGCGAAGCCATCGTGTATGTCGCCCGGCCCGAGCACGTGCTGCGCGATGCGACGAACCCGCGAGAGGCGGCTGTGCGTGCGTCGTACTTGAAGGTCGTCGACGAGGGGCTGCGGCAGCGCGACCCGGCGTTCCGGGCGGAGTACGCCGCCACGACGGATCCGGTGCCGGCACATCTCGTGGTCGAGGACGTGCTCGATCCCGAACGGCAGAATCCATGGGCGGCGGCGAGATCCTGAAGATCTTACCCGTGCCCTGAAGGGCCGGCTCGGCCAGGGCGAGCGCCCTTACGCCAACGAACGCCGGGGAGCGATGCTCTCCGGCGTGTCGTTTTCCATACCCTGAAGGTGCGGCTCGGCGAGGGCGCGCCCGCTTAAGGGCGTGTGGCTAATAGTGAGTTCCGTCGTAGCTGCAGGATTTCGTTGTGCTGCGCTGGCGACCGATCGTGAAATGACCGTCCACGTAGCCGCGGATCCGCAGCGTGCCGTGCCGGTTGGTGCAGTGCAGCCGTCCGCCGGCGGCGGTGCGATACGCGCGGACCGCGTCGGCCATCGGGTGCTTGTAGCCCGCATCGACACCAGCGGAGATCACGACCGCGCGGGGCGTGACCGCCGCCAGCCACGCTGGCGACGTGCCGTTATCTGAGCCGTGGTGCGACGCTTTTAGCACCTCGACATCGAGTAGCGTGGGGTGATTGGCGATCAGCCAGTCGCGTTCTTCGGCCTCCGCGTCGCCCGTGAAGAGCATCGAGAAGCTGCCGTATTCCAGGCGCACCAGCACGGAGTTGTCGTTCTCGTCGTCGGGGCAGCGGTCGTCAATCGGGTCCGGCGGCAGGATGATGAAGCGCACGCCGTCCACGAGTAGCGTGTCGGCGCCGAGGGACTGCCTCGGGATGGCGCTGTCTGTCAAGGCGGCGCGGATGCGATTGTCGGTGGTCCGCGTGGGACAATCCGCCAGGTTGCCGACGAAACGATCCACGGGGAACGATCGCAGAATGCGCTCGATAGTGGCGTAGTGGTCAAAGTGGCGGTGCGAGACGATGACGAGCGCGAGGCGGGTGACGCCGAAGTGTGGGCCGAGAGAGTCGGCCAGGAACCGCGTCTCCCCGGCATCGATCAGGACCCACTTTGCGTGCGGCGTGCGGATGAGAATACCGTCGCCCTGGCCGACGTCTACGATGTGGATGCGGACGGATTGGGCGGAAGCGGGATGGAGGGGCAGACCAATGAGAAGGCCGAGTAGTAGAGTTCGACGCATGTGGTCCCCGTTGTTTACCGTGCCCTGAAGGGCCGGCTCGGCTAGAGCACGCGCCCTCAAGGGCGTGTGTAATATCAATCACTCTCGTCCGCAGGGATACCATGAGGCGTGTCTGTTATTCGGTGGCGATGAGCCTGGATGGCTACATCGCCGACCCCAAGGGTGGCTACGACTGGATCGTGATCGATCCCGAGATCGACTTCGACGCGATGTTCAAGCGCTACGACGCGGTGCTGATGGGCCGCAAGTCGTACGACGCGGCGAAGCAGCAAGGCGGCTACGGAATGCCGGGGCCGAAGGCCTATGTGTTCTCGAAGACGCTCAGGCAGGCGGACGCTCCTGATGTCACCGTCTCGAATGATCCCGAGAAAACGGTGACGGAGCTCAAGAAAAAGAAGGGGAAAGACATCTGGCTGTTCGGCGGGGGCGAGCTGTTCCGGAGCCTGTTCGAGCTGGGCCTAGTCGATCAACTGGAGATCGCGATCATTCCGGTGTTGTTGGGGGACGGGCTGCCGTTGTTGCCGAGGACTGGCACGCGAGCGAAGCTCAAGCTGACGGGGGAGAAGCTGCTCAAGAGGACGGGGACGTTGATGCTGAACTACGAGGTGAGGTACTCGAAGCCTGGGACACGGAGCAAAGGGACGGGTTGAGGGAGCAGGAACGCTGAGAGCACATGCATTGTTGTCGAAGACACAATCTTCTGGAGGATTCATGTCGCAGACAGTTGTGGTCACGGGCGCGTCGTCCGGCATCGGCCAGGCGACGGCGCGGCTCCTCGCCGAGCGCGGGTTTACCGTCTTCGGGACGGCGCGCAAGCCTGAGAGCACGCAGTCGCAGGGAGTCACCATGGTGCCGCTCGACGTGCGCTCGGACGAGTCGGTCCGTGCCTGTGTCGCGCAGGTCGGGCGCGTAGACGTCCTCATCAACAACGCCGGCTACGCCGTCACCGGCGCTGCGGAGGAGACGAGTCTCGACGAAGCCAAGGCGCAGTTCGAGACGAACTTCTTCGGCATCGTGCGGATGGTAAATACGGTGCTTCCCGGGATGCGTGCCGCCGGCGCGGGCAAGATCATCAACATCAGCTCGCTCGCCGGCAACACCGCCATTCCCTACAGCGGCTTCTACTCGGCGAGCAAGTTCGCGCTCGAAGGATATTCCGAGGCGCTCTGGTACGAGGTCCGTCCGTTTGGCATCAGCGTGAGCCTGGTCGAGCCAGGGTTCGTCAACACACCGATCGTTGAGGCCTCGCCGGCCGCCGCGCGGACACTCCCCGCGTACGACGCGAGCCGCAAGAGTATGCTCACGGCTTTTGGTCATGCCCTCGAGGGCGGCATCCCGCCCGAGCAAGTGGCGCGGCGCGTGCTCCAGATCGTCGAGGATCGGTCACCAGGATTGCGTTACCCTGTGGGCGCTCAAGCGACGTGGTTGCCGCGGGTGCGGAAGGTCGTGCCGTGGAAGGTGTATGCGGCGGGGGTGCGGAAGACGTTCGCGGTTTAGGATCGCGCGGAGTCAGACTGACTCCGCGTCGAAGTGATTCATCCATCGTTCGTTTGATACATCTGAACGCACATTGTTCGCCCATCGTGCTGGCGCGGGCGGCAGCGCGTGCGGGGTCTCGCGTCTTGGCCTACGGGATTGCCGGGGTTCGCAGCCATGAGGTGCTGGTGTGGCGAAACTGGCAAACGCTGAGACCCCACAAGTCTCTGAGCGAAAGCTCTTGCGGGTTCGAATCCCGCCACCAGCACCCCTGCTCCGGAAGGAATTGACTCGGCGTAGGCGCCTATGCAATGTTTCAGTTACTTGTGGGGTCACCGCGTAGCCAGTCTCGCTACGCCAAAACGAAAGCCGGGGAGCGTGATGCTCTCCGGCTTTCGTGTCCTCACCCCCTATCCCCCTCTCCACGTGGTGGAGAGGGGGGACTAACTGAAAGTTCCCGCAGCCGTTCCAGTAGCTTCACCATCGCCCACGTATCCCGCTCGCAGTAATCGAGCAGGTCCTTCCTAACACGATCTCGTTCTTCCGGTGAGATCTTCTGCGCCACGAACAGCAGCCGAGCGATCTCGACACTCGCGACGAGGCCGTCCACGATGACCAGGTCGCTGTATGTCAGCTCCGGGACCATGGGAGTCAACACGTACTTGAGACTGAAGCTCCCGTGGAAATCGGGATGGTAGACGTAGTCCCGCAGGATGGGGTGGAGGTCGATGAGCTTGCTCTCGAGCTGCTCCAACTCGGTTTTGAGTGCCGGGACGCACTTCTGCAATGACCTGATGCGAGTCTTCTCGAACGACGTGTAGGTCACGACCCTCTCCGCGCCTGCAGTCGCCGCGACCATTGCCCGTGCCAGCTCGGGGCGAGCATCCTGCGACCCCTCGGCGAGATAGCCGACGTGGCTGTAGGTGCCGTCGCCTCGCGCTTCGTGATAGCTGAATTGGGCGGCGGCTTGCTCCCACGGGTACATCCCCGGCCACACGGGAACGGCGCGCGAGATCGTTTCGAAATCGAGGAAGCCGAGCCGGCCGCTGAACGGCTCCAACACTTTCTTGAGACCGGGTTCGACAACGATGTGGTTCTCTTTCATCGCGCGGATCTGTCGTTTGGCGGCGTCCGAGAGCTTTTGCGTGGGCGGGATCTCGGGAATCTTGTGGACGCCGGTCATCATGTAGTCGCACCCGCGCTTGGGGCCGACGTTGTAGAGCTTCATGATGTGGTCCCGGTCCTGGGGCCAGCAGCGGTCATGAAACGGGCATTCGCGCGGCTCATAGCAGTTGAGCCCGATCGGCGCTTCGGGGAGCGGCCCGCTCAGCATCGCGAGCTGCGCCTTGATCTCCCCCGGGATGGTGTGGAGCAGCCCGAAGGCGCTCTCGGTCACATCGCTGCGCGCGAACAGGTCGCCCTCATCGGGATGCCGGAACTCCTTGCTGAGGTGCATGATCTCGGCGGCACGCACGTCGATGCCGCTCTGCTTGACCACGTGCACCTGGACGGCGGCGTCGATGATGTGCTCGTCTTTCTGCGAAGAGGACGATTTCACCTCAATCAGGCGGAAGGCGTCGTTTTCTCGCACGAGGACGTCTACGGCTACGTAGGTGCTATCGGCGAAGAAGCTCGCTTCGAAGATCGCCGGCGATCCGGCATCGATGGCCTCTTGGGTGAGTCTGATCCGTTCGTCCGTCGCGTTGTACGGGAGATCGATCAGCGTTCCGCCTGGGAAGCGACCACGCGCGAGCTCGCCAACGTGGGATCCCTGATCGAAGCGGTCCTGTAGCACCTTGTCGGGTTGCAGCTCGACGGCGCCGGGCTCGTGCACTGTCCACCAGAGAAGGCGGTGGCACTGCGTGCCGGCGACGAAGCGGGATTTGGAGAGGCGGTGTTGAGTCATAGCACAATATCTCCGCCCGGGTCGCTCCGCTTCATCTCATCGAGCGTATCGGTTGCTTCTCGCAGGCGCCGTTGCCGTTCGTCGGTGTCGATCTCCGCACTCGACCAATCGGGCTTATGGTTCGCGCCGAGGGCCACGCGGAGCACCGAGCCCTCGCGCAGGCGGGATGGGAGCGCTGAACGCGCCATCTCCAGAGTGGCGCCGCTGTCAGCGATGAGCACCGCAACTTTTCCCTCGATCCGATCGACGGCGTAGAAAACGGTCTTCATGGTTTCGCGTCGCACGCACAGCCCGGCGGCTGGCGGCATTGATAAGCGCGATTGATACACGAATTGCCGCACGCTTTTCCCCGCGAGCACACTCGGCAACATGCTGGCGAGACTCGCGCGGGTGTTGCTACTGGTGCGCCGGTGGTGTCTTGCACAAATGGTCGAATCTGAACGACGCCGCCCGGCTCCGACTTATCCGTCGTGACGACGAAGCTCCCGTCTTCGTTCGCGAGGATGAGGACGCCGCCATCGAGATCGGTCCTGTAGACGCGCGCTCCGGCTCCTTGCCATAGCGCGACGACTTGCGGCGAAGGGTGTCCGTAGCTGTTCATTGCACCGACTGAAATCACGGCGACCTGGGGCTTGGTCGCCGCAACCCAATCAGAGCTGGTCCCATTCCAGCTTCCGTGGTGCGCGACTTTGACGACGTGGACCCGCGAGATCTCACCAGTGCCGAGCCAGTAGCTCAGCTCGTCGAGCTCTGAGTCACCGGTGAAAAGGGCGCGGAAGTGTCCGTATTCAACGATGATCCCCACCGAGCTGTTGTTATGGTCGCGTCCAGCAGGCGGCGCGATAACATGCAGGCGCGCGGCGCCGAGTGTGATCGTGCGGTTGGTGGCGCTGAGGTACTGCGCGCGGCTCGCCCGCACGGCTTGAATGGTCCGCTGGTATGTGGCGGTAGTGTGCGGGACGCCGTTATCGAGGTAATAGCGCACCACCGTCGAGCCGAAGACCCCGGTCATGCCGCCGATGTGATCGGCATGGTTGTGGCTCGCGACGACGAGGTCCAGGGTGTCGATCCGGAGTTCGCGCAGGTACGTAACGACCTGTGCGCCACCGCCGGCGTCGATCAGCGCAGTCTTCCCTCCTTCGCGGATCAGGGCGGCGTCGCCCTGGCCGACGTTGAAGAAGCGGATCTCGAGGTGTTGGGCGGCGAGCGGGTTGATGAAGAGCCACAGGCCGATGGCCAGTGTTATGAACCGTGCGCTGAAGCGCCGGCTCGGCCCCGGCACGCGCCCTGAAGGGCGTATCATTGTACGATCCGTTTCAATGCTTCTCGCAGACTCTCGGGTTCTAGAACCTCCGCCTCCGCGCTGTACTGCAACACCTCCCGTACGAACCAGGCGGGATCCGCCACCTGGAACGTGACGACATAGCGACCATCGGCCTGCTCACGCCCGCCCGGATAACGCTCCACGAGCCAGCGCGCGATCTTCTTGCTGAACGCGACTTGCGCGGGAATCGTCGCGTCGGCAGCGAGGAGCTCCTGCCGGTCCTTGATCGGCTTGAACAACACCTGCTGCCGGAACTCCTGCGTGAGCAGCTTGGCCTCGAGAATGCGGTCGGCGCGGAAGTGCCGGAAGTCACACACCTTTTCACACCAAGCAATTACGTACCAGCGCCCAGCCGATTCGACGATCTGGTGCACGTGGGCGACACGCCAAGACGGCTCGCCGGCGGGGCCACAGTAGAGGATCTCGAGCTTGCGCTTCTCATCACGCGCGCGGCGTGCCACGGCAAGCGTGGCTTCGAGCTCGGCGCTGGGCACCGCGCCGAGGCCAACCCGCGTCGACTCCGGATTGGGCACGCGGCCGCCCTTTGCGAACTTGCCGGCGACCGCGCTGCCCCCGCGCACGTCCTTGAGCCCCACGACGAGCGCGAGCCCCTCTTCCGCGGTGAAGTGCGTCGGCCTGAGGAACGCACCCTGACTGTGCACGACGAAGCCTTCCGCGACGATCCCGACCCGCAAGCTGGCGAGCCAGTCCTTGTGCTCCGCGGAGAGATCGAGCAGCACATCCAAGTCGTCGCGAATCTTCTCTTCGGACACACCCAGATGACGCGCCGCCTTCTGATAACTGACGACCGATGACTTGTCACCCTGTGACAGCCAGGCGATGAGCTCGACGAGCCGGGGGGCCTGAGTGACGGCGGTTTCCGGCATCGTTACTTGTAGACGGCGCGGAGCCGCGCGCGGGCGTCGTCGAGACGGTGCTTGATGGATGGCGGTGACAGGACCTCCACGTGGCGACCCAACGGCAGCAGCCAGCGTATGAACGCATCTACCGCGCGGACCTCAAACTCGAATTCCGATCCAGCGTCGTCGGTCACGCGCTTGACGACTTTGCCGATGCGCTCGCCGATGACCCAGCGCGACTGCGGGAAGTCAATGCGCACGCGCGCGGTCACCGGCTTCTCGTCCGACAGCTCCCAGGGTGCGCGGTTCAGATATGTACTGATCTTGAAGTCGCGGGGGACGGTAAACTCCCCCCCTTCCCCATCGACCAGCGAGACGTCCTTCATGCGATCGAGGCGAAATACGCGCAGGGCATCGCGGTCGCGCGCGCGGGCGACGCAGTACCAATGGCCCCAAGACAGCATCAGCCCATACGGTTCGATCGCGCGTTGTCCCTCAGAATTCCGACCCATCGTGTAATAGCGGCACTGCACGGCTCGACGCGTCTCTACCGCAGTCCGCAGCACAGCAAATTGCGCATCGACGTCGGCGGCGCTCGAGAAGGCTCGTTCCTCGCTGCCTATCGCAAGCTCAGGTAGATCGAACGCGAGTTTGCGGACGGCCGAGCGAGCAGCGGCACCGAGGGGTGAGTCGCTGAGAGCGGCGATGCGCTCGGCGGCGCGCCTGAGTATCGGAAGGTCGTCAGGTGCAAGCGGGACCTCGTTCAGGAAGTAGGGCCTCACCCCCTGACCCCCTCTCCGCAAGCGGAGAGGGGGAACGTCTGCTTTCAGATAAGGCAGATAGAAGTCGCGTGGCTTGAGCTGGTAGGCTTCCACTTCCTGGCCGGCGTGGTTGGCGAGGACTTTTTCCTTGAGCGGTTCGAGCACGACGCCGAGCTGCTTGAGCTCTGATTTGTCGCGCTCGAATTTGCGGCGCACCGATTCGCGGACTTTGGCGTCGCCGTCCACCCAGTCCTCCTTGTAGTCCGAGACCTGGCTCAGAATCTCCTCGCGCGACGCCGGGTAATGGCGGTCGAGGAGGAAGGCGAGGAGGTTGAGCCAGCGCTCGGTTTTGGTCATCCCTCACCCCCTGACCCCGGGGTCAGCAGAGGCTCCGGGGTGGGACAGCGCCCGCGCTGCTTTGCTCCGCCTCGCACGGTATTGATACTGTATGCATATTGTGCATACACGATCGTCGCGGGGGAGCCAATGGGGCGAAAGGTGCGCAAGACGCTCAATATTGATGCCGACAAGCTCCGGCAAGCGCGCGAGTATTTGGAGCTCGATACGGAGACGGAGGTGATTGACCGGCTGCTGGACGATTGTGTCTTCGAGCGCGAGCTGCTGGAGTTGCTGCGCTCGGCCCCGGCGAGCTTCAAGACGTTTCGGTCTCCCCTGACGCGCCATCCACCGCCCCATCTGAAACGGCGGCGCCCCCGGTGAGGGTCGTCCCCGATACCAACGTATGGATCACCTGGTCCGTCCGGGCGCCGCAGGGGTTTGGCCTGGGGCACCGGGCCCGCGCGCGGCCGTTGCTGGCGACGATCACGCTCCAGGAGCTGTGGGCCGGTGCCCGCTCGCCCGAGGAACGGGCATACTGCGAGCGACTGTACATCCACGCGCGGCGCGGCGGCAGATTGCTCAATCCGCCGGCCGCCGCATGGATCCTGGCGGGTCAGGGGCTGAATGTGTTGGCGCGCCGGAGCCGGCTCGGGGGAGCACGCCTGCGGACGCTGCGCAACGACGTGTTGCTTGCCGCGACCGCCTGGGCGTACGACGCGGCAGTGATGACCTCCAATCAAGCCGATTTCGCACGCATCGCGGCGGTGCTGCCGGTGCGGATAGTCGGGCCACCGGGGACCGCCGAATAGCCGCGCCAGCTCAGCGAGGCGGAGCTGCCGGTCACGGTCGGGCATCACACACCTCTCGCGGCATGACAGCAACTTTAAGGCCTGGGTGTGACTCGGCTAGATCAGCCGCCAAGGCGGCTTGAGCTCCTATCGGCCGGGCCGTGCGAGGAACTTGGCCACCAGCTCGCGCACGCTGGCGGCGAGGATCTCATCGATGCCCGGGAGATCTCGTATTCACCCGCCGAGACCTTGCCGGTCGCGAGCGCTTCCCAGACGACGTCGCCCCGGCGGCCGTCCCAGACGTGCAGGTGGAGCTGGAGGTCCTGGTCGCGGCGCGCCGAGTAACCGGTCAGGAAGTTCCCCGATACCGACCGCCCTTCCCCGTATGCCGCTCGGGTATACAGGAGGTAGCGCGCGCCGACCTCGCGGCTCATGGTGTCGATCGTCGCGCGCGTCAGCACCGAAGTCTGCTGGTAGTCGCGGATGGCGGTCGCGTACTGCGCCGTAAGTCCCGCCCGGTTGATGCGCGCGAGGGTGCTCTCGGCTGGCAGGAGCGTAATTTCCCGCCGGCTTCGCCCCAGAATCGTGAAGAGCGAGTCCGAGATCATGCGGCGGAATCCCTCGAGGCCTTCGCCGGAGGAGACGGGCAGGATCGCGAGCGAGTCGACGGCGGCCGCGGTAGGCGCGAGGTAGGTGACGGAGGCCGCGGTGTGGATCGTCGCGGCGCAGGCCACGGTAAACAGGGCGGTCGCCACGAGGCCAAAATGTCGGATCATCCGGAACTCCTGTAATGGACGACCGCAAACGTGCAGATGGGGTGTGACAGCGCCGCTTATGCTCGCCGGCTTATCAGGACGAGATCCTGCCCCGGTTGTTCCTGCGCCCAGCCGAGGACGGCATCCAGGTAGCGGATGAGTCGCACGACGTCAGGATGCGCGGGCGTGCCCACCACTCGCCGCCGCCGCTCGTGGAGGTCGAAGAGGGCGTCACGGACGATGCGAATCAGCCGCTCGCGGTCGAGTAACAGGGCTTCGACGGGCGTATGGGAGTCGATGCCGTGGAGCAGGGCTTGGACGAGGCCGGGTGGGTTGGTGATGCGGTTCATGAGAGAAGTGACGCTGGGGGGTGTGACAGCGACGACTGGCCCGAACGCAGACGGTCAGTCGTGGATATCCGTGCTCTAAAGAGCCGGCTCGGCAAGAGCGCACGCTCTTAAGAGCGTATGACGTGGACACCGCGTTGAAGCGATCCTGCTAGCAGTCGTTTGATACGCGCCAACTCCCAATGATCTGTCATCGTACTGACGCGAGCGGCAGCGCGTGTGGGGTCTCGCGTCTTGGCCTTCGGGATTGCCAGGGTTCGTAGCCACGAGGTGCTGGTGTGGCGAAACTGGTAAACGCTGGGACCCCACAAGTCCCTGAGCGAAAGCTCTTGCGGGTTCGAGTCCCGCCACCAGCACCCTCGCTTCCCTATTGACTCGGCGCTGATCACTGCCGATGTTACCCATACTTGTGGGGTCACCGCGTAGCCAGTTTCGCTACGCCAAGAAAGCCGGGGAGCAATGCTCTCCGGCTTTCGTCTACCCCGGGGCGCCGCCCCGGGGTTAGCCGATCCCTGAGCGCTCCACGTTGTGTCCTCACCCCCTGACCCCCTCTCCGCTTCGTGGAGAGGGGGGACGCTTAGGCGGCTTGGAATCGCCCGAAGCGTTCGGCCAGATAATCCCGGTTCGGATAGTGCACCTGGGCGCGTGGCAGGGTGATGCGGGCGCCGTGCAGTTCCTGCAAGCCGTGCAGCAGCATCGGCCCGTCTTTCTCATCGAGCACATCGCGCCGGATGTGGACCACGTAGTCGGGGTCCACGCCGAGGATGTGGGCGTCGTAGGCGCCGTGGTGGATGGCGCACAGCGCGAGCCCGTTCGGGACTTCCGGGTGGCCGCGCTCGTCGCGATCGGGCAGGATGTGCGCCGCGTCGAGCAGCTCGCGATGACCGAGACGACAGACGGTGCATCGCTCCCGGTACGCGGCGATCACCAGTTGGCGGAAGCGGAACTGGTGCAGTCTCCGCATGACGACCTGGGTGGCGTAGCGGCGCTCACCGGCCGACACGTCGAGCTCCGCCGGTAGCGGCCCCGTCATCTGGTGGGGGACGCCGGCCTGCACTTCAAAGGCCAAGTCGTCGGGTCGGTCGGCGGTGACGTAGCAGGGCCAGACGGCGGCGTAGCGGCCGGGTTCGAGCCCGATGAAATAGATGAGCGGTCGTCGCTGAATCATTGCCTGTCGCACCGCGACGTTCGTGTATGTCTGGGGATCCGTTCCCTCGTAGCGGTACACGAACGACTCGGCTCCAGGAGTGATCTGGTCTTCGTACGGCGGTTTCTTGTCCGGCTTGGGCGGCGTGGTGGTGATGGAGAGTGCGGCTCCGGAATCGGCGAGCTGTTTGGGGCGCCAGATGCCGCGGCGACTGCTCCAGAACTTGATGCGCTCGCCTTCGAAGGTGAATCCGGCTTCGAGATCGTCGTGGGTGACGATGCCGCCGCCCGCCCGCGTCAGCTCCTCGAGGCGGGCGAAGGCGGCAAGGCGGAGCTGCCAGTCACGATCAGGCATGATCCGAAAGTACGGCCGGTGAGATCCGCAGGCTAACACTGGCGCTGCTGCATGTCCTCACTGAGCAGTTTCACGTAGAGGTTTCAGAACGAGATCTGTCGGAATGGGACCAAGAGACAGAAAACTTCGATATTGACGAAGTCCTTCGACGGTTAGCGCAGAAAGCTGCTGGAATCGATGGATTTGTCGTAACGAAGCGAGCGGTCCTAGGAAACTTCTCGTTTCAAAAGATGGCGATGGTAAAGGATCTACTCGAGTGTGGGCCCCAACTCGCTCAACATCGTCTGATCGCTGCAATTGCTGGCGACGAATCCGCTCGGGAGAGCCTGCAACGGACGTGAGGCCCCGACCAACCTGTCATGCCTTTGGGGAGATTGGACGCGGCCGCAAAGCTAAGAGAAATGTGGAGTTAGATTGGCTGGCAGATCCGTAACTAACGCTGTATCTTAGTTACAGATAATGCTTAAGTGTAACTAATAGTGTATCATTAGTTACAGATGACAATTATCCGTCACTAGAGGACATCCCTAGTTACGGATCCGGCGCAAGGAAAAAAACACGTGCCTGGGCACTCGGTCGCACGCACCTGGCTCCACAATCCGACGGCGGACGCGCCTCCGAAATACCGGCGCGCTTGCAAGTACGAAGCATTCATCCCCAACCCGCTCTCCGGTCTCTCTCTTCACCTCGAAGGCCTTGAGGCCGGGCTCGTCTCTGACGCCGAGTCCTCCATCCGTGAGTTGAATAGCGTCACACATCCCGCGCTCGCACCGCTCGGCCACCTTCTGCTCCGCACTGAATCGATCGCTTCCTCGAAGATCGAGGGGATGCAAACCGGCGTGCGAGAGCTCGCCCGCGCCGAAGTAAAGCTCCAGTCCGGCGGCAAACCGGGCCGGACGGCGCTGGAAGTGCTGGCCAACATTCAGGCCATGGAGCTGGCGATGCGCGAAGCCGTCGCGGCAAAGCCGTTCACCATTGCGGAACTCGAACGGATCCACCGCCGGCTCATGGAGAACGCACCCAATGGCGCGACCATCGCCGGCAAAATTCGCGACTCGCAGAATTGGATCGGAGGCAACAACTACAACCCGTGCGGAGCCGACTTCGTGCCGCCCCCCCCCGAGGAGGTGCGCACATTACTCGATGATCTGTCCGCGACGATCAATGAAGAAACGCTCCCCCCGGTGGTCCAGGCGGCGCTGGTGCATGCCCAATTCGAGACGATCCACCCCTTCGCCGATGGGAACGGCCGCACGGGACGCGCGTTGATCCACGTCGTTTTCAAGCGGCGCGGCCTTGCACCTGCGTACGTGCCGCCGATCAGCGTCGTCTTGGCGGCCGAGAGGGATCGCTACATCGCGGGACTCACGTCATTTCGCGGCGATCACATCATGCCCTGGCTGGAGCAATTCGCGGTCGCCGGACGGCGCGCCGCCCGCTTGGCGTCCGCCTACCTAAAGGAGGTCCAGGAGCTGATCACCACTTGGCGCAGCCAACTCGAGGCGCTGCCGACCGCACCTCGCTCTGACGCCGCCGCGTGGGCAATCATTGACATTCTCCCCGCCCACCCGGTGATTGACGCCGCCGTCGCGAAGTCCGCGACCGGAAGATCGGTGCGTGTGTATGAAGCGCTCGACCAACTGGAAACGGCGGGTGTTCTGGTTCCGACATCCCGCTCTCAGCGCAACCGTTCCTGGGAAGCCGCGGGGCTGATCGATCTGCTGGAGGGACTCGAAGCGGGCGAGTTGCTCGACCCTGCTTCGAACCCGTGACCCACGGGTTCCAATTGTGATGGCGTGCGGTTTAGCTGATAGCCGTTCACAGATACCGCGCCACCGCCATCGCCGCGAGCGCGATCAACAACAGCGCCATCACCACCCGGTTCACGGCCGTTCCTCGCGCCCTGAGGCGCTGCATCTCGACCATCCGCGCGGCGCGCTCCTCGGGTGACGCGGTCGGCAGCGATTCCGCGAGCTTCATGCTGCGTATCATGGCGGGCCGCCCCACAATCATGCCGACAAGAAATGCGAGCAACGCGGCCGTCGCGCCCCACGCGTACGCCTTCCCCATCGGCGTCCGCATCAGCGCGCCATGGTTGCCGCCCGCCAGGCGGTCGAACAGCCAAAACCCTGAGATCAGGGTGATCAGCGCGATCACGGGCATGATGAGCGGGATCCGGCGCCGCTGCAGCGCCGCCATCACCTTCGCTCCGTCAGGACCGACCTCGGCAAATGTGGGCATGAGGAAAAACGTCATGAACGCCATCATCCCAACCCACAACGCGCCAAAGAAGACATGAGCGAACCGCAGGACGAGGATCAACACGAGCATGATCTCCTAGATGGGTACACGCTCTTCAGAGCGCGTGAAGTAGCCGAGCCGGCGCTTCAGCGCACGGATAAACCAACAAACCACTCTTCAATTATCGGAGGTGCTGGAGCCTCGTTGTTATCCGTGCCCTAAAGGGCCGGCTCGGCTACTTCACACGTCCTAAAGGACGCCCCGACCGGGAGCTACCGTCCTCCCGGCCGGTACTCCCGCTCCAGGTTCGCCTTGATCTCCGCGAGCGTAAACCACGCCGGCCGGAACTCGCCGCGCGCATACAGCGGCGCCTGATCGAAGTAGTGCGGGGACTGTGGATCGCCGCTCGCCCCTATGGTATGCACCGCGAGCCGCCGCACCACGGGGCCGAATTCCACGACGCTGACGTACGACCCGCCAGCCACGCCATACCGCCGCCTCTGGCCGGGGACCGGCCGCGCCGCATAGGTGAACACGGCCCCATGCTGGCCGCCGACACCCATCACCGGGATGCTGGGGCGCGCGTCGGCGAACTGCTGGTCGGCGCGCTCCTCGATCCGCTGCAACCGATTGAAATCCCCCCACGGCACCTGCCACGTGCCCCAATCGCGCCACAGTCTCGCGATCGCGCTGTCCAGCGCGACGAGCCTCGGCAGACCTCCTTGGAGCGCGTCCCGCCAGCGATCGAATAGCGTCATCGCCACGGACGCTGTATCCGCTCGCCGATTCCAGCGCTGGAGCGTCTCGATCACGGCCGGCATCCGAGCGGCGCGCCCCAGCGTCGGCCGCATCATCCCGCAGGAGCCCGGGCAGCAACGAATCGGCGCTGATGACATACGTGTCGAACGCGGCGCGCACCCACTCGTCCCAGGTGAACCGCGGCGTCGCAGCGAGGATACGGCGCGACACGAGCCCGCGGGAGTTGTCGCCCTCCGTCATCATGTAGCGTGGAAACTTGGATGAATCGGGGTTGCCGCGGCTGGTGAGCAAGAACGGCGTGGTATTGCAGTTCTGCATCCCCCCCGTCGCCGGATTGGTGAGCTGCGGCAGCTCCTCGAGCGTGTGATAGCCTTTCCACTCGGTCGCCGGATCGCTCCCATCCACCGGCCCCGACCAGTCGAATCGCGGGTCCCGTATGGGCACAGCGCCGTTATAGAGGTACCAGGTGTTCCCGCCGGCGTCCGCCGCCATGACGTTGCCGAACTGCATGTTCAGCGGTCGCATCGCGGCCTTGAGCTCGGCCACGCTGCGCGCGCGCGTCATGTCGTACCACTCTTGCAGCCACCCATCCGCCTCGAACTTCGCCATGCGCAGCGCGAGCGGCTTCCCGTCGCGCGTGGCGATGATCGGCCCGTGATGCGTCTTCCGAAAAGTGAACACGCGGCGCACGACGCCGGTGTCCGTCTTCACGAGGATCGTATCTGTCCAGGCCGTGGCCTGACGATACGTTCCCCCTCTCCGCGTTGCGGAGAGGGGGTCAGGGGGTGAGGTCCGGTACGCCAGTGGCCGCGCGGGATCGTCGAACGTCTCGAGGTACAGATCGGCCAGGTCCGCCGCATTGTCCGTGCTCACCCATCCCACCGACTCGTTGTGCCCTTCATAAGGAAAGGGAAATCCGAAGCGCGTATAGCCGGTGAAGTTCCAGCCGCTCTCTTTGCTGTTGACGTGCCCCTCGTAGACCTGCCCGCTGCCGAAGAACGGTAGATGGGGATTGATGAATAGCATCGCGTTCCCCGTCGCGCTCCTGCTTGGGCCGATCACCCAACCGTTCGAGCCGAGATCCTCGCGGCCCGCGACGTCCTCGACCGCGGCCTCGAGATCTGCCTGTCGTAACCCCGAGCCATACAGGAAGCCGTTCTGGTAATAGTTGAACCGGATGAACGCCAGCGGATACCACGGCTCGAAACGCGTGAGCAGCCGGGGACGCACGTCGGGGTGGTCCGCGAGATACGCGTTGAGCCCCGCCGCGAACGCGTCGAGCAGCGCGCGCATTTTCCGCGCGACAGACGCGCATACTCGGCCCGCGCGAGACGCGGGATCTCGAGCGCGTGGTTGCGCCGGTCGCTCCCCAGCCCCCGCTCGCCCTCCACCTCGGCGCGCCGGCCCAGCGAGTTGAGGACATTCTTTGCATGGCCCTGTCTGATATCGCTCAGGGCCGCGATAATGGCAACTCGACCTCCGTCATCCGGCGAACCTGCCCGTTGGGAAGCGGGACCTCGCCGTACACCATGTACGGGGACTGCTCCAGCAGGTACCACGTCGCCAGCAACGTGCGGTCCCCCCCCGACTGCCGGCGCTCCTCCACCTTCCAGGCTTCGATCGGCGTGCCTTCGACGTCCACCGTCGTCTTTCCGAGCACCGTGAA
The DNA here is from genome assembly GCA_040901965.1 of Gemmatimonadales bacterium. GTDB lineage: Bacteria > Gemmatimonadota > Gemmatimonadetes > Gemmatimonadales > GWC2-71-9 > 20CM-2-65-7. The sequence continues at coordinate 254,892 of JBBDYB010000010.1, read as the reverse complement.
AATGCGGCCCTCGGCCTGCGTCATCCCGGGACTCCATACGGGAGCCGTCATGACGACGCCGGGCTTGAGGCCCCCCCCGACTGCGAGCGGAACGAGATCCGAAGCACCGGCGAAGAACCCGGGCCGGTCCAACGTCACGTCTACCTGTTGCACGGCCGTATCGCGCGGCGCCCGCCTGGTGCCGCGAACCCGGCGGCCCTCGATCGTCAGACGGGTGAAGCCCCCGGTGCTCGAGCTCTGCGAGTACGTGAGGGGCGCGAGCGTTTGCGCATCGTAGGTCTGGCGCAGCTCCCACGTCACTTCCGCGCCCGTTCCCGGAGCCTGCGTGCCTATCGTCACCCACCGCATGACCGCTCGCCCGGCCGAATCGCCCAGCGTGAGCTCGTTGGTCCAGGTCGCCGTTACGCGGCTCGAATCGCCGAGGCGCACCCGCACCAGCGCCGCGTGCGGCGCATAGACGCGCCCGTCGAGAGCCGCCGATCCCACCTCGATGCGAATCGTATCCGGAGTGGGGGGGCTTGGAGCGCGCTCATAAGCAGGTAGACGAGTGTTTGCATGCTCTCATCTACGGCGCTGAGACGAGGATCACAAGCTGGCCGGAGGCATTCTGACGGATGGTTGACATGCCGAGGGGGTATATTGGAGCACAGGAGGAGACGCCCATGATGCTCGCGTTGCTGCTGTCGCTCGCCCCCGCCCTCACCCAGGCGGACGATCCGCCCCCGCCCGCCGTCAGTGTCCGGCTCAATCACGAACAGTTTGCTCGCGGCGATCGCGCTCGCGTCTACGTCGAGACCGCGCAGGATGGTTACCTCATCGTCCTGCACGCCGACCCCGCGGGCCGAGTCCGCGTCCTGTTTCCGCTCGATCCCACCGATGACGCCTTCGCGCGCGGCGGACAGCGCCTGGAGTTGCGGGGACGGTCCGGCCGCGACGCGTTCTTTGTGGATGCTGACGATGGAGCGGGCACCGTGCTAGCCGCCGTTGCGGGCGACCCATTCACCTACGACGGCTTCGTTCTCAACGGCCACTGGGATTACCGCGCCCTCGGCGGCCCGTCGCTGAAAGACGACCCGCTCGCCGGGCTGCTCGACATCGTGCGGCGCATGGCCGGCGAAACACGCTTCGAGTACGACGCGGCGACCTACGTCGTCGGCCCCCCCCGACAGATCGCGGCGCGTTACGGGCATGGATCCGGGTACGGGTACGGGTACGGCTCTCCCTATCGTTTCCGCCTGGGCCTCTCCTTTGGGTATCCATACCGCTACGGCTACGTCTACGACCCGTTCTACGACCCCTTCTGTTACGATCCTTTCTGGGGTTGGAGCGCGCGTTGCTACGGGTATGGGTACCAGTACGGCTACGGCTTCGGCTTCGGCTACTCGTTCTATCGCCCTCGGCCGTTTGGGTATGGCAGGACGTTCCTGGGAGGCGGGTTCGCGGGCGGCGGTGGCTCGCGCTTCGTGATTCCGCGGGACCGCGGGCGTTACACACCGGTCGAGGTCCGCACGCGCGTCAGGTCGGACGCTCCCGCTCCTGTGCGGGACCGCGGCGCGATTTCCCGCGGCGTCGAGCCCCGGCCGCGTGGCGGCTCGGTCAATCGCCCGGCAAGGTCGTGGGGTGCCAAGCCTAACGGCAACGGCGTGTCGCGCGGCCGACCGAGTGTGTCGCGCGGCGGGAGTGTGTCGCGCGGCAGGCCGAGTGTGTCGCGTGGCGGCAGCGGTGGATCGCGCCCCGCAGCGCGGCCCTCCGGCGGCCGGCGTCGTCCCTAAGCTAGACCCGCCGGGTCCTCAAAAGACCAGCACCCGCTCCGCCCAACCGTTCCAGTCGGCGAGCTCCTCGAGCGAGCTGCGCCGAGCGCCTGGCGCGAGCTCGGCGTCACCGATCCCCCGGGCCTCCATACAGCTGCCGCACACGCCCACCTCGCCGCGCGCCTGCGCCACGACGCGCAGCATGCGCTCGAGATTGTAGTAGCCCTGCGGCACCTTTTGACCGGCCTTGCCGCATGCAGCCGCATCGCCCATGAGAAACACGCGGACTTGCTCACCATCCCGCTTCGCCAACGCCCCAGCGAGTCGGAGCCCATTGAAGCTGCGCTCCGATCCGTAGGGGGGATCGTTGAGGATGACGAGCGTCTTCACGCGAGCTTCTGCGCCGTAAAGAGCACGGCCTTTACACCATAAGCCTCGGCCGAGTCTTGCGTGGACTGCTTCCGAAACCGGAATCCGGAGACCACGGCCGACTTCACGCGCTTGAACCCAGCGGCGTCGAACAGCCCGAACATCTCTCCCTCCGGGAGAGCGCCGCCGATTCAGCTCGCCCAGAGCTTCGGATCATTGACGATGGACTGCGACAGCTGTTTAGCGCTCACGATGTCGGCGATGGACACTCGCCCACCCGGCTTGAGCACGCGATACAGCTCGCCGATCACCCGCCGCTTGCGAAACGAGAGATTGATGACGCCGTTGGAGATCACGACGTCCACGCTCGCGTCGGGCAGGGGAACGTCTTCCATCGTCCCCTGCCGGCATTGCATCGTGCCGCCCGCGAGCGCGACATGCGCCTCGGCTTTGGCGCACATGTGGGGATTCAGGTCTACGCCGAGGACCTGGGCCCCCGGCCCCACCTGCCAGCCCGCGATGATACTGTCCAACCCCGCGCCGCTGCCGAGATCGAGCACCGTCTCACCCGGTTGCAGCCGGCTGCGCAGGTGCGGGTTCCCGACGCCGGCGAACGAGGCCACGGCGCCGGCCGGCGCCCGGTCGAGCCACTCGCGCTCGTAGCCGAACATCTCGGCGGCCTCCCGGCCATGGAAGAAGTGGAACTCTTCTTCCGGATGGTCCGCAACCTCCTGGTACATCCGCAGCACCTCGCCCTTGATCACGCTCTCGAGCGGGGCTTGCTCCGCGGCGTCCCGGGCGGCGAGATCGGTCACTGATTGCCCGCCGGCTTCGCGGTGCGCGGATCGTCGGCCGCTTTCACATACGTGATGCTCCACGGGCCGACGCTGTGCAGCTGGAAGGTGACGCCCTCGGGACCCGCCCACGCCGAGTGCACCATCGTGGCCGGCATCGCGGCAAAGCTGCCCGCGTTCAGCGCGGTGCCGCCGGTGTAGGTCGCTTGCTCTCCCATGCCGACGTTGAGCGTGCCCGCAAGGACCGTGACATGCTCGATCACTGAATGCCAGTGCGGCGGGACCCGATAGTTCGCCGGAAACTTGAGCCGCAGCGTCAGGGGGACCGCCTCGGCGGGATTCCCCTCGAGCAGCACGAACTCGGCGCCGGGCGGCAAGGACGGCGGTCCGGGCGCCCACGCGAGGGTCGGTGCGTGCGCGACGATTACCTGAGCCCCGAGCCCGGCGGGGACGAGAGCCGCAGCGAGGAGCGCGGCGGTATGGCGGAGCGACATTGCAGCCTCCAATGGGTGGATGCTGCACGCTCGCTCCCGTCTGGACATAGGACAAATACGAAGTTTCTATACATCACATCGGCTAAAGCCTATGACAAAACCGGGCCTCACGCTGCATCGACTCGAGCTGTTCCTCGCGGTGCTGGATGCGGGCGGCGTCGCCCGCGCCGCCCAGGCACGCAACCTCAGCCAGCCGGCCGTCTCGGAGCACCTGCGCGGTCTCGAGGCGTTCTTCGGCGTGCAGCTGTTCGAGCGGGCCGGGCGCGGCGTCCGGCCGACGCCCGCGGCGCGCTTGGTCGAGCCGTTCATCCGCCAGGCGCTCGGCCTGGTGACGAGTGCCGAGCAGGCGGCCGTCGAGCTGAGCGGCCTGCGGGCCGGCGCGGTCGCGGTGGGCGCGAGCACGACGCCGGGGACCTACCTGCTGCCCGCAGTCCTCGGACGATTTCACAGCGCGCACCCGCAGATCGCGCTCACGCTCCGCATTGGCGACACCCGCGAAGTCGAGCAATGGGTCGCCGCGGGCTCCGTGGAGCTCGGCGTGATCGGCGCGGCGCCGCTGCGCCCGGGACTCACCGCCGAGCCGTGGGTGAAGGACGAGTTGGTGGCGATCGTCGCGCGCCGGCATCCGCTCGCCCGCCGGCGCACGCTCGCGGGCGCCGCGCTCGCCGGTGAACCGTACATCGCGAGAGAGGAAGGGTCGAGCACGCGCGCCGTGGCCGAACGTTGCCTCGCCGATCTGGGCGTGACACTGCGGCCGGTCATGGAGCTCGGGAGTACCGAGGCGGTGCGGGAAGCCGTGGCCGCCGGGCTCGGCGTGTCCGTCGTCTCGCGTCACGCCGTGCGGACGCGCGACCCGCGGGTGGTCGCGATCCGCCTGCACGGCCGTCAGTGGGTGCGCGACCTGCTCGTGATTCGACGCCAGCGAGCGCCGCTCAGCCCGGCGGCCGCGCGGTTGAGGGAGATGCTATTGGGCTAACATTTGCGCGCCCGCTCCCCGCCCCCCATAGTAGCGCCCATGTCCGAACCCAATACCGTCTCGCGCCTCGGCAAGGCGCTCGGCGCGAAATACGAAGTCCGCCGCGTCGTCGGCTCCGGCGGCTTCGCGGAGGTCTACGAGGTCTGGGACAAAGACCTCGAGCGGCGCCTCGCGGTCAAAGTGCTGCGCCCCGACGTCGCCTGGACCGCCGGCATGCTCGAACGCTTCCAGCGCGAGACCCGCGCCGCCGCCCGGCTCGAGCATCCCAACATCCTCCCCATCCACTTCGTGGGCGAAGGCGAAGGGCTCGCCTACTACGCGATGCCGTTCGTGGATGGGATATCGCTGGGTGAGCTGCTGAAGAGATCTGGCGCGCTGCCGGCCGAACGAGCGCTTGCCATCATCATTCCCATCCTCGATGCCCTCGACCACGCCCACAAGGCGGGTTTGCTGCACCGCGACATCAAGCCCGACAACATCATGCTGGACACCCAGCGCGGCCGGCCGCTGCTCGTGGACTTCGGGATCGCGCGGCGGCTCGACGGCTCCGCGGGCGCGGGACTCACGCAGACGGGCCTCGTGATCGGCACGCCGCACTACATGAGCCCCGAGCAGGCCCTCGGCGACCCGAACCTCGATCGGCGCTCGGACCTCTACTCCCTCGGCGCCGTGCTCTTTCAGATGGTGACGGGCGGCCCGCCGTTCGACGGCGACTCGTCACAACAAATCGTGGGGAAGCACATCGCCGACCCGCCACCCGCCGCGGCGGACGTGAATCCCGAGGTGCCGCGCGACCTGTCGGACGTGATCCTGCGTTGCCTCGCAAAGCAGCCCGCGGAACGCTACCAATCGGCGGGCGAAGTCATTGCGGCGTTGGAGGGCGGCAAGCAGCCGAGCACGGTGCGTTCGCGCGCGACGGCGGCACAGGCCGCGACGGAGTTGCTGGTCAGCGGAGCGACGACGCGCGCCCGGACGGCCGGACGTCGGACGGGCGGACGGCCGGACGGCCGGACGGCCCGAACCCGTCGGATCGGGTGGATCGTGACGGCCGTCGCCGCACCGCTGCTCCTCATCGGCGCGGGCGCGATGTGGTTCACGCAGCCGCGGCTCACGTTCAAGAATCATCTCGCCGGAACGGTCGCGGTGCAGGTGGCGGGAGAAGAGCGGCGCCTCCTTCCGGGCGGCAGCTTCTCGCTCACACTCGATCGCGGCCGCCGTCTCGATCTGTCCTGGCGCCTCGTGCGCCCCCGCAGCGATTCCGGCGCCCTCGGCGTGACGCTCGGCGACACGATCGCGATCGCGCGCCCGCGCGGCCGGGTGGAGCTCAACGCCACCGCACGGCCCAAGAGCGGCGCCTACTTCGCCCCACTCATCACCAATGCGACCGGCCGGCCGCTCACGATCACCGTGAACGCCGGTCTCGCCGGCGCGCTGCCTTGCCACTGCACGGTGCCGCCCGGCGCCGTGCGGATGGAGATCGGCTACTACCCGCTGTTCGGGAACACCACCGTGCGCGCCGCCGACCAGGGTGGCCGCTCGGCGATGTTCCGCGACCTCGGGCGCCAGGTGGACGCTTGGCGCGGCGAAGTGGGCCTCTTGTTTCGGGCCAACGATCTGCGCTAACGCTTTTGACCTAGATCGTATGGACTAATTCCCCACCCCCGTCCGTATTAATCCATACTGGGAATGCACCTAGGGAGCGTTCCCCCTCAGCGTTGTGTCACACCTCCAACGCTCGAGGAGCGACGATGAAGAAGCTTGCCCTTCTGCTCGGTGTGGCAGCTTTCGCCGCCGCATGCGACCCGAACACCGCAGAGCTGACCACCCCCTCCGCCTCCACATCCGCCGCCGCTAACACGATCGTCATCGTCGGATTCCTCTCGACTCCCGGCGCCGACGCGACGGCGCTGATCGAAGGGCTCGGCGGCACAGTGCGCCAGCGCTACAAGTACATCGCGGCGGTCTCCGCCAGCCTCCCGGCAGACCAACTGGACGTCCTCCGCGCAGATCCAAGCGTGGCCTACGTCGAGGAAGACTTCGCCATGGTGCCCCTCGGAACCAAGCAGATCGTCGATTGGGGCGTCTCGAAGATCGACGCGCCCGGCGCCTGGGCGCTCGGCTACCGTGGTCAAGGCATCAAGGTGGGCATCTTCGACTCAGGCATCGACGTCGATCACCCCGATCTCACCGTCGTGGGCGGCATCGACCTCGTCGGCGACGGCAACGGCCTCGACGATTGCAATGGCCATGGCACGCACGTCGCCGGTATCGTCGCGGCCCGGGATGGCAGCAAACACACGGTCGGTGTCGCGCCCAGCGCGGAGCTCTACTCGATGCGCTTCGCCGACTGCGACTGGGCGGGCGCCACGCTCGAGAAGATGATTACCGCCGTCGAGTGGGCGATCGACAACGGGATGGATGTCGTCAACATGTCGTTCGGCTTCGGCATCGCGGGCGTCTCTTCGCCGCTGTCGCCCAGCCAGGCGGCCGACGACGTGTTCGACGCCGCCTATGCGAGCGGCATCGTGCTCGTGGCGGCATCGGGCAACAGCAGCACCCCGTACGTCGGGTACCCGGCCGCCTCCCCCAGCGTGATCGCCGTGGGGGCGACCGACGACGCCGACATGCTGGCCACCTTTTCCCAGTGGGGCGACGACCAGGAAGTCACGGCGCCGGGGGTCAGTAACCTGGCGTCCTACATGGTCGGCCAGGGACAATCGACGACGCTCACCGTCCCCACCGACAACGACCGCGAGCTGGAGGCGATCCCACTGGAATTCGCCGGGTTGACGCGCAAGCAAGGACTCACGACCGACGCCGTGTACGCCGGGTTCGGCACGGTTGTCGAGTTCGCCGGCGTCGATTGCGCCGGCAGGACGGCGGTGGTGATGCGCGGCGGGCCGACGTTCGCGCAAAAAGTCGAGGAAGGGATGAACGCGGGCTGCGTTGCCGTCGTCATCCACAACCACACGCCGGGCAACTTCAACGGCACGCTCGGCACGGCCACGACGAGCGATGGCCGAGCATGGATCCCCGCGGTGTCGCTCTCGCTGGAGGAGGGGCTCTACCTGAAAGACCAAATTGCGGCGCGCCCGACCCGGACCACGTTGCTCAACGTCGCGGGCAATCTCGCGGTCTTGAGCGGCACGTCCATGGCGTCACCCCACGCGGCCGGCGTGGCGGCTCTCATATTGAGCCGTAACCCCGCGCTGTCACCGGATCAGGTGCGTAGCGTCCTGCGCACGAGCGGCGTCGACCTCGGCGCGCCGGGGTGGGATCCTCTGTTCGGCTATGGCCGGGTAAATGCAAGACGGGCGGTAGAGCAGACGCCATAAGCCGCTCTTTAGAGCGGGCGTAGTCGCCGAGCCGGCACTTCAGTGCACGGGTAAACGGACCCTTCGTCGTTATCCGTGCCCTAAAGGGCCGGCTCGGCCACTTCACGCGTCCTAAAGGACGCGCGCTGGCACCGCGGCGGGAGTTGCGATCGAGCTGACGAACACGGCGTACACCGCCGGCGACCACCAGCCGCGACGGGGACAGGAATCCGTAGTCAAAGATGGTGCTGAATTGACAAGGAGGATGGCATGGATTAGAACGGGACATGGGATTCTTCGCGCAGCTGCATCAACTGAGCGATTTCGCCCTGCTGGCGCTCAGAGTCGGCCTCGGAATCATCTTCATCGTGCACGGCACGCAAAAGCGGCAGCTCTGGAAGGTGCAGCCGTCGGAAAGAATGCCCGCCGGATTCTTGAGAACGCTGCGATTTCTCTCGATTGCCGAACCCGCCGGCGGATTGGGAGTCCTCGTCGGCTTCCTCACGCAACCCGCCGCCCTCGGACTCGCCCTCGTGATGCTCGGCGCCATTCGCTTCCAGATCGTCCAGGCGCACAAGAAATTCACCGGCGAGGGCGTGGCGGGGTGGGAGTTCGAGTTTCTGCTGCTGGTCGTGGCGATCGCGCTGTTCGTGATGGGGGGCGGGAGATTCGCGCTCGATCGGGTGGTGTTCGGGATCTAGGCTGAGTACCAGTTCTTCTCCCACACATGCGCCTCGAGCTGGGAAAGCAGGCGCCGCGGCAAGGGTCCCTTCGCTGACGCCGCGACGTTGTGTCGCACGTGTGCCGGGCGCCGCATCCCTGGGATCACAGTGGTCACCTCGGGTGACGACAGACAGAATCGCAGGGCGAGCTCCGGCAGGGTCTGGACCTGGTCGTCGAGCAGCTCAGCCAGACCCTGCCCCCTCCGTTCGACCTCGGCACGACGATCACCAGCAAAGTACTCCTCGCGCCAGTCGCCCGCGGGGAACACCGTGGTCGAGCGAATCTGGCCGGTGAGCGCGCCTTCGTCGAATGGCACACGCACGATCACGCCCAGCGGCTTCGTCTTTGCGAGCTCGAACAATTTTCTCTCGGGAGAACGATCGTAGATGTTGTAAATCACCTGGGCGGTCTCAAACAGTGGATCCTCGAGCACTCGCAGCGCGGTCTCGGGGGCGTGATCGTTGATCGAGATGCCCCAATGCAGGACCTTCCCTTCCTCTTTAAGGCGGACCATTTGCGCGTGGGACGCCTCCCATTCCGGATCGTCCAGCCAGGCGTCGTGCCACACATGCAGTTGTTGCAGCGACAAGGCTTGGGCACCGAGATTCTTGAGGGATCGTTCCGTGGACGCCAAGAGGTGCCGGGCAGGAAAGACGTCCGCGATCTCCGTACTGGCCGCCCCAGGCCATTCCTGGTTGCGCGGCGGGACTTTCGTCGCGACGACGATGCGCCCGGCACGGATGTCGTTGCGTAGCACTTGGCCGATCAGGCGTTCGCTGTGTCCGTTTCCATACGCCAGCGCGGTGTCGAAAAACGTGATCCCTTGCTCCACCGCCTCGCGCAGTGCATCCCGTCCCAGGGTTTCGTCGGCGCCGCGCCACTGATCGCCACCAAGTCCCCAGCCACCATAGCCGATTTCGCTGACGTCGTATCCCGTAGCGCCCAGCGCTCGAGTCTTCACATCAGTCCCTGGCGCCGAGCACCGCCTGGAGCTGCCGCAGCACCTCCTCGAGCCTGCGCAGCTCCTCGCCATAGCGCGCCCAGTCCCCCGCCCGCTGCGCCTCCACCGCGCGCCGCAGTGCGTCGGATGCGCGCCGGGAGAGATCGGCGGCGCGCGCATCCGCCGCCGGCGCGGCGCCAGGCGTGGCCGCCACCCGTGCAGGCTCGCGACCAGCCCCTCCCCCTGCGCCACCGCCAAACAGCTGCGACAGCCCCTCCTCCAACGTCGCCTCCATGACGACGCGGTTCTGATACGCCACGACCACGCGCTTGAGCTCAGGAATCCGCCCTCCCTGCGCCCGCAGATATAGCGGCATCACGTAGATCAGTGACTCCTCGATCGGAATGACGAGCAGGTTGCCGCGGATCACCTGGGAGCCGCCTTGATCCCACAGCGCCACCTGGCGCGCGATCTCGGTGTCCTGGTTGATCCGATTGACGATCTGCGTGGGCCCGAACACCAGGCTCTGCTTGGGGAAGCGGTACACGACCAGCTCGCCGTAGTGGTCCCCATCGTTCCGCGCCACCATCCACGACGCCAGGTTGTCCTTGCCGCGTGGCGTGAACGGTACCATGAAGATGAACTCCGCCTGCCGCTCCTCCGGCAGCCGCATCACCATGTGGCGTAGGAACGGATCCGCGCGCTCCGGCGCGATCGACAGCACGGGCTTCTGCCACTGGTCTTCGCGCTGATAGAAAATCCCCGGCTCGGCCATGTGATACGTCGCATACAGGTCGCTCTGTACGCGGAACAGATCCTCGGGATACCGGAGATGCGTCCGCAGATCGGCCGGCATGGAATCGAGCGGCTGGAAGATCCCGGGGAAGATCTTTTCGAACGTGCGGACCAGCGGATCGGCTGGGTCGGCCAGATAGGCGGTGACGCTGCCCTCGAACGCGTCAATCACCACCTTGACGCTGTTGCGCATGTAGTTGACGCCGCTGCGGAGCGGCTGCGCATAGGGATACCGGCTCGTCGCCGTATATGCATCGAGGATCCACTGGAGCCGCCCCGCGTCGTCGATCACCATGTAGGGATCGCCGTCGAAGATCAAAAACGGCAGCGCCATCCGCGCCCGCTGGCGGATGTTGCGGATGTACAGCGCCCGGCTCTCGCTCGTGATGTCGCTCGACAGCAGCACCTTGAGCGAGCGGAAATAGGCCGCCAGCACCAGGCGGCGCAGCAACCCGCCGACCAGCACGCCGCCTTCGCCCTTGTAGGTCGCGAAGATGTTCTCATCCGCGGAGGGATAGTCGAACTCCGGCTGCCCGGTGTTGGCGAACACCCACGCGTCGGTGAGCTCGCCGAAGTAGATCTCGGGCCGCTTCACCTCGAGCGAGACGGTAGACGCCGGGGGCAGATCCTTGATGAACAGGACCGGCAGCCCCTGCTCGGTGAGCTCGTTCACAGGCCCCAGCGTCAGCCCCATCCCGTGGGTGTAGGTGAGCCGCTCGTTGATGAACGTCCGCGTCGGGAGCGAAGCCGAGTTCAGCTCACGCGGCGACAGCATCACCTGGCGGTAGCGGCCGTCCACGATGTAGCGGTCGTCGTCCACCGACACGAAGTCGTAATAGGTGCGGATCTCCTGGAGCTGACTGAACGTCTGCAGCAGCGGGTCGCGGTCCCACAGCCGCACATTGTCGATCGTGGGCCGGTTGGCCTGGATGTCGCGCTCGGTGAGGCGCGCCTCGCCGGACAGGTCGCGCACCAGCACGCTGTCCAGGCCCCAGGCGCGCCGGGTCGCGTCGATGTGATAGCGGAGCTGCGGCGTCTCCTTGGTCAGCTCGTTCGGCGCCACGACGAGCCTCTGGACCACGGCCGGATAGACGACGACGCCCAGCAGCTGCACGCCAAAGTAGATCGCCACCGCGAGCACCGCGTTCCGCACCAGCCGCTTGCTGCGCGCTCCCAGAATCACCAACACCGCGCCCACGACTGCGGCCACGCCCGCGATCTTCAGACCGATGACGGTGCCATGGAGATCGGCGAAGCTCGCGCCGACCAGGGGACCCGTGGTGGAGTACAGCGTGCCCGGGAGCCGCACGAAGTACACGCGCAGCGCGGTCAGCACAAATAGAAACGCGAGCAGTAGCGCCAGATGCATCCGGGCCGACGGCTCGACCGTGATGTTCTTCTGGTGCACGATCACGTCGCCGCGCAGCGCGTACAGCGCGCCGCAGGCGATCAGTGACAGGACGCCGAGGCCCGTCAGGATGGCGAGCACCCCCGCGACGACGGGCACCGTAAAGACGTAGTAGGCGAGATCGCGGCCGAAGACCGGGTCGGTCACGCCGAACGGCGTTTGGCGCAGGAATGCGAGCACCGGCATCCAGGCGCTCGAGGCGGCGAGGGCCATCAGCAGCGCCAGCCCGAGCGCTGCCGGCAACGCCAGGCGGCGCACCAGGCGCGTCACGTCCACGGCGGGGGTCTGGGCATTCAGCTGCATCACGACCGGCTTCGGCACGGCGCCGCGTTGGGCGAACCGCAGATTGACGTACAGAAACGCGAACGCCAGCCCGCCCGCGAGCACGCCGAGCAGTAGGGAGCCGATCAGCCGGGTGGCGAACACGCGCTCGTAGCCCAGCGCGCTGAACCAGGGCCACTCCGCGAGCAGGCGCACGAGCGGCGAGATGAAGAAGAGCACGGCGGCGACCGCGAGCACCAGCCAGAGGCCGAGGCGGCCGCGCTGGCGGCCCGGGAGACGAAGCGTGCGGGGCGTGGTCATTCCCGGAAGGTAACCTGTAGCCGAGCTTCCGCGACTCCGCTCGGCCAGCGCGGCGTAAGCGAGTGGCCCTGCACCGTCTGCTCGAACCCGCGCTCGGACCGGGACAGGGTGACGAGGGGGAACGACCAGACCTCGGCCAGGGGCTCGAGGTCTAGCTCCACCTGGCGCGAAGTTGAAATCTCCGGGCAGAAGAAGGCGTCGGGCGGGAATGCGGCCGCATCCCAGCGATAGGTTACCGTTAGCCCTCCGGACGGTGTGAATCTCAGACGCTTTTCGAGTCCCGCGTGCTGCTGCGGCCGCAGTACTACCTCCACGGCCTGCGTCGAGCGATCAACGACCACGTCGTAGGGGGTGCGCGCCCAGGACCGGGTCGGGTGAAACTTCCCGCTGGAGTACATGTCTAGCGTCACGCCTCCGGGGAGCACGCGATCCACGAACAGCGCGCGGTCCTCGGGATCGACCGGCGGCAGCCGCTCCACGCGACTGCTGCGCTCGAGATCGTGGATGCTCGGCGTACCGGCCGAGACACCAGCCTCTCGATCCGCGGGCGCGGGCGTCAGTGCGTGGTACGCTTCGCGCCGCCGGGTTAGCGCGTCCGCATAATTGACGGCGGGCTCGAACAGGGTGTACTCCTCGATCACCCCGCCGCGGCGGGGGCTGACGAGGGCCGAGAAGCTCGCCGAGTGAATCCAGATCTCTTCCGCGCCGTCGCAGTCGAGATCCAGCCGCTCCACGGCGAGCTCCTCACCGCGGCGCAGCTCGCCCTCGGCCGTTGCCAGCTCCCGCCAGATCGCAGCCCTGAGGTGCGGCAGGTAGAGCCCGCCGAACACGCCGTGCCAGTAAGCATCGTTGCACTGGGCGCGGCCGATCGCACGCCGGGCGGCAGGTGGATCCCCGCGCTCGCGACACAGCGCCGACAGCGCCTGCATCTTCTTGTGCATCCGATTCGCTTCCGGATACTTCACGAGGAAGTGCGGCCAGTGGCCGCCCCGCAGCAGCGCGCCGTCAGGACCCGCCAGACGCTTCTCCCCCAGCTCGTGCTCCAATGCGATCAGTCGCTTGGCCGCCTCCGGCGGCAGCGCCCACGTCTCCATCTCGCGATACGACGCCGTCGGGAGGTACGCGAGGCCGGCGCTTGCGACGTCGCGCAGCGCCGCGCCCGGCGTCGTCAGCCGGACTTCGCCGCCGGCCACGAGCGCCGCCACGGCGTCGCAGAACTGCGCCAGCCAGCCGCGCGTGTACACCCATTCCTTGGTCCCGGGCCAGCCGCCGAACTTCTCACCGTCGTCCACCAGGACGGCGAGGGGGCGGCCGGCCGCCCGCAGCTCGCGCAGGTAGGCGGCGATCGCGGCGGGCGGCTGGAACGGCACGAGATAGCGGAGCCGCTCGTCAATGGGAAACAGCGCCACGCGTTTGCCGCCGCTCTCCGTCCAAAACGGCGCATGCAACTGATCCCTCGTGAAGCCGCTCACGAGAAAGTGGCGGTCGTCCACGAGCACATAGCGGACCCCCGCATCGGCCAGGTCGGCCGCCAGACCCGGCTCCCACACTCGCTCGGTGAGCCACAGCCCGGTTGCGTCGACGCCAAAGCGGCGCTGGATCGCCGCGCGCATCCAGCCGATCTGCTCGAGCCGATCGGCGCGCGGCAGAGAGGCGAGCACGGGCTCATAAAGCCCGGAGACGAGCAGCTCGACGTTTCCGTCCGCCGCCAGGCGGCCCAGCAGATCGAGGTAGGTCGAGTCGTGCGCTTCGAGCCATTCGAGCAGCGGGCCCGACATGTGCAATGCGAAGGGCAGGAACCGGTGCTCCACGAGCCGCTCGACCAGCGGACGATAGACGTCGCGCAGGTGCTGCTCGAAGACGTGGTCGAAGTTCCCCACCGGCTGGTGGAAGTGCACGCCGAACACAAAGCGGAGCGGCTCCACCTCAGACGGACGCGACGCGGGGGGGGGGCTTCACGCGCTCGAGGTAGAGCTCCCGCGCGGTGCTCACCGCGGGATCGTTGCTCGGCGCCAGGGCCAGCCGTTCGAGCAGGCCCGCTTCGAGGCGCGCGGCCTCGGCCCCTCCGCCCAGCTCGATCGCCCGCGCGGCCGAGCGCAGCACGATCACCGACTCGATGCCGGCGACGTCGTCGAAGAACCAGCCGCAGGATGTGAACATCCGCAGCATGTGGCGCTCGAGCTCGAGGGGCATAGCTCGGCCGTCGCGCGCCAACAGGGCGTGGAGCTCGGCAGCCAGCCAATCGAGCGCGTTCCTGAGCGGCGCGCGCCAGCGCTGATGAGTCGCGCGCTCCCCATGAACCCGGCACCCGCACTCCGAGCGCCACCGCGCGACGCCGTGCGGGCAGCTCCACGAGCTCGGCGACACGAGTCGCACGTCTTCCTGCGGTGGGTGCCGGGCAAGGAAGGCGGCGAAGTTCTCGACCCGCACGTCGGCGCGCCGCTCCAGGGTGTCGAGCACCCGCGCGAGCGTGACGTCGCCGCCCTTGTGGTGGTGCCCGTACGTTTCGCCGTCCGTCGCGACCGCCACGAGATCGGCGGCACCGGACGTCAGGCGCTCGACCCAGGCAGCGGGGTCGCGCACCAGCGGCCCGAAGGCGACGTCGTGCGAGATCGCGCCGTCATAGAGGCACACGGCGATGCGGCCACCGCCCGTGGTGCGATGCCAGCCGGGAAGCCCGCGCGCCGGCATGCGCTCCACCTGGTGCGGCGCGAGGATCGTGAACCGGATCCCCGCGGCGGCGAGCACGTCGAGCGTTTCCTCGTCCACCGCCGTCTCGGGCAGCCACATCCCCTCCGGTTCGCGGCCGAACCGGCGCCGGAAGTCGGCGATCCCCCACCGCACCTCGGTTTCTTTGTCCCGCCGTGAGGCGAGGGGGAGGATGATGTGGTGGTATGGCATCGCGACCGCGTTGCCGCGATCCGCGGCGAGCACGGCGGCGTACGTCGCTGCCGCGTGCTCCTCCATCCACTCGAGCAGCGTGGGCCCGAAATCGAAGCTCAGGAGCGGCAGCGACCCCGCGACGCGGGCGTAGCTCTCCTGCTCGATGCGCTCGTTCCAGTCATGGTAGGGTGCGGCGGACGGCTCGGGCGGGATGGTCCCTGTCCAGGGATCGTCGCGGGGCGGTTGGTAGAAATGGCCGTGGATGACGATCGACCGCATCAATCGCCGAGCGCCTCTGCGACTTGGGCGAGCACATCCGGAAACAGCGCGTCGCGCCGGGCGAGCTCGTCCGCGCCGCGCCGCGCCGCTTCCAGTGCCGAGCTGTCCCCGGCCATGCCTGCCGACAGCGCGCCGATCAGGCGCTCCGCGTCGTCACAGTGCAAGGTGAAGCGACGCTCCGCGTAATCCACGACGGCACCGGTCGAGATGATGAATTGCCAGTCGGAGGCCTGCGCCAGGAGCAGCTCGCGCGCCGCCTGCGCCAGCACCGGCCGGGCGGCCTCCGACCGCAGCGCGGCGGGTGCCACGCCCCAGAACGCGTTCTCCAGCGGCCAGAGTCTCCTCCACGTCCACTCCGTGCGCTCGTTCAGCCACATGCTGTGATCGCCGTTCGCCCCCCACGAGCCTTCAGCCAACTGCACCGCCGCACGGGGGGGGGGCGGATGGGCCTCGAGATGTTGCGACGCCGTGACCGCGCGAACGCCACGGCCACGCAACGCCCGATACGTCGCCGCCAGGAAGTCCGGCCCCTCGAACCACCAGTGCCCGAACAGCTCGGTGTCGAACGGCGCCACGATCACACCGTCGGGTCCCACCTTTTGCTCCCGGGCAATACTCTCGAGCAGATGCACGAAGTGAGAGGCATGCTCCGCCGCCCGCTCGCGCGCGCGCGCCGGCTCGTAGGGCCGCTTCTCGCCCAGGTCCACGTTCGCGCCGCTGACGCGCCACAACTTCATGCCGCCCGGCCAGCGAATCTTGTGGAACTCGAGGTACCATTCGTCGCCCGGGTAGCCCTGATGCCGGCTCCAGATCTGCATCGAGGAGCGGGGGTCCCGGACCAGCGCCGCCACGGACGCGCGCGCGTCGCGGCGGGAGACCCGGTAGGCCCGATAGGGCGAGCGCACGGCGCTCCCCGGCTCCGCGCTCTGCCTGATGTCGCTGTACGCGCCGAGCGGGCTACCGGCCCGGGCGAGGTGCGCGTCCGTGAAGAAGTACTTGAAGCGGGCGTCGGCGAGGTGCTCCTCGATGCCGCGGCGCACCCGACCATCCCGCCACTTGCCGCGCGGCCGGTACGCGCATTCCGGCAGCCAGCAGCCCGCGGCGGCAGTACCGAACAGACGCCGGTGCTCCGCCTGCCCTACCGCCAGCTGCAGCCGGATGCTCTCGTCCCGGCCGAGCAGCGGCAGATAGCCGTGTGTGGCCGCGGACCCGATGATCTCGAGACGGCCGCGTTCCTGCAAGCGCCGAAACGCCGACACGAGGTCGCCATCGATCGTGTGGAACAGCGCCTGCATGCGCGTGAATCGCGACCGCCAGAATTCCAACAGTGGTCCCGAGTCGGGCAACGCCGCGGCCTCTTCGCACGCAGCCAGACGTTGCGCGAAGAACGTCTCCATCTCGCGCGCGAAGTCGGGGTTGGCCAGCTGGTTCGCGAGGACCGGCGTGAAGCCGATCGTGAGCGGGGTGGGCGTATCCTCGGCGGCGAGCTCCTCGAGCCGCTCGAGTAGCGGCAGATACGTGTCGATCGTGGCCTCGCACAACCAATCGCTGCCGTGGGGCCAGCGCCCGTGGTGCAGGACGTACGGCAGGTGACTGTGGAGCGCGAGGACGAAGTCCATCGCGTTACCGCTGCGCGAGCGCGCGGCGATACAAGGCCAGGTACCGCTCCGCCGAGCGGTGCCAGCCGAACTGCTGCTCCATCGCCGCCCGCACCAGCTTCCGCCAGGCGGTCCGGTCGTCGTAGCTCTCAACCGCCCGGCGCACGGCCTGCTCGAGCGCGGCGGGCGTGTACTCGTTGAACAAGAACCCCGTCACACCGTCCACGATGCTGTCCCTGAGCCCGCCCACGCGGCGCGCGACGGGCACCGCGCCGTAGTGCTGCGCGCGCATCTGCGTGAGCCCGCATGGCTCGTACAGCGACGGCATGAGCAACGCATCGGCGCCGGCCAGCAAGCGGTGCTCGACCCGATCGGTGAACATGAACTCGACCGCGACGCGCTCGGGCACCAGGGCGGCGAGGTTCCCCAACGCCTCGTGGTAGCGGTGCTCGCCGGCTCCCAGGAAGATGAATTGCGCATCCGCAATGCCGAGGAGATCGGCGCCGAGGACCAGGTCCAGTCCCTTCTGGGCTACCATGCGCGCGCTCATGGCGAACAGCGGCGCGTGCTGCCGCTGGGCCAACCCGTACGCCCGCTGCAGTGCCGCCTTGCAGCGCTGCTTCCCGGAGAGATCCTTGAGCGAATAGTTCGCGGTGAGCTCCGGGTCGGTCTCGGGGTTCCAGAGATCGGGGTCGATGCCGTTCAGAATTCCCACCAGCCGCTCGCCGAGCCCGGTGAACCTGTCGTGCAGGCCGAATCCACCTTCCGCCGTGCACAGCTCTTTGGCATGCGTCGGGCTCACGGTCACTGCGACATCGGAGTAGGCCAAGCCGCCCTTGAGCATGTTCATCCGGCCGTACCACTCGAACACGTCGTTGTTGTACAGCACGGCGGGGAGGCCGAGGTCCGTCAGCGTCTCGGGTGGAAAATGCCCCTGAAAACCGGCGTTGTGCACCGACATCGCAACCGCGAGGCGTCTGTGGAAGGGCTCGGCGCTGAACGCGGTGCGCAGGTACACGGGCGCCAGCGCGGTGTGCCAGTCGTGCGCGTGCAGCACCTGCGTCTCCGGGGCGATCTCGGGCAGCGCCGTGAGCGCGGCGAGGCAGAAGAACGCAAACCGCCGGGCGTTATCCGGATAGTCCCCGCCGTTGTCGCCGTAGATGCCCGCCCGGTCGAAGAAGTCGGGATGCTCGATGAAGAAGACCTGCGGACCGGGGGGGGCCGAAGCCGCGGACGTGCGGTACAACCACGCTCGCTCGGTGCGCCCGCCGAGCGAGATCGTGAGCGGCGGGCCGGTGCGCTCGAGCGACGGCGTGGTCTCCCGCACCAGCTGGTAGAGCGGCATGATCACCGTCGTGGGCAATCCGGCCGCCGCCTGGACGGTCGCCAAGCCGCTCACCGCCTCACCCAGCCCGCCGGTGCGTGCGAACGGCCAGTACTCCGCCGTCAGGTGCGTGACACCGACCCGCTCGCTCGCGGCGATCTGCGGCCGCGGCGCCGCGGCGACCGCCGCGTGGCGCGGCTGGGCGGGGACCTTGCGCCGCCGGGACTTCGCGGTGGGTGTCACCGCGCTCATGCGGTCGGCGGATCGTCCGCCGGCGAATCGCCGGGAACGAAGTAGTTGGTGACGTACTCACGAACCATGCGGTGGGCGTTGAACCGTTGCCCTGACACGCGGATGGCGTGCTTCATCTTGTCCACCCAACCTCGCGGGATGCCCTGGGCGTCGCGGTCATAGAACAGGGGCACGACCTCTGCTTCGAGCTGGCGGTACAGCGCATCGGCGTCGCTGGCATCGACATCCGCGCCCGACGGTGCTTGTGGGATCGCCCAGCCGTTACGCCCATCGTAACCCTCGTGCCACCACCCGTCCAGCGTGCTGAGCTGCGGCACGCCGTTCACGCCCGCCTTCATGCCGCTGGTTCCGCACGCCTCGAGCGGCGGGCGCGGCAGGTTGAGCCATAGGTCCACTCCCTGCACCAGGCGGTGGGCGACGTGCATGTCGTAATCCTCGATGATCGCAATCCGGCCTTCGAAGCGGGCTTCCCGCGTGTGGTTATACACGCGCTGGAGGATCTTCTTCCCCGGTTCGTCCTCGGGATGCGCCTTGCCGGCGAACACGATCTGCACCGGGCGCCACGGGTTCACGAGCAGGCGCTGCAGCCGGTCGGGATCGCGGAAGAGCAGATCGGCCCGTTTGTAGGTGGCGAAGCGGCGGGCGAACCCGATCGTCAGGGCTTCCGGATCGAGCAGGGTGCCCGCGCCCACGAGGTGGAGCGCTTCCTTCCATTGGTCTGCCCAGCGCCGCCGCGCCTGCTCGCGGATGCTGCGCATCAGGTTCGCCTTGAGCTGGGTGTGCACGGTCCAGAGCGCGGCATCGTCCAGCTGCAACACCCGGTCCCACAGCGCCGGCTCGTCCACCCGCTGGAGCCAGTCCGGCCCGAGCCGGGCGCCCATCAGCGCCATGAGGTCGTTCGCCATCCAGGTGGCGACGTGGATGCCGTTGGTCACGTGGCCGATCGGCACGCGCGCGGCCTCACGGTCGGGCCACAAGGCGCGCCAGATCTGGCGGGACTCCTCGCCGTGCCGGCGCGACACCGCGTTTACGCGCGCCGACAGCCGGATGGCCGCGACCGACATGTGGAAGCGGCCGTGGTCGAGCACCGGGTGAGCGCCGAGACGCATGAACTGCTCGCGGCTGACGCCCATTTCCTGCCACACCGGCCCGATGCACTGCTCGACCTGCTCGAGCGAGAACGTGTCGTGCCCGGCGGGCACGGGGGTATGGGTCGTGAAGACGCTCGTAGCGCGGACGCGGCGCACGGCTTCGTCGAACGGCGTGCCGCGGGTCACGAGCTCGCGCACGCGCTCGACGGGCATGAAGGCGGCGTGACCTTCATTCGCGTGCCACATGGCCGGGTCGTATCCAAGCGCGCGCAGCACCCGCACGCCACCCACACCGAGGAGCCATTCTTGCCGCAGCCGGTGGTCCGGCCCGCCCGCGTACAGCCGCTGCGACAGGCCGCGGTCGGCCGGGTCGTTTTCCGGGTGGTCGGTATCGAGCAGGAAGATCGGCACCCGGCCTACCATCACGCGCCACGCCCCGATGCGCACCGTACGGCCGAGCATCTGCACGGTCGCGAGACAAGGATCGCCCTTTGAACCGCCCGCCCGCTCTAAGGGCGTCGTCGCCAGATCGAAGCGCTCATCGGCGTCCTCCTGCCACCCATCGAGGCGCAGCCGCTGATCGGAGTATCCTTTGGTATAGAACAGGCCCACGCCGACGAGTGGGACACCCAGATCCGACGCCGCCTTGCAGTGGTCGCCGGCGAGGAGGCCGAGGCCGCCTGAATAGATGGGGACCGAGTTATGCAGCCCGAACTCGGCGCAGAAGTAGGCGATCGGCCGGTCCGCGACCGTGGGATACGTCGTGGCGACCCACGTGCCGGCGGATGTCGCGTTTCGCGCGGCCGCGGCCACAACGGCGTCGTAGAGCCGCAGAAACTCCGGGTCCGCGGCGCAGGCCGCGAGCCGCGCCGGATCCACGCGGCGCAGCAGCTCGATCGGGTTGTGCCGGGTGAGGTGCCAGAGCGGCTGATCGATCGAGCGGAACAGCTCGCGCGCATCGCGGCTCCAGCTCCACGCCAGGTTAGCGGCGACGGCGCTGAGTCCGGCGATGCGTTCGGGCAGAGGGGGGGGGGTCATTCCGCCCTGCAAGCTAATGCCGGGGTTGTAGCAGTGGGACGCGGGGGTTTAGTTTCAAGGCCCTTCGGGGCTGTAGCTCAGCTGGGAGAGCGCCTGGATCGCACCCAGGAGGTCAGGGGTTCGAGCCCCCTCAGCTCCATGCCTCACCCCCTGACCCCCTCTCCACTTCGTGGCGAGGGGGAACGGTGCCCCTTGGTGTAACTGGCAACACGCCTGACTCTGGATCAGGAGAGTCCTGGTTCGATCCCAGGAGGGGCAACTCGAAGCGCGATGCTGCGATAAGCGGTGTCGCGCTTCATGCGTTTTTGGGGCTTACAAGCGTTTTACAAGCGTTCACAGCGAGTACCGCCTCCTGGAGTCGCCCCTCGTTACTTGCTGCTGACTTTCCTGTCCCGGAGTTTCACGGGCGTGCTCATCACCTCGAGCATGCCGTCCGTCGTCGCCAACTGGTAGCAGCTGTGCAGTGTCTGCGCGTCGCGCCACCCGCCGGCCGCCATCACGTCCACGAGCGACATCTTCTTCCGCTCCGTGGCCCACTTCCGTCTGAACGGATGGAAGCGACCGCCCTTCAGATGCGGCAGACCCGCGTGCCGCTCCACGCGGTCGTACAGCTCGCCGAAGATCTCCCGGGGCCAGTGATCGTCCTTGTCGGCGCACGGGAACAGCCATCCGTCACCGACTGCCGCGAACTTCACCTTGAAGCCTTGAAGTTCCTCGGCCAACGCCTCGGGGATTGGAACGACCCGATCTCGGCCCCGCTTGTCGAACTCCGCCCTGAACTTGATCTCGGGTAGGTCGTTGCTGATGTCCGACCAGCGGAGGCCGCTGATTGCCCCGATACGCGCCCCGGTTGCTTCCGCCAGTACGAGCGCCATTTCCCAGCGTTTCCAACGTTCGCGCCCGCGCTTCTGCGGCGCCTTGGCCGCCATGTCCTGCGCGGCTTCTCTGAGCTTCAGGAACCGGTCATAGGTCGCGACCGGCCGGCGCGGATCTTCTTCCTTCGGCAGCTTCACTCCGCGAAGCGGGTTGTTTTCGAGTAGCCACGATCCATCCGGCAGCCGCTCGCTCATCGCCCAGTAGATCATCTGGCGCAGCATCTTGATCTCGCCCTGGATAGTCCGGGCTCGCACCGGCTTGGTCTGCCGGCCGTCCGGCCACCCGTGCCCCGTCCGACGCATCGCGACGTAGCGCTCCATGTCGTTCTTGGTCAGGTGTTCCACCCGCTTCGTGGCACCGAGCCCGGCGATCAAGAGCCGAGCATCGGTTTGCTTCTGCTTCCGCGTCCGTTCAAGGTTGCCGCGGTAACTTGGAGCCTCCTGCTGGTATCGGTCCCACATGCGTTCGAGCGTCAGCGGCTCGGCCAGGTTGACCTTCTTACCTTTCTCGATCTCGCGAATGAATTCGATCGCGAGCCGGCGCGCTTCGAGGCGATCGGTGGTTCCAAGCGACGCGTACGTCACGCGTCGGCCTACCCGAAACACCCTTTGAAACGTGCCGCCCGGCTTGTGCTGCTGGACTCGAACTTTCAGCCCCCTGACGCCGAGCGAGATGGACCAGCGGCCGCTCTTGCTCTTGTGCCAGGGACGTTCCGGAATTGGGAGTCGCCGTTCAGCCATTTGAACCTCCTAATGAGGTCCGGGTGGCGACCCGCCTAGCATCGGCAACGGGATCGTACGCCCGGACCGGCCGGGCGTCAACGACGGTCGGTTTCTTGGGCAGATCTCCGGCCCGAAAGAACAGGCGCCGGCCGTCTCGGCGAGCGGGAAGCTTCCCAAGCCGGTGCAGGCGGCGGAGATGGTCGCTTGAATATCCGGAGCGAGTTGCGGCCTCATGGAGGCCAAGAAGAGCCTCGTCTTCACTGGTAAGGAGGGCGTCAACGTCGGCGAGCACTTCGTCGCAGAGTTTTGCGCCGTCCACTTGGGCGCCGAGGCGGGCGAGCTCGTCGCGGCGGGCGCGCCAGCGGGTGACGAAATCGTGGCGCGTCACGGCCTGACGGTCCCAGGAATCGGGATAACGGCGAGTGGGATGCTCATAGAATCTGGTCTACGAGGCTGCGAATCTCGGGAAGCTGGTCCAGATTTCCCAGATTCCGAGGCGAGATTCACCACCTTTCGTCGCCTTCCTCCTCCTCGCCTTCCTCCCCATCGCGTTCCTCCGCCTCGCCCTCTTCATCCTCATCCTCGTCTCCATCATCCAGCACGTCGTCGACCAGGTCGTCGACTTCATCCTCCGTCCAGTCGGCTTTCACCTCGTCCTTGAGCGCCCTCTCCACGTCCCGACGTGCCCGTTGTGCTTCCGACCAGTCCCAGCCCGTGATCGTCTTGCTCCAGGCACGGCTGTTTCCGTGTCTAACCAAGGATTCGAGCCTTTGCTCGTCTTCCTGCTGCTTGCGTAGTCGTTCCGCGGTCTCGTGCTCCTGCTTGCGGCGCAGTTCCTCGGCGTCCCGCTCCTTCTGGCGGCGTTCGTCTTCCGCCCTCCTGCGCTCGTCCTCGACCCGCCTGCGCTCCTCGGCCGCCTCACGTTCCTTCTCCTGCCGGGCCTTCTCTGCGTCGCGATACTCCTTGACGAGCGAGTCTACGCGTGCTTGAACGATCTTCTGAGCCTCCCAGGCCTGGAGCGTCGGCGGAATGCGCTTTGTTGTGACGAATGTTTCGAGGTCTTCGACAACCCGGACATGCCAGTCCGGTGGCAGGATGCTCCAACGCGCATAATCGCGGCCGTACTTCTTCCACCCCTCCAGCCGCTCGTCCTCAGCTCGGGTGCGTTCCCGAGCTGCGTCGCGCTCTATTTCCGCCTCGTACTCTTCGAGCGTGACTCCCTCTTCCTCGATCGCACGCGGAGGCAGGGTGGACGCCGAACGCCGGTTGGTCTTAGGCGTGGATGCGCGGTCGGCCTTGGGTCTCCCGTCCCTCGCCTTGAATTGTTTCACCGCCTCGGGTGGGCAGCGGCGATGCCCGCCGCCCGTTCGGACAGCCTTCAGTTCGCCGCTATCCATGAGTGAACGAACCACGTCCTCGGAGAGTCCGAGTTTTTGGGCGACTTCGCCCACTGACAAGAGTCGATCGCTGCCGGTTGGCCGGTCCTTCCTCGGTCTTTTCATGGCTTCCTCCATAGGGCCAAAACGCAAAAACGCGCCGCAACTGATGGCGGGCACACTTCCCGCTATTTCAGTTGCGGCGCGTCTCAGGTTGTATTGGCGCGCTATGTCTTCCGGCTGCGCGTATTGTAGGCCTCGCGCGCGTGGCGAGTCAAGAGGGTGTTAACACGCTCGACGTCAGCCGTCGTCATCCCATTCCGTGCCAATGTGTTGGACCATGCTTGAATTCACTGGTTGACGCCCAGTACATTGATGTTATATCAGGCAACACACCATTACGCGTAGTAACGTCATTTAACGCCATGTAACAAGGTCGCGCATGGGAGATCGGAAGCGAAAGTCGAAGGACAAGGCCGCGGTTGAAATAAACGGCATCAAGTACTTCACTCTTGACGACGTGGCGGCGGCCGTTGGGAGAACGCGAGTGACGATCTGGCGCTGGCGCCAGGACCGCGTGATCCCTGCTGGTCATCGAGACGTTAGGCGCCGCGTCTTGTTCACGTCGCAGGAAGTTGATGCGATCCAAGAGTACGCACTCCGAGTCGAACCAATTCTTCCGGAAGATCAAGACCAGTTGACGCTCTTCAATCATGCTGAGCGTCGTGCGCTCGGGGGGAGAACATGACTACTACTCGCCCGAAGGCTGTCGTGTTGCTGAGCGGGGGCCTCGATTCCACGACAACCCTTGCGATCGCCAAGGCGGAACACTTTGAGCCTTGCGCGCTGTCGTTCCGATACGGGCAGCGCCATGCATTCGAACTTGAGGCCGCGCGCCGAATCGCTCAGACCATGGGCGTTGCGCAGCATGTCGTGGTGGATATCGACCTTCGCCTGTTCGGTGGATCGGCTCTTACAAGCGACATCCCCGTTCCCAAGGGTCGCTCGGTCGAAGAGATGGGCACGGGCATCCCAGTTACGTACGTGCCTGCACGCAACACGATCTTCCTGTCATTCGCTCTGGCTTGGGCTGAGGTACTGGGCGCTAGCGACGTCTATATAGGAGTGAATGCACTCGACTACAGTGGCTATCCCGACTGCCGACCTGAGTACATCGCAGCATTCGAACAGATGGCCAACCGAGCCACGAAAGCGGCGGTCGAGGGTCGCCAGCGCCTTAAGATTCACTCACCGTTGATTCAGCTCTCGAAAGCCCAAGTCATCCGCCGTGGGCTCGAGCTCGGAGTTGATTACTCGTTGACCTCAAGCTGTTATGACCCATCCGCAGCCGGTGAGGCTTGCGGTAGGTGTGACTCCTGCCTACTCCGGCTGAAGGGCTTCGCCGAAGCCGGAGCAGCTGATCCGATCAACTATCGGACGGAGGCTGTGGTTTCCGCGTGAGCTATGCGGTGAAGGAGATCTATTACACCCTCCAAGGAGAGGGGGCGAACACCGGCCGGGCCGCCGTTTTTCTACGGTTCGCAGGTTGCAACCTTTGGACCGGCCGTGAAGAGGACCGGGCTCAGGCGGTCTGTCAGTTCTGCGATACGGACTTTTTCGGCACCGATGGCCCGGGTGGTGGGAAGTTCGCATCCGCACAAGAGTTGGCCACCGCTGTGCATGCCACCTGGCAAGTTGCGGCACACAGCAAGGCGCGACCGCTTGTCGTGTGCACCGGCGGCGAGCCGATGTTGCAACTGGATGAGCCGCTTATTGCCGCTCTGCACAAAGTCGGTTTCGACGTGGCCGTCGAAAGCAACGGCACAGTCCCGGCCGTTGCTGGCATCGATTGGCTCTGCGTCAGCCCCAAGGCCAACGCGCAGCTGGTGCAACTGTCGGGGGACGAACTCAAGCTCGTCTATCCCCAATTCGGCGGCGAACCCGAGAGATATGCGGCGCTCAGTTTCAGGAACTTCTTTCTGCAACCAATGCATGGCCCTGAAGTGCATCGCAACACTGAGATGGCCGCTCGATACTGCCTCGAGCACCCGCAATGGCGGTTGAGCCTTCAAACGCACAAGCTGGTTGGATTGCCCTAGGGGGACGCCGCGCCATGGAGATGTTCAAGGAATTCACGTTTGAGGCCGCGCACCGGTTGCCCAATGTTCCGGCAGGGCATAAGTGCGCTCGCCTCCACGGACACTCGTTCCAAGTCGCCGTTCACGTGCGTGGAATGATGGAACCGACGGCTGGTTGGATCACGGACTTCGCCGACGTCAAACAGGCCTTCCAGCCTCTTCATGACCAACTGGACCACCGGTACCTAAATGACATCGAGGGATTGGCGAATCCCACCACTGAGAATCTTGCGCGCTGGATCTGGCAACGCTTGAAGCCGGGCCTGCCTGGATTGTCAAGGCTTGTCGTTCGCGAAACCTGCACCTCGGGCTGCATTTACCAAGGCGAGGACGACTGAGCATGAAGGACCTCCAGAACGCCCCTGATCATCGCGAGATCCCGCTTGACCACGTAGGTGTCCGGGATCTGCGATATCCAATCGTTATTCTCGACCGGGCCGCCGGGACGCAACAGACGGTCGCGCGTCTCTCTATGTCGGTCGACTTGCCGCATCATTTTCGCGGCACACACATGAGTCGGTTCATCGAAGTACTTGAGGATCATCGCGGCGAAGTCACTATGAGAACCTTGCCCATTATCCTCGATGAACTGCGGCGACGTCTTCGGGCTGAGCGAGCACGCGTTGAGGTGAGGTTTCCCTATTTTTTGCACCGCTCAGCACCAGTCAGTCATTCGGCGGCCCTGATGGACTACGACTGTTGGTTCATTGGCGAGGCTACTGGGGAGGTTCATGACTTCTTGCTCGGCGTAGCCGTGCCGGTCACCAGCCTGTGTCCCTGTAGCAAGGCGATCAGTGACTACGGCGCGCACAACCAAAGGGGTCATGTGAGCATCGAGGTTCGCTGCTCCTCTGGCACAGATGGGACTCCTGCGATTGTGTGGATCGAGGAACTTGTTGCAATCGCGGAAGGGGCGGCATCAGCACCTGTCTATCCGCTCCTGAAACGCGTCGACGAGCGTCACGTAACGATGCAAGCGTACGACAATCCAAAGTTTGTCGAGGACATCGTACGCGACGTCGCGATCGCTCTTCGCACGGATCTTCGGGTGGCTTGGTACAATATCGAAGCCATAAATCAGGAGAGCATCCATAATCACAGCGCGTACGCCAGCAGTACGTGGAGTCGAATTAAAGACTCCGAGTCCTCAGACCCCGCCGCCGAAACGAACGTCGCGGCGGGCGCAACGGTTCAATAAAGGTTTGGTTACGTCCTCCCCAAGGGTGAGGACGATTCAACATGGTCCTAAACCTTGTGGTCACGTGCTCCGATCGTAAGACGCGCCCTGTTCCCCGGTCGCGCATGTTGCGGAGTGTCCGCGGCGGAAGCATCGACGACCGAGTCCAACGTTGGATAGAGACCCTCGAGGATGACGCGGAGGAGAGTCTCCCAGCGGTTGACTTGTACGCCGGCGACCATTGGACAGTTGTCAGATCTCTGGAAACGGTGGCGAGCGGTCGAGGTCTCGATACGCAAGTTTGGATCGCCTCGGCCGGCTATGGACTCATCCCGCTCCGCGGAATGGTGCGCCCGTATTCCGCCACATTCTCTATTGGGCACCCTGACTCCGTCGCAGCAGGGAGCAACGGGAGTGACCTTAGGGGTCTAGCTCAACAGTGGTGGGCCGCGCTATCATTGTGGCGTCACGGAGGTGCTGGGATGCCGCGGTCGATCCGCGACTTGGCCGCCCAGGAACCTGATGGCGCAGTGTTGGTTGCGGCCTCGCCGGACTACCTGCGCGCGGCATCGGCTGATCTAGCGGCCGCGGCGGACGCCCTTCGGTCCTCGGATAGTGTCGCGGTGTTCTCGGCGGCCTCTGCGTCTCTTGGCGTGCTCGAGCGACTCCGAGTGCCAAGCAGCGCGAGACTACAGACTCTACTCGGAGGCGCCCGTCACTCGCTGAATGTTCGGCTGTTGAAGCGAGCGCTCGAAGAGGCAAACCAAAACAGCAAGCTCACGGCGGCGGCGCTACGCGCGTGGGCGAAGGAGTTGGCAACGATGCAGCCACCGGCTCCTAAATACGATCACACGCCGATGTCTGACGACGAAGTGCGCCACTATATCAGCGGCAAGCTAGACCAGGCGCCCTCGAGTAAGCACACGTCGCTCCTGCGCCAACTGCGCGATTCGGGACGGGCGTGCGAACAGTCGCGATTCCGCAGACTGTTCGAGGAAGTGAAGGGGACGCGTCATGGCAGTTAAGCGTAGGCGGATTCTGCGACGGCCGGCCCTTTGGCTCGGCCAAAATGACCGCTATCCGATTTATCTGACCAGCTTGACCGGGGAGGAGTTGCTTGAGGTCGCCGATATCTCGCGACTATCGCGGACGGATGCGGGGAAATTGCTTGGATATCAGCGTCCCGAGGTACGGCGACACATTCGCGACATCACGAACTATCTGAACGGCAAGGATGTCGTGTTCCCACACTCGCTAATTCTCGCCTTTTCATCCTCGGTGAAGTTTCGTACCGCGCGTGGTCGTCGGTTCGCGGACGGCAAGGCGTCAGCCGGCGTGCTTGAGATTCCGCTGCCGCGAAATGGGGGGCCGAAGCCTGCTTGGATCGTAGACGGTCAGCAGCGAGCGCTAGCGGTCTCGAAATCCGCGCGGCGTGACATCCCGTTGCCAATAAGCGCGTTTGCCGGGGACAGTCTAGAGCTGCAACGCGATCAATTCCTCCGGGTGAACAACACGAAACCTCTTCCGCGAGGCCTGATCGCGGAGTTGCTCCCCGAGGTGTCGACGGTGCTCCCCGCCAAGTTAGCCCTCAAGAGGGCGCCAGCTGCGCTGTCTGGCATCCTGAACTCACATCCCAAGTCCCCCTTCCGCGGACTGATCCGCAGGGCATCCACACCGCCCGCTCTCAAGAAGGTTGCGGTTGTCGCCGACGCCTCGATCGTGTCGATGATAGAGGTGAGTCTCAACTCACCCTCGGGCTGTCTCTTCCCCTACCGCAATATCGCAACCGGTGAGACGGATTTTGAGGGAATCCAGAGCGTCCTATTTGCCTACTGGTCAGGTGTTCGGAAGGCATTTCCTGAAGCCTGGGGACGGCCAGCCGTACAGAGTCGTCTCATGCACGGTGTTGGGATCAAGGCGATGGGCCGATTGATGGACCGAGTAATGTCCGCCCTCGATCCGCGAGCGCGCGGCGCATCCGAGCGGCTCGAGCGGGAGTTGGCAAAGGTCGCACCTCGTTGCTATTGGACGCGCGGGCGCTGGAAGGAGCTAGGCGATCTGGCGTGGAACGAACTGCAGAATGTCCCTCGGCATGTGGGGATGCTTTCGAACCATCTCATCCGCACGTACCTGCACGCTAACAAGGGCGAGAGATGAGATTCTTCTTTCCGGACAGTCTGGACATGGTGGATCCAAGTTTCGACTTTGAAACCGAGACTCGGTCGCCAAGTAGGATTCGACAGCGCGACGACATTTATGCCCACGAGGTATTCGCCCGGCCACCATATGACGGGCTCCTGGTTTCGAAAGCCATTGTTGATGGGACCGCAGTCTCCAACGGTAGATACACGCTAGCACAGCGACACAGGTTGCTAAGAGAAGGTGTGCGCCAGTTCTTTCGACTCGACGCACGAGTGGAGTTATCGCACATCGAGACAATGGGTGATTGCGGGGCGTTTTCATACGTCAAAGAAGATCAGCCACCGTACACCGTTGAGGACGTTTTGCAGTTCTATGAGACGTGCGGTTTCGACTATGGCGTCTCGGTCGACCATGTCATTCTCGGCTACGATGCAATGGCTGATGGTCCGTTGCTTGTTGATGAGGCGATCTCGAGAGACTGGGCGCGGCGCCAAGAATTAACACTTGAGTTGGCCTACGACTTCGTGCGGTTGCATCGGTCTGCGAGTTGCCGATTCGTTCCTATCGGTGTCGCACAGGGGTGGAGCCCTGCGTCCTATAAGCATGCCGTGGCGTCGTTGCAGAAGATGGGATACTCAAAGATCGCGCTGGGGGGGATGGTTCCCCTCAAGACTCAAGACATCGTTGCGTGCCTCGAACGTGTCGAAGAGGCAAGGCAAGCTGGGACCTCGCTTCATCTATTCGGTGTGACTAGGACCCACAGTGTCTCGCGGTTTGCCGATTACGGGGTGGAGAGTTTCGATAGTACCTCGCCGTTGAGGCAGGCATTCAAGGATGAAAAGGACAACTATTACACCGCGACTCGGACCTACTCTGCCATCCGGGTTCCTCAGGTTGAGGGGAATCCAAAACTCCAGGGACGGATTGCGGCTGGTGAAATCAACCAAGACCTGGCCCTTCGGCTTGAACGCGAATGCCTTAGGTCCCTCATCGAGTACGACCGAGGAGGCGCTGACCTTGAGACGGTGCTCACCTCGCTGGCCGCATACTCAGACCTTCACGGGATTGGCCCACAGCAGTTGGAGCGAGAGCGCAGCGTACTTGAGGACCAACCA
Organism: Gemmatimonadales bacterium; assembly: GCA_040901965.1. GTDB lineage: Bacteria > Gemmatimonadota > Gemmatimonadetes > Gemmatimonadales > GWC2-71-9 > 20CM-2-65-7. Next base: position 224,735 of record JBBDYB010000010.1, on the reverse strand, counting down.
TGGAAGACATGCCCGTGTGAGGTCTGCAAGGAGATCGGCATTCACGTCGTGCTATTTCGTGGGGCCGAGCGCAACCGTCGTCGGGGTTTCCATAATTTGCATGTGTTCTTTTTCGAGAGGCTTCGTCAAAGCATCAACGAACCTGTCCTTTCTACAGACGGCGCCAGCGACTGATCTGCGGCCGGCACACACCTGAGATTAGGGGGAGTCTGTCATGGTCGTCGCGCGTGAACTACGGTTGCCCGCCTTGAGAATCACGCAGGGGTCCGAACGCACATTGTTTGCTTTTGCCGTTGACGGCAAGTTGGTTCAAGACTTTGCCGCCGTCTCTCGTATGAAGCGGGGAGACGAAGGAAATGTGCTCGGCTACCAGCGGCCCGAGGTGCGTTCGCACATCGCTGAGATACGTCGGTACCTAGAGTCGCCGAATCCGATGATCCCTAACGCCATAGTAGTTGCCTTCGACTCACGAGTGCGTTTCGAAGAACTCGATAACAAGCGAGATGGTCACGGGACTCTCATCGTCCCACTCGCAGATTCCCCGGAAGACTCGGATAGAGCTGCATGGGTCGTGGACGGACAGCAGCGGTTAGCGGCTATCCGTGAGGCTACAGTCGCTGGATTCCCAATTTGCGTGATCGGCTTCATTGCCCGCGACGACCAAGAGCAGCGTGAGCAATTCATGCTAGTCAACTCGTCCAAGCCATTGCCGAAGGGGTTGATCTACGAGTTGCTACCCAATACGGAGGGCAACCTTCCATCTGCTCTTGAGCGGAGGCGGTTCCCGGCGAAGTTACTCGATCGCCTCAATCGCGATGATGACTCACCACTGCGAGGGATGGTTCGTACGCCGACCACGCCAGGCGGGGTCATCCAAGACAACTCCATGCTGCGAATGCTCGAGCACAGCCTTAGTGATGGCGTTCTATATCGATTGAAGCAGGAAGCGACTCCCGAAGACCAGCCCCTGGATACAATGCTAGGCGTGGTGAAGCGATTCTGGGAGGCAACGGCAAGCGTATTCAGAGAAGCGTGGCACCTGCCACCGAAGAGGTCTCGTTTGACACACGGTGCAGGTGTCGTAAGCATGGGATTTGTGATGGACGCGATTGCGGAGAGACACCGGCCGAAGCACCTGCCGGCTGAGCAAGAGTTTCGGTCGGACCTTGAAGGAATCAGGGACGTGTGCAGATGGACGGACGGCTATTGGGATTTTGGACCGGGTATGCAGCGCAAGTGGAACGAGATTCAGAACACGCCAAACGACATTCAGTTGCTGTCCAACTATCTGCTGATGCAATACAAGGCGCGCGTGTGGGCCAGGCCAGCGTAGCGGGGGACCAAGACCACCTACACTGACCACGGTGAGGGCGCCCACATGCACGATGCGTAGTCGCGCGAAGTGCTCGCGATGAACATCACATGTATTCCCGCACGAGGTGAAACGTCGGCAACGAGAGTCCGAGCACTCCCTGTATCAAGTATGCCCCTAAAGGAAGCGCCAATTATGCTCGCTCCCCCTTCAAAGACGAGGGCCTCATCAGGAACGACGCTTCTCTCAATCATGGCGTTGACAGCTACGAACGCGGCTTTTGCTCCTTTCAGTAGGTTCTCTTTCCGTGTTCCCACCATTGACGGGCGATCATGCGCGTACGGTTGGAGCACCGTGGCCAATTCCGTGAACGCCTCGAATTCGCCCTGTTGAAAGACGAGCAGTGCCTTCCCAGTAATATGCTGAGAACCATTCCGTTCCAGCTGAGCGGATAGCTTCCTGAGCGCGAGTGCCAAGAAACCTAGATCAGCCCAGCCCTCCTCCCCCAGCGAGCTGATGAGTTCCGTCAGCGACTCCGCTCGATTTGGGGTGGCTAGGACGTTATCTAGACGCCTCGGAACGCGAAGGCTGCCAGGGTCCCGGAGAACGGCGAGAAAGCTGTCAGCGTGCCCAGCAGCACAGAAGAAATGGAGGACCCGCCGTAGGAAGGCTTCCGCTCGCTGTCGAAGCATCACAGCTGCCCGTTCATCTTCGCTCGCTTCCACCAATTCGATCGCGACTTCCCAAGAACCACGCTCACTAGCGATGCCAGCTGTCCTGCTCGTGGGCAGCCCCACCGCGCGAAGGATGAGATCGGCGAGCTTACGGGGTGAGAGACCGATGATCGTGCTACGATCGATGCCGAGGTTGTCGCAGAGGTACTTGCGCTCGCCGGCCCTCACGGGCTGAAACACCCACAACGGATCCTCGGCAGAGAATAGATTCTCGAAGACCCATAGGCGAAACACCTCCCGTACGGGGAGTGATGGCGAATACCAGGGTCTATCCTCGACCAATGCGCGCATTCCTTCCTCGAATCCGACTCCAAGTACTCCCCGGATGGCTGCCTGGAGGCGCTCCACCGCGAAGGTACCCGCGTCCGGAGCAACGTCAGTAGCTGAGGGCATCACCGTTGTCCAAATGATCCTCGCAGACAGTCAGACAGTTGTCGAAGACCCACGCGCCACAATTGCTGAGGCGTACAACTCGCAGGCGCGAGGTTGCGGCCGTTGCGGTGCACGCCGCTGCCTTGCACCGCCTATCCCTCATGAGCACCCAAAACGCGACAGCCTGCTGTCTAGGCCAATACACATAGTTATTCGTCCAAATTGGTCCATGCTCACCGACGTGAAGCCTCGCATGCTTGATCACGTTGCAGAGGTGACAGAGGATCCAAATATTGCTCGTCTGATCTCCGCCTAACCGGTAGGGAACCCGGTGATCCAATGTGGGAACAGCAAGAGTATCAATGCGACCCGGATGATTGGCCTCTCCAAAATGCCAGCCGCATACTCCACATCTGTGGCCCTGCTTAGTGAAAAGGGACTGTCTGAATGTGTGCGACAGGTCCTCAAGCCCGGATCGGAGTGTCACGTTGGCGGCCTGCATGTGTGCGCGGATGCCGGCAACTGCCCTTGCGACGGCGGTGCCGCGAGCGCCCAAGCGACGCTCGATTCTTGAGCTGAGGACGTGATAGTTGGGTGCACCCTCGGTTTCGCTGAGAAGCAAGAAAACCAAACGAAGTGCGAGGTGCTCCTTGAGTTCAGCCACTGTTTCGTCGACTGACTGTGCGCCGAGGTCGCTTAGTAAGCCGATTAGGCCATCGACCGTGGGGTGTAGTTCGAGGACCTCCTTCGTCGCCAGTGTTAGCATGGTTGCTCTAAGCCGCGGTCTCTTTGAACAAGCGATGGGGCATTTTCTTGAGTGCGGATGGAGTCTTTCCCTGCTCCACTACAAGCAGGATCGCCTCTGCTAGATCGACGCGGGCACCCTTGCTGCCATCGAACCCGGTGATCGTCCAACCCTGGAAGAATTCCGGGGTGAGTGGCTTCAAAGTGTTCGCCACAAGTTCAGCGAAGGCCTCCGAGTTCTTGATGGACTGGGCCACTGGAGTCCCATCCTTCTGCTCCTTCTGGTGAAGGTACCTAGCAACGTTCGCCAGAATAGTTTCTTGAAACACTTTCAAGACTGTAGCAGTCATCAGTTTCGAAACGGGCGTCTTCACAGGAGTCTTCTTCCCCTGCTCCACGAGCTCGCTGCTGAATACGTCGCTGCCCTCATATCGAGTGCGCACGGCGTCCCAGAAGGCGATGAAAAACTCGAACCATTTGTCCGAGGACTTCCAAGAGTCTGTGCGATCGCTCTTGAGCTTTCCTTCGGTGAAGTGGTCAAACAAGTCAATGACTGGATTGACTCGTTCGCTAGTCGTAAGGTCCTTGAACGGTTTCCGGTCATACCATAGCTGGATGACCTTGTTGCGCATCGCCGCAGCATCCAAGAAACCCTTCTCCTCTTTTAGTCCAAACGCAAGCAGGCCGTAGAAGGGACTTACCTCCTCTTCGTGGACCTTCATAACGGCCTCGATCAGGCCGACCTTGATTCCAGAATCTCTGAGGCGGTCTTCTATCGCAGCTCTTTGAGCCTTCGACAAGGAATTGCCGACAATGTTTATCAGAAGACTCTCTTGCACTCGTTTGGCCGTGTGATTGGTCACAATGAACTGAAAGGCAAGCTCCGGCCATGGGGCGCCAGGAAGCGCGCACACAAGAAAGTGAATGCTAGGTAGACCCTTTGTTCCCATGATCCGATGCTGGCCATCGATAAGGAGGCCGGGCTTAACCTCATCTTCGACCTCTCGGCAGATCTGTTTCAGTACTTCCTCAGACGTCTTTGCAAGGATGGATTCTTGGAGCCCTCCAAGAAACTCGAGGCGGCCGACGACAATCTGCTGCTCACTTGGGCTGAGTCCCGTAAGTGCTTCTCGCGCCTTGTCCGACAAGGCCGCAACCTTTGTTGTCTTTTCTTCCTCTTCGTTCTCGTCTGCCGCGGCTTCGCTCTCGGCGTCGCTCTCTGCGTCGTCTTCGGCGTCTTCGGCGCTGATCGTGGGTTTGCCCTGTTTTGCGCGTTCCTCGAACTCGGCCAGGAGGAACTTCAACTGGTCCGGCGTCAACAGCGTGATCTGGCGTAGCTCCTCGAACACGTACTGGCGAAGTGACTTTTGGTGCGACACAATCGTCTTTACGTAGTCATTCTTGTTCTTTGGATCCGGTGCGTCTTCGATAGTGATTGTCAGCTTGCCTGGTATCGGGGGGCCTGGTGGGACGTCGGCCTGAGCTAACGCCTTTCCGTCTTTTCCCACCAACTCCACGTGCCCCGGGGATCTGATCGGGTCGAAGCCGATAACAACCGCCGTAGGCGAGGCGTTTTCCTGCCCCTCGTCCTGAAAGAAACTCATGACTTCACTTACGTGCTGTGGTACCTCTGCACGCTGAAAGTTGCGGATATTCCCCGCTCGCTTTGTGGGCACCCTTGCCCACGAGTCGATGTCGGAGCTGCTAGCGACAAACGAAGCTTGGAGCGGCGCGTTGTCGCGTTGGCGGAATACGAACGCGTCGTACGTGAACTTGCGTGCCATCGGAGACCGTACCTTGCCCTTGGGTGAAGCCCCAGTCGACGACGGGGGCGCATGTTGCCAGAGTGAACTCTATGCTACCGTGTGATTGTGTTCAGCGCCAACAAGTCGTCGCAATAACGCGCACGCCGATGGCCTCGAGCAATGTCGCCCTTCCGTACCCGAGGGCACTCGGTGATGTTAACGTGGCTTCGCGGAACCCAGTACGAAACCGGCGTCACGCATGACGCTTGTCTCATCCCGGTGCCCGCCAGTCGCGGGGCGTCTTCCGGTAGAAAGGCCATTCGCGAAACGGCCACGTGCCACCCGCCGCGAATCCTCAGCCCCTAGTCAGGTTCAACCGTTCCAGGGTTGCGGACCCAAGCGGCAATGCCAGCGGAAATAGCCGCAACAAGGTCTTCGGGGACTTGCCAAAGCGTTCCTTGCTTGACCGTCCCGCGAACCTTGTCGGCGAGCTCCTTAGCACGGTCGTTCCACCAAGGGTGCATCTTGAGATGGTCACTAGGGGCAACGGGCCTAAAGTATAAGCCTCGCCCATCCTCATGCATGTCAAGCACGATCGCCCAACCAAAAAACCCGGGCTCGCCACCTCCAGTCGGCGCATAGAAAAACACCATCCTGTCACCGGGCATCGGGCTGTTGGTCGAAGCTTTTCGACCAACTGGCCAGGACCACCGCTCGTTTTCCCAGATGTCCACGCGATAACTGTTTGGTGGCCACTGTCGCTGGTCCATTTGATAGAGCCACATTGTCATGTTCAAGCCAGCCTCGGCAAGAGTAGAATTAATGTAGAATTAATTCTCCAACACGCGCGATGGAGTTAGTCTATGAGTTCAAGGACCGTACATGGGGGCGAGTGGATTCGGATTCGGCCGCAGCTCAATCGGCGCTTTCCCGTTGCGCATCCTGGTTGCGAGGTGTGTGGCCGAGGGAGTACGGCTACGGCGCGGTACTCGATTCTCACACACCGGTTTAGGGCCGCACCTTCCAGGTGATAGCGGAGCTATTCGAAGAACACGCTGCACCCGCCGACCGCGCAACCACCTCGAACTAGTTCAATGTTTTCTCGCGCCCGCTCTTCCACGGCTCGTTCGTCGACGTCCGCATCTCCATCCGCCAACGCCCGGCGGGGTTCATCCTTGTCGAACAAGTCGTAGATCATGTTGACACCCTCGGTCTTCATGCGCTTCATGAGGTTCTGTCTGATCAGGGGGATCATTGCGCCCCCGCCCGTTAGGACCTCGGCGTGAATGCTGTCCTTGAGGCTCATGCTGAATTCCTGCCTCGTTTGCCAGACTCTGTCGGCGAAGCCGGCTACCGTTCCTTTGATTGTCCGGGCCGCCTTCCCCTCGCCGATGATCACGGTGCCGCCCTTAGGGCCAGCGAAGGCGATACTTTCGCCCTTGTAGAGTTGCGTCTTGAGGCGATCCCACTCACCTGATGGCGCGCTTTGGACGGCCTCTCGTGATGCGGAGTCCAGTCTTTGGAGCACTTCATCATCCAACTCGCGAATTCCGAGTTCAGACGACCGTTGGGAAATTGGTGGCTGGTTCCAGTCGTCGCTAAAGAAGCTCGGCTCAAAGCGCGCGTATCCGAAATCCGTTGTAAATGCACCGATATCCGTGACCAGTACGCCGTAGTACTCGAACTTCTCTCGCAGAGTCGCCCGTCTTAAAACGCTAGAAAGACTGGGCTCAAGCATCGAAGGAAGGTACGGGGCCCGCTCAGGACCGCCCGTAAAGTCAAGGTACCTGGGGCGCCATGTTCTATTGCGCCCACGGCTGAGAATGCCTAATGCGTTTGCTTCCGGCTCAAAGACGGTGGGCCGCTTTGTGGCAACCTGCCAGCCAGCGTCACAGAGAATATTCGTGAGAAGTCTCTGCGTCTCATCGCCGTTCCCCAGCTTGGGGATGCAGACACGGATGGGCAGTTCGGCCAGATCTTCAGGAAGGTGTTCACGCAACGTCAGAAAGAACTGCACGGCCACCCTGGCGCTCTCCTTCTGGTCTGCTGCGGATGCCGCCGCCGAGAACAGCCCTCGCTTCCAATTCTCGTAGATTGTAACGCCGGGCCCACGCAACTGACTGGCAGCCTCCACCCCAATAAGCCATCGCTCCCCTTTGGGTCTCTCGATGTGGGCGACTACTGACGGAATGCAGAACGTCACGTCGCGTGGCGCCAGCGGGAGGTCCCGAACCAAGATAGCATTAGCATTCCAGCCCTCCCGCCGTCCGATCTTGGTGTAGGAGCTTCCCAGATCGACAGTGAGGACATCCCGGCCTTGCATGAGCGACTCTCCCGTAGCCTGGTCTAGTGCTTCGGCTTCACCCGCGCTTTGACCAACACAATTCCGTCCTCTTCATTCCCAAGTCGACGACCTGCCCTAGTAACCACGGCCTGACTCCCCGGCAGCATGCCGGAAACATCCGCTTCATGAGAGTGAACGTCAAACGACACGTCCTCCCCAGGGGCACCGAAACTCCGAACGCCAGAGTTGAACAGCACCGCCTCAACGGCGTCGCGAAGGAGCCCCTGCTCTGATGCTCTCTCCAACGCTGCAAGTAGCCCCTCGATTACTTCGCGTCGTCCCTTGTAGCGTTCGAAACGCAGGGAGCGTTCTGGTGATTCGAGATCGCCCTGACTCCCGGCGGGCAAAGATCTCAGGTATTCCTGTACCGCACGATAGAGGTCGTTGCCACGAACCACGACCACATCGTTTCTTGCCCCAACGCCTCCACTCACTTCGCCGCCCCGAAGCGCAAGAAGAATGGTTCGCTCAGCCATTCGCTCCATAGTTGCCGAGAGTGCCTTAAGAACCTCGTGTGGCAAGGCGGTGGTCTTGGCTACGACCGACAGTTCCAGTAGACCTAGGACGACCGAGGCAGTTGTAGCGGCGGTCCCGCTTTCCTCGAGCGCCTGTTGACAAGTCGCCAGCCAATCAGTCAGAACGGGAACTGCCACATCCGCTTGCTTCTTTGGCCGCTTGGCTCGCGGATTCGGTTGCATCGGACTGATATGCGCAGCCAACCGAAGAGCGGCTTCGGGCCTCTCTAGAACACTTCTGAATATCGACTTGCGGGCTCGACCTGAATCGGCGAGGAAGCCCAGGAACCACGACACCGCGTCCTTCTTTCGGTCGGCTGCAAAGGAGCGCGCAATGGCTTCAGCGGGGTTGAGAAGTCCCGATGGACGGCCTTCACCCTTTGAAAGAGCATTCCACACGTCTCGCGGACAGGGCTTGTTCAGCTCGACAAGCAAATCCAGGCCTGGCGATCTGAAGAACTCTGCAGGTCGTTCGTTCGCGACGCTCACGAGATCCTTGGTGTGTATCAAGTGTCGGGTCAGCAACACCGACAGAAGCTCTTTGCTCGAGGCGCCGATGATGAAGTGAGTCCAATCAACACCACGTGTCTTCGGGAAACGTCCCAGAAACGTCGTTAGTATCTGAGTCGGGAGACTATCCTTTCCGACTTGATACAGCTCCATCCACTGGGCGTACGCTTCTGAAGCTTGCGGGCGTTTTGCACTTGACCAGCTCTCCAGGTAGCTCCGAGCCCTTAGTAGAAGATCTCGTTCCTCTCTTGTGATACCTCCCTGTTCGAACGCGCTGTCCAGGATAGCTCCAAAGTCGTTGCGGAACGCTGCCCCATTCGTCTTGGGTGCGTACCTCTTAACCAGCGTTGACAACCGCGTCACCCATTCAGCAGCAGGCATGTTCTGAGTTCTCGACGACCAAGCCAGAAGTAGTTGTTCGGCGGTGGCTCGTTAGGAGGCTCACCCGCGAGGGAAAATGAATCTGACGACCCTAAAGAGATATGCCGAGCGATAGTCTAACAGGCGGCGCGGAAAAGGCGAGGAAGAGCGACCGTGGCTCTCCTCATCGAGGATCAGGGAGAGCGCCGCTGAACTCTCTACAAGCATTTTGCAAGCGTTTCTCCGGACATGAGCGGGCATTGCCGCCGAGCCTTCCGGGCGCCGATGCTTGGCGGGCAACCACTTACGGACATGGTACCCTCCAAACAAACCCGCACGGCTCGGCTCTGGATCAGGAGAGTCCTGGTTCGATCCCAGGAGGGGCAACTTGAAGCGCGATGCGTCGATACGGCGTGTCGCGCTTTTATGCAGACGGTCAGCTATTGGGTCGGAGTCGGGCGGGGCTGAAACGTCAAACCGAATCGGCTATGTTAGGAACCATGACTTGGCACGAGCACATCCATGCCGATCCCAAGCTCGCCGCCGGTAAGCCGGTTGTGCGGGGCACGCGGCTGGCGGTCGACTTCCTCCTTGATCTCTTCGCGAAAGGTTGGACCCGCGAAGACGTCCTGAAGGCGTACCCTCAACTCACACCCGAAGCACTCCAGGCGGTCTTCGCTTTCGCCGCCGAAGTCCTGCACGACGATAGAGTCTACGCCGCTCGGCGCGCCACCGGGTGAGTCGGCTTCTCGCCGACGAGAACATCCCGCAACCGGCCGTCCAGGCTCTCCGCGCCGCGGGTCACGACGTCCAAGCCATTCTCGAGGTCGCTGCCGGCGCGCCGGACGAGCACGTGCTCGCCACCGCCCGCGCACAGTCCAGAATCTTGCTGACGTTTGACCTCGACATGGGGCAATTGGTCTTCGAACGCCGCCTTGACGCACCGTCCGGCATCATCGTGTTCAGAGACATTCCGCCAACCCTGGCCGAAACGGTCCAACTCATCGTCGCGCTCCTCGATCGGCAGGATTTGAGATTCGAAGACCAGTTCACCGTGATCACTGGCGACCGCATTCGGCAGCGGCCCCTGCCCGCGGAGTGAACGCCGACATCGGGCACATCAACCTGCGACTACGTACGACATCTAAAACGCTCAACCACGACAGACGCGCGACATCACTTCGGTAAAAGACGACGATATGTAACGTGCTGCGGCATAAGCGAGTCGCCGCTCTGGATCAGGTAATCGAGGTTCGAACCCTCGAGGGGCAACTTCAAGCCCGATCTCACGATCTGTGGGGTCGGGCTTCGTAGTTCCCCGCCCCTGCTTGATGATTGTACTACAATGTAGTATGCTACATCGTAGCCTGCAATGAGATCCGGAGACGGAGGTGGCGCTTGGTCTTTGTGGAGACATCGGTCTTCACGAAGCGGATTGCGCGGCTCGGGCTCGAAGACGCTCTTCGAGGATTGCAACTGGAGCTCTTGGAAAACCCGACGGCTGGGGACCTCGACCCAGGTACAGGCGGCTTGCGGAAGGTTCGGATGGCCGATCCGACCAGAGGGAAGGGCAAGCGTGGTGGCGCGCGAGTGCATTACCTGTGGCTTCCCGACAGAGAGGTGATCTACTTGTTGTTCGCGTACTCGAAGGACGAAGACGACACCCTCTCGGAGCAGCAGAAGAAGGCACTTCGAGCAGTGGTTGAAGGAATTAAGAAGGAAGGCTCAGCCTAAAGGAGTGGGTCATGGACCAGAAGGTCTTTGCTGAGTTGCTGGAATCGGCTAATGAGGCTCTTGAGCATGCCAAGGGCAAGCGCGAGCTGCGAACAACCGAGCTACCGCCTCCACCGAGGCCTGTGGATGGCGGCGGCATTAGAAGGCTGCGGACACGCCTCAAGATGTCCCAGGCCGTGTTTGCCCGCTGCCTGAACGTCAGCACGAAGCTCGTTCAGGCGTGGGAGTCCAACCGTCGGCGGCCCGACGGGCCGGCACTGCTGCTCGTCAGGCTAATGGAGAGGAACCCCGCGCTGGTCCTGTCGTCGTGGACGCTGGTGAAGCGTGGTCGCGCGCGGGCCAAGAGGGGCCCGAGGAGCGTGGATCGGGCGCGCAGGACTGGGCAACTAGCGTGACCCAGCCTTCTCTATTCCCGTAAGCGAGGATCGGGCCCGCGTGGGCCCGCCCGTCCGTCGTGTCTGCCAGGAAAGTTGCTCTTCTGATGTCGCATCAGGAGATAGTTCGCTCGCCAGGCGCTCCGCGTTGTCCCCAGAAGGATAGACCGTGTGGCCACAGCGTGGGCAGGCGGTGCCGCTCATGTTCTCCACCAACCCTAAGGATCCGAATGCCCAAACGGGCGGAGGCTCTCGAGCGAACGCTCCGCGCAGAACTGCTTGGCGACCTTGGGAACGTGGAGCGGCGGATCGGGCAGGCCCTGAAGTTCCTGCAGTCGCTGCAGGACCAGGCCCGAGGGGCCCTGGCGCGCTTCGAGCGGTTCAACGCCGTGTCAGTCGTGCAGTCCTGCGTCGTCCTAATGCGGCCGCTAGCGCGCAAGCAGGGGGTCGGGCTCAAGTGGGAGACGTCTTTAGACGTGATCTTCCTCCAGGGAGACCCGAACGCCCTTTATCGGCTGACCACCAACGTGATCCGGAACGCGGTGGACGCCTCGGCAGCTCACAGTGACTTCGTGACGGTGACCCTCGAACAAGTAGGTGAGGCGTTGCACGTGGCCGTCCGCGACCGCGGCGCCGGCATCCCGCCCGAGCATCTCGACCGGATCTTCGAGCCCAGGTTCACGACCCGGGAGTTCGGCTCTGGCGACGGCTTGGGGCTCACTCTAGTTCGGGAGCTCGCCGAGACAATGTTCGGCGGCACCGCGACGGCGAAGTCCACGTTGGGCGCAGGGACGCTCGTTACCGTCGTGCTTCCCATTCCCCCACAACGGAGACCTCGACCGGAGACGAGCCCGAAGGGTTGACCGGCGTGAAAGGACGGCCTTGAGTACCTCGTCCGGCTCGTCGGCTGCCGCGCGGGCACCCGGTCGCGGAACGGATAGCGGGCCAGCTCCCCGACCGGACACGCCCGTCCGGGCGTGCCCGAGGTCAGGTTCCCTCCTAATCGTTGAATAGCCGCGCCCGCGCGGCGTGCCTAGGCGAGCGTGATGTCGCCCTCCACGAACGCGTCCGTCTCAAGCCCGGCGATCTCGAGCTTCGCGCGCGCCTTGAGGGTCTCCGTTCCTTGCAGCTTGCCCGACTTGAGCGCCGCGTACACGGCTTTCTCCACTTCGCGCTGGGCGGTCACGCCGAAGTGCTTGAGAAATTTCCGCAGGGAGAGATTGAAGGCCTCTTCGTCCATAGTGATCCCCTCGTCCGTCGTCGAGTGCCCGTAGGCCCGGATCAGCATCGCGGCCTTCTCGACCTGCTTCGGGTCGTCCGACTCGACGACATCCACGAGGTCGAAGCGCCCGAGGGCGGCAACGCTGTCTTTCCAGCGAGCCCCGGGACACTCGCTCTTGATGTGTTGCGACACGGCCGCGGCGAGCTGCTCGGCTCGCTCCTACGACTCCATCACGATGTGCGTGTCGGTCTGGTTCACGCCGCCCGTCTTCTGAATCTTGCTGAGCACGAGGTCCTGCAAGGACTTCGCGTCGGCCGCTTCCACCTGAAGGACGAGGTCCGGCAGCCCCCAGCAGATGTCGGCGGACTTGATGCCCTCGATCCGGCGGAGCTGTTGCACCACGTCGGCCGCCTTGCCCGCGGCGACGTTGACGAAGACGTAGGCTTTCATGGGACCTCCCTGTTCTTCCCTGTACCTATCCTAGACGCCGGCGCCCGAGAGCGCCATCCTGCGCCCCGCTCAGTCGATCGGCGCCGGCGGGCCGAGGCGCGGCAGGAGCAGCCATCTGTTGGGATGATCGCGCACCTCTCTGGCCACGAAGCACGTTTCGATTTGGGCGACAATCACGGCTGGCGTCGGATGAGTGTTGGGCCGTTCGACCGAACCCTCCAGTCACCACCGCGCTCGCCCACGCGGCGGCTTGACTCCGTCCGACACCTCCGTAGGATGAGGTGCAACCCCGCACCCTGACATGGGGTCGAGCGTGGCGGGATGGTGACCGTGGATCTGGCCGAGCGGCCCAAGCGTCCTGAATCGCTGCGCCGACTTGCGCGAGGTAGCCCAATAGGACCGCAGCCAGCTTTGTCGGCAGTAGTCATTCGGTTGGAAACGCCCGTCCCGGGATTTCCGACTGCCCTCGCAGCTCACCGCCTTGACTGGAGCCGCAAGGTGATCGTCCCTCCAGGCCAGTACACCATCGAGAGCACCCGGCTGAACGAAGGTGACTCGCACGAGAACGCACGAAGCAACGGGTACTACTACAAGCTTGCCGGGCCGAACCGTGTGGCATGGGTGCGCCAGAACTACCTCATCGCTGCCAAATGCAAAGACTGGCCATTTGACCTCACGGGCGAAGTCGAGCCGTGCGATTGGGATGAGCTGTGGCGCGAGTATTATCGAGCCAAGTGGGAATCGACCGGTGGCGAGGGATAGCACGGTAGCGAACCATCCAAGCAGGAGGCGGAAATGATGATCGGAATGGATTTCACGAGTTTCCTCATACTGCTGATCATCAGCGCGGCAGTATCCGGGGCACTGCACTTCGGCCTGAAGTACTATGTGCGACCAGGCCTGAGCTCCTACGTGGGCAAAGTCGTCATCGGCTGGATCGGGGCCTGGTTGGGTTCTCCCGTGCTCGGGCACTGGTGGGAAGGCGTGAATCGCGGCGAGATCTACTTCGTCCCCGCCGTCTTCGCGTCGGCGGCGCTGGTGGCGCTCGCCGTGGACCTGACCAAGAGCGTTACCGGTCTCTTGAGGGCTGGCTAGCTACCCGGCGCAGGATCCCGGGCTCCCGCCGTTCCAGCGCTTCCTGAAGGACCAGCACTTCGTGCTGAGCAACTGGCGGGACCTGGCCCGGGCGCGCCGGGGGATGTTGAGGGCCGCCGCGTCGATGACGCCAGCGGCCGCGCCGAGCTCGGCCCACGCTATCCGCGTCGAGCGACGGGCCAGCCGGCCCTCGACAGCGAGGCGCCGATCACGATGACCTCGGGGTCGACGAGCGAGGCCACGCACTCGCAGGGTGTGGAGGGTCCTCTGCGAAGCACCGCCATGCCGCCCGCGCCGCCGGCAGCGAGGTCGGTGCGCCTGCCAGGGACCGCGGACTGAAAAGACGAGGGGGTCCCATGCGGGCCCCTCGTTTTGTGCTCCGGCACTGGCACTCGCCTACCCCATTTGACCCCATCGGCAGGCACTGACCGGCAAACATTACGGCAAACACCTTTACGGTCGTGGTGCCCGCTCCGGTCGTGGTGCCCGCTTATGGTGGCAGTTCGCTGCAGTGAAGGATGCACTGATGCGGCAGCGGGCGGATCTCTCCGATGGCCTACGTGCCCAACCGGCCGCTAAGTCAAGCCACTTCCTTCCTAACGTCCCTTGCCGCTTTCACGTCGAGGAATCTGGAACTGAAGCGTACTGCTTATAGCTTAGAGCTCTCGGCTCTAAGCTTTAGGACGATGCCACCTGGGGCCAGGATTCCGAGTGCCGAAGATCACCCGTGGTCGCCACGCAGCCCCAACTGAGAACAGACGTCGTATGGCGATGCGGGACCGGCCGGACTCGACCGGGCTGCTGCCCACCCTGCGCGCGGCGAGCGTTGCGTCGAGATTCCGGCGCCCGGTTACCTCGCACCGCTCGAGCAGCCGCTCGCCGTGTGCCGGGCGCTCGCGGAGTTCCTGGAGTCCCTGGGCTGAGGAGAAGCCGATGCGCGCGATTCGTTACCACGGACCGAAGCAGCCGCTCCGCCTCGAGGACGTGCCCATCCCATCGCCCGGGCCCGGCGACGTGCTCGTGCGGGTGACCGCGGCGGGTCTCTGCCACACCGAGCTGCACTTCCTGAGCGGGCTGCTGAACCTCGGGGTCGCACCGCTCACGCTAGGCCACGAGGTGGTCGGGCGCGTGGAGGGCGCCGGGCCCGGGGTCGGCGCCGTGCAGCCGGGCGACCGCGTGATCGTCTACTACTACGTGGGCTGCGGCCGCTGCCGGCACTGCCTGACCGGAAGCGAGAACCTGTGCGACGCGCTCCGGGCGGAGTACGGATTCGTGTCCGACGGCGGGTTCGCCGAGTACGTCACGGTGCCGGCGCGCAATCTGGTCCGCCTGCCCGACCATGTCGCCGACGAGGCCGCGGCGCCCATCGGCTGCTCGGTGACGACCGCGGTGCACGCCGCGGCGCTGGCGCGGCTCGCCGCGGGCGACGTGGTGCTCGTGTACGGCGTCGGCGCGGTGGCTTTCGGGCTGATCCAGCTCGCGGCGTTGTCGGGCGCCGAGGTCATCGCCGTCTCCCGGACGCCCGCCAAGCTCGAGCGCGCCCAGGCGCTCGGCGCGGCGCACGTCCTGAACGCGCGCGACGGGCGCGTGGCCGAGCGGGTGCGGGAGCTGACGCGCGGGCACGGCGCGGACGTCGTCTTCGAGCTGGTCGCCAGGAAGGACACGATGGCGGCGAGCACGGCCGCGCTCGCCAAGCGCGGGCGGCTCGTCTTCATCGGCTACTCGGAGGACAGCTACACCGTGCACCCGATCCAGCTCGTGATCACCGAGGCGAGCGTCACGGGCTCGGTGGGCAACACGCTCGGCGAGCTGATGCGGGCCGTGGACCTGGTGGCGCGGGGGAAGGTGGCCACCGTGGTCGACCGCACGCTGCCGCTCGAGCGGTTCCAGGACGGCCTCGACGCGCTCGCGCGCGGCGAGCTCATCGGGCGCGCGGTGCTTCGACCCTGAAGCGACTCCAGCCCCGAGGGGAGGTCACCATGATGAAGCCGGGGTCACGCCCCGGGGTTCTGGTTCAGACCCCTTCCGCTTTGTGGCTTGCCTGGCGGACTGGCGCTCAGGAAGGCGTCCCGGTTCTTTGCGATATAGGTCTTCCACTGCGGTGGCGTGTCTTCCTCAGGGAAGATCGCCGTCACCGGGCACTCCGGCTCGCACGCGCCGCAGTCGATGCACTCGTCGGGGTGGATGTAGAGCTGGTCCTCCCCCTCGTAGATGCAGTCCACGGGACACACGTCCACGCAGGAGCGATCTTTCACATTGATGCACGGCTCAGCGATCACGTACGTCATCAACTGTCTCCGGAAGACATGCCGTCGCGAGCCCCCGGTCCAGAGATGGCGGGCGGCGACGCGAGACCAAGAACCGAGACGCGGGTCAAAGGTTTAGCACGATGCCTGCCAGTCCGTGCGTGAGCAGTTCGAAGTCGGAATAAGGTGCCCCTCTGAACGAGGGTCGCTCTGGCACCTTGATCACGGGCACAACCCGCGTCTTGTCGTCTACGACGAGACGGAGGTCACCGTTCGAGCAGACCAGGGCGTTGAGAATGTCGTAGCTTCCCGAAGTGGGAACCTCGAGGCCCTCCACAACAATATTGCTCGGCAATGGGCGATCATCTCCCCGATTCAGGATTTCTCTGACCCGAATCGGGCCCATGGTGCAAAAGAAGACCTGACCTGCCCTGCCTCCCGCAAGCGCGGTAACCCTGATATTGGGTAGATCGGCCCTGATCTCCTGGCCGTGGTATACCCTCGCCTCTTCCATTCTCTCGATGAGTCTAAAAGGCTGCGACTGCGCTGTGATGTGGGCTTCCATACGTCCCTCCGGTTAGGTCTCAAGCCGACCATCGCACTTTACCAAGACCACAGATAAACAAACGCCAAGCAATAGGCACAGCGGTCTTCGCTCTCCCCGAGCCATTCGCGGGATGCCAAGGACTTCAAGCAATTGGCCGACGCGGTATCCCGAGACATCAGCCGCCAGCGCCGCCCATAGCCGTGCAGCGGCTGCTCCCGGCGCGCCAACGCGAGCCCAAGATTGCCCCGTGCGGCGTGGGTCACGCGCCGACCACCGGCCCGGTGGGTACGGCCACGCGGCTCAGCTCCAGCCATTCGGCGGCGAGCGAGCGGAAGCTCTGCTCGTCGTCGTCCCACAGCCGGACGACCTCTTTCACCACCTGCACCGGGACGCCGATGAGGGGACCGACGAACTGTTCCTTCCGGCGAGGCTTCTCTATCTCGCGCGCCAACGCACCGGGCTCGCCGCAGGTGGCGATGGCCAGGAAGCAGTCCTTCCAGCTGTGCCCAGTCGCTTTGAGGCCGCGCATCACGCGCTCGGGTCCCAGCGCCTCGAACGCAGTCGTCAGTAAGGCTTTCTCCTTGGGATTCATCGTTCCCTCCTTATGAAAGCCACCCTTGCTTTCGGAGCCCTGAAAATGAGACCGGCCGCACCCCCAATAGCCGGGGTGCGGCCGGTCGCGAGACTCGTGAAGCCGTTTACGCTATGCGAAACCCACGCCCGCTCCGGACCCCGATCACGGGGTCCCGGTACAGAGGCAGGCTTTTGCCCCTCTCACGATCACGGGTCCAATCCAAGTTGCCATCGCCTCGTCAATAACGGCGAAAGCCCTCGGCATGTCAAGGCAGGCACGTTTCTTGTGATCCTCCTCCTGCAGCGACTTATCTGCGACGGATCCCGTCCGGCAGCGCACCCGCTAGTTCGTCGGGTTGTTTAATGTTCAGTGAAACGTTGAGGGCCCAATGGGCGAGCTAATTGAAGTCTCGACACTGACCGACCTCGCCCCAGGCACCTGCCGACAGGTGGACGCGGGGGGCCGGCCGGTGGCGTTGTTCAACGTGAACGGCACGATCTACGCGATCCAGGGAACGTGCACCCATCGGGGCGGCCCTCTGGGGGAAGGCGAGCTGGACGGCTCGGTGGTCACCTGTCCCTGGCACGACGCACCATCGTGGTAGACAGCTACCTCTGGAAGGTGTATCCCGCGGGCCGCATCACAGTCTACGGGAAGGACGAGTTTGGGTTGCTGTTCGAGCTCGGGACCGGCCCCGAGCGCAAGCGCCGCTTCACTCGCTATTCGCCTCTGGGATCCAAGAGTCCCGACGCATCCCTCGCTGAGCTCACTGAGCGGCAGCTGCTGGACTTCTTCCACCAATCGCAGCCCGCGTGGACGTCGCCGGAAGGCGGATACGGCGCACTCTGAACGGAGTCGGTGGTTCGCCCTGGAAGCCCAGTTCCTCACGGTGAGGCTTGATCTTCAATCAGTCGGGACGGCGTCGCCTGGGGGGCGTCCCGCAGGCGCTCGAACCTCGCCCGCTAGCTCTTGCGACCCGTCTTGGCGAAAAACGTCGCGAACATCGGCTCCACCGCCCGCGACTTGCATTTCGGGCAGGCGGGGCGCCGCTTGCCGTGCTCGCTGATCGATTGCTCGAGGCTGAAGCGCTTCCGGCACCTGGTGCAGCGGTACTCGTAGATAGGCATAGGCGAAGGCAAGTTATTCCCGCCCGAACATGGTGGTCAAGTCGCCCCCTGCGACTGCAATGTGATGCGGGCTTCCATAGGTCCCTGCGACCAAGGCTACGGCCTGCTATCGCACTCCACTTCGAGCGAAACAGCCGAGCAACAGCCACGGGGCGCTCGGGCATTGGTCACGCGCCGACCACTGGCCCGGTCCGTGCGGCCAGGCCGTTCAGCTCCAGCCATTCAGCGGCGAGTGCCCGGAACGCTAGTCGCTCACCCAAGGCGGACCAGGACGAAGTGCCGCCCGTCGCACGCCCTCCCCGGATATAGTGGGGCGCTAAGTTGATCGAGGGCGGGACCGGAGCGGCGCGGGAACCCGTCGTTGACGCGAGCCCACCGGGACGCACCACACCTCGGCTGCCTAGCCGAGCGCCCGCGTGTCGCGTATATCACCCCGACCGTCCGTCCTCACAGAGGTGCACGATGGTCGCCAACGACTCCACCCTGTCATTTCCCGACCGCCGGGTCGCCGAACGCCGTGGCCTACCTTCGCGGCGCAGCGGCCTGGACCGCCGCGACCAGAGCATGGCCGTGCCGCTCGAGCGCCGCGGCGGAGGCGAGCGGCGCATCGTGGCTGATCGGCGCAGCTGGACCGAGCGGCGGCGCGCCACGGCCACGACCCGCCCCGTCCCGGCCGGAGGGCAAGTGACCGGCGCGCCGCGTATCAGGAAGTTCGAGGTAGACCGCGCCGAGTACCCCTTTGCCGACCGGTGGTTAGAGCGTGGCGGGAGCGCGCTGCACTATGTGGACGAGGGATCGGGGCCGCCGGTGCTGATGCTGCACGGCAACCCTACGTGGTCGTTTCTGTATCGCAACGTCATCAAGCAGCTCGGTGGCACGTGTCGCTCGATCGCCCCCGACTATCCCGGCTTCGGCCTCTCTGACCACCCGCCGGGCTACGGCTACACCCCGCAGGAGCACGCCGAGTGGATCCACGCGCTCATCGACGACACCGGCCTGAAGCGGTTCGTACTCGTCGTCCAGGATTGGGGTGGCCCCATCGGGCTCTCGATCGCGGTCGAGCGCCCGGACGACGTGGCGGGCCTCGTGATCCTCAACACCTGGGCGTGGCCTCCGGACCCAAGGATGGTCGTCTTCTCGCTCATCATGGGAGGGCCGTTTGGGAAATACCTCCATCTCAGGCACAACTTCTTCGCGCGGAAGATCGTGCCGAGCGGCATCGCGCGCGCCGAGCGGCGCACGCCCGCCATCCTCAAGGCCTACACCGATCCGTTCCCCACGCCCGCGTCGCGGACCGGCACGTGGGTGTTCCCACGCGCGATCCGCAGGTCCGCCGCCTGGCTGGCGGAGATCGAGCGGCAGTTGCCACGGCTGCGGGCCAAGCCAGTGGAGCTCGTTTGGGCGATGAAAGATGTGGCCTTCGGACGCGAACCGATCGTTGAGCGTTGGTTGTCGTACTTCCCGGGGGCGCCGGTGGACCGCCTGCCCGAGGCGAAGCATTACCTGCAAGAGGACGAGCCGGAGCGAGTCGCGGCGGCGGTGAAACGGGTGGTGGCGCGGATCTGAGGGCGGGACAAGTGGTGGGCCTCCTACCCTGGAATCGCGTGCGCGGGCGTTAGGCCGCGGTACAGGCACTTGCACAAGACCCAGCAGGTACTGGTAGTCGGAGGAACCCGGGGCACTGGACTCCTGATCGTTAGGCTCCTGCTCCGCGAGGGCTACCGCGTTCGCGCGCTCGCCCGGAATGCGGGGCGCGCAGCGCCGTTCTTGGGCTCCACCGTGGAGACCGTGCCTGGCGACATCACGAGCCCCGAGACGCTCCCGAGCGCCGTGAAGGACATCACTCACCTCATCTTCACCGCCGGGGTTGCTACCGGTCCTGCCCGCGAAAGGCTGATCATTGCAACAGAGTACGATGGTGTGTTGAACACACTCGCTGCAGCTCGGAAAACAGCATTCAGCGGTCGCTTTCTTTACATGACATCCATCGGAGTTACGAAACCCTCGCTCAGCGCCGCGGTTCTAAACTTCGTCAAGGGAAATACACTGCGCTGGCGGATGCGTGCGGAAGATGAGATTCGCGCGAGCGGTGTCGACTATACGATCATTCGAGCGGGCTTCCTCCTTAACAGCCCCGGCGGCCGACGGGCGATCGAAGTCGGTCAGGAAACCCACCCTCTAGCCCCCAGGTACAGGATCGCGCGCGCGGACGTGGCCGAGACCTTCGTTGAGGCTCTGAAGCACCCGAGCACTGCAAGGACCACGTTCGAAGTCGTATGGGGCAAGGGGCCGCGCCGGGAACACTGGGATCTGCTCTTTAGCCGCCTGAATCCGGATGCTTGACCCCGCCGGTCCCCGCCGTCCAGACGCGCGTGCAGGTGGCGGGCCCGGGCGGTCAGCGGCAACGTCTTTTGTGCACGGCCGCTTCAGCTGCATGAGTGAGTCTCCTATGCGCCTGGCATCTGCGGCCCGCAAATAACGCGCTCTCCGATTGCCGAGCGTAACTCGTGGCGATTGAGGTCAACGCTCCCGACGAGCCGTCTGCGATGGACGACGTTCGGGATGTGCAACAGACCACTTGCTGTGTCGTGGGCGGCGGGCCTGGCGGGATGATGCTGGCCCTCCTCCTCGCCCGCCGGGGTGTTGCCGTCACGCTGCTCGAAGCTCACCTCGACTTCGACCGCAACTTCCGCGGCGACACTCTGCACCCCGCTCTCTTAGAAATCCTGGACGAGATCGGCCTGGCCGAACGCCTGCACCAGCTCCGCCACCTCAAATGGTACGGTCCGACCATTATGGCCGCCGACGGTCCGTTCACGCCGCTCGACTTCCGCCGGCTGAGCACGCGGTTCCCGTACATACTGGTCATTCCCCAGGAGACGTTCCTCGACTTCCTCGCCGAGGAAGCCCGCAAGTATCCACACTTTCGACTGGTGATGGGGGCAAATGTACAACGGTTAGTTGAGGACGACGGCGTTGTTCGTGGCGTTCGCTACCGCGGGGCCGAACGCTGGCACGAAGTGCGGGCCCTGCTCACCGTCGGCGCCGACGGCCGCTTCTCCAGGCTGCGCCATCTGGCCCGCTTCCAGCCGATCAAGACCTCGCCGCCGATCCACATCTTGTGGTTTCGGCTGCCTAGATTGCCCCAGGACCCGAGTGGGTTCGACTCGACGAGGATGCCGATCAGCAGCCAGCTGTTTGCTTGCATTCGGGGCAGCGCGGACCACGCGGAGGAGTCGAACGTCGGGTTTGTCTTCGCGGGCCGCGCCGGCCCCATACTGATTTTCGATCGCCTCGATCACTGGCAGATGGGCTATCTGTTTTTCGACAAGGACCACTACCAAACGTTGCGAACGGGTGGCCTGGAGGCTTTTCGCCGTTCGCTCGTGGAGCTCGAGCCGCGCCTGGCCCCGCATATGGAGCACTTGACGAATTGGCAGCAGTTGTCGCTCCTCTCGGTCGAGTTCAGCCACTGCCGGCGCTGGTACAAGCCGGGGCTACTCCTGATCGGCGATGCGGTCCACGTCATGACTCCCGCCGCCGGCGCTGGAATCAAGTATGCGGTCGAGGATGCGGTCGTGGCAGCGAACATACTGGCTGAGCCGCTCAAGGCCGGACGGTTACGCCTGAGCCATCTGGCCCAGGTTCAGCGCCGGCGTGAACGACCGGCCCGGCTCATGCAGGCCATGGCGGGCTTCGGGCAGCAGTTCGTCGGAAGACGGTGGAACCTAGTTCGACCGCCGTTGCGGATCCCATGGTTAGTCCGCTGGTTGTTCCGCGTGCCGCTCGTGCGCGACCTCCCGAGTCGTTTCGCCGGCTTGGGCCTTTGGCGGGTGCACGTGCAGACGTGATGCTACTCGGGTCCATGTATCACCTGCGTCGACGCCGACCCCCTGATGCACGTACAGGGGCGTCGGCACGCCCTGTCGCTCGCAGGCGCGCGCGCGCGTTCAGATGTCGGGCCACTCCACAACTCCTCTGATTCGGCGCTGAGAAGAGCCGCGCAGAACTCTCCGCCAGCGCGGGCACCGAACCTAGGCGGCTGCCTGGGCTCGATAGAGCCGGCGGAGGTTTGGGGGTAGGTCTACGGGCCTGAAGTATTCCGCGGGGTAAAGATAGTCCTCTCCAGACTCGTCCATGACTCTGACGTGGTGATGTTGCGCAGCGTCTCGATCAGGAATCACCTGATAGATCTTCCACCGTTCGAGCGAGGCAGGGTAGCCGCTGTTTTCGACGCAGACGGCGAACCGCCTCCTTGATCTTTGCATCTTAGCTAGATCCTTCATGGCTCCCGCTCAAGAACCGCTTGATCTTGAATTCCTTCCTGCCGAACCCAGTCGCCTCATACCAATGTATCTCAGCTCTACGAATCGTACCATCCGGCAAGCGGACGTTTGCAACTCCCTTCCGCCCCATCCGCAAGAAAAACGTGCCGGCCTACCGCCGTGTCGCGCAGGCGGCCGCCAAAGTTTGGCGGAAGTACGGCGCCCTCGAGTACCGAGAATGCGTCGGCGACGACCTCAACACGGGCATGGGCACGCCGTTCCCGCGTGCGGCCAGGGCCAAGCCCGGCGAGACCGTGGTCTTTTCCTGGATCGTGTACAAGTCGCGCAGCCATCGCGACCGGGTCAACGCCAAGGTGAGGAAGGACCCGCATGTGCTTCGGGGGCTTCAAGGTGATCGTGGACGCTTGACAGGCTGGGCCCCACCCCCTACCGTGGGGCTTGCTGTAGGCGTGCCGTAATCTTCTCGCTGGACCGTGGGTGCCGGGAAGAGGTCGGTATGCAGTACAGGCGGACCAGCGCAGGACATCCGAACGGCTCTCTCGCGACACTCGTCGAGTGCGGGGGAGCCGTCGTCGCTTCACCCCAATTTTCGTTAGGAGGTCGTCGCCATGAGTATGCTGACCGCTCTCGCCCTGAGCATCGGTGTGCTGATTGCCGTGTGGGTCAAGGTCGGCGCGATGCTGTTCACGACTACCCCTCTCGCGGTCCCCGCAGGGATCATCGCCTGGGCGTGCTTCTACGCCGCCGGCGGCAAGATGCAGGGGCTCCAGAAGACAATCGCCGCGAACGTCTCGGGAGTCTTCTGGATCCTGGTCGCGATGTTGGTGATCGGGGCCGCCAACCTGGGCGGCGTCGCCTGGATCATCATCGGTGTCGTCGCCGCCATCATCGTGCTGCAGTCCAAGCTCCCGGCGCTCTCCTTCATTCCCGGCTCGTTCTGCGGCGCAGCGGTGGCAGCCGCCAGCGGAGCGGGCACCGACATCAAGGCCAACGTGATGGTGGCACTCGCCCTCGTGGCAGGCGCGGTGCTCGGCTGGATCTCAGAGGCGGGAGCGGGCGCGATCGCAAAGAAGCCAACAATGTAATCGATCTTGCTGCCGTCGGCGCCTACCCTCAGGTAGGCGCCGTTTTACTGTATAATTCCTTCGTGCCTTCTTCTTCCACCGTCCTAGCCGGCGACATCGCCGCCCCGATGGATAGAGTCTTCGCTCTGCTCATTGACCCGCGAAAAATGCCCGACTGGTTGCCCGGCTGTTACGCCGTCGGCGGCGCGCCCCTCATCTACAAGGGCGCTCGGCTCCTGGTGCGCTTCGGCCTCCGCACCACCGCCTTCGAGATCACCGACTTCGTGCCGCCCACCACGTTCGGCTGGGCCGAGCACGGCGCGCGCGCGGGATCGCAGACGTTCTTCCAGCTCGCCTTCGCCGGCGCCACCACCGCCATCAGGATGAAACACATCTCGACCTTCTCGAGCGTCAAGGCGTGGCTGCGCACGACGCTCGGCAATCGCCGCAATCCTCGCCGCCAATTGGATCAGACGCTCCAGAACCTCCGGAAGCTCACCATGGCTTGAAAGGCGTGTAACTGCGTGGAAATGCGTGTGATGGCGTACGCATTTTCACGCCTTTCTACGCCTTCTTACGTAGTTAGCTTTTAGCGCCCATGCGACCTGTTTCGTTCACCTACTCCGGCACCGTCCCGGCGCCGATAGACAAAGTCTTCGCGCTCATTTCGGATCCGCTGCGGATGCCGGAATGGCTGCCGCGCTGCATCGCGGTCAAAGGCACGACCAACGACGACCGCCCCGGCAAGGGCGCCCGCTACAAGCTGACCTTCCAGCGCGACATCCACCGCCACGAATCGGTCATCGAAATCATCGACTACTCGTCGCCGCACACGTTCGGCTGGGTGGAGATCTACCACCGCGCCGGCTCGAAGACGTTTTTCGCCCTGGGATTCGCCGGCGGATCGACCAAAGTGACGCTGAAGCACATTTGGCATCCGACGGGGTTTCGGTCGTGGCTGAACGGACAGTTTTACCGGCGGCGCAATGCGCGCCGGATGTTCGATGGCTTGATCAACAACTTGAGGAAGGCGCTTATTCGCTGAAGGGAACGTCCACTTCGAGCCCATCCTTTGCCACGCTGACGTTCGGAAATACCTCCTTCGCTTCCTTCACCAATTCATCCGCCGTAATCGAATACCGCGCCGAGACGTGGCAGAGCAGGAGGCGTTTGGCCTTGGCGGCCAGCGCAACCTGCGCAGCCTCTTTCGCGGTCGAATGACCGGTGTCCTTGGCGCGCTCCTTCTCTTCTTCCCCAAACGTCGCTTCGTGAATCAATAAATCTGCCCCCTGCGCCGCGTCCACCGTCGTGGCGCAGGGACGCGTGTCGCCGCTGAACACGACCGTGCGGCCGGGCCGTGCCGGGCCGACGAGGTCTTTCGGGGCGATCGTCCGACCGTCCGGCAGCTCGACGCTTTCTCCTTTGGTCAGTTTCCCCCACAGCGGTCCCTCGGGAATCCCGAGCGCGCGCGCCTTCTCCACGTCGAACCGCCCGCGCCGGACGTGCTCCTGCAGCACATAGCCGATCGACGGCCCGCCACCGTGCTCGGTCGGAAACGCGCAGATATCGTAGCCGTCCCGCGGCCGGCGGTCCTTCGCCCGCACCGTGTCGCCGGCCCGGACCTCCGTGATCTCGATGGGAAACGGGACGCGCTCGACGCCGAGCTGCATCGCGGTCTCCAGGATCTTTTGCGCTCCCTTGGGACCGTACAGGTACAACGGCTCCGGCCGCCCCTGGAGCCCCAGGGTACGGATCAGTCCGATGACGCCGAGGAAGTGGTCGGCATGAAAGTGGGTGAAGAAGATCTCGGACAGCGCGAAGCTCACCCCGTAGCGCATCATCTGGCGCTGGGTCCCTTCCCCGCATTCGAACAGCAGCGTCTCGCCTTCGCGGTGAATTGCGAGGCCGGAGACGTTGCGTTCGACGGTGGGCCGGGCGGCGGACGTGCCGAGGAAAGTGACGGTTAGAACAGCTTCACCCTGATGAGCCCCGGTTTCATGTACTTATCGGGATGCTCTTTGAGGTCCGTCAGCAGAGCAGTCAACGACACCGACAGCGCATGCAAGTCGTGGTACAGCGTCGTATCCGCGGCCATCCGCCCCAGCGTCCCTTCCCCACGATTGATCCGGGAGAGCAGCGTGTCGAGCGACGCCGTCGTGCGGCTCAGGTGATTGGTGAGCCTGGCGAGATTCGTCGAAATCGAATCAATGTTGCGGCCGGTGCCCGAGCCGAGCATCGAGTCCACCCGCGCCATCACGCGCTCGGTGGCCTCGAGCGTGCGCGTGGTCTGCTTGATGAACGGACCCTCCGGAGCCGACGCGAGCGTCGCCATGGCCCGCTGGGTCACGACCAGCGTGTTGTGGATGTCCTCTCCCAGACGATCCGAGACGATGTTCGCCGCGTTGGACATGAGCTCGTTCGCCCGATTGGCCACGCCCTGCGCCACATCAGTGATGTCGGGCTGGTTCGACCCGCTGATCGCCCGGCCCGGCGGCAACAGCTCCTCGCGCGAGCCGGGGCTATAGTCGATGAACTTGGCGCCGAACAGGTCCATGGACGCCACCGCGGCGCTGGCGTCAATGTGCGGCCGCACGTCCTTGGAGAGCTCGAGCGTCACGCGCACGCTCTTCACGCGCTCGAGGTTGACGCGCGCCACTCTTCCCTTCTTCACGCCCGACACGAGCACGGGATCGCCTTGCTTGAGTCCCGCGACGCTCTCGAACATGACGTCCACGGAGATGCCGCTCGTCCGCAGCGACTGCCCCGTGAGCCAGAACATGCCCACGAGGAAGACGGCCACCCCGACGAGCACCAGCGCCCCGACGCCGACTTCCTGCTTATAGGTGAGGTCCATTACCGCTTCACCCCCATCCCCCGTCCCGCGTCCGCCGTCGCCTTCGCCTCACTTGCGTTTATCAACGCCATCTCGAAGTCGCGCTCCAGGAATTGCTGCACTGCGGGATCCTTGGAGGCGATGATCTCCTCCGCGGTTCCCACCGCGCGGATCTTGGACTGCCACAGGAGCGCGATCCGGTCCGCCACCCGGAACGCTCCCCGCACGTCGTGCGTCACCACCACGCTCGTCACGCCGATCTCCTGCTGCAGGCGTTCGATCAGGGAGTCGATCACGTCCGCGTTCACGGGATCGAGCCCCGACGTGGGCTCGTCGTAGAGCAGGTATTTCGGCTTCCCGGCGATCGCCCGCGCGATGCCGACGCGTTTGCGCATCCCGCCCGACAGCTCCGCGGGCAACTTGCGCCCCACGTCTTCCGGGAGGTTCACCAGCCGCAGGCACTCCTTCACACGCTGGATGCAAGACTCCTTGTCGTTGTATAGGGTCTCATCCGTAATGCCGAGGCGGATGTTCTCGAATACGTCCATCGAATCGAACAGCGCGCCGTTCTGAAAGACATAGCCGATGCGGCTGCGCAGCTCCGCCAGCTCCTTGCGGCCCAGCATCGGCACCAGCAGCCCGTCCACCCATACCTCGCCCGAGTCGGGCTTGATCAGGCCGATAACGTGCTTGAGGAGCACGCTCTTGCCCACGCCCGAGGGGCCGAGCAGGGCGACAGTCTCGCCCTCGTTGACGACGAAGTCCACGCCGTCCAGCACGACGTTGTCCACGAAGCGCTTGGACATCTTCTTCAGCTCGATCATTGGGCGGTGCCGAGGATGAGCTTCGTGAGGATCGTGTCCAGCATCAGGATCGTAACCGAGGCCGCGACCACGGCTTGCGTCGTCGCCCGCCCCACTCCCTCGGCGCCCTGCTGGGTGTTGAACCCGATGTAGCAGGGGATGATCGTGACGGCGAACGCGAACGCAAACGACTTGATCAGCGAGTACCAGAGGTCGAGCGGCTTGAAGAAGTAGCGCGCCCCGAACTCGAAATCGGCGTACGTCAGGCCGAGCGACGACTGGGCCGTGATGTAGCCCACCACGATCCCGAACGCGTTCGCGATCATCACGAGCACCGGGATCGCGATTACGCCCGCCAGGATCCGCGGCAACAAGAGGTGCGTCACGGGAGAGCGGCCCAGGCTCTCGAGCGCGTCGATCTGCTCGGTGACGCGCATGCTGCCAAGCTCGGCGGCGTAACGGGCGCCGATCCGGCCCGCCAGGATGAGGCCCGTCAGCACCGGGCCGAGCTCGAGGATCATCGATTCGACGATGATCCCGCCCGCCACGTAGAGGGGCAGCTGGCCGGTGAACTGGTAGCCCGTCTGGAGGCTGGTCACCGCACCCGCGAAGCCGGAAACCAGCAGGACGATGAACAGGCTGCCGTACCCGACGGCGATCGTCTGCTGGATGGTACGAGGGACCCAGACGCGCCATTCCAGGACCCCCCGCACCAGGTCGAGGAGCATGAATGAGAACCGCCCCGCGTGGACGGCGCTGCGGAGTGTCCATCTGCCCACATAGCGCCGCAAGTCAATCGCCGCGGTGAACGCTCTCATGGCTGTGTATCTTGTGTAGGCATGGCGCCCCCGTCTACCCCTCAGTCTCAGAAAGCCTTTCAGCGCAAGCTTTTGGCCTGGTACCGGCGCACCGCGCGCGATCTCCCGTGGCGGGATACGCGCAATCCCTATGCCATCCTCGTGTCGGAGTTCATGCTCCAGCAGACACCGGTGAGCCGGGTGACGCACTTCTACCCTCGGTTCATGGACCGCTTTCCGACAATCGAGAAACTCGCGCGCTCGCGGCCGAAAGCGGTGCGCGAGGCTTGGGATGGACTCGGATACTACGCCCGAGCTTCGAATCTCCACGCGCTGGCGCGCGTGGTCAGTAAGACGTTGGACTGCAAGGTGCCCGACGAGCCGGCCGAGCTGGTGAAGCTACCGGGCGTTGGAAGGTACACGGCGGGCGCCGTGGCCTGTTTCGCGTACGAAAAGCCGGTGCCGGCGGTGGACACCAATGTCCGGAGAGTGCTGGAACGAGTATTTGCGACTGCTGACGCCTGGGCAACGGCGGCGGCGATCACGCCCAAGACCGGAAAGACCGCGTGGACGTTCAACCAGGCGATCATGGAGCTCGGAGCGCTCGTGTGCACGGCCCGAAAGCCCAAGTGCCCCACGTGTCCGCTACGGCGCGGTTGCGCGATGTTCCTACGATTTAAAGACGGTACCCGCAAGCAGCGCAAGTAGAGAGAAGAGTCCCGCCAGCGTCGCAAAGACCGCCTGTCTCCTCCGCAGCCCCGCAAACGATTCCGGCAGCTCCCCCCTCGCATCCACCTCCAGCCGCCCCATCCGCGCCGCGGTTGGCGTGACGACGCCGATCGCGATGAGCGC
This sequence comes from Gemmatimonadales bacterium, assembly GCA_040901965.1. Classification (GTDB taxonomy): domain Bacteria; phylum Gemmatimonadota; class Gemmatimonadetes; order Gemmatimonadales; family GWC2-71-9; genus 20CM-2-65-7. The sequence continues at coordinate 196,095 of JBBDYB010000010.1, read as the reverse complement.
CCCGATGAGGCCGAGGGACTGCATCCCCATGAGCCAGCTTGGCACCGTGGCACTCTTGAAGAAGGGGATCGACAGCACGAACCCGCTCAGCACCACGAGCACCGCGCCGGGGCCGATCAGGTTTCTGGCGACGACGCTGGTGACGCGGTAGACGGCGAGGCGTTGCTCGGGTGCGAAGTGCTTGGCGGTGATGCCCGCGAGCATCATCGCGAGCCCGCCACCCAGCCACGCGGCGAATCCCATGTAGTGAAGGAACAGCCACAGACCTCTCACGACCGTCCTCCGGTTGCCGGTTGGCGGTTGATCACTGCGGGGATCGGCTGGCGGCCGGCGAAGCCGGCGTCCAGCTCGTGCCAGTGCGCGATGCGGTCCTCGCCCAGCTTCCAGCACCAGAGAATCTCGCGCTCATCCAGCCGGCCGTGGAAGTCCACGAGCCCTTCGTCGAAGCCCTTGAACTCACAGCCGATCTGCTCGAGCTCCTGGAGATAGCCATTGATCCTGCCGGCCACGGTATCGATCTGGGCCTTCAAGTCGAGCTGTTCCTTCGACTCGCCCCATGCGGGACGCGCCTGCGCGGCGATCAGCTCGTAGCGGGACACCAGCTCCTGCCACTCGGGATAGACGGTCTGGATGTCCTGCACGATCCGTTTGACCAACGGCAGCGTTCGAGTGGCTTCGGCAAGGGTGAAGAACTTGTGGGGCATGGTTACTGAACGATAATCCCTTGCACTTCTTCTGGATGGGGGATAAAGCCCACGACCTTCTTGTCACCGTTGACCACGACGATTGTAGATCTCACGTGATGATCCATTGGATCGAGCTGCTTCGCGACTTTGTATCCCTTCAGCTCCGTCTCGGGCTTCACGACGGGTGTGTCCGTGCGCACGTGGTCGGCCGCCGAGCAGTCGGTGGGGTCATGACCAGCTCCCACGCACCGCGCCACGATGTCACGATCAGAGAGCGTGCCCAGGTAGCGGCGATCCTTGGGATTGTCCACGACCGGCACGACAGCAATGTTCTTGATGCGCATCAACGCAGCGACCTCGGACGAGGTTGCTCCGGCCGCGGCGACGACCGGGTCCGCAATCATCACTTCGGATGCGCGCATGAGCCTATCCTAGTGCTTTTTTCGTAGCCTGGTAACCCATCTCGACGTAGTCCTGGACGCGTTCGATGGCGAACGTCGCTTCTCGTTCCGCGACCGGCCTCAGGTACACGAGCCGCGGCCCCTCCTTCGGCCACTCCGCCACTGTCCGCTCGGCCTGCTCGGCCATCATGATTCGCACCGCTTCACCATGAGCGCGGATCATGTGAGGCAGACGGGTGGACGGGCTGGCGGGCGGGAGAACCTCGTCGAACCCCGGGCCCACATGTACCGCCACAAAGAGATCTGCGGTCGGCTCGATGGCGAGCGCCGGCTTGAGCGGCAGGACTGCCCGCAGTCCCCCGTCGCCGAGACGGCGGCCGTCCACCTCGAGCGGCGGGAAGTACAGCGGCAGCGCGCAGGAGGCGTACAGCGCATCTACCAACTCGATGTCCCTGCCCCGGCGGTCCATCTCGAGGCCCCCCGCCCCCCCCCGTCGCTCCTGGCCGCCGAGCAGCAGCAGCCCTCCGGTATCGAGATCGGTCGCGGTCACGGTGAGCGGGATCTTCAGGTACTCGAACCGCGTCTTGGGCACGATGCGGGTGATGGAGCGCCGCAGCGCAGAGGCCGGAATGAGGCTGTGGGCGAACAGGCCCATCACCAGCGCCCGGGGATCGATCGGCGCCACGTCCTTGCGCCGCAGGCCCAGCGCTCGGCGGCGCACCTGATCGAACGGGACGCCCGCCGCGAGCGCCGCGCCGACGACGGCGCCCATGGAGGTGCCGACGATGTGACTGGGGGCGAGACCGGCCTGCTCCAACGCTCGGAAAGCTCCCGCGTGAGCCAGTGCCTTGGCTCCGCCGCCGGAGAGGACGAGGACGACCCTCACCTCACTCGCCACGTCCCTGATCGTACCTGCGTTCCATCACCCGGTTCGCGCGCCTCTTCGCCGCCCGGTCGTAGCGCCGTTTCTCATCGGGAGTCTCCGGGGTGATCGGCGGGACTTCGGTGGGCTGTCCGTTGTCGTCGAGCGCCACGTAGGTGACGTAGCAGGAATTCGTATGACGTTTATCGCCCGTCAGCACGTTCTCGGCGATGATCTTGACACCTACTTCCATCGAGGTGCGGCCCGCGAAGTTGACGCGGGCGAACGCGGTCACCAGCTCCCCCACGTGGATCGGCTCTTTGAAGTCCACCTTGTCCACCGAGACGGTCACGCACGGCTTGCGGGAGTGGCGGATCGCGGCCACTGCGGCGACGCGGTCGATGAGCGACAGGATGTGGCCGCCGAACACATTGCCCATGATGTTGGCGTGATTCGGCATCATCAGCTCGGTCAGCACCGACTCGGATTCGCGCGGATGGCGCGACTGGGGGGGGGACGTCATCAATAGTCCACCGGTCTCAGGTAGAATTCGCCGATCGCCGTCTGCGACAACACCGCGACCGTCGGCAGCTTGCGCTTCCAGTGCGTCGAATCCAGCCGCTTGCGTACCAGCTCCACGTCTTCCTTCGAGAACCCCCGCGGCTCAACTCCGCGCAGCAGCGCCTCCAAGATCCGATCCACCTTCTGGTAAGGCAGGCCCAGGTCGCTTTCGTCCGTCTGCCCCTTGATCAAGTCGGCGGTGGCGGGCTTGGCAACGATCTCGTCGGGCACACCCACGTGCCGCGCCAACGCCCACACCTGCGTCTTGAAGAGGTCGCCGAGCGGGTTGACGGGCGGCGCGTCGTCGGCGTGCCAGGTGAAGTAGCCGAGCAGCCGCTCGGACTTGTTGCTGGTGCCGAGCGGCAGGGCGTGGTGTTTCGCCGACAGATCGAAGACCACGATCATCCGCTCGCGCGCCATCACGTTGCCAAGCCGGTGCGGATCCACCTCGCCGATCACCTTCAGGTAGCCGTCCACCGCGGGACTGATGTCCACGGTGAGCGACGGGATGCCGAGCTTGTCGATGACCAGCTGCGCGTGCTCGAGGCTGTCGGGGCTCGAGGTGCGATAGGGCATGCGCACGCCGATGACGTTCTCCTTGCCGAGCGCCTCGACCGCCAGGAACGCGGTGAGCGCGGAGTCCACGCCGCCCGATAGTCCGACGATGCCTTTCTTGAAGCCGCGGCGCACCGTCACTTCGTCCTTCAGGAAGCTGACGAGCCATTTGCGAACGAGCTCGTGGTCCATGGCTAGCGGATCCTCATCTACCGGCACGGGGCGCACGACTTCCGAGCGGGATGCGGGACGCGTGATGCGGGATGCGACGCTGCCGTTCACGGCAGGGTCGAACTTCACCTTCGCTGTCGGATTCTTGCCACTCAGACTTTTCGTGAGGACGGGGAGTGCGCTCTGAAGATCCGCGAGCAGCGGTGAATCGGAGCGCGCGTTCGTGAGCGCATCGAGATCGATATCGGCGGTCACGAGTGCTTCTTCAAAGAGGGGGCCTCGCACCAGGACTTTCCCGCTCGGATCGATCACCGCCGAAGCGCCCGGGAAGCCCTTGCCGCCCTCGAAGCCGACGAGATTCGCCAGCGCGACGAACACGCCGTGCTCCTCGGCGATGCCGCGCACGATCCGCTCCCAGCGGATTACCGACGCGGGCAGGCGCTCGCAATCGTCCTCCTCACCGGTTCCCCGCGCCGGCGACGCGCTCGGGACAATCAGCAGCTGCGCCCCTTCGAGTGCGGCGACCGTGGCGGCGAGTGAGTGCCAGGCGTCTTCGCAGATCAGGATGGCGGCGCGCCCTCCCCAGCTCGTCTCGAACGCGCGCACGCCGTCCTGGCCGCGGTCCACGAAGCGCTCCTCGTCGAACACGCCATAGGTCGGCAGGAACACCTTGCGGTGCACGTGGTGCACGTCGGGCTTCTTCTTGCCCAGGGTGACGTACAGCGCCGAGTTGTAAATGTGGTTTTGGAACCGCTCGTAGAAGCCGACCGTGGCGTCGATCGCCGGCCCCTTGTAGCTCGCCGCCAGGTCGCGCGCCAGCGTTCCCGCCGTCACCGCCAGCTCCTTCACGCCCCCTTCGACGAAATAGCCCGATGTCGCGGTCTCGGGGAAGATGACGAGGTCGGGCTTGGGGTCGAGCTGGGCGGCCTGGGTAATGACGCCGCCGATGCGGGCGACGTTGCGCGCGTACTCGCCTTTGGCGGGTCTGAACTGTGAGATCGCGAGGCGGACATGCGCCATGCGGGAAAGATACCTATCTCTGGCGCGATGGCACTGGGGACGGCGTTAGCCAACAGACTTCTGTGAGCGACACGCTCGAGCGCGAACGTGATTCTCTATAAAGCGGACGGTAAGGGACGACTCACCGTCCAGCTCAGGAGGTACGCTCCAATCAGCACGCCCACCGCGATGAGCGCCAGCCTCGGCTGGGCGATCGCCGTTCCCACGAACAGCACGGCGTACACCGCGATGAAGAACGCCGGGAGATACGGATAGAAGGGCGCTCGGAACGGCGCGTCGGGCTGCCGCGCCCGCAGCCGGAACAGCGCCGCGACGCTGAAGCCGTCGATCACCAGAACGATGAGGATCGCGAGCGACAGCAATGTGCCGAACTGGCCCGTGGCCGCGAGCAGGACCGCGACGACGCCCACGACCACCATCGCGGGCCCGGGCGTGCCGCCCGCGTTCACGCGCGCCAGCGCGGCCGGCGCGAGCCCGTCCCGCGCCAGGCCGAACAGCACCCGCGGCGTCACGAACACGTTCCCGTTGAGGGACGCGAGCACCACCAGCAGCGCGAGCACCGTGATCACGATGTCGCCGCTCGCGCCGAAGATCGCCGCCGCCGCATCGCCCGCGACGAGCTTCGATGCGGCGACCTGGTCGAACGGCAGCACGTGCAGGAACGCGGCGTTGAGCAGCAGATACAAGCCCGTCACGACGGCGATGCCGAGCAGAAACACACGCGGCAGCGTGCGCTCGGGCTCCACGACCTCCTCGGCGATCTTGGCGGCCTCGACATATCCGTAGTAGGTCCAGATCACGGCCTGAAACGCCACGGCGAGCGCGGCCCACACCGCCACGCCGCGCGGCGCATCGGGCAGCGCGCCCTGCCAACCGGCGCCGTTTCCCGCCGCGAACGCAACCACCACGACGCCGCCGAGCGCGATGATCTTAGCGGTGGTGACGACATTCTGTACCCAGCGGCCCGTGGCGACGCCGGTCAGGTTGATCGCGGTGAACAGCACGACGAACGCCCAGCCACCAACGTGCTGCCCCGTGAGGCGCTCGAGGAACTCTCCGGCCGCGACGCTGATCGCGGCAATCGCCGCGGGATAGAGAGCAAGCCCTTCGACGGCCCCGATCACGAACGCCGCGCGCGGCCCAAATGCCTCGCGGGCGTACACGTACTTCCCGCCGGCCTTGGGGAGGCGCGTGGCGAGCTCGGCGAAGATCAGCGCTCCCAGAAATGCCAGGGCCCCACCCAGCACCCACGCCACGAACGTGAGCCAAGGGCGGCCGAGCTGAGCCGCGATGAGCCCGGGCGTGCGGAAGATTCCCGCGCCCACGACGACGCCGACGACCATCGCGAGCCCGTCGAAAAGACGGAGCGACCGTGTGAGATCAGTCACTCTAGTCGAGCTTTTGCGCGGCTACGCGGACGCCCTCTGGGCTCGTCCAGGCGACGAGCATTTCGTTGCCGAGTCTGAGGATGCGGGGGAATCCACTCGAGCGAGCCTCCGAGCTCTCCGAGACTCGCCACGATCGGTCACTGCGGCCGGCGGAACGCACGCGCCGCGCGCGCACGTCAGCCCGATTGCTGCCCGCTTCGAGCCATGTGACCATGGCGCTGCCGTCGCCGAGGAGCTCGACAGCGACGCGGCCCTGCGCGGCGCCGTCATCGACGCGCAGCGGCGTCCCCCAGCTCGCACCGCCATCGGACGAGAACGCCACCGACACGCGCGCCTGGCCCGCCGGAGCGGTGAACCACGCGATCGCCACCGTGTCACCGGAGGCGGACAGCGCCGGGCCGTTGACCGGGCAGCCGGGGTAATGCCAGTTGTCCGCCGCCACATGCACCGGGGGTGTCCATGCTCCCCCCACCCCCACCTGACGCACGACGGCGATGTCGCGGATCTCCTCGGGGCTGCGGTCGCGGTAAGCGGCGATGACACCACCGGAAGTCCGAGCCAGCGCGGTCTGACAGCATTCACAGGTGCGGTCGTCGAGCTGCACCTCTTCACCCACGCGTCCGGTCGAGCTGACGGTGCCGAACCGGATGGTCATGTCGCCTTCGCCTTCGTGCTGCGGACTCGCCGACTTCATGTTGCGCCCGTCCAGCCACACGAGCGCGGCGCTGCTGTCGTCCCAGGGGACCATCGCGACGAAACCGTGCTCCTGCGGCGAGCGATCGCGGTGGGGAACGATCGGCCGGCTCCACGTCTTCCCCCGATCGTGGGAGATCGCGAGCCGGACATGGTACGCGTACACGCCGCCCGGGACGCGCGCCAGCCAATGGACGATCCACGATCCGTTGGGGAGCGCCACCAGCGACGGAAAGTCCGCCCAGTTCACGAAGAACGAGTCGCTCTCGACGATCGTCCGCGGCTCGGACCACCGGCCACCCTCGCGCACCGCAAAGCGCAGCGCGTGCCGTTTGTCCGCGACCCGCTCGTGCCACGTCAGGACAGCGGCACCATCGGCGGTGCGGGCGATGTTCGGGGCGACGCTGGAGGCCGGGCCCGAGAACTCGATGGCCGGCGGGAGCGCGGCATCGCGGGCGCCGCAGCCGCAGAGGAGCGCGGCACCGACAGTCCAGAGACATAAGCGCATCGTGAATGTCAATCTATCCCCCCGAATTCGCCCCATCCAGACCTGGAACCCAGCCGCCGCATTGGGTATCTAGTGAACGATGCGACTCTCCCTCCGCTTCGTCGTTCCGCTGCTGCTGGCCCTCGCGGTCTTCGCGTACGCGGCGGTGCCGCTCGTGGACAGGCTCACGCTCCGCTGGTTCATCCGCGACCTCGACATCCGCGCCAACCTCATCGCGAACACCGTCGAGCAGCCGCTGCAGGATCTGATTCAGGCCGGCAACCGCCGGCGCATCCTCCAGTTTTTCACGCGCATCACGCAGGACGAACGGCTCTTCGCCATGGGCCTGTGCCCCGCCGCGGCCGCCGGCGAGCCGATCGCGACCCCGACGCTGCCCAAGGAAGTGACGTGCGCCGAGCTGGACCGCTTCGCCGAGCCGGGCGGCGATCTCCTGCAGACCGAAAAGGGTCCGGTGCTCGTATCGGTGCGGCCGCTGATCGCCGCGGGCGCGGAGATCGGGCGGCTGGTGCTGGTGCACGACATGAGCTTCATCGCGCGCCGCAGCCTCGAGACGCGGGAGTACTTGTTCCTGTTTTTCATCGGCCTGGGACTGACTGTCGCGCTGATCACGGTCGTGATCGCCCAGCTCAGCTGGCGGGGTTGGGTGCAGGGCCTGCGCGCGCTGCTGCGCGGCGAAAACGTGCTCCTCTCCCCAGGCAAGCGGGGGACTCCCGCCCCTCCCGAGCTGCGGCCGATCGCCAAGGACCTGCGGGCGTTGATTCAGGACCTCGAGGCCGATCACCGCGCCCGCGATGAGGAGCAGCTCGCCTGGACGCCCGAGACGCTGCGCCAGATCCTGCACCGCGAGCTGCGTGACCAGGAAGTCATCGTCGTGTCCAACCGGGAGCCCTACATTCATATGCGCCGCGGCACCGGCATCGAGCTGTGGCGGCCGGCGAGTGGGCTGGTGACCGCGATGGAGCCGATCATGCGCGCCTGCTCGGGCACCTGGATCGCGCACGGCAGCGGCTCCGCGGACCGCGACGTCGTGGACGCCCAGGATCACGTCGCCATTCCGCCCGAGCAACCCGCCTATCAGCTGCGGCGCGTCTGGCTCACCCCCGAGGAAGAGGCCGGTTACTATTACGGCTTCGCGAACGAAGGCGTCTGGCCGCTGTGCCACATCGCCCATGTGCGCCCGATTTTCCGCACGTCCGATTGGGAGCAGTACGTCCAGGTCAACCGCAAGTTCGCCAAGACCGTCGCCGGGGAGGCGCAGTCCGCCAACCCGGTCGTACTGGTGCAGGACTATCACTTCGCGCTGCTGCCCCGCATGATCAAGGAAGCGTTGCCCGCGGCGACCATCATTTCGTTTTGGCACATTCCCTGGCCCAATCCCGAAGCCTTCGCGATCTGCCCGTGGCGCGAAGAGCTGCTGGACGGGATGCTCGGCAGCAGCATCCTCGGATTCCACACCCAGTTCCACTGCAACAATTTCCTCGACACCGTGGACCGGCAGCTGGAGGCGCGGGTGGACCGCGAGATGTTCTCGGTCTCCTATCGCGGCAGAGAGACGACGGTCAAGCGCTACCCGATTTCCATCGAATGGCCGCCCGTGCCGGAGCTGATCGCGAAGCCGGTGGAGCAATGCCGCACGGAGGTGCGGCAGCGCCATGGGTTGCCCCCCGAGCAAGCCGTGGGCGTGGGGGTCGATCGGCTGGACTACACCAAGGGAATCGAAGAGCGGCTGCGGGCCGTCGAGCGGCTGCTCGAGCTCCATCCGGAATGGGTGGGCAAGTTCACGTTCATTCAGATTGCCGCGCCCACACGCATCCGCATCGAGGAGTACCGCGCCTACGAGTCGCGCGTGCGCGAGCTCGCCACCCATATTAACCAGCGCTTCCCCGAAGCGACCCATCCGCCCATCGTGCTCAAGGTGGAGCATCACCAGCCCGAGCAGATTTATGAGTATTATCGGGCGGCGGATCTGTGCATGGTGACGAGTCTGCACGACGGTATGAACCTCGTCGCCAAGGAATTCGTCTCGGCGCGCGACGACCAGCGGGGAGTCCTGATCTTGAGCCTCTTCACCGGCGCGGCGCGCGAGTTGCCGGAGGCGCTGATCGTCAATCCCTACGACACCGACCAGTGCGCCGCTGCCTTGCACATTGCGCTCACCATGGACGGGGGCGAGCAGCGCGCCCGCATGCGGCTGATGCGCGGCCTGATCAGGGAATTCAACGTATATCGCTGGGCCGGCCGGATGCTGATAGACGCGGCGGCCATGCGGCGCCGGGGCCGTCTGCTCGAGCGCAGCACGGTGCAGGAGCGGCGCGGCTCTCAGGAGAGTCGCGAACCCAGCCGGCGGCTGTGACCGCGCGGCCGTCTCGCCTCACCGCTCCGCCGCCGCCGCGGCGCGAGTGGGCGTACTTCTTCGACATCGACGGCACGCTCGTCGCCATCGCCGCCACGCCGGCCGGCGCGCGCCCGGGCCGCGATCTGCGGCGGCTGCTCGAGGACCTGCACCAGGCCAGCGGCGGAGCGGTCGCGCTGATCAGCGGGCGCTCCATCGCCGACATCGACCGGCTCTTTGCCGGCGTCCGCTTTCCCGCGGCCGGCCAGCACGGCCTGGAGCGGCGCGGCGCAACGGGGGTCGTCGAGCAGCACGCGTTTCCGGCGGAGCAGCTCGAGTGGGCGCGGGCGCGGCTGGCCGCCGCCGCCGCCGGTAAGCCCGGCCTGATCGTCGAGGACAAGGGCCTGTCCCTGGCGCTGCACTACCGCCGCGCGCCGCGGCTCGCCAGTTATGCGCACCGCGTCACCCGTGCGCTGCTGCGCCGCGTGGGAGCGCAATACTGCATCCAGATTGGAAAGCGGGTGGTGGAAATGAAGCCGGCGGGAAAGGACAAGGGGATGGCCGTGCTGGAATTCATGCGGGAGCCACCGTTCCAGGGGCGGACACCGGTGTTCGTCGGAGACGATGCGACCGACGAATACGGCTTCGCCACGGTCAATCGGTTGCGCGGCTACTCGATCAAGGTGGGTCCGGGACGGACTGCGGCGCGGTGGCGCCTTCCCAGCGAACAGGCGGTGGAGCAGTGGCTGCGCTCGATCTAGCGCTCATCGGCAACGGCACGATCGGCGCCTTCGTGGATCCCCAAGGCGCGATCAACTGGGCGTGCTTTCCCCGCTTCGATGGCGATCCGATGTTCTGCTCGCTCCTCGGGACGCCCGAGCGCCCCGAAGATTTCGGTTTCTTCGTCGTGGAGCTCCTCGACTGCGTCACAGCCGAGCAGACGTATCTCGCGAACACGCCGGTCCTCGCCACGCGTCTCTCCGACCAGAGCGGCGGCGCCGTCGAAATTGTCGATTTCGCGCCGCGGTTCCGGCAGTTCGGACGGATGTTCTGCCCCATGACGCTGGTCCGACGCATCACGCGGATTGCGGGCACGCCGCGCATCCGCGTCCGCCTGCGCCCGGCGTATGACTACGGCCGCTGCCGCCCCAGCGTCACGCACGGCAGCAATCACATCCGCTACGTCGGCAAGGATCTCGCCCTGCGGCTCACGACCGATGCGTCGGTGACGGCGGTGCTCGAGGAGAATCCATTCTTTCTCGACGACACGGTCACTCTGATCCTCGGCCCCGACGAGACGCTGCAGGGCACCGCCGGTGAGGTTGGGCGGCGCTGGCTCGAGGACACCACGGCGTACTGGCGCGAGTGGGTGGGCTCGCTGGGCATTCCCTTCGAATGGCAGGACGCCGTCATCCGGGCAGCCATCACACTCAAGCTCAATGTGTTCGAGGATACCGGCGCGATCGTCGCCGCGCTGACCACCTCCATTCCCGAGGCGCCGGGGAGCGGGCGCAACTGGGACTACCGCTTCTGCTGGCTGCGCGATGCCTACTTCGTCGTCAACGCGCTGAACCGCCTGGGCGCCACGCGCACGATGGAGCGCTACCTCAGCTACATCCTCAACCTCGTCGCGGCGGACGGTAAAGGGCGCCTGCAGCCGGTGTACACGGTCAGCGGCCATTCGGTCACCGCCGAACGGGACGTGGACTCGCTCCCGGGGTACCGCGGCCAGGGACCGGTCCGCGTCGGCAATCAGGCGCATGCGCAGGTGCAGCACGACGTGTACGGCTCCGCCATCCTCGCGGCGACGCACGTGTTCTTCGACCGCCGCCTCGCGCGACAGGGCGACGAGGCGCTGTTCCGCCGCCTCGAGCCGCTCGGCGAGCGCGCCGCCGAGCTGTTCGATCAGCCCGACGCCGGGCTGTGGGAGCTGCGCGGCACGGCGCGGGTGCACACGTTCTCGAGCGTGATGTGCTGGGCCGGCTGCGATCGCTTGTCCCGCATCGCCGCGCACCTCGGTCTTGCGGATCGCGCGGCCTACTGGCGGGACCGCGCGTCGCAGATGCACGAGGTCATCTCGCGGCGGGCATGGAATGCCAAGCGGGGGACGTTCGTCGCCACATTCGACGGCGAGGCGTTGGACGCCAGCCTGCTCCGGCTCAACGAGCTCGGCTTCTTGGCCGACGACGATCCTCGATTCGCGGCCACGGTGCGCGCGATCGGGCGCGAGCTCAAGAACGGCGATTTCATCTTCCGCTACATGGAAGCCGACGATTTCGGCACGCCGCAGAACGCGTTTCTCGTCTGCACGTTCTGGTACATCAACGCCCTGGCCGCGATCGGTGAGCGTGATACGGCACGAACGCTGTTCGAGAACGTGCTCGCCTGCCGCAACCGGCATGGGCTCCTCGCCGAGCACATCGATCCCCGCACCCGTGAGCAGTGGGGAAACTTCGTGCAGACCTACAGCATGGTGGGACTGATCGGGTCGGCGATCCGGCTGTCGAAGCGGTGGGATCAGGCGTTCTAGCCGGAGCGCCCTCGAGTGAGGCTCCACGTCAGCGCGGGAGGGGTGATCATCGTGGTGACGATCACCATGATGACGATCGCCGAGAATACCGCGCGATCCACAATCGGCTCGCCGTGGATCGACAGACTGAGGCCGATTCCGGCGAAAATGAGGCCGACTTCCCCACGAGGAATCATGCCGATCCCCACCGAGAGCCGATCCAGCCCGCCGTACGCGCCGAGCGCACAAGCCTGTTTGCCGATGATGGCCGCGAGCGTCAACAGTGCCGCGAGTCCCAGTACGTCGATCCGCGCAAATGCCGCTAGCTCGACCCGCATGCCCATCAATACGAAGAAAACTGGCACCAGCAAAGTGGCGACGGGCTTGATCAATTCCTCGAGCTGGTGCTCGCCGCGCGCGGCGAAGTCGCGCCAATGCACGTCCTCGAGCACCAGCCCCGCCGCGTAGGCGCCCACGATCGGGGCCAGCCCGATGACGGACGCGAGATAGGAAAGCGTGAAACAGAAGACCAGCGCGGTGGTGAGCAGGGCACCTTGCCCTCGCAGCCGCGCAGCGATGCGGAACAGGCGCGGCGATATCGCCACGCCGAGCACCAGCGCCCCGCCCAGAAAAAGCAATGCCTTCAGCAGCACGACAGCGACCGCCCCGATAGCCAAGCGTTGACCCAGATTTGCCGCCTCGATCGCGCCCCCCACAATCGCCAGGATGACGAGCCCGAAGACGTCATCGAGGACAGCCGCACCCAGAATCACGTGCGCTTCCTTGGTCCGCGCTTTGCCGAGCTCGCTGAGAACGCGCGCGGTGATCCCGACGCTGGTGGCCGTCAGGGTGGCGCCGAGAAACACGTGGACGTAGGCCCCGTGCTCGGGAAGCAGCCACGCACCAACTCCCCACCCCAGGGCAAACGGCGTCAGCACCCCCAAGACTGCCACCAGGGCTGCGGCCCCCCCGACGCGCAGCATGTCGCGCACGGTGGATTCGAGTCCCACTTCGAACAGCAGAATCAAGACGCCAAGCTGAGCGATGACATCGATGGCCGGATCCGCGGCGATTCGCTGAAATCCGCCAAGCCCTGCGAGGTGAAGGTTCCCAAGCAGGATCCCGAACACGAGCTCGCCCAGGACCGCGGGTTGTCCCGCGCGCTGGGCCAGTTCACCGCCGATGCGCGCGGCGGCCAGAATCACCACGAGACCCAAGAGGACGCCCGTGACAGCGGCCCCATGGGTCGGCTCGCCTGGTAGGCCCAGCGCGGAGCTCGTAACGACCGGGCCAAGCGTAATGAATGACACGCTAGACCAGCCGAGCAAAGCCGTGCACCCCGGCCCACAACGCGGCGGCGATCAGTAACAGCCGCAGTGCGTAGCGTCGGAAATGCCACATCATCGCGGGCTCGCCGTCTGTAGTGCGGCCGGCGAAGCGCGCGATGTCGACGTAGCGCGCGGCGAGCAGCGCCGCCACGACGACCCAGTACGCCGCATCAAGCGCGGAAAAGGCACGACGCTGGATGATGAGGATCGCGATGAGGACCAGAGCCATATTGCCGAACCCCATCCAGAACAGCCGGAGCAAACAGCCTCCGGGGCGATCGTACTGGGGCTGCTGTGCAGTGGGATGAGACATGACTCCTCCAACAGCCGCTGGGCTGATTGGAGGTTGGCGGCCCGACCAACCCGACTAACCTGCAGCGAGGATCCTCGCTGCACCCTTGCCGAAACACGGTACTTCTCGTGGCGCCCACTCGCAACTGACGAACAGCGCGAACACTAACAGGACGTAGTCGAGCTCTCGCGGCAACGCATCCGCCGTGACCACTCCCGAGACCCCGAGATCGCGCGTCAGCGCGGATCGCCTCGCGCGTCGCCGGGGCGCAGATGGACCGTCCGCTGCGGGAACGGAATCTCGATTCCCTCGGCCCGGTACCGATCGTGCAGCCGCTTGATGAACTCGTGGCGAATGAGATGCTGGTCCACGACCTCGCGGCCGCGCAGGATGACCGTGAAGTCGACGCTGGACTCCGCGAACGTGTTGAAGCGAATGAACGGCTCGAACTCGGGGACGCCGCCCTTCACTTCCGCCATCACTTCCTTGCCGACGGCGACCGTGACCGCTTCGACGCGTGTCAGATCGCTGTCGTAGCTGACGCCGACCGGCACCAGCACGGCGAGGTCGGTTGACGGGAGGTAGTAATTCGTGATGATCGCGGACGCGAGCTTCGCATTCGGGACGATCGTGAGGTTGTTGGGCAGCTGCACGACGGTCGTGTAACGCCACGTCACGTCCCGCACGTATCCCTCTTCCCCGGACTCCAGCCTGATGTAATCGCCGGGACGCACTTGGCGTGACGCCAGGATGTGAATGCCCGCGAAGAGATTCGCAAGCGTATCCTGCAGCGCCAGCCCGATGGCCAGGCCGCCGATGCCAAGCGCGGTGATCAGAGGCGTGATCGAGATGCCGAGCGTCTGCAGGATCACGAGGCCGCCCAGGACCCATACCATCAGCCGAGCAAGGTTCGAGACGAGATTGACCGCCGGCAACGGTCCGAGCTTTGCGCCTCGGACACTCACCGCCGCTGCCACGCCCCGGCCGAGGACCGAGGTGACCGACAGGATCAGCAAGACGACCAGCAGCTTGCGCAACACCGGGCCCGTCGCTCCGGGGAGCATGGTGACCTCGAGGGCGACATAGAGGCCCAGCATCGTGGACCACCAGACCACGCCTCCTTGGAGCCAGCGTCCCCCCGCTGCGGACGGCAGCCGCGGAAGCAACACGTGCCGAATGAGGAGACCCAATGAGAAACCGGCCAGGACGAGTGCCACCGACGCGGCGACTGGGGCAAGTGCGGCGAGGTTCAGCTGCATTGATCACTCCTTTGCGCGTCGAACGCGAGGGCAGGGTGACGTCACCAACGGTCCGGCTTGCCGGCATCCGGAATGAACAACGGCTGCCCGAAGCGTGCCGTCCCGAACCGCGCGATGACGGCCTGAGCGTCGGGCGAGACCAGGAACTCCGCAAGCGCCTGCGCGCCGAGTGTGCTCTGCCGAGCTTCCATCACGTGATAGACGTTGTACAGTAGCGTGTCGCCCTCGGCGAGAGGGACGAGCTGGAGCTTTTCGCGCCAGGCGAGGTAGGTGGCGCGATCGCTGAGGGTGTAGGCGTGCTTCTGGTCCGCCATCTGCAGCGTCGCCGCCATCCCCTGGCCCGACTCGATGTACCACTCGCCATGAGGAGGCGGCGAGATCCCGGCGAGGTTCCACAGCGTCTGTTCGAGTATGTGCGTTCCTGAACGGTCCCCCCGCGAGACGAACGGCGCACGCCGCTCCACGATGCGCTGGAGCGCGGCCACGGCGCTCGCGTAGCCGCGCACGCCCGCGGGATCGGTCGCCGGTCCGACGATGAGAAAGTCGTTGTGCATCACAAGCCGGCGACGGACGAAGTAGCCCGAGTCAGCGAGGGCGCGCTCGGCATCGGGGGCGTGTGTGAGCACCACGTCGGCATCGCCGCGCCGGCCCATCTCGAGCGCCTGCCCGCTCCCGACCGCCACGACCTTCACCCTGTAGCCGCTCTTCGTCTCGAACAGGGGCAGCAGCGAGTCCAGCAGGCCGGCGTCGCGGGTGGAGGTGGTGGTGGCGAGAAGGATCTCCGGCTGCTGGGGAGCGGCGAGGAGCGCGACAAGGAGTGGGAGCACGGATTGAAAACTAGTATCGTTCTCGAATGTCCAGTCTCCTCGCCGCAGTTGCCGGACTCCCCAACGCCGCCGAGCCCCTTCCCGGGTGGATTACCGGCGGCCAGCCGACGATCGAGCAGCTTGCGGCGTTCAAGGCGGCGGGCGGCGAGGTGGTGCTGGACAACCGCGATCCTATGGAGCCGCGACCGCTCGACGAGCCCGCAGCCGTGCGCGCGGCGGGGATGGAGTACGTGAGCCTGCCGATCGTGCACGGCGCTGTCACGCTCGATACGATGAAACAGATGCACGAAGCGCTGAAAAAGCTGGCGGGTCGAAACGCGCTGCTGCATTGCTCGAGCGGGAATAGAACCGCGGCGGGCATGATCCCGTACCTAATGCTTGATGAGGGAACGGACGAGGAACGAGCTGTCGAGACGGCGATGCAGATGGGGCTTCGAAGTGCAGAGTTGATGGAGCTTGCGCTGGAATACGTAAAGTCCGCTTAAGCCTTGGGCTCCTCCTTCCCTCCTGCAAATCGGTGCCAGTACATTCGCATTTCGGAGATCTTCCCTGCCTTCGTTTCGCAAAAAATCGCCCCCCGGGCGTCCACCTGTTCGCCGGTGCGACGGCGGCGAAACATGCACCGAAACTCCGTGGCGAACCACGGTCCCGCGACGTAAATCTCCCCCGACGAGAACTTGGTCTCGGCCTGGTGCAGCGGGATATCCTTCCAGTAGGCACGGATCGCGGCGAGGCCGCGGTCGGGCGTGCTGAACGGCGTCTCGAGGAAGACGGCATCGTCGGCGAAGACGGAGCAGATGCTGTCGACGTCGCCCCGCTCCCAGCCCTTGCCGAACGTGTCGATCAGCGCGCGATAGTCCTCGCTCATGGACTCAATATAGGAGACGGATCATGCTGAAGCCGTTGTTCGCCGCGTGTGCCGCGCTCGCCATCGGCGTCACTCCCCTCGCGTCCCAGAAAGCCGACTCGCCCGCAGGCGAGCCCGTCACGATCACCGGGCGAGTCGTAGACGCTAGCTGCCTCGTGGCGCTGGGCAAGTCCGGCGCCGACCACAAGCAATGCGCCACGGCGTGCGCCCGCAGCGGCGTGTCGCTCGCGATTCTCAGCACCGACGGCACGCTGTACTTGCCCGTGAGCAGCAAGCCCGCCGACGCGCAGAATCCGCGGCTCGTGCCGTTCGCCGAAGGCTCGGTGAAGGTCACGGGCACGCACCGCCTGCGGGCCGGCATGCACACGATCGAGATCAAGACGATCGAAGCCGCCCCCGGCAGCTGATGCGCTGGGCCGCAGTGCTGGTAGGCGGGGCGTGCATCGCCTGTCAGCCGGCCGCTGGTGAAGGCTTCACGCTGCTCTTCCTCGGCCGCTCGCCCGCGGCCCGGGTCGCCCGAGTCGCGTGGGCGCCCGATGCCAGCCGCAGCCGCTTGGTGGCGTTCGACGGCAACCTCCACATCGTCCGGATGATCGCGGACCCACGGCTCGCGAGCCCCGTCGCCGTCGCCGCGTTTCCGGAGAGCCGGTTGCTCGTCACCGAACGGACCGGTGAGGGCGTCGTGTTCGATACCCTGGGCACGCTCGTGCGCGAATGGGAGAGTCCCTTTCCCGCTTCGCTGTACGCCACCGGCGACCACCGTATTCTGGCCTCGCGCTCGCCCTATTTCGTTCAGTTCGTCGCTGAGGACGGCAGCGCGCCGCTCCTGTGGATGCTCGATACGCTCGGACGGCCCAGTCACGGCCTCGGCACGATCCACGTCCCCGAGATTCCCTACCTCGTCCAGCTCGTCAACGCCGGTGCCGTCGCGCTGTCGGGGGGGGGCGACGCGATCTATTTCGCCCCGCTGGTGCGTGATGAGATCCTGCGCCTCGACGCGACCGGCTCGCCCCTGTGGCGCAGCGCGCGCGGCCTGATTCCCGTGGAGAAGGACCCGCACTTCATCGGAGGACAGGGGCGGCGCGTCGCGCATGCGCTCGTCAGCATCGCGATGACGGTCGGTCCCGACGGCCGGGTCTACGTCCTCGGCGCCCAGGACTCGGCGGCGACCAACCTGCGCCTCGACGTGCTCCACTCGCAGACGGGCGAGATCCTCACCTCACGGGTGCTCGGCACCGCGGCGACCGCCGTGGCGGTGAATCGCCGCGGCACGATCCGCATCCTCGACCCGGATTCGCTGCTGGCGCAGGTACCGACACGCGGCCGCGAGGCGTTTGCGCCGCCGTTCGCGCTGCCCGATCTCTCCGGCAAGGCCGTGCGGCTCGACGACCTCAAAGGAAAAGTGACGCTCGTGAACTTCTGGGCGTCCTGGTGCGACCCGTGCCGCGAGGAATTTCCGCACATGGCCGAGCTGTACCGGGACTTCGGCCGCGATGACTTCGCGATCGCCGCCATCTCGGACGATGTGAATGACCGCCGGATGCGGGCATTCGTGCGAGAGTTCCGGCCGCCGTTCCCGATTCTGGTGGGCCGCGGCCGCATGAAGGCGACGTACCACTATCGGGGGCTGCCCTACTCGGCGCTGCTCGACCGCCAGGGCCGGGTCATCGAACGGATCTTTGGGTTCGGCGGCGAGGCGGAGTTCCGGCGGCTGCGGGAAACTATTGCCAACGAGATACGCGCGCCCTAGCCTTTAGCGTGCCTTCCCCCAGTCCCCAGTCCCCAGTCCCTGTCGTCATTGATACCGATCCCGGCATCGACGACTGCCTCGCGCTGTTGCTCGCGTTGAGCTCGCCCGAGCTCGACGTGCGGGGAATCTCAACATCGTATGGCAACACCGTAATCGAGAATGCGTATCGAAACACCGTTGAGATACTCCGTAAACTGAAGCACCCGACGCGCATCCCGATCGGTATCGGCGCGCGGCGGCCGCTGAAGCGCCAGCTCGCGGTCGCGGCCGACACGCACGGCCCCTCCGGACTCGGCTACGCCGAGCTGCCGCCCGCGGGGGTGATCCTCGACTTCGTGAAGCCGCTCGACCGCTTGCTCGCGGCCCAGCCCGAGCCCGTCACGCTGGTGACGCTCGGCCCCGTGACCAGTCTCGCGCTGGCGCTGCGCACCGACCCCGCGCTGGTGCGCGAGAAAGTGGCCCGCCACATCGCGATGATCGGCAACATCGAAGCGGCCGGAAACACGACCAAGTATTCCGAGTTCAACGCCTGGTGCGATCCCGAGGCGCTGGCCATCGTGCTCGCCGCCGAGATTCCCACGGAGATGGTGGGGCTGGACGTGACCCGGAAGCTGGTGGTGCGCGCCAACGAAGTCGAACGCCTGAGCGAGTCGGCGCCGTGGCTGCACGATGCCCTGCGATTCTATGTCGAGTTTCACCGCAAGCAGGAGGGTCTGGAGGGAGCGGTGGTGAACGACGTGCTGGCGATCGCCTATCTGTTGCAGCCCGACGTGCTGACGTTCAGCGACTTGCGGCTCGCGGTGGGTCTGGACGATGGCGTCAACCGCGGGCGGACGCGGCTCGATCCCAAGGGCTCGCTCGCCCGCGTGGCGATGGAGGTGCATCCAGCGCCGGTGCGGCGGCTCTTGTTCGAACGGGTGTTGCCGGCGCTCGCGGGCGCGGAGGCGACCGTATGACGATGCCCCGCAAGGTGGCCGTGATCGGCGCCGGCGACATCGGGGTGGGGTGGGCGGCGCTGTGCGCGTCGGCCGGATGGCCGGTCGCGATCTTCGACGCCAACAGCAGCAAGATGGACGGCGCCTTCGAAGATGTCGCGCGTCGCACCCAGGCCCTCGTCGCGCTCGAGCGCGCTCCCCAGCGCATCGTGGAGCGCGGTCTGCACGAGCTGCTCCAGGCGCAGAGCCTGGCTGAGGCGGTGGAGGACGCAGATTGGGTCATCGAGGCGATCCACGAGGACGTGCTCGCAAAACAGAAGCTGATCGAGGCGATCGAGCACGCCGTGGGACCCGACGCGCTGATCAGCTCTTCCTCGAGTGGACTCACACCCACGGAGATCTTTGGCCGGGTGCGCCGCATGGACCGCTGCCTGGTCACCCACCCGCTCAATCCACCCGAGCTGATTCCGCTGGTCGAGATCGTGCCGGAGGGACGCACGTCCCCCGCCACGGTAGCCCGCGCGGTGGATTACCTCCGCGCCCTGGGGCGCCACCCCATTGTCTTGAAGAAGGCGATTCCCGGCTACGTGGTCGGGCGAGTGGCGGCGGCCGTTTGGCGCGAGTGCATTGACCTGGTGCTGCGCGGGGTGATCAGCGTGGACGATCTCGATCGCGCGGTCTCATTGGGCCCGGCCATCGGCTGGGCTGCGGCCGGACCGCACCTCACCTACCACCTCGCCGCCGGTGAGGGTGGGATCCGCGGATTCACCCAGCACTTGCTGGCGAGCTTCGAGGGCTGGTGGCAGCAGCTGGCGCACTGGTCGCAGCTGGACCCGGAACAGCAGAGAGCGCTGATCGCGTCGATCGAGAAAGCCTACAAGGGCCAAGTGGAGTTCTTGCGGGAAGCGCGGGACCGCCGGTTAAGCGCCATTCTGCGGGCGTTGGAGCAGTCGCGCTCGACTTAGAAGACCGTCCCTACCTCGAAAAACGTCGCGCCCCGGCCTTTCTGGATCCGCTGCTCAACGGTGAGCCGCACGGTGTAGCGCGTGCCGGGGGCGTGTGCGTTGAAGTACACCAGGATCGCGGGGTCACGGCCGTCGGACGCCAGGTCCTCGACGCGAACACCGCCGCCGGCGAGGCCGCGCGGCAGATACTCCGCCTCGAGCGACCAGCGGCCGAGCGCGGGCGACGCGCCGCTGCGGGCGACGCCGGCGATCGCCGTCCAGTAGACCGGTCCCAGGCTCCCCGTGCCCAGCGCGTGGGCGAGGTAGCGATCGGACCGGTCATAAAAGAGATGGGCGCCCACCGAATGCAGCCCGCGACGCGCGAAGGACTCGACGACGACTCCCTTGGGGTCCCACTCGACCTCGTGGCTCGCCTCGACGCGCGCGTCATCCGTGAGCGGGAGCGACAGCTCCCCGGGCAGCGGAATCGCCGCGGACGTGGTCCAGCGCCACCCGTCCCGCAGCGGGACGTGATAACCGAGGCGCGCGGCGGGCGAGCGGCCCGCGGGTGAGAACGCGCGCAACGCGGTTTGGCGCGGCGACGCCGCCGGCGTGCCGGCGAGAGATGACGACAGGAGCAGCGGCTCACCGATTCCGATCCGGCGCGACACATCCACTTGTCCGATCAACCTGAACTGCCCCACGGTCGCGTCCGCTCGTCCCGCCATCGCGATGACAAACAGGTCTTCGAAGCGACCCGAGCGATCCCGCAACGAGCCGTCGCCGCGGGTCTCGAGGCTCAGCGGCCGCCACTCGAGGAAGTAGGCAAGCCAGGGCGCTACCACGCGGCCTCCGGAAATCACTTCGACGCGGTTCACGTAATTCCGAACGGCGGCGACGCCCGGGAGCGCCTCGGAGCGGCCGCTAACCCATACCGCGAACGGCCACGTGCCCCGCGCGCCGCGCTCCGGCAGGTCGTACCCGCGCGCCACGAACGCCTCGCCCGCAGCGTTCAGCTTCGGCGGAGCCACGTGGCAATAACTGCACGAGACATCGTACTTGCGCGCGAAGTACGGGATATCGTTTCCCGTAGCCGGCGCCGCAGCCACAAGCGCGAGGAGAACCGCCGCGGCGCTCACGCCGCCACCAGCAATCCGGTGGCGTACATCAGCACCAGCCCCGCCGCCACTCCCATCGCATTGAGCGGCGTCCACACCGTCGGTCCCGTTTCCCTAGCTATCACGCGGTAGAGCACGCCCAGCACCTGCAGGATCGCTCCCGCGCCGATCGCCAGGAAGAGCGTGGCCAACAGCGGTGAATAGGCGAGACCGCCGAGCCACGCCCCGATGATCGTCGGGCCGCCGGCCAGGAGGCCCGCGAGTGCGAGCGTCTTGACGGGGGGATTGTCCTGCGCGATCGGAGCGACGATGCCCAGCCCCTCGGTCGTGTTGTGAATCATGAATCCCACGACGAGGAACGCGCCCAGCGTCACGGCGCCCTGCGCGTACGCCGCGCCGATCGCCAATCCCTCGCCCAGGTTGTGCAGTCCGATGCCCAGCGCGATGAGGAACGCGAGCCGCAGGCGCTGGGCAGCCGGGTTATCCGCTCCCTGCTCCCTGCGCCCTGCTCCGCCAAAAGCCTGCAGCACCAGCCACGTCACGAGCACGCCGATCGCCACGAGCCCTGTCCCTTGGAACGCGCCGGCCACGCGGCTCGCCGTCTCGAGGGCTTCGTGCAGCGCTTCGGCCGCGAGGAAAATCAGCAGGCCCGCTGTCAGCGCCAGCGCGAAGTGGACCCAGCGGCGGTCCAGCCGCTTCAGGAACGGCAGCCACAGCAGGCCGATGATGACCGGCAGCACGCCGACGTAAAGCCCGATCAGCGTGAATGTCAGGAAGTAGCCGGCGTCGGCCGTGGGCGTCTCGGCGGCGACCGCAATCTCGTGGTCGAACGTGATGCCGGTCGCGGTCACGAGCTTGATGTGGTGCGGCTCGCCCGCCACCCAGGGATAGGGAATCTCGATCCGCGCGCGGCCCAGCCGCCCGACGGTCCGGTCGGGTGTCATCGTGTGCGTCCAGAACGCCTCGTCCACCATCACCTGGACGACGGTGACCGGATCGGGGCCGCCGTTCACCACGTCGAGGACGATGTGATCCGGAGTCAGCCGCGTGCGGTCAACCGTGAGCTCCTCGATGGGCGGGAGCCCGCGAGCGAGGCGCGACAGCGTACCGCCCTTCACGACGACGAGCGAAAGTACGGCGAGGAGCGCGAGCGGCAGGAGAAACCAAAGCCACGTCTTGCGGCTCACGCGATCGTCCCCTGCACGTCGAACACTCCCATCCACCCCAGCTCGGCGAACTCCGACTGGTGCGCGTGGAACATGAACTTGCCCAGCTTGTCGTAGGTGAACTCGAGGATGTGGCGCTCGCCCTGACCCATGCTGATCGTGTCGGTGAACTCGCTCGGCTCGAGCGACGTGCCGGTCCGGTACACGTGGAAGAAGTTCGCGTGGGTATGCAGCGAATTGATGAGATCGAATTCCAGCACGTTCACGACGTAGATCCGGTTCAGCTCGCCGCGCTGCAGCACGATCGGGTTTGCCTGATAGGCGAATGGCACAGTGTTGACGGCGTAGACCTCGTTTTCGCCGTCGAAGTTCACGTCGAAGCCGTTCATCACCATCACCATCTCGTGCGCGGGCGGGCGCGGCCGTTTGGGATCGATGATCATCGCGCCGTACAGACCCTTGGCGATGTGCCGCTTGAGCGGCATCGTGTGACAGTGGTAAAGGTGGAGCCCGAAGGGCTGAGCCTCGAACTCGTAGACGTACGAGCCGCCCGGATCGATCTGCTCGAACGTGCCGTCCATGTTCGCCGGGTGGAACCCATGGAAGTGAATCGAATGCTGATGGGTCCCCGCGTTGTGGAAGTGCACGCGCACCAGGTCCCCTTCGGTGCAGCGCAGCGTCGGCCCGGGCACCTGGCCGTTGAAGGTCCACGCCGAGTAAATGAGGCCCGGCATGATCTCGAGGTTGCGGTCCATGGCAATCATCCGGTACTCGCGCACCGTTTGCCCGTTGGGGCGCTTCGACACGACGCCGTAGTCGAAGTGGCGCAGGAACAGCGTCGGATCAATGCCGGCGCCGGCCGGCACGCCGCGCGTCATCAGCGCGTGCGGATCCGGATGCGCTCCCATGGAGGCCGCGCCCGCGACCGATGTAGCGGAGGCCACTCCGGCGATGCCGAAGAGGCCTTGCTTTAAGGCAGTCCGACGTGAGATCCGTTTCACGCGCTGAGCCCCTCGCACCACAGCAGGCCCGCGAGCTCCTGGCCGACGACCCGCGTGTCCGCGCCGATCCGCACCGTGGTGGGACCATTGAACGGCTGGCGGTCCACGATGGTCAGGCGCGTCCCCGGCACGAGCCCTTGCTGAGCGAGATAGTGGAGGCGCTCGGCGTTTTCATCGCCGACCTGCCGCAACACGACGTCCGCGCCCACCGGCGCGTCCGCGAGGGTCACGAGCTCCGCTTCTTCGATTTCTCCGGCGGCGGTGGGGATCGGCGCGCCATGCGGATCGTAGCGCGGCTCGCCGAGCGCGTCCGCCATCCGCTCGATGAGCTTCTCCGAAACGGCGTGCTCGAGACGCTCCGCTTCGACGTGCACGTCGCCCCAGTCGTAGCCGAGTTGGCGGGTGAGATAGACCTCGAGGATGCGGTGGCGCCGGATCATCTGGAGTGCGGCGCGCCGGCCCTGCGGGGTAAGCTGCACGCCGCGATACGGGACGTGCTCGATGAGGCCGGTCTCGGACAGGCGCTTCATCATGCCGCTCACCGACGGCGGCGCGATTTCCAGCATCGCCGCGATGTCGCTGGTCGTCGCGAACCCGCCCTGGCTCGTGAGATGGAAAATCGACTTCAGATAGTCTTCGACCGAACGCGTCAGCGGCGGCTGCGGACTGCGAATAGAGGTGCTCATGACCCGGTCTCCGGAGCGGTGAACCTGTCAACGGGACAGGGTATTAGGCTACACTAATCTTCAAATGTTGTCAAGCAAAGATGTGGATTTTGATAAGCTAAGAAACGAGGCTAATTAACGGCGTGAGAATGCGCTCGCTCATGCCCCAGATGGTGCGATTTCCGACGATATAGGCAGGTAGGATGCGCCGGGGGATGCCAGGATGATCGACAATGATCTCCCCCTGTGCTCCCGGCGCCTGGAGCGCACGAAATGATACCCAAAACGCACCCTGGACCTCGGCGCTCAGCGTAATTGGGGGTTGGTCGGTCAACGCGAATACAAACGGCCGGACGACAACGGGGGGGAGGATGGGGGTGCGCGGATGCAGATCGTCGAGCACGCCGAGCCGTTCCGCCGCCGCCAGGTCCACGCCGATTTCTTCGCGCGTCTCGCGGATCGCGGTGGCAAGCAAATCGGCATCCCCCGGCTCGCGCCGTCCACCGGGAAACGCGATCTGGCCCGACCAGGTGTCGCCGGCGCGCTCGGCGCGATGGATGAACAGCGCCTCCAGCCCATCGTCGCCGTCGCGCAGCGCGATCGCCACCGCCGCGGCAATCATCCCGCTCTCGAACGGGATCGGTGCGCCCCGGTAGCCCAGCAGCGCGCGGCGCGCCTGCTGCACCGTAGCTACGCCGAGACCTCCTCGCCGCCGTCCACGTTGATCACGTTGCCGGTGATCCAGTCGGCGCCGGGCTGGCACAACGCCACGATCGCGCCGCCCAGATCGGCGGGCGTGGTGAGCCGGTGGTGCGGGTTTCGCTGCGTGGCGATCTCGATGAGCTTCTCGTTCCCCGGAATCCTGCGCAGCGCGGGTGTGTCGGTCACGCCGCCGCGCAGGGCGTTCACCGCGATCTGATGGGGCGCGAGCTCGAGTGCCAGCTGGCGGCAGTGGGACTCGAGCGCCGCCTTGGCCGCGGACACCGCGCCGTAGGTCGCGAACACACGCGTCGAGCCCGACGACGTCATCGCGAAAATGCGGCCGCCCTTGCCCATCAGGTTGTGCTTCACGACGCCCTGGGCCCAATACACGAGCGAATGGGCCATGACATCCAGCGTCATGTCGATGTTGGCCTTGTTCAGCACGTCGTCGCCGACGTAGGGCTTCAGCGTCCCGAACGCGAGCGAGTGCAGGAGCACGGCGACATTGAGCTGCTGCTTGGCGAGCTCGGCGAGCACCTCGTTGCGTTTCTCTTCGTCGGCGGCATTGATGTTGAAGAACTGCGTCTGGCGTCCGAGTTTCTCGATATCGCGCCGGATCTCGGCCACATGTTCGAGTCCGGCCCTGCGGTCCAGGTGGACGCCGACGATATCATAGCCCGCCTGCGCGAGCGCCCGGGAGGCGCCTTCTCCAAAGCCGCTGGAAGCGCCCAAGACCAGGGCCCATTTCGGGTTCGTCGTCTGCGCGTGTCCCAACCGTTGCTCCGGCGTGTAGGGTGAGCCCTCGGCGTCTCAGCGTCTCGGCGTCTATTATATCCCACATCCGATGAGAAGCCACGTGTGGATGGGAATCGGTCTCGTCGCGGGGCTGGCGCTCGGGCTCGTGGCCGCGGCGCTGGCGCAGCGCGGGCACCCCGCGCTGGCAACACTCACGCGCGAGATCCGGCCCGTCGGCGCGGTGTTCCTGAACCTCCTCTCGATGGTGGTGATCCCCCTCGTCGCCACCGCGTTGTTTTCCGGCATCGCCAAGCTCGGCGACCTGCGGACCGTGGGGCGCCTGGTCGTCCGCACGCTGGCGTTCTTCTGGGCGACGTCGCTGGCGGCGATCCTCATCGGCTTCGCCGTCGCGTCGCTGCTGCTGCCGCGGGAGGCCGTCACCCCGGAGCAGCAGGTGGCGCTGCGCGCGGCGGCAGCCGCGGACCCGGGCGTGATCCAGCGGGCCGCCGAGAACATTCCCACCGGCGCGCAGTTCATCGTGGGACTGATCCCGGCGAATCCCTTCAAGGCCGCGGCCGACGGCAACCTCCTGCCCGTCATCGTGTTCGTCACGATCTTCGCGGTGGCCGCCGCGACGCTGCCGGTCGAGAAACGCGCCACACTCACAAATCTCGCCGATGCGGCGACCGAGGCGCTCATCCGGATCGTGCACTGGGTGCTGCTGTTCGCTCCCATCGGGATCTTTGCGTTGGTCGCGCCGCTCGTGGCGCAATTCGGCTGGAGCCTGGTGCGGGCGATGCTCTGGTTCATCGCCGCGGTAATCATCGGCCTGATCCTGTTCATCGCGATCGTGTACCTGCCCAGCGTGGCCTTGATCGCGCGGCTCGCGCCCGCACGGTTCCTGCGCGCCGCGTTCCCCTCCATGCTGATGGGCTTCTCGACGACCTCGTCCCTCGCGACACTCCCCACGATGCTGGAGGCGGCGGACCGCGAGCTGCAGATCCCCCGCCCCGTCTCGGGGTTCGTGCTGCCGCTGGCCGCGAGCCTCAACCGCGCCGGCAGCGCGCTGTTTCAGGCCGTGGCGGTGTTGTTCATCGCGCGCCTGTACGGCATTCCGTTCGGGTTCGGCGAGCTGTTTCAGGCGGGTGCGGCGGTGTTCCTCGCCTCGCTCACGGTCGCCAGCGTCCCCGCGGCGAGCGTGGTGAGCCTGTGGCCCGCGTTCGTGACGACCGGCCTGCCCGTCTCGGGCCTCAGCATCCTCATCGGCCTCGACCGCGTCCCCGACATGTTTCGCACGATGACGAATGTCACCGGCCATCTCACGAGCGCAGTGGTGGTCTCGGCGATCGAAGGGGGGGCCCGCAAATGAGCTGGCTGCTCGCGTCGCCCTGGATCGTGGTGCTGGTCGTCGTCGTGTACCGCTATGCCACGCGCCGGCCCAATCTGCGGGACTACGAGCCATTGAACAGCGGGCCGCTGGTCTCGATCATCATCCCCGCGCGCAACGAGGCGCGCAACATCGAACGCTGCGTGCGCTCCGTGCTCTCCACCGCGTACTCGCCGATCGAAGTGATCGTCGTGGACGACCGCTCGACCGACGGCACCGCGGACATCGTGGAGCCCGCGACCGGCGGCCGGGTGCACCTGGTGCGCGGGACCGAGCTCCCGCCCGGGTGGTTCGGCAAGCAGTGGGCGATGGTCCAGGGCTATCGCGCCGCAACAGGCGAGCTGCTGCTGTTCACCGACGCCGACACCAAACACGAGCCGGAGCTGTTGCCGCGCTCGGTGCGCGCGCTCCAGGCCGAGCGGGTCGATCTGTTTTCGGTGGTCCCGCGCCAGGAGATGCGGACATTCTGGGAGAAGCTGATCCAGCCGCACGTCTTCCTCGCGCTGCAAACGCGTGTCGGCGACCTGCGGCGCGTGAATCGCACCCGCGTCGAGTGGAACGCGATTGCCAACGGCCAATTCATCCTCACCCCGCGGGCCGCGTACGAAGCCGTCGGCACGCACGAGGCGGTGAAGAACACCGTCGCCGACGACGTGATGCTGGCCCAGGCCTACGTGCGCGCCGGCAAGGACATCTTCCTCGCGCACGCGCCCGATTTCATGAGCACCCGGATGTACGGCTCGCTGCGCGAGATCATCGAGGGATGGTCCAAGAACATGGCCCTCGGCGCGCCGCTGATGGCGCCCCCGATCCGTCTGGTCCGGACGCTGCTTCCCTACCTGATGTGGGTGCCGGCGCTCTTCTGGGTGGGCCCGCCGATCGCGTGGCTCACGATTGATTGGGGAGGCGACTTCGCCGCGATCGCGACCGCCGTGTCGCTCGTCACGTGGATCGCGATTTACATCGGAGAGCGCGGACCGGTCGCGTACGCGCTGCTGTACCCGCTCGGCGCGATGATGGTGGCGTTCATTATGATGCGATCGGCATGGAGAGGGGCAAGGAAAGTTGAATGGAGAGGCCGGATCTACAGGGGAAGTGGGTCGCATCAGAAGATGTGAGACGTTGAGGGAGACGCCGAGACGCCGAGACGCTGAGGGGATCCGAGGTGATAGTTGCGAGGGTTTTCCTTCTAGCTCGGCCCTCATATCCCCTGAGCGTCTCGGCGGCTCAGCGTCTACCTCAGCGTCTGTTCCCCAATCACATTCCAAGCCACTACTACACCCGCCACTACACTCCCCAGCGCGGCTCCCAGACGGAGGGCAGTAGCCCACTTCGTTCCCCGATCGGCCGCCAGCCGCACGAGCACCGAAAGCGTCAGCGATACTCCCAGCATCCCGAGCATCGTCCCCGCGCCAAACGCGATGAAGTAGACGAAGCGCGTTGTCCCGTCGGGAGCCGCGGCGACGAGCAGGGCGGCGATCGCGCCGCTCCCCGCGAGCCCGTGCGCCACGCCGAAGCCGAGCGAGCGGCGCGCGTCGGCCGACGCATGCGCGTGCGCGTGTGCCGCGTCCTGCGCGTGACTGTGCAAGTGGAAGTGGGGAGCCGGCGCCAAGGCGGGATGCGTATGCCGGTGGATATGCCAGCGTCCCCGCGCGTAGCGCCACACGACGACACTTCCCAGCAGGATCAAGAGCCCCGCGACGACGAGCTCCGCCGCGGGCCACAGCGCCGCCGGCAGCCGCACCCCCAGGACGATCACGAGGAGCGCTACGGCTCCCACCGTGACCGTGTGCCCGATTCCCCACACCAATCCCAAGCGCGCGGCGCCCCACAGCCGCTTGCCGCCCCCCCCGCCCCGCCCGGCCGGCCGGGTGGCCAGCGTGGAGACCGCCGCAAGATGGTCCGGCTCAAAGGCATGGCGGAGGCCGAGCAGGCCGCCTACGGCCAGAACGGCTAGAATGGAAGGCGTCATGACGCCTCAATCTAACTACAACCTTTTGGCCTGCTTGCATATCCAACTCGGTGCATGAGCCCCCAGGTGCTAGAGGAAACTCTGACGGCGGATGCGGAAGCGGCGGATGTAGCCCTGGCGGGAAGCGGCGACGCGACCGCCTTCGAGCGTTTGTATCGCACGCACGTCGCCCGGGTCCATAGTCTGGTGCGCCGCATGCTCGACACCGATGAGGCGGACGACGTGACGCAGGACGTCTTCATCCGGGCGTGGCGGAAGCTCTCGACATTCCGCGGCGAGTCGGCGTTCGGAACCTGGCTGCACCGGCTCGCCGTGAACGTGGTGCTGGGACGGCGCAAATCGGTGGGCGTTGAGCGGGGACGCTTCGTGACGCATGAGGACCCGCTGGACGGTGTGTCGGGACGCGGCGAGACGCCCGAGCTCTCCATGGATTTCGAGAAGGCGCTCGCCCGGCTGCCCGAGAAGGCACGGCAAGTGTTCGTACTGCATGACGTGGAGGGGTATCGCCACGAGGACATCGCGCGCATGCTCGGCGTCGTGCCGGGCACGTCGAAGTCGCAGCTGCATCACGCGCGGATGGCGCTGCGGAGGCATTTGGGGGGGACCGATGAACGACCAATGGACTGACCGGCTGTCGGAGTATCTCGACGGCGAGCTCGAAGCCGCGCAGCGCGAAGCGCTCGAGGCGCATCTGGGCACGTGCGCGGCATGCCGCGCCACGCTCGAGGAGCTGCGCGGCGTGGTGGCGCGCGCTAAGGGATTGGAGGATCGGCCTCCCAAGGTTGACCTCTGGCCCCGGATCAATGCTCGGCTGACCCCGGGCTGGCAGCCCGGGGTAAGCCGGGACACGACCGTCCGCCGGTTCACCAGGCGGGTGTCCTTCAGCGTGCCGCAGCTCCTGGCGGCGAGCATCGCGCTGGTGCTGCTGTCGGGCGGCGGCGCATGGCTCGCGCTCAAGCCGGACGCCGTGGCGGAGACGCCGCAGCCGACGGCGACGACCTTCACGGCTGTGAGCTGGCCGTCGCGGACGGACAAGGCCGTCGCCGAGCTGCAGGAAGCACTGACGCGCAACGAGAGCCGGCTGGACACGGCGACCGTGCGGGTGGTGCGGGAGAACCTGGCCGTCATCGATCGGGCGATCGCCGAGGCGCGCAGCGCGCTGGAGGCCGACCCCGCCAGCACATACTTGAATCTCCATCTCGCCAACACGATGCGGCGCAAGATGGAGCTGTTGCGGCGGGTCAATGCGATCGCCGCGGCACGGTCTTAGGAGGATAGAGGCATGCTGACGACGCTCGCCGCCGCAGTCCTGGTTTCGCTGGCCCCCGCGGCCCCCGCCCCGCTCCAGGGGCAAACCGATACGACGTTCGCCGTACCGGCCGGCGCGAGCCTTCAGGTCAACAACTTCGGTGGCGCGATCGTCGTTCACGCCTGGAACCAGAACCGCGTGAAAGTGCACGCCGAGCACGGCAGCCGCGGCCGCATCGAGGTATCGCTGGTCGGCGGCACGGTCATGGTCAAGGCGAGCAGCCGGCAGGGCGCGCCCTCGGTCGTGGACTTCGAGATCACGGTGCCGGCCACTATGGCGCTGACGCTGAGCGGCACATACGCCGAGATCACGGTGGACGGCGTACAGGGACCGATCAGCGCCGAGACCGTGGAGGGCGAGATCGACGTGCGGGGCGGCAAGGGAATCATCACGCTCCACTCGATTCAGGGATCGGTGACACTCACGGACGCGAGCGGCCGTATCGAGGTGAACTCCGTCAACGAAGATGTCGAGCTGTCGAACGTCTCGGGGCAGATCAAAGCCGAGACCACCAACGGCGACGTGACGCTCACCGGGGTCACGTCATCCAGCGTGGAGGCGGCCACCATCAACGGCGACGTGCTGTACGAAGGCACGATCGCCGACGGCGGCTCGTACAGCTTTAGCTCGCACAACGGCGACATCACCGTGTCCGTACCCGAGAACGCCAACGTCACGGTGACCGCCGCGACGGCGAACGGCGACATTGACGCGAGCTTCACGCTCCCGTTCACGGGAACCCCCGGCAAGCGCCGTTACACGTTCAAGCTCGGCTCCGGCAGCGCGCGGATGGAGGTCGAATCGTTCCAGGGAGACATCGAGCTGCGCCGGCCCAGCGAGCTGCGGGACCGCCGGGACCGCCGGGACCGCCGACAGCACAACGACAAAGACCACGAGGAGTATTGACCATGCGCCGTACGACCGTCGCACCCATCATCCTGGCCGCCGTCGCGTTCGCCGCGTGGCCCCCCCCATTGGCCGCTCAAGACCGGGATTTCAGCTGGCGCGGCCGCCTCGCCTCCGGCAAGCGGCTCGAGGTCAAAGGCGTGAACGGCGACGTCCGCGCCGTCGCGGCCAGCGGCAACGGGGCATGCGGGCGGACACCAAGGCGAGCACCGTGAACGGCAGCGTCCGCGTCACGACGACCGGCCTGGCCGAAGCCTCGACCGTGAACGGTGAGATGGAGTCGGACTTTCCAATGACGGTGTCCGGCCGTTTCGGCCCGCGGCGCTGGCGGGGCACGATCGGGACGGGGGGGCGGACGCTGAACCTCAGCACGGTGAACGGGGAGATACGGCTGAAGAAAAGTTCGTGAGCAGTGCGCCGTGCGCTGTGCGCCGGGAGGCCTTCCGGCGTACGGCTCACAGCGCACGCAGTAATCCGTACCAGCCCGCCGCAACTCGGTACTCAATCCGCAGCTCAACAGCCCCACCTTAGCTCCTCTTTGAATAGGGGTTCGGGTGCTGCGAGAACTTCTTGCCCGCACCGAGCAGATCGACGATCTCCGCGACCTATTTCGCGTGCTCGGGTACGAGGCGGCGTGGGAAGCCGTGCCACCCGGACCCTGGCTCGGCGACGACAAGGTGCAAGGGGCGGGAGTCACGCGCGCCGCATTGGTCGCCCGGCACGGCGCGTTTCGGGTGTTCGGTCTCGAGGCCGGCGACCCTGAGGAAGCGGCGCGGGCGGCCGCGCGCCGGCTCACCGCCGGCGCGGAGCGAGGCCTGGTGTGCGCGCTCGGCCCCCCCCGCCCCCCCGGCCCCCCGGGGCATCCGCGCCGGCTCGTCCTGGCCGCCGGCCCCGCCGGTGTTCGCCTCGCGACGGTTTCGCTTCCCCGGCCGTCGGGCTCGTCGCTCGCAACGCTCGAGCGACTCACGCCCGGCGCACAGGAGTCGGCGCTCGCCCTCTCACTGCGCATCGGTGATGTCCTGGCGAGCGAAGGCGTCACCCCGCGCTTCTTCCGCGCCTTTCGGGCAACGCTCGATCGTCTCACCGATCGCCTGCCCGCCCTGCGCTCCCGCGTCGATCGCCACGCGCTGGCGCTCACGACGCTGACCCGCGTCCTGTTTCTCTATTTCGTCCAATCCAAGGGCTGGCTCGCCGGCGACACGCGCTACGTGCCCAGGTTGCTTGAGCGCGCCCTGACAACGCGACGCCATTTCCATCGCGCCTTCCTGCATGCGCTCTGCTTTGGCGCGCTGAACCGTCCGGCGGACGGCCGCAGCCACGCCGCCCGCGCCCTCGGCAACCTGCCGTTCCTGAACGGCGGGCTGTTCGAGCCCACCGCGCTCGAGCGGCGACACGGCCCCGCAGTCTGGAGCAACGCCGATTGGCGCGCCGCCTTCGACGATCTGTTCGAGCGGTTCCACTTCTCGGTGCGCGAGGACGATGCCGGCGAGCTCGTCGCGCCCGACATGCTGGGCCGCGTGTTCGAGGGCGTGATGGATCCCGACGAGCGCCGCTCGAGCGGCAGCTACTACACCCCGGCGCCACTGGTGCGCGAATTGGTGCGGGCGGGACTCGAAGCCGCCCTCACCAGTCGCCTGGCCGTGCCCCCGACGGCTGCCGCTCGCTGGGTCCATGAGGGCGTGCCGCCCAACCCCGCGCCCACGCTGCGCGGGCTCACGGTCCTCGATCCGGCCGCCGGCTCGGGGGCATTCCTGCTCGGCGCGCTCGATGAGCTCGTCGCATTGCGCCGCGCCGCGGGAGACGGGCCCGTGCCGGCGGTGAAGCGGGACGTGCTCGCGCACTCTCTCTTCGGCGTCGACTTGACCCTCACCGCCGTCCGTCTCACCGAGTTGCGACTATGGCTCACGTTGGTCGCGGACGACGAGACAGCCGACGTCGCGGGCGTAGCGCCGCTTCCCAATCTCGACGGCCACGTACGCCAGGGCGACGCGCTGCTCGACCCGTTGGCGCTCGCGGGATTTCTCGGTGGTCGGGCGATCCGTGGCGCAGCCGCCGAGGCCCGGCGGCTTGGGGCCGCGCGGCGCCGTCTCTTCGATTTGTCCGGCCCCACCAAGCGCGCCGCGCAGGCGGAGCTTGCCCGCTCCGAAGCGGCGCTGGCGCGGCAGCTGCTGGACGACGGCATCAAGGTCCTGGAGACAGCAATCGGCGAGCTGCTGAGCACCGCCCGTGACCGCGACCTGTTCGGCCGGCGGCGCGGACTCACACGCGACCAGCGGCAGCGGCTGGCGCGATTGCGGCACAATCGGCGCGACCTGCGTACCGCCGCGCGCAAGATGCGCCGCGATGGCGGCGCGCCGTTCTTCTCGTTCGAGTCGCATTTCGGGGATGTCGCGCTGAGCGGCGGCTTCGACCTCGTAACCGGCAATCCGCCGTGGGTGCGTGCCGAACGGCTGCCGCCGCGCGTGCGCGAGACGCTGGCCACCCGCTACTCCTGTTGGCGTCCCACAGCGGCGCGCGGCTTCGCCCACCTCCCCGACCTGGCCGTGGCGTTCACCGAGCGCGCCTTGGAGCTCGCGCGCCCCGGCGGTGTCGTCGCGCTCCTCGTTCCGGCTAAGCTGGCGAGCAGCGGGTACGCCGAGACGCTGCGGCAGCGGCTGTCTCACACCACCCGCATAGAGCGCGCGGCAGTGCTCGCCGAGTCGGCCGCACGGGCGTTTGGCGCCGCCGTGTACCCGATGGCGTTGGTGATCGCGCGAGCAGACCCGACGGGCACCGAAGCGACGGCAACGTGCTTGGGACCGAAGTCAGGTTCACCGGTCATTCCGCAACGGCTGCTCGAGACCGGGGGCCCTTGGATCCTAGTTCCTGACGCCGAGCGGGTCGCCCGCCGCCTCCGCGTCGCGTTCCCCACCGTGCGGGATCGTTGGTCGCCACAGCTCGGCGTGAAGACGGGCGCGGATGATCTCTTTCTGCTTGCTCGGGCCTGTTCGGGAACGCGACCTGCTGTGCGCGGCCGTGACATCGCTGCGTGGCGGTGCGCACCGCGCCGCTACCTGCTGTGGACCCACGGCACCGATGGCCGGCCGCTCGCCCGTCTTCCCGTGGCCCTCGCCGAGCTGCTGGCTCCGCATGGCGAGCGGTTGCGGCGCCGCTCCGATTATCGCGGTGGATCTCCCTGGCAGCTCTTCCGCACGGCGCTCGCGTTCGCGTCCCATCGCGTCGTCTGGCCCGACCTCGGCCGCCGGCTCGTGGCCGCTCTGCCGGACGCCGACATGGTGCCGCTCAACACTGTGTACGGAATCGCCACGCGCGATGCCGCCGACGCGGCGGCGCTCGCCACCCTCTTCAATTCGCGCTGGCTGAGTGGCCTCGCGCGCCTCGTTGCGGATCCCGCGCGCGGCGGGTTCCGCCGCTTCAACGCTCGCGTCGTGGGAGGGCTGCCCGTGCCGCCCGCCGGCTCTCCCGTCTGGGGCGAGCTCGCCCTGCGCGGCCGCCGCTCGGAACCCGCTGACGACCTCGTCGCCGATGCCCTCGAGCTCGACCAAACCGATCGCCGCGCGCTGGCCGCGGATTCTCTCTGAGAACCTCGTCCCGGTCCCGGAGCCCCTCACCGTGGCGCTCCGACCGGCGGGCGAAGCGCCGCCGCGCGCGGTCATCGTCCGCGCGGCGCGCGCGTTGCTCGACGGGACGGCGCTGGAGGAGGGCGAGGCGCGGGCGTGGCCCGCGTGGCTCGCGCCGCACCAAGTCCCCGCCGCCGAGCGGCTGACCGCGATTGTCGCCCGCCACGGCGGTGCGCTGCTTGCCGACGCGGTGGGGCTGGGCAAGTCGTATGTCGCGCTCGCCGTCGCGTTGGCGCGTGCCGAGCCCTTCGCGCTCGTCGTACCCGCTGTGCTCGTGCCGCAGTGGCGGACGCTGCTGGCACGTTTCGCATTGGACGCGACGATCATCACACATGAATCGCTCAGCGTACGGCCCGTCCGCCCGTCAGGCCGTCAGGCCGTCGGTTTTGTCGTTGTCGACGAAGCCCACCGGTTCCGCAACCCCGACACCAACCGCTACCGTGCTCTGGCGCGGATGGTCGTTGGCAGCCGCGTGCTGCTGGTGACCGCGACGCCCGTACACAATCGGCTCGCGGATCTCTTTCATCTATTCCGGCTGTTCCTTCGTGACCATGCGCTGGCGGCGCTGGGCGTTCCCTCGCTGCGTCACGCGGCCCGGGGGGATGTCCGGGCACAGGGCGACATGGATGTAGGGGCACGGCATGCCGTGCCCCTACTCGATCCTGCGGCTGCGCGCTTCATCGTGGCGCGGTCGCGGGATCGGGTCCGCGGCGGTTACGCCAGTGGCCCCCGCCCGGTCGCGCTGTCATTTCCACGGTCCACGCACGCGACGATACGCGCGGGTCCGGCACCCGACGACGTGCTCGCCGATCTTATCGCCGGCATCGAACGACTGCGTGCAGGCGGATCCGCGGCACCGCTGCTGCGGCTGATGTTGCTGCGCCGATTGGGATCGAGCCTGGCGGCGTTTCGCGCGAGCCTCCTGCGCCACGAAGCATATCTGGAGCTCGCCGCGCGGGCGGCCACCGAAGGGCGGGGCCTCTCGCCGCAGGAGTTCCAGCGCTGCTTCCCCCGTGCGGCCGAGTCCGATTTGCAGCTCGTGCTGTTCCCCCTGCTCCTCGATGCCGGCCCGGCGGACCAGGCGGCGGATGATCGGCGAGTGATGGCGCGCCTGCGAGAGATTCTCGCCTGCGCCTCAACGCACGATCCCAAAGCTGACGCGCTCGAACGCCTGCTCGCCGCGCGACCCGCGAAGACGATTGTCTTCAGCGACGCGCAGCCAACGGTGCGCTATCTCGTGCAGCGGCTGCGATCCCGCCGGGTGGCGGCGGTCTTCGGCGCCGCGGGTCGCTTCGCGGCAGGTGATGCGAGCCGCCACGAGGTGTTATGTGCGTTCGCCCCACGCGCACAGAATGCGCCGCGACCTGCTCGAGCCCTGGAGACGGATCTCCTGATCGCCACCGATCTATTGAGTGAAGGACTGAATCTTCAGGATGCGGAGCAGGTCGTGCATTACGATCTGCCATGGAGTCCCGCCCGGCTCGCTCAGCGCGTGGGCCGCATCGACCGCCTCGGCTCTCCGCACGCGGACATCGCGACGGTGACGTTTCTCCCGCCCGAACCGCTGGCTGAGGCACTCGCGATCGAGGAGCGCCTCGCCGCCAAAGTTGGCGCGCAGGTCGTGGCCGGTGCGGACGGACATCTCGACTGGTGCGATCGTCTCGCCGAGCTCGCACGCCGCTCCGAGGAAAACGCGCCGCAGGGCGCCAGCGCGGCCGTCGCGGGCAAGCAGCCAGTCACAGTGCTGGCGGTCCGCATCGGCGCCCTGGTCGAGGCAATCGTCGTCGAAGGCGATATCGCGCGCGCCGGCCCCGCCGCCGCGACTCGGCTGCTCGCGGACGCGTGGACGGCGCGGCCCATCGCTCTGGACCGGGCGGCGTTGCGGCGAGCGCTCGAAGCGGCGGCGCCGCTCATCAAGGCACGCCTGGCCGCGGTGCAGAACGCCCGCTGGCGCGCCGGCGATCGCGATCGCTTCGCCCGACGGCTGATTCCGTGGGTCTTGTCGGCAGCGCGGCGGGCGGCGCGCCGGCGCGACGCCGCTCAGCTGGGACGATTGGACGGGCTGGTGTCGCGGCTCACGCTGGGGATGACGGCCGGCGAGGAGCTGCTGCTCGAGGAACTGCTTGGGCGCCGAGAGCCGCTCACCGTGCGGGATCTGCTGACCTGGGATGAGAGACTGCCGCCCGTCGCCGGAGAGGACGTGGGCACCGGCGTGGAGCTCGTTGCTGCCGTCGTAGCAGTGGTAGATTCCCCGCCGTGCCCCTCAACACCTTCCTCTTCGACCTCGATGGCACGCTCATCGACTCGATCGACCTGATCCTGCGCTCCTACCGCCACACGATGCAGCTCCACCGCTCGAACCAGCCGCTCCCGCCCGACGACCTGTGGCTCAAAGGCCTCGGCACCCCCCTCTCGGTCCAGTTCCGTCAGATGACCGAGAACGAAGCAGAGATTGACGCGATGGTCGCCACCTACCGCGCCTACAACCTCACCCACCACGACGCCCTGGCCAAACCGTACGAGGGCATCGCCGCGGAGGTCCTGCGGCTCAAGGCGCGCGGGAAACGGATCGGCCTCGTCACGAGCAAGCTCAAGGACGGCGCCCTGCGCGGCATCAAAGTCTGCGGCCTCGACCAGGCCTTCGACGTCGTGCTGGGTTGCGACAACGTCACCAACCCCAAGCCGCACCCGGAGCCCGTCCTCAAGGCCATCGAGCTGCTCGGCGCGCCGGCCGCGGAGACCGTCTTCATCGGCGATTCCCGCCACGACATGGAATGCGGCCGCGCGGCCGGCGTCAAAACCGCCGCCGTCCTGTGGGGGCCGTTCGATCGCGCGCACCTGGAAGACTTGGATCCCGACTACTGGCTGGAGAAACCGTCCGACCTGCGCCAGCTTTACGAGCCATGACAGTCACCAAGTTCGTCCCGTTCGAGCTCGAGCGCTGGCAGAGCACCTGGGAGAACCGGGTCCGCTTCAACCTCTCCGAATCCGGCGTCCACCCGCTCACCATCCAGGAGCTGCTCGGCCTCGCCGGCGCATCGGCCATGCCGCTCCTCGACGTGCGCCTCGGCTACAGCCAGTCCAACGGCACCGACCTGCTGCGCGAGCGCATCGCGGCCCTCTATCCCGGCGCGTCCCCCGATCAGGTCCTCGTTACCACCGGCAGCTCGGAGGCGAACTTCGTCACCTGCTGGCGCCTGCTCGAGCCCGGGGGGGGCGACAAAGTCGCCGTGATGATGCCGAACTACCTCCAGACCTGGGGATTGGCGCAGAACTTCGGCGCCCAGGTGCGGCCCTTCCAGCTGCACGAGAAAGAGGCCTGGGAGCCGTACGCCGAGGAGATCCGCACCGCGATCGCGCCCGGCACGAAGCTCGTCGTCGTCACCAATCCGCATAACCCCACGGGCCACATCCTGACCGACGCATCGCGTCGCGTGATCCTCGAGCGCGCTGCGGAGGTCGGCGCTTGGATCCTCGCCGACGAGGTGTACCAGGGCGCCGAGCGCGACGGCAAAACGACGCCCTCGTTCTGGGAGAGCGGGTACGACAAGGTCGTCGTCGTCAACGGCCTGTCCAAGGCGTACGGGCTTCCCGGCCTGCGCATCGGCTGGATCGTCTCCCAGCCCGGCTTCAGCCTGGAGGCGTGGGCGCGGCACGACTACACGACCATCGGTCCCTCCGGCGCGACAGACCATCTGGCCGCGGTCGCCCTCGATCCGCGCGTGCGCGAGAAGCTCATCGAGCGCACGCGCCGCATCCTGAACGCCAACTATCCGGTGCTCGAGGCGTGGCTCAAGGGGTTCGGCGACACGTTCTCCTGGCATCCGCCGCAGGCCGGCGCGATCTGCTGGGCGCGCTACCGCCAAGCGATTCCGGCGCCCGAAGTCGTCGAGAAGATCCGCGCCCAGCACAGCGTGCTGCTCGTCCCCGGCGATCAGTTCGGGATGCCCGGATTCCTCCGGTTCGGCTACGGTGGAGACCTCCAGCACTTTCAGGAAGCACTGACCGAAACAGAGCGGGGCCTTCGCCGGCTCTTCACGGACTGACTCGATCCCTAGTCCCCAGGCCCTAGCCCCCCCCCAGGCCCCGTTTGAAATGAAGGTCGTACCCCTCGAAGCCTTTCGCGATAAGATTCCGCTCGGCGTGGCCGTGGCGGCCGTGGAGCGCGGCTTCCGCGCCCTCGGCCTGGGCGAAGCGACGCTCCCCGATCCGATGGTCGTCGAGCTCGGCGATCTCGACGCCGAGATTCACGTCAAAGGCGCCCACTTGAAAGGTGGCCGCCACGTCGTCCTCAAGGTGGCGACCGGCTTCTACCGGAACCGCGACCGCGGCCTCCCCTCCGGGGACGGGCTGTTCCTGCTGCTCGACGCGGCGACGGGCGCGCCCGCCCTGCTGCTGGCCGAGCACGGCTACCTCACCGATCTGCGCACCGCCGCGGCGGTGGGACTCACGCTCAAGTACCTCGCGCCCAAGCACGTGCGCGAGGCGCTGCTCGTCGGGGCGGGCGCGGTCGCGCGGATTACGGCGCGGATGATGGTGGCCGAGCTGCCCATTGAACGGCTCACGGTGTGGAACCGCACGCTGCAACGCGCCGAAGCGCTCGTCCGGGAATTGGGAGGCATGGTCAAGGCCCGGGTGGCGGATGCGCTCGAGCCGGAAGTCAAACGCCACCGCGTCATCGTCACGGCGACGGCGAGCACGGCGCCGTTGATCAAGGCCGCATGGGTAGCCAAGGGCACGCACATCACCTCCGCGGGGACGGGCAGCCCCGAAAAGGTGGAGCTCGAACCGGAGCTGCTGCGCAAAGCGGACAAGCTGATCGCCGATCGCGTCTTCCAGACCGCTCGCTACGGCAACCTGCATCACGCGATCACGGCCGGCGTGCTCAGTCCGGAGCGCGTCTACGGTGAGTTGGGCGATCTCGCCGCCGGACGGCTCGCGGGGCGCGAGCAGGAGAGTGAGATTACCATTGCCGACTTGACGGGCGTCGGCGTCCAAGACGCCGCCATCGCGGCGGCCGTTGTTGAGGCACTGGAACTATGACGACGAAACAGCAACAGAAACAACGTGAGACCGCGGTGATCCGCGCGCCGCATGACGGCTCCGAAGTCGGCGTCGTGGCGCTCGCCGGTCCGGAAGAGGTGCGCGCCGCGCTCGACGCCAACGTCGCCGCGGCGCGGGCGTGCCGGGAAATGCCCGCGTACGCGCGGGCGGCGGCGCTGCGCAAGGTCGCCGATGGGCTGGAAGCGGCGCGGCCCGAGCTGGCGCGCACACTCGCCCTCGAAGCCGGCAAGCCGATCGCGCAGGCCCGGCTCGAGCTCGATCGCTCGGTCTTTGTGTTCAGAGACGCGGCCGAGGAAGCGACCCGGATCGGCGGCGAGGTGCTCCCCGCCGATGCCGTGCCCGCCGGCGCCGGCCGGATTGCCATCACGCGGCGCTTTCCGCTCGCGCCGATCGCAGGGATCACGCCGTTCAACTTCCCGATCCTGCTCGCGGCCCATAAGATCGCGCCCGCGATGGCCTGCGGTGCGACCATCACGCTGAAGCCCCCGCCTCAGGATCCGCTCACCACGCTGCGGCTCGCCGAGCTGGTCAAGGCGTCGGGCTATCCCGCCGGCGCGGTCAACGTCGTCCCCTGTCACGTCGAAGTCGCGCAGATCCTGATCGAGGATCCGCGCGTCCGGCTCATCACGTTCACGGGCAGCGCCAAGGCGGGCTGGGCGATTCGCGCCAAAGCGGGCGCCAAGCGCGTCGCGCTCGAGCTGGGCGGCAACGCCGCCGTCATCATCGAGCCCGACGCCGATCTCGCCTGGGCCGCGACTCGCTGCGCCGTGGGTGGGTTCACGTACGCCGGCCAGTCCTGCATTTCCACCCAGCGCATCTACGTGCACGAGCGTGTGTACCAGGCGTTCCTCGATCTCTTCCTGCCGCACGTGCGGCAGCTCAAGGTCGGCGACGTGCTCGACGATCACACCGATGTGGGGCCGATGATCTCCCTCGACGCCGCCGAGCGGGTGGAGCGCTGGATTGCGGAAGCGGTCGCCGGCGGCGCGGAGGTGGCAGTGGGGGGGGGCGGCGGGGGCGGCAAACGCAACGGCCTGTTCCTCGAGCCGACCGTGCTGCTCCACACGCGCGCGGACATGAAGGTGAACTGCGAGGAAGTGTTCGCGCCGCTCGTGACGGTGACGCCCTATCGCGCGCTCGGCGACGCGATCGCGGCGGCCAACGCCTCGCCCTACGGCCTGCAGGCGGGCGCCTTCACCACCAACCTGCAGACGATGTTCCGGCTCCACGCGGAGCTCGACGTGGGCGCGGTGAACGGCAACGACATCCCCGGCTTCCGGGTGGATCGGCTGCCCTACGGCGGCGCCAAAGGGTCGGGCCTCGGCCGCGAGGGCGTGCGCTATGCCATCGAGGAGATGACTGAGCTGCGCGTGCTCACGCTAAAAATCGACTGACGTGCTCTCCCGCGCGCGCGTCCGGCAGGAGATTCTCGGCTTTCTAGGATTCACGCCGATGACGCACCGCCCGCCGCTTCCCAAGCGGTGGTGGCTGTACTGCGCGGTGGCGTACCTCGCGCCGAGCATTCTTCTCCAGATCGTACCGGCCAGTGACGCTCCCTACCGCGACCTCGTCTGGCTGGTCACCCTCGTGCCGGCCTACATCCTGTCGCTGCACTATGGCATGCACGGAGCGGTGTCGGGGCTCGTGATGGGCACGATTCTCTTCACCGCCATCCAGTACCTCGTCGCCTGGAACCTGGAGCCCGAAGACTGGCGCATCACCGTGCCCATCTATATCGCGTACGGGGCGATCGCGATCTCGGTCGGCTGGCTGTCGGAGCAGCTCCATCTCTACTATTACCGCGCGATGCAGGGCGAGCGCGTGGCCGTGGTGGGGCAGGTGGCGGTGGCGATCCGACACGAGGTGAACAACGCGTTGGCGGCCATCATCGCCGAGGGGCAGCTGCTGGAGATGGACGCGCGGATCACGCATCCCGAGGACAAGCGGTCGCTCGAGAATATCATGGTGCTCGCGCACCGTGTGCAGACCAGCATCGAGACGCTCGCGACGGTCTCGCACGCCCCCGTGACCCACTACGCCGGGGGCGTACAGATGATCGATTTGGAGAAGCTGCGCGCTGAAAAGACTGCTGCCGAGCTGAAGAGCTAGACCACGGCCCGCAGCAGCAGGTACGTCAGCCCAGCGATCCCCGCCGCAGCCGGAATCGTCAGAATCCATGCCAGCACGATCCCGCGCGCCACGCCCCAGCGCACGGCGGAGACCCGATGCGCCACGCCCACGCCGGTGATGGCGCCGGTGATCGTGTGGGTCGTGCTCACTGGAACCCCCAGATGCGACGACAGGAACAGCGTAAGGGCGCCGGCCGTCTCGGCGCAGAACCCGCCGAACGGCGTCAGCTTCGTGATGCGCTGGCCCATCGTCTTCACGATGCGCCAGCCGCCGGCCATCGTGCCGAGGCCGATGGCGGCGTGCGCCGAGAGGATGACCCAGGCCGGCACGTGGTCGGCTGACGTGATGTGGAAGGCCTTGATGGGAAAGTCGGCGAGCAGCGCCTGGCTCGACACGAGCAGTGCGAGGATGATGCCCATCGTCTTCTGGGCGTCGTTCGTGCCGTGCCCCAGCGAGTACGCCGCGGCCGACATGAGCTGCAGCACGCGGAATCTCTTGTCCACGCGCCGCGGCAGCGAGCGCCGCAGCGCCCACGACAGGGCGACCGTGAGCAGCAGCGCCAGCGTCAGCCCAAGCAGCGGCGCGACCACGATGAAGACCAATGTCTTGATCCAGCCCGAGGCGATAATCGCGGTAAACCCGGCCTTGGCGACGGCGGCGCCGGCGTACCCACCCACGAGCGCGTGTGAGGACGAGGTGGGCAGGCCCCACCACCAGGTCAGCAAGTCCCAGATGATCGCCCCCATCAGCCCGCCCAGCACCACGGTGGGATCCACGACGGATAGGTCGATCATCCCCTTGCCGATCGTCTTGGCGATCGCGGTGCCGAATACGAACGCCGCGACGAAGTTCCAGAACGCCGCCCAGACGACCGCGGCGGTGGGGGACAGCACGCGCGTCGAGACGACCGTCGCGATCGAGTTGGCGGCGTCGTGAAAGCCGTTGATGAAGTCGAAGACCAGCGCGATGAAGACGATCGCGAGGACGAACCAGACGGACTCGGCCATCAGGCGTGCTTGATCGTGATGGACTCGACCACGTTGGCGACGTCCTCGGCCTGGTCGAGCGTGCCCTCCAGATTGTCGTAGATCTCCTTCCACTTGATCAGCTCGATGGCGTCGCGCTCCTTCTCGAACAGCTGGCCGAGCGCTTCGTGGTAGATCGCATCGCCTTCCTCCTCGAGCTGCTTGGCCTCTACGCAGTAGCGCATGACGTCGTCGCCCTTCTTGAGCCTGCCGACGGCCTCGGCCAGCACCGCCACCATCCGCTGAATCACTTCCACGAGCCGGCGCACGCCCTGAGGCGCGGCGCCGAGGCGGAAGATTTGCGCGCGGCGGGCGCAGCCGTCCATGGCGTCCATGACGTCGTCCAGATCCGAGGCGAGCTGATGGATGTCCTCGCGGTCGAGCGGCGTGATGAACGTCCGGTCGAGGCGGTTCACGACCTCGTGGGTGACCTGGTCGGCCTCGTGCTCGAGGCGCTTGATCGCCTCGACGTAGGGCGTGCGGCGGTCGGGCGCGGCCGCGAACAGGTCGCTGAGGTGCTGCGCGGCTTCCTTGTTGCGCGTTGCGACCTCGGTAAAGAGGTCGAAGAACTCCTCGTTGCGGGGCAGCAGGCGCACGTGGTCCCCTAAAAGGTGAGCGGCGCCGAAAGATAGCGGCGGCCCAAAAGGGCCACTAGGTTATCGCCTCATGACTACTCCCCCCGTCCAATCCCCGCGGGTCGAATTCGTCCGGGCGATTTCCCGGCTCGACGCGACCGCGCTCGTCGTCGGGTCCATGATCGGATCCGGCATCTTCATCGTGTCGGGCGACATCATCCGCACGGTCCAGGCTCCCGGACTGCTGCTGCTCGTCTGGATCACCGCCGGCCTGGTGA
Organism: Gemmatimonadales bacterium; assembly: GCA_040901965.1. GTDB lineage: Bacteria > Gemmatimonadota > Gemmatimonadetes > Gemmatimonadales > GWC2-71-9 > 20CM-2-65-7. Next base: position 152,553 of record JBBDYB010000010.1, on the reverse strand, counting down.
CCCTGCTGGGTGCCGTCATCTACGGGGAGCTGGCAGCGATGTTCCCGAAAGCGGGCGGGCAATACGTTTACCTGCGCGAGGGCATTTCGCCGCTGTGGGGATTCCTCTACGGCTGGACCCTCTTCACCGTCATCCAAACCGCGACAATCGCGGCGGTCGCGATTGCGTTCGCGCGCTTCACCGCGGTGATCTTCCCCGCCTTGACCGAAACCGTCTTCATCGGCGGCAATTGGGGCGGCTATAACCTCGGCATCTCATGGCAGCGGCTGTTCGCGATCGCCTCCGTCGTCGTCCTCACCTGGATTAACGTCCGCGGCGTGCGGACGGCGGCGCTCATACAGACCTCGCTGACCGCCATCAAGACTGCGGCGCTCGTCGCGCTGATCCTGCTCGGCGTCACGATCGGCCGTAACGCTGAGGCCGTCGCGGCAAACTTCGGCGCCAACTTCTGGCCGGCCGGCGGCATGACGCTCGGATTGATCCCGCTCATCGGCGCCGCGATGGTGGGATCGCTGTTCTCCATGGACGCGTGGAACAACGTCGGCTTCGCCTCCGGAGAGCTGAAGAATCCCGAGCGCGATCTACCGTTCGCGATGACCGTTGGGGTCTTGATCGTGGTCGTGCTGTACGCTCTAGCGAACGTAGCCTACCTGAGTGTGCTGCCGGCGGACGTCATCGCGAAGACGTGGACCGAGGGACGGCCTCCCGTCGGGGCAGCCGCGATGCAACAGATGTTTGGGCAGCCAGGACTCGTCATCATGGCTGCGGCGATCATGATCTCGACGTTTGGCTGCAACAACGGCCTGATCTTGTCGGGCGCGCGGGTCTACTACGCTATGGCGCGCGACAATTTGTTCTTTGCGCGCGCGGGGGAGCTGCACCCCACGTACCGCACCCCGGCATTGGCCTTGATCGTTCAGGCGGTCTGGACCAGCGTGCTCGCCCTGTCGGGCACGTATGGCAATCTTCTCGATTACATCATCTTCGCGGCCGTGCTGTTCTACATGCTGACTGTCGTCGGACTTCTGCGGCTGCGCGTCAAACGCCCCGACCTGCCGCGCCCCGTCCGCGCGCCAGGCTACCCGTGGCTGCCGGTGCTTTACATCCTGGCGACGGGGTTCATTTGCGTGAACCTGTTGATTCAGAAGCCGCTCTATTCGTGGCCTGGTCTCATCATCGTTGCGCTCGGTGTACCCGTCTATTACGGCTGGCGGCGGATGGTCAAAGCGTAGGCTTCGGGTTATATTCGGGGTATGGCTGTACGCATCCCCCGGGTTCCGCCTCCGACTCGCCCGCGACCCCAGCCTCCTTCCTGCCCGGACTGCGGCGCCCAGCCCGCGCCGCAATCCGGTTGCCTGGTCTGCCCGAACTGCGGGTGGGCGCGCTGTGGATGACGGACGGGCGGACGGGCTGACGGGCGGACGGGCCGTCAAAAACAGACAACTGCCGCTGCTACCGTCCGACCGCCCGTCAGCCCGTCCGCCCCTCATCCTCGACGAGCGGCTCCGAGGCACGAGGTTCGTTTCGTTAACACCCAGGCGAGTCCTGAACCCACCCAGCTCCACAGGCATGGATTACTGGTCGCTCAATCCGTATGTGGGGTGCGAGTTCGGCTGCAGCTACTGCTACGCGCGCTACACGCATCGCTATGTCGTCGAGCGCGCGCACGACGCGGGCAAGCTGACCGACGCGGAATTCGCCGATTACCGCGGGCCGCACGGCTGGGAAGCGTTCGAGCGGCGCATCTTCGTGAAAGAGCAGGTCGTCGGCGCGCTCGACGCCGACCTCAAGCGCGTGCCGCTCGGCGAGACGATCGTCATCGGCACGGCAACGGACCCGTATCAACCCGCCGAGCGGCGCTTCCGGATCACGCGCGCGGTGCTCCAGCGCCTGGCGCGGTGCGAGGGGTTGTCGTTCGGGATCATCACCAAGAGCCCCCTGATCGCCCGCGATCGCGATCTGCTCGTTCGGCTCCAGGAGCGGAACGAGCTCCAGGTGCACGTCTCGCTCATCACCGCCGACGCGCAGCTCGCCCGCAAACTCGAGGCGCGCTCCCCGATTCCCACCGCTCGGCTGGGCGCCCTCAAGAAGCTCGTGGATGCCGGGATCAACGCGGGGCTGATCGTGGCCCCGGTGCTGCCGGGAATCACGGATGACGTCGCGCATCTCGACGCGCTCTTCGCGGCCGCGCGGAAGGCGGGCGCGCAGTTCATTCACGCGGGGCCGCTGCGCCTGTATGCGGCCGTGCGCGACCGCTTCATTCCGCTGCTCGCCGAGCATTTCCCCGATCTCGTGCCGCGCTACGAGCGCGCGTATGCACGGCGAGCGGGGGCGCCCCGCGATTACGCACGGGCGCTATCGCGCCGCGTGCAGAGGCTGCAGCGCAAGCACGGCTTCACAAAGAATTGCGGCATGATAGACCGCTACCGCCCCAGCCGGATACCGACCCAGGGCGAGCTGGAGCTGCGGGGGAGCCTGCTCTAGTTCCGCGTCAGAAGGTGAAAGACGCGAGGCTCGCCGCAGAGCGGCGTCGCGGGCTCGTACATATACCCTCGCACGAACGCCCCCGACAGACTGGCCGTGTCCGTGAGATTCTCGAGCACGAGGGCCGTCCCCGGACGATATGCGCCGAGCGGCCGAATGCGAAGGCAGCCGAGCGTGTCCACTTCCGTCAACACAATGCCCGCTGCGTTGCGGCGAGCAGGATCGGGTGCGGACGGACGCACGATGATCTGACCGAAAGTCCGCACCGGCAGGCTCGAGAGTGCACCCGCTGTACCGGCGTAGACGGAGGCGGCTGCGCGAACTTCGTATGTGCGCGGGAAATCCGCCGCCAGGCCAGGCGTAGTCTCCACGGTATCCAGGGCACCCACGACGGCGACTTCCGAATACCTACCCCGTTAACTACCCTCCGCGTCACCACCGAGGTGCCACAACCGTGCCACCTCTCGAATGGTCCCAGGGGCGTTCCCCTCGGCCCGGTTATTTGCCAGAATGAACGCCTCGATGCGCCGCCGCAACGCCTCGCGCACTAAACGCAACAATCCCTCTCGGAGCCTGGGCTGCGGCTCCTGCACCCGGTCGTACGGCTCGAACTGCTTCACCGCGTCCGCATAGCGCCGCCCCGGCTTGAGCAGGGCGCGCGCGACCGTGAAATCGGCGGGGAATGTCCACGCCAGGTCGAGCTGTTCCCCGATCGGGGGCATCTCCGTCCACGAGTTGAACACGTGCGCCACACCGTGGCGCTTGAGCACCTCGCCGTGGAGATCGGTGAGCAGCTCGGGATTGCGAAGCTCGACGGCATAGCGGAAGTCGCGCGGCAGCTCAGTCAGAAAAGCGTCGAGCTGATCCGCCCACTCCAGCGGATCGGGTAGGTCTTTGCCGTGCATCGCCTGGAATTCGAACACGAACGCACCGGCATGATCCTGAAATGCCCGCGAGTACGGGCCCAGCACGGCTTCCTTGAAGAGCGCGGCATTCAGAAAGTCGGGGTTCCGCATGCCGGCAAGCCCTGGCTGGGGACCCGCCTGGGTAACGCGTTTGGCCGTAATGCGGTCCCACACTTTACTCACGCACGGAAAGCCTGGGGGCAGCGCCCGGGCGTAGGCCGCCAATTCCTCTTCGGACGGCGGATCGTAGAAGGCGCTGTCGATCCCTACCGTCCGAAACAGCGGATAGCGGGCGTACTCCTCGAGCCGCTTGGCCGGCTGAGGACCACGATAGCGGCGGTGATAGACGTCCCCGAACCACCCGTCGTACGTCCAAGTGGAAGTCCCGAACCGCACGCTGGGCGGCAGGGCGTTGGCGAGCTCCCGTAGCTCACTGTTGGGCTCGGGGATGGTGTCGGGGAAGAGATCCGGTTGATCCATGAAGATCAATTATACCAACAACTTAACTATTCCATGCCGAGACTTGCGAGGTCTCTTGGTTTCGGGATATATTCGGGTCCCTTTCCGACTCTGTCAATGTCTCGGCGTCTTACGAGCTCGCTCGCGGCCTGTGTCTGGATTCCCCTCTTCCCGTTGCGCTGTGAAGAGGCGCGTCACGAGGGGCTGGTCGCCTACCCCACCGCCCTGCTCGCCCCCGACACGACCCGCAAGCTGTGGCAGGTCTCCTCCCTAGCCCGGCACGCGGGGGTGAAGCCGGGGATGACCGTGAGCCAGGCGATCGGCCTTTGCCCCGCGTTGCGCCTGTGCGAGCCCGACCCGGTCCACTACGACGAGCGGTTCGCCCACCTGCTCGCGGCCTTGAACGAGGTGAGTCCCGTCGTTGAACCGGGGGAGCTGGGGCTGGCGTACGTAGGCACTGACGGGTTGGAAGGGATTTACGGTGCGCCGGAGAAAGTGGTCGAGGCGATTCAGGGAGTGATGCAGGGCGAGTGCGGGCGTCTCGGATGGGGGAAGGGAAAGTTCATCGCCTGGGTGGCGGCTACTCGGGCGAAACCAGGGGAAGCTGTCATCGTGAGTCCCGAGGAGGCGGGGAGATTTCTCGCTTCCCAACCCATCGCCGTCCTCCCGCTCGATCCCGACACTCACCGCCGCCTGCGCCAGCTCGGCATCCGGAGCCTCGGCGCCCTCGCCGCGCTTCCTGAGGAAGCGGTGACGGCGCAGTTCGGCGCGGTGGGACGGCGGTTGTGGCGGCTCGCCGCGGGCCACGTCACGGAGCCGGTCGAGGGATGCGTCGCGCCCGAGCCGATCGCCCTTGCGCTCACGTTCTTCACGCCGGTAGGCGAGCGCGAGCTCCTCGAGCGCTCGCTCGACCAGTTGATCGCGCGCGCGCTCAAACACCCCCGCCGCATCGGATGGCGCGTGCAGGCGGTTCGCCTGCGCGCCGATCTCGAGGGCGCCGGGGGAGGTTCCTGGCTCGCCACCCACCTGCTCAAAGACCCGACCGCCGACGGCGTGCGCATCGCCGCGCCGCTCAAGACGCGTCTCGAGCAGTCGCCGCCGACCGGCGCCGTCGAGCGGCTCGTGCTCGAATTCACCGCGTTCGCTCCCGGGACTGCCGAGCTGCAGCTGTTCGCGCGCGACGCGGGCGCCGCCGCGCGGTCCGGCCAGCAGCGCGCGCTGCAAAGCGCCGCCCGGGAGATCCGGATGCGGATGCAGCGCGCGTGTCTCTATCACGTCATCGAGGTACAGCCATGGTCGCGCCTGCCCGAGCGCCGTTACGCACTGATCGACTTCGAGCCGTAAACGAGCCCAGACCGGTGGCGGTCGAGTGCGACGCGCAGCATCGGCCGGCGGCGGTCGGCGGCGCAGCGGTCGAGGCTGTCCTCGAGAGCTGGCGCATCGACGACGAGTGGTGGCGTCAGCCCATCGCGCGCTGCTATCACGCGGTGATTCTGGACGGCGGCAAGCGCGTCGTGCTGTTCGAAGACATCGTCACGGGCGAATGGTTCGCGCAGATGCCCTGATGTACGCGGAACTGCACTGCCACTCCGCCTTCTCGTTTCTCGACGGCGCCTCGCTCCCCGACGAGCTCGTGGCCGAAGCGAAACGCCTGGGTTACCCCGCCCTGGCGCTCACCGACCGCAACGGTATTTACGGCTCGCTCGCGTTCGCGCAGGCCGCCAAGCCGCTCGACCTCCAGGCGATCACCGGCGCCGAAGTCACACTGACGGACGGGGGGGGCAGTCACCTCGTCCTGCTCGCCGAAACGCCATTGGGATACGCCCACCTCTGCCGGCTGCTCACTGAGGCGCACCTCGGTGCCGACCGCCTCGATCCCCGGCTGTCGCTCGCCGCGATCGAAGCGCGCCACGAAGGGCTCATCGTCCTCTCAGGCTCTCGGAGAGACGGCTTGTTGCCGCGAGCTCTCGAGAGCGAAGGACTCGCGGCCGCCCGGGCGCTCGCCGAGCGCTGCAAAGCGGCGTTCGGTCCGGAGCGGTTCTTCGTCGAGCTGCAGCGGAACCGGGTGCGCGGCGACCTCGCGCTCACCCGCGCACTGCAGAGTCTCGCAGACGACGTACGACTCAGCGTCGTAGCGACGGGCAACGTGCATTACCACAAGCGCGAGCTGCACCGCCTGCACGACGTGCTGGTCACGATTCGCCACCGCACGACGCTCGACGGCTCCCATCGGGTCCGGCCTCCCAACAGCGAGTTTTACCTGCGGCCGCTGGATGAAGTCATGTCGCTGTTCGCTGACTGTCCGCATGCTGTCGCCACTACGTTGACCATTGCCGAGCGCTGCCGGGCCTTCGATTTGACGCGGGACCTGGGGTACACCTTCCCCGACTTCCGCGGTTCGGGCCGAGCGCCCGCGCCGCAGGCACTGGCCGAGTTGTGCCACGCCCGGCTGGATGAGCGCTACCCTGAGGGCTCCCTGCATCGCGCCCAAGCCGTGCGGCGGCTCGACGACGAGCTGAAACTCATCGAGCACCACAAGCTCAGCGGGTTCTTTCTCGTCTATCATGACCTGTTCGATCTGGCGCGCGAGGTGGCGGCCGACGTGCGCCGCGGCTCGCGCCGCGCCAGCGGCAACCTGCTGCCGGGCCGGGGTCGGGGCTCCTCCGTCTCGTCCATCGTCTGCTATCTGCTCGGCCTGTCGCACATCGACCCGATCGCCAACAAGCTCTTTCTCGGCCGGTTCCTGAACGAGTCACTCGCCTCGGTGCCTGATATCGACCTCGATTTTCCGCGCGAGATCCGTGAGGAGCTGATCCGCCGCGTGTACACGCGCTACGGCGCCGAGCATGCGGGGCTCGTCTGCTCGTTCCCCACGTACCGGCTGCGCTCGGCGGTGCGCGAGATCGGCAAGGCGCTCGACTTGCCGCTCGGAGAGATCGAGCTGGTGGCAAAACTGGCGGATGGACGAGCGGACGATCTGCCGAATGAGCTGGAGCAGCTGCCCGGTTTCCAGGGCCGCAAGGATGCGCCCTTGTGGAAAGAGCTGTGCGAGCTCGCATACCAGATTCGGGGGCTCCCCCGGCACGTATCTCAACACGTGGGAGGCATGATCATCTCCTCCCGTCCGCTAGTGGAGCTGGTGCCGCTCGAGCGCGCCGCCATGGAGGACCGGGTCGTCTGCCAGTGGGACAAAGATTCCTGCGACGACGCGCGCTTCATCAAGATTGACTTCCTCGCGCTCGGCATGCTGTCGCTCGTGGAAGAATGTGTCGAGCTGATCGCGCGGCGCCCCGGGGGGGGCACGCCGCCCGATCTCTCACGCATCGACTTCGACGATCCCGCCATCTACGACCGCATCTGCGCGGGCGACACCATCGGCCTGTTCCAGATCGAGAGCCGGGCGCAGATCCAGATGCTGCGCCGCAGCCGGCCACGCAACCTGGAGGACCTCGCGGTCGAAGTCGCGATCGTGCGACCGGGCCCAATCGTGGGTGGCGCCGTGAATCCGTACGTGCGCCGGCGTGAAGAGCAGCGCCGCGCGCACGCGGCAGGCCGCCCCTATGAACCGCCGGTGGATCACCCACTGCTGCGCGACTGCCTCTCCGAAACGCTGGGCGTCATTCTGTATCAGGATCAGGTGCTGCAGGTGTGCCAGGCGCTCGCGGGATTCACGGCAGGACAGGCGGAGGCGCTGCGCCGGGCGATGAGCCGGCGCCGCTCGCGCGAGCTGATGGGCGGGTTCTGGGAGGAGTTCCGCACCGGCACGATGGCCCGCGGCGTCCTGGAGGCCACGGCCGAGAAAGTGTTCGCTCAGGTGATCGCCTTCAGCGAGTTCGGATTTCCCAAATCGCACGCCGCGGCATTTGGGCTGCTCGCCTACCAGTCGGCGTGGCTGCGGCACTACCACCCGGTCGAGTTCTATGTGGGCCTCTTCAATAATCAGCCCATGGGCTTCTACTCGATCGACGCGCTGGGTCGGGACGCGCAGCGCAACGGCATCGAGATCCGCCTGCCCGATGTGAACCAGAGCGACGTGTGGTGCACGGTCGAGCAGGGAGCAGGGAGCAAGGAGCAGGGAGCAGTTCGCGTGGGTTTAGGATTCGTGCGCCACTGGAGCGAAGAGACGGCGACCGCTACCGTCCATGAACGGGAGCAGCGCGGCCCGTTCCGCAGTGTGGGCGATTTCGTGCGGCGCGCGCCGTCGAGCCTCAAACGCACGGCCATCGAAGCCATCGTTTGGGTCGGAGGATGCGACGGGTTCGGCCTTACCCGGCGCGAGCTGTTGTGGCAGGTCGGCCTGTGGCTGCCTCCCAAAGCCGAGCAAAGCGGCGACGGGCGCGGGCGGCGGCAGCTGGAGCTGGCCTTGGACCATCCCCACGAGCATCTGCGCTTCCGCGGGCTCGCGGCCCACGAGCGGCTGCTCGCCGAGTATGCGACGCTCGGCTTTTCCGCGAGCTGCCACCCTTTGTCGTTGGTACGCAATGCTTTACCGCATGGCCTGACCCTCAACAACCAGTTAACCGAGCTCAAGGCCGGCAGCAAATGCCAAGTGGCCGGGCTGGTGGTGGCGCGCCAGCGGCCTGAGACAGCCAAGGGCACCGTGTTCCTGCTGGTCGAGGACGAAACGGGGATGACGAACGTGATCGTGCGGACCGACGTCTACGATCGCTATCGCGCCGCTGTGCGCGGGGAGACGTTTGTGGTCATCTCAGGCAAGCTCGCCAAGGATGATGGGACCGTGAATGTTCTGGCGGAGGAGGTGAAGGGATTGCGGCTGGTAGGGGCGCAGCCTGCTGCGCCCCTACACGACGCGCCTTCACCCTTTTTGTTTCTCAGAGCCATGCGCCGCGTCGCACCTGATTCCAAAGACTGGGGATGACCTGCGCCATCGGCTTGGCCGGCGCTTGACGGCGGGGATACCCGCACCCCAGAGTACCCGCATGATACGCCCTTGGCTCGCCGCTGTCTCCCTCGCCACAGCATGCGGGGGTGGATCGCCCCCGCCGGCCACTCCCGACCCGCGGCCCGCCGCTCCGCCGGCGGCTCCGACCGTCGCCACGGCTCCCCTGCACGCCGTGCAGGTGAATGGCACGACTCTCCATTACCGCTTGCTCGGCGACTCAGGAGCGCCGGTGGTGTTCGTGCACGGCAGCCTCACCGATCTCAGGGATTGGGACGCGCAGGTCGCGACCTTCGCAGGGAGGCACCGCGTCCTGGTTTACAGCCGTCGCTACCACCGACCGAACCCTCAGCAGAACGACGATCAGGTGTATTCGCCGATGCTCCACGCCGCGGACCTCGTCGCGCTGCTGCTGAGGCTCGACCTGGCTCCTGCCCATCTCGTGGGGTCGTCGTATGGGGCTTACACCGCGCTCGTGCTGGCGCTCGAGCACCCGGAGCTGGTCCGCTCGCTGGTGTTGGCCGAGCCGCCGATCATGCCGCTGCTGAATCGCACCCCGGAAGGCGATGCGATCCGCCGCGCGTTCTTCGCGGCCTCGCTGGACCCGGCACGGGCCGCGTTCGCCCATGGGGATTCGGTGGCGGGGGTGAGGGCGTTTGTCGACGGCGTGAGCGGCACCCCCGGCCGCTTCGACGCGCTCTCAGCGCCCGCGCGGGCGCAGATCCTGACGCATGCGTTCGAAATGCGCCGGGAGATGCTGGCCAGCCGGGAGCAATACTTTCCGCCCTTGGCCTGTGCAGACCTCGGACGGCTCCACACGCCGGTGTTGTTGCTCACCGCCGCACGCAGCGCCCGCCGCTTGCACATCATCACGGACGAGCTGGCCCGCTGCCTACGCGGCGACACAACGGTCCTGGTACCGAACGCCGATCACGCCATGCACAGGACCAATCCGGCGTACTACAATCAGGTTGTGCTGCGGTATCTGGTAACGCATTGACGCGAGCGACGGGGGCCGGGGCGCTTGACGTCGGAGCGAGAATGAAAGCATGACTACTGAGCTCGCCACCCTGGCCGGCGGCTGCTTCTGGTGCCTCGAGGCCGTCTTCGAGCAGCTGCGCGGCGTCACCAAGGTCCAATCCGGCTATGCCGGCGGCCACGTTCCCAACCCGAGCTACCAGGCCGTGTGCACCGGCACGACCGGCCACGCCGAAGTCGTGCAGATCGCCTTCGACCCCGCGGCGATCAGTTATCGCGATTTGTTGGGGGTGTTCTTTACGCTGCACGACCCCACGACGCTCAACGCCCAAGGCGGGGACGTCGGCACGCAATACCGTTCGGCGATCTTCTACCACGACGACGCACAGCGTCGCGCCGCCGAGGAGGTCGTGCGGGAGCTCGAAGCCGAGCATGTGTTCGACGACCCGATCGTCACGGAGATCGTGCCGCTCACGGCGTTCTATCCCGCCGAGGAGTACCATCGGGAGTACTATCGCCGGAACCCCAACCAGCCCTACTGCCGCGCGGTGATCGCGCCCAAGGTGGCGAAACTCCGGGCCAAGTACTTGGCGAAGCTCAAGCAGCAGGTCTAGCCAACCGCCGTCCGGCGCCGTATAACAGACTCCCGAATTGCCCTAGCGGAGGCCCCAATGGCAATGCTGTCTCTCGGCGCACTGCTGCTCGCCCTCATGCCTGCAGCCCGCGCCCATCGCGACACCGTTCCCCTCTACACCGATCTCGGCAGCCACCACCGCACCATCACCACCGCCAATCCCAATGCGCAGCGCTACTTCGACCAGGGACTGCGCCTTGTGTTCGGCTTCAATCACGGAGAGGCGATCCGCGCGTTCACCGAGGCGGCCCGGCTCGATCCCACCTGCGCCATGTGCTATTGGGGGATCGCCTACGCCTACGGCCCGCACGTAAACGCCGGCATGGACTCGGCGAGCGGCGTCGCGGCGTACGCGGCCGCGCAGAAGGCGCAGTCGTTGTCGCGCCGCGCCAGCGCGACGGAGCGGGCGTACATCGCCGCGATCGGCAGACGCTACGCGCGCATCCCCCCCGCCAACCGGGCCGGCCTCGACTCAGCCTATGCGACGGCGATGTGCGGCGTCAGCGGGCGCTTTGCCGATGACCTCGATGCCGCGGCGCTGTGCGCCGAGGCGATGATGGACTTGCGGCCGTGGAATTACTGGAAGCAGCCTTCCGGCGAGCCATACCCCGGGACGACCGAGATCGTGAGCAAGCTCGAGGGCGTGATACAGCGCAATCCCAATCACCCCGGTGCGTGCCACTACTACATTCACGCCGTCGAGGCCGTGCAGCCGCAGAAAGCGGTCCCCTGCGCCGAGCGGCTCGCCGCCTTGATGCCCGGCGTGGGCCACATGGTGCACATGCCCGCTCACATCTACATCCGGGTCGGGCGCTACAACGATGCGGTCGCAAGCAATGTGCACGCCGTGCACACCGATGAAGTGTACATCGAGGGTCAGAAGCCGCAGGGCGTGTACCCCATCGGCTATTATCCGCACAACGTGCATTTCCTGTCGTTCGCGGCGACAATGGCCGGCCGCAGCGCGGAGGCCGTCAACGCCGCGCGGGCGCTCGGCACCAAGGTGAACCTCGACGTCGCCCGCGTCGTCCCCATGGTGCAGTCGTTCGTTCCGTTCCTCGATTTGACGCTGGTGACGTTCGGCCGCTGGGACGACGTACTTGCCCAACCCCTCCCGCCGTCCGATCTCAAATACGCCAGCACGATGGCGCATTACGCGCGTGGCGTCGCGTTCGCGGCCATAGGCAAGCCGGCCGATGCCGCCACCGAGCTCGAGGCGGTGAAGCAGGCCGCTGCCGCGGCCAGCCCGGACGACAAGCCGGTCGCAGACATCGCGATGCACGCCCTGATGGGTGAGATCGCGCAGCGCGGCGGGCGGCTCGACGAAGCCGCAGCCCACTTCAAGGCGGCGATGGCCATCGAAGACGGCATGCTGTATTTCGAGCCGCCGCCCTGGTACTACCCGATCCGCCACTCCCTCGGCGCCGTGCTGCTCCGCGCGGGCAAGGCGGCGGATGCCGAAGCCCTCTACCGGGAGGATTTGAAGCGCTTCCCGGAAAATGGCTGGGCGTTGTTCGGGTTGATGCAAGCACTGCGCGCGCAAGGTAAGACGGATGAGGCGTCGGCCGTGGACGTGCGGTTCCGGAAAGCCTGGAAAGACGCGGATGTGACGCTGACGGCTTCGCGGTTCTAGTTTGCGGTTGTAGAGCCGGGCGGGGGGGGGGGGTTGCTAACTCGCCCGGCTCTTTCCCAGGTAGGCACGCACCAATGGCGCCGGCCGCCGCCGCACCAGTGCGGCGCGCAGGACGTCACGCTCCTCGGGCGGCACCTCCACGAGGAACCTCTCCCCTCTCGTTTCTCCCTCTCGTACGACCACGGGCACGCCATCCCGGTAGAGAATGCGATTCGTCGCGACGGCGGCTACCGTGTCGTCGGGCGTGAGGATGCCGACGAGATTGAGCGGATCAGCCCCGCTCACCGCCACCAGCTCTCCTTCTCCCTGCTCCCTGCGCGTGGACCGGAGCAACCCGATCGCTTCCGGGAGAGCGTACTGCTCCCCTGAGAAGCCGCCCACGAACCGTCCACCGCGGATCTCGCCGCGCGCTTCGAGCCGCCGGAACACGCGCAGGATGTCCCGCCACGGCACGAGCAGGGTCTCGCGCTGGACCAGTCGCCGGAAGACGACACCGTAGCGCCGCAGCAGTTGCCAGGCGATCGCCTCGGCGATCTCCTCCTCCGGAATTGGCGGTCGCGCGTGGGTCCGCGCCCATCGCCCCGCGGTCTCGACGCCGAACGGCGCGATGCGCCCGCGGCGCCGGTAGCCGCCGGGCCCGATAGGCCGGCGGCGGTCCGATGGCACGAGCAACGCCCTGAGGCCCGCGAAGCTGTCGGATGACACCAGCCCCCACGCGACCAGCTCGCCCAGCCCCTTTTCGACCTCGGTGCGGAGCAACCCGGTCGCATTCACGAGATCGCCGAAGAACGACGCGCCCCGCTCCTCGAGCGCCGCCAAGAGCGCGCGGCCCGTAGAGGAGAGCGGCAACGAAGCGGGGTCGGCCTCCGGCGCTCCGGCGCGCCACACATCCCCGCGCTCCCGCCGGAATAGAGCGACCGGCGTCGAGCGAACCGGCCCTGCCTTTCTGTTCCGCGTTCCGCTTTCGGCGTTCCGCGCTGCGGTCAGCCGTCCCCACCCGATCTCTCCCGACAGGCACAGACCGTCCAGCCACAGCGGGTCGTAGTCCACGAGCCGCGCCGGCAGAACCTCCGATTCCCAGGCACCGGCGGCCACTTCGTAGCCATCGAGCACATCGAGCACCGCCGCCAGGCCCTCAGGACCCTCGGCTCTCGTGCCCGGCGCAAGACGCTGCCACCGGAACAGGAAGCGGAGGAAGTCGGCCGCTGCCACCGGTTCGATCTCTTTGCGCAGCCGGTCCAGCGTGTAGCGATGGATCCGCGCCAGCAGCCGGCGCTCGCACCACTCGGTTCCCCCCCCCGGCACTCCCGCCGAGAACCGGCCGCGGAGCGCGAAGCCCTCGTGCTCGAGCGTCGCCAAGGCGTAATCGACGTCTCCCTGGGGCATCCCAAGCACGCCGCCGATCTCCGCCGCCGTCGTAGGTCCGATCACCTCGAGCCGCCCGCGCACCAGCTCGCGAATCGCGTCTTCCCGAGTCCATGCTTTCGCGCGTTCGCGCTCCGGCGGCGTCACGACAGGCGCGAAGGCGGAGGCGGGGAACGCGGCCTGGATCATCGGCACGCGTTCCGTCGCGACCCAGAGGCGGCCCCCCATCACCGTCGCGCGGCCCGCGCGCAAAAGTTCCGCGAAGAACGGATCCCACGCATCCCGCATCGCGCTTCCCGCATCCCGGCTGGTCGCGCCCATCACCAACAGCGCATCATGCAGCTCATCCGCGTTCGTCGGGTCCGGCCACGCTTCCTCTTTCACCCGATCAATCGCCGCCTGGTCCAGCTTCCCGAACTCATCGGCGGTCTTCACGTCGAGCCCGCGCCGGGTGATCACGGCTTGCGTGCGGCGCTCCTCGAGCGGCGCATCGTCGAGGAACGCATAGGGCCGCGCGTTCAGCACCTCGTGCGACAGCGGCGACGGCTCGGCCGTGTCGCGCGCGACCATCGTGAACTCGCCCGCCTCCATCCCCTCGAGCACGCGCTTCAAGCCTGGAAAGTCCATCGCCTCCATCAGGCAGTCGGCGATGGTCTGATTCACGAGCGGATGGTCGGGGATTTCGCGGTCCCCCACCAGGTTTTCGGGACAGGCAAGCTGATCGGGGAAGACGGCGGCGACCAGGTCTTCGGCATCCATGCGCTGCAGCGGCGTGGGGACTTTCCTGCCCCCGCGGAAGCGCAGCACCGCGAGCGCGCGCGTCGCGTTCCAGCGCCAGCGGGTGCCGAAGACCGGCGCGTCCAGCATCGCCTGCACCAGCAGGTCCTGAGCGGTGGCCGGCTTCAGGTAGTGGAAGACGTCGTCGAGCGGGAAACTGTGCTGCGGCCCGAGCGACAGGACGATCGCGTCCTCCGTGGCCGCCGCCTGCAGCTCGAAGTTGAAGCTGCGGCAGAAGCGCTTGCGGAGCGCGAGCCCCCACGCCCGGTTGATCCGGCTGCCGAACGGCGCATGCAGGACGAGCTGCATCCCACCCGCTTCGTCGAAGAAGCGCTCGAGGACCAGGCATCGCTGCGTCGGGATCACGCCCAGGATCTGATGAGTAGCGGCCAGGTACTCGACGATTTGCCGCGCACCGGCCTCGCCCAAGCCGATCGTCTCGACCAGCCAGCGGATCGCGGCGGCCGGATCGCTCAGCCGGTCCGCGACGTCCTGGCGCAGCCGCGAGACTTCCTCGGAGAGCTCGTTGGTCCGGCCGGGCGCTTCGCCGATCCAGAACGGGAGCGTGGGCGGTTGCCCTTTCGCGTCCGACACCCGCACCTGCCCCGATTCGACCTTCACGATCTGGTAGGACGTATTGCCGAGCTGGAAGATGTCGCCCGGCATGCTCTCGATCGCGAAGTCTTCGTTCAGCGTCCCGACAAACGTCTCGGTGGGCTCGAGGATCACCCGGTAGTCGCCGAGGTCCGGAATGGCGCCGCCCGAGGTAATCGCCGCGAGCCGGGCGCCACGCCGCCCGCGCAGGCGCCGGTTCACCCCATCGTAGTGGATGTGGGCGCCGCGCCGGCCGCGCCGGGTGGTGAACCCCTCGGCGAGCATCTGGACGACGTCGTCGAATTCGCCCCGTGTCAGATCCCGGTAGGGATAAGCGGACCGCACCAACGCGAACAGCGCATCGTCGCTCCATTCCTCACCCGCTGCGGCCGCCACGATCTGCTGCGCCAGGATGTCGAGCGGCTTGGCGGGAATGACCAGCCGATCGAGCCGTCCTTCGCGAGTGGCCCGAAGCATCGCGGCGCACTCGATCAAGTCGTCGCGCGACAACGGGAACACCCGGCCCTTGGGAATCGCGCCCAGCCGGTGCCCGGCCCGGCCGACGCGCTGCAGCAGCGTCGCAATCGAGCGGGTGGAGCCGACCTGAATGACCAGGTCCACGCTGCCGATATCGATGCCCAGCTCGAGCGATGCCGTCGCCACAAGGGCCTTGAGCTCCCCCCGCTTCAGCCGCTCCTCGGCCTCGAGCCGCTTCTCCCGCGACAGGCTGCCGTGGTGGCTCGTGACGTGCTCGGCGCCGAGCCGCTCAGAGAGGTGCATGGTAAGGCGCTCGCTGAGGCGCCGCGTGTTCACGAACACGAGCGTGGTGCGGTGCTGCGAGATGAGCTCCGCAATGCGGGTGTTGACCTCGTCCCACACCTCGGCCGACATCACCGCTTCGAGCGGCGACGACGGAATCTCGAGCGCGAGGTCGAGCGTGCGGATGTGGCCCGCATCGACGATCTCAGGCAACGGCTTGTCGGTCCCCACCAGGAACCCGGCGATCTCCTCGATTGGCCGCTGCGTCGCCGAGAGCCCGATGCGCTGGGGGGGGGGGCGCGTGCCGGTCAGCGCGTCGAGCCGTGCCAGCGACAGCGCCAGGTGGCTGCCGCGCTTGTCCCGCGCCACGGCGTGGATTTCATCCACGATCACGGTGCGGACCGTGCGCAGCATTTCGCGGGCGCGCTCCGACGTGAGGATCAGGTAGAGCGACTCGGGCGTGGTGACGAGGATGTGCGGCGGCTGCTTCACCATCGCCTGGCGTTCGGCTTGTGGCGTATCGCCCGTGCGCACGAGCGTGCGCACCTCGACGTCAGGCAAGCCCTGCTCCGCCATCAGCGCGCGAATCTCGGCGAGGGGCTCGGACAGGTTCTTCTGGATGTCGTTAGACAGCGCCTTGAGCGGCGAGACATAGAGGACCTGCATCTCGTCGCGCAGCTCACCCTCGAGCCCCTGACGCACCAAGCCATCGATGGCCGACAGGAATGCGGCGAACGTCTTACCCGATCCGGTGGGTGCCGCGATCAGGACGTCGCCACCCCGCTGGATGACCGGCCAGGCGCGGCGCTGCGGTTCGGTTGGCTCCGCGAACCGGGCTTGAAACCAGCGCTCGATGGAAGGATGAAAACCAGACAGCGGCATACCCGAAATATACCCGAAAGTCGTTAGCCGAGCACGTCGCTCAGTGTCGCGCCGCGAAGCGCAGCGATCCGCTCGATCGTCTCGCCGATTTTGTTGTTCGGCGTCGAAGCTCCGGCGGTCACGCCGATCGTCAGGGGACCGGCGGGCAGCCACCCCTCACGGCGAGCCTCGCTGTGTTGGCGTCCCACCGGACGATGACGAATGCTCCCACGCTCCACGTCGATACACGCCGCGTCCTCGATGTGGTACGTCGGCACCTGCTCCTGACAAATCGCGGCCAGGTGCGTCGTGTTGCTCGAGTTGTAGCCCCCGATCACGACCATCAGGTCGAGCGGATCGGCGATCAGTTTGAGCACCGCATCCTGCCGCTCCTGCGTCGCCGAGCAAATTGTATCGAACGTCCGGAAGTGATCCTTCAGGGTCTCATCACCCCAGCGACGCCCCAGGCTCTTCCCCACTTCGGCCGCGATGGCGAGCGATTCGCCCGACAACATCGTGGTCTGATTCGCGACGCCCACTCGCTGCAGGTCTCTGTCGGGATCGAATCCCGGCGACATCTTGTCGCCGAACAACTCGATGATCGCGTCCTTCGTCCCCCGCCCCTCGATGTACTCGCACACCACCCGCGCCTCGCCCATGTCGCGCACCACGACGTACTTGCCGGCCGGATACTTTGTCACCTGGCTCGACGTGGCCTTGGTCTCTTCGTGGTAATGCTTGCCGTGGATCAGCGCCGTGAAGCCGTCGCGCGCATACGACTCGACGCGCTTCCAGACGTTGAGCACCGAGCCGCACGTCGTGTCTACGAGCACGCAGCCGATCGCGCGCAGCCGCTCGAAGTCCTTCACGGTCACGCCGAACGCCGGAAGAATCACGACGTCCTCGGGAGTCACGGCGCTGAAGTCAAACTCGCCGCCTTCCGGCCTGTGCAGGAATTGCACGCCCATCACTTCGAGCTTGTGATTGACGTGCGGGTTATGGATGATCTCGCCAACGAGGAACGTGCGCTTGCCGGGGAACTTGGTGCGCGTCTCGTACGCGTACTCGACGGCGCGGTCCACGCCATAGCAAAAACCGAATTCTCCGGCCAGCCGGAACGTTAGATCTCCCACCGCGAGGGCGTACCCGGCGCCGCGGATGGCGTCCACCACCCGGCTATGGTAGTCGGCCGCGAGAGCGCCTTCGATGGCGCCCTTGAGACCAAAGCCCTTCCGGAAATAGGTCTGTTCCACAGTCCCTCAATCTAATCGCACGCCCCGGCCGCCGCGGATGGCGTCGAGGACGCGCTGCACTTGCCAGCCATCGCGGAACGTGGCGGGCTCGCCTTGAGGCGTTTCGCCGCCGATTACGCGCACCATCTCCCGCAGCAGCCGTACGAACGAGCGCGCCCACATGTTGTTGGGCTTCGTCTTCTCCCACAGATCGTCGGGCGCCGAGACGTCCTCGAGGGGCCCCCCCCCGCCCGCTTTCCCCAGCTCCAACTTCGTCTCGCCGGTCACGACCAGCGTTCCCTGGCTCCCGGTGATCTGCGCAAAGTGGCCAGGACCGTGATGCGCCACGGCGCTCAGGGTGATCGTGGCGATGGCGCCACTTCCCGTCCGCAGCACACAGCTGGCGAAGTCATCGGCCGTGACCGGGCGCGCCACGCCGTGCTCGTCGCGCCGCTCGTGCACGAACGCCTCCACCAGGCCGGCGACGTGGGTGACCTCGCTCCCCGTCCAGAAGCGGCACAAGTCGATCAGGTGAGAACCCACGGCGCCCAGAATGCCGCCTCCACGCGCGGCGTCGAACCACCAGTTCCACGGCGCGTCCGCGGCCTGCGGCCGGCCGTCGCCGCGCAGGTACGGTTTGAGCGACAACTCCATATGCCGTAGCTCGCCGATCGCATCGGCCCGGATCAGCTCGCGGGCCCGCCGCCGATTGGGCTCGTAGCGCAGCTCGTGGTCGATCCAGGCCACCCGGTCGGGCCGCCGCTCCGCGGCCATGACCATCTGCGACGCCTCGTAGGCATCGAGCGCCATCGGCTTCTCGCACAACACGTGCTTCCCCGCCTCGAGCGCGGCGATCGCGTAGCGCGCGTGCGTATCGGGAGTCGAAGACACGATCACGAGATCTACGTCAGCGGACCGCGCCAACTCCGTCCCGTCATCGTAGACGTGCGGGACCCCGAACTCGCGCGCCGCAGCCTGCGCGTTGGCGCGGTGGCCGCTCGCAACCGCCGTGGCCTTTGCGCCGGGGACGAAGCCGAGGGCCGGAAGCTGCACTCGCCGCGCAAACCCCGCTCCGATGAATCCGATGCGGACGTCGCGCGACGTGGTCATGGCTGGTAGAGGCAGGGCACCGTGTCCCCCGTCAGGGGCAGGCCCCGGTAGTCGGCTGTCGCGAAGATTCGGATCGCGTTCTCGAGTCCCCGCCCTTCCACGTGCGCGCGCAGCGTACGGCCGTCGCGACGGACGTCCACGGCGCCGCTGTCGAACGAAAACCCGTGCGGAACGTCGCGAATCAGGTATCGCACCGCTACCGCCGCCCCGCGCGGAGCCGCCGTGTCGCTCGGCATGATGACCGGGTATTGGCCTGCAGCCAGGGTGTCGTCATACCGCAGGCGCACGAGCATGCCGCTGCCGAGCGCGCTCGCAGCCTCGAGCAGCAGCGACCGTCCGTCGTTACAGCGGTGCGTGGTCGCCGGCAGCGCGAAACGGATCGTGTCCTTGGGGGGAAATACGACCATGGCCTGCAGCCGGACCGGTTCGTCAGCGCCGCCCCCCCCCGCCCCCCCCCGGCAGCAGGTGAGCAGCATCAGCAGGGCGGGGCGCTTCAGCGAGGCGATGGCTCCACTCCCAGAGCTGAGCGCGCGGCCTCGGGACTCAGCGTATGCGGAGCGAGTGCCTTGATCAGTCCCGCCGGGAGCGGCCGCGGCTTGAGGCGCTTCCGATCCACGCACACGAGCACCATCCATCCCGCGGCGCCCAGCGAAGGCGCGTCCGGGCGCACGACGTCAAAATGGAGCGTCAGTGATTTCGTGCCGACCTTGCCGACGTAGACGGCGATCCGCAGCCGGTCGTCGAGCCGCGCCGGCCAATAGAACTCGCTATGAACCGCCTTGCGGGGGAGGAAGATGTCGTACTCGTCGAACATTCTGGCATAGGCGAGGCCGCAGTGCCGGAACATTTCCGTCTCCGCGATCTCGAACAAGCGCACGTAGGACCCATAGAAAATGATGCCCGCGAAGTCCACGTCGGACCAGCGGACATACTCTTCGATGACGAATGGCCCCGGAGCGGTCATGCCCGGGGGAAGCTAGGACCCTACGCGGTGGGGCGAAAGCCGTCCAAGCCGTAGGATTTCAGGCGCCGCCACAACGTCGTGCGGCTGATGCCGAGGCGGCGCGCGGTCTCCGCGAGCTTCCCGCTCGTGTCCTGCAGCGTCTCCACAATCGCCTGACGCTCGCGGTCCGCCAACGTCAGGGGACCGGTGGCCGGAAGGATCGCCGCTTCCCCGAGGGACTGCGTGCCGTTCTTGAGGGGGGCAAACCGCGCGCCGAGGCTTTGGAGGCGATGGCGCACGTCGCCGTTCTGGCCGTCGATCACCCGGCGGGCGGTGGCATTGGCGTACAGAAGGCGTCCCTGCGGATCGAAGACCACGATTCCCTCGCTCACCGAATCGATGACGGCTCGGACGAGCGGAGAGAAGGCTCCAGGCGCGTTGCTGACAGCAGCGACAGGTTTGTCGATCATAGGTTGATATTCCTCAATACAAAGCTGGCCGAGCCAAGGTTTCAGCCCGCGCCACGGCTGGTGTTAGGGTCGTGTCAAGATGAGACTCGTTACTCGGGCAAAAGGTTGCTGGGACGTTGCGGCTTGCGCCGCGGCCGCCGGGTTCCATTATTGACCGCCAGGACAGCAACGTGCCCAAGGACTCCGCCCCGACCCGCTCCGGTATTCTCGCCGCTGCCGTGCACACGCTCCAGCGCGCGGGCCTCGAGAACTTCACGCTCGAAGCAGTGGCACGGCGCGCCGGCGTGGTGAAGGGCCTGGTCCTCTATCACTACGGATCACGCGGCCGGTTGCTGCGCGCCGCGGCAGGCCAGATCGCTACCGCACGAGCGGCCGCCATCGAGCGCGCGCTGTCGAGCGGGGCGGGGACCGCCGGCTTTGATGCCTGTTGGGATGAGCTGCGACGGCAGGCCGAGGACGGGACGGCGCGCGCCTGGCTGGGACTGTGCGCGGCCGGCATCATTGACCGCTCGGCCAATAATACCGGTTTCGAAGGCGCGGCTCGTGATGCCGTGATTGACGGCTGCGCCGCCGCGCTCGCCGCGGGCGCGCCGCTCGCCGATGTGCGCGACGCCTACAACGCCCTCTGGCTCGCGCTGCTCGACGTTACCGGGAAGCCCTAACGGCGCCGCGGGCGACGCTCGCCGCGCATCACGCGACCCCGCTGCATGCTGCCGAGGCTGCGCAGCCCCTTCCGTAACTCCTCGATCGACGCGGCCCGCACCGCTTCATGCTTGCCGCGCGTGACCGTGTAGCGAACCGGCCGGTCGAATGGCGGCAGATCCCGCGGATGCAGCCGCCGAGCCTGGCCCTCCTTGAGCCGGAGCCGCACGACCCCCCCCACGCCCGGCTCAACGTCGTAATCCAGGGGCACGCGATCGCCATATAAGAAGACCGAGGAGGGCAGGGCATCGAGCCGGTTGCGCTCGGCCTCGGGAATCGCGGCGTCGGGGTCCAGAGTGATCCGGGTCGCGATGAACTCGTCCCACGAATTCACATTCGCAACCTGGGCCGCGATGCGCTCGGCGAGCCGGTCGCCGTGGGCCTGCGCGAGCTGACCACCGGAACGGCGCCAGTACAGCCCGAACCGCTCCAGCGCTCGCCGCACGCGGGACTGATCAGGATGGGGCGTTTCCCCGGCCAGCAGCGCCTGGACTAGCGCGCGCCGCGCCGCGTCCGCCAGCTCGGGAGGAAACGGGCTGGGGAGCGGATCGACTTCCCGGTCCAACGTGAAACCGAAATACACGACCGTGCGGACGGCCATCAGCCCTTCGCGACGACGATGTCGCTCGAACACGACCTCGGGCGGGCCGCGGCGCGCGTAGCGGCGGATAGCCCGTTCGGGGATCTGCGTTCCCTCGATGCTGGCCCGCGGCACTCCGAACCGATCGGCGAAATAGCGCAGTGTTCCCGCGATCGCGCCCCAGCTGCCCGCCACGGAGCTCCGGCTCACACGCGCCTCGCGGCCGTCGGCGGTCTGCTCGTCGATGACCAGACTGAACGGCATGATTTTGGCCAGAAGGTCAGCAAAAAGCTCGAGCGTCTTCTGGTCCGCGTAGGGGAGCCTGGCGGGCAGCGGCAATTCCAGCTGCCGATATACGGACGCGGTGCCGAGGGCGATGTCTTCGATGGCCTTCACGAGCACGCCTCGCTCTTCGGCCCAGCGCGCCATCTCTTCTTCTTTGAACAAGTGGCGCGGCAGCCCGTACACCTCGCCCAGGTAGCCGTGCTTGTTCACGGCCTCCGCGTACACATTGTATGCGGTGACGTGGTCGGACCCGGGCACGATCAGCCCACCGAGTTGCCGCTCCTCCCGGGTCATGCGGTGCAGTGATTCGATGTTGGAGGCTACGGCGACGAGCGGCACGAGCGGCGGCTCGGCATGATAAAGGAGCTCGCCCCACGGGCGCTCGACGGGCATCGCCTCGACCGCACGGCCGTAACTCGTTAACCGGCCATGCTCTATGAGTCCCCGCTCGCTCAGCAGGGCCACGCTTTCGCGATACGCGCGGCGGTCGAGCGGCACGGGCAGGTCGAGCTCCGCGGCGTCGACGCCGATCGCGGCGCAGGTGATGGCCACGCGCTCGGCGTCGCCGGCAAGCTGGAACTCCGGGGGCGTCGGCCGCAACTCTTCGAACACGAGGTCGCGGTCGCTGAGGATGTAGACCTCGCCCCCTTCCACTCGGCCGTGGACCCGGCCCGCCATCTGCAGGATCTCGTTGGCGCCGAGGTAGGCCCGCGTCAGCACATTCTTGCCGCGCTCCACGACGTTGGTATAGCGGGCGTCGTAGACGACGACGGTGTCCAGACCGCGAATGTTCAGGGCGGATTGGC
Organism: Gemmatimonadales bacterium; assembly: GCA_040901965.1. GTDB lineage: Bacteria > Gemmatimonadota > Gemmatimonadetes > Gemmatimonadales > GWC2-71-9 > 20CM-2-65-7. The sequence continues at coordinate 130,076 of JBBDYB010000010.1, read as the reverse complement.
CCGCGGCCGTCATCGCCAGCAAGAAGGGACGTTTGACCAAACCGTCAAGAAACGGCCGGATGACGCGGATCGGCTCGCCACCGTGATAGAACGCCGTGGCCAGGGCAGGCCACCGATCCCCGAGCTCCCGCGCGATCTGCTCAACCTCGGCGCGCGTCGGGACGAACACCGCCACGCCGCGACGCTCGCGCATCACGCGCTTGATGAATCGGTCGTTCAAGAACTCCAGCGGTTGCTCCGCCAGGACGTTCACCTGGGCAGCCTTCGCCGGGTCGAACGCCCGCGTCTCCAAGACCTCGGCGGAGTCGAGGTAGTCGGCGTAAAAGGTCGGATCGACCGTGGCCGATAGCCAGATGAAGCGGCAGCGGGCGCGTTTCCCGAGGGCGAGACACAGCTCCATTTCCGCCGACGTCTGGTGGATCTCGTCCACGACGAGCGTATCCTGAGCCGTGATCAGCCCGTCCTGGAACCACCGCCGCGCGATCCCGGTCGTGACGATCACGACGTTCCAGGTCGGCGTTTCCGGCGTCGCCTCCCGCTCCCGATTGACCACCCCCACCTTGAGAGGTGCTTTGAGGATGGTCTCGGCGATGCTGCGGACTGCCAGCGTCTTGCCCGTTCCCGTGCCTGCCACGATGCCGAATCCGCGCCCCGAGGATGCCAGCTGGCGGATGTCTGCGCCGTGCTCGCGCTCGAGCAGCGTTTCGAGCTTGAGCCCCATCGCGAGCTCGATCGTCTCGCATGCGGCGCGCGTGGGCGCGATGACGATTACCCGCCCGGTGGGCGGCTCGGCGGCGAGGTAGGCCTGCGGATCGGGGGGGAGGAAATGGTCACGGGTGATGCGCACCGCCGAAATATAGAAAAAAAGAGGAGGCGCGCGGGGGACGCCTCCTCACTGCCCATGTTGTCTCCGTGCCCCCGGCCCGCGGCACGGTGGGGAGCCTACCGGCGACGATGCCGGCGCGGATGATCGCGGTGCGGCCGCACGACGATGACACGAGGGGAGCGATAGATGCGGGGCGCGAGAATGATCACCGGCGCCCGCTGATAACGGTGGTAGTACGGACGCGAGGAACGGTGGTAATACGGCCGGCCGATCACGACGTGACCGCTGAAATGGGGGTCGCCAAAACTCAGCGACACGCCAACGCGGGTCTGGGCGTTCGCCACGCTCAGCCCGAGACCGAGCAACAATCCGACCATCACGAGTATGCGTTTCATAGTGAGCCTCCTCAACTGCTCACGTAGGAAGACCCGTGCCAGTCGGACGGCTGAAGGTAACTTATTGACCTGCAAACGGATGGATGGTCAGCGCTGGCCCGGTGCGGTGTCCGCCTGCGGATACAGCTGTCCTCGTTCAGTCGCCGAAGCTGATCCCCAGGTCGCGCGCAGTGGCAATCGTGTCGGAGTCGAGTGACACGCGCCGCGGCTTCGCGAGAGCATCTGCCAGAGGTACGGGCACGATGCGGGGCGGTTGCAAGGCCACCATCATCCCGAATTGGCCCTCGGCGATCAGCCGTACGGCCGCGGCACCGAAGCGCAGCCCGAGCAACCGGTCGAACGTGGTTGGACTGCCGCCCCGCTGCAGGTGGCCGAGCACGAGCGACCGCGTCTCCTTGCCGGTCATCTCCTGTATCGAGTGCGCCACCTTGTCACCGATCCCACCGAGGCGCTCGTGCGCGGGATCGATGAGCGAGACGGTCCCGCCTTTCGGCACCGCGCCCTCGGCGGCGACGACTACGCTGAAGTGCCGCCCTTCCGCTTCGCGACTGCGGATCTTCGCGCAGACCTTGTCGATGTCGAACGGGATCTCCGGGATCAGGATTACGTCGGCCGACCCGGCGATGCCCGAGTTGAGCGCGATGAACCCCGCGTGGCGCCCCATCACTTCGACCACCATCACGCGCTCGTGGCTTTCGGCCGTCGAATGCACTTTGTCGATCGCGTCGGTGGCGGTCGCGACCGCCGTGTCGAATCCGAACGTCGACGCGGTGCCGCCGACGTCGTTATCAATCGTCTTGGGGACGCCCACGACGGGGAGCCCTTGCTTGAAGAGATCGAGGACGATGCCCAGCGTGCCTTCGCCGCCGATCGCGATGAGCGCGTCGAGGCGGTGGGCGCGAAAGGCGGCGATGAGCTCTCCGGCGCGATCGCGTTCCTCCCAGGAGCCGTCGGGGCGCTGGACCCGCAATTTGAGGGGATGACCGCGACTGGAGGTCCCGAGGATGGTGCCGCCCAGATGCGTGATGCCGCGGACTTCCTGCCGCCCTAACGGCACCAGCTCGGCCTCGCCCAGCAGGCTGCCGAAGCCCCGCTTGACGCCGAAACACTCCCACCCGCGATGCACCGCGGTGAGCACCGCGGCACGAATGACGGCGTTCAACCCCGGCGCGTCGCCGCCGCCGGTGGAGATCGCGATTCTCACCGCGTGCCGGCGGCCGCCTGCCGGATCAACCGCACGACTTCGCCGGACTCGGCGTGGCGTTTCGTCGTTTGCTTGGAGTAGACGCGCCGGCCGTCCACCTCGACTTCGAAGACGCCGCCGGAGGATTGAATCAGTCGCACTTCAGCGTGGGGAAATGCGTCGCGGATCTCGGCCGCCAGACCGGTGGCCCGAGGCTCGTAGTTTCAGACGACGCAGTATTCGATGGTGACGGTCATGTCGTAAACGATAGTCGTGCTTGACATGCCGCGCCACGTGGCCGAGCTTGCCCGACAGCTTCTATGCGGCTCCTTTCGCGGCTCGCGGCCGCGCCGGCCCTCGTCGTTCGGATCATCATCTCCCTCGCGGCGCTCATCTGCTTCGGCGCGGGCGTCGCCGCCTACGCCGGCGGCAGCGCGCCGGTCGGTAACAACCTTCCCCTCGCGGCCGCGCTGTTGATTCTCGTCGCCGCGCTCACGCGCCGCTACGGCATTGCCCTCCCGGGCAACGGGTTTTCTTCCTACGTCGTCGGCGTGATGCTGTTCGCCATTCTGGATCGCGGCTGGGCGTTCGCCGCGGTGGTCGCGCCGTTCGCGATGATCGTCGGGGACGTGCTGCTCCGCCGCGTACCGCTGCGCGCCGCGCTCGTCAACGCCGCCCACCTGACGACCGGCGCGACCGTGGTCGGACTCATGTATGCGCGGCTGGGAGGCGCGACCGGCGCTGCGGCGCTCGCCGCGGACAACGTGGGGCCCGTCGCCCTCACGATGTTGCTGCTGCCGGTGGTCGTGAATGGCACCTTCTACCTCGAGCTGGCGCTGGGTCAAACGATCGCCTGGGTGGACGCCCGGCTCACCCTGCGCTGGGAATCGATCGTCTACCTCGTGTCCGCCGCGCTCGCGCTGGGATGGCTCGCGCTGGTACACGCGAGCATTCCCGCGGGGCCGCGCATGCTGCTCACGGGCGCGCTCGCGGTCGCGACGGCCGGCAGTCTGTACGTGCTCCGGCTCGGCGTGCGCGCCGATGAGCTGAACCTGATCCAACGGCTCGCCCAGGTGATCGCCGCCGAGATGACGCTGAGCCGGAGCTTCGTACGCGTTCAAGAGCTCACCCGGCAGCTGGTGCCCTGGGAGCACATGGGCTTCGCGCGCTACGATCCGCGCACGCGGCAGATGGAGCTCGTGGCCGACACCGCGTCGCAGCCCGGCGCCGCGTTCCGTTTCGACTCCGACGCCGGCCTGACGGGGGAGGCTCTCCGGCTGCGCCGTCCCGTCGTGGCGCACGGCCTCGCCAAGGACCAGGTGGTCGTGCCCGGGGCTGAAACGCCGGGCTCTGAGATGCTGGTGCCGCTGTATCACGGGGGCCAGCTCGTGGGCCTGTGGAGCGTGCGCCACTCGGACCCCGCGATGTACCGCCCATCCGACGGCGAGCTCCTCGAGCTGCTGGCGCCGCAGCTCGCTCTCATGGTTGCGATTGACGGCTCGCTGCGGCCGGTGACGGGCGCTTCCGATCAGACGACGCAGTACGTGCAGACATTGACCGCGACGACCGAAGAGATCCACGCGTCGAGCGAGGAAGTCGCCGCGTCCGCGCAGCGCGCGAGCCATGGCGCCAGCCAGGCCGCGACGCTCGTCGCCACGGCGGCGCGTGAGGCCGGACAATTGAAGGACAGCGCGGCCGAGCTCGCGACGGCCGGCGACCGCACGCGCGACGCCGGCTCGCAGATGGAAAAGACCGCCGACAAGGTGCGCACGGGGACGCAGACCGCGGTGCGGCAGCTGACGGATCTGGGGGCCACGACGGAAGAGAGCGCCGTCGAGGTGGGACGCCTCCGCGACGTCGCGGCGCAGGTCGAGAAGTTCTCGGAGACGATCGGATTCGTGGCCAACCAGACCAACCTGTTGGCGCTGAACGCGACGATCGAAGCGGCCCGCGCCGGGATTCATGGCCGCGGGTTCGCCGTCGTCGCCGACGAAGTCCACAAGCTCGCCGAGGCCAGCGGCCGCGAGGCGCGCAACGTGGGCAAGGCGGTCCAGGACACGCGCCGCGCGCTCGATCGGGCCGCCCAGCTGCTCGAGCGGATTCGCGGCGACCTCAGCCAGGTCGTCCAAAACTCGGCAGACTGGGTACAAGACCTGGACCGCATCGCGGATGCGGCGGCGGAGACCGCGCGGGCGGGCAAACAGGTCGCCGAAGTGGGACGGCAGAGCGCCGAGCTCGCGACCAAGATCACGGATACGCTCGGTCAGGCGCGCACCGCGGCCCAGACCTCGAGCCAGGAAGCCGAAGCGGTCGCCGCCGCCGCGGCCGAGCAACTGCGGGCCATCGAAGACCTCGCCCATGGCGCCACCGAACTCTCGGCACTCGCCGACCAGCTATCCCAGGCCCTCCGGTTCATCCGCGGGGGAAACGGTCATCCGTAGGCTGATCGGCGCCGGGGCAAGCGTGCTCCTGGGCGCGGTTGGGGGGGGGGCAGGCGGCTGCAGCGGTGACGGGTCGGGGCCGAGCTTCCCAACGGCGCGAATCGATTACGTGGACGGCGCCGTGGAGCCGATCCTCGTGCGCGGCGATCGGTTGGTCATCGAGGGCTTTGGGTTCGGCTCCCCGCGCGGCTCCGGCACCGTCCGCTTTTCGCGCATCACGGGCGGGACCATCGACGCTCCGGTCGCCGACTCCAGTTGGAGCAGCTTCACGATCACCACGACCGTTCCCGACTCGGCCGCCGCCGGCCCGGGCGCGCTCACCGTCATCACCGCCACGGGACGCGCACTCACCACGACGGTGCACGTCCTCCCCCGAGCCGGCTTCAATCCCGCCACTTTCACATGGCTGGCGCGGGCGCCGTTCCCTCGCGCCCCCGCCGGTGTCGCCCTCGCGGCCGCCGAATTCCCTGCCGGCGCCACGCTGCGCGCGACGTTGTATGCCGCGGGAGGTGCCGAGCCGTTTTCGAGCGGGGGAGAGCTGCAGATGGCGCCGGACTCGGGCGTGTACGTCGCTCGCGTCATCGCCGGGGGAAGAGGGACGATCGAAGCATGGACCCGGCAGCGGGACACCGCGGATGCCGCGCGCAGCCATGTGCTCCCCGTTCCCCGCGCCTTCGCGGCCGCCGTAGTCGCCACGCGACACAACTCCCGCCTGGCCGGAAGCGCCCTGTACGTGATCGGCGGGATCGATGCCGTGGGCCGGCCCCAGGCTTCGGTCCTGGGTGCGGACGTGACCGCCGACAGTGTCAGCGCCCGGTTCATCTTTCTCGAGCCGCTTCCCGTTCCGCTCGCGGGCGGGATCGCGGTCGTGCGCCGGGGGCGCATTTACGTGATGGGGGGGACCGACACCCAGGGCCATCCCCAACGGAACGTGTACGTCGGCCGGATCGGCGCGGACGGCCACATCGACGGCTGGTATCCCCAACCCCTCCTCCCCGGGGCGCGCGCGTACGGAGGCGGGGTGGCGCGCGACCGCCGCGTCGTGGCGATTGGCGGCGTCGCCGACAGTGTGCCACCCGGCGGCGGGTTCGGCGCCGGGACCCAGCGGCTGGTGACGGGGGATACGGCGGCGGTGAGCCTCGTGTCGGGATTCTTCACGGGCTCCTGGGGAGCCGGACCGGCCCTCCTGCCGGAGGGGCGGTCCCAGTTCGCGCTGCTCGACCTCGGGAGCACCGTGCTGGTGGTGGGGGGGATGTATGCCGGCGCCACGACGAACGCCGCGGAAACCCTCGCGGCGACTGTGAGCGGCGACTCGGTTGGGCCATTCGCCGGCCCCGTGGGCAGCAATCGCATCGCCGATCAGCTGTGTCCGCAACCGGCCGGGACGCTCGTCGGGCCGAGCGGCGTCACCTGGCGAGAGGCCGACGGAACGCCCCGCGGTTTGGTGCTGGGCGGCATTGACCTGAGTACGCAAACGCGCCGCGGCTGCGCGTGGGGTTTCTGAACCAGGGCCCGACTATTAAAGTGGAGGGCCGCCAACCTCCCCGGAGATCGCCATGCGCGCGCGGATGACGCTGCTGATGCTCGCTCTTACCGCCGGTTCTCCCCTGGCGGCGCAACGTAGCCATCAATTCGAAATCGGGGCGTTCGGATCGTTCACCCGCTACGACCGGGTGTTCAATCTGGACAACCAGATCGGTGGGGGCGGCAGACTCGGCTATTTCTTCAGCTCTGTTGTCGAGCTCGAGTTCGACCTCGGCTATCAGCAGCCGACCCCGACGACCGGCGGCGCCAACGCGGCAGTCGCGCTCGGCGGCGGCAGTCTGGTGCTCAACTTCGGCGGCGAGCGCAACCTCTTCTATATCCTCGGCGGCTACACGCGCGTCGCGTGGGGGGATCACCCCGCGTACAGCTTCACAGACAATGCGGTGCACGGCGCCATCGGCGACCGGATCTTCTTCGGCGAGCGGGTAGCGCTGCGCATCGAAGGCCGCGGGATCTACGCGCCCAAGACGGGAATTGCGGGCGGGGACTGGGCGGGACACATCGTCGGCTCGGTAGGCCTGTCGATTTTCACCGGGCCAAGCTCGTTCCGCGACGCGGATCGCGACGGCATCGCCGACCGGCGCGACAGCTGTCCCGCGACGCCGGCCGGGGCGGTCGTGGATCCCCAGGGTTGCCCCAGCGACACCGACCGCGACAAGGTCTTCGACGGCCTCGACGCCTGTCCCAACACGGTCGAAGGCGCGGAAGTCGACGCCCGCGGCTGTCCCACCGACGCCGATGCGGACGGTGTGTACGACGGCATTGACCAGTGCGCCGCGACCCCTACCGGCGCGCGCGTGGACGCGCGCGGCTGTCCCACGGACGCCGATAGTGACGGCGTCCCCGACGGAACCGACCAGTGTCCCAACACGCCCGCCGGCGCGACGGTGGACGGGACCGGATGTCCCTTAGACAGCGACCGGGATGGCGTACCCGATGGGCTCGACAAGTGCCCGAGCACACCCGCGGGGACCGAGGTGGACACCTCGGGCTGCCAGCGAGCCACCGATAGTGATGGCGACGGCGTGGATGATTCCAAGGACAAGTGTCCCGGCACGGCGGCGGCCACGCGCGTGGACGCCGCCGGCTGTCCGATCCTGTTCACCGAAGCGCGCACGCCGGTCGTGCTGCGCGGGGTGACGTTCGAGACCGGCCGCTCGGCGCTCAAGCCCGACTCCTACACGATCCTCGATATCGTGGCGGCATCACTCATCGCCAATCCCGACATCCGCATCGAGATCGCCGGGCATACGGACAACACCGGATCGCTGGCGACCAACATGCGCCTCTCCCAGGCGCGTGCGGAGGCGGTTCGCGCTTACCTGGCGAGCAAAGGCGTCGCGCCTGACCGCATGGTGGCCAGGGGCTATGGGCCTTCGGAGCCGGTCGCACCCAACACTACGCCCGCCGGCCGGGCGCAGAACCGTCGCGTGGAGCTACGACAAATCTCATGAGACTACTCGCGGGATTGGCACTGGCCTCCGTGCTGGGCGCCTCGCAGCTCTCAGCGCAATTCGAGCGGCGCTACGAAGTCGGTCTCTTTGGGGCGTTCACGAAGTACGACAAGGCCTTCAGCCTCGCCGACAAGCTCGGCGGCGGCGTCCGCTTTGCGTACGCCCTCGGCCCGGCGGTCAGTCTCGAGGTCGAGGCGCTGTTCCAATCGCCCCATACGGTTGGGCCGTCTACGCAGATCGAGCCGATGATCGGCGGCGGCAGCCTGGTGGTAAACGCGCTCAACGCCAGTCGCATGTCCGTCTACCTGCTAGGCGGCTACTCGCGGCTCGATTTCGGCGGCACCAATCCCTACCGGTTCACCGACGGCGGCGTCCACGGCGGCGCCGGCGTTCGGTTCTTCATGAGCTCGCGCTTCGCGCTGCGCTTCGAGGCGCGGGGCGTCTACACGCCCGAGACGAACGGCGCGTTTGGACAGAAGTCCGCCACGCACCTGCTCGGCTCGGCAGGGTTCGCCTTCTTCCAGCCTGATGCGGCGCCGGCGGCCGACGCCGATCGCGATCGCGTCGGCGACAGGCGCGATGCCTGCCCCGACACGCCGATCGGCGCGACGGTGGACAAGCGCGGCTGCCCGAGCGATGCCGATATGGACGGCGTCTTCAACGGCATTGACGGCTGTCCCGACACGCCGTCGGGCGCGACCGTCGATGCGACCGGCTGCCCGCACGACCAGGACAATGACAAGGTGCTCGACGGCCTGGACCAGTGTCCCGACACGCCGGCCGGCGTGGCGGTGGACACGAGGGGATGCCCGCCTGATTCCGACGCTGACGGCGTACACGACGGGCTCGACAAGTGCCCGGGCACGCCGGCGGGCGCGATGGTGGACCCGACGGGATGCCCGATCGACTCCGATCGTGACGCGGTGTGGGACGGGCTCGACAAGTGCCCCGACACGCCCGTTGGCGCCGTCGTCGACGCGAACGGCTGTCCTGTAGACTCGGACGGCGACGGCGTGGCCGACGGCATCGATCGCTGTCCGAACACCGCCCCCGGAACACCGGTGGACGCGCTGGGCTGCCCCGCCGACAGCGATCGCGACGGGGTGGGTGACGGCGTCGACCGTTGTCCAAACACGCCGGCCGGCACGCAGGTCGATGCCAACGGCTGCCCCCTGGCCAAGGATACCGACGGAGACGGGGTGATCGACCCGCAGGACCGCTGCCCCGGCACCCCGGCCGGCTCACGCGTGGATCAGTTCGGGTGCATGGTTCTGTTCGAGGAGCGCGCACCGGCGACCCCGGGCGCTCCCACGCCCGCGCGGCCCACGTTGATTCTCCAGGGCGTGAACTTCCAGTCGGGACGGTCGGTCCTCACGCTCGCGTCGTACGCGGTCCTGGAACAGGTCGCGGCATCGCTCGTCGCGAACCCCGAGATTCGCATCGAGATCGCGGGCTACACCGATTCCACGGGACGGGCGGCGATGAACCTGCGCCTCTCGATGGCGCGAGCGGCGGCCGTGCGCGCTTACCTCGCACGCAAGGGCGTGAGTCCGGGGCGGATGCAGGCGCGCGGGTTCGGCGCGTCAGGCTACATCGCACCCAATTCTACAGTTGAGGGACGGGCTCAAAACAGACGAGTGGAACTACACAAACTCAACAACTAGGCGGGGACCTGCAACGTATCCTGTTAGTACCTTTCGTGACCCCGACGATGACGAGTGCTCGTATGCATCTCCGTGTCTCGCTATTCTGCGTTGCGTCTGCCCTGTTCAGTGTCCCCCTCGTTGCCCAGGGGCGCCCCTGGCAGTCCACCGACTACTACCGGCTGACCGTCGTCTCCAGTCCGAATGTGTCGCCGGACGGCCGGCGCGTGGCGTTCGTCGTCACGACCGTGGTTGAAGACAAGGATCGGCGCCACAACGAGATCTGGATGGCGGCGGCCGACGGATCGACACCCGCATTCCGCTACACCAGTCCCTCCACCGAAGCGTCGAATCCCAACTGGTCTCCGGACGGCTCGTTGCTCGCGTTCTCGAGCCGGCGTGAGGGGTCGGATGACGACATCTGGTTCCTACGCACGGCCGCCCCGGGGGGCGAGGCATTCCAGATCAAGGGCGTCCACGCCATGCCGGTGTTCTCCGACGACGGCAAGTGGCTCGTGTACGGCTGGCGCGGCGAGGAGTCCGACAGTCTCAAGCAGCAGACGTGGCGCACCCGCGTCTCGCCCACCGCCATCACCCGCGGGCCTGATCCCAAGCGGTTCGATGGGCGGGTGTACACGTCCATCCCCCTCGTCGCGGACGAGCGCGGCTTCGTGCCGCCGCGCGAGACACGCCGCCCCAGCCACCTCTACCTCGTACCGATCGCCGGGGGCACGCCACGCCAGCTAACGAGCGGTGCGCTGAGCCAGAGCGCGCCCGCGTGGTCTCCGGATGGCAAGACAATCGCGTTCGTCCAGGATTCGTCCGAGACGCAGGAAGTGCGCGATCAGGTGCGGCCCACGCTTTACCTGCTCGCCGTGGCGGACGGTGCGATCCGCACGCTCGCGACCGGGTACGCGGAAAGCAGCGATCCCGCATGGTCGCCGGACGGGAAGACGATCGCGTTCACCTGCTCGAACGGCCGGGGGCTGGAGAACGACATCTGCGTGATCCCCGCGGCGGGGGGAGCCGGGGGAGCCGGGGGAGCCGGGGGAGCCGCGCGAAAACTCACCGGCGACTGGAGCCTCGATCCCAGCGGACCGGCCTGGTCGGCGGACGGCAAGACGCTGTACTTCAACGCCGAAGCCAGCGGCAATGTGCATCTCTTCGCCGTGGCGCTCGCCGGCGGTCCCGTCCGTCAGGTCACCACCGGCGAGCGGCAGCTGCGTGGCTTCTCGCAGAGCGCCGACGGACGCTGGGTTGCGTACACGGCGAGCGACATCACGCACCCCAGCGAGCTGTTCGTCGCGCCGCTGGCGCGGGGGGGCGGGGGCGCCGAACGGCGGCTGACGTCGTTCAACGACTCGCTCCTGACGCAGGTCGCTCTGATTCCCGCCGATACCTTCTGGTTCGCGGGAGTCGGCGGGCTGCGGATCCAAGGGTGGCTGATGAAGCCGCAGGGCTATCAGCCGGGAAAGAGCTATCCGCTCGTGCTCTCGATCCACGGTGGGCCGCATTCCAACTACGGCAACGTGCTGTTTCCGGAGTTCCAGATGCTGGCTGGCCAGGGCTACTGGGTGCTGTTCACCAATCCGCGCGGCTCGAGCGGTTATGGACACGACTTCACGTTCTCCACGCGCGGGCGTTGGGGCATGGAGGACTATCAGGATCTGATGCAGTCGGTGGACGTCGCCATCGCGCGTACGAAGGGCGGCGTGGACTCGACGCGCATGGCGGTCCTGGGCGGATCGTACGGCGGATTCATGACCAACTGGATCGTCGGGCACACGAACCGCTTCCGCGTCGCGCAGACCGACCGATCCATCTTCAACTGGTACTCCTGGTACGGATCGTCGGATGCGCAGGGGCTCACGGACTACGAATTCCTCGGCAGGCCGTGGGAAAGGGATTCGCTCTACCGCGTCCTGTCGCCGATGACGTACGCGGGCAACATGCGCACGCCGATGCTCATCGTGCACTCCGAGGACGACAAGCGCACGCCGATCACCGACGGCGAGCAGCTGTTCGTGTCGCTCCGCAAGCGCGGCATTCCGGCGGAGTTCGTGCGCTATCCGCGCTCCTTCCACGGGCTGTCCCGCACGGGGCCGCCGTGGCTGCTCGTGGATCGGTTAGAGCGGATCCGGACGTGGTTCGCGCATTGGATCGGCACGGGGGACGCGCCGCCGGCGGCCGCGGCCGGCCAGCATTGATGCTGCGCCATAGCGCGCTGGTCGCGCTCGCCGCGGCGCTGGCCGCGGGGCCGCTCGCGGCCCAGCGGCCTCGCACACCGCCACCGGCGCGCCGTCCCGCGCCCGCGGCACTCGCCATTCCGACCCCGCGCTCCGTGCTGGGCTTCGAGCCGGGCGAGGACCGCAAACTCGTCGAGTGGCCGGTGCTGCTGCGCTACTATCAGGCGCTGGCGCGGGCGAGCGACCGGGTGGACTTCCGCGAGCTCGGCAAGACGACCCTCGGCGCCCCGTTCGTCGCACTCGTGATCTCCAGCCCGCAGAACCTCCGGCGGCTGGACCGCTACCGGCAGATCAACGCCAGCCTGGCGGACCCACGCGGCTTCCGCACCAGCGCCGCCGCGCGCGCGGCCGCCACGGGCGGCAAGACGATCGTCCTGATCACCTCGAGCATTCACTCGACGGAGGTCGGCGGGCACCTGGCGCCGGTGGTCCTGGCGCACCGGCTCGCCACCGACACGAGCGCCGCGACGCGCGCGATCCTGAACGACGTGATCCTCTGGCTCGTCCCGTCGCTCAACCCCGACGGCGTCACGATCGTGAGCAAGTGGTACAACCGGACCCTCGGCACGCCGGCCGAAGGGACGTCGCCCCCGGAGCTGTATCACCACTACACGGGGCACGACAACAACCGCGACTGGTACGCCTTCACCCAGGTCGAAACGCGGTTGACGGTGGATTCGCTGCACAACGTCTGGCACCCGCAGATCGTGCACGACATTCACCAGATGGGGTCCCAGGGCGCGCGTTTGTTCCTGCCGCCCTACCTCGATCCCGTCGAGCCGAACGTCGATCCCCTGCTCGTGGACGGCGTCAACGCCCTGGGCATGGCAATGGCGTGGGAGCTTGGCGGCCAGGGGAAGACGGGAATCTCGATCAACGCGACCTACGACGCGTGGACGCCGGCGCGCGCCTACCAGCATTACCATGGCGGCGTCCGTATTCTGTCGGAGACCGCAAGCGGCGATCTCGCCTCGCCGGTGGATGTCCCCTTTGACCGCCTGCAGACGCGCGCGCGCGGCTTCAATCCCCAGGATCGCTCCTGGAACTTCACCAACCCGTGGCGGGGGGGCCGGTGGACGCTGCGCGACATCGTCGCCTATCAGAGCGACGGCGCGTACGCGCTCCTCGGCCACGCGGCGAAGCACCGGGAGCGTTGGCTCGCGAACTTCCTCTCGGTGGGCTGGCGCGCCGTGCTGGGCTGGCGCGACTGGCCCTACGCGTACGTCATTCCCGCGCGGCAAGACTCGGTCGCCCTCTCGGCGCTGCTCGGCATCTTGCAGCGCGGAGGCGTCGAAATCCGCACGGCCCAGCAGTCGTTCACGGTTCGGGGCGACCGCCACCCGGCGGGCACGTACGTCGTGGTGCTCCGCCAGCCGTATGCGGCGTTCGCCAAAACGCTGCTCGAGGTCCAGCGCTATCCCGACCGGCGGCTCTATCCCGGTGGCCCGCCGGAGCGGCCGTACGACGTCACCGCGCATACGTTGCCGCTGCTGATGGGCGTGACGGCCGTCGTCGCGGCGGACTCGCTGCGCGTTCCGTTATCGGCGCCGGTGACCCCACGCGTCGTCGCTCCCGTCCCCGCGATTGGTAATTCAACGGCAGGGCCAGGGGGTGAGGGCAGCCCGCGCGTGGGGTTGTACAAGTCGAACGATGCGGCGATGGATGAAGGGTGGACGCGCTGGGTCTTCGATACCTGGAAGGTGCCCTACGTGTCGCTCGTGGATTCGGTCGTCCGCGCCGGGAAGCTCCGGGACCGGTTCGACGCCATCATCATTCCCGATCAGTCGCCGCGCGAGATCCTGGAAGGGAATCCCGCGCGTTATCCCGCCCCGTACGCCGGCGGGATCGGGGCCGATGGCGGTGAGGCGCTGCGGCAGTTCGTGAACGACGGCGGCACGCTCATCGCGCTGAACGACGCGAGCCGGTTCGCCGTGCAAGCGCTGTTGCTGCCGGTGCGCAACGTGCTGGAAGCTGTGGCCGACGAAGACTTCTACGCGCCGGGATCGATTTTCCGCCTCGAGCTCGATACGACACACGCGATCGCGCGCGGCCGGCCGCGCGAAACCGTCGGCTGGTTCCAGGGTGGCCCTGCGTTCGAACTGCTCGACTCCACTGTCGCGCGCGTGATCGGCCGGTGGCCGGGGGATCCGGCGCGGGTCCTGCTCTCGGGGTGGGTGCTGCACCCGGAGCGCATCGCGGGCAAAGCGGCTCTGGTCGAAGTGCGACAGGGTGCGGGGCGGGTCCTGCTGTTTGGGTTCCGGCCGCAGTACCGCGGCCAGAGCATTGCGACTTACCCGTTACTGTTCAATAGCTTACAGCTCAAATGAGAGATTAATCCTTGCCGGGCGGGGGCCTACTTCCTATGTTGATGGCCCCTATGCAGTTGGCTCGGCAGGCAGGCGCTCTCTTGCTATGGGCCGCGATCATGAATCGCGGCCTTTTTGCCCAGCAATTGCCCGCGTCACCGGACAGTTTGCTGCTGCGTGGCGTCGAGCTCCGCTACGTTCTGCCGGAGCCGCTGTTCGACGTCGCGCAGCCTCCCGTCAAAGCTCTGTACGTCAACGCGTGGGCCTTCGGCTCGAGCAAGCTGGCGCAGCTCGTGCGCCTCGCCGATTCCACAGAGATCAACGCGTTTGTCGTGGACGTGAAGGACGACACCGGCTGCCTGCTGTACCCATCCCAGGTGAGAGTCGCGCAAGCGATCGGCGCCACGCGCTGCGTGCGCACGCGCGACGTGCGGTCTCGTCTCGACACGCTACGCGCGCACGACATCTATCCGATTGCCCGCATCGTCGTCGCCAAGGATCCGCTCCTCGCCGAGCATCGGCCGGGGTGGTCGGTCCAGCACCGCGACGGCGGCCTGTGGCGCGACCGGATCGGCAGTGCGTGGGTCGATGCGTTCAACGACTCGGTGTGGATCTACGCCGCGCAGCTCGCCGAAGAGGCGGTGCGACTGGGATTCGCCGAGGTGCAATTCGACTACGTGCGGTTCCCCGACGAGCCCAAAGAGGCGATGGCGCTGGCCATCTTCCAGGCTCGCCGGCCAGGCGAATCGCAGCGGGCCGGCGTGCAGGCGGGCGTCGCGATCCTGGTCAACCGGCTGCAGCCGCTCGGCGTGCCCGTCACGTTCGACATCTTCGGCCTCACGGCGTCGGCAACCGGCGATCTCGGCATCGGGCAGGTGTGGGAAGACTTCATCACCGTGGCGGACGTCGTTCTGCCCATGGTGTATCCGAGCCACTACTATCGGGGCAGCTGGGGGCTGGCGTGGCCGAACGCCGAGCCGTACCGCGTCGTGCGGAACGCGCTGCGAGAAGCGATCGAGCGGTCGCGGCCGTTCGCGAAGTCCGCCACGATCCGCCCCTTCCTCCAGGCGTTCACCCTGGGTCGCCGCAAACCGCGGTACACGGCCCACGAGATTCGCGAGCAGATCCGCGCCGCCGAGGAGCTCGGCATCACGTCGTGGGTGCTTTGGAATCCCCGCAGCGTGTATCAGCGCGATTCACTCCGCCCATATCGGACTCCCCGAACGACGGTTACCGGCAGCGCCCAGTAGCGCCATATTCCCTGACATGCGACGGCTGATAACTCCCCTGGTGCTCGCCGGGCTGCTTGGCGCGTGTTCCGACGCGGGTGGCGTTGATCCCGACGCGATTGATCGCGATGAGCTCGCGGCTGTGCGCGTCGCGCTCGACTCGGCGTTCCGGCACGACACCACGCTGGACAGCGCGTTCACCGGCGACACCGGACTGTACGTCCTGATGGCGGCCCTGGTGTTCCCGTTCATCGATCGCGCGTCGTACATCGGCGCCGATAGCACGCGACTCGTCGGCATCGAGCTCGACATTGACGCGACGCAGGGCGGCGTCCAGGTCACGAGCAATTTCACCGTCGTGTTGGCGTGGAACGGTTACGACTCGACCACACAGACGGTGGATTCGGTGTTCTTCCTGCTCGGAGCGGGTCGCGCGCCGGTCAACGACTCGCTGTGGACGCGGTTCACGCTTGATACGGCGGGCACCGGCACCGGCTTCGTGATCCATCAGGCGGCGGACGCGAGCGTCACGAAATGGCTCTCGCGCGGCGGGCGCCTCAGGACGACGGCCAGCAGCTATGGGTCCGGCCGCTCGCTGGGCGGGCTCGGCACGACGTTCAAGATCTACCGTGGCTCTGTGAGCGGTGCCTTTTCGATCAACGCGGAGTTGATTCCGGATGCTAGTACGACGGTGACATCAGCGAAGGATTTTGGAAGCGGGGCGAGGGCGCTGAAGGTGCAGATCCGCGGGAGCCTATGAGGGTGACTCCGCGGCCGCCGGCTCCATGCCGGGCTCCCACGCCGTGATGTAGCCGGTGAGGGCCGAAGCGGCGACGGTGTACGGGTTCGCGAGATAGAGCTGGCCCGGCCCGGAGCGCCCCGGGAAATTGCGGTTGATGGCGCTGATCGTCACTTCCTCCCGCGTCTTGGACACGCCGGGGCCCGCGTTGATGCAGGCGCCGCACGACGGCTCGAGGAACGTCGCCCCCACCTGCCGGAACACGTTCAAATACCCTCGCTCTTCACAGTAGCGTTTCACGTCCTGTGAGCCGCACTGGATGAAGAAGCGGACCCACGGTGCCACCCGCTCGCCCCGGCCCGCCGCCTCCGCCAGCACGCGCGCGTACATGTCCATGTCTGCTTTCTTGCCCGCGGTGCAGGACCCGGCATACGCGATGTCCACCTTGATCCGCTCGGCCACCGCGTCAATGTGGAGGCCGTTCCCCGGGTCGCCGGGAAGGGCGATCATCGGCCGGATTGCGGCGGCGTCGATCTCGATGACTTCGCAGTACTCGGCGTCGGGATCGCTCGCGAGGCCGGCACACAGCTTCTCTGCTTCAGCCCGCGTCAGCTCGCGATAGTCCATCAGGTAGTCCACGGTCTTCACGTCGGGCGCCACATAGCCCGTGAAGCCGCCCACTTCCGCGGTCATGTTGGTCATCGTGGCACGCTCATCCACCGACAGCGACTCGACAGCATCGCCACAGTACTCCACCAGTTTGCCGATTGCCTTGCCCGTCTTCACGTAGGGATGCCGCAGCACCTCGAGCATGAAGTCCTTGGCCGTGACGTTGTCGGGCTTCTGGCCGCGGATGACGACTTTGAGCGTCTCCGGCACCTGCAGGCGCACGTCGCGCGTGATCCAGGAATTGAAGATCGCCGTGGTCCCCACGCCGAACGCCACGCAGCCGACGGCGCCGGCGTGGGGCGTATGTGAATCGGAGCCGATGATGACGTGGCCGGGCAGCGCGTGCGACTCGAGGATCTTGGAGTGGCAGATCGCCTCGGATCCGTGGTGCCCGAGGCGCAGCTCGCCGTACAGCCGGATGCCCTGCGCGGTGGCGAACTCGCGCTGCTTTTTCTCGAGCTGGAGCGCGACGTCGAGCAGGCCTTCTTTCACGCGCTCCGGCGTCATCGCCGCAGGCAAGAACGTCAGGTGGTCGCGGAACATCAGGATCGTGCCGGGATCGTTGACCTTTGCGTCCTTACCGACGAGCTGCTCGAAAAAGATGGCCGCCATCGGCGTCACGTATTCGTGGCTGAAGCGGATGTCGGTGAGAACGAAGCCCTCATCACCGGGCTTCACCGCGGGCACGCCGATCTTGCCCTTCGCCGGATCCACCACCCAGCGGCGGGCGAGGATTTTTTCTCCCAGCGTCATCGGCCGCTTGTGCGTCTCGGGCGGCGTCAGTACGATCTTGCCTTGCAGGCGCGCCATGTTGTAGTTGAACAGCCCGCCATGCTCGATGATGCCGCGGGTGATCTCTCCTTCTCCCGCGGTGAACGTGGCGAGCGGGATCTCCTCGCCGCGCCGCACCTTGTCGAGGATCGAAAAGTCGGTCGTGGTGAGAACTCCGAGATTCTGGCAGTTCTCCCGGTAGATGCGCTCGATGCTCTCCGCGACGACCAGCTTGATGCCGGCGCACATCTCGGCATACGGCGACTGCTCGCGGGAGGATCCCTTACCGCGGCGCTTGCCGCTCACCGAGGCGACGAAGCCGCCGCGCTTCACGGCGCCGCGGGTGATCGGGAATTCGTCGCGGCACTTGAGACCGAGGTAGGGGAATTCGCCCAAAGTCTCGTCGTAGTAGTAGCAGATGTAGGCGGGCGTGATTTCGTCGGTAGAGATGTCGTCGCGCAGCTTGTTCGTGGGGGTCCACGCGGGGTCGTTCCCCGCCAGCTGATCCCTGACGAACGCGGCATCCTCGGTGAGGAACAGGATCCGTCCCCGCAGGCGGACGTTAGCCTCGCGCATGCGCGAAGTATCACCCCTTGCCTGTGACCGAGCAAGCCGATTTTCTTGGGGGTTCATGATTCTCGCCGCGCTCTTCCTTCTCCAGGTTGCGCCCGCGCACCAACGCGCGGAATTCGCGAGCCCACGGCTGCGGGAAAGCTCGGGCGTCGCGGTGAGCCGCGCCTATCCGGGTGTGTTGTGGACGCACAATGATTCGGGCGACGGCCCCTATCTCTACGCGACGGACTTGGCGGGCCGGGATCGCGGCTGGCTCCTCGTGCCCGGCGCGCAGGCCGTCGATTGGGAAGACATGGCGCTGGGCCCATGCCCGGTGCTCTTTCTCCTCCGCCCCGCCGCCGCCGGCGCCCGGACCACTTCCTGCGTCTACATCGCCGACACCGGCGACAACCGTGAGGTCCGGCCGTGGGTGACGGTGTACGCGGTCCCCGAGCCGCGGCCGCCACAGGGGCCCGGCGACACGTTGCGGACTACCAGCGCGCCGGCGGTACTGCGGCTGCGTTACCCCGACGGTGCGCACGACGTCGAGGCGATCTATGTCTCACCGCGCGACACGGCACTGTACCTCGTGAGCAAAGGGGCGACTCGGGGGAGCGCGATTCGATTGTACCGCGTGGACCGCAGTCATTGGGGCAGACCGGGCGCCCGGGAGGACGTCGCCGTGGCCGATCGCGTCCAGACACTCGATATCCGGCCGAACGCGGAGCCGGGCCGCGTCGTGACCGGCGCGGCGGTTCGGCCCGATGGTCGGTTCGTGGCAGTCCGGACCTATACCGAGATCTACGTGTTCCGCCCTGGGGTCGGCGGGAGGCTCGGGCCGCCGCGTCGCCCCTGCAACATCGCCGGACTCGAGTCCGGCGGGGAAGCGATCGATTTCCTTGGCGACTCCACCTTCGTGCTGACGAGCGAAGCAGCCGGCCATCATCCGGGTACGATTCATACCGTTGTGTGCCCCCTCTGATCGGGAGAATCCCCACCGATGTCGATCAAATGTCTGAATACTGTCGCGATGCTGACAGTACTCGCGACTACCGCGTTCGCCCAGCAGTCCGGCGCCCCGCGCCCGGCGGCCGCGCCCATCCCGGTCAACACCGCGGTGCTGGATGCGCATCTGCGGTTCCTCTCGAGCGATCTCCTCGAAGGACGCGCTCCGGCAACCCGCGGCGGCCGCCTGGCTGCTGAGTACATCGCCGCCCAGTTCCTGTCGCTCAGGCTGGAGCCTGCCGGAGCCAACGGAACGTATTTCCAGCCGGTGGCGCTCGTGGGCATGACGCCACAGCCGACGTTCGCGTGGGGCAAGGCGGGAGCGACACAGAGCCTGGCCTATCGTGACGCGTTCGTCGCGTGGGCGGAGCGGCCGGAGGCGGATGTCGCGGCGGACGGCGACGTCGTGTTCGTGGGCTACGGCACCCGCGCCCCGGAGTGGCAGTGGGACGACTACAAGGGCGCCGACCTCCGCGGCAAGATCCTGCTCATGCTTGTCAACGACCCGGGCCTTGTGGATTCCACGGTGTTTCTGGGCAAGGTGCTCACGTATTACGGCCGCTGGACGTACAAGCTGGAGGAGGCGGCGCGACAGGGCGCGGCGGGCGCGATCCTGATCCACACGCCGGAGAGCGCCACCTATCCGTGGGAGGTCGTGCGCGGCTCATGGTCCGTGGAGCAGTTCAAGCTCGATCAGCCGCAGTCGCCCAGCCTCGCGTTCGCGGGATGGGTCACGGAGGGCAGCGCGCGCGCCGCGCTCGCGTCCGCGGGCCTCAATCTCGACTCACTGAGCCGGGCGGCTGCACGCCGCGACTTCCGGCCTGTGCCGACCACGCTGCAAGCCAGCGCGCGCGTCCGCAGCGCGCTGCGGCGCGTGCAATCGGAGAATGTTGCGGCCCGGTTGCCAGGCAGGGATCCGCGTTGGGCGTCCCAGGCCGTGCTGATCACCGCGCATTGGGACCACAAGGGCATTGGACCCGTAATCCGCGGGGACTCGATCTACAACGGCGCCGAGGACAATGCGTCGGGTATCGCGGCGATGCTGGGAGCGGCGCAGGCGCTCGTGCAGAACTTTGCCCGGCCTTGGCGCTCGATCGTATTCCTCGCCACGACCGCTGAAGAGAGTGGGCTCCTCGGCAGCGAGGCGTATGTGCAGCGGCCGCTCGTGCCGCTCGCCCAAACGGCGGCGGTGTTGAATCTCGATGGCACCAACGTGCGTGGCCCGACGCGCGACATTGGCGCGCTCGGACTCGATCGCTCGACGTTGGGGCCGGTGTTCGCCGCGGCCGCGGAGGCCGAATCGCTCACGGTGCAATCGCAGCCCGATGTTCGCGGATCGTTCTTCCGCTCCGATCATTTTCCCTTCGCGCGCGCCGGCGTGCCGGCGCTGTCGCTCAAACCCGGCGTGGACTTTGTCGGCCGTCCAAAGGCGTGGGGCGAGGAGCAGGAGCGGATTTACAACGAGCAGCGCTATCACCAGCCGAGCGACGAGTATCAGTCGACATTTCGCTACGATGGAATGGCGCAGCAAGTGCGCGTAACCGTGCGGGTGGCCCGGGCGATCGCCAACGGTCCGGAGCTACCTCGCTGGCTGCCGACGTCCGAGTTTCAGCGGCCACAACCCTGAAGCGTGCAAGTGTTTGCACGATTGCCAGTGCGTGGTAAAATATTGTATTAGCGATACTTAAGACAGGCGTGGTGATTTGGTTGGGAGCGGAGATTGCCTATTCCGCGGGGTACGGGTAAGTTTGCGCCCGTTTTGAACCCCGCAGCACCTGCCTTTCCGACCTTCGACCATTGGAGCGGCCGTTGGAGATTCCCTCCACGCATACGGTGCCTCTCTCGTGGTTATTCGAGGCCGCCAGTATTCCGATTCAGTATCGAACTGTGACAGAGGTCGTCCCCGAGCCCGCGCGCGACCCTGAGCGTGTGGCGGCGTTGCGGGAGCAAGTGCTGCATTACAAGGAAGCGCTGGCGATCGTCCGGAAGCAGAAGGATACGGGCCTGTGGGGGGGGAACCTGCTCGCCCCGGGTCCGTCCAAAGCGATGGGGTGGAAGGAAACGGGCACAGTCTATCGGTACCGACGCCTGCTCGAGCTCGGCTGGCCGGGTGATGCGCGCCCGTTCCGGCTCGCCGATCGCTTTCTTTTCCGTCTGCTGTCGCGGGACGATGATCCCACCCTGCTGGTCGAGTTTCAGCGCGCGGCCAAGACCGACCCGGGCCTGGCCCGGTGGGCGCGCAAGATGAGCACGCAAGCGGCCGCGGCCGCGCTGGCGCGCGGCACGCACCAGGACGATCCGCGGTTGCGCGGCGCCGCCCACCGCATCGCGAGCGACATTTCGCTGTATCTCCGCAGCGAGCTGGCCCAGAAGCCGTTCAAAAAGGCGCAGGGCAAGACGGTCCTGGACCCGCTCGCCTACCCGCCGACCGTGTTCTCCGTCGAGCTGCTGGCATTCATGCCGGCGGTGCAGCGGGAGCGCGCCGGCTTTCTCGAGCGCCTGGTGATGTACTTCTCCACGCCCGCGCCGCGGCGGTCGTTCTTCATTCAGGCGGGCAAGAAGCAGTTCCGGCCTTTGTTCGAGATCCTCGGCGACCCGCTGCATGCCGACGCCCAGGGTCGCATCACTGACGTGCCGTTCGCCGTGTACTGGCTGGAGTTGCTGACGCGCCTGGGTATCGTTCGCCAGGTGCCCAGCGCCGCCAAAGTCCTGGCCCGGCTCTACAGTGAGTGCGACGACCAGGGGATCTGGAGTCCCAAGAGCCTGCGGGCGTTGCCGAAGTCGTCCAACCCGGTCGTGTCGCACTATTTCCCGCTCGAGGGACCCGGCAAGAGTCCCGCGCAACGCCAGACGGACGTGACCTTCCGGCTGGGGTTGATCGCTCGACTCTTGGGGATGCCGCTTAACGTCGTCTAGATTGGCGGCTGATGAACAAGAGTAGTAGTATTTGCTACTACTTATGGCTCACACAATTGATCTGACCCCCTTCGGCTTCACGCCCACTGAGTCGCTCGCCTACGCCACGCTGCTGCGGCTGGGCCCCTCAACGGGGTATGCGGTCGCCCGCGGCGCCCGCCTGGCGCGCGCCAACGCCTACGGCGCCCTCGACGGGCTCGTGACGCGTGGGGCCGCGACCCGCAGCCCCGGCCGTCCCGCCCGCTTTCGACCCATCGATCCGCAGGCCCTGGTGGCACAGCTCGCGACCGGACAAGGCGAGGCCCTGGACCGCCTCACACGTGCGCTCAAAGACGCATCGCGTCCGGGAGATCCGGTCACGAAAGCAGTCGCGGGCAGCCGGGCGGTCGCGAATCTGCTGTTGCAGCTGATCGCGCGCGCCGAACGCCGGGTAGAAGGGATCATGGCCGCGGAGCTGTGGCGCCCGACGCTGCCGGCGTGGCGGCGTGCCGGTGAGCGCGCTCAGGTGGACCTGCTGATGAAGGGGCTGCCCGGCGACGCGCCCGCCTGGGTCAAGGCCGCTCCAGCCGATGCACCCGACGCGACGATCCTCGTCGTGGACGAGGCACAGCTCGTGGTGACGTCGGGCGACGGGGATCACATCGCGGGACTATGGAGCTCGCATCCATTGATCGTCATGCTTGCCCGCCGCGCCCTGCAAACGCTCGGATCATGAGGCGCGCGTCGCTCGCGGCCATTGCGCTGTGCGCGCTCGCGTGTGGGGCCGCACCCATCCCACCAGAGCAACGCTACCCGGCGGGAACGCCGTTCCGCGCGCAATACCGGATGGTGGACGGAACGCGGCTGCGCGTCGTGGATTCCGGACGGATGGGAGCGACGCCGGTCGTGCTTATACATGGCTTCGGCGCGTCGATCTACAGCTGGAGGAAGACGCTTCCTCCCCTCGCCGCCGCGGGGTACCGCGTGATCGCCTTCGACAACCGCGGCTTTGGATTCTCGGACAAGCCGGCGCGCGGGTACAGCAATGCGGCGTACGGACGTCTCGTCGTGGCGTTGCTCGACTCGCTCGACATCTCGAGCGCGGTGCTCGCCGGCCATTCGATGGGCGGCGCGATCGCGGCCGAGGTCGCGCTTGCCCATCCCGAGCGCGTGCGCGGCCTGGTGCTGATCGACGCCGCAGGTTACGGCGTGCGCTGGCCCGGTGTTCTCAGGATCGCGCGCTTGCCGTTCGCCGGCGCGATTGCCACCGCGTTTCGCGGGCGGGCGCTCACTCGCGGCATCCTCCGTTCCACGTATGCCGATCCGAGCAAGGTGACGGAGGCCGACGTGGACCAGTACTACGCCCCCGTTCCCGAACCGGGCTATGGTCGCGCCTTGCGAGGTGTGCTCCGGGAGTTCAGGTTCGACACTCTGGCCGGCCGCCTCGGCAGCCTGCAAACGCCGACGCTGGTCGTGTGGGGTGATGCGGACCGGTGGATTCACTTGCGCGAAGGCAGCCGGCTCGCGAGCGAGCTTCCCCGCGGCATGTTCGTCGTGGTGGCGCGCACCGGCCACGCAGCGGCCGAGGAATCGCCCGACGAAGTGAACCGCGTGTTGATCGATTTTCTGAAGGAAGGCCTGTCCCGAATTCCGGAGAACGTCGCATGGTCCACGCCGTCCTTGCGCTCATCGCGCTCCAGCAACCCGTAGACTCGGCTTACACCGCAGAAATCCGCGAGCTGACGACCGAGCCCCGCTTCAACACCGAGCTCACCGATCACCTCCCGGCCGATCCGAGAGTCCCGACGCCCTTCAAGGCGCTCGGGTACGTACCAGGCACCGTCGGACGGCTCTCGTATGTCGCCGACATCACTCGCTACTTCCGCGCGCTCGACGACGCGTCGCCGCGGGTGAAAGTGTTCGACTTGGGCACGAGCGACGAAGGCCGGCCGATGATCATCGCCGCCATCGCCGACTCGGCCACCATCGAACGGCTCGAACACTATCGCGGCATCACGGCGGCACTGGCCGATCCGCGCCGCCTCTCCTCCGACTCGGCGCAGCGCCTGATCGCTGGGGGGAAGGCGATTTACTACGCCTCGGGATCGATTCACTCGCCTGAGACCGGCTCGCCGGAAATGCTGATGGAATTGGCCTACCGTTTGGCGGTCGAGGAGACGCCCTTCATCCGACAGATTCGCGACAGCATCATCACACTGATCACGCCAGTGACCGAAGTGGACGGCCGGGATCGTCAGGTGGACATCTACCGGTACCGGAAGGCGAACCGGAACATCGGCCCGAATCTCGTCTACTGGGGGAAGTACACCGCCCACGATAACAACCGCGACGGGATCGTCATGTCGCAGGTGCTGACCCGGACCATGATGCGGGCGTTCTTCACCTGGCACCCCACGGTCCTGCACGACCTGCACGAGTCCGTGCCGTTTCTGTACACCTCGACCGGCACCGGCCCGTACAACCGCGAGCTCGATCCGATCGTCATCACGGAGTGGCACGAGCTCGCGTTCCAGGAGATCACCGAGCTGACCAAGCGCGGCCTCCCGGGCGTATGGACGCACGACTTCTACGACGGTTGGACGCCCAACTACATGTTCTGGGTCGCGAACGGCCACAATTCGATCGGCCGCTTCTACGAGACGTACACGTCGCGCGGCGCCGACTGCCATACCGTGCAGCTCCCGGCCTCACGCACATCGGTCGAGTGGTTCCGTCCCAATCCGCCGCTCAACGGCGTCCGCTGGTGCATCCGCAACAACATCAACTACCAGCAGTCGGCCCTGCTCATCGCCTTGAACTACATGGCGCGGAACAGCCACCGCTATCTCGATCAGTTCTACCGCAAGGGCGTACGGGCGGTCGAGCGCGGGCGCGCCAAGGCCGGACCCAACGCCTACCATATTCCCGCCAATCAGGCACGGCCGGTCGAAGCGGCGAATCTCGTCAACCTGCTCCGCTTCCACGGCCTCGAGGTGCATCGCGCCGAGCGGCCGTTCAAGGCGGGCGGGATGGATGTCGCCGCGGGGGACTACGTCGTGCGGTTGGATCAGCCGTACGGTCCGCTCGCGAAGACCTACTTCAGCCGTCAGGATTACGAACCCGATGATCCCCGTCCGTACGACGACACGGGTTGGACGCTGCAGTACGTTCGCAACGTCGCCCTGCATCCGATCAACGACACGACCGTGTTACGGGCGCCGCTTACCCCAATCACTGCGGACGTCAAAATCAAAGGCCAGCTGTCGGGAGCGCGCGGCGCGGCTGCGTACCTGATCGCGCCCACGACCGAAACCGGATTGATCCAATTCCGGTTCGCGCTGCGCGACGTGCCGATGTGGGCGAGCGAGGACACCTTCAGCGTCGAGCGCCGCGCGTGGGGCCGGGGGACGACGATCGTACCCACGAGCGGTGTCGCCGATGTCGAGCGTCGCGTGACCCAGGCTGCCGAATCGCTCGGCCTCTCAGTGGTCGGCGTCCGCACCGTGCCCCAGGTCGCGAGGCACGAGCTCGACGTGCCGCGGATCGCGCTGGTACACTCGTGGCTCAATACCCAGAATGAGGGATGGGTGCGGTACGCCTTCGACGTGCTGCGGATCCCCTACACCTACCTCAATGTGCAGCAGCTCAAGAACCGTGATCTGTTGAAGCAGTTCAACGTGGTGATGTTGCCGTATGTGTCGAACAACGCCCAGGCGATCGTGAATGGATTGCCGATGACCGGTCCCAAGATTCCCTGGCGCCGGACCGCGGAGACGCCCAACCTCGGCGGCATCGACTCGACCGACGACGTGCGGCCGGGTATCGGGCTCGACGGCTTGATGGCCCTGCGGGAGTGGATCGAAGCGGGCGGGGTGGCCATTACGGAAGGAGGGACAGCGGCGGTCTTTACCAACTTCGGCGTAACCCGCGGCGTGGACATCACCGCCGCACGGCAGCTGCGCGCGTCCGGGGGGATCTATCGCGCCGTCACCAAAGACGCGCGCAGCCCCATTGCTTACGGGTATCCGGACACGCTTGCCGTGTACTTCAACCAATCGCCGCTCTTCCAGGTGGACACGACGACGGAAGTGCCGGAGGACCAGGACCCGGGACTCACCGCCGAGCAGGCGCGGTTGCGGCCCAGGGTCGTCCTCGGCTTCCACCAGAAGCGTGATTCACTGCGGCTCTCCGGTTTGCTGGTGAGCGGCGAGGAGTTGGCGGGCCGGCCGGCGGTTCTGGACGCGCCTGTGGGCCAGGGTCACGTGGTGCTGTTCGCGATTCGGCCCTTCTGGCGCTGGGAGACCCAAGGGAGTTTCGCCCTGGTGTTCAACACGATTCTGAATTGGAACGACCTGGGGGTCGCTTGGCCAATGAATCTGCGGCCCAGCGCCCGACCAGTGGCGGCGCCGAACGAAGGACCGTAGATTTCATCAACCAAACGGTTGATGAAATCGCTAAATGGCACCTAAGTTAGCTAATGACAGAGCTTTACGTATTAGTGCGGCGGCGCGGGAAGAGTTCGCCAAGCGGGGATATGCCGGCGCGCGGGTAGATCAGATCGCCCGCCGCGCCGGCGTGAACAAGCAGCTGCTGTTCTACTACTACCACTCGAAGCGCGGCCTCTTCCAAGCGGTACTCGTTCAAGCCGCGAACGAGCTCGAGGCTGCTCTCGCGGCCCTGGCCCCCCCGGCGGGCAGCCCGCTGGAGCGGCTGCGGCTCGCCCTCCAAGCACAGTTCGAATTCCTGGTCCGCCACCCACAACTGGTCGCGTTGCTCGGCCAGGCGGGACGGCCCGGGCGCGGGGACCTCGCCCCGTTCGCCCCCGCCATCAACCGGCTTGTGGTCTTGCTCGCCGAGGGGCAGGGGCTAGGTCAGGTCCGCGACGACGTAGATCCTCACCTCGCCGCCGCCCAGGCCCTGATTCTCATGGTAGGCTACCTGAGCATGGAAGGCGTGATCGCGGCGAGCGCCCGCCCGCTCGGCGCCGATGAGCCGGCGCTGCGCGAGCGGTGGCGAGACGCCGGGGTGGATCTTGTCGTCGCGGGTGTCGCCGCGCGCTAGTTCCGGGCTACGATCCGCGGGCCGACGGGAGCGTCGCCCTCGAAGATGAGGTGACCAGATTCGAAGCGCGCTCCGCGCAGCGCCAGGCTCAGGACCTCGCCCAGCTCCTCGACCAGGTGCACGTCCAGCGTCTTCCGGACTTCCTCCGGCAGATCCTCGAGATCCGGCGCGTTTTCCTTGGGCAGGATCACGGATTGGAGGCCCGCCCTGACAGCCCCGAGCACCTTCTCCTTCACGCCGCCGATGGGCAGCACGCGTCCCCGCAGCGTAATCTCGCCAGTCATGGCGAGGTCGTGGCGCGCCGGGCGCCGCGAGAGGGCCGACACGAGCGCCGTGGCCATCGTGATGCCGGCCGAGGGTCCATCTTTGGGGATAGCGCCGGCCGGAACGTGGACGTGGATGTCGGTATCGACGAACGCATCCTCCGGAATCCCGAGTTGGTCGGCGTGGGACTTGGCATACGTGAGCGCCGCGCGAGCCGACTCCTTCATGACGTCGCCGAGCTGGCCGGTCAGGACCAGATCGCCTTTCCCGCGCATGACGCTCGCTTCGACGAACATGATGTCGCCGCCGACGGGCGTGTAGTACATGCCGGTCGCAACACCCGCCTGGTCCTCACGAGCCATCCGCTCGGGATGCACCTTGGGCCGGCCAATCAGGTCCGGAATGTCCGCCGGTCCGACCGTGACCTGCTGCACCCCGCCATCCGCGATCTTGCGGGCGACTTTCCGCCCGAGCTTGCCGATCTCCCGCTCCAGCTGGCGGACACCGGCTTCGCGCGTGTAGCTCGAAATGATCTCGCTGAGCGCTTCGTCGGTGAACGTGAGCTGGGCGACGGTCAGCCCGTTCTCGCGCAGCTGCCGCTGCACGAGATAGCGCTTGGCGATCTCGAGCTTCTCGCGCTCGGTGTAGCCGGCAAAATTCACGGTCTCGAGCCGGTCGAGCAGCGGCGCCGGGATGCTCTGGAGGAAGTTCGCGGTCGCGATGAACAGGACCTCGGAGAGATCGAACGGCACCCCGAGATAATGGTCCGTGAACGAATCGTTCTGGGCCGGATCCAGCACCTCGAGGAGCGCCGCCGCCGGGTCTCCCTGGAAGGAGATACCCAGCTTGTCCACCTCGTCGAGCAGGAAGATCGGGTTCTTGGCGCCCGCCTGCTTCATGCCCTGGATGATGCGGCCCGGCATGGCGCCGACGTAGGTGCGGCGGTGCCCGCGGATATCCGCCTCGTCCCGCGCGCCGCCGAGCGAGATACGGACGTAGGGACGGCCCATCGCGCGTGCGATCGACTTCGCGATGGACGTCTTGCCCACGCCCGGCGGGCCGACGAACAACAGCGTCGGTGCCCGCGCGCCCTTGTCGTCATCGTTCCCGGGCGCTTCCGCTTTCGGCTGGCGCTGGCGGAGCTGGCGCACCGCGAGGAACTCCAGCACCTGATCCTTGACGTCCTGGAGGCCGTAGTGGTCCTCCTCCAGGATCTCCTCCGCACGCTTCAGGTCGAGCGATTCATCGGCGCGCTTGTTCCACGGCAGCTCCGCCACCGTCTCGAGGTAGGTGCGGATGACCTGCGCTTCCATAGATTCGCGGCCGGCGCGCTCCAAGCGCGCGAGCTCGCGATCGACCTCTTTACGGGCGGCCTCCGGCAGATCGAGCGCGGCGAGGCGCTTGCCGAGATCCTCGGCGTCGGTCGCCTCGTCCTCCTCGCCCAGCTCCTTGCGGATGGCTTTCATCTGCTCGCGCAGCAGCATTTCCCGCTGCCGCTCACCGAGCTCTTCCTGGACCTGCGACTTGATGTCTTCCTGGGCGTCCAGCACGGCGATCTGGCGCTGCACGTGCACCAGCACCCGGCGCAAGCGGTCCTCGACCGCCAGCGTCTCGAGCAGCTGCTGCCGTTCGAGAGATTGAATATCGAGATGGCCCGCGACGAGGTCCGCGAGCGCGCCCGGGTCGCTGACCCCCTGGAGGACCTGCTGGACGACCTCCGGCGGGAGCCCCGATTTCTGACCCAGCTCACCGGCGCGCTCGCGCACCTCGCGATGCAGCGCCACGAACGCCGCGTCAGTCGCTTTGATTGGCGGAAGATCCTCCGCCTCACGAACCGTGGCCTCGAGATATCCGTTCGTCTCGGCGTAATGCACCGCCGTGCCCCGCGCCTCACCATGGAGGATCAGCTGCACGCCGCCGAGATTGCGCTGGACCTGGCTGATCCGCGCAATGGTGCCGGTCGTGTACAGCAATCCCGGCGAGACCTGATCGACGTTTTCTTTTTGGGCGACTGCAAAGACACGACGATCGGGCTGCTTCAGGGCGGCTTCGATCGCGCGCAACGTCGCGGGACGGCCCGCGCCGATGGGCGTGGATACGCCGGGAAACAAGACGGCGTCGCGCAGCGGCAGTACGGGCAGGGTCATCCGGTCGGACATGGATACTCCGCGTGAGGGATACATGGACGGCATTGCAGTACGCAGAATGCACCGTCCATGCCATTGGAAAACGCCACCCCAGGCAGCCTCGTTCCAGAAAACGCCGCCAAAGCGGCGGAGGCTGCCAACTCGACGGCCCGGTGGCGAATCGGTCCGGCTGCCCGCGTTATCTAAGGGCAAACTGCTGAATAGGTTGCACCGCCGCTCCGTTGCGGCTAAATCTTATCGGCGCATGAACTGCGATTCGGCATGAACGATCCGCTGGCGCAGCGGCTGAGCCACGCCCTCGGCTCTTCCTTCACCCTCGAAGGAGAGATCGGGCGCGGTGGCATGGGCGTCGTCTACCACGCCCGCGACGAGCGCCTCAAGCGGAAAGTCGCGGTCAAGGTGCTGCCGCCGGAGCTGGCGTTCCGCGAAGAGATTCGCATGCGGTTTCTCCGCGAGGCGGAAACCGCCGCCCGGCTTTCACATCCCCATATCGTCCCCATTCACTCCGTCGGCGAAGGACCAGAGGGGCTCGTCTACTTTGTAATGGCCTACGTGGACGGGGAATCCCTGGGCGCCCGTCTCAAGCGGCGCGACCGACTCCCACCCGAAGAGGCGCGCCGCATCCTCATGGAGACGGCGGATGCACTCGGCGCGGGACACGCGCTCGGGATCATTCATCGCGACGTCAAACCGGACAACATCCTCCTTGAAGGAAGTCGCGGCCGCACGGTCCTCACCGATTTCGGCATCGCCAAGGCGCTGACATCCACCACCGGGCCCGGCACGCTTACGGCGACGGGCGTGGCGATTGGCACGCCGCATTACATGAGTCCCGAGCAGGCTGCGGGCGACCGCGAAATCGACGGCCGGTCCGACATCTATAGCCTCGGAGTCGTCGGCTATCAGATGTTGGCGGGCGAGCTGCCCTTCTCGGCGCCCACCGTACCGGGCTTGCTTCTGAAACAGATCACGGAGCAGGCGCCCTACCTCCAGGACAAGTCGCCGACCTGTCCCGACGATCTGGCCTCGTGCGTCATGCGGTCCCTCGAGAAGGAACCCGAGGCGCGCTGGCCTACAGCCGATGCGCTGCGCCGCGCGCTCGAATCCCGCAGCGCGCCGCCCTACCGCCGCCGTTCGAGCGGAGTCCGGGGGGGGGCGGGGACCCGATTTGGTGGGGGGGGGCTGTCGGCACCCGCGGGGGCGGGCGGACCCGGCGGGCCCGGCGGACCACTCGCCCGATCGGAACGGCGGCGCACGAGCCGGGCGGCCGCGAAAGCGAAGGACGCGAAGGCGCAGCTGACCCGCAGCGGCGAGCCCAAGATGGTGGCGACGTTCCGGGACGCCTTCGTCTCGTGGGCCTCAGTGTGCGGAGGCCTAACGGTGCTCGATCTGATCATGGGCGGCGGGATCGACTTTTCCCAATGGGTCGCCATCCCCTGGGCCGGGTTTGTACTGCTGCCCCAGTACATGAAGCTCTGGCAGAACGGCTATTCGTGGCGCGACGTGCTGCACCGCCCGGCGGCGCCGGACGCGCAGGAAGTGCGGTTGGGCCTCGGGGGAGGCAGCCGCGCCAACCTCGGCCCGCCCAAGCCCGACGAGTTCGGCAGGCATGTCGACACCGTGCAGCTGGCCCGCAACGACCGTGAAGCGATCCTCAAGATTCTGGAGCGCGTCCCGACATCCGAGCGGAAGCTTCTGCCCGACGTCGTCGCTACGGTGGACGGCTTGCTGAAACGCGCCGAGGACCTCGCCCGCATGCTCCATACCATGAGCGGCGACGTGGACGACAGCGCCGTGGCGCGGATCGAAGCGCGCATTGAGGCCGTGAAGCTGAGCGAGGAGGGCCCGGAGCGGGAGCGGCAGCTCAGTCTGTTGGATCGACAGCGCCAGGCGTTGAGCGATCTGCGCACCCGCCGCAAACGTGTGGAAAAGCAAATCGAATCGTGCGTGCTCGCGATGCAGAACGTGCGCTTCGACCTGCTGCGGCTACGGTCGGCAGGCGTCGCCGCGGTGCTGAGCGACCTGACCAACGCAACCCAGCAAGCCCGGGCCTTATCGCGTGATGTGGATCACGCCATTGCGGCGGCAGGCGAGATTCGCGACGTGCTCAGCGGCGGTCCTGCCTCGGCGCCGCCGCAGTAGGCCGTCGCCGGCCCCCCCGGCACTTCTGCACCAGCGCGGGTCCGTCTTCCCGCTCGATCCCGAAGGTCAGCAGCTCGATGAAAGCATCCGCGGCCGTCTCGCAGCGCCCCGCGTGCACCGCCGCCACAGCACGTAGCTCGAGATAGCGCGCGACCGCGGGCCGGCGCGCCACGGCGAACTCGAGAACGTTGTCGGCGAGCGGCGGCGGTCGCTCCCACCCCAGCCGCGTCAACACCTCCGCGAAAGAACAGGAAGCTGTAGACGAGCGCCGGCCTAGAACGCATGCAGCTCGCGCATCGCCTGCGCCAGATCCTCCACTTGTGGTAGGATGAAATCTTCGAGGTCGGGGGCGTACCCGACGAACGTGTCCGTGGATGCGACGCGCTTCACCGGTGCATCGAGCCACGGGAACAACTGGTCGGCGACCCGGGCGGCAATCTCAGCGCCGTAGCCCCACGAGAGTGAGTCTTCGTAGGCGACGATTACTTTGTTCGTCTTGCGGACCGAGGCCTCGATCGTCTCCCAGTCCACCGGCGACAGCGACCGCAGGTCAATGACCTCCACGCTCACGCCGTCGCGCTCTTCCAGCTCTTTGGCGGCCACGAGCGAGCGCTGCACGACGGCGCCGTAGGCGATCACGGTCAGATGCGACCCTTCCCGCACGACCTTCGCCTTGCCGAACGGAATCATGAAGTTCGGACCTGGATTTGGCGCCTTGTTGTAGGTCTGCCGGTAGAGGTGCTTGTGCTCGAGGAAGAGGACCGGGTCGTCGCAGCGGATCGCGGTGCGCAGCAGACCGTTCGCATCCAGGGCGGTCGCGGGACAGATGACGCGCAAACCGGGAACGGACGTGAAGACCACGGCGCCCGTCTGCGAGTGGTATACGGAGCCGCCCTTCAGGTAGCCGCCATACGTGACGCGGATGACGACGGGCGCGCTGAACGCGTTGCTCGAGCGCCACCGCATGGTCGCCAGCTCATTGCGGATCTGGTGGTAGGCCGGCCAGATGTAGTCGAAGAACTGGATCTCGACGACGGGCTTGAGTCCCCGGGTGGCGAGGCCGATCGCGCGGCCCACGATGTTGGCCTCGGCGAGCGGGGAGTTGTAAACCCGATCGCTGCCGAATTGACGCTGCAAGCCCCACGTCACCTTGAAGACGCCGCCCTTGCCCTTCACTTCCTTCAGATACTGCTCGCGGCTGACGTCCGCCACGTCCTGGCCGAACACGAGGATGCGCGGGTCCCGCGCCATCTCGTCCTTCATGCAGGCGTTGAGGAGGTCCACCATCGTCGTGGGCTCGCCGGTGAAATGCGGATCGTCCTCCGTGTCGAACTGCTCCGACGTTGGATCCACGTCCGGCGAATACACCCACTGCAACGCGGTTTCGGGCTTGGGTTGCGGAGAGGCGAGGGCCATGTCCACGGCAACCTGGATCTCCTCATCGACCTGAGTCTTGATCGCCTCGAGCTCCGCCTCAGTCGCCACGCCTTCGTCGATGAGCCGCTTGGGGAAGGTCGTGAGCCAGTCGCGCTTCGCGTCTTCTTCCCGCTCCCGCGGGGGCCTGTAGAGGATCTCATCGTCAGAGAGGGAGTGTGAATAAGGGCGCGTGACGTGAGCATGAACGATCGCGGGCCCCTTGCGCTGGCGGCACCACTCGACGGCCCGCGTGAGAACCTCGTACGAGGCGATCGGGTCGAGCCCGTCGACCTCCTCGAGCAGCAGGTTGGGGAAGTTGCACACGAGCTTCGAGACGGAGCCGCCCGCGGTCTGCACCTCGACGGGCACCGAGATGGCGTACTTATTGTCCTCGATCAGGAACAGCACCGGCAGCTTGAGGTTACTGGCGCTGTTCAGCGCCTCCCACCACTCGCCCTCGCTCGTCGTGCCGTCGCCGGCGGAGCAATACACGACTTCATCAGGGTGGATCGGTTTCTCCTTGATCCCCTCGATCCGCTGGTAGCGGAGCCATGCCTCGGCGCAGCCCACGGCCTGCAGGAATTGCGTGCCGGTGGGGCTCGATTGGCTGACGATGTTGAGCTGCTTGTGCCCCCAGTGCGACGGCATCTGGCGGCCGCCCGAATTGGGGTCCTCAGCGGCGCCGACCGCGGACAGGAACATCTCCGTCGGCGTCATGCCAAGGGCAAGGCAGAGTGCGCGATCGCGGTAGTATGGGTAGAACCAATCGTAGCCCGGCCGCAATGCCTTGGCGGCGGCGACGAGCACCGCTTCGTGACCGGCGCCGGAGATCTGGAAGAAGATCTTGTTCTGGCGCTTGAGCTGGATCTCTTTGTCGTCAATGCGGCGCGACAGCAGCATGAGCCGGTACATGTCGAGCAGGTCGGCCTTCGACAGACCGGCGGATGCTTTCGCGGCCCGGGAAGCGGCGGGTGCGGTTTTGGTCGCGGTGCGGGGGCGAGTGGCCATGCCGAAAAATAGCCTACCAGCGCTCCATCTTCACGTCCGCCAGGACGCTGCGAAGCTCGTTGAAGACGATGTCCTTGGCGGGCGCCGGCAGCAGCGGGCTGGTGTATTCGGTCTGGTCGCCGCGGACCCGGATGCGGAAGTGCGCGAAGCGGTTCTCCCCCAGATCGGCAGAGACCAGCACGAACATCTGGAAATCAGGCGGCACGTCTTCCTGGGAGACCCGCAGCCGGATCCGGTGCTTCCCTTCGGCCGTGGCCTCATTGGTCCACGCGACGCGGTAGGTCGGCATCGCCGTACCCTTGACCCACTGGTCGAAGAACCATTCCATGGGAACCCCAGCGTGTCGCTCGACCAGCCGCCGGAAGGCGTCGGTCGTAGCGCTCCGCCCCCGGAAGGTGTCGTGGAAGTCCCGCATCATCGCGGTGAACCGGTCCTCTGTACGGGTCGTGAGGTCGAACATCAGCGTGCGCAACATGTGGAATACCCACGCACCCTTTTCGTATATGGTCACCTGATAGGCTGAGGGCACCTCGGGCGTGGCCGTGCGAAACCCGAGCCAGATCGGGCCGGCCTCGTTGCGCTGGCCCTTGATGTCCCCGCGGTATTCGTCGAGGAACTGAAAGTATTCCTTGTTGTTCTTTCGGAGGGACTGCAAATACCAGAGGGCCGAGAAGGACGCCAGCCCCTCGCTCAGCCAAGCGTCGCGATACGACGCCGGGCGCACGCCGTTCCCCCACCATTGATGCGCGACTTCATGGGCCCGAAAGAACTCGTCAAAGCCCTCGAGCGAGGTGTTCTGAAACGTCGTCCAGGAGAGATGGATCACGCCGGGGAACGAGACACCGAGAAAGTAAGGAATCTCGGTGACGTAGAAGCGGTCGTACTGC
The DNA here is from genome assembly GCA_040901965.1 of Gemmatimonadales bacterium. GTDB lineage: Bacteria > Gemmatimonadota > Gemmatimonadetes > Gemmatimonadales > GWC2-71-9 > 20CM-2-65-7. Next base: position 95,252 of record JBBDYB010000010.1, on the reverse strand, counting down.
GGCGGGCCGAACAGGTGGGTGAACCACTTCAAGCTATTCGAGACGTCGGCCGCGACGTTCTCGCGCATGTTCCGTTGCTGCGGCAGATAGAAGCCCGCCTGCGAGTACTGGCGCCGCAAGAGCCGATGCGCGTCCTCGGAAATGAGGATATCGAGCGGCGGCGCCCCTTCGTGTTGCACGCGGTAGCTCTTGAAGAGACCGAGATTGAACGTGGCGAACGGCGTAGGGATGCGCGTGCGCCACCGCGTGGTCATCACTCTTCCCTCAGCGGACGAATCGGTGCGCTCCCCGATGCTCGCGATGGGATACCAGTTCGGGCTGTGGAACGTCAGATCGAACAATGCCGACGCGTCACCCTGGCGGTTGTCAGGATACCAGTCCGCCGTCGGATCGATGTAGAACCAGTCGCCGTAGCGATCGATCAGGTTGCCGTGATACGAGACGGTGAGCGTGAGCGAGTCTCCCGGCAACAGCCGGCGCGGCGCGCGCACCCACAAGTCGTCGTCGTCCTTGGCTTTGAACGCGGCAGTCACGCCACCGTCGCGCCACGAGGCCGAGTCCACGATCAGCTTGGGATGCAAGCCGAAGCGCAGCCACGGTCCTACCGGGGTGACGGCGACGAGAGTAAGGCTGGCCGTAGCCACAAAGTCGAGATCCGCGCTGCCGGTGGGAGTGAGCCGAACGTCGACCCGGTAGTTGGGCACGGCGAGTTGGTGTCTGTATTGCCACGCGTCCGGGAACGGCGCCGGCTGCTGCGCAGGCATCCGGGCCACCAATCCCCAGTTCGTTCCCCAACGGCGCTTGGACACCGGCCGGTACAGCTCGACGGGCTCGGTCATCATGGGGTTGATCTGAAACAACAGCGCATCGCCACGCGGCCGCTCGAGATGCGCGAGAAAGAAGCCGGAGGGTTCGCCGTTCAGCAGCGCCGCCATGATAGCGCCGGCGAATGCGCCCTCATTCTCTCCCTTGAACCACCCCATCACGTCGCGCACCCGATCACGAACGTCACCCGGGACGGCGCCCGCCGTGAACTTTACGGCGCGCAGCTCAGCCGGAGTCGTGTCGGCGAATAACAGGACGACCTGGATAACGGTGTCCTCGAGGACAGGGCGGCCCGTGAATCGCTCCAGCTGGGCCTGCTCGACCGGGAGCGCGGGGCTGAATCTGAATCGTCCTACCCCCTGGAAGACGACGCCCACCGTCCGGCCGTCGATCGGCTCCAGCAGGTAAAGGGCGCCTTGCTCCAGTGTAAGCTCAGCCGCATCGCGGCGAAGCACGAGGTGGGAGACTTGTCCAACTTGTCCTGGCACCGGACCGAGCGCGATAATCTCGCGATACCGGTCCAGGTAGTTGGGTGCCGTCTGCGCGCGCAGGACGAGAGGCGCGAGTGCAAACGCCGCGACAATCGAGAGTCTCATGGACGGCCTCCGGAAGACGCGACCGAGCTCGCCGCAATATATTCCCCATTATCCATTAGCGAGTTCCCTCGCTCCCACCGAGACCACTATGGATCAGGCCGCCAAGAAGACCGTCCTCCGCCACTTCCCCTATGGCCTGTACGCCGTGACCGTCGCCCATGGCGGGGAGGAGCACGGCATGACCGCCAACTGGCTGACCCAAGCCTCGTTCGAGCCCCCGATGGTGGTCGTGGCAATCGAGAATACGTCCAGGACGATCGGCATGATCCGCGATGCCCATCACTTCGCGATCAATGTGCTCCTCAAGGGGCAACGTGACCTCGCGGCCAAGCTGGGACGCAGCTCGGAGCAGGCGCCGCAGAAGCTGAAGGGGATCAAGACCAAGCCGGGACCGGTATCGGGGGCGCCGGTGCTGGTGGACTGCCTCGGCTGGGTCGAATGCCGCGTAGTCGCTTCATTGCCGGCCGGAGATCACACGCTCTTCTTGGGCGAGGTCGTCGCGGCGGGAGTAGAGCATGAGCGGGAGGCCCTCACACTTGAGGAGGCAGGGTTCAAGTATTCAGGGTAGAGGCTCTACAGGCTACGGCTTCCTATATACCACCCGCCCACCTACGATCGTGTACCGCGGCTTGATGGTGCCGAGCGACTCCGCCGCGACGGCGAACGGGTCGCGGTCCAGCACCACCACGTCCGCGTAGCGTCCCGGCGCGAGCGTTCCCCACTTCTGATCGTTGAACGTCGCCCAGGCGTTGCCGTAGGTGTAGGCGCGCAGCGCCTCGCCGACGCTGATCTTCTGGTCCGGAACCCAGCCCCCGGCGTTGCGGCCGTCGAGCGTGCGGCGCGTGACGGCGGCGTACACGCCGAGCAACGGATCGAGCGGCGCCACGCTCCAATCGGACCCGAACGCGAGTGGAGCCTCGGAGTCCAGCAGCGAGCGGAACGCATAGGTCGTGCGAATGCGCACGGGCCCGATGCGTTTCCCGAGCCAGCGGCCGTCGTCGATGGCATGGTAGGGCTGCATCGAGGGCACCACCCGCTGCGCGCCGAAACGCGGGATCTCTTGGGGCCGCACGTGTTGGGCGTGCTCGTCGCGGAAGCGCCGGTCCCGCGCGCCATGCGCCCGTGCCACGCTGTCGAAGATCGCGAGCAGCAGCGCGTTCGCCCGATCGCCGATGGCGTGGACCGCCACGTGCAGCCCCGCTGAGTCGGCACCCCCGATCCACGCGCGCATGTCCGCTTCGGAATGCTGCATCAGTCCCCGGTAGCCGGCCGAGTCGGAGAACGGCTCGAAGAAGTAGGCGGTGCGCGAGCCCGCCGAGCCGTCCATGTAGCCTTTCACGCCGCCGATCCGGACCCACTCATCGCCCGCACCGGCGCGTGCCACCGTGTCCGCGACCCCGCGCCAGTCGTCGAGCGGCAGGTACACGGCGGCGCGCAGGGTGAGACGATCGGCGCCGGCAAGTCGCCGGTAGCTGGCGAGATCCGCCCAGGACGCGGACATGTGCGCGATGGCGGTCACGCCGAGCGACGCCGCATGGGACAATGCCCGCGCCAGCGCCGAGTCGCGCTGCTCGGGTGAAGGTTCCGGCGCGGCGCGCCAGATCAACCCCATCGCCTGATCCTTGAAGACTCCTCCGCTTGTGATCTCGCCGCCCGGAGGCGCCGCAGTCGCCGCCGTGACGCCGGCTGCACGCATAGCGGCACTGTTGGCGAGGGCCATGTGACCGTCGAGGCGATTCACGAAGACGGGATTGTCGGGTGTGACCGAGTCGATCCAGTCGCGGCGGGGCAGCGGCGCACCGCGCCACAGCTCGTGATCCCAGTCCCCCCCGGTGATCCATTCGCCGGGCTTCAGGCGGGCGGCGTATTCCTTGATGCGCCGGGTGAACTCCTGCGGCGTGGACGCATCGCGCAGGTTGACCGAGGCGAGCTGGAACCCGCCGTCGATGAAATGCGTGTGGCCGTCGGCGAAACCAGGCAGCACCAGGCCCGCATCCGCGCGCAGAATCTCGGTCTTCGCTCCGACGTAACGCGCAATCTGCGCCGAATCGCCGACGGCGAGGATCTTACCATCCGCGATCGCGACAGCGCCCGGCTGCCCCCGCCCGGTCGAGAGGCCCGTCCAGACCGCGCCGCCCTGGATCACCAGATCGGCCTTGCTCCCGCATCCGGCGAGGGCGAGCGACATGAGTACGGCGCACAGCGTACCGCGCACGGCGCACCTTCCTTTAGCGGAGACGGGTGAGACGGCGGATCGTGTCGAGCGCGGCCATCGGACTGGTGTCCGCGCCTCGCTTCGGCGCGGGACTCCCGGCGCTGAGGGAGTCACGGATGTCGAGCAGCACCTCGAGCAGCAGCTGCTCGCGCTGATAGGCGGCATCGAGGTCGGCCATGCGGCGCTCGTCGCTCGCCTTTTTGGCGCGGTCGTAGGCTTCTCGGTAAACCGAGTCGAGATTATCGAGAATCTGCTGGCGTGGGCGTGGACTCACAGAGGCCAAAGATATAGGTTCCGGCCATGTCCCTCAAAGGGAAGCGCGTACTCATCTTTGCAGCAGGTCTCTATGAGGACTTGGAATTGTGGTATCCGAAGATCCGTCTCGAGGAGGAAGGCGCGGCGACGACGGTCGCCGGCATCGGCGAGAAGACGTATCAAGGAAAGCGCGGCTATCCCGTCACCGTGGACACGAACGTGGACCAGCTGGACGCGGCCGACTTCGACGGCCTCGTCATTCCCGGAGGATTCGCCCCCGACCAGCTGCGGCGCTCCGACAAAGTGCTGCGGCTCACCCGCGAGATCTATCAGGCCGGTAAGCCTGTCGCCTTCATCTGTCATGCCGGCTGGGTGCCGATTTCGGCCAAGATCCTGAAGGGCAAGCGCGCGACGAGCGTGCGCGCCATCAAGGACGACATGGAGAACGCCGGCGTGGTGTGGGAAGACTCCGCCGTGGTGGTGGACGGCAACCTCATCTCGTCCCGCACGCCCGCCGACCTGCCGCAGTTCTGCAAGGCGCTGATCGCCGCGCTACGCCAGGGGCCTCAAGACTAGACCGCTCGGCACTTTCGGAACGAAATAGGTGGACTTGGGGGGCATCACGTCTCCAGCGTCCGCCACCGCAAACACCTGCTCGACCCGGGTCGGGTTGAGCAGCACCGCTGCCGCGGCGCCGCCCCGCTGTACGGCGTCCAGAGCCTCGCGGGCGTCAGCCACATAGCGCTCGATCGGCGTCGACGTCGCGGCGCCGAGGAGCTCTTTGACCACCAGCGACTCGATCCGCGCGATGTCGAGATCCCGCACGGCGGTGCTCTGCGCGAGGTTGGGCAGCCGATCCGGCAAGACTCCCTCGCGCAGAACAAGCGCAATGACCCGCTTGGCGTCCGCCACCAGGCAGGCGGTTCGGTCCCGGCCGAGCATGGCGAGATGCTTGGTGGGGTCCACGTTCGGTGGGACGGACTGAACCTCGAACCATTGGCGCCAGCGCGTGAGCAATCGTTCCAGCTCGCGCCCGGCGCCGAAGATCACGCGGTGCGTGGGCAGCACGGCGAGGCCGGGATCCCGGGCCGAGACGATCAACGCGAGAACGCGATCGGCCGCGGGGTTCTCCTGCGCGTAGGCGCTCGCCGTTTCGTAGCGGTGATGACCGTCGGCGATGTAGAGGGGCGACTCGGGAAACGAGAAACGGGAAAGCGCCTCTCCCTGAACCTTCCAAACGCGAATACCGACCCCATCGAGCTCCGCGGTCGCATCGGGCGCTCCCTGCGCGACGGCGGCCACGGCGTTCGCAAGGCCACCATCCGGGTCCGGCGCGATGAGGAAGATCGATTCGATGTTGGTTGCGGTCGCGCGCAGGAGGGCGAGCCGGTCGGCCTTGGGCCCCGCATGAGTCCGCTCGTGTGGCCGGATGCGACGCCGGTCATAGCCTTCCGCGGCCACCGCGGCGAACACGCCGCGGCGCGTGCGGCGCTCGCCGGTGGGAAGGGTGAAAACCTGTGCGAGCACGTACAGCGCCGGCTCGCGATCCCGCACCAGCACGCCCTTGCGGCGCCACGCCACCAGGCGGTCAGCCGCCCATTGATAGCGGTCATCCGGCGGCTTGCCCGGCGGCGCTTCCGGCAACATCACGTGGACGATATTGTGTTCGTCCAGCGCGGCGAGGCGCGCCCTGTCCGCCGGTTCGATGACGTCGTACGGTGGGGCGATCACCCGGCTCAACCGTTCAAGCGCCGCATACCGCTCGCCCCGGAAAGGCGCCACCAGGTCAGACGAGGGAGGAGCGGGAGCCATGAGCTTTCGTGACGCGCAGCAAGCGGTGGACCGCTGGGTGGGCCAGTTCGAAGAAGGATACTTTCCACCGCTGGCGAACGTGGCACGCCTCGCCGAAGAGGTCGGCGAACTGGCACGCGAGGTCAATCACCATTTCGGCCCCAAGACCAAGAAGCCCGATGAGGAGGTCGGCTCGATCCCGATGGAGCTGGCCGACATTCTCTTCGTGGTCATCTGCCTCGCCAACTCGCAGCGAATCGACCTCGACGATGCGTTCGCGCAGATGATGGCCAAGGTCACCTCCCGCGACGCCGGCCGCTGGACCAGGAAGGCTCGCTGACCTCTTCATAGATCCGCTCGTACGACACGAGGCGATCGGGATCGATCGCTCCCGCGGGCGCGGCCCGCACGGCGCAGCCCGGCTCTGCCAGATGGCGGCAGTTGTCGAACCGGCACTGATCGAGATACGGCCGGAACTCCGGGAAACAGCCGCCCAGCGCATCCGGGTCGATCCCCCAGGCGCCGACTTCGCGCAGCCCGGGAGTATCCACGACGTACCCCACCCCCGCCACCGGCACGAGCTCCGCAGCCGTCGTCGTGTGCTTGCCGGTGCGCCACTTTTCGCTGATCGCGCCCACACGGAGCTTGAGGCCCGGCTCGAGCGCATTCAGGAGGCTCGACTTGCCCGCGCCCGAAGCGCCCGTGAAGACCGAATGGCGCCCGCGCAGCAGATCGCGCAACGCCGCGAGGCCTTCGTTGGCCTTCACCGACGTCGGCAGTAGCTGATAGCCCGCCGGCTGGAAGCGCCGAGCCAAGACCTCCTCGATCGCGCGGTCGAGCTCGATCTTGTTCAAGACGACGGCCGCGGGAAGGCCGTTCGCTTCGGCGATCACGAGAAACCGGTCGATCATCCGGGGACTGGCCTCGGGATCGCGGGCGGACGTCACGACAATGACCTGATCTACGTTGGCCGCGACGGGCTGGGCGCGCCGCGCGCCACCCCCGCTGCTGCCCTGCGCCGCCCGGCGGGCGAGCACGGAGCGGCGCGGCCGGATCTCGGCGATCGTCGTCCCGTCCAACACGACCACATCTCCGGGCACCACGCGGTCGTCGTCCTTGTGCTTGAGCTTGCCGCGCAACGTCGCCGTCACCTCGCCGGCATCGGTGTGCACCCGGTACCCACCGGCTGCGCGGACCAGCACCACGCCGGTCACCGCGGTCATGGCCGCGCTCGCGTGACGCACTCGTCCAGGTGCGCCTTGACGCGTTCCAAGGTCATAGCGAGCACGGGCGCCAGCGCGTCGTCGGGCGTGGCGCCAAACGCCAGGTAGTCCGTTTCCAGATGCCCCACCGGCCGCTCCCCTTCGCCCCAGCGCACGAACAGGAGCGCGGCCCCGTAGCGGCCATCCTCATCGGCGTTCGCCGCGTCGCTCGCGAACGCCGCGGCGGAGTAGGCCTGGCCATCCGCCGCGCCGAATGCCGGCGGGCGTCCGTGTACCTGCTGGTAGCCGCCCAGCGTCGTGTCGTCCATTACTTTCGGTGCACCGACTCTTTGAGCACGTTGGCGGCGATGAACGCGATATTCGCGGGCCGTTCGGCGAGCCGGCGCATCAGGTACGGATACCAGTGCGTGCCGAAGGGAACGTAGACCCGCATGTTGTAGCCCTCGCGCCGCAGCTTGTGTTGCAGGTCACGCCGCACGCCGTAGAGCATCTGAAACTCGAAGCGGGCGGGCGGAATCGCGTTCACCTTCGTGAATTGCTTCGCGTGCGCGATGATTTTCTCATCGTGCGTCGCAATACCGGGGTAGTTGCCGCGTGCCAGCAGCTTTTCCATGCAGGCGATGAAGTTGGCATCCACGTCGCGCTTGTCCGGAAAGGCGACGGCCTCCGGCTCCTTGTACGCCCCTTTGCAGAGGCGCACCCGCGCACCCAGCGCGATCATCGCGTCAACGTCCGCGGCGGTCCGCCGCAAGTACGACTGCAACACGACGCCGACGGCATTCCCGAACTCCGGATAGCACGCGTCCGTGAAGCGCTGCAGAGTCTTCGCGGTATAGGTCGATTGCTCCATGTCGACGCGCACGAATGAATCGTGTGCCTTGGCTTTGGCGATGATCGCGCGCAGGTTCGCGATGCAGAGCGCCTCGTCGATGTTGAGCCCCATCTGCGTGAGCTTGACCGACACATTGGCGTTCGCCTTGGCGCCGCGGATCCGGTCGAGCAGCGCCAGGTAGGTATCGCGCGCGCGCACGGCCTCTGCGGCGTGCAGTACGGACTCGCCCAGCAGGTCGAGCGACGCGGACAGCCCGGCCGCGTTCAGCTCACGCAGCGTGGCCACGGCCTCGTCCACCGTCTCTCCCGCCACGAACCGCGACGCGAACCGCCGGGCGAGCCGGTTCCGGCGGACGAAGCGGAAGATGCGCGGCTGCTCGCTCAACCAGAGGAAAACAGCTCGCAGCATCAGGGATAGAACTTGGTGCCGTTGCGGGCATGCTCCTGCAGGACTTCGCTGGGCGCGAACCGCGGGCCGAGCCGCTCGGCCAAACGCTCCAAATCGGCGACGACGCGGGCGGCGCCCAGGTCGTCGGCGTAGCGCAGCGGGCCGCCGCGAAACGGCGGGAAGCCGAACCCGAAGATGGCGCCAATATCGCCGTCGCGTGGGCTCCGCACGACGCCTTCTCCAAGCGCGCCCGCCGCCTCGTTCACCATCCCGAGGACCAGCCGCTGGAGGATCTCGGCGGGCCGGGGGCCGCCGTTGGGATGGACGCCGAGCAGGCCGTACACGCTCTCGTCCACGCCGCGCTTCTTGCCGCTCTTGTAGATGTAGAAGCCGCGTCCCGACTTGCGTCCCAGCCGGCCGGCCTTCACGAGGACCGCAACACCGGCACCGGGAGCCGGCTGTAAGCGATCGCCATAGGCCCCTTGCATCACCTCCGCGACCTTCACGGCGACATCGAGGCCGACTTCGTCGAGCAGCGTCACCGGCCCGACCGGGAATCCAAATCGCACGGCCATGCTGTCGATGTCCTCGACGGACGCGCCCTCGGCGAGGAGGTGCCCGATTTCGTTCGCGTACGGCGCAAGAATCCGGTTTACCCAGAAGCCCGGACTGTCCTTTACCACGATCACCGTTTTGCCCATGCGCCGCCCGAACGCGACCGCCGTGCTCACGGTGCCGGGGGCCGTGCGCGCGCCGGGAATCACCTCGAGCAGCGGCATCTTGGCGACCGGGGAGAAGAAATGCATCCCGATGACACGCTCCGGCGTCCGCGCGGCTTCAGCGATGCGCGTGATCGGGATCGTCGAGGTGTTGGACGCGAACACGCCGGAGCCGGGGATCGCGCCCTCGGCTTCCTGGAGGACTTGCTGCTTGACGGCGAGGTCCTCGAACACCGCCTCGATCGTGAGCTCGGCACGGCCAAAGCCCGCGTACGTGTCGCCGCCCGACAGCAGTGCCACCAGGCGCGCGTGCTCGTATTTCGTGATGCGGCGGCGCTTCAGGCGATCGTCGAGAATCGCGCGGGCGGACAGGATCCCCTGCGCGACGCGCGCCAGGTCGGCATCCTTCATGCGCACGTCCACTTCCGCCTGCGCCACCGCGGTGCCCGCGATCCCTGCGCCCATGAACCCGGAGCCGATGATGCCCAGCCGTTTGACCCGCGCAGGCGGCGGCGCATTCGCAACGCCGGGGTCCTTTTTGAGCTGATTGGTGGCGAAAAAGATCTGCACCAGTTTGCGCGAGACGTCCGTGACGGCGAGCTGGCCGAAGAGCTGCGCCTCGCGCTTCAGCCCCTCGGCCATTCCATGCCGCATTCCGTACTCGACGGCCTCGATGGCCGCGAACGGCGCGGGATAGTGCCCGCCCGTCCGCTCCCACACCTGCTTGCGCGCCGCGCGGAACACGAGCCGCCGCCCGAGTGGATTGCCGTCGAGCAGAAAGCCCATCAGCCCGCCGCGACGCTTGCGCTTGGGACGCCAGCCCCCCCCTCCCCCGGCGGCCATGCGGCGCGCGGCGCCGATTGTGATGTCGGCGAGGATCGGCGGCGGAACGAGCTCGTCCACCATGCCGAGCCGGAAGGCCTTGGCCGCGCGCTCGGTCTTGCCCGCGAGAATCATGTCGAGCGCCGCGCGCACCCCGACGAGCCGGGGTAGGCGCTGGCATCCGCCGGCTGCGGGCAGAATGCCGAGCTGTACCTCAGGAAGTCCGATCTGCGTCTTCGGATGGTCGGTGGCGACGCGGTAGTGGCAGGCGAGCGCGAATTCGAAACCGCCGCCGAGGCAGCCGCCATGGATCCCAGCGGCGACGGGCTTTGGAAACCGCGCCACGCGGTCGAGCATTTCCTGGCCCTCGGCCGCCAGGCGCTCCGCTTCCGCCGCGGAGCCGAGCTTCAGAAATTCTTCGATGTCGGCACCGGCGATGAAGTTGTCGGCTTTGCCGGAGAGGAACGCGACGGCGCGGACGCTCGGGTCGTCAGCCAACGCGGCGAAGCAGGCGAGGAACTCGTCCTTCACGGCCCGTGAAATGACGTTGACGGGTTGGCCCTTCAAATCGAGCACGACGACGGCGATGCCGTCGTTCACCTCCCACGTGAGCGCGGGAGCGGCAGCCGGGAGGGAAGCGGCCGATGTCGCCACTAGCGCCGTTCCAGGACCATGGCGAACCCCATGCCGCCCTGGGCACAGACCGAGACGAGACCGAATTGCACGTCGCGGCGGCGCATTTCATTCGCGAGCGTCGTCACAAGGCGCCCACCCGTGGCCCCGAACGGGTGGCCGATCGCGATCGAGCCGCCCATCACGTTGATGATGTCTTCGTTGATCTCCCAGCCCTTTTCCGCGAAGCCCTGGAGGTTCGAGAGCACCTGGGCGGCGAACGCCTCATGCAGCTCGATCAGGCCGAGGTCCTTCCACTGGATGCCGGCGCGCTCCAGCGCTTTGGGGACCGCCCACACCGGCGCCTGCAGCAACTGCCACCCGGGGTCAACCGCCGCGACGGCGTAGGAGCGAATGAAGGCAAGGGGCTCGTACCCCATCGCCTGCGCGGCGTCGGCGCTCATGAGGAGCACGGCCGAGGCGCCGTCGGTGAGCGGCGAGGAGTTCGCCGCCGTCACGCTCCCGTAGCGCCGGTCGAACACGGGCTTGAGCTTCGCCATCTGCTCGAGCGACGTGTCGACCCGGATCCCATTGTCCTGCTGAAGGATCGACTGGCCGGGGCGCGCCGGAAGCCAGGGGGCGATCTCGGCGGTCAGCCGGCCGTCAGCGGTGCCCTGCGCCGCCAGCGTATGGCTGCGCAGCGCCCAGCGATCCTGCGCCTCGCGGGAGATGCGATTCTCCTTGGCCATCTTCTCCGCCGACTGGCCCATCGACTCGCCGGTGGATGGCTCGGCGATCGCGGGCGCGACGGGGATCAGGTCGCGCGGCCGGATTTTGGCGAACGTCTTGATGCGCGCTCCCAGGGACTTGGCCTTGCTGGCTTCGACGAGGATATCGGCGAGGCGGCGTGAGGCGAGAATCGGAATGTCGGAGAGGGCTTCGGCGCCTCCGGCGATGATGACGTCGGCGTTGCCGAGCGCGATCTGGTCGTGGGCGGAGGTAATCGCCTGGTTCGCCGAGGCGCAGGCGCGATTCAGCGAAAATGCCGGGATTTCCTTGGGAAACTGGGGCAGCAGGCTCACCTCGCGCGCGATGTTGGGCACGAGGGCCGACGGCACCACCTGGCCGAAGATCACCTCGTCCACCTCGGCGCCATCGAGATTGGTGCGCTCCAGCAGTTCGCGGCCGGCATGACGGGCGAGATCCACCGCCCGCGCATCCTTGAGTGCGGTCCCCGCCTTGCTGAACGGCGTGCGATACCCCGCGATGACCGCCACGCGCCGTCCGTTGCCACCTGCCATTAGATTCTCCCGTCCTCACCCCCTGTCCCCCTCCTCCGCAGTCGCGGCGAGGGGGAACGAAGGGCAGGGGTCGAAACCTACCACGGGCTAGCAACGGAGGGGAGTTGGCCGCGGAGTCACCATTCTCGCATCAGACCCGCGCCGCGGCCCTGGCGTCCATGGCCGCGGACCCGGTGGACGTTCTTGTGATCGGCGGCGGCATCACGGGAGCGGGAATCGCCCGTGACGCGGCGCTGCGCGGGTTTCGCACGGCGCTCGTGGACAAGGCCGACTTCGGCGCCGGCACCTCGTCGCAGTCGTCGCGTCTCATCCACGGCGGCATCCGCTACCTCGAGCAGGGCGCGCTGCGCCTGGTCTTCGAAGCCAGCCGTGAGCGACGTGTGCTGCTGAAGATCGCGCCGCATTTGGTGCGACCCCTGCCGTTCCTCTTTCCCGTGTACCGCGGCGGCCGCGTCCCGGCGTGGAAGCTGCGCGCGGGGATGTGGTTGTACGACCTGCTGGCGGCGTTCCGCAACGTGCGGCGTCACCGCTGGCTTGGGCCCAAACGCGTGCGGCGCGTGGAGCCGGGGCTGCGCGACCGGGGCCTCGCGGGAGCCGCGCTCTACTATGACGCGCAAACCGACGATGCACGCCTGGTCCTCGCGACCATACGTAGCGCGTGGCGCGCCGGGGCCCTGGTCGCGAGCTATACCGAAGTGACGAGTCTCCTGAAGCCCGACGGACGGGTGCGCGGCGCGGTGGTGCGCGACGTGTTGACGGGAGAAAGCCGCACGATCCGGGCGCTGGTTGTGGTGAACGCCGCGGGGCCCTGGGCGGACGCGCTCCGGCAGCTCGACGACCCAAGTGCCGCACCGCTCCTGCGGCTCACCAAGGGCGCCCATGTCGCCGTGGCGCGGCGGCGGATCGGGAACGAGCACGCTGTGACGCTGCTATCGCCGATCGACGGCCGGGTGATCTTCGTGCTGCCCTGGGGCGAGCTCTCGTACGTCGGGACGACGGATACAGACGCCGACTCATCTCCCGACGCAGTGCGGGTCACGGCCGCAGACGTGACGTATTTGCTCCGCTCGGCCAACGCCGCTTTTCCCGACGCCCATCTCGCCCCCAACGATGTCGTGTCGGTATGGGCGGGGCTGCGGCCGTTGCTGCGGCAGGACGATCACGCCAACCCATCCCAGGTTTCCCGTGAGCATCGTGTCGTCGAGAGCGCACAGGGGCTGATCACGATCGCCGGGGGCAAGCTCACGACGTACCGGGTGATGGCGCGTGACGTCGTCGATCGCGTCGCGGCACGGCTGCACGAGCTGGACGGGCGTCCCGTGGCGCCCCGTCCCCCGACGGATCGGTTGCCGCTCCCCGGTGGGGAGGCAGCGGAGCTCGACGTCCTTGTCGAGGCCGCGCGCGCCCGGGGAGTGCCCGAAGCCACGGCGCGTCATCTCGTCGCGAGTTACGGCAGCGAGGCCGCCGCGATCGTGAATCTGGTAGAGCGAGATCGAGATCTAGGGGAACCCATGGTGGCAGGGCGACCCGAGATCTGGGCGGAAGTGACGTACGCCGTCGAGCGGGAGATGGCGCTGCGCGTCCAGGACGTGTTGGTCCGGCGCCTGCACCTCTTCTACGTAACCCGCGATCAGGCCACCGCCCTCGTGACGCCCGTGGCTACGCGCATGAAAAAGCTCCTCGGCTGGGACGAGTCCCGAGAAGCCGAGGAGCTACGCGACTACTTCCGGATGGTGGAACGGGGTCGCGTCAAGACTTGATCTTAATCCGTGGGCGGACACGGACGCGCGGGTCGTCGTCGTCGTCGAGCTGACGCAGCGCCCACGTGGCGGCACGGCGGACGGCGCCCGACTCGTCATCCTGCGCGGCCGTCAACCCCTCCCGCGCGAGCGGGCTTTCGATCTCGCCTAACGCCCACGCCGCCGTCGCGCGCACGTCGATGTCGCCGTCCTTGAGCGCCGCGACCAACGGCGTCACGCCGCGGGCGTCTTCGATTTCGCCGAGCGCCCACGCCGCCATGACGCGGACCTCGGGATCGGCATCCCTGAGGCCGGCGGCCGCGGGAGCCACGCCGCTACCGTCTTCAGTTTCGCCGAGCGGACGCACTCCGCGTACGTCTTCGATCTGCCCCAATGCCCAAGCCGCGGTCCGCCGCACCTCGGGCGACCGATCGCGGAGTGCCCGGCCGAGCGCATCGATCGCCACCTTCTCTTCGATCTCTCCGAGCGCCCACGCCGCGGTCATCCGCACCGCCGGCTCGGCGTCGCCTGCCAGCGCGTCGCTCAGCGGGCCGATCGCGCGCGAATCCTCCAGCTCGCCCAGCCCCAGCGCTCCGGTCTCACGGAGATCCGAGCGGGCGTCGCGCAACAGGCTCAGAAAGAGATCGTAGACGCCGGATCCGCCGCGCCGGCCCAGCACGCGGGCGGCGATACTGCGCACGCAGCGATTCTCGTCGCGGATGAAGCCGCGGAAGGCTCGCAACGTGGCGGGATCCATGTCGCTCGACTTCCCGTGAAACGCCACGTGCACCCCCCCCCCGCCGCCGCCGCCTGGCATCGGCATCGGCGTGGGCATCGGGCGCGGCATCGGCATCCCGGGATCGGCATAGGCCCAACCCAGAAGCCGCCGTAGTTGGTGAGCACCTGACCGGCGAGCGCACAGACGGTTGAATCGCTCCTTGAGCTGCGTGAGCACGCGGGCGACGGACGCCGAATCGAGCGCGGGATGGGCTTGAACGGTGAGGAGCAGGACGGTAAAGAGGGGCAAATGCATGAGAACTCGGCCGGGAATGGGTTATCCAATTGGATAGCGCACCCGGCCGGAAGGTTGTGGCTACTTCCAGCCCCGTAGGCTTCTCACGAAGTCGTGTAGTACCAAGAACTTTTCGTACACCCGCACGCCTTTGCGCTTGTGACCGAACTCGCTGAACAGCTCGCGCAGCCGGCCGCGGCGGGTCACGTAAAACCGGAAGGTCTCCGCGAAGTCCTCCTGCGGATGGGTCGCCGCGTAGGCGCTGACGTAGTCGGTCAACGTCGTCGCCACGCGGCGGCGCTGGAAATTCACCCAGTGCTCGTCCGCCACGCGGTACGCCTTGCGCACCTCGCCGAAGGCGCGCCGGAACCGTCCGGTCCGCGTCCATGCCCAGTGATGATAAAGGAAGGAGTGCCCCAGCTCATGGAGCAGCAGGCCGGTGAGCATGTTCCACGAGATCTCATCGCGGCGCCGCTTCCCCGTGACGTAGCGCCGGTCGATCTCGATCACCTTGGGGGCGTCGGGGTCGACGCCCGACACGCCGGGCCGGAGCACGACGCGGTAATGCCAGTCCCGGACGCGCGAGACGATGAGCAGGCGGCGGGCGCGGCGCAGCGCCCGCGGGATGAGATCGCGCCCTGTGGCATCTTCACCGCACCACGGGCACGTCGCCATCCAGTCGTCCACGCCGCGGTCGCAGTGCGGGCACGCGTTCTGGAGATGGTCGTAGCGCCACGTCTGGGTGCGCCCGCACCAGGGACAGAACGCCATCGGATACATCACCCCGCCGCCGCAGCCCCAGTCGCAGCGCGCGTGGTACTTGAATCCCTTCGGCGCCTTCAGCGGTGCTTCGCTGGAATCGTCGTCCTGGATGTTGCGGCCGCACCAGGGACAAAAGGAGAACGTGTCCGACACCATCCAGCGGCAGTAGGCGCACTCCGCGCCGGTCTCGCGCTGCGTGTCGCGCCATTCCAGCCGCCGGCTGCAGCTCGGGCAGAAGCTCCAGAACCGCTCCAGCTCGGTGTGGCAGGTGGGGCAGCGGAGCTCCGGCTTGGGGACCTCGCGGCGGCTCACCGGGCCATCGCCTCGTCCACGATCCGTTGGATGAAGGCATTGTACTTGAGCCCCGCCTTCTCGGCCGCATTCGCCATTTCGTGCTCGTACGCGATGAAGGGATTGGGATTCACTTCGAGCACATACACCTCGTCGTCGTGCGTCAACCGCACGTCAATGCGGCCGTAGTCTTGCAACCATAGCGCGTGGAATGCCGTGCTACAGATCGCGCTGATGCGCGCGGTCAGGTCGTCCGACACACCTTTGGCGAACACGTTCTTGATGTTCTTCCGCTTGCGGTACTCTTCGTCCCACTTGGCCTTGTAGGTCGCGATCTGATGCTCCCCGGTGTCGGGCTCGCCGAATGTCATCTCGGTGAGGGGCAGGACCTGGACGTCGTCGTTGCCGATGAGTCCCGCATAGACCTCGCGTCCCTCCACCAGCTCCTCCACGATCGCTGCCTGATGATGCTTCGCGTGGATGAACTCCACACGCTGCTTCAGACTGTCGTCGTCTTCCACCACCGATGCCTGCGCGATGCCGACGGACGCGTCTTCGAGGAGCGGCTTGACGATGAGCGGAAAGCGGAGCTCGGATGGGCGCACGAGGTCGTCGCCTTCGTGGAACTCGGCGAACGCCGGAACGCGGATGTCATGGTACGCGAGAATCTTCTTCGTCAGCGACTTGTTGCGGGCGACGAGCAGCGCGGTGGGTGAGGAACCCGTGTACCGGTACCCGTACAGGTCGAGCACCGCGGCGACCGCGTACTCGTGGCGCGCGTGCCCGCGGAACGCCTCGCAGCCGTTGAAGACGAGCTTCGGCTGAAACGCCGCCAGGCGCTCGAGCAACGGGCCGATCTCGTCACCGATGCCGATCATCCGCACGTCATGGCCCCCCGCCATCAGGGCCCGCGCGACGTCGTATTCCGCTTCCTCGACTTTCTTCTCGACGTCGCGCTTGAAATCGGCATCCTCCCACTCGGGGTGCGGGGAGTCGAAGATCACGGCGATCTTCATGCGTTGATCCGGCTCATGTCCCGGCCCACGGTCGTCAGGGCGACGAGAATCACGAGGCCGCCCACCAGCCCGACCGCGGGCAGCAGCAACATCGCCCCGCGCAGGCTGCCGGTCTGGTCCGAGAGATAGCCGATCAGCGGCGGCGCCAGCGCATCGCCGGCGAGATGTGAAAACAGCACGAACGCACCCAGCACCGATGCCTGCACCGCGGGCGGCACCACGTCGAGGATCACCGCGGCGAGCGGTCCGTTGTACCAGGTGTAGAGGAAGTACGTCGCCATCACGAGGGGCGCGAACCACCGCAGGTCATCCACGAGCAGCAGTGCGGCGCACACCGGCGCTCCCAGCACGAAGCCCGCGCCGGAGGCGAGCACGCGGCCGCCGCGCCAGCGTTGCTGGAGCCGGTCCGCCAGGCGGCCCCCGAACAGCGCGCCGGCCACGCCGCCGGCCAACCCCCACAGGCCGAATTCCGCCCCGACCCGCGCGACCGAGAAGCCATGCTCGCGTTGCATGAACGCCGCCGCCCAGGCGATGAGACCGTTCACGGAAAACGTCACCATCGCTCCGCCCAGGAACACCCAGATGAGCGTGGGCGTGCGCAGCACGAGCGCGGCGGCGTGCTGGAAGTCGCCGAGCGCGCCCGCGGCCACCGCGCCGGCTTCCGTCGTGCGGCGGACCGCCGCCGGAATGAGCCGCCAGACCGTCCACACGATGCCGGCGCTCACGCAGACGCCGAACACCGCCGTGTCGAGCTGGGAGGGAATGCCCTCGATCAACGCCAGGATGCCGGCGAGCAACGCGCCGATCCCCGTCCACAACGCGAGGGGAACGACATAGTGGACGACGCCATGCATGCCTTGCCGCCACCACTGTCGCAGCGTATCCCGCACCGGCGGAGGCGGCCGGCGGTCCAGCTCGCGGATGCGCGAGGCGAGCAGCGCCAGCACGAGGCCGGGGACGCCCATCCAAATGAAGGCCCACCGCCAGCCGTAGCGCTCGGCGATCACTCCGCCAAGCCAGATGCCGAGGACGCCGCCGAGCGCCATCCCGACGGAGTACACGCCAATGGCAAACGCGCGGCGCCGGCCCTTGTAGTACTGCGCGATGATCGCTTGGGAGGCGGGGCCGTAGCCCGCTTCGCCGAACCCGACGAGGGCGCGGCAGGCGAACAGCTGCCAGAACTGGCGGACGAAGCCGCCCGCGGCGGTGGCGGCGCTCCAGATCGCCACGCCCCACGTGATGACGCTGCGGCGGGAGCGCAGATCGCCGATCACGCCCAACGGCAGGGCTGCGAGGGAGAGCACGATGATATAGGCGGAGCCCAGCCAGCCGAGCTGCGCGTCGGTCACCTGAAGATCGCGCTTGATGGGCTCGAAGACCGCGTACACGACGTTGCGGTCGAGGTAATTGAGGAAATTGATCAGCGCGAGGAGACCCAGGACGTACGCGGCGTACGCCCTGGAGACGCCCGCGGGTTCCGCCCCTTCAGGTGGCGCGCCCGCCAGTGGCTGCCTCTGCGCGCGCATCGCGATCCGCTTTCGCCTCGAGATACGACTCGGTCAGCTCGCGCATCATGTCCGCGCGCTTGTCGTAGAGGCGCTTCAGCTTGCGCGGCTTGCGACGGGCCAGCGCATAGGCGGCAAGGATCGGGAAGGCCACGGTGTTGTCGAGATACGCCACGACCGTGCCGGGGAGCTTGTCGGGGTCCACTTTCCCCCAGCTGACCGCCTCCGAAGGCGTCGCCCCGGACAGGCCGCCGGTGTCGGGCCGCGCGTCCGTCAGCTGCAGGTAGTAGTCGTGACCCTTCTCGCTGATGCCCAGGACTTCCTGAATCTGGGGCTCGGTCTGCAGGACGAAGTTCTTGGGGCTACCGCCCCCGACAATCAGGACGCCGCTCTTACCGCCGTGGATTTTGGCGGAGAACACGATGGCGGAGGTCTCGTTCACGTCGGCGCTCACGTCGAAGCGCAGCTTGCTGCCCGACAGCGCCTGCTCGGCGACGTTCATCCCGATGGAAGAGTCGCCCGGCGACGACGTATAGATGGGCACGGCCGCGGCGTGGGCAGCGCTGAGCACGGACTTGCGGGAGAGCCCGAGCGCCTTCTCGCGCTCCAGCACGTAGCCGCCCAGCAGGTAGTGGTATTCCGCCGTGCTCATCGGCCGCTGGAACTCGGGGCGGGCCGAGACTTCGCGGATGAAGCGGTCTGTGGAGAGCAGCACGTCGTAATCGAAGAAGACGTCGTAGATCCGGACCACTCCCTCTTCGCGCAACACGACGTCGTCTGCGAATGGCGTGCCGCGGTGCATCGCCATGCCCAGGCCAAAATGGGCGTCGTGGTAGAGATTCGCGCCCGTCGAGACGATCCAATCGATGAATCCGGCCTCGATGAGCGGGATGATCGTGGACATGCCCAGCCCCGCCGGCGTCATCGCGCCCGTGAGGCTCATCCCGACCGTGACGTCGTCCTCGAGCATGCGGCCGGTGAACAACCGGCAGCCTTCGCCCAGCCGTCCGGCGTTGTAGGCGAGGAAGGCATTGTCCACCAGCTCCGCCACGGTTTCCTCACCCGTGATCGGCTGGGGATCGATGCGCGGTCCGCGCAGGAAGTCGCTTTGCGTCATCGGATGGGGGACGCCTGGTTCAAGGCACGAAAGGCGCGGGTGCGGCGCTCGCGGGCTTCGACGATCCACCCGAGCGCTTCCTTAGGATCGTCCGTGACCAGGAACAGATTCAGATCCTCGGGGGCGATCTTTCCCTCGCCGGCGACGCGCTCCTTCAGCCAGTCGGCCAGGCCCTTCCAGTAGTCGCGGCCGAACAACACGACCGGGAACTGCTTCACCTTGCCCGTCTGGACCAGGGTGAGCGCCTCGAACAGCTCGTCCATCGTGCCGTACCCGCCGGGAAAAGTGATGAACGCCGTAGAGTACTTCACGAACATCGTCTTGCGCACGAAGAAGTAGCGGAAGTTGATCGAGCGCTCAACCCACCGGTTCGTCCCCTGCTCGAACGGGAGCTCGATGTTACAGCCGATCGACAGGCCATTTGCTTCCTTGCAACCCCGGTTCGCGGCCTCCATGATGCCCGGCCCCCCGCCCGTAATGACCGCGAACCCTTCCTGGGCGAGCAGGCGGGCGGTGTCGTACGCCTGCTTGTAGTAGGGATCGCTGTCGGGCGTGCGCGCCGAGCCGAAGATCGTCACCGCGTTGCGCACGTCCGACAAGGTGTCGAATCCCTCGACAAACTCCGCCATGATCCGCAGCACGCGCCAGGGGTCGGTGCTGGTGAACGAGGCCCGCCGTTCAACGGCGATGGCTTGCGGCGGGATGAGGAGCTGTTCGTCCTCAGTGAGCGGGCTGTTGGGCGAGGCGCTCGGTCGCTCTGGCATGGTCTTCCTGCAGGTTATAGAAGAAGGGCGACAACCGGACGTGCCCCGGCCGCGCGTCGGCGATGATGCCGCCCGCAGCCAGGTGCCGCACCGCCGCCGCCGGATCCGGCACGGGGAGCATGACGATCGCCGACCGGGCAGCCGGATCGGCGGCCACCTTGGGCGCGAACCCCGCCGCGCGGGCCCGCGTGATGAGGTCCTCGGTGAGCGCCGCCGTCACCGCGCGGATCGCCGGAACGCCGATCTCCTCGATGTACTCGAGACCGCCGAGCTGGGCGTAAATGGCGGCGAGCGAGGGGGTGCCCAGCTCGAAGCGCCGGGCGTCGTCGTGGAAATTCAAGTGGCGCGGATCGAAGGCGAACTGATCGCGATGCCCGAACCAGCCCGCGGTCGTCGGTTCGAGACGGCGCGCCAGCTCGTCGCGAACGTACAGGAAGACGATGCCCGGCCCGCCGAGCAGCCATTTGAGCCCGCCGGCCATGAGGGCGTCCACTCCCGTCGCCTGCACATCCACGGGGAGCTGCCCGACCGACTGATACGCGTCGATCAGGCACAGGGCGCCCTGCGCGTGCGCGGCGGCGGCGACGCTCTTGATGTCCTGAATCGCGCCGCTCGTGAAGTACACGTGCGAGGTCGCCACGAGGGCGGTGCGCTGGTCAATAGCCCGCGCGATCGCCTCCACGGGTACGCTGATCCGGTCGGGACTCTCGACCACCACGACCTCGACGCCGCGCCCGACCTTCGCGAGCCACTGGTACGCCACGGTGGGGAAGTCGAGCGAGGTGGTGACGACTTTGGGGCGGCGGCCGTAGTCGAGCGATTCGGCGACCATGCTGAGCGCCACCGAGATGCTGGGCGCGAGCGCGATTTCGTTGGGGGCCGCGTTCACCACGCGCCCGTAGCGCGCGCGCAGGTCGCCCAGGGCCTCCCACCACACATCGTACCACGCCGACGCGCCGCGGCTCTGCCAGAGGTCGAGGAATTCGGCTACTTTGCGGCGGGTGCGCTCGCCCAACGCGCCGAGCGAGCAGGTGTTCAGGTAGACGCGATCGCGGAAAATCGGGAACTCGCCCCGGTAGCGGGCGAGCGGATGGAGCCCTCCGGCCTGGGCGCGCGCCGCGGGGCTGCTTGCGAGCGTCATAGGCGGTGAATATACAGAAGGAATGCGGCGTATCGCGAGTTGGTCCACGCTGTATCTGCGTTTGGCGCTGAAGGCGCTGGTGCGCCCGCGGCTCGCGGTCGATTTACTGCGACTCGCGTGGAGTTTTCGCGCCCGCAACTGGTGGCGCCGGCCGCCCTTCCTCCCGCTGCCCCCGCGCGACTACCTGCAGTGGCGCATGTTCACCGCCTACGGCGACGAGCACGCGATCCCGCCGGTGGATGACGTGGTGAACTTCGCCCGCTGGCGCCGCGAGACGATGGGTCTGTGACGCTCTCTCCGGAGCTGGCGAGCGCCGCGATCAAGCGCCGGGCCGCGGAGCTCGGGTTCGCCGCGACCGGCGTCGCGGCGCTGGAGCGCAACCCGCACGCCGCCGAGCTCGACCGCTGGCTGGCGGCGGGCCATGCGGGCACGATGACCTACCTGCAGCGCCAGGCGGAGAAGCGTAAAGATCCGCGGCGCATCATGCCGGAGGCGCGGACGGCCGTGGTGACCCTGACGAACTACTTCCATGGCACAGCGACGGGTGGCGTGGCACAGTACGCCTGGAGCAGCGACTACCACGACGTGCTCGGCGCGCGCCTCGAGCAGTTGGCGGCGGCGATCAGTGAGATCGCGCCCGGGGGGGGGGCGGCGACCCGCTGCTACGTAGACGCGGGGCCGGTCCCCGAACGGGAGCTCGCGCAGCTCGCAGGCCTGGGGTGGATCGGCAAGAACATGATGCTCATCAACCCCGAGATCGGCTCCTTCACATTCATCGGCGTCGTGCTCACCGACGCCGTTCTCGCTCCCGATTTGCCGTTCGCAGCCGACCGCTGCGGCTCGTGCCGGCGCTGCCTCGATGCCTGTCCCACCAATGCGTTCGTCGCGCCCCGCGATCTGGACGCGCGGGCGTGCATTTCGTATCTGACGATCGAGCACCGGGGCGACTTCAGCGATCGACAACGTGCCGACGTGGGCGAGTGGGTGTTCGGCTGCGATGTGTGCCAGGACGTGTGTCCCTGGAACATCAGCTTTGCGAAGCCGACGGCCGACCCTGACTTCACACCGCGCGCGGACGTCACGATTCCCGATCTGCAGGCCCTGATCGATGTCGGACAGGACGACTTCGCGCGCCGCTACGCTGACACCCCGTTCTCGAGGCCCGGACGTGCCGGCATGCGGCGGAACGCCGCCGCGGTGCTGGGGCGGACCCCAAGCGGCACATGACCCCAATGTCTCCGTCTGAATCCATCAATGACTTGCAGCGCCGCCTGGCGGATGGCTTGGCCAAGATCGATCCGCACCACCGCCTGCTCGGCCGCCCGGTGAGCTACCGCGTGATTGACGGCCAGACGCTCGAAATCACGTATCGCGATGTGGCCGGTATCGCCGAGGCCGAGGTGCTGGGCGTAAAACGCCTCATCGGCCAGGACTCTTTTTGCACGGTGAGCCCCCAGACCGCGGAGCGACTCATCGTGCGGTTCGTCGTGCCCCTCCGCTAACTCACCACAAAACAGGGATTTCCGCCGGTACGTGACTCGGGCCCCGAGTCACGTAGCCGGCACGTGTGCGCCCTCTCCTAGCGTGAGCGGCGTCAACTCGCTGCACGCCGGTCCTTTTCGCCGCAAGGAGGTGGCGATATGAAATGGCTTCCGCTGCTGCTGCTGTGCGTCGTGGGCTGCGCTCCGATGAAGCGGTACGCCCACTGGCCCTATCAGGGCTCGATGCTCGCCGTGGAGAATCCGACGACCGACCACCAGGTGGTGATTGCTCGCGACGGTCAGGGTCGCGAGTGGGTCGTGGCCCGTATCAAGCCCCGGGGCCGCGCGTGCTTCCGCTGGCCGTTCATCGACAACACCGGGTTCCTCCGCACCGATGGTGGTGACCGCGTCGTCACGCAACGGTTCGAGCCATGGACTGCGGATGGATGGGAATGGCCCCTCGCGGGTCAGCCCGTCGCGAATCCCCGGGCGTGCCGGTGAGCACAGCAAGGCGTGGCGGTCGTTGAGCGTGGTCCCTCCTTACCGCGTAATGCGCGCAAGTCGGGCCAGGACCGCCGAGCCGCCACGCTTCTCGTTTCCTGGGCCGTTTCTCTCGCGGGCCTCGTGGCGTTGGCCGCGTGTTCCACGGGTCCGCTCGGCGTCTGCTTCCCGGACCCGCAGAATCCGAACCCCGAAGTCTGCCCGGCTCCGGAGACGGCGCAGTTTGCCGCCGACACGATCCCGCGGAACCAGCAGTAACGGATGATCGCGCAGCTCGCCGCCCCGGCGAGCTGCGCACCGTTGCGGGCGCCGGGCCGCGAGGGCAGGTTTCCTGCCTCGTCCCAAACTGAGGGCCCATGCGCCGCTTCGTCCTGTTGTGCCTCGCCCTTTCCGCCGCCACGACCCTCTCCGCCCAGACGCCGTATAGGACGCCGCCGCAGGTCATCGTGGATATCCTCGACGCGCCGCCGCTGCCCGCCGTCAGCGTGTCGCCCGATCGTCAGTGGCTCCTGCTCCTCGAGCAACGCAGCATGCCGGCGATCGCCGAGCTGGCGCAGCCGATACTCAGGCTGGCCGGGAGCCGTATCAATCCGCGCACGAGCGGCCCGCAACTCCCCGGAGGCACCACCGGCTTGCTCTTGAAGCGAATCGCGGATGGCGCTGAACGCCGCATCAATGTCACCGCGCCCGTCGCGCTCTCATTCATCACCTGGGCGCCGGGGAGCCGCGCCATCGCGTTCGTCCAAACGCGCGACTCGGGGCTGGCGCTGTGGATCGCCGATGTGGAGACGGGACAGGCACGGGCGGTCACGGGACCCACGCTCAATGCCACCGACGGCGCGCCCTGCGAGTGGCTGCCCGATGGCGCACGTCTCCTGTGCCGCTTCGTCCCCGACGGCCGCGGCGCGGCGCCCACAGCGCCGCGGACGCCGATCGGGCCGACGACGCAGGACGCCTCAGGACGCGCGGCTCCGGCCGCCACGTTTCAAGACCTGCTCGACAACGCTCAGGACGAAGCGCTGTTCGAGCACTATTTCACCGCGCAGCTCGGACTCGTCGACGCGACGAGCGGCGCCCGTACCCTCCTCGGCCGTCCCGCCATTTTCGACGATGTCGATGTCGCGCCGGGCGGCGAGTACGTGCTCGTGGCGCGCACGCTGCACCCCTATTCCTATCTCGTTCCGGCCGCCCGTTTCCCAAAGGAGCTGGAGGTGTGGAACCTCCGCGGCGACGTGGTGCGGCGGATCGCACAGCTGCCGCTCGCGGAGAACATCCCGATTCGCGGCGTGCGCACGGGACCGCGTGCGTTGAACTGGCGGCCCGACGTTCCGGCGACGCTCGTGTGGGCGGAAGCGCTGGACGGGGGTGATCCCAGGACCAAAGTAGACCATCGGGATCGTGTGGTCACGCTCGCGGCGCCGTTCGCGGGAGAGCCCGTCGAGCTGCTGCGCCTCAGCAAGCGGTACGCGGCCCTGCAGTGGGATGCGAGCGGCCTGGCGCTGGCCGTGGAGTTTGACCGCGACCGCCGCTGGGCGACCACGTGGGTGGTGGATGCGGCGCGCACGGCCGTACGCCCCCGCGTGTTGTGGGATCGCAGCACCGAGGATCGCTACGGCGATCCCGGCTTTCCGTTGCAGCGGCAGACCGCCGCGGGGGACCCAGTCCTCCAGCGGAGCGGCGATTGGATCTACCTCGCGGGGAATGGCGCGTCCCCGCAAGGCGACCGCCCGTTCCTCGACCGCCTGAATCTCCGCTCGCAGAAGACCGAGCGCCTGTGGCGCGCGGACACCGTCCACTATGAAGCCGTGGTCGCCGTGCTGGACGAGGTCGGCGGGGGCGCGCAGATCGTGACGCGCCGGGAATCACGAACGGAACCGCCCAATTACTTCGTACGCGACGTGCGCCGCGGGACGCTGCGGCCGCTCACGGCGTTCAGGGATCCGGCGCCACAGCTCACCGGAATCCAAAAGCGGCTCGTCACCTATACTCGCGGCGACGGCGTGCCGCTGTCCGGGACGCTGTACCTGCCGCCGGCGTACGTTCCGGGCACGCGCCTTCCCGTCGTGATGTGGGCGTATCCGACCGAGTTTGTGTCCGCCGCGGCGGCCGGGCAGGTCTCCGCGGCACCCAACCGGTTCAATCTGATCCGCGGGCCGTCGCACCTGTTTTTCCTGACGCAGGGCTATGCCGTGCTCGACGATCCCAAGATGCCGATCGTCGGGGGCGACACCGCCAACAACCATTACGTCGAGCAGCTCGTGGCGAGCGCCCGCGCGGCCGTGAACGCGGTCGTGGACCTGGGCGTCGGGGATTCGAGCCGCATCGGCGTGGGCGGCCACAGCTACGGCGCGTTCATGACCGCGAACCTGCTCGCCCACTCGGATCTTTTCCGGGCCGGCATCGCGCGCAGCGGCGCGTATAACCGCACGCTGACGCCGTTCGGCTTTCAGAACGAGGACCGGACGTTCTGGGGAGCGCGCAGCGTGTACCTCGCGATGTCGCCGTTTGTGTCCGCCGACAGCATCAACGAGCCGATCCTCATGACCCACGGCGAGGCGGACAACAACTCGGGCACGTATCCGATTCAGTCGGAGCGGTTGTTCGCGGCGCTGAAGGGGTTGGGCGCGACGGCGCGCCTCGTGATGCTGCCCAACGAATCGCACGGCTACGTGGGGCGGGAGTCGGTGCTGCACACGCTCGCCGAGATGATCGACTGGTTCGCTCGCTACGTGAAGCAGGCCAAGCCCAGGCAGGCAGGTGTGAGTACGTCGGACGGCCGGTAACGGGCGCGATCTACAACCTGGCGCGCAGCTCTTCGAGCTTGGTGCGATCGAGCTGCGCCGCCCGGGTGATGCGGTCGGCGGCGGCAACGGCCCGCCGTGCCAGACGGGGGGCGCCGTCGGCGAGCGCCTCGCTTCCTACCGCCAACGCCAGATCGTAAGCAGCCTGATCGGGCGCCGCATGCGCCAGCAGCTCGGCGCGTAAAGCGCGGCTCTCGAGGTCCGTCCGCTGTGCCAGTACATCGCTCGCGCGCTGTTCGAGTCCCCGCCGTTCCCCTCTGGTCAAGCATTCCGTCCGCACCACTTCCGCGATGAGCGGCGCGGCAAAGGTGTAGCGCTTTCCGTCGAACTGAATCAACTGCCGCCGCTCGAACGCCGGGAGCGCGCGCTCGACGTCCGCCCGAGAGCGGTCCGCGACGCGGGCAACGAGCTCGAGGTCGAGCGCCTGGCCGCACATGCTGGCGGCGCGAAGGGTCGCCACCTCGTCGGTGCTCAGCTCTCCGACGCGCACGGCGATCGCATGACGCACGAGGGACGGGACCGAGAATGGCAACGGCGCCTCGAATGTGCCGCGCGGGGGCGGCCACGCCACGAGATCGGCCTGTAGCGTGCTGGCCTTCGCCAGCGCGCCGAGCAGCGTGACCGCAAAGAAGGGGCTCCCGGCGGTCTCGAACACCAGCCGGCGCGTCAGGCGATCGCATTCGGCGCTGCTCCGGCACCAGGGCGCCAGCGCGGCCACGAGCGCGGCGATGTCCGCCTCGTCCAGCGCGCCGAGTCGCACCGTGAGGCCGGGCACGTCGCGGCCGACGTCGCTTTCCAGACGCAGCAGCTCGCGGGGCGCATCACCGACGCCCTGGGCCACGGTCACGATCAGCACGACGGCTGTCCCCTTCAGACTGCCCGCTGCCGCGCCGAGCGCCGCGAGCGAAGGCCCATCGGCCCAGTGACCGTCGTCCAACGCCAGGAGAATCGGCCGCTCCGCGGCCACCGCGCGCAGCACGTCCGCCAACGACGTCGCCATGTCGGCGACATCCCGCACTTCCCGGGGCGGGAACCGCTCCGCCAACTCCGGCACGAGCCCGGCGAGCGCCGCCAACGCGTCGCGCCGCGCCGCCGGTAGACCCGGGGCGTCAACAAGCCCGGCACGGACGAGCAGCCGCAGTGCGCTCCATGGCGCATCCTGATCGCTTTCGACGGGCCGCGCCTGCAGCACCAGGGCTCCCTCGAGCGCCAGCCGCCGGGCGCATTCGGTCAGCAGCCGCGAGCGGCCCATGCCGGGAGCACCGAGGATGACGAGGGCACGCGGCCCGCCCGACGGCGAGAGACCTTGGGCGACGGTATCGAAGGCGCCGCGGTGGACCTCGCGACGGCCGACCAAAGGCGCTTCGGACCGGGCATCGCTCCCCGGCGGCCGATAGTCCTGCTTGCGGATCCGCTCAGCCAGAGCCGCGAGCGAGCGCCCCGGCTGCTCGCCGATTTCCCGCTTGAGTCGGTCTGCGAATTCCCGGTAGGCCGCCAGCGCGCCAGCGGTATCGCCGGCGAGCTCGGCCGCCCGCATCAGCAGCCGGACTGCGGGCTCTGAACGGGGCGCCATGGCGAGGGCCCGTTGCGCCGCGTCGACGGATTCCTGGAGCCGCCCAGCTGTGAGGCGCCGCTCTCCCGCGGCGATCAGCGTGGCGGTGGCGAGCGCCCGGTAGCGCTCCCGCTCGCGCGCCATCCAGTCCTCGAACTCAGGCGCATCCTTGACGTGGAAGCCCTCGAGGAAGTCACCCTTGAGCAGCGGAAGTACGTCGTCAGGTGCTGTTTGCGCCTCTTTAATGAAGCGAAGCGCGTCGACTTCCAACCCGTCGCCGCTGAGGGCCAGCGCATCGCTCTCGGAGCGCAGGCGATCCTCGCCCAGCGCCCGCCGCAGGCGGAGCACCGCCTGGTTGAGCGACTTGCGGGCGCCTCCCTCAGGCTGCTCCGCCCACAGCAGGCCCAGCAGGTGATCACGGGAGCGACTGCGGGTGGGCGACAGCGCGAGATAAACGAGGAGCGCGAGGTGCTTGTGCCAGCGCACCTCGGGTGGCGGCGCGCCCCCGGCCAGGCGGGCCGTGGGGGACCCGAAACAGACGAGCTCGAGTGAAGCGATGGGCATGACCGATCTCCGGTAAGCCCTTGGAGCGGCCCAACGTAACACATGGCGCGCGGGTTTGCTTGCTGCTTTGCGTCCCGCGGTGTAGCGTAGCCGCTCCTCACCTGGGGCCCGTAGGTCGTGGCGGAAGGTTCCCCTTCGCTGCACGACGACCTGGGCGATCGCTACGCGATCGAGCGTGAGCTCGGCCACGGCGCCACCGCCACGGTCTACCTTGCCCGCGATCTGAAGCATGACCGCCTGGTGGCGGTGAAGGTGCTCTCGCCTGATTTCGCGCTCGCCGTCCCCAACGAGCGGTTCCTCCGCGAAATCCGCACGACGGCTCGACTCAATCATCCTCACATCGTCCCCTTATTCGACTCAGGGACGACCGCGACGCAGCGGCCCTACTACGTCATGCGGTACATCGAGGGTGAGGCGCTGCGAGACAGAATCGCCCGCGACGGGCCGATGCACGTGGGGGAGGCGTTGCGGATCGCGCGCCAGGTGGCGAGCGCGCTGGGGCACGCGCACCGTCACGGCGTAATCCATCGCGACATCAAGCCCGGTAACATCATGCTCGAAGAGGGTCACGCCTGGGTGGCGGATTTCGGGATCGCGCGCGCGATTGCGATGACCGACAGCCAGGTCGTGACCAACACCGGCGTCACGATCGGGACGCCGGCGTACATGAGTCCCGAGCAGGCGATGGGCGAGGCGAAGCTCGACGCGCGCACCGACATCTACAGTCTTGGCTGCGTGCTGTACGAAATGCTCACCGGTGTGTTGCCGTTCACGGGCGCCGACATCCAGAGCGTCATGAACAAGCATCTGGTCGAGCCGCTGCCTTCGGTGCGCGCGCTGCGCCCGGAGGTGCCGGAGCAAGTCGAGCACTTGCTCGAGGCGGCGCTCGCAAAGAAGCGTGACGATCGTTACACGACGGCGGCGGAATTCGCACAGGCGCTCTCGCTCGAGGGGGCGGGTCCGCTGACGCCGACGAGAACGCAGCCGGTGCGCGGGAAGCGGCGGCCGTGGTGGCGCTGGACTCCGAGGCAGGCGGTGGCGGCGGGCGGGACACTGGCGGCAGGCGTTGGGGTGGTGGCTACGTGGGTCCTGACGCGCCCGACGCTCGACCCACTCCGCTATCTCGTGGTCCCACCCTTCGAGTATGGCACCGGCGTGAGCGCCTCCATGGATGCGGAGCGGCTGCTGCAGGACGCGTTGAACCAGTGGAAGGAATTCAAGGTGATAGGGCGATCGGACGACGGTGCGTCCGGCCGACCCAGCGTCCTTGCGCGTCGCGCACACGCCGGGTGGTACATCCGCGGCGGGGTGTCGCGTGTCGGCGATTCGTTGCGCGTGCGCGCGGCGCTGTATGGAACCGCCGGCGACACTCTGGTGCGCGAGCGCACGGTCAATCTGGCGCCAACGCTGGCGGGGGCGGACGCGGCATTCACTGAGCTCGCGGACCGATTGCTGTTCGACGATACGGTGTTTTCGGCGAACGGGGGACGGGCGGGCACGCGCTCGGTCGCGGCGCGGCGCGCATTCGCGCAGGGTCGCGCCGCGGTTCAGGACTGGGAGTTGATCAACGCGGATTCGGCGTTCCGGCGCGCCACAGAGTTCGACCCTGGATATGCGCAGGCGCACTTATGGGTCGCGCAGGTACGGTACTGGGGCGGCGCGGCGCCGGCGACGTGGCGATCATCTGTGGAGCGCGCGGCCGCAGGGCGTGCTCTCGTTTCGTCGCGGGACCAACAGCTGTCGGACGCATTGGTGGCGATCGGCCGCGGCGAAATCGTGGGGGCATGCGCCACCTGGGACGGGTTGACGCAGCGTGCGCCGCACGATTTCGCCGCATGGTACGGGCTCGCGAACTGCCTCAGCCGCGATGACGCGGTGCTTCGAGACCGATCCAGCCCGTCGGGGTGGCGATTTCGGACGAGCTACCACCGGATCACGAGAGCCTACCAGCGGGCGTTCCAGCTCCTGCCCTCGATTCACAGGTCGCTTCGCGGGGGCTCCTACGAGTTTGTGCGCCGCGTGCTCATGACGAATGGAAGCACGGTACGGTATGGCCACGCGCTCCCGCCGGAGACCACGAGGTTTCGGGCGTATCCCTCGTGGCAGGGCGACACACTCGCCCTGGTACCCTACCCTGGGCAACCACTGGCCGTGCCCAGAACGCTGAATGTCGCCGTACGCCGCGAGCGGGAATTGTTTCATGACATCGCCACGGCGTGGGTGACCGCGTTCCCCCACAGCGCTGATGCCGTCGAGGCGCTTGCGCTCTCGCTTGACCTGCTGGCAGATCCGAGCGCGATCGACACGCTGCGACGAGCCCGCGAATTCGTGACCACGTCCGCTGAGCGCCTGCGCGTTGGCGTCGCCGAAGTGTGGATGGGCGTGCGGTTTTCGGTCCCATTTGACTTGGCGGGCGTCCGCGCCGCTCGAGCGCTTGCCGACTCGCTCCTTCAGGAACACCCGCCATCAAACGCCCCTGAGCCGTTCCTCCTCGCGAGCATCGCGGTGCTTACCGGACGCGCCCACGTCGCCGCCGAGTACACGCGGCATGCGGCCGCTGTCGCAGCGTTGCGGGTGCCCGCTCCACTCGCCAGGATCGGCGGGCCTCTGTTGGTCTTCGCAGCACTCGGTGGGCCCATCGACAGCCTTCGCGCACTCGAGGAACAAGTCGAGTCGACGATCGACCACGCCGTCGCCGACTCGCTACGACTGGCGGCGCGCATGGCGTGGCTAGGGCGCGCTGGCCAGCTGGTGTTTCCGGACTACCGCTTCAAGTCGCTGCCCGCCCTTGTTGCACATGGTGACTACATGATAGACGCCCAGATAGCGTTTCTACGCGGCGACAGTGCCGTGGTCCGGAGCACGTTCACCAAGCTTCGAGTCGAGCGCCGGTTCGTGCCCGCAACCGAAGTGACTCTCGACGCGATCTATCCGGAGGCCCGGCTGCTGGCAGCGCTCCATGACGACCTCGCGGCCATTGCCTGGCTCGAGCCTACGCTCACCGCGCTTTCGTCGACCGCCTCCGAAAAGCTCGTCGATCCCGCCAACGCGGGCGCACTCGTTCAAGCGATGGCGCTGCGTGCAGATCTGGCGACCTCGATGCGCGACACGACGAACGCAGCACGGTGGGCGAGAGTCGTCACTGTCTTGTGGGGAGGAGCTGATTCGTTCTTGCAACCGCGAGTGCGTCGATTGCAGCGGCTTGCGGCGGGCGCTCCTTAGAGACCGGAAGTCGTCGTGCGCACTTCAACGCAGGAGGTAACCATGCTTGGCGCAGGCACGAAAGGCCCTCCGATTACTATGTGGGCTGTTCTAGGGCTGGTCGCCCTCAGCGTGGGCGTGGCGCACGGCCGCAAGCGGAATGTCGACGCTAGGTCGGGCGTCACCGCGGTGCCTTCCGAACGCCCTGAGTGCCCTCACGACACCGTGGCGATCAGGGTGATCGAGAAGGGCACCCTGATAAGGACCATCAGCTCCGTGCCGGCCTCCGGTCCGATTACCAATATTCCCGAGTTTCACGACTGCCAGCGATTCATCGTGGAGCGACCCTGGTATGCGTTTTGGAAGCCGAAGAGGGCCTATGATTCCCTGTACGCCATCTTTGCGGCATTCCGCTTGGACTCCGTACCGGACACTCTGGTCACGTCTGTGAGCATACCGGTGGCAACCATTTACAGTTACGGAGGTACTTACTCCCCACTCGGTATAAGGCCGGGTTTCAACTGCCTCTTCCTGACCCCACCGTCAACCAACACCACGGATTGGACCGCCGAGATGGTCTCCGTTGCGGACTCCAATTGCCTCAACCAGGCCACGCTCAAGCCCTACGGCACCCCCACCTCCCTCGAAGCCCGCCGAGTCCCGATGCCGGTGGCGACGCCGTTTACACCGGATGACTATCCCGCGGCGGCGCGTTGGGACTGGGGAACGCTTAAGGGTCACGGCCAGCAGTACATCGGCATAAGGTGCGGGCGCTCCTGGTGCGAAGTTGGAGCGAAATCCTTCAAACCCTCCGGTCCTTACACGGGGCCAGCGGCGCCATTCATGAGTGTCCCGGGCTTCGCGCTGCCGACCGCAAAGCAACCGCGAGTGACGATGATCAAGGGGTGGTACGATGCACAAACGCTCGACGTCATAGCGGATGGCAAGCAGGCACCCAGTCCCGCCTACGGAGTGTTGATCCCCAATTCCGCCCTCGACATACTGCCCGCTGACACTGTGGCACCCGGCCTCGGTGTCTTTGACACCTGGGTGCACGTAGCGAACGCTTGGCTAAGCGCTGATTACAAATGGAACCTCACGCAGGGCATGAATCAGATCTGGCTGTGCCGCAAGCCGCCGGCAAGCGCTGGAACGTGCGCGGTACCAATGGGCGAGCCGGCGTTGTCGTCAATTGCTCTATCGGCATGTTGGGACGGACCCGACGGTCGGT
Source organism: Gemmatimonadales bacterium (assembly GCA_040901965.1). Taxonomy (GTDB): domain Bacteria; phylum Gemmatimonadota; class Gemmatimonadetes; order Gemmatimonadales; family GWC2-71-9; genus 20CM-2-65-7. Next base: position 62,996 of record JBBDYB010000010.1, on the reverse strand, counting down.
GGTGGGCGAAGATCGTGTCGAGCACGGGGAAAGTTCGCTACCAATGCGTCAGGCGACGTAGCCATCTAACCGAGCTACAAGCGTACATAGCCGCCAACCCAACTGCGGTCGTCAAGATTCCCGGCACCGCCCGTTGGCGCTGGCTACTCGACGACGCTGGAGAGTGGACCAAATGCGCGACGGGGTGTTGCACCGGGCAGTGATCGCTGGAGGAACGTCACGTGACCCGCTTTTGGGGTTACGTGGCCTCTGCCTGCCGCCCCAAATCAGTTCGTGCGCCAACACCCGCACTCTTTCCTGCCGCACCCCCAAGATGCCGTTCCTAGGGGGGAGAGGACCCCCAAGGGAGTGAGCGCTCGACGAGGAGTTGAGCACGGATTGACGCGCGGGCCGCGAGCCGGGCCACAACGCACTAGAATGGGTCCGGGAGCTAATCCCCGGCATGAAGCTTGCGAGACCGTACCACCCCGAGGGGATGGACAGGCGCCCCAATATGGCGCACGTTGACGAACGTTTGCCTCCCCGCCACAACTCAGTAGAGGCGGTGCCCGATGAAAAGCTTGATCCTCCCGGTGCTCACCCTCGCCGCCGTAGCGGCGTGCGCTAGCGCCAACCAGTACGCGCGGTGGCCCTATCGCGGGCCGATGCTCATGGTGACGAACCCGACGCAGAGCCGCCTCGTCGTGATGGCGCGTGACGGCATGGGCCGCGAGCTCGTCGCTGCCACGATCAAGCCGAACGGCAAACAGTGCTTCCGCTGGCCGTTCATTCACGCGATCGGCTATCTGGTCGCGGCGGGCTCCGATACGCTGACGACCGAGCCGTTCGAGCCGTGGTCTGCCGATGGCTGGGAATGGGCCGGGCAGTTCGAGCCGGTGTCGAACCCCAAAGTGTGCCGCTAACGGCTCACTTCACCGCGACTCGCGCGACGACGTCGTAGTAAAATCGGACCCCGAAGCGGAGCGCCTCGACGCTGACCCGCTCGTCGTTCCCGTGCACGCCCCGTGAATCGGACTGCGTGAGCGGGAACGGCGCGATGCCGTAACTCGCCATTCCCATCCGCCGGAAATAGTGGCTGTCGGTAAAACCCGCCAACATCGGCGTCGTGATGAGCGCGTCCGGATGCCGCGCGCGCGCCGTCGCCACGACCGCGCGGAAGAGCTCCGTATCCGTCGAGCTCTCGGTCGCAGGCCAGCTCGGACCCTGTGGCCGAAACGCCACACTTGTGTCCCCCACGACACGGACCAGCTCCGCCAGGAAGGCCGCAGGCTCCTGACCGGGCAAGAGCCGCACGTCCAGCACCGCGGTCGCCACCGGCGGAATCACGTTGGTCTTGTCGCTGCCCTTGAGACCCGTGATCGAAATCGTGTTGCGCAGCAGGGCGTTGTAGGCGATGTCGCCGGTGATCGAGCGGACCGCGACCGAGTCGCGTAGCGCGGCCCGGATGTCCGCGAACCAGCGCCGTTGCGCGGAGTCGCGCTCAATCGTGGACAAATCGCGGAAATAACGCTCCACCGCGGGTGTGACCACGAGCGGCGTGCGCCCGGCCCAATCGGCGATCCGATTCAGGGCGCGCACCAGGCGGTGTACGGGATTGTCCGGCGTGGGACGCGAGCCATGCCCGGCCGTGCCGCGGGCCGTCATGTCGAGCCAGAACGGCGATTTTTCCGTCGTGCCGACGCCATAGTAGTCCACCCCGCCCCGCCCGTTCGCGCGCGTCGTCCCGCCTTCGTTGAGCAGGAACTCCGCATCGCGGATGAGGTCGCCATGGTGCTCCACGAACCACGCGGCCCCCACGCCCGCCCCGATCTCCTCGTCCGCGGTCGCCAGGAAGATCACGTCCCGCTTGAGCGGCACACGCGCCCGCTTCAGGATCAGCAACGTCATCAGCTGCGCGATGCCTTCTCCCTTCATGTCGAGCGCGCCGCGGCCCCAGACAAAACCGTCCTTGATGACGCCGCTGAATGGGTCAACGGTCCAGTACGCTGGCGACGCCAGCACGACATCCATGTGATTGAGGAGAATCAGGGGGCGGGCGCTGCCGTCGCCAGCGAGGCGGGCGTAGAGATTCGCCTTGCCGGGCGCCGGCTCGAAGATCCGCGCTTCGATGCCCTCGCGCCGCAAGACGCTCGCCAACCACCGTGCCGCGACGATCTCGTTGCCCGGCGGGTTGGTCGTGTTGATTTGCAGGTACTGCGACAACAGAGCGGCCGCCTCGTCGCCGAGCGCATTCCACTCCGCGTCACTCGGCGGGGCGGTGATGAGTGCGACCCGCGCGGGCGTTTCCATGACCGGTGCCGACGAGGGACCCGCGAGCGGCGGGACCTGGCGGCGGGCGCAACCCGTCGCAGCGAGAATGGACAGGACCAATGACGCGGCTCGGCGCACGACGGGATCCGTGAGGAAGGAGTGCGCGAAACTACGAGTCCGGGCGGGACCCGGCTAGAGCGTCAGCGTCTCCCCGTGGGCGAGCTGCCGGTAGCCGGCGACGGGCAACCCCGCGGTGTGCCAGGCGGCGCGGGCCCGGACCGGTGGCTCGTCCATCGCTTCGTCGGTCAGCTTGAATGTGCCCCAGTGCATCGGCACCATCACCCGCGCGCCCAACGCGCGGCACGCGGCGACGGCCTCCTCCGGATTCATGTGGAGATAGCGCATGAACCAGCGGGGCTCATACGCGCCAATCGGGAGCAGCGCCAGATCGAACGGCCCGTAGCGCTCCGCGATCGTTGCAAACTCCGGATGGTGGCCGGTGTCGCCGGCGAAGAACACGCGCTTCCCACGCTGCGCCGCGACCGCCCAACCGCACCACAGTGTAGCGCCGCGGTCGCGGAAGCTGCGGCCGCTGAAGTGCTGTGCCGGCGTGCAGGCGACCCGCACAGGTCCGAGGTCCGCGTCCTGCCACCAGTCGAGCTCCTGGACGACCCGCGGTCCGCGCCGGTGGACAAACGGCGCGAGGCCGAGCGGCACGAGCCAGGTCGCGCCCGGATGCGCGCGCGCCAGCGCCCGCACGGTACGGTCGTCGAGGTGGTCGTAGTGGTTGTGCGATTGCAGCACGACGTCGATGGGCGGCAGATCCGCGAGCCGGACTCCGGGTTCCACCCAGCGCGGTGGACCGGCGAATTGAACCGGCGATGCGCGCGCGCTCCACATGGGATCAGTCAGAATGTTCAGGCCGGCGATCTGCAACAGCAGCGTCGCGTGACCCACCCACGTCACCGTGACCTGAGACGCGGACGCGCGCGGCACCGCAAACGCGGGCCGCGCGCGGACGAATACGGCGGGGTCAGGATCTTTGGGCAGCGGACGCGTCGTCCGATGCACCAGCAGCCATTTGAGGACGCTGCCGAACGCCGGCGCTGCGTTCGCGACCCAGGGATTACGAAAGCCGCCGCCGGGGCCGGGGCGGTGGTGCGATGGCAGGGACGTCACGGCTGGGGAATATATACCCGGGCCGTGACACCCATCCGCTACACTAGCGCAGCGGGGCCGGCTGCGACGTGTCGGCTGCCACGTGGATCACGAGCGTGTCCGCCAGCGCGCCGCTCGTCGCAATCACGCGTCCGGTCCCGACCGCCTTGGACGTGACGAACGCAAACCGCAGGCTGTCGCGCAGTCCGAGGATCGCCGTGTCGAGATTCGACCATGTGACGGGTGCATCGGGATCCTGCTGGTGCTGATCGTTCACCACGATGGCTTCGAGCTGATTCGTCCGGCCCACCAGCATCGAGGACGCACCCAGGATAAAGACCGAACCGCGGAACGCTGACAACGTGACCGAGTGCTGCGTCTCCATGCCCCGGTTGACGACGACGTTGGAATCGAGACTCGAGGTGAGGCCGCTCGAGGACGGCGGATCCACGCCGACGATGTAAGTGCCGGGCAGCAGGTAGGCCAGCCGATAGTGCCCGACGCCATCGGTGCGGGCGGTCGAGAAGATCCGCCATGTCCCCTGGTCCGCACCGTAGGCACTGACCGTCCCGTTTTCGATCGGAGCTGCCGACCCTGAGTCGGCGGCGGCCAGCACGGTGCCGGCGATGGATCCGGTGGCTGCCTTGTTGACGGCGCGGATCCAGGGGATGAATGTGAACGTGCTGTCGCCCGAGACGTTGTATTGAAAGCTGCGCCCCACGTCGAAATCGATCACGATTTCGGCCCCCGAGTCGGGGACCTGAAGTGCCGCCTCTACGAAGGCGTAGATCGACCACTCGCCCGTCCCGTTCCAGTTCTGCACGACCGCCAGCGTGCCGTCCGCGAACCGAACGTCGGAGGAATCCGCGTCTGTGATCAGGCGTACCGAGCGATACTGGTCCGCTGGGATCTCCCCCTCGCCCAACAGAGCCGTGGTCCCCTGCTGCAACGCGAGCAGGTCGAACCGCTTACGCGGCACGGTGATGGTGACCCACTGGAGGCCCGGGTCGCTCGTGTCGGCGACGGTCGAGGCGGCGATGCTCACGACGTAGACGTTGACGCTCTGGACCGTGTCGAAGGGAAACGGAGCATCGGTGAGCAGCACTTTCGTGAGCGGCGTGCGCGTGCCCGGTCCGCTCGAATCGTCCTTGTAGCACCCCATCAACGTAAGGGGTACGAGCACGATCAAGGCGCTACGTCTCAACATCGTCAACTCCTGATTGAGGCATTGCGGGCCGGCATCTCTTCCCTGAAATACCCTCATGCACCCGCGCGGCGTCACAGCGCCGCCGATTTCACAATGTGACGCCGGGACTTCCGAGATGGGTATAGACAAAGTGGAGACGAGCGACGCGGAGCTGGTGCGCCGGGTGCGGGCCGGCGACATCGGCGCGTATGGCGCGCTCGTGGCGCGCTACCGGGATCGCTTGGGCCGCTACGCGGTGCACATGGTCGGCGACCGTGAGGATGCCGAGGAAGCCTTGCAGGATGCGTTCGTTCGCGGGTACCGGTCCTTGGCGCGCTGCGATGATCCCGCGCGGTTCGGCGCGTGGTTATACGGCATCCTCGTGAACCGGTGTCGCACGGCCGGAGCGCGCGCCGCACGCCGCCGCCGCCTGTTCGTGCGCGACGAGGGAGCGCTGAACGGTGCGCCGCATCCCGCGCAGGCAGAGCGGCTCGATTGGGACGACGCTGTCGGGCGGGCGCTGGCGCGGCTCGCGCCCGAGTACCGCGAAGCCTTTCTCCTCAAGCACGTCGAGGAGCTCGAGTACGAGGAGATCGCGAAGCTGACGGGCGCGGGTATTTCGGCGCTGAAGATGCGCGTGAAGCGCGCGCGCGCGCAGCTGCAGGTGATCCTCAGAGAGGCAGAGCATGTTTGAACGCCAGGAAGACATCGTCGAACGCGTGATCGGGCACCTGCGCCGGCCGGTGTCGATCGACCCGGCGCTGGACGCCCGGGTGATGCGCGAGATCGCCAACCTGCCGTCACGACCCACGCGCCATCCGCTGCTGCGCGCGTGGCCCTGGCTCGCAGCGGCGGCGGTTCTCGCCGCGCTCGTCATCGCCCGGCCCTGGAGCTCCCGCAGCGACCGTCCCGATGCATTCCAGTTCGTGCTCGTGGCGCCGCGCGCCGCGTCCGTGGCGTTGGTGGGCGACTTCAACGATTGGGACGCCGCACGCACGCCGATGCGCGCCGCGCGCGGCGGCGTGTGGGCGGCGGCCATTCCGCTGGCGCCCGGGCGCTACCGCTATGCATTCCTCGTGAATGGAGCCGAGTGGCGCGCCGATCCGGGCGCGCCCGCGGCCATGGACGACGAATTCGGCACACCGAGCTCGGTCGTCACCATAGGAGGCTCATGATGCTCTCGCTGACCGTCTTGCTTCTCGTCACACAGGTCGCCGCACAGGATCCGCGACTGGAGCGGCTCGACCCTGACACCCGGTCGCAGGTGGTTGCCATGCTCGACTCCGCGCGCGGCGTCGGCCTGCCGACCGAGCCGCTCGTCCAGCGTGCCCTGGAAGGCGTGGTCAAGGCCGCGACGGGTGCGCGGATCGTGACCGCCGTCCGCCGTCTGGCGAGCGACCTTGGCACCGCGCGCACCGCACTCGGCGCGGCGGCCTCCACGCCCGAGCTCGAAGCGGGTGTTGCGGCATTGCGCGCCGGCGCGTCCCCGGCGATCCTCGCCCGGCTGCGGAATGTTCGCCGGCCGCCGCTGACGATGGCCCTCGCCGTACTCGCGGATCTCGTCGCGAGCGGCGTGCCGGCCGACAGCGCCGCGGCTGCGGTGCTCACGCTCGCGCCCAGCGCCCGCGACGCGGACCTCGTCGAGTTTCGCCGCGCCGTGGAGCGGGACATCGCCCTCGGCGCCTCCCCCGCCGCCGCCGCCGGTTCCGTTCTTCTGGACGCGGGCGCGCGGACGGCACGCCCTGGCCGACCGTAGCACCGCGGCGGGTGACCTTCCGCCACGGGTGGCGCGGGACGCTGATCGGAGGAGCGTGCCTCCTCCTGCCGACGCGCTCGGCCCGTCCGCAGATGAGTGCGACGGTCGACCTTGGCGCATCGGCCGTTCGATACGATGGCTTCCTTCTTTCGAGCGCCGTGGCCGTCACACCGACCTTTACCTGGGACGGTGCACGCGCCGCCGTGACTCTCCGCGGCACGTACCTTCGGTTCGAAAGCGGCAATCGAAGTCTGCAAGGCTCCGTGGGAGGATCGCTCTCCAGCCGCCCTACCCGCGGATGGCGCGGCGAGGTGTCGGTGGAGACCGGGGCGTCGAGTTATGCCGGCTTCGCGAGCTTTTGGCACGCACTTGGGGAGCTGCGGCTCCATCGTGGCAGTGTGCGGCGCGGCGCCTGGATAGGTGCGACGGGTGGACGCACCGCTTTGGGTACCGCGCTTGCGGCCCGTCCGGTGACAGCCGCGTCTGTCGTGGGTTGGCTCCGCCGCGATCATATAACGGTGCTCGCGTCGGCGCACCGGGCGTTTGTCGGGGACACGCAGTATAGCGACATCGACCTGACAGTCCGCGCGCAGCGCAGGAACCTCGCGCTCGAAACCGTAGTGGGGACGCGGTTTTCGAGCCGCGGCGCCGGACGAGGCCTGTTCGGAGAAAGCAGCGGTATTCTCGCCCTCAGTGACCGTGTCAGGTTGGTCCTGTCCGGTGGCCGCTACCCGACGGATCCTATTCGCGGCAGCATTGCGGGCCGTTACTTCACCGCCGCGGTGCGGCTGCGGGTGCGCTCCCTCCCGGCGCGCAGTCCTCCGCAATTACTCATAAGGACCGGAGCGAACGGAGACGTCGCGGCACCGCTCACGCTCGCCGTGCGGCCGGAGCGAGATGGGCTGGTGCGCGTGGTCATCCACGGGCCCCCTGCAAACCTCATCGAAATCGCGGGAGACTTCACGCAGTGGCAGCCCATGCCGCTACGACAAACGCCGGCGGGAACGTGGGAGGCGCTGGTACCCATCCCGCGAGGCGTCCATCGGATCAACGTGCGCGTGGATGGAGGCGCGTGGATCGCCCCAGCCGGAACGACGAGGATCAACGACGACTACGAGGGCGAGGTCGGCGTCTTCATCGTGCCCTAGCCGCGCCCACCCGCCAACCGCGCCGCCTCCGGCCGGAGGCGCAACGCGAGCATCGCCCAGACGCCGCACGCCGGTCCGATCGCCAGCACACTCATGCTCCACCGCCACCCAATCGTCGCCGCCACGGCCGGCAACAACCAGATCGTCGCGCAGGTGAGCAGGAACCCCAAGCTGGTCTGCAGCGTCAGCGCCGTGCCCACGTAATCGGACGGAGCGAGCTCACTCACCGCCGCAGAGAATTGCGCCGAGTCGGCAACGACGCTGACTCCCCAGACAAGGAGCAGCGGCAGGAGAGCAGCGAGAGGTGAGCCGAAGAACAGGCCGACCATGATCGCGCAGCTTCCCGACACGAACATGGCAACGCTGGTCACCAGCGTTCGGCCCAAGCGGTCGGCGTACTTGCCGCCCAGCCAGCACCCAATCGCTCCGCTCCCGACGACGGCGAACGTGACGAGAGCGGCGAGCGTCGTAACGTCCACATCCGCACCGCGGCGCAGCCGTTCGCTTTCGGCGACGAAGACGGCGATCCATGTCCACATGGCGTACAACTCCCACATGTGACCGAGATAGCCGAGGTTCGCGAGCGCGACTGCGCGGTCCTTGAGGAGTCGCGGCGCGGCCGACCAGGAGAACGGCGGCGACGGCGCAGCGTACGGACCGTCATTCGGGACGGCGAGCACCAACAGGCCACCGACGAACGCGCTGATCGCCGCCACGACCAAAACGAGTCGCCACGCATCGGGCGGAGCGGCCCAGCGCACGAGATGCGGCGCGGCCGACCCGAGCGTGAGCGCTCCCACCAGTACTCCAATCGCCAAACCGCGACCTTCACGAAACCATCCGGCGACGATTTTCATTCCCGGCGGATACACACCCGCCAGCGCGGCACCGGTCAGCAGCCGGCACGCCATTCCCCAACCTGCACCAGGGGCGAACGCGACACCCAATGTGGCGAGGGCGGCAAGCGCGGCCGCGCCGGACACGAGCCGGCGCGCCGACCAGCGATCGGCGAGCGTGAGGATCGCGCTCACCAACGCTCCGGCGACAAAACCGAGCTGCACCGATATCGTGAGCCACGCGCTACCGGCGGGTGACAGCTGCCACACGCGCGCGAGTGTGGGTGCGACTGCAGAAGCGCTGAACCAGGGAGCCATCGCCAGCAGCTCGGCGCTGGCCAGAATAGCCAGGACCTGGCGCGGGCTCACAACCCGGTCGGGTGATCCAGGAATACCCAGGGCAGGTCGAACTTCGCAGCGACGTGCTCGGCCAACGCTTTCACGCCCACCGTCTCCGTGGCGTAATGACCCGCGTAGAAAACGTTGACCCCCAGCTCCTCAGCGTCGAAGAAAGTCCAATGTTGGCCTTCGCCGGTGATGTAGGTGTCGAGTCCCGCCGCCGCGGCTTGAGGGATCAACGAACCCCCCGCTCCGGTTACGACGCCGACGCGCTGAACACGCTCCGAACCGAAAGGAAACAGCCGCGCCGGCGTGCCTAATGTCGTGGCGAGTGTGCGGGCCAGCTCGTCTCGCGATCCGCTCCAGTCTCCCCACACGCCGATCGGCGCGCCGTGATAGGACCCGAATTCGCCGCGGGGCGTGATGCCGAGCTGGCGGGCGAGGAGCGGGTTGTTGCCGACCTCGGGGTGGCGATCGAGCGGGAGGTGAGCCGCGTAGAGCGCGATGTTTCTCTTGAACAACTCGGCCACCCGGCGATACGCCGGACCCACGAGGGGACGCAGCCCACCCCAAAAGAGGCCGTGGTGCACCAGCAGACAGTCTGCCCGCTGCTCGGACGCCATGCGGATGGTCGCCTCGCAGAGATCCACAGCGGCCGCCACCCGCGTGACCTCGCCGGCGTTGGCGACCTGCAGTCCGTTGAGCGCTTCTGGTGAGTCGGCGACTTCTTCTCGGATACGGAGATAGCCGTCGAGATAGCCAACTAGCGTATCTAGCCGCACTTAAGACACCGTAACGACAGTATCAAGCCACCGCAGAGTCTTCCACACGGCGGCATTACGTAACTCACGAAATGACAATTGATTAGAGAATCCACACGCTGGCGGTCGCGTCGTGTGGATATCTTGGACCGCGCCTTAGAATGCGGTCTGGGCCGGCTGCCGAGCCGCCTGGTCGCCACGCTGGCCGCCCTGGGGCGGCTGTCCCGCATCTTCGCCCATGCGTAGCACGCCGTTGATCTCGCCACCTTCCTGGACGAGCAGCCGCTTGGTATGTACATCGCCGTGCACCACGCTGGTCGCTTGAAGCTCGACGCGCTCCTCGGCATAAATGGCGCCGCGCACCTCGCCGCCGATGATGGCCTCGCGGCTCACCACGTCGCCTTCCACTTCCCCGCCCCTCGCGACGAGGACCTGCTTCGCCGCGCGAACCGTCCCGTTGACCGAGCCTTCGATCTTCACTACACCATCCGCCGAGATGTCACCGACGACGCGCATGCCGGCGCCGATGATGGACAATCCCGGCACGCCTTCGCGGCCCCCTGCTGGGCTTTTTTCGGTGAACACCGCCATCTCAGTGCGCCTCCTTCACGAGGTCGAGCGGATCGACCGACTTGCTGTCGCGTCGAATCTCAAAATGCAGATGCGGCGCCGTCGAGCGCCCCGAGTTGCCGGACAGCCCGATGATCTGTCCCGCCTGAACGTCATCGTCTTCCGCGGCGAGCAGCCGGGAAGCGTGCCCATACATCGTCTCATACCCGGACGGATGCCGCAAGAGGACGAACAGACCGTAGTCAGGATCGTAGCCGGCCGCTGCCACCGTCCCACCGCCCGAGGCCCGCACGGGCGTCCCGGCCGGCACCGCGATATCGATACCGGGGTGCGACTCATCCGGAACCCCGGCGCGCACCTGGCCGCGCGTCACAAAACCCTTCACGTCGAGCGGCCAGTGCGACGGAATGGACGCGCCGCCCTCGTAGCGTTGCGGCGCGTTCGGCAATGCGGCGCGAACGGATACGGCGCGCATCGCCGTTCCGAGGTCGCGCGTGCGCGCCACCGTCCCGCCGCCGCTGCGCGTCGTGGGCGGCGCTCTGACGCCCAGGATCTGACGCAGCTCCTGATAGTTCGCCTCCGCGCGGTTGAGCGCCGCGGCGAGCTGCTGCACCCGGCTGTTCTCCACCCGGAGGTGCGCCACTTCACGCTCGAGCCCGGGGACCCGCGCCGCGCTGCGTGTGATCGGTCCCGCAAACGCAAAGAACAGGACGATCAACACGGCAATCGCCATCGCTCCCCACTTCCCCGCCAGCACCGCCCAGCGCGGCAGCCGGTACTGCTTGGAGTCGAGGTCGCCGTCGGAGTGGACGACGATCGTTACGCCGCGCGCCGTCATCCGTCGAAGGGCGCTCCGAGGATGAGCTCGAGCACCCGCGCGAGGTCGTCGTTCGAATAGAACGAGAGGTGAATCTGTCCTTTTCCCTTGGTGCGCAGCGTGACGCGCACGTCGGTGCCGAGGCGACGACGCAGCGCATCTTCGACGCGCCGGACCTCGGGCGCCGCCCCTACCCCGCGTTTCATTCGCGGCCGCCGCTCCGGCGCGCGCCCGCCACGCACGCGATCCTCCACTTCACGCACCGACAGCCCCTGTGCGACGGCTTCTTTCGCGAGGGTGGTCACCACGCGCGGATCCTCCAGCCCGAGCAGCGCGCGCGCGTGACCCACCGAGAGCTGTGCGTCGTGCAGCATCTGCAACACGGCTTCGGGGAGCTTCAACAGACGCAGCGCGTTCGCGACCGTGGACCGGTCACGGCCCACGGCGTCCGCTACGTCCTGCTGCGCGAGCTTGAACTCGGCGATGAGGCGCTCATACCCCCGCGCCTCGTCCACCGGTGACAGATCGTCGCGCTGCAGGTTTTCGATCAGCGCCAGCGTCAACAGGGTGCGATCATCGGCTTCCCGTTGCACCGCCGGGATATGCTCCCACCCGAGCTGCTGGCAGGCGCGCAGCCGGCGCTCGCCGGCGATCAGCTCGTAGGCGTCGTTGCCGCCCGCGGCCTTCCGGACCACGATCGGCTGCAGCAATCCCGCCTGCTTGATGGAAGACACGAGCTCTTCGAGCGCCGCCGGGTCTACGGTCTGGCGAGGCTGGAAAGGGTTCGGCCGAATATCCTTGATCGGCAGCTCGACCAGACTGCCCTCCCGTTCAGCCTCCTCGCGAGTGGGCCCCAGCAGCGCCTCGAGCCCCCGGCCGAGGCGGCGACGTCCAGCAGCGGTTTCCGTCATGCAGGCACCTCCGGCAGCGGTTCAACTGCAGGGAGGGTCGGCGAGGGAGGAGCCGCCTGCTCGACCCGGCGAATCACCTCTTGGGCGACCGCCAGGTAGCTCTTTGCCCCCACCGACTGCACGTCGTACAACACGATCGGTTTTCCGAAGCTCGGCGCTTCGGCGAGCCTGACGTTGCGCGGGATGGTCACCGTGAACATTCGGGCGCCGAAGTACTCCTTGGCCTCCTCGGCCACCTGCTTACAGAGGTTCAACCGGGCGTCGTACATCGTCAGCAACACGCCTTCGATGGCGAGCGCGGGGTTGAAATTGCGCTGGACGAGCTTGACCGTATTCAGAAGCTGCGAGAGTCCTTCCAGCGCGTAGTACTCGCACTGGATTGGAATGATGACGCTGTCCGCCGCTGTCAGCATGTTGAGGGTGAGCAAGCCAAGCGACGGCGGGCAATCAATGATGATGTAGTTGTACTCGTCGCGCAGGTCGCGCAGCGCGCGACGCATCATGGTTTCCCGCGACGGCTGATTGACGAGCTCGACCTCGGCGCCCACCAGGTCCTGGGTCGCAGGCACGACGTCGAGGTAGGGAAAGTGGACGTGCGGAAACCGCGACTGCGCGAGGGGCGAGCCGTCGAGCAGCGGCTCGTACAGCGAGTGCCGGATGCGATCGCGCTCGATGCCGACGCCGCTCGTCGAATTGCCCTGCGGGTCGGCGTCGATAAGCAGCGTTTTCCGCTCGGCGGTCGCGAGCGACGCCGCGAGGTTGACGGCGGTCGTCGTTTTACCGACGCCGCCCTTTTGGTTAGCGATGGCGATGACGCGAGACATGTTATAAGTTGTTGTAGCACAATTGTTTATGCAGCTTCACGAATCGCGAGCGTCCAATATACAGCAGTTTCACGTGAAACGAAAGAGCCTAAGTTTCACGTGAAACTGCAACCTAGGCTGGATTCCCTTGGCTGTACTGCGCTTACGCGACGCGCCGGCGCCACCGCGTCGCCTCCACCACAAGGTTGTGGAGATCGCTGGGCGAAACGCCCGGGACGCGGGCTGCCTGCGCCAGCGACGTCGGGCGAATGCGGTCGAGCTTCTGTCGCGCCTCGGTCGCAAGACTGCGCAGCTCCAGGTAGGGCAGGTCGGTCGGCAAGACGAACGAGGCGAGCTCCGCCAGACGCGCAGCCGCTTCGCGCTCGCGCGCCAGATAGCCGTCGTACTTGATCTCGATCTCGGCCGCGAGTACTGCCTCGGACGCCGCTCCGGATCCGAGGCCCACCGCCGCCAGCAGCGCGGCGAGCGAAACGCCCGGCCGCTTCGCCACCGTCGCGATCCGCTCGCCCTCGGCCAACACCGTCCCGCTCGCAGCCAGCGGACCAGTGGCCTGTGCCGGCGTGATTGGCGTCTCACGCGCCAGGGTCAAAATCGACACTTCCTCGTCCAACCGCCGCTCGGCGGCACGCAACTCGACGTCAGTCAGTAAGCCCAACCGCTCGGCGAGGGGCAGGAGCCGGCGCAGCGCATTGTCCTGACGGAGCAGCAGCCGGAACTCGGAGCGGGAGGTGAACAGCCGGTAGGGCTCATCCACGCCGCGCGTCACCAGGTCGTCCACCAGCACGCCGATGTAGGCATCGTCCCGACCCAGGACCACGGGCTCGTGTCCGCGGATCCTGCGTACGGCATTGATGCCCGCGACGAGACCCTGACCGGCAGCCTCCTCGTAGCCGGTCGTGCCGTTGATTTGCCCGGCGAAGAACAAGTGCTCGACGGCCTTCACCTCGAGCCAGGGCGTGAGCTGCGTCGGCGGATAGTAGTCGTACTCGATCGCGTAGCCGGGGCGCGTCATCTTCGCGCGCGCGAGACCCGGGACGGCGTGCAGGAACTCGACCTGGACGGCGACGGGCAGGGAAGTGGACAGCCCGTTGACGTACAACTCGCTGGTGTCGAGTCCCTCGGGCTCGAGGAATACCTGATGCCGCTTTGCGGCGGGGAACTTCACGATCTTGTCCTCGACCGACGGACAGTAGCGCGGTCCGCGTCCGCTGATCGCCCCGCCGTACAGCGCCGACTCCTTGAGATGGCGCTGGATGATGTCCTTCACCTCTTCCCCCGCCCACGTGATCCAGCAGGGCACCTGGCGGGGGCGCTCGACGCGCTCGTGGAACGAGAACCGGTAATCGTCTGGATCGCCGTCCTGGCGCTCGACCTTGCTCCAATCGACGCTTCGCCCATCGATGCGCGGCGGCGTTCCGGTCTTGAAGCGCGCTACTGTAAGTCCAACACCCTCAATAACTTGCGCCATCTGCACGGACGGCTGGTCACCGGCGCGGCCTGCGGGAATTTGTGTGTCGGTGCCGAGATGAATTCGCCCGCGCAGAAACGTACCGGCGGTGATGATCACCGCGCGGGCGCTGAAGCGGCGCCCATCTCCGGTCTCGACGCCGGCGATGCGGTGGCCGCCCGTTTCGAAGAGCAGGTTGGTGACCATACCCTGCATGAGCTCGAGGGTGGGGAATTGCTCGAGCAGCTGGCGCACCGCGCGACGGTACAGCGTGCGATCGCACTGCGTGCGCGGGGCCCACACGGCAGGACCCTTGGAGCGGTTCAGCATCCGGAACTGGATCGTGGCGCGATCGGCAGCGCGGCCCATGAGGCCACCGAGGGCATCCACTTCGCGGACGACGGTACCCTTGGCGATCCCGCCGATGGCGGGATTGCAGGACATCTGCCCGATGGTGTCGAGGACGGACGTGAGCAGAAGGGTCTTGGCCCCAAGGCGGGCAGCGATAGCTGCAGCCTCGGTTCCGGCATGGCCGCCGCCGACAATTAGGACATCATAGTCCGGAGACATGGCTCGAAGTATACCGAGCCAGATGCGAAGACGTCGAGGGAGACGCCGAGCCGCCAAGACGCTGCGGGGCTATGAGGCGCGAGGGAGCGGGGCTCGCGCCGCGGCACCGCTGACCTTTCGTAGCAATCCGTACAGCGTCCGACCTGTTTCGTTGACGAGAGCCTCGAGGCGGCCAAAGTCGGCCGGCGTGATGTACCCGAGCTCCCTCGCCATCTCGATGATCGTTTCCACCTCCGCGAGTGAACCGCGGGCGGTATCGAAAAAACGGCGGCACTCTCGTGATCCATAGCGCGTATTGCCTTCGGCAATGTTGAGGGGAACGCTATAGCACGCGCGACGCAACTGATCCGCGAGTCCCGCCTGTTCGTAGTCGGGGAAACCTCGAGACGTACGCACGCAGTCGATCGCCAAGCGTTGTGCGTGCTGCCATGCTTTCAGAGTCTTGTAGTGGGCCATGGAGTCGATAATGCCATGGAAAGCGAAAGGCACGGCATCCGATTCACGCATGCCGTGCCTTCCTACCGCCTCGCCCCTCACATCCCCTCAGCGTCTCGGCGGCTCAGCGTCTCCCTCGGCGTCTAGGCCCTAACCCACCGCACGAGTTCTTTCATGGTCGGCCGCTTGCCCGTCATGAGGATCC
Source organism: Gemmatimonadales bacterium (assembly GCA_040901965.1). Lineage (GTDB taxonomy): Bacteria > Gemmatimonadota > Gemmatimonadetes > Gemmatimonadales > GWC2-71-9 > 20CM-2-65-7. The sequence goes on along the minus strand of JBBDYB010000010.1, from coordinate 47,783 downwards.
CCACTCTGTAAATCCGTGCCGCGATCCATGTCACCACCACAATCGCGACCGCCAGCATCGCCAACGACGCTCCTAATTCTCCGATCCCCATACTCCCCGCCGTCCACCGTACTGGCGTCGCAATCGGGGACGTGAAGGGCACGAGCGACAGGGTCCGCGCGAACGTCGAGCTCGGATCGTTGGTGAGACCGATGATCGAGAAGTACGAGATCATCAATAGGTACGTCACGGGTTGCTGGGCCTGCCGCGCCTCCTGCTCGTTGCTGGACATCGCGCCCACGGCGGCGAACATGGCGGAATACAGCAGGAAGCCGCCGAGGAAAAACGCGAGGAACACGGCGATGGTCGCGCCGGGGATGTGCGGAAGCTGCAGTCGCTGCGCGGCCATCGGATCCGCACCCAACGCGCGGGCGATCGGACCACGCAGGTTGAGCAGCACGCGCGCGGACACGCCCCAGATCAGGAACTGGAAGAAGGAGACCGCCCCGGCGCCGATGACTTTGCCCAGCATCAGCTGGAATGGCCTGAGCGACGACACCAGCACTTCCACAATGCGCGTCGTCTTCTCCTCGAGCACCGAGCTCATGACATTCACGCCGTACAACAGAATGGCCATGAACAGCAGGATGGCCATGATGTACGCCATCACGAACGACTGGCCGGCGCTTTCCGACGTAGTGCGGCCGCGAGCTATCTTCTTGGTATCTAAGTCGATACGAATCTGAGCCCAGTCCACAACCGCCGGATTCACCCCTTTGCTCTCGAGCCGGACCTTCACCACCAGCCGGTTCAGTGCGCGCTGCAGCTCCTCGATCGCCTGCAGCGACGAGATGTTGGAGGAGCGGTACTCGGCCTTGCCCGTCTCGATGAGCTCGTTGGTAATGATGAGGAAGCCATCCAGCTGCTTGGCCTCGACCAGCCGGGTGAGCGAGTCGATCACGCTGGGCGCCGCGGGGACACGCGTGGCGCGGAAGGTCCGGCCCGCCGATAGCGCTTCCGCGACCCGCTCGCCGAATCCCGATGACGTGCTGTCCACGACGGCAATGTCGCGGACCGCACCCCCCACCGACTGCACGATCTGGAAGACGATGATGCCGGCAAAGAGCACCGGCCCGAGGACGGCGGAAACCCAGAACCATTTCGTGCGCACCCGTTCGACGAACTCGCGGCGGATGACCGCCCAGACCTTACGCATGGGCGCTCGCCTCCGCCGGCGTCGGGGGGGGCACTGCGGCGGCGGTCGCGGCCTCCGGGCCCACCAGATCCACGAAGATCTTGTGGAGCGAAGGACTCGCGAGCTCGAAGCGCGACAACCGCGCCCCGGAATTCACCAGCGCCCGCAGGATCTCCTGCGGGTCGGCCCCGGGGGCGAGCTCCAGCTCCGCCTCCTGGCCGAAATCCTGGATTCGTGCCACGAGCTGCGGGTCGGCGAAGATCTGCGCCGCCGCGCCCTGGCTGCCGTCGAACGCGACGATGACGTGCTTGCCGCTGTGCGTCTGTTTCAGCTCGGTCAGCGTCCCGTCCACCAGTTTCTTGCCGCGCGCGATGATGCACAGCCGATCGCACAGCTTCTCGGCGTGCTCCATGATGTGCGTCGAAAACAGGACCGTCTTGCCCTGCCGGCGGTAGTCCACAACCGTGTCGCGCAGCACCTGGGAGTTTACAGGATCGAGCCCTGAGAACGGCTCGTCGAGAATCACGAGCTCGGGATCGTGCTGAATCGTTGAAATAAACTGGACCTTCTGCTGCATGCCCTTGGAAAGATCGGACACCTTGCGGAGCCGCCAATCCCCGAGGCCCAGCCGATCCAGCCACTCGAGGGCTTTGGCGCGGGCGGCGCGGCGGGAGACCCCCTTCGCTTCGGCGAGAAAGACCAGGACGTCGAGCACGCGCATGCGCGGGTAGAGTCCGCGCTCCTCCGGCAGATACCCGATGCGCGCCGAGTGGGTGCGGCCGCCGCCCACCGTGCCGAACAGGCGCACCGTGCCAGCGTCGGGCTCGTAGATGTCCATGATCATGCGCAGGGTGGTCGTCTTGCCGGCGCCGTTGGGGCCGAGCAACCCGTAGATGATGCCGGGCGGCACGCTCAGCGACAGCGAATCTACCGCCGTATGTCCGGCAAACCGTTTGGTGACGTTGTCGACGACGACGACGGGTTCAGACATGTCCCCGAAGCTATTGGGGACGAAGAATGAGGGAAGGGGGAAGGGGAAGAAGTTCTACGCCGGAACGCCGAACAGCTCGCCCGCCTTGCGCAGCGCGGTCACGAGGGCATCAATGTCATCGACGTCGTTGTAGACATAGAAGGAGGCGCGCGCAGTCGCCGCGACGCCGAGGCGGCGCATCAACGGTTGGGTGCAGTGGTGGCCCGCGCGGATGCACACGCCGTCGCGGTCGAGGATCGTGGCCAGGTCGTGGGGATGGATGTCGCCGTAGGTGAACGGCACGACGCCGGCGCGGTGATCGCGGGGACCGTAGACGGTGACCCCCTCGATCCGCCTGAGTCGTTCGATCGCCGTGCGCGCCAGCGCCTGTTCGTGCCCGGCCACCCGGTCCATCCCCAGCTCCTCCAGGTAGGCGATCGCTGCGGCCAGGCCAATCGCGGCCTCCACGTTCGGGGTGCCGCCCTCGAACTTGTGCGGGATCTTGTTCCACGTGGCATGGTCGTCCCACACCCGCTCGATCATCTCCCCGCCGCCGTGATACGGCGGCATCGCCTCCAGCAGGGCGGGCTTCGCGATCAGCGCGCCGCTGCCCATCGGAGCCAGCATCTTGTGCCCTGAGAGGGCATAGAAGTCGCAGTCCAGCGCTTGGACGTCCACGCGCAGGTGCGGCGTCGATTGTGCTCCGTCCACGACAACGACCGCCCCTGCGGCATGGGCGAGCTTGGCGAGCTGGGCGGCCGGGTTCACGGTGCCGAGAGAGTTCGAGACGTAGGGGAAGGCGACGATCTTGGGCTTCGCGTCCAGGGCACGCCCGTAGTCGGACAGGTCCACGCGCCCGTCCTCGGTGATTTCGACCATGCGGAGGGTGGCGCGCTTCTCCTGACACAGGATCTGCCAGGGGACGATGTTCGAATGGTGATCCATGGCTGTGACCACGACCGTGTCGCCCGCCGCCACGTGGGTCCGCCCCCAGGAGGCCGCCACGAGGTTGATGGATTCGGTGGTGCCCCGGGTAAACACGACTCCCTCGCGCGCCCAAGCATTCACGAACCTGGCGACCGTCGTGCGCGCCGCCTCGTAGGCCTCGGTCGCCTCGACGGCGAGGGTGTAGGCGCCCCGATGCACGTTGGCATTGTGGGAGCTGTAGTAATGCCCGATCGCGTCGAGGACCCGGCGCGGCTTCTGGGACGTCGCGGCGTTATCGAGGTAGACGAGGCGGTGGCCGTTCTCCCTGCGCGCCAGGATGGGGAAGTCGGGCCGGATCTGGGCGGTGTCGAGCATCACTCGTTCAGTCGCTGGGGGACTCGGTGGTCACCGGCTCCGCGCGGTTCTCGAGCGCGGCGCGCAGCGTGTGCCACGACAGGTTGGCGCACTTTACGCGGGCAGGGAAAGCGCGCACGCCCGCAAACGCGGCCAATTTGCCGAGCGCCTGAGGATCGGCAGGACCGTCCACACCGCCGGTCAGCATGCCGTGAAATGAGCGGAACAGCGCGTCGGCTTCGGCGGTCGTCTTGCCGTGCACCGCGGCGGTCATCAACGACGCCGCCGCCTTGCTGATCGCGCATCCCGACCCCTGAAAGCCGACGTCCGTGATGACGTCGCCGTCCACGCGCGCCTGCAGGCTGATGCGGTCGCCGCAGAGCGGGTTGTACCCTTCGGCGCTGCGGTTCGCGCCCGGCACCGTCCGGAAGTTGCGCGGGCTGCGGTTGTGGTCGAGGATGACCTGCTGATAGAGATCGCTCAGGTCGCTCATGTTTCCGCCAGACGCCCGCGCACGATCCGGTCGAGCTGCGCGCGCAGCGGGGCGATTTCCATCCGTCCAAGGATCTCCGCGCCGAAGCCATAGGTCAGCAGCCGGCGCGCCTCGCGCTCGCCGAGTCCGCGACTCCGCAAGTAGAACAGCGCGCGGGGATCGAGCGGCCCGACCGTGGATCCGTGCGTGCACTTCACGTCGTCGGCGTAGATCTCGAGCTGCGGCTGGCTGTCGGCGTGCGCGTCGGCCGAGAGCAGCAGATTGTTGTTCGTCTGCTTCGAGTCCGTCTTCTGGGCGCCGGGCCGCACGATGATACGGCCGGTGAACACGCCGCGTGAGCGCCCATCGAGGACGCCGTTGAAATACTCGTGGCTCGCACAGTGCGGCGCCGCGTGCTCGATCGTCGTGTGATGATCCGCGTGCTGCTCCCCCGCAAGCAGGTACAGCCCGTTCAGAATGAGCGTGCCTCCAGGCCCCGCCATCACGCTGCGAAGATCGTGGCGCGACAGCGCACCGCCGAATGCGACGGCGTGGAGGTTCACGGTGCTGTCCCGTCCCTGGTGGGTTTCGGTGGCGGCGACGTGACAGGCGCGGCCGCTTTCGCGCTGCACGCGATGGTAATCGACTCGCGCGCCGTCGCCGACGACGATTTCGGTTACCGCGTTGGTCCAATACGTGTTCTGCTCGAGCGACGCGTACGTCTCGACCACCGTAGCCCGGGCTTCGCGCTCGATTACGACCAGGTTGCGAGGATGCGCCACCACGCGCTTGTCGCCGTCCTGTGCCGGCGCCGCCAGGAACAGAAGCTGAATCGGCTCTTGCACCGCGCTTTTCGCGGGCACATGCACGAACGCGCCGTCCCGCACGAACGCCGTGTTGAGCGCGGCGAAGGGGCGGTCCTGAAAGGCCGCGTACTTGCAGAGGTGCGGGCGCACGAGATCAGGGCTCGCCACGAGTGCTTGCGCCAGGCTCTCGACGCGCACGCCCGCGGGGAATCCGGCAACCGAGGAGAGCTCGGGGCTGAAAAATCCGTTCACGAAGACGAGGCGGTGCGGAGCCGCATCGCCGAGCAGGAATGGTTCGATTTGCGCGGGATGCGGAATGCGGGATGCGGGATGCGCCAGCTCGAACGCGGTCTCCGCGATCGCCGCGACGCTGGTGAAGCGCCACGCCTCCTGCTTCATCGTCGGGAAACCCAGGGCCCCGAAGCGGGCGATGCCGCCGTCGCGCAGGTCCTTCAGCCAGGCGGGAGCGCGCGACGCCCCGTTTTTCGCCCACGCATGGTAGGCCCCTACCAGCCGCTCAACAGAGCCTGTTTGCGCTGCCATCATCACGACACCATGGCGCCATCACGCAGCCAGTCGTAGCCCTTTGCCTCGAGCTCATGGGCCAATTCCGGGCCGCCCGATTTCACGATCCGGCCGTCCGCCAGCACACGCACGACGTCGGGCGTGATGTAGTCGAGCAGCCGCTGATAGTGCGTCACGATCAGGAAGGAGCGGTCCGGGTTGCGCAGCCGGTTGACCGTTTCGGCGACGGTCTTCAGGGCATCGATGTCGAGCCCCGAGTCCGTCTCGTCCAGGATCGCCAGCCGGGGCTCCAGCACGGCGAGCTGGAGGATTTCGTTGCGCTTCTTTTCACCGCCCGAGAAGCCCTCATTCACAGGACGGTTCATCATCGAGTCGTCCCAGCCGATCGCCTTGAGCTTCTGTTCGAGGAACTGGAGGAAGTCGATCGGATCGAGCTCCGGGAGCCCGCGGTGCTTGCGGATCGCGTTCAGCGCCGAGCGCAGGAAATAGGAGTTCGTGATGCCGCGGACCTCGACCGGGTATTGGAAGGCGAGGAACACACCCTCACGCGCCCGCTCCTCGGGAGCCATCGCGAGCAGATCTTTGCCGTCGTACGTGACGCTCCCCGCGAGCACCGTGTAGGCCGGGTGGCCGGCGAGCACCTGCGCGAGCGTGCTCTTCCCCGACCCGTTCGGCCCCATGATCGCGTGCACCTCGCCCTCGCGGATCGTGAGATCCACGCCCTTGAGGATCTCGATCCCCGCGACGGCGACCCGCAGGCCTTTGACCTCCAGGAGCGCCTTGCCCATCAACCCACGCTCCCTTCCAAGCTGATCCCCAGCAACCGAGTGGCTTCGACCGCGAACTCCATCGGCAACTCCTTGAACACTTCCTTGCAGAAGCCGTTGACGATCATCGACACCGCGTCCTCGGCCGAGAGTCCGCGCTGGCGTAGGTAGAAGATCTGGTCCTCGCCGATCTTGGACGTCGACGCCTCGTGCTCCATGATCGCGGTGCTGTTGCGCACGTCGATGTACGGGAATGTGTGCGCGCCGCACTTGTCCCCGATCAGCATCGAATCGCACTGCGAATAATTCCGCGCCCCCTCGGCGCCCTTCATGATCTTCACGAGACCGCGATACGTGTTCTGGCCCCGGCCTGCCGAAATTCCTTTCGACACGATCGTCGAGCGGGTGTTCTTGCCGAGGTGAATCATCTTGGTGCCGGTGTCCGCCTGCTGGCGATGGCTCGTGACCGCGACCGAGTAGAACTCGCCGATCGAGTTGTCGCCCTGGAGGATGCAGCTCGGATACTTCCAGGTGATCGCCGAGCCGGTCTCGACCTGCGTCCACGAAATCTTGGAGCTCGCGCCCGCGCACTTGCCGCGCTTGGTGACGAAGTTGTAAATGCCGCCCTTGCCCTCGTCGTCCCCCGGGTACCAGTTCTGGATCGTGGAGTATTTGATCGTCGCCTTGTCGTGCGCGACGAGCTCGACGACCGCCGCGTGGAGCTGGTTCTCATCGCGCATCGGCGCCGAGCAACCCTCGAGGTAGCTCACGTAGCTGCCTTCGTCCGCGATGATGAGCGTGCGCTCGAACTGGCCGGTCGACGAGGCGTTGATCCGGAAGTAGGTGGACAGCTCCAACGGGCAGCGCACACTCTTCGGCACGTACACAAACGACCCATCCGTAAACACCGCCGAGTTGAGCGCGGCAAAGAAATTGTCGTTGTAGGGCACCACCGTCCCGAGGTACTTCTGGACGAGATCGGGATGCTCCCGAATCGCCTGGGAGATGGGACAAAAGATCACGCCGTACTTGGCGAGCTCCGCCTGGAACGTGGTGGCGACCGACACGCTGTCGAAGACGGCGTCCACCGCGACGCCGCTGAGGCGCTTCTGCTCCTCGATCGGGATCCCGAGCTTCTCGAAGGTGGCGACGAGCTTGGGGTCCACCTGGTCGAGCGAATCGAGCTTGGGGAGCTTCTTGGGAGCGGCGTAGTAGCTGATCGCCTGATAGTCGATCGGCCCGTACTTTACGTTGGGCCAGTGCGGCTCCTGCATCTTCAGCCAATTGCGGTAGGCCTTGAACCGCCATTCGAGCATCCAGCCCGGCTCGCCCTTCTTCTCCGAGATGAGCCGGATCACGTCCTCGTTCAAGCCGGCCGGCACGACCTCGGATTCGATGTCGGTGACGAAGCCGTACTTGTACGGTTGCTGGACGTGAGCTTCAATTCCGGTCATCAAAACTCCTGGAAGTCCTTAATGGACATGAACTTGGCAATCAAAACGACTGTCTAGATTGGGAATCCTAATAGTTTTGTCGGGATTGTCAACCGAACTGCTAGGGGGTCAGTAAATATCCCGATTCCACTCCCGCACCAGCCGTTCGTAGTCCTCGGGAGTGTTGACCTCGTCAATCACGGCCGGGTCGTCCACCGGTACGGAAACGACCTCCGCGGCATGCGCGTGGAGCACTGCTCGTGCCCCTTCCCGAGTGGCAGCCGGACTCTCCAATAGCTCACCAAACAGCGCCACACCCCAGATGACCGGGTGACCCCGCCGCTCTCCGAACGTCGGGACCACGACCGGGGCGCCCGCGCGGCGGTGGGTTTCGATCAGTCGTTCCACCGTGGCAACGCGCACATGGGGAAGATCCACGGGCCAAACCAGGACGGCGCTGGGTTGGAGCGGCTGCAGGGCCCGCAGCGCGGCCCGGAGGGAGGCGATCGGGCCCGTTTCCGGTTCGGGATTCTCCACGATCATGCAGTCGTGGCCCGCGAGGGCGGGCCGGATCCGGGGGGCGTCGGGCCCCACCACGACCACGCGGGTCTTAACCTCGAGGGCCTCGAGTGCTTCGAGGATGCGCACGGCGAACGGGAGGCCGCGGAAGTCCAGCAGGGCTTTGGGGGAGCCCATTCGGGCCGAGCGGCCGGCTGCCAATACGACCCCCGCCAGAGACATGGCTGAAGGCTAGGGTGGCCCGAGGGAGTTGCAAGTAGCGGCCAAACTGCCACATTAGGCGTCCCCATGGCCGTCCGCCGCATTCGCCAACTTGGCGACCCGATCCTCAGGGTCCGGTGTGAGCCCGTCAAGGACCCGAAGTCGCCGGCCATTCGCATGCTGGCGGACGACCTGCGGGACACCCTGCGCACGGCCAGGAAGAAGTACACCATGGGGCGGGCGCTGGCGGCACCGCAGATCGGCGCGCCGGTGCGGGTCGTGCTCGTCGAGATCGGGAAGTTTCGAGCCACCATGATCAACCCCGAGATCACCGACGTGGGGGCCGAAGATTTCCACGTCTGGGACGACTGTTTCTCATTCCCCAGTCTCCTGGTGCGGGTCACCCGCGCCTACCGCGCGACGCTCAGCTACACCGATTTGAAGGGCAAGACTGTAACGATGGACTTGGAAGGACCGATGGCCGAGCTGCTGCAACACGAGCTCGACCATCTCGACGGCATCCTGGCCGTGGACCAACCGAGTGGCCTCGATCCCTTCGCCTTCAAGGCCGAGTGGGAGAAGCACCACAAGCCGACCGAGCGCTACGGACCACCCCGGCCGCGGGAAGTGTAGCCGCCCGGAGCCAGTACTTCCCGGACGAGATTGCGGGCCAGCTCGACTTTGTAGGCATTCTGGGAAAGCGGCTTGGCGGCGGCGACGGCGGCATCGGCTACCACCTGCGCCCACCGCTTGCCGCTTCCCGCTTTTGGTATCTCGATTTCCCACGGCTGAGGCGCCACGCCACCGAGTACCACGCGCGGTACGCCGCGACCCCCTTTGGGCCACACCGCTGCTACGCTCACCAGCGCGAAGTCCCACTCGGCGCGCTGCGTGGCCTTGAGATAGAGCTGCCGCCCGCCGGCGTACTTCGCAGGGACGGTGATGCGCTCGATCACGTCTCCCGCTCGGAGGATCGTCTCGGAGTCACGACGCCGGGGAGCAGTCGAGTAGAGGTCGGCAATCGAGATTGTCGCCACCCCGGGCTTGCGCCCGGGGTCCGCCCAGCGCACACGCACCCGGGCCTCGAGCGCCGCGAGCGCGACCGCCGGGTCGCTCGGGTGGGGCGCGTGGCAGGGGCCCGTCCCGAAGATCGCGAGATACTCATTGAGCCCTTCCACGGCGGGACAGCCGCGACCGCCCGTCTTATGGCAGGGGACGTTCTGACGGAAGTACCAGCAGCGAATGCGCTGGCAGAGGTTGCCGCCGATCGTGGCCATGTTGCGGATCTGCACGGTGCCGACGGCGTCGCACGCCGCGGCCAGCGCCGGATACCAGCGCCGCACGGCTCGGTCCTCGGCGATATCGGCCACCAGCGCCAGGGCGCCGAACGTGCCGCCGCTCCGCGACGCGCGAATAACCGCGCCGCCACGCACGGTCTTGAGATTGACGAGCGAGCGCGGCGCCACGAGTCCATCGCGCATCAGCGGCACGAGATCCGTGCCGCCCGCGATGAGCATGTCCCGACGCCCGACTTTGCGCCGAACATCCGCGAAACTCGTAACCTCATCGTGCTCGAAGGTCTGCATGCCCGTCCCCGGTGCCCTAGGCGTCTCGGCGTCTCGGCGTCTAGATTTATCAGAGACAGGGGTGCCCGCCAGTAGTTCAACGCCCGCGGGCTGAGATCACACCCTCAGAACCTGATCCGGTTCGTACCGGCGAAGGGAGTCCGCATGACCTGCTGCACGCAGATGTTCTTCGCCCGCCAGGGCACGATCACCCCCGAGATGCGCCGCGTCGCCGAGCGGGAGGGGGGGGGACTCGCACCCGAGACGATCCGCGGCGAAGTCGCGATCGGCCGGCTCATCATCCCCGCGAACGTGAACCACCTCGCCCAGCGGCTCGACCCGATGGCCATCGGGAAGGTCGCCAGCGTGAAGATCAACGCCAACATCGGCAACTCGGCGGTCGAGTCGAACATCGACGGCGAGCTCGAGAAGCTGCACCACGCCGTGCATTACGGCGCCGACACCGTGATGGACCTCTCGACCGGCGGCGGCATCGACGCGATCCGCGAGGCGATCATCGCGGCGTCGCCGGTGCCGATCGGTACGGTGCCGATCTACCAGGCGATCGAGAACGCGAACGACGTCGCGCAGCTCACGGTGGATCACATCTTCGACAACATCGAGCACCAGGCCAAGCAAGGCGTGGACTACATCACGGTCCATGCCGGCATCCTGCGCGAACACGTTGGTCTCGCGCTCGGCCGCGTGACGGGGATCGTGAGCCGGGGCGGCTCGCTGATGGCGTATTGGATGACCCAGCACGGCAAGCAGAATCCGCTGTACGAGCACTACGACCGGCTGCTGGAGATCGCGCGCGAGTATGACGTCACGTTATCGCTGGGCGACGGCTTGCGGCCGGGGTCCATCGCGGACGCCACCGACAAAGCACAGCTCGCCGAGCTGACGGTGCTGGGCGCGCTGACGGAGCGAGCCTGGGAGAAGGACGTGCAGGTGATGATCGAGGGCCCCGGGCATATCCCGATGCATCAGATCGAGGTAAACGTGCGGCTCGAGAAGGAGCTATGCCACGAGGCGCCGTTCTACACGCTGGGCCCGCTCGTCACCGACGTGGCGCCCGGCTACGACCACATCACCTCGGCGATCGGGGCGGCGATGATCGGCTGGTTCGGCGCCGACATGCTCTGCTACGTGACGCGCAAGGAGCACCTGGGGCTGCCGAACGCTGAGGAGGTGCGCGAGGGCGTGATCGCCTACAAGATCGCGGCGCACGCGGCCGACATCGCTCGCCGGCGCCCCGGCGCGACCGACCGGGACGACGCGCTCTCGCGGGCGCGCTATGCGTTCGACTGGAACGAGCAGTTCCGGCTGGCGCTCGATCCCGCGCGGGCGCGCGAGCTGCACGACGAGGCCTTGCCCGCCGAGTACTTCAAGAGCGCCGAGTTTTGCGCGATGTGCGGGCCGAAGTTCTGCTCGATGCACATCACGCGCGAGATCGAGCGGTCGCTCGGATTGCGGGAGCCGCAGAAGAAGGAGAAGCGAGAGGTGGTGGGGACGGACTGACGCGATGAGTGGCGGGATGCTGCGCGCTTGGTGTCGCTGGCCGTGGCGGGGTTGGAACGCGCGTGCGCGGCGGTGATCGAACGAGCGCGAGGCGTCAGCGCGCGTGACCGGAAAAGGCCGTAGGATGAGGACGAACGGCCGAACTGACCGTCGAGTGTCGGGACGCTGCTCCCTTGGTGTCGCTGAGGTCGAGGGCCCCTCAGCGCCCGTTTTTCACCACGCGATCCCGTAGTCCTCACCATGATTCGACGATCCGCCCCAGAACGTACCGTGCTTCCAGTCGAAGAAAATAGCGTTGATCGGCCCGGACGTCCGCTCCTGAAAGTCCAGCCGGTAGCCCATGTCGCGCAGCTCGCGGCGTACCCAGGGCGGTGTGTCGCTCCGCAGCGTCAGGCGCCCAGGCTCCGCCGCGTGATCGTCGAACGAGTTCCGCATCTGGTAGCTCGTGATGTTCGCCGCCTCGACCGCCTCCTGCACATCCATCCCGAATTCGACCACGTTTAAGAAGAACTGGAGCAGATTCTGGTCCTGCGTGTCGCCGCCCTGCACCGCGAACGCGAGAAACGGCTTGCCGTCCTTGAGCGCCAGGCTCGGTGTGAGCGTGACGCGCGGCCGCTGACCGGGCCGGATCACGTTGAACGGGTTATCCGCGGTGTCCACGACGAACTGTTGCGCCCGCTGGCTCACCCCAATGCCCGTGCGGCCGGCGATCACGGCAGGGATCCAACCGCCCGACGGGGTGATCGAGACGACCCACCCCGACGTGTCCGCCGCTTCGATGGACGTCGTGCCGCGGGTGAACGCCTCGTCGAATGCCCCCCCCGCTTGTGCGCCCTCGGATGTCGCGGCAGGACGCGGGGGCGGCGGCGGCCAGTTCTGGAGCAACGGGAGGTACGGGTTGGTGCCGCCCTGGAACGGGTACGGATCCCCAGGCTTGATGCCCGGATCGTTGCGATTCTGGTTGATCAGCTGGGCGCGTTGGCGCGCGTAATCCTTCGACAAGAGCCCGCGCATCGGCTCCTCGGGCGGGAACGCCGGGTCGCCGTAGTAGAAATCTCGATCGGCGAACGCCAGGCTCATCGTCTGGTACAGCGTGTGGATGTAGCGGGTGCTGTTGTAGCCCATCGCCTTTACATCCAAACCTTCGAGAATGTTCAGCGCCTGGAGCATCACGGGTCCCTGGGTCCAGGGCTGCAGCTTGTAGACCTCGATCCCGCGATACGTCGCCATCACCGGCTCTTCGATCTTGACGCGCCAGTTGGCGAGGTCGGCGAGCGTGATGAGCCCCCCCTCTTCCTGCAACCCGCGCACGAACTCCTGGGCGATGTCGCCCCGATAGAACCGGTCGTAGGCGGCCATGATCGCGTCGCGCCGGCTCTTGCCCTGCCGCAGCGCCTGCTGCTCGGCTTCGACGAGCTTGCGCAGCGTCGCCGCGAGATCGGCTTGGCGGAAGATCTCGCCCCCTTCCGGCGCTTCGCGGGTTTCGCCGGCGTGCGGCAACATGATGGTGCGCGCGTAGCGCCACTGCTTGAGCCAGCGCTTGCTGCGCTCGATGGAGTTCGCTGTCTCCTCGTCGATCGGATAGCCGTCCGCCATGCGGATGGCGGGCTCCAGCACGTCGCGCAGACTCAGCTTGCCGTATTCGGCCAGCATGATCATCAGGCCGCCGGGCGTGCCGGGCGTGATGGCGGAGAGCGGGCCGTATTCCGGCGGGTAGCGCATCCCCTTGGAGCGATAAAAATCGGGCGTGGCGCCCGTGGGCGCGACGCCAAGGGCGTTGATCGCGATGACCCTCTTGGTGCGCGGATTGTAGATCAGGGCCTGTGTCTCGCCACCCCACGACAGCACATCCCACATCGTCGTAGTGGCCGCGAGCATCGCGCACGCCGCGTCCACGGGATTGCCGCCCTTCTGGAACATCATCGCGCCGGCGGTGGCGGCGAGCGGCTTGCCCGTGATGGCGATCCAATGGCGGCCGTGGAGGGCGGGTTTCTGAGTGCGTTGGCCGGCGAGCAGCGTCGGCACGACGAAAAGAGCGGCGAACAGGCAGGGACGGACGGCCATCGATGCTCCGAGAGGGGATCAAGGTGAAGTTATCTTACCCCCATGCGTCTTGCCATCGTTCCCCGCACGCGTTGGGGTCGGGTCCGCATGATCGCGATCGCAAGCATTCTCCCCCTGCTTTTCCTTGTCATCTGGCTCTTCACGGTCAAAATGCCGGGCCCGGCGTTCAGCGGGCCCCTGCCGCCCCTCACGCCGGACCAGGACAAGCTGCACGCCGGGCTCCAGCGCCACGTGCAGGCCCTGGCAGGCGACATCGGCGTGCGCAGCGATGAGACGTACGCCAACGTGCAGCGTGCCGCGGCGTACATCGAGCGCGTGCTCGGGGCGCTGGGATACCAGGTCGCGTCGCAGGAGTTCACGGCCGACGGACGCAGCTACCGCAATCTCGAGGCGACGCTCGGCGGCGCCGGCCGCGCCCACGAGGTCATCGTGCTCGGCGCCCACTATGACACCGCGGAGGATGCGCCAGGCGCGGACGACAACGCGAGCGGCGTGGCGGGCGTGCTCGAGTTGGCGCGGGTGTTCGCGCAGGCGCCGCAGGCGCGCACCGTCCGGTTCGTCTTCTTCCCGAACGAGGAGCCGCCATCGTTCGCGACGAGCGACATGGGAAGCCGGCATTACGCCACAGCCGCGCGGGCGCGGAACGATCAGATCGTGGCGATGCTCTCCATCGAATCGATCGGCTACTACGACACCGAGAAGGGCAGCCAGCGCTATCCGTTCCCGCTGAACCTCGTCTACCCCGACGTGGGTGACTTCATCGGATTCGTGTCGAACCTCAAGTCACGCAGCCTGCTGCATCGCGCCATCGCGGCGTTTCGCGCGCACGCGACGCTCCCCACACAGGGGGCGGCGGCGCCGGGATGGCTGCCCGGCGTGTGGTGGTCCGATCATTGGTCGTTTTGGCTCGAGGACTACCCGGCGATCATGATCAGCGATACGGCGCCGTACCGGTATCCGTTCTACCACACGCCGATGGATACGCCGGACAAGCTCGACTACGACCGGACGGCGCGCGTGGTGGACGGTCTCAGCCACGTGGTGCGCGGGCTGGCGAACTGACGGCAGCAAACGCGCGCACCGGAAAACTCCCCATCCCTTTGATCCTGGGTGGCACCGCGAAAAAGCGGAAGCCCGCTGCCGGCAACGCGCCCAGGTTCGTCAGGTGCTCCACGATCGCGATGCCGGCGCGCAGCAGAATTGAGTGCGCCGGTCGCGTGCCGTCCTTGTCGTCATCGATGTTGAGCGAGTCGATGCCCACGAGCGCGGCGCCCGCAGCGGCGAGGTGCTCGGCTGCATCGCGAGTGAGAAAGGGATGCTCCCCGCCGGAATAGGTATCGGTGCGCCAATGCGTGTCCCACCCGGTAAAGACGAGCACCGCCCTTCCCTTGACCTCGAGCCCGGCGAAGCGGGAGGCATCCAGCGCGCGAGCCCGGCGATCCGTCGCGCGAACCACAATCCCCGGTAGATCCGCCACGGCTTCCAGCGGGTAGCCCGCGACGTCGCTCGCCCCTTCATACCGATGAAACGGCGCGTCGATGTAGGTGCCGGTGTTCGCGAGCAGCTCGATCTTGCTGATCTGAAACGTCGTGCCGGCAGCGTAGCGGGCGCGCGACGCGTCGCGGGAGAGCCAGTCGCTTATGGTCGGTGCCGGCAATCCTCGGTAGGTGACCATCCCGTGCTCGATCTCGTGGCTGAGGTCGATCAGGCGGGCCATATCCGTCCGAGGGCCTTCAGGAGATGCGCTTCCGGCGATGCGCCCTCGGGCGCTTCGGACAGGACAATCGCCAGCCGCCGCCGCAGGAGCGGGTCACGCACCGCCTGAGCGGCGAACTGGACCGTCAGCGGAATGAACCATGGAGCCTGCCTGGCGCCGGAGCCCGCGCGCGCCACAGCCGCATACTGCTCGAAGAGCGCCAGTAGGAAGGCGCCCTTTGAAGGGAACTGCCGGTAGATGGCGCCCTTGGTGAAGCCGGCCGCTTGCGCTACTTCGTCCAGCGTGCCCAGCTCCAGCCCTCGCTCCGCAAAGAGCCGCAGGCCAGCCTCGACCAGAAGCGCCCGGGTTTCACTCTTGCGCCGCTCACGGATGATTCCCATGAGTATCCAGGATACGCGTCGGTACCGGAACCGCAAGGTTGGACTCCTCAAAACCGTTAGTACAGATACTAGTGAGTATCTAAACTCCCAGTTTTGATGGCTTCCAGGACCCGCGCCGGCGTCAGGGGCAACTCAGCCACCTGAACGCCCAGAGCATCAAAGACCGCGTTCGCAATCGCGGGCGCCGTCGGGATAATTGGCGGCTCGGCGAGTCCCTTGGCCCCCACGTGATTTGCCGCAGGATCCGCCACCGAAATGATCCGGGCGTCGATCTCCGGGATATCAGCATGCGTCGGGATCTTGTACTCGTGGAGTCCAAGATTGAGAGGC
This sequence comes from Gemmatimonadales bacterium, assembly GCA_040901965.1. Taxonomy (GTDB): domain Bacteria; phylum Gemmatimonadota; class Gemmatimonadetes; order Gemmatimonadales; family GWC2-71-9; genus 20CM-2-65-7. The sequence continues at coordinate 32,058 of JBBDYB010000010.1, read as the reverse complement.
CGGCCCAGCTTCGCATCGCTCTCCCGACGCTCGAACAACGCATAGCCAAGTCCGAGGATGATCCCGCCGTGGAGCTGGCTCTCCGCCAGCTCGGGGTTGATGACGCGGCCGCAATCGTGCGCAGCTACGATCCGGAGCACGCGGACCCGGCCGGTCAGGCGGTCCACCTCGACCTCCGCTGCTTGGGCCCCAAAGCTGCGCATCGTGACGCCCTCGGGGTTGGGTCCGCGTTGGCCGCGGCCGATGATCATGATGTCGCCGAGCTGTGCCGTGATTTTGCGAATGGCAATGGACGGCTCGCCGCCGCACACTGAAATCCGCCCGCGGCTCGCTTTGAGCTGTTCCGGTGAGCTGTGCAGCAACTCGGCGGCGATCTCGAAGAGTTGCCGTTTCGCGTCCTCCGCCGCCATCCGCACCGCTGGACCGACCGAGGGGGTCGTCATGCTCCCCCACGATGTATTGGTGTAGGGACCGGCGTCGGTGTCTCCAATAACGATGCGCACGTCCTCGAGCGGCAGCCCCAGTACCGCGGCGGCGATTTGTGCGAAGATCGTGCGCGCGCCTGTGCCGAGGTCCTGCGTCCCCGTTTGAACGAGCGCGGTCCCGTCGCGATTGAGACGGACGAGCGCATAAGCGGGCGGACCGCCTGCGGCACCCCACACCTGGCTGGCCATGCCCAACCCGCGCACAAACCGCCCCGTTTTCTTCTTCTTCTTCCGAGCCGCCCCCCACCCGATGCGCTTTGCGACGTCGTCCCAGCATTCGCTTAGCAGTTCGGTGGTGTATGGCCGGGCCTTGGCGGGATCCTGGGTCGCGTGGTTCCGGCGCCGAACTTCGAGCGGGTCGAGCTCGAGCTTGCTGGCGAGGAGGTCGATGGCGCTCTCCAGCGCGAACGCGCCCTCCACGTGAAATGGGCCGCGGAAGGCCTCCATCCCGCCCACGTTTCCGTACCAGAAATGCTGCGCCACGCGGACGTTGGGGCAGCGATACTGCTCCTGAAAGATCTTGCCGGGCCCCCCGGCCCACCCTACGACGCCCATCGCGACCCAGGCTTCGACGTCGAGCGCTACGAGCGTGCCGTCCCGGCGCGCGGCGGCAGTCACCCGGAATTCCGTCTCCGGGCGGTGGCCCGCATCGACACACTCCTCGTGTCGGTCCCAGACACAGCGCACCGGGCGGCCCGTTGCTTTGGAAAGGAGAGCCGCGGCGACCGTGTAGGCCCCGCACGAGCTCTTGGCCCCAAAACCACCACCCATGTATTCGGAAATGACGCGTATCTGGTGCTGGCCGATCCCCAGGTGCTCCGCCAACTCTCGCCGCACCCGGAAGATTCCCTGGGTCGAGTCGTACACAGTGACGCGATCGCCTTCCCAGCTCACAACCGACCCATGGGTTTCGAGCGCTTGGTGCAGCGCCACCGGCACCCGGTAGGTCGCCGTGACCGTGACATCGGCCTGCCGTAATGCGGCTGCTACGTCGCCGCGCTCTTCGCGCCGCGTTTCGGGCGGCGTGACGCCGAAATGACCGCTGCGGATCGACTCCGTGCCGGTCGGCAGACGAACGCGGAACGGCTCGCTCCGATAGGTGACACGCGCCAGCCGCACCGCGTCGCGGGCGACGGCGTCGGAGTCCGCGGCCAGAGCGGCAATCGGCTGACCCCAGTAGTGAATCGCGGATCCGAAGAGCGGCTCGTCGCCGAGCCAGTAAATGCGCGGCAGATCCTCGCCCGTGAGCGTGGCGCGGACGCCGGGAAGCGCCCGCGCGCGCGAAAGGTCCAGGCGCGTCACGCGCCCCGCGGCCACGGTGGCGCGGATCACGCGCGCGTGCAGCATCCCGGGAAGCCGCACGTCGTGGGTATAGCGGGCCCGACCGGTCACCTTCTCCACGCCATCGAGCCGCGGGGCGCGCTCCCCTACCGTCTCGAGCGCGGCATCGGGACCCCACGGCGCGGGCTCGAATGCCGGCACCTCGACGACCGTGGTTTCTTCCCGCCCTTCGACCTCCACGGTCGTCGTGACGAAGCGCTTCATTCGGACGGCCGGACGGCCGGACGGCCCGACGGCCGCGGCGACGCTCTCGTGACGGCTTGAATGGCTTTCCGAATCTTGGGGTACGTTCCGCAGCGACAGAGATTCCCCGCCATCGCGCGTTTGATCTCGGCGTCAGTGGGTCGCGGATTGTCGCGCAGCAGAGCGGTCGCCGAGAGAATCTGGCCGGGCGTGCAGAACCCGCATTGCAGGGCGTCGGCCGCGACGAACGCGCGCTGGATGGGGTGCAGCTGTTCCGGGGGATTCGCGAGACCCTCGATCGTCTCGATGGGAACGTGCTGCGACTCGCAGGCCAGCGCGAGGCAGCTGTAGATCGGCCGCCCGCGAACCAGCACGGTGCACGTACCGCACTCGCCGCGCTCGCAGCCGAGCTTGGCGCCCGTGAGGCCCACGCCGTCGCGCAGCGCGTCCAGCAACGACGCGCGCGGTTCGACGTCCAACGTGTGAACGCTGCCGTTCACCGCGAGTGCGATACGCATTTGGCCCTTGACTGGGGTATGTGCTAATCTAGGTTTGGCTTCCGCACTTGCCACGGACACCTCGAGGAGAAGGAATGCCGTACGTCATAGCAGAGCCGTGTATCAACGTGAAGGACCGGTCCTGCGTGGACGTGTGTCCGGTGGACTGCATTTACGAGGGTCCGGACATGTTGTACATCCACCCCGACGAGTGCATCGACTGCGGCGCCTGCGAGCCGGAGTGCCCGGTCACCGCGATCTTCCCCGAGGAAGACGTGCCGCCGCAGTGGAAGGACTACATCGCGAAGAATCGCGACGTCTTTCAAAGCGACAACCCTCCCGGAAAGCCCCAGCGCAAAGGCGCCTAGCGGAGCCTCCCCAAGAAGGCGGCGAGCGCTTCACTCGCCACAATTGGCTGTTCGAGCGGCGTCACGTGGCCCGCGCCGGCAATGAGCGCAAACTGCGCACCCGGAATAGCGCGGGCCATCTCCTGCATCCCGGCCGCCGGCGTGATTTGATCGTCGTCTCCCGCGACCACCAATACCGGGATGCGAATCGCCTCCAGCAGCGGGGTCGAGTCGGGCCGATCCCGCATGGCGCGCAACGCGCCGACGATTCCCGGTACCGGGGCGCGCAGCATCATCGCTTTCACCTCGGCGACCACGTCGGGGTGCGCCACGAACGTCGCGCACGCGAGCGCTTTGGGCAGCAGCGCGTCCGCCACGGCGCGCGCACCCTCTTTCTGCGCCAGCGCCGCCAGCTCGTCCCGACCCCGCTTCGCCTCGGGGGAATCGGCCCCGGCCTTCGTGTTGCACAGGATCGCTGCGCGTACGCGATCCGCGTGCCGGCGCAACAGCTCAAACAGGATGTAGCCGCCCATTGATAGGCCGCAGACGATCGCCTGCTTGACGTCGAGGGCGTCGAGGACTGCGACCAGGTCGTCCGCATAGCGCGCCATCGAGTAGCCATCGGGGGGGTCCGGAGCGCTCGATGCGCCGGCGCCCCGCAGATCGGGCGCAATCCGCCGCGACCGGGTCAGCGCGGCGAGCTGATGACGCCACAGCGCGTGGTCGAACGGGAATCCGTGTATGAACAGGACGGGGGTGCCGTAGCCACGCACCTCCACCGCCAACTCGGCGCCATCGACCGGCACGCGCAACAGGGACGCAGTCACGGCCATGAGAACGTATGCCAGAATACGGCTCGCTGCACGTTGCCAGTTACACGTTGCAAGAAGAACGCGAAGGCCTTCGCCCCGTAGGTAGGGTCCAGGCGCAGACCGTGCTCGGCGGCGAGCAAACGCGCGCGCTCACCGTCCGGTGTGGGGTAGCCGTAGCCTTCCCCCATTCCCTCCACCACTTCGACGCGGATCGCCGACCGCGGGACCCGGAACTCGACGTTGGCGCTGCGCAGCACCGCCGCCGCTTTCCGGGCGAGCCGGAGCGTGCGCCATTGGTTAGCGATGATGCGGGGCGCCACGCGGACGGCGATGACGCGGGTGGACCAGCCCAGCCAGGCTATGCCGAGCGCGATGCCCGCCGCCGTTCCGCCCGTGCCGAGCGGCACCACGATGGCATCGGGCGGCGCATCGAGCTGCGCGCTCAACTCCAGCGCCGCCAGCAGATGCCCGGCCACGGCACGCGGGTCCGCGCCGCCGCCGGGAATCCAATGCGGCGTTCCCCGCCCCAGGTGGTGCGCGGCGCGCCAGGCGAGCAGCACGGCCCACGGCAAGGTGATCTGGCTCGATGCGCGCACGACGAGATTCGCCGCGGCATCTGTGGCGGCAGCGACCGCGCGGCTCGCGTCCGTCTCGGGTTGCGGAAACAGCGCGAGTGCGGTGCGGTACCCCAGTGTCCTGGCGTGCACGGCGGTGGCGAGACAATGCGTGGATCCCGCGCCGCCGATCGTTACGAACACCGACCGTGGAGCGGGCGCCGACGGGCCCGCGAGCAGGAACTCGAGGCCCCGGACCTTGTTGCCGCCCGCGCGGTCCTCGCGTTTCAGCCACAGGGCGTTCATTCCCAACGCGCGCGCGAGCGCCGGCTGCGACTCGAGCGGCGTGGGCCAGACGCCGAGACTGCAGGGCGTCAGCGTGGTGCGTATCTTTGTGGCGAACGCAGCGGCGTCCACGGCCTCTCCTGACGCGGAGTGCTCGATGCGGGTTGCGACCGACTACATCCGTCATGCAGCGCGGGCCGCCCGCAAGTGCGCGGGCGATCCCCTGGGCGGGGCCCCTCAGGCTCCGGACCCCGAATTCTATAGGACGCTGGCCAAGGCTCTGGAAGAAATCGCCGCCGGGCTGGAGGCGCTAGGGAAGGAGGAGTGACCGCCCCCCCCGCCCCCCCCTCCTACGTCGGCACGCCGCAGGCCCTCGCGGAGCTCGTCGCCGCGGTCCGCCGTGAGCCGCGCGTTGCCGTGGATACCGAAGCGGCGAGCTTCCACCGGTATCGCGACCGGATCTACCTGCTCCAGCTCTCGACTGCGCGGCAGACCGCGCTGATCGATCCGCTCGCCATCGCCGATCTCGCGCCGCTCGGCACGGTCCTCGCCGATCCGCAGATCGAAAAGGTCTTCCACGACGCCGACTACGATCTCCGCGTCCTCGACCGCGACTACGGGTTCCGCGCCACCCGCCTGTTCGACACGCGCATCGCGGCCCAGCTCGCAGGCGAGGCGGGGATCGGACTGGCCGCGCTGCTCGAGAAGTACCTCGGGGTGAAGCTCGCCAAAGAGCACCAGAAGGCCGATTGGTCGCAGCGGCCCTTGCCCCCGGAAATGCTCGCGTATGCCGCGGCCGATACCGGTCACCTATTGGCGCTGCGGGATACGCTCGAGCAGCGGCTCCGCGCGCTGGGCCGGCTGGCGTGGGCGTCCGAGGAGTTCGCCCAGCTCGAGGCGCTGCGCTGGACCGGCGTGTCCGGCGGTGATAGCGACGGCTATCTCCGGGTAAAGGGCGCGAAGGGGCTGACCCCCCGGGGCCTCGCGGTCTTTCGGGAGCTGCATCGCTGGCGTGAGTCGGTCGCGGAACGCGAAGACAAGGCGCCCTTCCGGGTGATCGGCAACGATTCCCTGCTCGCCGTGAGCCGCGCGCTGCCCCTCACCCCGGCGGACCTGCCGCGCATCAAGGATCTGCCGGCCTCGTTGGCCCGGCGTCACGGCGCCGCGCTGCTCGAGGGGGTCGCGCGCGCCAAGGCGCTACCTGAGAGCGAGCTGCCGCGGCTCGAGCGGGTCCCACGGCCCCCCAAGGACCCCGGGTTCGACGCCCGCGTCGACCGGCTCAAGGCCGCGCGCAACAAGGTGGCTTCGGGGCTTGGGCTCGACGCCGGGGTGCTGTGCGGGCGCACCACGCTGGAAGCCGTGGCGCGCGCCCGTCCGACGGATCGCGCCGGGCTCGCCCGCGTAGGCGAGCTCCGGCGCTGGCAGGTGGACGTACTCGGGGATGCGCTACTCGAGGCGCTGCGTTAGAACCCCATCATCGCCCGGACCTTGGGATCGATGCGATCCGGGGTCCAGTAGGGCTCCCATACGATGTCGATGTCCACCTCTTTCACGCCTTCGATGGCGCGGACGACCTTGTAGGCATCGTTCGTGATCATCGGCCCGGCCGGGCAGCCGGGTGAGGTCAGCGTCATGTTGATCCGGACGTCGCCCTCCGTGACTTCCACGTCGTAGACGAGCCCGAGATCGACGATGTTCAAGTCGAGCTCGGGGTCTTTCACCTGGCGCAATGCCTGGCGGATCGTTTCCGGCTTGAGAGCTTCCGTTGTCACAGCAGCGTCCTCCATAGCGCGAACCTAGCGGCCGGGCACACCGCGCACCAGGCAGTGCCGCCGGGCGGCGATCCACGCGTAGGCCCGGCGTGCGAGCGGCAGCACGCCGGGCACACGAAACAGTGGCGCGAGCCAGCGCTTGCCGGGGAGCAAGCGGAGCAGCTCCGGCGTCGCATCGGCGCCGGCGTAGACGCGTCCGTCGGGGAGAATCAGATGCATGGCCGCGGCCAGCGCCGGCAGCGCGATCCCGAAGCGCGCGACCGCGGCTCCGTCCTGAAACGGCACGAACCGCAGCACCTCTTCCCGGTCCCAGCGGCGGAGCAGTGCCACCGCCTGATTGCAGAAGCCGCACTCACCGTCGTAAATGAGCGTCGGAGATTTGGCTTCAGCGGCCATCGGCGGCGCGCGCGGCGGCGTCGGCCACCCGGCCCCGCACTTCCTTCAACGTGGTGAATGACCCGCGCCGGGGTGCATACGCCCGATTGGTGAGCAACAACACGAACAAGCCGCGATCGGGATCGATCCACAACGACGTGCCGGTCCACCCCGTGTGCCCATAGCTGCGCGGACCGAGCAAGGTGCCGGCGCTCGAGACGGTCTCCCCCGTGGGCAGCCCCTCCCACCCGAGGGTGCGCGCGCTCGATCCGCGGCGGGCCGGCACCACAATGCGCGTGAACTGTCGCACCGTTGCGGGCTTGAGCACTCCGGCGCCTTCATTCAGCATGAATTGCGCGAACCGCGCCACGGCAGGCGCCGTGCCAAACAGGCCGGCGTGGCCCGCCACGCCGCCGAGCTTGGCTGCGCTGGGATCGTTCACGACGCCGGCCACGGGATGGCCACGCCAGACGCCGGTCGGGGCGATGCGCCCCTGCCGCTCGAGCCGCTTCGGCGGGCGGAACATCATCTGCTGCTCGAGGCCGAGCGGCATGAGCAGCTCCCGCCGGACGAATTCATCGAGCGGCAATCCGCTGACGCGCCGTACGATCTCCCCCAACAGAATCGCGTTGAGGTCCGAATAGAGCATACGCGCGCCCGGAGGAACGAGTGGCGTGGTCGTCAGGACCATCTGGAGCGCGGCCGCACTGTCGGGTGCCTCGCGGAGCGGCAATGTGCCGCGAAGACCGGAGGTGTGCGTCAGCAGGTGCCGGACGGTGATGGGGGCGGTCCCCGCACCATTGAACTCCGGGACGTAGCGGACGACCGGGGCGTCGAGATCAACCGTTCCGCGCTCGACGAGCAGCATCAACGCCGGGGTCGTCGCGACCACCTTCGTGAGTGAGGCGAGATCCCAGAGGGTGCTGTCCATGCGCACTGGAGCACTGGTCGCCGACCACGTGAGCCGGCCGTACCCCTTGGCAAACAGGATGGTGTCGCGGCGTCCGATGACGAGCACCGCACCGGGAAACGCACCGCGCCGGATGCCGTCGAGGACGAGAGGGTCAAATGCCACGGCATCAAACGATGCCGTTTGGGTTCGGTTAACCCCGGGGCGTCGCCCCGGGGTCAGCCACGACGTCACAATCATGGAGAGCAGAAGAAAGGCTACGACCAAATGCCCGGCATCCGCCTGCTGCACGAGGGGCAGCGTCCGTCCGCACCCACCCGCTGCTGCTTGATCACATACCCGTACCGTTCGACGAGCAGATCACCGCAATCGGGGCAGTACGTATGCTCCCAGCGTCCCACACGGCCCGGGAGATTGCCGGCATAGACGAACTTGAGCCCGCTGCGGCTCCCAATGTCGCACGCGCGCAGCAGCGTCGCCGCCGGCGTGTTCTCGGCATCGGTCATCTTGTAGTCCTTGTGGAACGCCGTGACGTGCCAGGGGATCTCGGGGGACACGGCGGCGATGGCTTGAGCCGCGCGGGTGAGCTGCGCGTCGTCGTCATTGAAGCCGGGGACGATCAGCGTCACGATCTCGAGCCAGAACCCGCGCTCGTACACCATCCGGATCGCATCCAGGACGTGCTGGAGCACGCCGCCCAGCTCGCGATAGCGCTTATCGTCCATCGCCTTCAAGTCGATCTTGTAGCAATCCGTCCAGGGACGGATGTAGTCGAGCACCTCGGGGGTGGCGTTGCCGTTCGAGATGAAAGCCGTCTTGAGCCCCCGTGCCCGCGCCACCTTGAAGACATCCACCGCCCACTCCGCCGTGATCAACGGCTCATTGTAGGAAGAGCCGACCATCCGCGCGCCCTCCCGCAGCGCGAGGGCGACGAGCCCGTCCGGTGTCACGTCGGTTGGCATGACGCCGGCGGTCTCGTCCCGCAGCGCTTGCGAGGTCAGCCAGTTCTGGCAGTAGCCGCAGTGGAAGTCGCAGCCCAGCATTCCGAACGTGAGCGTGTCGCTGCCCGGCAGGCAGTGGAAGAATGGCTTCTTCTCGGTGGGGTCCGACTGTAGCGCCGCGACGTATCCCGCGGGGACCAGCAGCGTCCCTTCCTTATTGAACCGCACCTTGCAGATGCCGCGGCGTCCGGGCTTCACGAGGCAGCGGTGCCCGCAGGCGAAGCAGCGGACCGCGCCGCCCTCCAGCCGCTCGATGAGCTCTCCCTCGCGGACGCGCGCATCCAGGGCCTGCGCCAGGGAGGCGGCCCCGCCGTCGGGGACGGATGGAGGGGCGGTGTGAGTCAGGAACGAGGTGATGCTGCGACGCGGGGCCATGCGGAGCTCAGCGCAAACTCCCCGGCGACAGCTGATACAGCAGCAGGACCGTGCGGCTGTCGCGGTCCGACAACTCCCGGACCTTGGCGGTGGGGAACATCAGGTCCGTGGAGTCCTTCGAGTGATCGAGGCCCAGCAAGTGGCCGACCTCGTGCATCGCGACCACCCGGATGTCGTCGGGCTCCATCGGGCGGCCCTTGGGATCGAACGTCGCGAGCGTGATGACGGCCGACTGGATATGCCCGTTCTCGTCCCAGGTGACATCGGTCTGGCCGGTGCGTTCGATCTCGAACTGGATGCGCCAGCGCACCGTCACTTCCGCCTGCGTCGAGTCGCCGTCGAAATCGAAGCGGACCGGCACGCCGGTATTGGCCCATTGCGCGAACGCGCCGCGGATGGCGTCCAGGAACGACGGCTTGAAGTTGGCGGCGAACGTCGGCGCGAAGTGCACGCGAATCGGGTTCGTATTGCGGTTGTCCCAGCGGCGCAGCATCGAATCGTCGCTGGCCGCCAGCATGTCGCCGAGGTACGTGCTGGTTCCGCTGGACCGGATCCGCCGCCGGGTTTCCGATCGCGCCAGGAGCTCGATGTACGAGGGTTGGCGGCCGGCCGCGTCCGTGACGGGTGCGGTCGGAGCGGCCGGGGCCGCGGTGCCCTGCGAGCTCGACGTCGGCGGCGGAACCGGCACGATGACCTCGGGCTCCGGCGGGGGCTGGCGCGGCTCCGGCTTGAACACGTCCCAGAAAATGAAGAGGACGATCAACACCGCGGCCGCGGCGACCATTCCGGTGAGCCGGCGTTCAATCATGCGCGCAATATGCGAGGAGCGCGCGTCGCGGCGCTAGCTTTGGCCTTCGCGCGTCTCTATGATTGTGGCCTGCATATGGTTGGATCGTAGGTGATCGCGTTACCCGCGAGGTCGCTCATCCGCTGGCGCGGCTGGGTCATTGCGGTGTGGGCGGTCCTCGCGCTGCTGTTCGCGCCGAAGGCCACCCACGTGCAGCGCGTCCTTGCCGTTCGGGGCACCACCGTCGAGGCGACCGAATCAGCCCGCGCCACCCAGCTCATCAAGGAAGCCTTTCCCAATCCCATCGCCGACTACGTGGCGATCGTCGTGCACGGGCCGGTCCGCGACACGCACCCCCGCTTCGAGACCGTGCTCGACTCCGTGTCCGCGGCGCTCGCCCGGCAACCCTACATCAGCCAGGTCGTGTCGGTGCGCACGCTCGGCGAGTCCACGTTCGTCAGCCGCGACCGCCAGACCACGTTCGTCATCGCCGCCCTCACGCCCACCAGCACCAGCGACGCGCGGCGCACCGTGGTTCCCGATCTGCGGGCCATCGTGAGCGAGACGCTGCAGCGGCTTCCGCGGGCCGACGACTTCGACGTGAAGATCACCGGCAACCCGGCGCTCGACTACGACGTGCGCACGATCAGCGCCGAGGACACCCGCCGCGGCGAGCAGCGGGTGCTGCCCCTGACGCTGGCCGTGTTGGTTCTCGCCTTCGGCGCCCTCGTCGCGGCCATGCTGCCCATCATCGTGGGCGTGCTCGCGATCACGATTGCGCTCGGGATCGTCGCGGTCGCCGCCCAGTTCCAGACGATGTCCGTCTTCGTGCTCAACATCACGACGATGGTCGGACTGGGGGTCGGCATCGACTATTCCCTGCTCATCGTGACGCGCTTCCGAGAGGAGCTGAACCGCGGTCTGTCGCCCCTGGACGCGGCCGTGCGCACGATCGAAACGGCCGGGTCGGCGGTGGTGACGTCCGGGCTGACGGTGGTGGTGGGGTTCGCCGCGCTCATCCTGACGCCGCTCACCGAGACGCGCTCGGTGGGGATCGGCGGACTGATCGTCGTCGCGGTAGCCGTGCTGCTCGCCACGACGTTCCTGCCGGCGGCGCTCGCCATTCTCGGCCGCAACATCGACCGGCCCAAGTGGCTGGCGCGGCCGCTCGCCAAGATTCATGCGCCGACGGGCTGGGAGCGGTGGGCCCGGTCGCTCGGACACCGGCCCTGGCGGGCGATCCTGGGCGGGGGCCTGGCGGTCGCGGTCCTCACCTTCCCGCTCACGCAAATCAAGATCGGCCTGCCGGCGCGGAATTGGTTTCCGCCGGATGCCGAATCGGGTCAGGGGTTGGCGGCGCTTCGGGAGATGGGTGCGAGCGGCGTCATACAACCGTTGCGCGTCGTGGTGCAGCTGCCGTCAGGCGAATCCGTGCTCTCGGGCCGCCGGCTGCCCGGCCTCAAGGCGCTGAGCGATTCGCTCCGCAAGGATCCGCGGGTGCGGGAAGTGCGGGGAGTGGCCACGCTGCGACCGCGGATGTCCACTCTGCAGCTCGCGATGTTCTACAGCGATCCCGAGGCCGTCCGCGAGCGCTATCCCGAGTTTTTCAATGCGTACCTGAGCGCCGACCGGCGCACGACGCTCATCGACGTCATCGCCGCCGATACGGTGTCGCTCACCGGGATGATGGACCTGACGCGGCGCGTGCGGGGCGTGATCACGGGCGGCGTGCGGGGGCTCCAGAGCGCCGAGATCGTCGTCGGCGGCTTCGCGGCGTCGAGTGTCGACCTGCAGCAGCATCTGCTCCGGCGCTTTCCCGGGATCATCGCGATGATCCTGGGGGTCACGGCGATCATGCTGTTCATCGCGTTCCGGTCCGTGCTCGTGCCGCTCAAGGCCGTCGTGCTGAACTGCGTTTCGGTCAGCGCCGCCTTCGGGGTCACCGTGCTCGTGTTCCAGCACGGCTATGGGAGCCGCTTGTTCGGTCTCGAGGGCCCAACGGAGGCGATTTTCGTCGTCGTGCCGGTGCTCGTGTTCGCGACCGTGTTTGGATTGTCCATGGACTACGAGGTGTTCCTGTTGACGCGCGTCAAGGAGGTGTTCGACAAGACGGGCCGCAACGACCACGCGACCATGGAGGGGCTGTCGGCGACCGCGTCCACGATCACGTTCGCCGCGCTGATCATGATCATCGTGTTCGGGAACTTCGCCTTTACGCGTGTGCTCGCGGTGCAGTTTATCGGCTTCGGGCTGGCGATGGCCGTCTTGCTCGACGCGACACTGATTCGGATGGTGCTGGTGCCGGCGATCATGCACATCGCCGGACGCTGGAACTGGTGGCCAGGCGTACGGGTGCCGAAACGCGATGTCGAAGTAGAGGCGACCGAGGTTACGTGAGTGGTTCCGCTTCTCCCAGCCGGCGCAACTTTTCCCCCCACAGATCCCAATGCCACGCCGGGACGCGAACTCCCGTGTCGGGGTTCTTGAGCGGCTTGTACTGGAGCCACGCGGGGTGCAGCCCCAGGGTGCGTCCCAAGGCGAGCAGCCGCTCCTTGTCCGAGCTGACCAGGTGCACCATCGGCTCATCGCGAATTGTGTGTCGATGAAGCCAAACGCCGCCGTTGAGGGCGAAACGCATCCCCTCACGGCGGCGTGTGAACTCCTGATAGGGCGCTTCTACGAGCAGGTGATCTTGCCCTCGACTGTCGCGTTGCCGATCGGAGCGGCGGAGCCGCTGAAGAGGTAGCATTCGCGCGTCGTAAACCCGTGCAGCGCCTCGGCGGACCAGCCCATCGGCGTCGCTTCGAGCACGTTGAGCGTCACGCCGCTCGACGGGCGGAAGTTATTCAGCGCCGGCAGGCTCGTCGTGTAATTGGCCGAGTCGTAGAAAAAGGCCTCCTCCGCCGTCGCCAGATTCCTGAGATCGGACTTCATCTGGGCGACGTACGCCTTCTGCTTCGTGTTGGCGAATTTCGGAATGGCGATCGCCGCCAACAATCCGATAATCACCACCACGATCAGGAGCTCGATCAAGGTGAATCCACGTGCCTTCACCGCGATACCCTCCGGGCGCCAAAGGGCGCCGACCCCGGGAGCACCCCTGGATCGACGCCCCTATTGTGGGCACTTGCCCCCGTTCCTGCAAGAGGCGTGCTTAACCCTTCGCAGCCACCCAATCCTTTCCGGCACCGATACTTACGACGAGGGGCACCCGTAAACGGGTCACCTCCTCCATCTCGCGTTTTACAAGAGCCCCCGCAACTGCCCGCTCCGCTTCCGGAACCTCAAACACAAGCTCGTCATGCACTTGCAGGACCATTTTGCCATCCAATCCCGCCTCTCGGAGCGCGGCGTGGATGCGGATCATGGCAATCTTGATCAGGTCCGCGGCCGATCCCTGGAGCGGCGAGTTGGTGGCGGTGCGTTCCCCAAACGCGCGGATATTGAAGTTCTTGTCCCTGAGCTCGGGGATGTAGCGACGCCGCCCGAACAGCGTCTCCACGTATCCCCGCTGGCGTGCTTCCTCGACGGTGCGATCGAGCCAAGCGCGCACGCCCGAGAAGCGCTCGAAGTAGTGCCGGATGAATGCTTTCGCCTCGTCCTGCGTGATGGCCAGCTGGCGCGACAAGGCGAATGCGCCCTGCCCGTAGATCGTGGCGAAGTTGATCGTCTTGGCCCGCCCTCGCATCTCCGACGTCACGCCCGTCTCGGGGACGTTGAAGATCACGGCCGCGGTCTGCCGGTGGATGTCCCCGCCGCGCTCGAACGCGGCCATGAACGCGGGATCGCCCGACAGGTGCGCCAGCAGACGCAGCTCGATCTGTGAGTAGTCGGCGGTGAGCAGCAGGTAGCCGGGCGGGGCCACGAAGGCGCGGCGGATCTCGCCCCCCCGCCGCGTGCGCACGGGAATGTTTTGCAGGTTGGGATCGGAAGAAGAAAGGCGGCCGGTGGCGGCGCCGGTCTGATTGAAGCTCGAGTGCACGCGCCCTGTGTCGGACCGCACGTACCCGGGCAGTGCGTCCACGTATGTGGACTTGAGCTTCGACAGCTCGCGGTACTCGATCATCAAGCGCGGGACCTCGTGCCCCATGGCCGCGAGCTGTTCGAGGACTTCCACGTCGGTGGACGCGCCGGTCTTGGTCCGCTTCTGCACCGGGAGCCGAAGCCGCTCGAAGAGCACGGTGCGCAGCTGCGGCGTGGAGTTGATGTTGAACTCCCCGCCGGCGGCGCGATAAATGTCGAGCTCGAGGGCCGCCAGCTCCTTGTTGAACCCGCGCGCGATCTCACCCAGCAATGCCCGGTCGATCAACACGCCCGTCGTCTCCATCTGCACGAGGACGGCCACGAGCGGGATCTCGATCTGCTCGAGGAGCGGGAGCAAATGGTGGTCCTCGAGCTCCGGGCGAAACGCCTCGGCGACCCGCAACACGGTCTCGACGTGCGCCGTTGAGACGCGCGCGGCGTCCGCGGGCGCTACCTCGGCGAACGGCCGCTCGTCCCGCCCCTTTCCCACCAGCTGGCTCGCGGAGGGGAGCTCGAGCGAGAGCCGTTCGCGCGCCAGCTCATCGAGTGCATGAGAGCGCCGCCCGGGGTCGAGCACGAAGCTCGCGAGCATCGTGTCGTACGTGGCGCCGGCGAGCGGGATCCCCGCCCGCTGCAGCGCCAGGCACTCGAGCTTGATGTCGTGCGCCGCCTTCGGGACCCGCGGGTCGGCCAGCAGCTCGCGCAGCGGAGCCATCGCGGGGCTGGAAATCAGCGGCAGGTTGCGAGGTGGTTCGCGCTCGTCAAGCTGCCCCTCGGGGGCGCGATGTCCGAACGGCAAGTACCACGATTCGCCCGGCGCAACCGCGAGCGAGAGGCCGGCGAGCCCGGGCTCGGTCCTGATCGCCACGAGCGGGGCCCGGCGGGCCGCGGCGATCACTGGGCCAAGGGCCGCCGCGTCGTCCATGATCGTGCCCTCGGCCGGGACGGCCGTGAGGACCGCCGGCGACGGCGCAGCGGAGGGCGGGGCGTCCTCTCCGACGGATGCGAGTGCGGCGAGCTTCGGAATCAACGTTCGGAACTCGAGGTCCGTGAACAACTGCGTGAGCCGCGCGGTGTCGGGCGCCTGTACCCGTAGCTGCTCGAGGTCGAGGGCCACCGGAACGTCGCGCCGGATGGTGACGAGCTGGCGCGACAGCCGCGCCATCTCGGCATGTTGCTGCACCGCTTCGCGCGCGCGCTTTCCCGGGATGTCGGCCGCGCGCGCGATGATCGTATCGAGGTCGCCATAGGCACGCAGCAGCTCGAGGGCGGTCTTATCCCCCACCCCTTTGACGCCGGGAATGTTGTCGGAGCTGTCGCCGACCAGCGCGAAATAGTCCACGACGCGCTCGGGCCCCACACCGAACCGCTCGCTAGCGTTCGCCAGGTCGACCCACTGCTCCTCGACGGCCCCGGGCCCGCCGCGTCCGGGGTTGAGGAGCGCGATGCCCGGACTGATGAGCTGATAGAAGTCTTTGTCCCCCGACACGATCACGGCCTGGAGGCCCTGGCCGGCCGCGCCTTCGGCGAGGGTCGCGATCACATCGTCGGCCTCGTATCCCTCCAGGCCGAGGACCGGAACGCGAAAGGCGGCGAGGATCTGTTTGATGCGCTCGACCGAGCGGTCGAAATCCTGCTGCAGTTGCTCGTCGAGCTTCTCGCGCGTCGCCTTGTATGCGGGATACTGCTCATTGCGGAACGACACGCCCATGTCGTGCACCCACCCGAGGTAGTGGGGGCGGTGCTTCTCGTGGAGGCGCAGCAGGAAGTTGGTGACGCCCCAGGCGGCCGAGGTGTTCTCGCCGCGCGCGGTGGTGAGCGGGCGCGAGATCATCGCGAAGAATGCCCGGTAGATCAGCGCATAGCCGTCCACCAGGAAGACGCGTTCAGCCATGGCCAGGAAAGTAATCGCTCAAACAACAACCCCGCCCGTAGGATCGCGGGCGGGGCGGAACGACCGGTGAAGGGCGCGCGTCAAACGCGCATGACGTTCGCGGCGTGGAGCCCCTTGTCACCCTGCTTCACCTCGAACTCCACCACCTGGCCCTCGGCGAGCGTCTTGAAGCCGTCCATCTGAATAGCCGAGAAGTGCACGAAGACGTCCTCGCCACCTTCCTGCTCAATGAAGCCGTACCCCTTGGCGTCATTGAACCACTTCACCTTTCCCTTGATCACGATCCGCCTCCTGCAGAGTCACACACGGGGCTGCCCGCGCTGGGGCGCCTGCCCGGCCGTGTTGTCGGGCGCACTAGAAATGATGGGCCGACCGAAAGGCTGTCAAGCGCCTCAGGGAGCGGGGGGGGTCGGGGGGGTCGGGGGGCTCGGGGGGCTCGGCGATTTTTCGGGGTCCCCATACAGAGCGCGATACAACTCGCGATTGCGCAATACGCTGCGCACGTAGCCGCGCGTTTCCGGATATGGGATGAGCTCGATGAATCGGTCCGGATCCTCGGCGCCGTCCCGCTCCAACCAGCGGCGCACGGGCGTCGCGCCGGCATTGTAGGCCGCGGCCGCGGCGTCGATGCGCCCAAACCGCCTGAGCAGCCCCGCGAGATGCGCGGCGCCGAGATGCAGGTTCAGGTCCGGCACGGTGATCCACGACGGATAGAAGGTGACGTCGAGGCCACGCGCTGTGAACGCGGCGGTGCTGGGCAGCAGTTGGGCGAGCCCGCGCGCTCCAGCGGGCGAGAGCGCCTCCACATCGAACACGCTCTCCTGGCGCACGATCCCGGCGAGCAGCAGCGCATCGACGCCGAACTCCTCGGCTTCGGCCTCGACGGCTGTCCGATTCGGCCAAGGAAAAATGGCGCGCACCACGCGCGGGTCGCCGGGCGCGTGCAGCGCCGCTTGCCATCCGAGCCGCACGGCGGCCGACCCATAACCGCGCAGGCCCAGCCCCTCACTCCAGGCGAGCAGCACGTCGAGCTCTTGAGGCGGGCGGCCGAGCACCACGCGCACTTCCGCCTGAGCCTCACTGTCGAGCCCGGCGAGCACCAGCGTGTCGATCCGCGCGAGCCCCGCCGTCACGGCGGGCGGTGGGAGCGACAGCGGTGGGAGCGCGGGCGCAAAGGCGAGCGGTGGCAGTGCGGTTTCACGGCGTGCGCGGACGCCGTAGTAGCCAAGCGAGTCCTCGCGCGCCAACGCCGTCCAGATGGAACGCGCTTCGCCCGAATCGCCGCGCGCGAGCGCCATCCGCCCGAGCCAGAACCGCGCGCCGGTCCGCTGCGGTCCCGCGGCGTCGATCTCCGCGCGATACAACGCCGCGGCGCTGTCGAGACGCCCCTCGCTCTCAGCGCGGGCGGCGAGCCGGAAGCGGGCGAGCGACGCGCGGGCGTCGGTCGGATAGCGCGCGATCAGCTCCCCATACCAGCGCGGCGCGCCCGTTTCCCCCCAATCGCCTCTGCCGTCCAGCATGTCGGCCAGGATGTAGAGCGCGCCGGGCGCCGCGCTGTCGGCCGGGTAGCGCTGGGCGAATCCGGACAGCGCGGCCGCGGCCCCCGGGTCGCCGAGCCGCACCAGGACGCGCGCCCGTCGGTAAATCGCGAGCGGGCCGAGCCCGGAGTCGCGCGCGGCCGCCTGATAGGCGCGCTCCGCTTCGCGGAAGCGTCCCGTCGCCACGAGCAGCTCCCCGTACAGCAGCAACGTCGCCGCGCTCGAGTCGCCAGCCTTGACGCCCCGCGCCACGTGAATCCGGGCATCATTCGCCGTGGTGCGCCGGTTCATGGCCCGCCCCAACGCGACGTGCTCTTCGGGCGCCCGCGGTGGCAGCGGACCCTGCGCCAGCGCCACCGCTGCCGCCGCGTCGTCACTCTGCGGCGCCCGGGCCATCAAGTCGTACGCGGCTGCCCGGGCGCGAGCCGAATCCCGGGCCGCGAGCGCCAGGCGCGCGACCTCGAGCCGTTTTCCGGCCTGCGCGAACGCATCGAGGGCGCGGGCGGTGTCGGCCGCCAACAGCAGCGAGCGCGCGCGGGCGAGCGGCACGTCGCGCACCGCCGGGGGCGGAACGTCCGCGAGCAGCTCGCGCGCGGCGGCCGTGTCGCGGCTGACCCGCGCCTGGCGCACGCGCAGCCAGCCGTCGATCGCCGCCAGTCTGCCGCCTTGCCGGGCCGCGGCAAACGCGGCGGCGGCGCTGTCCGCCTGCCCAGCGGCCTCGTACGCCAGCGCGGCGCGCACCGCCAGCAGAGCCGCGCGCACGGCTGGCGCGCGCGCCCGCGCCAGATCGAAGTGCGCCGCGGCGTCGGCGTATCTGCCCAGTCCGTACTCCGCCTGCGCGAGCACGGCGAGCGCCTCGCCGTTCTGGTAGGCGTGCAACCACGGCTGGGCGGCGAGCAGGCCGCGAGCGCGGTCGTAGCGGCGGGCATGCAGCTCCGCCTTGGCGCCTTCGACGATCAGGAATGCGTTGGGATTGGGATCGCGGCGCGCAGCGGCCAGGAGCGTCTCCGCCGCGTGCCAGGGCCGCCCCGCCAGGCGCAGCGAATCGGCGCGGAACGCCGCGCCTCCCGGCCGCTCGGGACGCACGGCGTCCTGAGCCATGACCCGCGACGACGCTCCCACCCCCGCGGACAGCGCCGCCAACGCCGGAATCCAGAGCGCGGCGGTGCGTGTCACCGCGATCGCCGCACCCGCGCCAGCACGCGCTGGAACTCGGCGCGCGACGTCGGTGTCAGACGGAACCGGCTGAACCCGGTTTGGTCCTGGAAGTAGAGCACCAGCCGCAGCTGTGTGTAGGTCCAGCGGATCGCGCGAACGCCGCTGCGGTCCATCCCGCTCGAGAGATCGAGCACTTCGTCCGGCTCGCCCAGCGTGATGAAGACTTCGCCGCGGTCGGTCAGCCAGCCCGGACCGCCTTCATCCTGGAATCGGACGTTGGCTTGCTGGACGCGCCGGAAGTAATCGTCGAGCGCTTCGTTGTCCGGCGTGATCGGCACGGGATCGGTGGCCTTCCAGAATTCGCGCCACACGTCGGGCCGTTTCTCCGGTTCGGCCCGGCGCAACGAATCGACCCAATCCTGGCGGTCGAAGTAGCGCAGCAGGCTCAGCATTTCGTCGACGTTGGTGATCACCCACTGGTTGGAGAAGCTGACGAGGAAACGCGCCCGCGTGGTATCGGTGCGACTCGCGGGGATGGCCTGCAGCTCGGCCTGCCCCACCGGGAGGCTGCCGGGCGCCACGGCGACAGTCGTCGGCGACAACTCGGCATTGCCGGCGACAGGCACGGTGTCGCGCCACAGCTCACGGTCACCGACATCCACCACCCGGGCGATGAGGGCCCCTGATTCCCCGTAGCTCTCCACGTAGAATCGCATCGAGTCCGCGCCGTACGGCAGCGTCGCGCGCGGGTTCGCCACGAGCTTGGGGAGCTCGGAACGCCGGGTCCGCCCTTCGCCGGTGTAGATCGCGATCGGGCGGGTGAGTCCCCGCGCCGCGAACCGCGGCGCCGTATCCATGCGCTCCGCGCGCGCGAAGGCCGGCCCGTTCCGGTCTCGCAACATCACGAACACCCGGTACGTCCCAGGGGGCACCGTGACGAATTGCTGGAAGATGATGCTCTCATCGGTGCGCAGCGTTTCCTGGAAGGTGCGCACCCGCACTTGCTCGTCGCGTCCGATCTGGCGCACGGGGACGACGCCGCTGTCCGTGCGGAACGCCGCCTCGACGCGATACTCCGCGACGAACTCGTTGCCGCGCCGCTGAAAGGTGATCGCCGTGTTGGTGAGCGACACCGAAAACAGCACCAGGGTCGAGTCGGCGGTCGGCCCCGCGAGGTAGCGGACTGAAGCGATGAAGGGCAGCGCGCTCCCTCCCACCAGGAAGCCCATGGACCGGTACACCGACGTCGCGTCGAACAGCCGCGGCAGCGCCGTGCCAGGACCGGCAGGCCCGTCGGGACGGCCGACCCGTTGAAAGGATCCGCAGCCGCCAGCGAAGACAATCAGCGCCGTGAGCGCCGCCGCGCGTTGTATCACTTGCCGAGCCTCAAATCGGGACGTTAGTTTCGCGCCAACCCCAATGGCTACCGAGAACCTGGCCGGCCGGACCATCGCCGGCTACCGCCTCCTCGAGCGCGTGGGCGAGGGAGGGACGGCTGAGGTGTACCGCGCCGAGCATGCCGAACGCGGCAGCTGTGCGTTCAAGGTATTGCGCCAGCGCCTCAGGGGCGACCCCACGGCTGTTCAGCGATTCTTGCGGGAGGCGGGATACGGCTCCCGTGTCGTCCATCCCGGCGTCGTGCGTACCTACGACTACGGGGAAGCGGACGGCCTCCATTATCTCGCGCTGCAATGGGCGGACGGGGAGCCGCTCGCCGACTTCCTACACCGCAGCGGCCCCCTGGCTCCTGCCGATGCCGTGGCGCTGGTCTGCCAGCTGGCCGACGCACTGGCCGCCGCGCATCACGCCGGCATCATCCATCGCGATCTGAAGCCCGAAAACATCATGTACGACCCGGCCGCGCGAACGGTCAAACTCCTGGATTTTGGAATCGCGCGCGATGCCGACCTGCCCCCCGAAGACCGTCTGACCCGCACCGGTTTCTTCGTCGGGACGCTCCAGTACGTCGCGCCCGAAGCGTTGTCGGGGGAGTTGGTGGACGGCCGCGCCGACATCTACAGCCTGGCGACGATCACGTACTACATGCTCACGGGCCGTCATCCCCATATGGGGCGCAGCCCTCGCGAGTTGTTTCAGCAGCTCTTGAGCCAGGCCCCTACCCCGCTGTCGCAAGCGATCAAGGGGACGAAGTTTCCGCCCGGGCTCGAAGCCGCCGTGATGAAAGGCCTGGCCCGGCAACCCGGCGACCGCCAGGCCACCGTGAGTGCCTTTGCCGCCGAGCTCGCGGCGGGTCTCGCGGAGGGGGCGGGCGCGCCGCGACGGGGCCTGCTGGGCGCCCTGAAGAACTTTGTCGGCAAGCGCAGTGAATAGTAGTAGCGACTACTACTACTTCCGAAACACACTCCGAGACCTCTTGCTCGCCCGCTCGGTGCGCCGGGGCGATTTCGTGCTCGCCTCCGGCCGCCGGTCTTCCTTCTATATCGACGCCCGCCTCACGACGATGTCCGGCGACGGCCTTGCCGTGATCGGCGGCCTCGGCCTGGACCGCCTGGCGTTCCGCGGCTGGGCGCCGCGGGCCGTGGGGGGACTGACGCTCGGCGCCGACCCTGTCGCGTATGCCCTCGCCCTCACCGCGCGCCGCCGCGGCGTACCGCTGGACGCGTTTACGGTGCGCAAGCAAGCCAAGGAGCACGGGACCGGAAAGCGGATCGAGGGGTGTTTCGCGCCCGGGATGGCGGTCGTGATCGTCGAAGACGTGCTCACTACCGGCAACTCGGCGCGCGACGCCATTAGCGCCGTCGAAAGCGAGGGCGGCGGTGTCTTGGGGGTAGTGGCGGTGGTGGACCGGGAGGAGGGCGGCCGCGAGGCGCTCGAGCGGGCGGGCTATCCGGTGGAGGCGTTCCTCACGGCGTCCGACCTCGGGCTCGCCGCGGGCTCGACGCTCCACTAGCATGGTGGCGTGACGCTTCCCTCCCCTCCCTCCCCTTCCTCCCTGCGGCCTTCGTTTGCCGCACGGGTACGCGGCTGGCACGATGACGCCACCGCGCTCGAGCAGCGCCTCAAGGACCTCGAAACGTTCGAGCGCAGTCACCGCCGCCGCTGGGCCATGGCCGCGGCGCTGTTCGTGCTGGGCGTCCTCGGCCGGTTGGGCGGGATGATCGAGACACGCCTCGGCACGATCGTGCTCGTCGCCGGTGCGGCGGCGGTGATCAACGCCTTGGTAGGAATGATCAACGAGCGTGGCTGGTACCGGTGGTGGTTCATCTACATGCTGGCGCTGCTCGACGTCATCCTGGTCACCGTGCTCGTCGTGTGGTTCGGGCACGGGGGCGTGGTGGCAGCCCTCTTCATCGCCGTCCTCCCGTATGCCTTCGACCAGGGACAGGCGGTCGGCGATTTCCTCGTGCTCGTCGCCTCGCTCGCATACCTGGTCGCGAGCTGGCTGCACGGCCAACTGTATCCCGGAACGCCGGGGGGGGGGCTCGACGCGACGGCCTACCTCGAAACCGGCCTGTTCATCGTCGTCGCGATGGCGATCAAGCGCATTCCGGCCACGCTGATTGCGCGGATCCGCCGGGCACGGAGCGTGATGGGCGAAGCGGAGCAGGGGTTCCTCGCCGTGCGCGCAGCCGCCGCGGAAGCCGACGAGCTGGGTTTCCTCGAGAAGAGTTTCAATCGGATGCTGGAAGAGATCGGCGCTACAATCTCGTCGGTGCAGCGGGAGGCCGATGAGGTGGCCGCGTTCGCGGAGGAGCTGGCGGCTGCCGCGCAGCAGCTGCACGCCACGACGGAATCACTCACGCAGACGTCGCAGGGATTGGCGAGCGATCTGGGACAGCAGCGCGGCCTCGCCGACGGAGCGCGGGGAGAAAGCGCCAAAGCCGCCGACCAGGCCGAATCGCTGCGGGTGCGTGCGGAGCTGATGCAGGTGGACGCGTCGCGGCTTGTGGCCGCGGCCGAGCGGGGACGTGAACGAGTGGCGCGCGCCAGCGCCACGCTGCGCTCCGTGGGCGAGGAGGTGCGCGCGACGGCCTCCACGGTGGCGGGGCTGTCGGGCATGTCGGAGCGGATCGGCGTGTTCGCCCAGACGATCGCGCGCATCGCGCGCCAGACGCACCTCCTCGCACTCAACGCCGCGATCGAAGCGGCGCGCGCGGAAGAGCACGGGGAGGGCTTCGCGGTCGTTGCGGACGAGGTCCGCTCCCTCGCCGCCGAGGCGGGGAAGTCGGCCCGCGAAGTCGCGGAGTTGGTGAGCGACCTACGCACGGGAATCGAGGCTGCAGCGCGGGCGATGCAATCAGGGGAGGCCAAGGTGCGCGACATCGGCGCCGTGGCGGCGGAAGCCGACGGGGCGCTCCAGGAGCTGCACCAGGGCGTGCAGTTGATGGGCGATCTGGTGAACGCGACCGCGGAGGTGTCGCGCAGCCAAGCGGAGCGGCTCGCGCAGTTGGCACAATCGTTACAGCAAGTCGCCAGTATCTCGACAGCGTCCTCAGAGAGCGCCAACAACACCGCCGCGGCCACACAGACCCAGATCACCTCGATGGGCGAGCTCACCGCCACGTCGCAGCAGCTCGCGCAGCTCGCGGAACGCCTGCGCGGCGGCATGGCGCGCTTCTCGATGTTGCGCCGCGACCAGCGCACGGCCGAGCACGTCATCCGCCCCGCGGCGGACTGAGGGTACTCACCCCGCCCGGAAGACCGCTGCGGCGTTGGGTCCTTGGTCCCACAGCCCCGCGTTGAAGGGGTGAAACGCGCGCAGGGCCTCCCGGTACGGGGTGACGAGTAGGTCGATATAGCGCGCCAGCGCCACATCGAATGGAAAACGGCGGCGGAACTCTCCGGCGGTCACGCCCAGCACCGCCCGCAGATGGCGCCCAAAGCTCTGCGGTGACGAGTAATCCATCCGGTAGGCCACATCCGAGACCGACAATCCCGGATTCTGGAACAGGTAGGAGGCGTGTAGCAGTCGCATGCCGGCGAGATAGCTCTTGGGGGAGGGAATCCCCGCGCGGTGAAACCGCGACATCAACGTGCTGGGGCGGACGCGGAGATGGCGCGCGAGCCCGCGCACCGTGCTGAGCGCCGGCGCGAGCCGCGCGACGGCCTCGAAGAAGATGCGCGTCTCCTCCGACGCATCGCTCAGGGGGGGACCAAGGCGCGCCAGGATGCGCGCCGCGACCGGCGACGCCGGGTGGCCCACGAGATCCCGCAGCCGCCGCCACCCGTCAGGATGCGTGCAGTCTACGGCGGTGCGCACCCCCGTGGCGCCGAGCCGAAGCAGCGCCTCGGTGGCCTCACGGTCATGCCGCGACACCAGCGCTACGGCAGGAATGGCGGGGAACTCCCGCACGAAACGCGCGACGGCGGGGAGGGCCTCGCCCTGACAACGGTGGACCGAAATGATGACGGCGTCGACGCGGCGGCGGCGGGCGACGTGGAGTGCTTCGCGCAGCGAATCAGCGTGCAGCGTGTCGAAGCAGCCGTCGCCCGCGGCATCGATCCGGGCGCGCTCGGGAGGGGCGAGTACGGTGCAGACGGTGACCATGCACCGCGATGTTAATCGGCCTGCGTCAAACCGGCTGCAATGCCGCTCAGCGCGCGCTCACCGCGCCTGCACCGCCGCGACCCAGGCGCGAATCCGAGCTTCCAGGACGTCGAGCGGCACTGCCCCCCCACCCAGCACCAGATCATGGAACGCGCGCACGTCGAACCGATCGCCCAGCGCCGCCGTCGCAGAGGCGCGCAATTCCTTGATCTTCAGCTCGCCGATCTTGTACGCGAGCGCCTGTCCCGGCCACACGATGTACCGATCGACCTCGACGGTGATGTCGTGCTCGGTCTTGGCGGCATTCCCCTTGAAGTAGTCGATCGCCTGTTCACGGGTCCAGCCCATTGTATGAATGCCGGTGTCGAGCACCAGGCGAATCGCGCGCCACATCTCGTAGGTGAGCTGGCCGAACTTGCTGTACGGGTCGCCATACAGACCCAGCTCCCCGCCCAGACTCTCGCTGTACAATCCCCATCCTTCCACAAACGCCGTGTAGCCGCCGTAACGCCGGAATTCCGGGACGTCCTCGAGCTCCTGCGCGAGCGCGATCTGCAGGTGATGGCCGGGCACGGCTTCATGGGCCGTCAGCGCCTCCATTTCCCAGCGGGGCCGCGCAGGCAAGTTGTACGTGTTGACGAAATAGGTGCCAGGGCGGTGGCCGCGCGGGCTCCCCGGTTGGTAGTACGCGGTCGTCTGAGAGCGCTCCGCGTACGGCGGGATCGGCGAGACCCCGTACGGCATCCGGGGCAGAGTGCCGAAGAGCCGCACCAGGGCGGGGTCGATGCGCTTGGCGACATCGCGTGTCGCCCGCAGCAAATCCTCGGGCGTCGTAAAGTAGAAGCGCGGGTCCGTGCGCAGAAACTGCACGAACTCGGCGAAGCTGCCTCGGAAGCCGCTCGCCGCGATCACGCTGTCCATCTGTCCCCGGATCCGCTTCACCTCGGCGAGCCCGATCGCGTGAATGCGCTCGGCACTGAGGTCGGTCGTCGTAGAGGCGCGCGCCCGCACCTGGTACCAGGCCATCCCGTCCGGCAGGTCGCGCATCCCGGTGGACGTACGGGCGCCGGGCACATACTTCGCAGTCAGGAAACCGTTCAGCTTGCGGAACGCCGGTGCCACCGCATCGCGGTAAGCGGCGATGGCGGCCGCGCGCAGCCGCTCCTGGTCGGCCACGGGCACGGTGGCCGGGAATCGGGTGAACGCCTCGAGCAACGGGCTCTTGAGCGGGTCGTCCACGACGAGGTTGAGCGCCTGCTGCGGCACGTCGCGCAGCGTGATCCGCGGCGGCGTGATCCTGGCCGCAAGCCCGCGCTCGAGCAGCGCGATGGATTGGTCCACCAGCACCGGCACAGCGCGCAGCCGGGCCACGATGTCCTCGTAGTCGCGGACGCCGGCCGCGGGCATCTGCGCGATCGTGCTGGGCACCTGCTGCTGGATGCCGTCCATCTGCGTCATGGGCATCAGCTCGCCCGGGAACCGGCTCTCCTCGATTGCATCGGTGAGGCTACGGCGGAACAGGTCGTAGTTGAGCTGGTCTGACGAACTGAGCGTGGCGCGGTCGATCGTGCGCAGCGTCGCGAGCGGATTGTTCAATTCGCGCTTGCGGCGGGCGATGGCCTCGGACGAGTAGTCGGTCCAGCGCGCGTTCTGCCCCGGGTACCCCACGGCCGTCGCAAACTCGGGGTACTCCCGCATCGTGTACTCCCAGTCCTGCGCGAACAGCCGCCGCAAACGCAGGCTATCGGGGACGGCAGCCTCCTGCGCCCTGCCGGGATCCGGAAGGATGAGCAGCAACGCCAAAACGGCACCGAATGCCGTGCGCAGCGCCATGCGGGGACTCCTTGTGAACGGGTGGGCTGGATGCGAAGCTACCCGCGGTTTGGAGAGGACGCCAATGAACGGTTCAGACAATCCGCGCGCGGTGAAATCGCGACGCCTCCTGGTGGCGTTTGCCGTCCTGGTCGTGCTGCTGACGGTCGCCGGCGCGGTGAGCTTCGTGCGCTACGCGCGCAGCCATGCGCCGGATCCGCGGTTGGTCGCGGTCGCGCCCTTCGACATTTTCGTGCCCGGCCTCGAGGCTTGGCGCGTGCGGCTGGCGGAAGGCCTCACGGAGCAGCTCGGCACCATGCCGCCGCTGGCGACCGTTCCACAGGCGGTGGTGCGGGAACGGTGGCGCGGTACGTCGCGCCCGGAAATCGCGGCCGTCGAGCTGGCTCGCCGCACCAGTGCCGGCGTCGCGATCTACGGACGGGTGGACCCGATCGAAGGGCAGCGCGACTCGGTGCGCGCGAGCCTGATCGCCGCGGAGGCGGGCGCGGGGCGCGTCTTGTTCGGTGTCTTACTCCGCTGGCCCGTGACCGACCCGGACGGTTTGGCGCGTCAGCTCGCCGAGCACGTGCGCCACAATTATTCCGGCACCACGCCCCCAGGCTCGTGACGCGTTGATATGGCCGCAGCGCGCTGAGGGGCGTACCTTATCCCGGTGACCGATCCGATAGCAGGCCTAAACGCCGCGCTCGCCGATCATTACGTCGTCGACCGCGAGCTGGGCCGCGGCGGGATGGCGGTCGTCTATCTCGCTCGCGACATCAAGCACGAGCGCTTCGTCGCGCTCAAGACGCTGCGCCCGGAGATTGCCCAGGCTGTGGGTCGGGACCGGTTTCTCCGCGAGATCCGGCTGGCCGCCCGCCTCCAGCACCCCAACATCCTGGCCGTCTACGATTCGGGCGATGCGGCGGGCGTGCTGTACTACGTCATGCCGTACGTCGAGGGTGAGTCGCTGCGCGACCGCCTGGAACGCGAGCCCCAGCTGCCCATCGACGACGCGTTGCAGATCACTCGCGAAGTCTCCGAAGCGCTGACGTACGCGCACAGCCACGACGTGGTGCACCGCGACATCAAACCCGAGAACATCATGCTGTCGGGCGGCCACGCGATCGTCGCCGATTTCGGGATCGCGCGCGCGATCTCCGCAGCGGGCGGTGACAAGCTGACGGAGACCGGTCTCGCGATCGGCACGCCGGCCTACATGAGCCCCGAGCAGGCGGCGGGGACGGGGCAGGTGGACCGCCGCAGCGACATCTACAGCCTCGCCTGCGTGCTGTACGAGATGCTCGGCGGCCAGCCGCCGTTCACGGGGCCGACGGCGCAGGCGATCATGGCGCGGCATTCGCTCGATTCGGTGCCGCGGCTCAAGATCGTGCGCGAGCTGATTCCCGACGCGCTCGAGGCGGTGATCAATCGCGCGCTCGCCAAGGTGCCGGCGGACCGCTATCAGACCGCGGCGCAGTTCGCCGCGGCGATCGCGGCCGCGAGTACGGGGAGGGTGTCGCCCGTGACAGCGTCCCGGTCGGCGGCGCCGGGGAAAATTCCATGGCGCAAACCAGTCCCGGTGGCGGTGGGGGTCGTGCTGCTCGTCGTCATCGGCTGGATCCTGCTGGGCCGCGGCGGGACTGCGGGGTCGTTGGCGGCGGGCGGGCTCGACCCGCAACGGGTAGCCGTGCTCTACTTCACGGACTTGAGTCCCGATAGCTCGCTGGGGCACCTCGCCGATGGACTCACTGAAGCGGTCATCGAGGCGCTCGCGCCGGTCCGGCCGCTGGACGTGATCTCGCCGAACGGCGTCGCCCAGTTCCGTGGCAGCGAGATCCCGCGCGACAGCATCGCGCGCCTGCTGCGAGCCGGGACGCTGCTCGCCGGCAGCATCGAGCCTGAAGGCAGCGACCGCCTGCGAGTCACGACGCGGCTCGTTGAGGGCGTGAGCGGCGCGGACTACGCGCGCCGAACCTTCGCGCTCCCGCGCGCCGATCTGCTCGCCATCCGGGACTCCGCGGTGCAGGACATCACGAGCTTCCTGCGCCAGCGCCTCGGCGAGGAATTCGAGCTGCGCGACCGCCGCGCCGAAACGTCGAGCGCCGAAGCGTGGTCCCTCGTGCAGCGCGCTGAGCGACTGCGCAAGGAAGCCGAGCAGATCGAGGCGCGCGACCGCATCGCTGCGGCGGCGCTGCTGGCGCGTGCGGATTCGCTGCTCGTACTCGCCGAAAACAGCGACCCGCGCTGGAGCGAGCCCATCGTCCGGCGCGCGTGGGTGGCGTACGACCGCTGGCGCGCGCCGGCCGATCGCGAGGCGCGGGTCACCATCGCGCAGCAGGGCCTGCGGCACGCCGAGCGTGCGGTCGCGCTGGACGGCGTCAATCCCCGCGCACTGGAAGTACGGGGTACGCTGCGCTACGCCTTGCTGCGTCTCGATGCCGCGCCACCGGAGATGCCGCTCGACACGCTGTCGCGCCGAGCGCAGCGGGATCTCGAGGCCGCCGTTCGCTCCGAGCCGACGCTGGCGCAGGCGCACTGGACCTTAAGCTGGCTCCACCATCTCCGTAAGGACGTGGTCACCTCGATCCTCGCGGCCCGCGCGGCGTACGAAGCCGATGCCTATCTGCGGTTTGCCGATGCCATTCTCGACCGTCTGTTTCACGGCTCCTACAACATCTCGCAGTTCGCTGAGGCCCGTCGCTGGTGCGCTGAGGGAAACCGGCGGCTCCCGCGCGACTTCAGGTTCCTCGATTGTCAGGTGCGGATGCTGCTGACACCGGATGCCCGTCCGCAGATCGACCTGGCCTGGCAGCTCGCCGCGCGGATGGATTCGCTCGCGCCGATCGCGCGGCGGGAGTTCTTCCGTCTTCGCACGGAGCTGCTCGTGGCGGGCGTCATCGCCCGCGCCGGCCGGCGTGACAGCGCGCTCGCCGTGGTTGCGCGCGCGCGGGCGGCGGCGGCACCCGAGATCGACCCGACGCAGGACCTCATCGGCTACGAAGCCCTGGTGCGGACGCTGCTCGGCGAGCGGGACGCCGCGATGGCGCTGCTCAAGCGGTACGTCGCCGCCAATCCCGGGCACTCTTTCGAGATCGGCGGCGACATTCATTGGTGGTGGCGCGACCTGCGCAGCCATCCCGACTTCCGCGCAGTACTCGCGACGCAACGGTAAGCGGGGACGCACAAAACTCTCAGAATCACTAAAAGTCTCAATGTTTTTGCGCTCCGCTACTTGCGGACCGAGCCGGCGCCGGTAGTATCTCCCCGCCCCTAGAACCGGCGGGATCGAGTCCGCCGCCTTGAGTATTGCCGTCCAGCGCGTCGCGAAGGAGCCCACGCCCATGAAGCCTCAAGCTCGCCTCTTCCTCTTCGTCGCAGCATTCGCCGCCAGCGCCTGCGACGGGGACCGCTCGCTGCGCCCGGCCGTGGGCACACCGTCGGCTGCCATCAGCGATGCCCTGCACGGCTCCGATGGGAACCGGGGCTTCTTCCTCCTGCCGCCGATGGTCCCCGATCCCAGCGCGGAGTTTACCGCGGGCGAGTTCAACGGGAGTGTGTCGCCGGTCGTGCTGATTTGCGAGGGCACCGGGCTGACCGGCACCGCCTGCAGCGGAGCCACGGTCGCCGCATACACGATGACGACAGGACCCGGCTCCGAAACGGTGCGCCTGTCGCTCACGGACGAGCATTACATCGTCAACTGGCACACCGACAACTTCTCCCTCAACACCAGCCTCACGTATCGCATCAACGTGTTCGTCGGCACGACTCTGCTGGGGTTCGCCGACGTCGAGCTGGGCGCCAACAGGGGCGAGCTCAAAAACGTCGATACGGACGAGTTCGTCCCGCTGATCGACGGCCGCACGTTGCCGATCAAGTTCCGCATCGAGGATTCCGCCCTGTGCGGCGCGCCCTGGACCCAGTTCTGCAATTCCGAAACGATCGTTTTGGCCGATGGCGGCAGCGTCGTGCTCGAAGGAACCGGCGACCGCGTGGATATTCCGCCGCAGCAGACCGACCGCGTCATCACGGTCACGCTCACGCTCTGCGACGGCGTCGATGTGGATGCGCCGAAATACGGGAACTGCCTGACGGTGACGTCCGACCCGCCGCTCGGTGACTTCCGGTTCAGCCCGACGGCGACGGTCTCGATTTGCAGTATCGTCAGCGACGGGGTCCCGTTACCCGCGCCGCCTCAGGATGACCTGATCACCATGTACCGCCAGGACAACGGCGACATCTTTGCGCTGCCCCATGCGGACGACTTCTGCACCACGCCGATCGGCCAGGGTCCGACGGGCCTGTTCGGCCAGCTCGCTCGCGCGCTGGGCCGGCTGTTCGCGCCGCGCGCGCTGCACGCGAGCGTGGCGGTGCTCGACGTCGGCGAGGGCGGTTCGACCGATTATTTCAGCGACTTCCAGCTCGTGCTGCCGGTGCAGATGTTTCCGCTGGACGGTACGGACGGGCAGACCGCGGAAGCCGGCAGTCCAGTCGAGACAGCGCCCGGAGTACGCGTGCTCGACCGCACTGGCCAGCCGGTCGCGGGCGCGACGGTTCGGTTCGCCGCGGGGGCAGGCAGCGGGACGCTCGATCTCGGGTCCACCGTGCCCTGCGGATCGGACGCGGACTTGTCGTGCGTGCTGAGCTCGACCGACGGCATCGCGGCCGTGGCCTCCTGGACGCTCGGCACCGCGACGGGCGCGCAGTCCGTGACGGCCGCCGGCCGGGGCATCGCCGATCCGGACGACGCGGGCCCCTTCCAACCCGTCAACATCGATGCCGCAACCGGCGATCCGATCCCGAGCGCGCTGCAGGAAACGGTGACGGTGGGAACCGGTGAAGTGGTGTTCACGGCGACCGCCGTATCGCCAGTCTTGATAGACTTCGAGACATATCCGAATGGCACGGCAACGTGCAGCGACTGCGCGGTCGGCACCGCGTACGCCGCCTTGGGCGTGATATTTTCGTTCACTTCGTCCTTTACCGATCAGGACGAGCCGCACATCCTGCTCAACAGCAACAATCCGCAAGGCGCGCCCAACCACGATGTGACCTCGCCGCCCTCTTCCGGCGGCGGACGCTGGGTGGGAACCACCATCATGACGTTCTCGGGAGCGCCGACAGCGGTGCGCTTCGAAGCGCGGGTGAACAACGACATCGGCGAGATCCCGGTCGCCGCGTTCGAGCCGGACGGCGATGCCATTCCCGCGTCGCAGATCACCCGCTCCAACGTTGTCCTGTATACGCCCGGCACCGTGACGTTTCGACAGGAAATGATCGAAGTCACCAACACCGCCGGCATCGGCCGGATCGAGTTGAGCGGCGGCGGGGCGGGTGGGTTCCTGATCCTGTTGGACGATCTCGACTTCGCGCCGCTCGGGGATCAGATCTCCTTCCTCAGCGATCGCGACGTTAACAGTGAGATCTACGTCATGAATGCCGACGGCACGGGCCAGACGAACCTCACCAACAACTCGGGATTCGAGTTACAGCAACGCTGGTCGCCCGACGGCACCAAGCTCGTGTTCACCAGCAATCGCGACGGCAATAGCGAGATCTATGTGATGAACCGCGACGGGTCCGGGCAGACCCGGCTCACCAACAACCCGGCCAGCGATCAGAACCCGTGGTGGTCGCCCGACGGCTCCAGGATCGTGTTCGAGAGCAACCGGGACGGCAACAACGAGATCTACGTGATGAATGCGGACGGCACGGGCCAAACGAACGTTTCGAATTTCACGGGGGCCGACGCGCTCCCGGCCTGGTCGCCGGACGGGACAAAGATCGCCTTCCAGAGCCATGGGGGCGGCACGGACAACTCGGACGGCGACGCCGAGATCTACGTCGTGAACGCCGACGGCACCGGCGCGACCAACCTCACGGACGACGGCCAGTTCGACATGCTGCCGGTGTGGTCCCCCGACGGCACCAAGATCGCCTTCCAGAAGGCCTTCGACCTGGAAGGCGAGGGCTTCCAGTTCGAGATCTACGTGATCAACGCCGTCGGCACCGGCGCGGCCAACCTCACGAACCACGCAGCGCACGACTTCGATCCTCAGTGGGCGCCCGTCGGCGCGAAGCTCGCGTTTACCAGCGAGCGCGACGGCAACGGTGAGATCTACGTGAAGGACCTGAACACCGGCGGTCTGACGCGGCTCACGACGAATGCCGCGACCGACGAACAGCCCGCGTGGTCGGCGAGCGGCGCGCGGATCGCGTTCGACAGCAACCGGGACGGCAACGTCGAGATCTACGTCATGAACGCGGACGGAACGGGGCAGACGAACCTCACCAACAACAGCAACAACGACCGGCGCGCGCGCTGGGCGCCGAGCCCCTAGCAGCGCGGCAAGCGCAATCCCCAGGGCGGCTCGATACCGAGCCGCCCTTCCGCTTC